>CBDIPM010000001.1:0-432235 GCA_965283745.1 Caulobacteraceae bacterium
GCTGCTGTGGGCCGTGTGGGCCGATCCCGATCCCGAGACGCTGGCCAACGGGGTGCAGACGACGGTGGCCTGGGACGAAACCGTGCTCTGGCCGCTGCGCAACGTTCGCCGGGTGCTGAAGGCCCCCCGTCGGCCCTTCGAGGATGCCGCGCGGGAGGGCCTGCGCGAGGACGTCAAGGCCGCCGAACTGCGCGCCGAACGGGTCCTGATGGAGGCGCTGGAATCGCTGGCTGGCCCGGCCGCGGGCGTCGACGCGCCGGCCGCGCTGCGCCGCGCGGCCATGGCCTGGAGCGGCGCGGCGCCGGCCGCCGCGCTCGATCGTCTCGCGAAGGCCTTGGCGTAGCGGTGCCCCCGGCTGTATTCCTTGGCATGGGCGAGGGAGCGTGACGCATGAACGACGATGATCCGGGGCTGATTACGCTGCCCAATGTGGAGATTCGCGCGCGCCTGGTCGAACTGCGTCAGCAACACCAGGACCTGGACGCCGCCGTCGCCGCCCTTGAGTCGCAGCCGCTTCCCAACCAGCTCCAGATCGCCCGGTTCAAGAAGCAGAAGCTGATTCTGCGCGACCAGATCACCAAGCTGGAAAACCAGCTGACGCCTGACATCATCGCCTGAGGCGCGCCCTCGCGGCCGCGATCTTTCGGATTGAATTCCGCCTGAAGGGGCGAGGCGTTTAGTCGCATCTTCACACACCCGTGGTCGGATAGCCGACCATGGGAACCCCGCATCGCACCGCGGCAGCGCTGAAACTGGACGGCTACGTCCGCCACTACCGCGGCATGGCCGTGGTTCGGTTCGCCATGGCGTTCGGCCTGTCGGCGATTGTCGGGATCGTCGCCGGCGTGCCTTACGCGATAGGCTTTGGCCTGCTGCATTTCGCCCTGTACGGGGTGCTGTTCTGGGCTGTCGAGGTCGCCGCGCGGGATCCCGATCAGGAAGTCGCCCTGCGCAAGCTGACCATCCGCACGGGCCTGGTCACCTTTCTGATCTCGCTGCAGGCCTGCGCCATGGCGCTGGAGGTGCGCGAAGGCGCGACCACCATGGTCGTTCGTCTGGAGACCGGCCTGCTGATCATCGGCGTGCTGATGTTCACCGCCCTGCAGGTTCACATGAGCCGGCTGGGCTACGCCGCGGCCATCGCGCCGTCCATCGCATCGATGGTCTGGATCGCGGTCAACGGCGACTCTGGCAGAACCGGCATGGCCAGCAGCCATTTCGCCATCGCGGTCTGTCTGTTCGTGGCGGCTGTCGTGGCGGCCAGCTGGCGCCAGCAGGCCACGGACCGGACGCTGGCGAACGTACGCCTGGCGCTGGAGGAGAAGAACGCCGCCCTGACCGCGCTGGTCGCCGAGGCCGAGGCCGCTCGCGCCCAGGCCGAGGCGGCCAGCCGCGCCAAGTCCGACTTCCTGGCCATGACCAGCCATGAGATCCGGACCCCGCTCAACGCCGTGCTGGGCCTGGCCGAGGCGCTGAACCGCTCGCGCCTGACAGTCCGGCAGAAGGACATGGCCCGGGGCGTTGTCGATGCCGGGGCGCTGCTCAAGCGTCTGCTCGACTCCATGCTCGACATCGGCCGGATCGAGGCCGGCAAGACCACCCTCAGCGTCGCGCCGTTCGACCTGCGCCAGGCCGTGGAGACGGTTGTGCGCATCTGGACGCCGCGCGCCCGCGAGCACGGCGTGACCCTGGTCGCCGACCTCGATGGACTGCCGACCCCCTGCGGCCTGGTCGCGGACGGTGGCAAGGTCGAGCAGGTGCTGATCAACCTGGTGTCCAACGCCCTGAAATTCAGCCCGCGCGGCGGCAAGGTCGTCATCCGCGTCAGTGCGTCGGGCGCGACCTCCGGCGTCGGCCTGGCCGTCAGGATCGAGGTGATCGACCAGGGGCCCGGTGTCACGGCCCAGGACCGGGAGCGGATCTTCCAGGTGTTCGAACAGACCGACGCCGGGCGGGCGCTGGGCGGCGCCGGGCTCGGCCTGGCGATCTGCGCCGGCAATCTCGCGCTGATGGGTGGCGGGATCGATGTCGGCGATGGCGCCGACGGCGAGGGCGCGGTCTTCCGGGCGGTGTTCGAGGCGCCGGCCTGTGTGCTGACGCACGCCGAGGTCGACGCGGTTGAGGCCGAGGGTCTGGACACCGACCGCCCGCTGCGGGTTCTCGCCGCCGAGGACAACGCCGGCAATCGTCATGTGCTCCAGGCGCTGCTCGAGCCCCTGGCTGTTTCACTGACCCTGGTCGAGGACGGCGCCCAGGCTCTGGAGGCGCTGGCGAACGGGTCGTACGACATGGTCCTGATGGACGCCAACATGCCGGTCATGGACGGTCTGACCGCCCTGCGCGCCATCCGGGCCTCCGGGTCGGCGATCCCGGTCTGGATGCTTACCGCCAACGTCTATGAGGAAGACGTCAGCCGTTATCGTGCCGCCGGCGCCGATGGCGTCGTTCGCAAGCCGATCGCGCTGGAGGAGCTGTTCGCGGCGCTGTCCGAGGCCGCCGCCCGGGTGGATGCGCCCGACGAGGCCGAGGCGGCCTAGACTGCCCAGCCCGGGATCGGCGGTTAGTGGAAGTCGCGACTGCGCACCAGTCGGGTTCGCACCGCCTCGCCCGCCCGGGTCGGTCGTGGCTCCTCCCGCATCCGGCCGAGCTCGTCCGTCAGATCGGTGAACCGTTCGGCGACGACGTGGATCACGCCGTGGGCGATCTGGAGCCGGCCGTGGATGATCAGGAAGCTGGCGCCCATCGCCGTGCGCCGGTTGGCCGCGAAGACGTCCTTCCAGACGATGGCGTTGGCCGGGCCGGTCTCGTCCTCGATGGTGATGAAGACGATACCCTGGGCGGTGCCGGGCCGCTGCCGGATCAGGACCAGCCCGCCGACCGAGACCCTGTCCCCGTCCCTCAGGCGCCCGAGCTGACTGGCCGGGACGCAGCCGTGCCGGTCCAGCAGCGGCCGGAAGAACCGGCAGGGATGCGCCTTCAGCGACAGGCCGGTGGTGCGGTAATCCTCCGCCACATGCTGGGGCAGGTTCAGTTTCGGCAGGTTCACCGCCGCCTCGAACAGCGGCAGGCCATCCAGCATGGAGTTGCGGTCCGCCGCGACCTCCGCGGCCTCGCCCTTCACCGCCCACAGGGCGGCGCGGCGGTCCATGCCCAGCGAACGGAACGCATCGGCCTCGGCCAGCAGCTCCAGCGTCCGGCGTGACAGCCTCGCCATGCGGGCAAGGTCCAGCAGGGTCGTTGCTCCCTCCTGGCGGGCCCGCATGAGGTTGAGCACCTCATCCTGCCGCAGCCCCTTGATCTGGCGCAGGCCGAGCCGCACCGCCTTCAGCCGCGCCGCCGGATCGGCGTCCGGCTCCAGCGTGCAGTCCCAGTCGCTGTGCAGGATGTCGGGCTCGCGGACCGTCACGCCGTGCTCGCGCGCGTCCCGGACCAGCTGGGCCGGCTGGTAGAAGCCCATGGGCTGGGAATTGAGGATCGCCGCGCAGAAGACGTCCGGATACCAGCACTTCATCCAGGACGAGGCGTAGACCAGCAGGGCGAAGCTGATCGCATGGCTCTCGGGGAAGCCGTAGTGGCCAAAGCCCTTGATCTGCTCGAAGCAGCGGGTGGCGAAGGTCAGGTCATAGCCCCTGGCTGTCATGCCGCCGATGAACCGGTCCTCGTGGTCATTGAGGTCGCCCAGGTTCTTGAAGGTCGCCATCGCCCGGCGCAGCTGGTTGGCCTCGTCATCGGAGAACTTCGCCGCCTCGATGGCCAGGCGCATCGCCTGCTCCTGGAAGAGCGGCACGCCGAAGGTCTTTTCGAGCACGACCTTCAGCTCGTCCGGCGGGCCGTGCTCGGGCGAAGGCGCGGGATAGACGACCGGCTCGATGCCGTCCCGCCGCTTCAGGTAGGGATGGACCATGTCGCCCTGGATCGGTCCCGGGCGGACGATCGCCACCTCGATGACCAGGTCGTAGAACCGCCGGGGCTTGAGCCGGGGCAGCATCGACATCTGGGCCCGGCTCTCGACCTGGAACACGCCCACCGAGTTGGCCCGGCAGAGCATGTCGTAGACCTTCGGGCACTCCTGCGGGATGTGGGCGATGTCGCTGAACAGCCCGCCGTGCTCGCGGGTCAGGGTCTCGCCGTGATGCTGGTTGAGCAGGTCGAAGCCGCGCTTCAGACAGCTGAGCATCCCCAGCGCCAGCACATCGACCTTCATCAGCCCCAGCGCGTCGATGTCGTCCTTGTCCCACTGGATGAAGGTGCGGTCCTTCATGGCCGCGTTGCCGATCGGGACCGTCTCGTCCAGCCGGCGCTTGGTCAGCACGAAGCCGCCGACATGCTGCGACAGGTGGCGCGGGAAGTTGAGCAGCTCGCTGCCCAGGGTGACGGCGCGGACGATCTCGGGATTGTCGGGATCGAGCCCGGCCTGGCGGATGTGGTCCCGCGCGATCTCGCCGCCCCAGCTGCCCCAGACGGTATTGGCCAGGGCGGCGGTAATGTCCTTGGTCAGGCCCAGCGCCTTGCCGACGTCCCGGATGGCGCTGCGCGGGCGGTAGTGGATCACCGTCCCGCAGATGGCCGCCCGGTGCCGGCCGTAGCGCTGGTAGATGTACTGCATCACCTCCTCGCGCCGCTCATGCTCGAAGTCGACGTCGATGTCGGGAGGATCGCCCCGCTCCTTCGACAGGAAGCGGGCGAACAGCAGGTCCTGGTCCTTCTTGGTCGGGTCGACGGCGGTCACGCCCAGGCAGAAGCAGACCACCGAATTGGCCGCCGAGCCCCGGCCCTGGCACAGGATCGGCTGAGGCCGGGCCCGCGCCCACCGGACGATGTCGTGCACGGTGATGAAGTAGTTGGGATAGTTGAGCTCGGCGATCAGCCTGAGCTCCTTGTGCAGCAGGTCCGTGACCTTCTTCGGCACGCCGTCGGGATAGCGCCAGTGGGCGCCGGCCCAGGCCAGATCGGTCAGGTGCTGGATCGCCGTCTTGCCCGGCGGCACGGGCTCGTCGGGATACTCCTCCCGCAGGTGGTCGAGGTCGAAGCCGATGCGGTCGGCGATCTCGGCGGAGCGCTCCACCGCCCCCGGCCAGCGGGCGAACAGCCGGGCCATCTCGGCCGGGGTCTTCAGATGCCGCTCGCCGTTGGCCTCCAGCCGGAAGCCGGCCTCCGTGATCGTGCAGCCTTCGCGGACGCAGGTCAGGATGTCCTGCAGCGGCCGCCGCTCGGGGCCGTGGTAGAGGACATCGCCCGTGGCGACCATCGGCGCGCCGATCCGCTCGGCCAGCCCCGCCAGGCGGTGAATGCGTCTGGCGTCCTGCGCGCCATAGGCGCGCGAGGCGGCCAGCCAGACGCGGCCGCGCAGGGCGGCGGCCAGGCTCGCGGCCTGCGCCTCGAAGGCCTCGTCGAGGCGCGCCGGCGGCGCGATCAGCACCAGCTGCCCCTCCGACTGGTCGAGGAAATCGTCGCGCAGCAGGACGCATTCGCCCTTTTCCGCGCCGCTCTGGCCGATGGTCAGCAGCCGGGTCAGCCGGGCGTAGGCTTCGCGGTCGGAGGGGTAGCAGAGCAGGCTGGGCGCGCCGTCGGCGAAGTCGAGGCGGCAGCCGGTCAGGCTGCGGGCGCCAACGTCCCGCGCCGCGGCCCAGGCCCGCACCACCCCGGCCAGGCTGTTGCGGTCGGTGATCCCCAGCGCCGGCATGCCCAGCGCATGGGCCGTCCGCACCAGCTCGCCCGGATGCGAGGCCCCGCGCAGGAAGCTGTAGTTGCTGGTGGTCTGCAGCTCGACGTACCGGGTCACGCGAACACCCCGTGCAGCCACCAGCGCGGCGGATGCTGCGCGTCGTCGTAGAGGCCGGCGCGGAAGATCCAGAACCGGCCGCCGGCCTCGTCCTCGACCCGGTAGTAGTCGCGCACGAAGCCCGGGCCGATGTCGCCGACCGGCTTGCGCCACCACTCCTCGGCGATGCGCTCGGGCCCCTCGGCCAGCCGTACGCGCCGTCGCTGGCCGCGCCAGGTGAACAGCAGCGGCGGATCATCGGGCAGCTTGGCCATCACCGCGATGGCCTCGGGGTGGGCCAGCAGCCGGATCGGGCGGGGCCTGTCCGGGTCCCAGCCGGCTGTGATGGAGACGCTGATCGCCGGGGCGGCGCGCGAGGCCCGCTCGGGCACATGGCTCTCGACCACCTCGGCCCGCCAGACCGCGCCTTCGCCCAGCCGGTTGGCCAGCCGGTCGACCAGGGCCGCCACGCCCTCCTCGGCCATCGCCGCGCGGCTGTTGTCGAGCCGGCCCTGGGCGGCGGACATCACCTCCACGTCGTCGGCCGCCAGGGTGACGACCTCGATGCCGAAGCCGGGGTCGATGGCCTCCAGCTTCGGGGCCAGCAGCCGGGCCAGGACGCGGGCGTCGCGGCCGGCGACCGACAGCCCGACCTGGACCGGGAAGGCCCGGCCGTCGAGGCGGTGATACGTCAGCTCGAACCGCCGCGCGCCGCGTCCCTCGGCCCGCAGCCGCTCGCACAGCCGCCCGGTGATGTCGCCGGCGATGCGGACCAGATCGTCCAGCTGGCTGATCGGTTCGGCGAAGGCCAGTCGGTCAAGCCAGGGGGAGGGCGGCCGTCGGAACGTCAGGGCCTCCCGCGCATGGCCCAGCGCCTGGTCCAGCCGCAGCACGACCTGGGGCCCAAAGCGGCGGGTCAGCTGGGCGCGCGGCAGGCCGATCAGCCGCTCGACACGCGTCAGGCCCAACCGGGCCAATTGGGCGGCCGCGGCCTCGTCCAGGCGCAGGGCGGCTACGGGCAGGGGCGACAGGGGGCCGGCCTGGGCGCCGGGCGGGACGACCAGGGCCCGCCCCCCGGCGGCGGCGAAGCGCGCGCAGGCCCAGGCCGCGCCGGCCGTGTCAGCCACCGCGATCCGGGCGGGAATGCCGTTGGCGAACAACCGGGCCAGCAGGTCGTCAGCCATGGCCTGCTCGCCGTCCCACAGGTGGGAGACGCCGCTGATGTCCATCAGCAGGCCGTCCCGTCCGTCGACGGCCACGGACGGGGAGAAGCGCACGCACCAGTCGCACAGCGCCTCCAGCGCGGCGGCGTCGGCGGCCGGGTCGGCCTCGTGGGTGACGAGCTCGGGAACCAGGGCGGCGGCGTCCGTCGCCTTCTGGCCAGCGAACAGGCCGAGCGCCCGGGCCTCGGCGTTGAGGGCGTAGAGCCGGCGCACACCCCGGTCGGTGGTTAGCAGGGCGAGGGGGGATTCTCCCTCCCCGTATGGGGAGGGTGGCCGCGCAGCGGCCGGGTGGGGCAAGGCCGGCCGCGTTTGGCGCCGACTTCGAATAACCATTTCCCCACCCGTCTCCTGCTTCGCCTGCGGCTGCGCAGGATCCACCCTCCCCATGCGGGGAGGGAGAGCCGCGTCAGGCGATCCTGCGGACGCGCTCCGCCGCCGCCAGTTCGTCACCGGCCAGTCCGGCTGCCAGACGGAGAGGATGCGGGCCATGATCGGCCTCCTCGTTCCACTCGAAAATCCAGGCCCCGGGACGACCGCCCCGGCACCGCTCCAGCGCCACGGCCCAGCGTGGCGGTCCCAGCCCGGGCTCACCCGGCGGAGGGTGGCTGGCGGCGGAGCTGACCCGCCATCGCGTCGCCGCCGCCGAACCGGTCGCCGCCTTGCGTGCGGCCCCTCCGAACGGCCGTCGTCGCAGGATCAGCCCCGTCGCCCCGTGCTTCTCGCAGGCCAGCTGCAGCCGCCGGCCGGCGGTCAGATCGACGTCCTCGGTCTCGCCCAGCACGGCGGCGACGCCGGCCGAGCCCAGGGCGTCCTCCAGCGCCATCAGCGCCTGGGCCTCGTCCCGCACCCGCACCTGGATCAGCCTGCGGGCCGGAAAGCCCAGGCTCTCCAGCCCGGGGGCGTAGAGGTCGTCGCGACGCATCACCCAGATCACCGCGCCGGTCGCGGCGAGCGGCCGGGCCAGCATCGCGCCGAAGCCGGCCGCCGCGGCGCCGACCTCGGTCTCCATGCCCTCGGCGACGATCTCGTGCCAGCGGCCCAGCGGCAGCCCGCCGCCGGGCAGGCAGTCGTCCACGCGCGGATCGCCGAACGGCTGGACCAGGGATGGAGTCCGAGTCCCCGCTTCGAGAGCGGCGACCTGGTCTCTCAGGACCGCAAGACGCGCCGCGCGCGACCCGGACATGATGTTCTCCAATGTTCCACTTTTGTTCTCATCCCCTGAGGTGGGAGAGTCAAGTCGCAAGCTATGGCGGCCCCGCGAACGCCGCTAAGGTGGCCGCTTCGAACGACTGTATGACTTCAGGGATCGGACCATCGTGGCCTTCAAGCGCATCCTCATCGCCAACCGGGGCGAGATCGCCATCCGCATCGCCAGGGCGGCGGCCGACCTGGGGATCGCGAGCGTGGCGGTCTATGCGCAGGACGACGCGGCCGCGCCGCATGTCACGGCCGCTGACGAGGCCGTGGCGCTGAAGGGCGCGGGGCCGAAAGCCTACCTGGACATCGACGGTGTGATCGCGGCGGCGAAGGCGGCGAAGTGCGACGCCATTCACCCCGGCTACGGCTTCCTGTCGGAGAACGCCGCCTTCGCCCGGGCCTGCGCGGCGGCGAAGATCGCCTTCATCGGCCCCTCGCCAGACGCGCTGGAAGCCTTTGGCGACAAGGCGAAAGCCCGGGCCATGGCCGCCAAGGCCAAGGTGCCGGTGCTGGCCGGGACGGGGCCCATCGACCTGGTCGGCGCCAGGGCCTTCTTCAAGAAGAACGGCCCGATGATGCTCAAGGCCGTGGCCGGCGGCGGCGGGCGCGGCATGCGGCTGGTCCGCACCGAGGCCGAGATCGAGTTCGCGCTGGCGGCCTGCTCCCGCGAGGCGCTGGCGGCGTTCGGGGACGGAGGCGTCTACGCCGAGTGGCTGGTCGAGGACGCCCGCCACATCGAGGTCCAGGTGGCGGCCGACGGGCGGGCCGTGGTGGCGGTGGGCGACCGCGACTGCTCGATCCAGCGGCGGAACCAGAAGCTGGTCGAGATCGCGCCGGCGACCTTGCCCGACCCCCTGCGCAAGGCCCTGCACGAGGCGGCCGAGAAGCTGTGCGCGGCGGCCAAGTACAGGACCCTGGCGACCATCGAATTCCTCGTCGACGGCAAGGGAGGCTTCGCCTTCATCGAGGCCAACGCCCGGCTGCAGGTCGAACATACGATCACCGAGGAGGTCACCGGCCTCGACCTGGTCCGGGTGCAGATCGAGCTGGCGGCGGGCAAGACCCTGGCTCAGGTCGGCCTGACGAAAACCCCAGCCGTGCAAGGGTTCGCGGTCCAGGCGCGGGTCAATCTGGAGACCCTGACAGCCGATGGCGGCGCCCTGCCCGGCGGGGGGCTGATCACCGCCTACGAGCCGCCCAGCGGACCGGGGGTGCGGGTCGACGGCGCGGGCTACGCCGGCTACGTCACCAGCCCCTCCTATGACAGCCTGCTGGCCAAGGTGATCGTGCGCGGCGCCAGCCTGGAGCAGGCCTGCGCCCGCACGGCCCGGGCCCTGGCGGAGTTCCGGCTGGAGGGGGTCGACAGCAACGCCGACCTGCTCCGCACGGTGCTCGCCGAGCCGGTGGTGACAGCCGGGGCGGCGACCACCAAGTTCCTCGAATCCAACCTCGCCAAGCTGCTCGAGAAAGCCGGCCAGATTCAGCAGAAAGCGCCGCGAAATCCGGCCAATTCCAGCGAGACTCCGCCAAATCCGGCCAATTCCGTCAAACCAGGCGAAATCGCGCCGATTCCCGACGACGGCACGGTCGCCGTGACCGCGCCGCTGCAGGCCACGGTGGGCGCCATCGAGGTCGGCGAGGGTGATCTGGTCCGCCCGGGCCAGACCGTCGCCGTGCTCGAGGCGATGAAGATGGAGCATGTCGTCACCGCTTCCGAAGGCGGCCGGGTGGTCCGGATCCTCGCCGACAAGGGCGTCACCCTGCTCAAGGGGGCCGCGATCCTGGTCCTTGAGCCCGCCGACGTCGCCGCCGACGCGCAGGCCGCGGCGGCGGAGGTCGACCCGGACCACGTCCGCCCCGACCTGCAGGAGGTCATCGACCGCCACGCCTTCACCCTCGACGCCAACCGTCCCGAGGCGGTGGCCAAGCGTCGCCGGACCGGGCACCGGACAGCGCGGGAGAACCTGGACGACCTGCTCGATCCGGGCAGCTTCATCGAGTACGGCGCCCTGACCATCGCCGCCCAGCGCCGCCGCCGGACGATGGACGACCTCATCAAGAACACGCCCGCCGACGGGCTGATCGCCGGCATCGGGGCGATCAACGGCCACCTGTTCACGCCGGACAAGGCGCGGGTCGCGGCGCTCAGCTACGACTTCACCGTCCTGGCCGGCACCCAGGGCCACATGAACCACAAGAAGACCGACCGGCTGCTGCATATCGTCGACGAGCAGAAGCTGCCGGTGGTCTGGTACGCCGAGGGCGGCGGCGGCCGGCCGGGCGACACCGACGGCACCGGCGTGGCGGGCCTGGACGTCACCACCTTCGGCAAGTTCGCGGCCCTGTCGGGCGAGGTGCCCAAGATCGCCATCGTCGCCGGCCGCTGCTTCGCCGGCAACGCGGCTATCGCGGGCCTCAGCGAGATCATCATCGCCACCAAGGACTCCAACCTCGGCATGGGCGGTCCGGCCATGATCGAGGGCGGGGGCCTGGGCGTCTTCAAGCCTGACGACATCGGTCCGAGCGACGTGCAGTGGGCCAACGGCGTCATCGACATCCTGGCCGACGATGAGGCCCACGCCACCGCGCTGGCCAAACAGGCTCTTTCCAGTTTCCAGGGCAAGGTCGCCGACTGGACCGCCGCCGACCAGCGCGGCCTGCGCCGGTCGATCCCGGAGAACCGCCTGCGGGTCTATGACATCCGGCCGCTGATCGAGACCCTGGTCGACGACGGCTCATTCCTGGAGCTGCGCCGCGGCTGGTCGCCGGGGATGATCACCGGCTTCGTGCGGATCGAGGGCCGGCCGATGGGCCTGATCGCCAACGACCCGCGGCACCTGGGCGGCGCCATCGACTGCGACGGGGCCGAGAAGGCCGCCCGCTTCCTGCAGCTGTGCGACGCCTTCGACCTGCCGGTGCTCAGCCTCTGCGACACCCCCGGCTTCATGGTCGGGCCCGACAGCGAGGCGGCCGGGGCCGTGCGCCGCGTCAGCCGCATGTTCATCGCCGGCGCCAAGCTGGGCGTGCCGCTGTTCACCATCGTGCTGCGCAAGGGCTACGGCCTGGGCGCGCAGGCCATGGCCGGCGGCGGCTTCCACGCCCCGGTGTTCATCGCCTCATGGCCGACCGGCGAGTTCGGCGGCATGGGCCTGGAGGGCGCGGTGCGCCTCGGCTACTCCAAGGAGCTGGCCGCCGAGACCGATCCGGAAAAGAACAAGGCCTTGTTCGAGCAGCTGGTCGGTCGCCTCTACGCCGCCGGCAAGGCGACCAGCATGGCCGCGGCGCTGGAGATCGACGCCGTCATCGACCCCGCCGAGACCCGCCGCTGGGTCGTGCGCGGCCTCGACAGCTGCCCGGCGCGGACCCGGCCGTCGCGGCGCTGGGTGGATGCGTGGTAGCCCCAAAGCTCCGCTCATCCTCGCTTCCGCGAGGCTGAGCGGGAATATAGGGTCGGGATCTGAGTTCGGGGGAGCTTTCCAGATGAAGTCCTATGCCTTCGCCGCCGTCGCAGCGCTGACCCTGGCGGTCGGCGCCTGCAAGCCGGCCCCGCCGCCCGCGCCGCCGCCGGCCAGCAAGCCTGACGCCGAGGCCTGCTATCGCCGGCAGGACTATGGCTGCGCGGCGCTCAACTACTACGGCTACCTCCAGAAGTTTCCGACCGAGACCGACACCCGCGCCATCTACGCCATCGCCCTGACCCGGTCCGGGCAGCACGCCATCGCCCTCCCGCAGTACGAGCGGGTGATGAAGGAAGGGGTCGGGACCTACGACCTGTTCGCCAACTACGCCATCAGCCTCGACGCGCTCGGCAAGGCCGAGGAGTTGATCAAGTGGAACCGCAAGACGCTGGAGCTTGTGCCCAACCTCGTCGACGTGCGCGGCATGCTGGCCGGCCAGCTGGTCAAGCAGGGCAAGCATGACGAGGCGATCAAGCTGCTGCAGGACTTCGACGCCTACCTGAAGCGCAACGGCCGGAGCCCCTACTTCACCGGCCAGATCATGACGATCCGGGAAGCGAAGGCGGCGGCGAAGGCGGGGTAACTGTCCCCGATCCTGCACCTGCAGCCGTCATCGTCGGACTTGTTCCGACGATGACGGGGAGAGGGGTGCTACGCCGCCTTCGGCTTGCGCAGCCGCCCCACGACCACCCGCACGATCAGGTAGGCCAAAAGGCCCATCGGGCCGAGCATGAAGGTCAGGACCATGATCGGGATCAGCAGCCAGTGCGGCACGCCGGCCTTCGGCGCGTCCTCGGCCTGCCAGGTCCCGACCCAGAGGTCGAAGGCCAGGTAGTGGATCCAGGCCGGCAGCATAACCATCGGCGTCGACAGCAGGATCATCACCCCGGCCAGCGAGTTGAAGCCGCCGCCCTGGGGCGCGTCCGGCGCGCCCAGGGCCCGGATCATGAGGATGGCGTAGGCCAGACTCAGCACCGCGGCCGCCCCCCGCGCCGCCGTCACCAGCGCCGGCCGCCGCAGCGGCGCCAGCACCAGGCACAGCCACCCCAACACCGCCACGCCGGTCATGGCCGAGAAGATCAGTTCGAGGTCCATGGTGTTTCCCCCTGTTTGGGGAGGAGGCTAGCACGGGTTGGGGGGATGCGAAGGGGAGGGGCAAGCCCTACCCCCGCTCCAGACGCAGCACGTCCACCTCATCCCCAGCCGTGGCCGCCTCGGCCCCCGGCAGGCGTCGCAGCAGCGCATCGGCGGCGGCGAAGACGGTGACCAGGGAGCTGTCCTGGTCGGGGAAGGGGGTGACGCCATCCGGGCCCAGCCGGGCGCGCATCCAGTGCTCGCGCGGGCCGTTGGCGGACAGGGGCGTGGCTAGTCGGGCGGTGGTTATCCGATGCGGCGTGGTCGCCCCCTGCAGGGCCAGCACCAGCGGCTTGAGGAACAACTCGGCGCAGACGAAGGCCGAGGCCGGGTTGCCGGGCAGGCCCAGCACCAGACGCCCGTCGGCGAGGCGTCCGAACCAGGTCGGCTTGCCCGGGCGGACATTGATTGTCTCGACGTCGAGTTCCAGCCCCAGCGTCGCCAGCGCCGGCTTGACCAGATCGTAGTCGCCGACCGAGGCCCCGCCGACGGTGACGATCACATCGGCCTCGATATCGCGCACGGCGGCGGCGATGGCGGCCGCGTCGTCGCCGGTCGGGGCCAGCCGCGTCGGGGCGGCGCCAGCGGGCCAGCATGGCCAGCAGGCCGACGCTGCCCACTCATAGATCTGGAACGGGCCGGCGGCAGACCCGGGCGCGGCCAGTTCCTCGCCGGTGGCCAGCACCGCCACGCGGGGGCGGCGGCCGACGGCCAGCCGCGCGCGGCCGGCGGCGGCGGCCAGCGACAGGCGCCAGGGATCGAGCCGCAGCCCCGCCTCCAGCAGCACTGTTCCGGCCCGGAAGTCGCCGCCGCGCGGGCGGATGTTGTTGTTGGGGCCGGCGGGGCCGAGGCGAACCCGGTCGCCCTCCCGGGTCGCCTCTTCCTGGATCACCACCAGGTCGGCGCCGGCCGGCACGGGCGCGCCGGTGAAGATGCGGACGGCCTCGCCCGGCTGAAGGATCGGCTCGTGGCCGCGCCCGGCGGCGCTTTCGCCGACGATGCGCAGGGTCGTGGTCTCGCCAAGGTCGGCGCGGCGGACGGCCCAGCCGTCCATGGCCGAGGCGTCGAACGGCGGCTGGTCGCGGACCGCGGTCACGGTCTCGGCCAGCACGCGGCCGTCGGCCTCGGCCAGGGGAACGGTCTCGGGGGCGAGGGCGGCGGCCCGCGCCAGAATCCGGGCCCGCGCGTCCTCGACGCTCAGCCCCTTCAGCTTGCGCGCGGGATCAGCCGACGAAGGCGCGTTCGAGGACATAGTCACCGGGTTCCGCGTTGGAGCCCTCGACCATGCCGTGAGTCTCGACCAGCGCGCCCATGTCCTTGATGAAGTCCATGCTGCCGCAGAGCATGATCCGGTCTTCGTCCGGATTGAACTTGTCGCCCGGCAGGCCGAGATCGCGGAACAGCTGGCCCGAGGCGATCAGGTCGGTGAACCGGCCCTGGCGCTCGAACGGCTCGCGGGTGACGGTCGGGTAGTAGTGCAGCTGGGCCTTCGCCTCGTCGCCGACCAGCGGGTCGTCATGGATGCCGGCGGTGAAGAAGTCGCGGTAGGCCAGCTCGGCGATCTCGCGCACGCCGTGGCAGACGTAGACCTGCTCGAAGCGGCTGTAGGCGTCCGGGTCACGGGCCACTGCCAGCCAGGGGGCCAGGCCCGTGCCGGTGCCGAACAGGAACAGGCGCTTGCCGCCCTTCAGCGCGTCCAGCACCAGGGTGCCGGTCGGCTTCTTGCCCAGCAGCACGGTGTCGCCGGGCTGGATGAGTTGCAGCTTGCTGGTCAGCGGGCCGTCCTCGACCTTGATCGAGAAGAATTCCAGCTCCTCGGCCCAGGACGGCGAGGCGACCGAATAGGCGCGCAGGATCGGCTTGGCGCCGTCAACGCCGGGCAGGCCGATCATCACGAACTCGCCGGACCGGAAGCGGAAGCTCTCCGGACGGGTGATGGCGAAGCTGAACAGGCGGTCGGTCCAATGCTTCACCCACAGCACCTTCTCCTCGAAGAAGGGGCTCGCCTTGACCGGCGCGGCCTCGACGGCGGCTGTCGACATGTCTCTGGATTTCCTCGCGACCCACGGGGGCCGATGGTGATCCTCATGTGATGCGGCGCAGCATGATGTCAACGCGAGGAAGACTGGGGGAGGGTTGAGGGATGCTGGTCGGTCACGGCTTCGCCTCCTCTTCGGGCTTGGCGCGAACAGGTCGGGGAGGGGGCGGAGCGCCGGGCCTCCGCCCGGCATAGGGGTAGTCATGGGCCGTTTCGACGAAGGTCAGCGCTCCGCGTGGTCGTTATCTCGCAGGCCCAGGACGCGCGGAGCTGTTCACCCCTTTATCCCGGATCCTCCCCGTCCAGCCTCTCCGGACGGCTCGAATTGCTGCCCACGAACGGGCGGACACGCACACCAGCGCACGCCCGGAACGGAGGCTTACGTCCCCTCCGCCTGATCCCGCTCGACCACTCCCCGCCGCCGCATCGGGCTGGTACCAGGCGCCCTCCCCCGCGACGGGGACGTGTTGAGCATGGGCGGGGTTGGAGCGAGGGGGATTGATTGCGGTCTATCCCCCCATTTTCCGTCTCCCCGGCGCAGCCGGGGCCCATGCGGGGCAAGGGCTCAGAGCGAGTTCATGGATCCCGGCCTTCGCCGGGAAGCCGGTGGATAGAGGCGCTATTGCTCCCCACTCCCGGGATCTGTCTCCGTCTTTTCCGTCTGCACCGACCCCTTCGAGCCGGCCGGTTCGGTGGCCGGGCGGGGGGCCTTGCCGTCGCCGGCGGGGCGCTGGTTCTCGTTCTCGGTCTCGATGTTGCTGGGACGTTCGGTCATGGGAGTTTCCCTTTCCCGACAAAAACGTCGTGGAAGAGGGTTCGATCCGGCGCCGGCTTGCTTGCCCGCCGCCGCTGTCCCTGCTAAACGGCCCGCTTCCGGTGAATTGGCATGCTGACCGGCGGGTATCACCGCCTACGGTTCGCTGTTCGGTTCGCGGGAGGGCATTTGCCCGAGAGGGTGGACGTCTACGAGTGTAGCTCAGCTGGTAGAGCATCGGTCTCCAAAACCGAGGGCCGGGGGTTCGAATCCCTCCACTCGTGCCACCTGCTTCCTATATCCGGAGCGCGATGGTCGCGCTTCGGCCAGTTGAAAGAGCTTCAGACCCGTCCGATGGCCAAGAAAACGGGCAATCTCTCAGCGATGAAACAGCGCGCCGCCAAGAGCGCCGCCGCTGTCGCCGCGCCTGCCGGTCAGGCGGCCGCCGCCGCCGCGCCGAAGAAGCCCTTCAACATCGTGCAGTTCGCCAAGGAGGTCCGCGCCGAAGGTCGCAAGATCACCTGGACGAGCCGCAAGGAAACCTGGATCACCTCCGTGATGGTTTTCATCATGGTGATCATCGCCGCCCTGTTCTTCTTCGTGGTCGACACGAGCCTGTCGTTCATCGTGTCCCAGGTCCTGAAGCTCGCGAACGCCGGATAATCCATGAACGCCCAAGTCGAAGCCCGGCCGTCCAACCCGCGCCACCGTTGGTACATCGTCCACGCCTACTCGAACTTCGAGAAGAAGGTGGCCGACCACATCCGTGACCAGGCCAAGGCCCAGGGTCTGGAAGACGCCTTCTCCGAGATCCTCGTGCCGACCGAGGAGGTCGTCGAGATCCGCCGCGGCCGCAAGGTCAACGCCGAGCGCAAGTTCCTGCCCGGCTACGTGCTGGTGAAGATGGACCTCAGCGACGAGGCCTACCACCTGGTCAAGAACACGCCGAAGGTCACCGGCTTCCTCGGCTCGGCCAGCAAGCCGCAGCCGATCTCCGAGAAGGAAGCGGCCCGCATGATCGGCGTGGTCGAGGAAAGCGTCGAGCGTCCCAAGTCGACGGTCCGCTTCGAGATCGGCGAGCAGGTTCGCGTCACCGACGGTCCGTTCGCCAGCTTCAACGGCTCGGTCGAGCAGGTCGACGAGGCCCGCGAGCGCCTGCACGTCGCCGTCTCGATCTTCGGCCGCGCGACCCCGGTCGAGCTGGAATACAATCAGGTCGAAAAGGTCGTCTGACCCTTCGACCCGCCGGGGACATGTTCGCGAAGCGTACGTGTCCCCGACAGCGTGTGGGGACACGTACCGGCTGCGCCGGAACATGTCCCCGTTGCCTGTGATCACCTCACCTGCTACACGCGCGCCTCGCCCAGACCACCGGGCGTCAAATCCGTGGGAGGGGTCTGCCCGCACCACGGCCGCATAGGCGCTTTGACTAGCGCCGCTTGAACGGAGACAGAGATGGCCAAGAAGATCTTGGGCTACATCAAACTGCAGGTGAAGGCCGGCTCGGCCACGCCTTCCCCGCCCATCGGCCCGGCTCTGGGTCAGCGCGGCGTCAACATCATGGGCTTCTGCAAGGAGTTCAACGCGCGCACCGAGAAGGAAGTGAAAGGCACGCCCCTGCCGACGGTGATCACCGTCTACCAGGACAAGTCCTTCACCTTCATCACCAAGACCCCGCCCGCCACCCACTTCATCAAGGAAGCGCTGGGCCTCAAGTCCGGTTCGACCAAGCCGGGCCGCGACAGCGCCGGCACGATCACCCGCACCCAGCTGCGCGAGATCGCCGAAGGCAAGATGAAGGACCTGAACGCCAACGACATCGACGCCGCGGCCCGCATCATCGAGGGCTCCGCCCGTTCGATGGGCCTGCAGATCGTGGAGGCTTAAGACCATGCCCAAGCAAGCCAAGCGCATTCAGGCCTGGACCGGCGATCGCGACGCGACGCACTCGGTCGAGGACGCCGTGAAGCTGGTCAAGGCCAACGCCACGGCCAAGTTCGACGAGTTGGTCGAGATCGCCGTCAACCTGGGCGTCGACCCGCGCCACGCCGACCAGCAGGTCCGCGGCGTGGTCTCGCTGCCCTCGGGCACCGGCCGTGACGTTCGCGTCGCCGTCATCGCCAAGGACGCCAAGGCCGAGGAAGCCCTCGCCGCCGGCGCCGACGTGGTGGGCGCCGAGGACCTGGTCGAGCGCATCCAGGGCGGTTTCATGGACTTCGATCGCGTCATCGCGACGCCGGACATGATGGCCCTCGTCGGTCGTCTGGGTAAGGTGCTGGGCCCGCGCGGCCTGATGCCCAACCCGCGCGTCGGCACGGTCACGCCCAACGTCGGCCAGGCCGTCAAGGACGCCAAGGGCGGCGCCATCGAGTTCCGCGTCGAGAAGGCGGGCATCGTCCACGCCGGCATCGGCAAGGTGTCCTTCACCGAGGACGCCCTGCTGGCCAACGTCCGCGCCCTCGTGGACGCGCTGAACAAGGCCAAGCCGTCGGGCGCCAAGGGCACCTATGTGAAGAAGATCTCGCTGTCTTCGACCATGGGCCCGGGCTTCCGGATCGACACCGGTTCGGTCAGCGTCTAGGCGCCGGATCTGTCGCAAGACAATCGGACGGGCGGGCTCGCAAGGGCCCGCCCGTTTCGCGTTTGGGGTCAGGCCTTCTTGCAGCGGTCCAGAAAGTCGGCGATCGCTGCTCGGCTGTCGGGGCTGACACTCACCGCAGCCGTGAAGCCGGTGGTCATCAGCACGACCATCTTCGCCTTGGGCAACCTTCCCAGCGTGCGATCTCCCTTGGGCAGGCGGATCATCATGTCCCAGCCGCCGGGAGCGCCCTGCCGGGCCGCCGCCGGCAGCATGCCCGTGTCAGCCTTGTCTACCATGAGCCCCATGAGGGACGCGCCGGGTGTCATGACGCCCCCTTCGTCGGGGATCTTCCTCCCCGTTTGCAGGTCCAGCAGCTCGGTGACGCCGGTCTGCATGATTGCGACGGTGTCCGCTTCACACTGAAACGTCCAGGAGGTGTTCTTTTCGGGAACTGCCAGCGTCGTCAGGGCGAAGACGGGCTCGCCGGGGGCGCCAATCAGGCGCCAGTCGGCTGCGTGCGCAACACACGGCATGCTCGCCGCCAGGATGAAGGCAAAACCGATGAACCGCATAGGACGTCTCCCGAAGTTCTCGAGAGTAGCGGCTCGCCGACGACGTGCAACTATTGCGGCAGCTTCAGGAAATCGTCGCTCGCCCGCAGTTCGGCGGCCTTGAACACCGCCGTCGGGGCGACGGCCTTCCAGTAGCCGGCGTCTTCGGAGCGGCCGACGCCCGCCCGCTCGGCGCAGCGCAGGCGGCGGGCAGCGGCGATCTGCAGCAACTGGGCGTGGCGGCCGCGCGGGGTCTGGAACGGCTGCGGCGCGACGGACCGCAGGTCGCGCATCTGCGCGGCGGTCCAGGGATCGGGGCTGGTCTGGATGGGGCCCAGCAACATGGGCTTGGTCTTTCCGTCAGGCGGGAAGCTGAGGCGTTCGGCCTCGCCGGTCCGGCGTGCGATCGTCATCCGCGATCAGCCCCTTAAATGGGGCGGCCTGTGGATAGTTCCAGTGTTTCCCAATTAATTCCGTGACATGGTTGGTTAACAACTCAGGCCGGTGGTTGCTGTACCCGCCGGATCATGGCCGTGTCGTAGCCCAGGGCGGCGGCCCGCGCGATGTGGCCCGCGATCACCGCCTCGCCCGGCGCCGGGTCCCGGCTGAGGATCCACAGGTACTTTCCCGACGGCTCGCCGACGATGGCCCAGCTGTAGTCGTCGGCCCGGTCCAGCACCCAGTAGTCGCCGAAGAAGGGGCCGAAGAAGGAGACCTTGAGCTTGGCGCCGTCGCTGCCCTCGACCACCTTGGCCCGGCCCTCGGCCGCGCGCGCCTGTCCGTCGGGGGCGCCGTCGCGGCAGGTGTTCAGAACGGCGATCATGCCGTCCGGGCGCTTGCTGTACTGCGCCGTCACACCCTCGCAGCCGCGCTCGAAGCGGTTCTCGTAGCGGGCCAGCTCGTACCAGCGGCCCAGATAGCGCTCTAGGTCCACCGCCTTGGCCGGCTGCGGCACGGCGGCGTTGCCGCTGGGCCCCGAAGCACAGCCGGCGAGGGCCAGGGCGAGGATCAGGAAGGCGGCGCGAAAGCTGGACATGGTCGGACCCCGGGTGGCGGCGATAACAGCCCTACGCCAAGCCGCGGTGCGCGGATCAGTTCCGCCCCCGCTTGAATTTCCTCGCGCCTTGATCTATACGCGCGCTCTTCCAGCGAACGGGCCTGCCCGCCGCTGGTCCTGTCCGAGAGCTACGCGACGTCGGGGTCACCTGCGTCGTAACAGAAGGGGAGCCCCCCTTCAGCGTAGGGAGACGGGGAAACGAGACGCCGCATCACCGCACAAGCTGCGGGCGCGGCCGATGCTTTCCTTGGGACAGGTCTACCGTCACCCGCCTTCGGGAGCGATCCCGCGCGCGGGCGGCATGCTTTCGGCGTCCGGATGGTCCGGGCGTCGTGAACCAGGAGACCGCAATGAACCGCGCACAAAAAGCGGAATTGATCGAGACGCTCAAGGGCGTCTTCGCCGATGCCGGCGCCGTGGTCGTGACCCACTACATGGGTCTGACCGTTGCGGAAATGACCGACCTTCGACTCCGCCTCCGCAAGGAAGGCGCGTCGATCAAGGTGGTGAAGAACACTCTGGCCCAGAAGGCTCTTGGTGGTTCGCTTGGTGAGGCGGGCGACGCCCTCTTCACCGGCCCCGTCGCCATCGCCTACGGCCCGGATCCCGTCTCCGCCGCCAAGGTCGCCGCCCAGTACGCCAAGGAGAACGACAAGTTCACCCTCGTTGGCGGCATCATGGGCAAGGACGTTCTCGACCAGAACGCGGTGAAGGCTCTCGCCACGCTGCCGTCGCTGGACGAACTCCGCGGCAAGCTTATCGGCCTTCTGCAGGCTCCCGCGACCAAGGTCGCTGGCGTCATTCAGGCTCCGGCCGCCCAGCTGGCCCGCGTCTTCAACGCCTACGCCACGAAGGACGCGGCCTAGTCCCGGTCATCTCCGCCTACCTCCCAACTCCCCAAGGAAAATCGCACCATGTCGAAGCTTGAAAAGATCGTTGAGGACCTGTCCTCCCTGACCGTCCTGGAAGCCGCCGAGCTCTCCAAGATGCTTGAAGAAAAGTGGGGCGTCTCCGCCGCCGCTCCGGTCGCCATGATGGCCGCCGGCGCCGGCGCCGCCGCTCCGGTCGAAGCCGCTGAAGAGCAAACCGAGTTCACCGTTGTTCTGACCGCCGGTGGCGACAAGAAGATCAACGTGATCAAGGAAGTCCGCGGCGTCCGTCCGGACCTCGGCCTGAAGGAAGCCAAGGACCTGGTCGAAGGCGCTCCGCAGAACGTCGTCGAAAACGTCTCCAAGCAAGCCGCCGAAGAAGTCGCCAAGAAGCTGACCGAAGCCGGCGCGACCGTCCAGATCAAGTAGTTCGTCTCCGGGCCATGCCCGGATCGGACTGTCCCGGCCTTCGCGCCGGGATCAGGACCAGCACCACGATCGCGGGCCCGGAGGGAAACCTCCGGGCCCGTTTTCGTTTGGCGCCAGGTCGGAGATGGCGCATGTCGCGCCGGAACCGCCTCGACAGAAATCGCGTTAGGATCGAATGCTCAAGCTCGCAGGCGTCTTCCTCGTTGTCATGATCATCGCCGGGATCCTCGGATTCGTCGTCGATGTGGCAGGGGGGCTCGCGAAGATCGCCTTCTTCGTCTGCCTGATCGGCCTGGCCGGCACGCTGGCGATCAAGGCCCTGCGCAAGGGCTGAGCCGCGGCGCCGGGGCGGAGCCGTGACGCTGCGTGACGAAAGTCAAGCGGCGCCTCTTCCCTTATCCACGGCTTTCCCCTATATCCGCTCCCTCGCGGAAAATCCGATCAACTGAGACGCGACTTTCCGCGCGCGTGCCCGACAGCCCGGTCAATGCCCTCCGACCGGTGCGATGGGGCGCCCCTGACACGCCAGGGGCAAGGTCTTGCGTCCGCTTCCGGCACCGCCGGAAGAGCCGAGGGTGGACGCGACAAGACACATTTACGCGCGGAGTCCCTCCGCGCACGCAGGGAAAAAGATGGCGCAATCCTTCACCGGCAAGAAGCGGATCCGCAAGTCGTTCGGCCGCATCCCCGAAGCTGTGCAGATGCCGAACCTCATCGAGGTTCAACGCTCCTCCTACGAACAGTTCCTCCAGCGCGAAGTGCGCGCCGGCGAGCGCCGGGACGAGGGCATCGAGGCGGTCTTCAAGTCGGTGTTCCCGATCAAGGACTTCAACGAGCGCGCCGTGCTCGAGTACGTCTCCTACGAGTTCGAGGAGCCCAAGTACGACGTCGAGGAGTGCATCCAGCGCGACATGACGTACGCGGCGCCGCTGAAGGTGAAGCTGCGTCTCATCGTGTTCGAGATGGAAGAGGAAACCGGCGCCCGGTCCGTCAAGGACATCAAGGAGCAGGACGTCTACATGGGCGACATCCCGCTCATGACGGACAAGGGCACCTTCATCGTCAACGGCACCGAGCGGGTCATCGTCTCGCAGATGCACCGTTCGCCCGGCGTGTTCTTCGACCACGACAAGGGCAAGACCCACTCCTCGGGCAAGCTGCTGTTCGCCGCCCGCGTGATCCCGTACCGCGGCTCCTGGCTCGACTTCGAGTTCGACGCCAAGGACATCGTCTACGTCCGCATCGACCGCCGCCGCAAACTGCCGGCCACGACCTTCCTCTACGGTCTGGGCATGGACGGCGAAGAGATTCTCACGACCTTCTATGACGTCGTGCCGTTCGAGCGCCGCGAAGGCGGCTGGGCCACCCCCTACAAGCCCGAGCGCTGGCGCGGCGTGAAGCCGGAGTTCCCGCTGATCGACGCCGACACCGGCGAGGAAGTGGCGCCGGCCGGCCAGAAGATCAGCGCCCGCGCCGCCAAGAAGCTGGGCGACACGGTCAAGACGCTGCTGCTCGGCCCGGAGGCCCTGACCGGCCGCTACCTGGCCCGTGACGAAGTGAACCCGGAAACCGGCGAGATCTACGCCGAAGCCGGCGACGAGCTCGACGCGGCGGTCATCGAGGCCCTCGAAGAAAAGGGCTTCAAGTCCATCGACGTGCTCGACATCGACCACGTCACCGTCGGCGCCTACATGCGCAACACCCTGCGGGTCGACAAGAACGCCATCCGCGAGGATGCGCTGTTCGATATCTACCGCGTGATGCGTCCGGGCGAGCCGCCCACCGTCGAAGCCGCCGAGGCGATGTTCAAGTCGCTGTTCTTCGACCAGGAGCGCTACGACCTGTCTTCGGTCGGCCGCGTGAAGATGAACATGCGCCTGGAACTGGACGTCTCCGACGACGTCCGCGTCCTGCGCAAGGACGACGTGCTGGAAGTCCTGAAGGTCCTGGTGGGCCTGCGTGACGGCCGCGGCGAAATCGACGACATCGACAACCTCGGCAACCGCCGGGTCCGTTCGGTCGGCGAGCTGCTCGAGAACCAGTACCGCGTCGGCCTGCTCCGCATGGAGCGCGCCATCAAGGAACGCATGTCGTCCGTCGACATCGACACCGTGATGCCGCACGACCTGATCAACGCCAAGCCGGCCGCGGCCAGCGTGCGTGAATTCTTCGGCTCCTCGCAGCTGTCGCAGTTCATGGACCAGACCAACCCGCTGTCGGAGATCACCCACAAGCGTCGCCTTTCGGCGCTTGGCCCGGGCGGTCTGACCCGCGAGCGCGCCGGCTTCGAAGTCCGCGACGTTCACCCGACCCACTACGGCCGGATCTGCCCGATCGAAACGCCGGAAGGCCCGAACATCGGCCTGATCAACTCCCTGGCCACCCACGCCCGCGTCAACAAGTACGGCTTCATCGAGAGCCCGTACCGCCGCGTGTCCGACGGCAAGCCGATGGACGAGGTCGTCTACATGTCGGCCATGGAAGAGGCGAAGCACGTCATCGCCCAGGCCAACATCAAGATGGAGAACGGCTCGATCCTCGAGGATCTGGTCCCGGGCCGCATCAACGGCGAACCCGGCCTGCTCCAGCGCGACCAGGTCGACCTGATGGACGTTTCGCCCAAGCAGGTCGTGTCGGTCGCCGCCGCGCTGATCCCCTTCCTCGAAAACGATGACGCCAACCGCGCCCTCATGGGCTCGAACATGCAGCGCCAGGCCGTGCCGCTCGTCCAGTCCGACGCGCCGCTGGTCGGCACCGGCATGGAAGACGTCGTGGCCCGGGACTCCGGCGCCGTGGTGATCGCTCGCCGCAAGGGCGTGGTCGAGCAGATCGACGGTACGCGTATCGTCATCCGCGCCACCGAGGAAACCGACCCGACCAAGTCCGGCGTCGATATCTACCGCCTGTCGAAGTTCCAGCGTTCGAACCAGAACACCTGCATCAACCAGCGTCCGCTGGTGCGCGTGGGCGACCGGATCAACGCCGGCGACATCGTCGCCGACGGCCCCTCGACCGACCTGGGCGAACTGGCGCTGGGCCGCAACGCCCTCGTCGCGTTCATGCCCTGGAATGGCTACAACTTCGAAGACTCGATCCTGATCTCCGAGCGCATCGTGCGCGATGACGTCTTCACCTCGATCCACATCGAGGAATTCGAGGTCATGGCCCGCGACACCAAGCTGGGCCCGGAAGAGATCACCCGCGACATCCCCAACGTCGGCGAGGAAGCCCTGCGCAACCTCGACGAAGCGGGCATCGTGGCGATCGGCGCCGAGGTCCTGCCGGGCGACATCCTGGTCGGCAAGGTCACGCCCAAGGGCGAGTCCCCGATGACCCCGGAAGAGAAGCTGCTGCGCGCCATCTTCGGCGAGAAGGCTTCCGACGTCCGCGACACCTCCCTGCGTCTGCCGCCCGGCGTCGCCGGCACGGTCGTCGAGGTGCGGGTGTTCAACCGGCACGGCGTCGACAAGGACGAACGCGCGCTCGCCATCGAGCGGGCTGAAATCGAACGTCTGGGCAAGGACCGCGACGACGAGTTCGCCATCCTGAACCGCAACATGACCTCGCGTCTGCGCGAGCTGATCGTCGGCAAGACCGCCGTCTCCGGTCCCAAGGGCTTGAGCCGCGGCGAAGTCTCCGCCGACAAGCTCGAAGAGATCGCGCCGGGCCTGTGGTGGCAGATCGCGCTCGACGACGAGAAGGCCATGGGCGAGCTGGAGGCCCTGCGCCGCCAGTTCGACGAAGCCCGCAAGCGTCTGGACCGTCGCTTCGAGGACAAGGTCGACAAGCTGCAGCGCGGCGACGAACTGCCCCCGGGCGTGATGAAGATGGTCAAGGTCTTCGTGGCCGTGAAGCGCAAGCTTCAGCCGGGCGACAAGATGGCCGGCCGTCACGGCAACAAGGGCGTCATCTCCAAGATCCTGCCGATCGAGGACATGCCGCACCTGGCCGACGGCACCGCCGTGGACGTGGTTCTGAACCCGCTGGGCGTGCCCTCGCGCATGAACGTCGGCCAGATCTTCGAAACCCACCTGGGCTGGGCCGCCGCAGGCCTCGGCAAGCAGATCGCTAACCTCCTGGAAGCCTGGCAACAGGGCGGCCAGAAGAAGGCGCTGCAGGATCGTCTGCGGGACATCTACGGTCCTGATGAGGAGCTGCCGGACGACGAGGAAGAGCTCATCGAGCTCGCCCGCAACCTGTCCAAGGGCGTGCCCTTCGCGACCCCGGTCTTCGACGGCGCCCACATCGGGGACATCGAGGATCACCTGCGCATGGCCGGTCTCGACCCGTCGGGCCAGTCGATCCTGTTCGACGGCCAGACCGGCGAGCAGTTCAAGCGTCCGGTCACGGTCGGCTACATCTACATGCTGAAGCTGCACCACCTGGTCGACGACAAGATCCACGCCCGTTCGATCGGCCCGTACTCGCTCGTCACCCAGCAACCGCTGGGCGGCAAGGCGCAGTTCGGCGGTCAGCGCTTCGGGGAAATGGAGGTCTGGGCTCTGGAAGCCTACGGCGCCGCCTACACCCTGCAGGAGATGCTGACGGTGAAGTCGGACGACGTGGCGGGCCGGACCAAGGTCTACGAGTTCGATCGTGCGCGGCGACGACACCTTCGAAGCCGGCATCCCCGAGAGCTTCAACGTGCTCGTCAAGGAAATGCGCTCGCTGGGCCTGAACGTGGAGCTGGAGAACACCTGACGGTTCCCTTCCCCTCTCCCGCCCGGCGGGGGAGGGGCGACCGCCAGCCTCTCCATCCAGACATTTTCGCGGGTCACCCCGCACTGAAGGAATCAAGATGAACCAGGAAGTCCTGAACATCTTCAACCCGGTCCAGGCCGCTCCGACCTTCGACCGCATCCGCATCGCCCTGGCTTCGCCGGAGAAGATCCGGTCGTGGTCGTTCGGCGAGATCAAGAAGCCGGAAACCATCAACTACCGCACGTTCAAGCCCGAGCGTGACGGCCTGTTCTGCGCGCGCATCTTCGGTCCGACCAAGGACTACGAGTGCCTGTGCGGCAAGTACAAGCGCATGAAGTACAAGGGCATCATCTGCGAAAAGTGCGGCGTGGAAGTCACGCTCGCCCGCGTGCGGCGCGAGCGCATGGGCCACATCGAGCTGGCCTCGCCGGTCGCCCACATCTGGTTCCTGAAGTCGCTGCCCTCGCGCATCGCCATGATGCTCGACATGCCGCTCAAGGACATCGAACGCGTCCTCTACTTCGAGCACTACATCGTCACCGAGCCGGGCCTGACCCCGCTGAAGGTGCACCAGCTGCTGTCGGAAGACGAGCAGATGCGGTTCCAGGACGAGTTCGGCGATGACAGCTTCACCGCCGAGATCGGCGCCGAGGCCATCTTCAACCTGCTGAAGGGCATCGAGCTCGAGAAGGAAGCCGAGAAGCTTCGCGAGGAGCTGGCCGGCACCCCGTCCGAGATCAAGCAGAAGAAGTACAGCAAGCGCCTCAAGATCATTGAGGCCTTCATCGAGTTCGGCAACAAGCCGGAGTGGATGATCCTGACCGTCGTGCCGGTCATCCCGCCCGAGCTGCGCCCGCTGGTGCCGCTGGACGGCGGCCGCTTCGCGACGTCGGACCTGAACGACCTCTATCGCCGGGTCATCAACCGCAACAACCGCCTGAAGCGCCTGATCGAACTGCGCGCGCCGGACATCATCATCCGCAACGAAAAGCGGATGCTGCAGGAAGCCGTCGATGCCCTGTTCGACAACGGCCGTCGCGGCCGGGTCATCACCGGCGCCAACAAGCGCCCGCTGAAGTCGCTCGCCGACATGCTGAAGGGCAAGCAGGGCCGGTTCCGCCAGAACCTGCTCGGCAAGCGCGTCGACTACTCGGGCCGTTCGGTCATCGTCGTCGGTCCCGAGCTGAAGCTGCACGAGTGCGGCCTGCCCAAGAAGATGGCGCTGGAGCTGTTCAAGCCGTTCATCTACGCGCGTCTGGACGCCAAGGGCCTGTCGGGCACCGTCAAGCAGTCCAAGCGCATGGTCGAGCGCGAGCAGCCGGCGGTGTGGGACGTCCTCGAAGAGGTCATCCGCGAGCACCCCGTCCTGCTGAACCGCGCGCCGACGCTCCACCGCCTGGGCATCCAGGCGTTCGAGCCCAAGCTGATCGAGGGCAAGGCCATCCAGCTGCACCCGCTGGTCTGCGCCGCCTTCAACGCCGACTTCGACGGCGACCAGATGGCCGTGCACGTCCCGCTGAGCCTCGAGGCCCAGCTGGAAGCGCGCGTGCTGATGATGTCGACCAACAACATCCTCAGCCCCGCCAACGGCCGCCCGATCATCGTGCCGTCGCAGGACATCGTCCTTGGCCTCTACTACCTGTCGCAGTCGCGTGACGGGGAGCCGGGCGAAGGCAAGATCTTCGGCGATCTGGGCGAGATCGAGATGGCGCTCGACGCCGGCGTCGTGACCCTGCACAGCAAGATCAAGGCGCGCTTCACGGAGATGACTCCGGAAGGCGAAATCCTGCGCAAGGTGATCGACACCACGCCGGGCCGCATGAAGATCGCCGCCCTGCTGCCGCGTCACACCCAGATCGGTCACCGCCTCATCGAAAAGGCGCTGACCAAGAAGGAAATCGGCAATCTGATCGACATCGTCTACCGGCACTGCGGTCAGAAGGCGACGGTCATCTTCGCCGACCAGATCATGGCGCTGGGCTTCAAGGAAGCGGCCAAGGCCGGCATCTCCTTCGGCAAGGACGACATCATCATTCCGCAGCGCAAGACCGCGATCGTCGACGAGACCCGCAAGCTCGCCGAGGAATATGAGCAGCAGTACGCCGACGGCCTGATCACCAAGGGTGAGAAGTACAACAAGGTCGTCGACGCCTGGGCCAAGGCCACCGATCGCGTCGCCGACGAGATGATGGCCGAGCTTCAGACCAAGCACACGGACGAGAACGGCCGCGAGCGCGAGATCAACGCCATCTACATGATGGCCCACTCCGGCGCCCGGGTTCGCAGGCCCAGATGAAGCAGCTCGGCGGTATGCGCGGCCTGATGGCCAAGCCGTCCGGCGAGATCATCGAGACCCCGATCGTCTCGAACTTCAAGGAAGGCCTGACCGTTCAGGAGTACTTCAACTCCACCCACGGCGCCCGCAAGGGCCTGGCCGACACCGCGCTGAAGACCGCCAACTCGGGTTATCTGACCCGCCGTCTGGTCGACGTGGCGCAGGACTCGATCATCACCGAGGAAGACTGCGGCACCACGCGGGGCATCACCCTGCGTCCGGTGGTCGAGGGCGGCGACGTCCTCGTCTCGCTCGGCCTGCGTATCCTGGGCCGCTTCTCGGCCGAGGACATCAAGGATCCGAACACCGGCGAAGTCATCGTGCCGGCCGACACCTACCTCGTGGAAGACCAGATCGACCTCGTCGAGAAGGCCGCCGTGCAGTCGGTGAAGGTCCGTTCGGTCCTGACCTGCGAAGCCAAGGCCGGCGTCTGCGGCGCCTGCTACGGCCGTGATCTGGCCCGCGGCACCCCGGTCAACATCGGTGAAGCTGTCGGCGTCATCGCCGCCCAGTCGATCGGTGAGCCGGGCACCCAGCTGACGATGCGGACCTTCCACATCGGCGGCACCGCCCAGGTGGCGGAGCAGTCGTTCTTCGAGAGCAGCAACGACGGCGTCGCCCGCGTGGTCGGCCCGACGGTCAAGGGCGCCGATGGCGACTTCATCGTCATGAGCCGCAACACGGCCATCACCGTTCAGGTCGATGGCAAGGATCGCGAGGCCTACAAGCCGCCCTACGGCGCGCGCCTGAAGGTCAAGGATGGCGACAAGGTGAAGCGCGGCCAGCGTCTGGCCGAGTGGGACCCCTACACCACCCCGATCATCACCGAAGTCCCCGGCCGGATCCGCGCCGAGGACCTGGTGGACGGCTTCTCGTCCGCGAGGAAACCGACGAAGCGACCGGCATCGCCAACCGCGTTATCGTGGACTGGCGCGCTCGGCCCGTGGCTCGGACCTGCGTCCGGCCATGGCCGTCATCGACGAGGACGGGGCCTACAAGCGCCTCGCCAGCGGCGGTGAAGCCCGTTACCTGCTGTCGGCCGGGGCCATTCTCTCGGTTGGCGACGGCGACGAGGTGAAGGCCGGCGAGGTCATCGCCCGGATCCCCACCGAAGGCGCCAAGACGCGCGACATCACCGGCGGTCTGCCGCGGGTGGCCGAGCTGTTCGAAGCCCGTCGCCCGAAGGATTGCGCGGTCATCGCCGAGATGGACGGCCGCGTCGAATTCGGGAAGGACTACAAGAACAAGCGCCGGATCAAGATCACGCCGGAAGACGGCGGCGAACCCGCCGAGTTCCTGATCCCGAAGGGCAAGCACATCGCGGTCCACGACGGCGACGTGATCCACAAGGGCGAGTACATCATCGACGGCAACCCGGATCCGCACGACATCCTGCGCATCCTGGGCGTCGAGGCTCTGGCCAACTTCCTGGTCGACGAGATCCAGGAGGTCTACCGACTGCAGGGCGTGCCGATCAACGACAAGCACATCGAGACGATCGTTCGTCAGATGCTGCAGAAGGTCGAGATCCTGGAGCCGGGCGATACGGGCCTGATCAAGGGCGACCACCTCGACAAGACCGAGGTCGACTACGAGAACGCCAAGGCGGAAGCCCGCAAGGGTCGCCCGGCGCTTACCCAGCCGGTCCTGCTGGGCATCACCAAGGCGTCGCTGCAGACCCGCAGCTTCATCTCGGCGGCGTCCTTCCAGGAGACCACCCGCGTCCTCACCGACGCCTCGGTCCACGGCAAGGTCGACACCCTCGAAGGCCTGAAGGAGAACGTCATCGTCGGCCGGCTGATCCCGGCGGGCACCGGCTCCTACCTGCGCGGCCTGCAGCGCATCGCCACCAAGCGCGACGAGGCCCTCTCGGCCGCCCGCGAAGAGGCGATGGAGCCGCTGCCGGTCGAGATCGCCCTCGAAACGGCGGACGCCGAGTCGTAAGGCTGGTCTCCGAAAGACTGCGAAGACGAGGCGGCCCGGGAGCGATCCCGGGCCGTTTTCCGTCCTGCGCCGCTCAGTAGTCCAGGATGCCGATGCCGTCGGTGCGCGTTCCGCCGGCGTTGCCGCGGGAGACGCCGACGGGGGCGGCGCCTCCTTGCGCTTGCGAATGATCTCCTTGCGGCGGGCCTCGGCGTCGAAGCCGGCGCGCTTGGCCCCGTCCATCGGGGCCTCGATGAAGGGCGCGTCCTTCGCCCCGGCGCCCAGCCGCTCGTCACAGCCCTCCACCTCGCGGCGGTTCAGCCCCACCGCCGCGCGGTTGGCGCAGCCTACCGTGGAGCCGCGCAGCGCGCCGCGCAGGTCGCCGCCCGGCGGGCCCGCGCCCGGGCCGCCCACAGCGCCGCCGGAGCCGCCGCCGACCTTCGGGGCAGGAGAGGGTGCGGCGGGGGTGGGGACCGGTGCCATCGGCAACGGCAGGACGGCGGAGGGGGGCGGGGCGACGGCAGTGCGGGGGCGAAAGGCCGAAACCTGCGGCGTCGGCGCGGCGGGTGCGTCGGCGCGCTGCGCGCGGGGCGGCGGCGGCGGCCGGAAGAGGTCGATGATCATCGCCTGCTCCGCCTCTTCGAAGACCCGCTCGCGCACCTGCGGGACGTTCAGCCCTATCAGGGCGAACACCAGCGCATGCCCCGCGGCGGAGGCCGCGAGGATGGCGGCCTTCAGGGCCCGTTCCCGTCGGACGGCGGACAAGACGTACGGGCTCCCCTCGTTGCGCGGTCAGGCTTTCGCGGCCGGGCGGCGAAAACGTGACCAAGGTTCGTTCACTCCGGGGCTGGCGAACGCGACCTGGTGGCCTGGCGCCGCAGCCATCCCCACGATGACCGAGAGACGCGGCGCCGCTACGACGACGACCAACACTACAAAAAGAAGAAGCGCGGCTTCGATCTGTTCGACATCTTCGACTGAACGCCGATTGGTGGAATCAGCGGCGAGTCGAGGGCGAGTTGACCCAGAGTTGACCGTGAGTTGAGGGCGCGGGCCGGGCGGTGAAGGGCAAGGCGATCCCCGATCGACGCCAGTTTGCGTCAAGGCTTTCCAAACCCTTGACCTTGCACGCCCCGGCGAGTATCTAGCGCGCCTCTTTCGGGGGCCGGGTTTGCGCCCGTCGCCCGTTGAAGCTGAAGTCCCTGTCGAGGGCGATCAGGCCCGCCGGAACGCACAGACACGCGCGCCGGCGAGTTTTCGCGTTCCGACCGGGCGTTCAGAGCCGGAAAGTACTTTCACCAGGACCCCCGAGGCGCTTCGGCCGAAAGGCACACGCCTCCACGAGCAAAAAGAGATAGATGCCTACAGTCAACCAGCTCATCCGCAAGCCGCGCCAACCCAAGCCGGCCCGGAACAAGGTGCCCGCCCTGAAGGGCTGCCCGCAACGTCGTGGCGTCTGCACTCGCGTGTACACGACGACCCCGAAGAAGCCGAACTCGGCGCTTCGTAAGGTCGCCAAGGTCCGCCTGACCACCGGCATCGAAGCCGTTTGCTACATCCCCGGCGAAGGTCACAACCTGCAGGAGCACTCGGTGGTGCTCATCCGCGGCGGCCGCGTCAAGGATTTGCCCGGCGTCCGCTATCACATCCTGCGCGGCGTCCTCGACACCCAAGGTGTCAAGGATCGTAAGCAGCGTCGTTCGCTCTACGGCGCCAAGCGTCCGAAGTAAGGAAAAGAAGAATGTCCCGTCGCCGTCGCGCCGAGAAGCGTCAGGTTCTGCCCGATCCGAAGTTCGGGGACCTGATCGTCACGAAATTCATGAACTACGTCATGTACGAAGGCAAAAAAGCCGTCGCCGAGAACATCATCTACGGCGCCTTCGACATCCTCGAGTCCAAGCGCAAGGACCAGGGTCCCCTGGAAACCTTCCACTCGGCCCTGGACAACGTCGCTCCGGCGATCGAAGTCCGGTCGCGCCGGGTCGGCGGCGCCACCTACCAGGTGCCCGTCGAGGTCCGTCCGGACCGTCGTCGCGCCCTGGCCATCCGCTGGCTGGTCACCGCCGCGCGCAAGCGTGGCGAGAACACGATGACCGAAAAGCTGGCCGCCGAGCTGCTGGACGCTTCCAACAACCGCGGCACCGCGGTCAAGAAGCGCGAAGACACGCACAAGATGGCCGAAGCCAACCGGGCGTTCTCGCACTACCGCTGGTAACACCCAGCCCGAAACCTTTTGGGCGCGGGCGGTTCGAAAGACCCGCCCGCGCTTACATTATGCAGGCCGATAGGCGATCTCATGTCCCGCAATCACAACATCGAAGACTACCGTAACTTCGGAATCATGGCCCACATCGACGCGGGCAAGACGACGACGACGGAACGGATCCTGTACTACACCGGCAAGAGCCATAAGATCGGCGAAGTCCACGACGGCGCCGCGACCATGGACTGGATGGACCAGGAGCAGGAACGCGGCATCACGATCACCTCGGCCGCGACGACCGCCTTCTGGGAAGGCAAGCGCCTGAACATCATCGACACCCCCGGGCACGTCGACTTCACCATTGAAGTCGAACGCTCGCTGCGCGTGCTCGACGGCGCCGTGACGGTGCTGGACGGCAACGCCGGTGTCGAGCCGCAGACCGAAACCGTCTGGCGCCAGGCCGACAAGTACCGCGTGCCCCGCATCGTGTTCGTCAACAAGATGGACAAGATCGGCGCCGACTTCGACAAGTCGGTCCAGTCGATCCGCGACCGCCTGGGCGCCAAGGCCGTGCCGATCCAGTTCCCGATCGGCTCGGAATCGAACCTGACGGGCCTGGTTGACCTGGTCCGCATGAAGGCCGTGATCTGGGACAACGATGGCCTGGGCGCGAACTTCCGCGACGAGGAAATCCCGGCTGACCTGGTCGAGAAGGCCAATGAAGCCCGTCACTACCTGATCGAGAACTCCGTCGAACTCGACGACGAGGCGATGGAAGCCTACCTGGGCGGCGAAGAGCCGTCGGAAGCGACCATCAAGAAGTGCATCCGCAAGGCCGTGCTGACCGGCGCCTTCTACCCGATCCTCTGCGGCTCGGCGTTCAAGAACAAGGGCGTCCAGACGCTGCTCGACGCCGTCGTCGACTACCTGCCCTCGCCGGTGGACATCCCGCCGACCCCGGGCATCGACTTCAAGACCGAAGAGCCTGTCGTGCGCCGCGCGTCGGACGACGAGCCCCTGTCGGTCCTGGCGTTCAAGATCATGGACGACCCCTTCGTCGGCTCGCTGACCTTCTGCCGCATCTACTCCGGCAAGATGGAAACCGGCATGGGCCTGCTGAACTCGACCCGCGACCGCAAGGAACGCGTCGGCCGCATGCTGCTGATGCACTCCAACAACCGCGAAGACATCAAGGAAGCCTACGCCGGCGACATCGTCGCCCTGGCCGGCCTCAAGGACACCCGCACCGGGGACACCCTGTGCGATCCGCTGAAGTCGCCGGTCATCCTGGAGAAGATGGAGTTCCCGGCGCCGGTCATCGAGATCGCCGTCGAGCCGAAGTCCAAGGCCGACCAGGAAAAGCTGGGCGTCGCCCTGGCCAAGCTGGCCTCGGAAGATCCCTCCTTCACCGTCTCGACCGACCACGAGTTGGGCCAGACGATCCTGAAGGGCATGGGCGAACTGCACCTGGACATCAAGATCGACATCCTCAAGCGCACCTACAAGGTCGAGGCCAACATCGGCGCGCCGCAGGTGGCCTACCGTGAATCCCTCGGGAAGCGGGCGGAGATCGACTACACCCACAAGAAGCAGACCGGCGGTACGGGCCAGTTCGCCCGCATCAAGCTGGTGTTCGAGCCGGGCGAGCCGGGTTCGGGCTTCGTGTTCGAAAGCTCCGTCGTCGGCGGCGCCGTGCCCAAGGAATACATCCCGGGCGTCGTGAAGGGCCTCGAGTTGGCCAAGGAAAACGGCCTGCTGGCCGGCTTCCCGGTCATCGACGTCAAGGCGACCCTGATCGACGGCGCCTACCACGACGTCAACTCCTCGGTGCTGGCCTTCGAAATCGCGGCCCGCGCCGCGTTCAAGGAACTGCGTGAAAAGGGCGCTCCCAAGCTGCTCGAACCGATCATGGCCGTCGAGGTCGTGACCCCGGAAGAGTACCTGGGCTCGGTCATCGGCGACCTGAACGGTCGTCGTGGCATGATCCAGGGCCAGGACATGCGCGGCAACGCCACGGTGGTGAACGCCTTCGTGCCGCTCGCCAACATGTTCGGCTACGTGAACACCCTGCGGGGCATGTCCCAGGGCCGCGCCGCCTTCACGATGCAATACGACCACTACGATCCGGTGCCGCAACACGTCGCCGACGAAGTGATCAAGAAGTACGCCTAACAAATCCCCCAACACGAGGACCCCGTTTGGGGGACCAGGAGCTAGAACATGGCCAAGGAAAAGTTTGAACGTAACAAGCCGCACTGCAACATCGGCACGATTGGTCACGTTGACCATGGCAAGACGACGCTGACGGCTGCGATCACGATCACGCTGGCGAAGTCCGGTGGCGCGACGGCGAAGAACTACGCGGACATCGATGCGGCGCCGGAAGAGAAGGCCCGCGGCATCACGATCAACACCGCGCACGTGGAATACGAGACGGCCAACCGTCACTACGCCCACGTCGACTGCCCCGGCCACGCCGACTACGTGAAGAACATGATCACGGGCGCGGCGCAGATGGACGGCGCGATCCTGGTGGTGTCGGCCGCTGACGGCCCGATGCCGCAGACCCGCGAGCACATCCTGCTGGCCCGCCAGGTGGGCGTTCCGGCGCTGGTGGTGTTCATGAACAAGGTCGACATGGTCGACGACGAAGAGCTGCTGGAGCTGGTCGAGATGGAAGTTCGCGAACTTCTGTCGAGCTACCAGTTCCCGGGCGACGACATTCCGATCGTCAAGGGCTCGGCCCTGGCGGCGGTTGAAGGTCGTGATCCGGCGATCGGCGAGGACGCCATCCTGGCGCTGATGGTCGCGGTCGACACCTACATCCCGCAGCCGGACCGTCCGGTCGACCTGCCGTTCCTGATGCCGGTCGAAGACGTGTTCTCGATCTCGGGCCGCGGCACCGTGGTCACGGGCCGTATCGAGAAGGGCATCGTGAAGGTCGGCGAGGAAGTCGAGATCGTCGGCATCCGTCCGGTTCAGAAGACGACCTGCACGGGCGTCGAAATGTTCCGCAAGCTGCTGGACCAGGGCCAGGCGGGCGACAACGTCGGCGTGCTGCTGCGCGGCACCAAGCGTGAAGACGTCGAGCGCGGCCAGGTTCTCTGCAAGCCCGGCTCGATCACGCCGCACACCAAGTTCGTGGCCGAAGCCTACATCCTGACCAAGGAAGAGGGTGGCCGTCACACGCCGTTCTTCACCAACTACCGTCCGCAGTTCTACTTCCGCACGACGGACGTGACCGGGATCATCAAGCTGCGCGAAGGCGTGGAAATGATCATGCCGGGCGACAACGCCGAGCTGGACGTCGAGCTGATCACCCCGATCGCCATGGACCAGGGCCTGCGCTTCGCCATCCGCGAAGGCGGCCGCACGGTCGGCGCCGGCGTCGTCGCCAAGATCGTCGAGTAACCACTCCGACGGTCCAGCGACAGCTGACTGACAAGATCGAGCCCTCCGGCGGAAACGCCGGGGGGTTTTTTCGTTGGGCGCTGTGAGGCGGTGCGTGGTTCGCGACGCCGGCCCGAGAGCCGGCTCCTCACCATGACGAACTTTGTTGAAGCCAACCCACCTACGTCATCCTGAGGAGCGAGCGCTTGGCGAGCGTCGCGAAGGACGCACCGTCCCGGGGTGTCGAAGCACCCGAGGCGGCCCCGCTACACCTTCAGCCATCCGAACGCACGATGGATGAAGGCCGCCCCGTCCTCCAGCACCGGCGTCCCGTGCGCCATCACGACCCTTTCGGCCGGCCATGCCATGACGCGCCGGATCGCTTCCCGCGCCACGCGGCGGTCCGTGAAGGCCACCCGGAACTTCTGCGGCACGGCGGCTTCCGGACCCGTCAGCCGGTCCAGCCGTGCGATGACCGCCCGCCAGCCGCTGAACCAGCCTGGCTCGAACTGCTGGATCAGGTCGGTGAACAGCACCGTCCGGCTCTGGCGATGGAAAAACACCACCTCGATGGTGATGGCATTGCCGCCCACCACCACCTGGTCGAGGTCAGCCGCCCAGTCGGTTGCCGGCGCGTCGCCCAGGTCGGCGTCGACCGCGATGTCCGGGCAGCGGCGGCGAAAGCCGGGCGCCGCGTGAAGCCGCGCGGACGGAAAGGCCGTCCGCCATTGCGTCAGGAACAGATGGTGCAGGCTGTTGGGCGCGATCAGCACCCGCACCTCGCCCAGTCGCGCGATCTCTGAGCGCAACGCCTCGGTCAGGGCCACCGGCGACCAGACCAGCAGCCCGCCGCCGGACAGCTGGATGACCGCCATTCGCGTCGGGTAGGCGAAGCCCGCGACCGAAACGGTCGGCCCGCCGGTGATCCAGATCCCGGGGCCGAACGGGGTAAGGGTCACGGTGCTCAAGGTCTGCTGTCCCCGGAAGGTCGTGAGGCGATGTCACCGCACAGGATCGCGCCAAAGCGGCGGCTTGGCGAGCCGGGAAGGGCGCCGCCAAACCGGGCCGGGCGCGATAGGATGCGTCATGGCCGATCCGCTCAGATTTCGATTCCGCCTGCTGCTTGGACGCACCGTGGCCATGGGGCCCGGCAAGGCCGACCTGCTGACGGCGCTGGCCGAGACCGGCTCGATCTCTGCCGCGGCCCGCCAGATGGGCATGAGCTACAAGAGGGCCTGGTACCTGATCGACACGATGAACCGCTGCTTCCGCGAGCCGGTTGTCGAGACGGTGAAGGGTGGGCGCGGTCACGGTGGGGCCAGGCTGACGGAGACGGGCCAGGCGGTCCTGGGCCGCTACCGGGCGATGGAAGCGCGCGCCGCCGTCGCGGTGGCCGAAGACCTGGACGGGCTGGCCGCCTTCGTCGTCGCGACTACCGACGCCTGACCGACGGCCTCGCGCAAGGCTGGCTCTATCGATATAGTCGGTCAGCTATATCGCAGAGGGCGAGAGGTCATGCTGTTCGAATCCGCGCCTGACCGCCGCCGGCTTTTGGGGTGGATCGGCGCGGCGGCCACGGTCGCCGCTGTCTCGCCGCGTCCCGCCCTCGCCGAAGACCCGCCGCCGATCGCCGCCGCCGCCGACCTGAACGCCGCCCTGCCGGAGGTGGCGTCCCTGTTCCGGCAGGCCACGGGAAAGACCGTGAACCTGACCTTCGGCTCGTCGGGCAATTTCGCGCAGCAGATCCGCAACGGCGCGCCGTTCGAGGTCTTCCTGTCGGCCGACGAGGGCTACGTGCGGACGCTGGCCGCCGCCGGCCGGACCGAGGGTGACGGCGCCCTCTACGCCATTGGCAGGATCGGGCTCTTCCAGCCCAAGGGCTCGCGCATCCGCGCCGACAGCCGGCTTGCGGACCTCGCCGCAGCCCTGCGCGACGGCCGGTTGCGCAAATTCGCCATCGCCAATCCCGAGCATGCGCCGTACGGACGGGCCGCCCGCGAAGCCCTGCAGCATGCCAGGCTCTGGCGCGCGATCGCCCCGAAGCTGGTGCTGGGCGAGAACGTCGCCCAGGCGACGCAGTTCGCCACCTCGGGCTCGGCGCAGGGCGGCATCATCCCCTTGTCGCTGGCCCTGACCCCGCGGGTGAAGGCTGCCGGCGCCTTCGCGCTGATCGCGGCCGACTGGCACGGGCCGCTCCGCCAGCGCGCCGTCGTGGTGAAGGGGGCGGGCGCCACGGCGCGCGCCTTCTACGACTTTCTGCAAACCCCGACGGCGCGCGGCGTCTTCAGGCGCCACGGCTTCGTCCTCCCCGACGAAGCGCGCTGAGGGCCGCCCCGATGGACTGGACCGCCTTCGCCCTGTCGCTGAAGCTCGCCGCCTGGACGGCGGCGGTCCTGCTGCCGCTCGGCCTGATCACCGCTCGGGCGCTGGCCTTCCGGGTGCGGCGCGGCAAGGGACTGCTGGAGGCGCTGGTGGCCCTGCCGTTGGTCCTGCCGCCCACCGTGCTGGGCTACTATCTGCTGGTCGGCCTGGGCGGCGACTCGGCCATCGGCCAGGCCTGGGCGCGGCTGTTCGGCCAGGGTCTGGTGTTCAGCTTCGAGGGGCTGCTCGTCGCCTCGGTGCTGGTCAATATCCCGTTCGCCGTGCAGCCGATGCAGCGCGCGTTCGAGGCCCTGCCGCGGGACGTGCGGGAGGCGGCCCAGGTCAGCGGCCTGTCTCCCTGGGCGACCTTCTGGCGGGTGGAGCTTCCGCTGGCCTGGCCCGGGGTGTTGTCGGCGCTGGTCCTGACTTTCGCCCACACCATGGGTGAGTTCGGGGTGGTGTTGATGGTCGGCGGCGGGATTCCCGGGGAGACGAAGACCATCGCCCTGGCCATCTATGACCGCACCCAGGCCTTCGATCCGGTCTCGGCCGGGACCATGTCGGCGGCGCTGCTGGCCTTCTCGATCACGGCGATCGTCATTGTCCACGCGTTGGGCGCGCGGGTGGGCCGGGATCGTGGGTGAGTCCGTCGGACATCAGGGACTGGCGGTCCGGCTGCGGCAGAGCGGACCGATCCCGCTGGACATCGAGCTGGCCTGCCCGCCCGGCGAACTGCTGGCCCTGGTGGGTCCATCTGGGGCCGGCAAGTCGACCATCCTGCGCAGCATCTGCGGCCTCTATCGGCCGAAGGACGGCCATGTCGCCTGCGATGGCGAGGTCTGGCTCGACACGCCGCGATCCATCAGCCTGCCGGCGCACCGGCGGCGCGCGGGCCTGGTGTTCCAGGCCTATGCGTTGTTTCCGCACATGACGGCGCTGGGCAACATCATGGCCGCGATGAGCCATCGTCCGCGCGCCGAGCGCCAGGCGCGGGCCCAGGCCCTGATCGAGACCGTCGATCTGACCGGACTTGAACACCGCAGGCCCGGCGAACTGTCGGGCGGACAGCAACAGCGGGTCGCGCTGGCCAGGGCGCTGGCGCGCGATCCCCTCGTGCTGCTGCTGGACGAGCCCTTCTCGGCGGTCGACCGCCCGACCCGGCGCGGTCTGCACGACGCGCTGCAGCAGCTTCGCCAGGCGGTGAGGATCCCGATCGTGCTGGTCACCCATGATCTGGACGAGGCCGTCCGTCTGGCCGACCGTCTGGCCGTGCTCGATCACGGCGCCCTGCTCCAGGTCGGCGCACCGGCCGAGGTCGTCGCCCGCCCGGTCAGCCAGCGGGTGCGCGACGTGCTCGACCTTCCGGGCGCCGCGTCGGCATGATCAGCCGGCCAGACCGGCGCCGCGCGGCGGTCTGACCGCCGAATTCTGAACCCATTGCGTCCCCGGGCGCTGACGCAGGGTCGCCGGGTCGCTATGACGGGGGTCTCCCGTCCGACGCCGCCGTGACCGCCAGGGACCCAATGCCCACATCCCACGCCACCACCTTCGTCCTCCTCGGCGCCTCGGGCGACCTGGCCAAGCGGATGCTGCTGCCGTCGCTGTACAACCTCGACGCCGACGGGCTGCTGCCGGAGGCGTTGCGCATCGTGGGGGTTGCGCGCGGCGGCGACCTCGAGGCCTGGCGGGCTGACGCCGAGGCCGCCGTCCGCCAGCGCAGCGACTTCGACGCCGCCGTCTGGGACCGCTTCGCCGCCCGCCTCGACTATTGCGCAGGCGATGTGACCAGGGCCGACGGCGCCGCCTGCCTGAAGGGCGCGGTCGGCGAGGCCGGGGCGTCGCTGATCTTCTTCTCGCTGTCGCCCAGCCTGTTCACCGCCGCCTGCGAGACGCTGCGGGCCGGCGGGGTGATCGCTGACCATACCCGCCTGGTGCTGGAAAAGCCGATCGGCCGCGATCTGGAGACCTCGCGGGCGATCAACGACGCCGTCGGCGCCGTGGCGGCGGAGCGCAACATCTTCCGTATCGACCACTACCTCGGCAAGGAGACGGTCCAGAACCTGATCGCGCTGCGCTTCGCCAACAGCCTGTTCGAGCCGCTGTGGACCAGCCAGACCATCGACCACGTCCAGATTACCGTGGCCGAGACTCAAGGGGTCGGCGACCGCTGGCCCTACTACGACGACTACGGCGCCATCCGCGACATGCTGCAGAACCATATGCTGCAGATGCTGTGCCTCGTGGCCATGGAGCCGCCGTCGGACCTGGAGCCGGACGCGGTCCGCAACGAGAAGGTCAAGGTGCTGCGCTCACTGCGGCCCTTCACCCGCGCCAGCGTGGCCCAGGATAGCGTGCGCGGCCAGTACACGGCCGGCGCGGTGGAGGGCGAGGCGGTGACGGCCTATCTGGACGAGGTCGGGCGACTGACCCGCACGGAGACCTTCGTCGCCCTGACCGCCCGCGTCGACAACTGGCGCTGGGCCGGGGTGCCCTTCTTCCTGCGCACCGGCAAGCGGATGCCCGAGCGTCGCACCGAGATCGTCATCCAGTTCAAGCCGGTGCCCCACTCGATCTTCGGCGGCGCGGCGGAGGCGGACCTCGTCGCCAACCGGCTGGTCATCGCGCTGCAGCCGGATGAGGACATCTCGCTGACCATCATGAACAAGCGTCCGGGGCTGGGCGACATCCGGCTGCAGCCGCTGCCGCTGTCGCTGAGCCTTTCCCGGACGCTGGGCGAGGACGGCGGCCGGCGGCGGATCGCCTATGAGCGGCTTCTGCTCGACGCGCTGCGCGGCGACCAGACCCTGTTCGTGCGCCGCGACGAGGTCGAGGCGGCCTGGACCTTCGTCGACGGCGTAGCGGACGCCTGGGACGAAGCCGACCTGGCGCCCCGACCCTATCCGGCCGGCTCCTGGGGCCCTGCGGGCGCGTTCGCGCTCATCGAGCGCAGCGGGCGGGCGTGGAATGACTGACCGCTACATGATCGAGGCCTATGCCGACGCCTCCGACGCCGCGCGCGCGGCGGCCGAGGCGATCGCGGACTGGCTGGTCGCGGGCCTGGCCGAAGACGACAAGGCCAGCTTCATCGCCACCGGCGGGACGTCGCCGGGCGAGGTCTATGACCTGCTGTCGACCCTGCCGCTGCCGTGGGAGCATGTCAGCGTCACCCTGTCGGACGAGCGCTGGGTCCCGCCTGACTCGCCGGACTCCAATGAACGGCTGCTGCGCGAGCGGCTGCTGGTCGGGGCTGCGGCGGACGCGGTCTTCGTGCCTCTTTGGTCCGACGCTCCCACCGCCGAGGACGCGGCCGAGGCGGCCGAGGCGGCGATCGCCGAGCTGCTGCCGGCCGACGTCGTGCTGCTGGGCATGGGCGAGGACGGCCATATCGCCTCGCTGTTTCCCGGCAGTCCGGTGCTGGAGGACGGACTGGATCCGCTGGGCGGCAGCCTGGTGATCGCCGCGCCGAGCGGTAAGCCCGCGCCGCCGCAGGATCGCCTCAGCCTGACGCTATACGCTTTGCGACAGTCCTATCTGATCCTCGTGCTGATCCGCGGCGAGGCCAAGCGGCGGGTGATCGAGGAGCAGACGGGTTTGCCCATCCACGCGCTGCTCGACGCCGTCGGAGAAACCCCTGTCCGGATCCTCTGGTCGCCGTCGTGAACAAGGAGACGCCCATGGCCGTCCCGCTGCATCCCGTCGTGGCGCAGGTCACCGACCGCATCATCGACCGCTCGAGAGATCGGCGCGCCGCCTATCTCGCCCAGGTCGAGGCGGCTCGCGGGGCCGAGCCGGGCCGGGCCAAGCTCAGCTGCGCCAACTGGGCCCACGCCTTCGCCGCGTCCGATCCCAAGGACCGGCTGCGGGCGCTGGACCCGAACGCGCCCAACCTGGCCATTGTCTCGGCCTATAACGACATGCTCAGCGCCCACCAGCCGCTGGAGCGCTATCCGGCCCTGATCAAGGAGGCGGCGCGCGAGGTCGGGGCCACGGCCCAGTTCGCCGGCGGCGTCCCGGCCATGTGCGACGGCGTCACCCAGGGGCGACCCGGCATGGAGCTGTCGCTGTTCAGCCGTGACGTGATCGCCATGGCCACGGGCATCGCCCTGACCCACGACGCCTTCGACGGCGGGCTGTTCCTCGGCGTCTGCGACAAGATCGTGCCGGGGCTGGTCATCGGCGCCCTGGCGTTCGGCCACCTGCCGGCGGTGTTCGTGCCGGCCGGGCCGATGACCTCCGGCCTTCCCAACGCCGAGAAGGCCCGGGTGCGGGCGCTGTTCGCCGAGGGCAAGATCGGGCGCGAGGAGCTGCTGGCCGCCGAGCAGGCCAGCTACCACGGCCCGGGCACCTGCACCTTCTACGGCACCGCCAACTCCAACCAGATGCTGATGGAGATGATGGGCCTGCACCTGCCGGGCTCGGCCTTCATCCACCCCAACACCGACCTGCGCGACGCGCTGGTCAAGGCGGCGGCGCGGCGCTGCGCGCAGATCGGGCCCCGCTCCAACGACTGGATCCCGGCCGGGCAGGTCATCGACGAGAAGGCCATCGTCAACGGCGTCGTCGGGCTGATGGCCACCGGCGGCTCGACCAACCACCTGCTGCACCTGGTCGCGATGGCGGCGGCGGCCGGCGTGATCCTGACGCTCGAGGATTTCGACGCCCTGTCGCGGGTGACGCCGCTGATGGCGCGCGTCTATCCCAACGGCGGCGCCGACGTGAACCACTTCCACGCGGCCGGCGGCATGGCCTTCGTGATCCGCGAGCTGCTGGCGGCGGGCCTGGCGCACGAGGACGTGCTGACCATCGCCGGCCGGGGACTGAGTCGCTACGCCCGCGAGCCGCACCTGCAGGACGGCGATCTTGTCTGGAAGGACGGCGCGAGCGTCAGCCTCGACACCGACATCCTGCGGCCGGTCGCCGGTCCGTTCGAGGCCGAGGGCGGCATCCGCCAGCTGAGCGGACCGCTGGGTCGGGGGGCGATCAAGGTCTCGGCCGTCAAGCCCGAGCACCGGGTGATCTCCGCGCCGGCGGCGGTGTTCGAGACCCAGGAGGCGATGGTGGAGGCCTTCAAGCGCGGCGCGCTGGACCGCGACGTTGTGGTCGTGGTCCGCTTCCAGGGGCCGCGCGCCAACGGGATGCCGGAATTGCACAACCTGACCCCGTCGCTGGGCGTGCTGCAGGACCGCGGCTTCCGGGTCGCGCTGGTCACCGACGGGCGGATGTCGGGCGCCTCGGGCAAGGTGCCGGCGGCGATCCATGTCACCCCCGAGGCCGCCGTCGGCGGCCCGCTGGCGCGGGTGCGGGACGGCGACCTCATCACCCTGGACGCCGTGGCCGGGGTCCTGACCATCGAGGCCGATCTGGCGGGGCGTCCCGACGCGGCGACGCCCGCGCCCGGCGCCGGCTATGGCCGCGATCTGTTCGCCGGCTTCCGCCGCATAGTCGGCGCGTCGGACGCCGGCGCCTCGATCTTCTGAGCGATCCATCCGCCTGCGGCGAACCGCCACGTCGAACCGGGCCGGGCGCCGGTGCGGGCGCCGGCGCTCGTGATCAGCGATCACCCGGCCGGGGGAGGGCTCGTCGCGCACAAACCGTGCCCCGCCAAGGTCTTATGGTGGGTAATCCGCCCCGGGAAGGCCTCCGCATTTCAGCGCTGCAATAACTGGACGGCCTTGCGTAACATCGGTTGACGCGAGGTCAGATCATACCGCATCATCGAATTCTGTTGGCCGCTTGGGATTGTCGCGCTCCGTCAGGGTTTCGGGGTGTGTCGGCAAGGGCGGCTGAACGAGCGTTGCGGGGGCTGGTTGGCGCGGATCGCGGTGACCCTTTGTGGACCTGACCACCGGGCGGTTTCCGCCCGCGAGGTCCTGTCACTCTCCAATATCTCAACAAGATCATCCGCCGCGCCCCTCGGGCGGGCGGCTGAAGTGCGTGTGTCCACGACCGCCGAAGGGGGGCCGTAGACGCTCACGATAACCGTCGCGACCGTCGGCAAAAAAAGGCGGCGCGGCACAGGGAACAACAGGGAGGGTAGTATGCGAAGAGTTGGCTATCTGGCCGGGGGATCCGCCCTCGCCATCGCGCTGTCATTGGGTCTGTCATCGACGGCCCTTGCGCAATCCGAACCCACTGAAGTCGAAGCGATCGTCGTCACCGGCTCGCTGATCGCGGGTACGCCGGAAGACGCCGCGCTGCCGGTCGACGTGATCGGCGCCGAAGAACTCGCCAAACAGGGCTCGCCGACCACCGTCGACCTGATCAAAGGCCTGTCGGTGTCCAACGGCGTGCTCGGCGACACCAACCAGTTCGACTCCCGCGCCCAGGGCTCGGAGGGCTCGGGCTCGGTCAACCTGCGGGGCCTCGGCCCGACGCGGACGCTGGTGCTGATCAACGGCAAGCGGATGGCGATCAACCCGTTCGCCCTGGCCGGCGCCGGCGCGGTCGACACCAACGTCATCCCGGTCGCGGCCATCGGCCGGATCGAAGTCCTCAAGGACGGCGCCGCGGCGACCTACGGCTCCGACGCCATCGGCGGCGTGGTCAACTTCATCACCCGCAAGAGCTTCGAGGGTGTCGAGGCCAGCGCCTCCTACCGCAACATCGACGGCTCCGACGGCGACTACACCTTCAGCGTCATCGGCGGCTTCAACACCGACCGCTTCAGCGTGATGGTCGCCGCCGGCTACCAGAGCCGGTCGGAACTGCCTCTGCTCGAGCGCGACTGGGCGACCCAGCCCTATGAGGTCAACCCCGAAGGCGGCTGGTCCGCGGCGGGCAACCCCTCGACCATCATTCCGCTGGCCACCTTCGCGACGCACCGGGACACCGGCTGCACCGCGCTCGGCGGCCGCGCCGGCTTCAGCGGCACGACGCCAGTCTGCCAGTGGCAGTACACCGAGTGGGACAACCTGGTCGAAAAGGAAGACCGCTGGCAGCTCTACGGCCAGATTGACGTCGATCTGAGCGACACGACCAAGTTCCACGGCGAGGCCTTCTATTCGAAGACCGAAGTGCCGGAATGGAAGACCTCCCCGTCCTACGCCCTGCTCGGCGTGCCGGACGCGGTCACCTCGCCGAACGCCGGTCGCTACTTCGTGCCGAACACGAACCCCGGCCTGATCGCCTACGGACTGGCCAACCCCGGCCAGAACATGACCTCCGGCGCCTGGATCGCGGCCAACCGGCCGTATGCCATGGGCGGTAACCCCGCCTTCGGCTACGGCCCGTCGACCGGCGAGCGTGAATACGACGCCTTCCGGCTGGCGGCGGACCTGTCCGGCGTGACCGAAGGCGGGCTGAACTGGAGCTTCGGCGCCCAGTACAGCGAAGAGAAGGGCTACCGGACCGGCTACGACACGATCGTGGGCCGCTATCAGCTCGCGCTGCGCGGCTTCGGCGGCGCGGACTGCAATGGCATCCGCGCCGGACTCGCCGGATCCACCTGCGAATGGGCCAACCCGTTCTCGAACGGCATCCCCAGCAACGCGATCACCGGCACGGCCAACCCGAACTTCAACCCGGCCCTGGCGGACAGCCCGGCGCTGGCCCGCTGGATCTTCCCCAAGCTGGAAACCGAACAGACCTCCACCCTGTTCGTCGTCGAAGGCCTGGTGTCGGGACAGCTCGAGTTCCTCGAGCTGGGCGGCGGCAACGCGGCCTGGGCGCTCGGCGCCCAGTTCCGCAAGTCGACGTTCGAGACCTGGTACAACGATATCTCGAACCGTGACCTGAACCCCTGCCTCAACACGCCCATTAACGGCGACACGAGCTGCGCGGTGGCCAACGGTCCGTTCGGCTTCCTCGGCGTGGGCAGCCCGGTGGATCTGAGCCAGGACGTCCGGGCGGTGTTCGGTGAACTGGTCCTGCCGTTCAGCGATACGTTCAACGCCACCCTGGCGGCGCGGATCGAGGACTACGGCGGCAACGTCGGCCACACCTTCGACCCGAAACTGTCGGTGCGCTGGCAGGTCATTGAGCCGCTGGCCCTTCGCGGTTCGATCGGCACCACCTTCCGGGCGCCGACCGCCGGTCAGGTGAACGGATCCAACTTCGTCACGTCCTTGCAGAATATCCAGGGCGTGTTCCGCGCTGTGGATATCTACGGCAACGATGACCTGCAGCCGGAAACCGCCACGACCTACAGTGTCGGCGCCGTCTTCGAGATGGGCGCCTTCAAGGCCACGCTCGACTACTGGAACTTCGACTTCCAGGATCCGATCACGACCGACCCGGTGGCCGGGCTGGCAGCGGTCATGTTCCCGACCGGCCTGCTGACGACCAATCCCCTGCACCCGTGCAACAACGCCGCGTTCGCACCGATCAAGGCGCGGTTCACCTTCAACGGAACCTGCACGACGGCCAACCTCGCCCGCCTGCGGACGGAGACGGTCAACGGCGCGGCGGTGAAGACGTCGGGCGTGGATCTGCTCGCCGACTACACCATCGATGACCTGTTCGGCGGCACCCTGACCATCGGGACCAGCGCCACCTACGTGCTCGAGTACGTGACCGACGACACCTTCGTCGAAGGCATTCTCGTCTCGCCCGGTTTCGACGCCGTCGGGCTTCTGAACTACCAGACGACCGCCTATCCGCTCCCGCAGCTGAAGGGCAACCTGTACTTCGAATGGAACAGCGGGCCGCACAACGCCCGGTGGACCATGCGGTACATCGACGGCTACACCGACCAGCGCGTCGCGCCGTTCTGCACCTGGACCGACATGGTCAATCCGGCGCCTGCTGGCCTGTGCCGGACACAGTACAGGACCGAAGTCAGCGCCACTGACCCCCTGGTCGTTGATAGCGGGCGGAACATCGACTCCTTCACCACCCACGACTTCACCTACCGGGTGTTCCTGCCCTGGGATGTGACCGGCTCGTTCACCGTCGAGAACATCTTCGACGAGGATCCGCCCTTCGCCCGCCTGGACCTGAACTACGATCCGTTCACGGCCAGCGGCCTGGGCCGGAACTGGAAGGTCAGCCTCACCAAGAAGTTCTAGATTTCCTCAGGAAACGATCTGTCCCTTGGGGGCGGCCTTCGGGCCGCCCCTTTTTTCGTGGGTTGGGTGACTTGGAGTTGCCCGGTGTTCTTACGGTCGGCCCGCGGCCTGAGCCGTCGCCTCCCAGATCGTCTTGCTCCCGAACACCAGCACCCGTCATGGTCCGACTCGTTCGGGCCACCCATGAACGCCGCCTGCGCCGAGCGTCCCCCCGGGACCGGCCTTCAGCCGGCCCGAGGGCAGGCCCCGACACGCCGCTGCGCGGCTGCTCAGGATAACTGGGTTGGAAGGCTGCTCTCCATAGTCATGCTGAGCAGCGCCGGAGGCGCGTGTCGAAGCACGCAAGGCCTTCCGGTTCACCACGCATGGGTGGCCCGAACGAGTTGGGCCATGACGAGTGAAGGAGGAGCCCCCTACCGGGTGAAGACGCCCAGCAGCAGCGGCCGCGCGAACAGGGCGGCGACCTCGTCCAGCTCGGCAGACGGCGCCCAGACCTGCAGCGAGGCGGCGGCGTTGATCATCGAACTCAGCATATGGGCGGCGACCAGCGGGTCGACGGGCCGGATCGAGCCCTCGGCGATGCCGTCCGAGACCATGCCGGCGAACCGCTCCGACACCCGGGCGTAGCGGTCGACGATGTCGGGCCGGATCTCCTGCGGCAGCGCGCCCATCGACGAGGCGCGAAGCAGCGGGCCGTGGTCCGAGAGCTGGTAGTTGACCAGCGCCGCCGCCGCCGCGGCCAGTCGGGTCCACTGGTCGGTCTTCAGGTCGCGGGCCGCGAACTGCACCGTGCGCATGATGGTGAAGGTGCGCTCGAAACACTCGACGACCAGGTCATCCTTGGCGTCGTTGTGGTGATAGAAGCTGCCCTTGGTGACGTTCAACGCCGCCGAGATGTCCTCCACCGAGGCGCCGCGATAGCCCTTCTGGTTGATCACCCGGGTGGCGGCGACCAGGAAGGTCTCGCGCGAGACGTCGGTGCTGGCCGCTTCAGGCGGGGTGGGGTCCGGCAGGGCCGGCGGGTCCCAGGCGCGGGCGCCGACCGCCAGGCCGCCGCAGAGGATGTCGAACATACGGTCGCGTATGCGCGGGTAGTCCTCGAGGTCGTACCGCCGCGTCCAGGTCACGGTCCAGAAGGCCTGCTCCAGCAGCAGATGGGTCCGCGCCGTGGCCTCCAGCCGGGACAGGCCGGCGAACTCCGGATCGTCGAAGAAGCCGCGGATGGTGCGGAACAGGTCGTTGAACGCCGCCGCCACCTGGCCCCGGAGCGGCTCGTTCAGCGCTCGCATCTCGCTGAAGGCGACGATCGGCGCCGCTTCCTTCAGGCGGATCTTCGCCGCCATGTCGAAGAACAGCTCGAGGAACTTCGCCAGCCGCGCCCGTGCGCCGCTGACCGCTCCGGCCTCCACCGCCAGCGCGGTGAAGATGTCGATGCCGCGCATGAAGCAGGCGGCCGCCAGATCGTCCTTCTTGCGGTAGTAGTAGGTCACCGAGGTGGTGATCAGCCCGACCTCCGCCGCCACGTCGGCCAGGGTCATCCCCTTCACGCCTTCGCGGTTCAGGATGGTCGTGGCCGCCGTCAGGATGGCTTCCTTCTTGGCGGCGTAGCGGGCTGTGGCGGGCGTGCTCACGCGGCGGCGTCTCCGGCGAATACCGCCTTCAGGTCGGACTTCATGATCTTCCCGTTGGCGTTGCGAGGGAGGGTCTCATGCCAGAAGGCGACGCGTACCGGAACCTTGAATGCGGCCAGTCGGTCGGCGACGAAGGCGCGGAGCTCCTGTTCGCTCGCCTGGGCGCCCGGTTTGAGCGTTACGACGGCGCCCGGCTCCTCGCCCAGTGTTCGATGCGGGATGCCGATCAGCGCCGCGTCCATGACAGCGGGGTGATCGTAGAGGACGTTCTCGACCTCGATGCAGTAGATGTTCTCGCCGCCGCGGATCAGCATGTCCTTGGCGCGGTCGATGATGAAGCAGAAGCCGTCCTCGTCCAGGCGCGCCAGGTCGCCGGTCTTCACCCAGCCGTCGATGAAGGTCTGGGCCGTGGCTTCCGGCTTGTTCCAGTAGCCCTTCACCACCATCGGCCCCTTCGCCCACAGCTCGCCGACCTCGCCGACAGGCAACTCGCGATGCGGCGCCTCGACCGTCATGATCTTCATCTCGCCCACCGCCGGCGCGGGGCCGCAGCTGTCGGGGCGATGGACGTAGTCGTCGGAGTTGTTGTTGGTGAAGGTGGCGCTGGTCTCGGTCATGCCCCAGCCATTGCCGGCCGAGGCCTTGGGCCAGACTTCCTTGATCCGCCGTACGAGCTCCGGCGCCGAGGGCGCGCCGCCGTAGGAGATGCCGTCGATCGAGCTGAGGTCGAAGTCGGCGCGTTGCGGATGCTCGATCAGCTGCCAGGCGATGGTCGGCACGCCGCCGGTGTTGGTCACCCGCTCACGCTCGATCAGCGTCATGCCCTCCAGCGCGTCCCACTTGCGCATCAGCACCAGCTTGCCGCCGTTGTTGAGCGCGGGGCCCAGCGTCGCCGAGCAGCCGGTGACGTGGAACATCGGCACGACCAGAAGGGTCACCCGCTGCGGCGCGTTCGGATCGGGCGCGGGCGGCGTTTCCCCCCGACGCAGGAACGGCCGGGCCAGGGCGGCGCCGGTCGTCAGGACGTTGGTGGTCATCGTCCGGTGCGTGCCCAGCGCGCCCTTCGGCTTTCCGGTTGTGCCGGAGGTGTAGAAGATCGTCGCATCGTCGTCGGGCGCGATCGGCGTCGTCGGCAGCGGCCGGTCGGGCAGGTCGGCCCAGCGGTTGGGGACGCCGATCACCGACTCCAGGCGGCGCACGCGCGGGTCGTCGTAAGGATCGTCCTCGCGGCAGACGTAGACGCCTTCCAGGTCCGGACAGTCCTTCAGATGCTCGGCGATCCGCTCAAGCCGCTCCGGGTCGGTGATGACGATGCGGCTGCCGGAATCGGTCAGGCCGTAGTGCAGCTCCTGGCCGGTCCACCAGGCGTTCAGCGGGGTGACGATCGCCCCCAGGCTGGCGGCGGCGAAGAAGGCCACCGGCCATTCCGGCAGATTGCGCATGATCAGCGCCACCCGGTCGCCCTTGCGCACGCCATCGAACGCCAGTCGCTCGGCCAGGGCGGCCACGGCCCGATGAAAGGCCTCGAACGTCACCCGGTCGTCCTCGTGGACGATGAACTCCCGGTCCGGAAAGGCCCGGCCGTTGGTCACCATGTCACGCAGCGTCGGCGGGGCGTTCTTCCACACCGTCGTGGGGACGCCCCGGATGACGACGTCTTCGGTTTCGAACCGGGAGCCGGGCGCGGTCAGGATCGCGTGCGCCTCCGCGATGGTCATCGCCGGCCAGGAGGTCACGCGGCTTCCCCGTGCGGTCGGGTAACCATCCAGTCGAGCTTCTCATGAAACCCGGCGTCGGTCTCGAAATCCCAAGCCATGTCCTACCCCCGTTCCGCGCTCCGGCGGCGCCCCGCTTCGCAGGTCGGGTATTGGCGCCCCACGGGCTCGCCCTCCGATTTAAGGGGGTGGCGAGTTCAGATGCAATCGGTTCGAAGGCCTAGTATGCAAATTCAGGCTGCGGCGACGTCCTCATCCGGGTCGGCCAGGGCAGCGGCGATGCGGGCGACCAGCACACTGGGCGAAAGCGGCTTGGACACCACCCCGTTCATGCCGGCGGCGAGGTAGGCGTCGGTCTGGTGCTGCAGCGCATTGGCGGTCATGGCCAGGATCGGCGTGGCCGAGGCCGGCGCCGGCATGGCGCGGATCAGGCGCGTAGCCTCCACGCCGTCCATCACCGGCATCTGGACGTCCATGAAGATCAGGTCGAAAGGCGCGCGGGCGACCGCGTCCACGCCCATGCGCCCATCCTCCGCGGTCTCGACCTGCGCTCCCAGCTGCTCCAGAAGGCGGCTGGCGATCAGGCGGTTGGTCGGATTGTCCTCGACGACCAGTACGCGCAGGCCCTCAAGCAGCGCGCCGCCGTCGCTCTCCTCGGCCCTGGGCGCCTGGGAGGGCGGGGCGGCGATCTCGGCGGTGAAGACCGAGCCGACGCCGGGTTGGCTGCGCATCGCGATCTCGCCGCCGAGCAACTCCGCCAGTCGCTGACTGATGGCCAGGCCAAGTCCCGACCCGCCGAAGCGGCGCGTCGTCGAACCATCCGCCTGGTGGAAGCGCTGGAAGAGCGAGGTCTGGGCGTCTTCGGAGATGCCGACTCCCGTGTCCATCACCTCGAACCGCAGGGCCGGCGCCTCGTTTCGCCAGCAGGCGCTCAGCCGGATGTCGACGCCGCCCGTCTGGGTGAACTTCACGGCGTTGCCGATGAGGTTGAACAGGATCTGGCGCAGGCGCACCGGATCGAGCGCGCGCCAACCCAGGTCATCGTCGGCCTCAACGCGCAGCCACAGGCCGGCGGCCGTCGCCTGGGGCCGCAGCAGGTCGGTGACGCTGCGCAGGACCGCGGCCGGGTCGACCGGCTCGGGCGACAGCTCCAGGCGGCCGGCCTCGATCTTGGAGAAGTCGATGACGTCGTTGAGCAGCTCGGCCAGCATATGGCCGCAGCCGACCGCCTCATCGAGCAGGCGGCGGCCGTCGGCGCTGAGCGGCTCGCTCTTGAGCAGATGCAGAACGCCGAGCACGCCGTTCATCGGGGTGCGGATCTCGTGGCTCATGTTGGCGAGGAACTGGGCCTTGGCCTCCGCAGCGGCGAGGGCGGCGTCGCGGGCCTCGGCCACCTCGGTGACGTCCTGGGTCATGCCGAGGATCTGCCAGGCGCCCGACGCGCCCTGTCGAAGTCCGCGCCAGGCGGACCGGAAGCTGGCCCACTGGTCCTGCCCAATCGAATGCCGGTACTCGAGCATCATGGGCTCGCCGGTCATCAAGGTGCGTGAGAAGGCGCGGGTCATGCGCGCCTTGTCCTCGGGATGAATCTCGGCGTTCATCTCCTCGATGGACAGGGTGCGGTTGCCGACCACGCCCAGGCCGCCCGGTCGGGACAGGTCAGGGTCGACGACGTAGCGGCCCGCCTCCGGATCGAAGCGCCAGAACATGATGCCGCTGGTCTCGCGCAGCAGCTCGTTGACGCGGGAGGCGTCGTCGGCGTCCTCGCGGCGCTTGTACTCTTCCGAGACGTCCTCGAGGACGACGACCGTTGCGTCACTCAGCGCCTTCTTGGCGCGGGAGCGGACCCAGATGGCGTGGCCATCACGATGCATGACCCGGTGTTCGCCACGGGCATGCCCCTCGGCGCGAAGGGCGCCGACGATGTCCAGAACGGCTTCGTGGTCGGCCGGATGGACGAAATCCTCGATCCGGCGGCCGAGCGTTTCCTCGATCGACCAGCCGGTCAGCTCCGGCCAGGCCGGATTGATGCGCGTGATCTGGCCGCCGCGCAGCAGGGCGAACACGTCCACCGAGTTCTGGAAGAACCAACGCGCGGCCTCGATATCCAGCTCGGAGGGCGCGTCGATTTTGGGCGCCTCTGTCATTTCCATCCCTTGCCTTCCGGAAGCATGGCCTCAACGAGGTAAAGTTTGGGTTGCGACATACCGCCGGTTCGATAAGTGGGACGTCACGTCGCAGTGGAGCTGACCATGACCAAACCCGAGAGCATCGGCCTGTCGTCCGAACGCCTGGCCCGGATTCCGGCCTTCCTCGACGAGCGTTACATCAAGACGGGCAAGCTGCCCTGCGCCCAGGTCCAGGTCTGGCGGCGCGGCAAGCTGGCGGTGGACGAGGTCCTGGGCCTGGCCGACCGCGAGCGGAAACGCCCGCTGGAGAAGGACGCCATCTTCCGCATCTACTCGATGACCAAGCCGGTCACCTCGGTCGCCTTCATGATGCTGGTCGAGCAGGGCCTGGTGGCGCTCGACGATCCGGTGGCGAAGTTCATCCCGGAGTGGGCGAACCTGGGCGTGTTCGCGGCGGGCACGGACGCCGGCTGGGCGACGACGCCGCCGGCCCGGCCGATGCTGATGATCGACCTGCTGCGCCACACCAGCGGCCTGACCTACGGCTTCCAGATGCAGGGCAACATCGATGCGGCCTACCGCAAGCTGAAGGTGGCCGAGGATCTGCGCCTGGGCACGCTGCAGGAGTTCATCGACAAGCTGGGCAAGCTGCCGCTGGTGTTCTCGCCGGGCGAGGCCTGGAACTACTCGGTCAGCACCGACGTGCTCGGCTACCTGGTCGAGACGATCAGCGGCATGCCGTTCGAGGCCTATCTGGAGCAGAACATCTTCCAGCCGCTGAGCATGATCGACACCGCCTTCACCGTGCCGGCCGAGAAGAAGCACCGGCTGACCGCCTGCTACGCCGCGGGCGTGCTGGGGTCCAAGGCGGTGAAGGCCGGGCCGCCGCCGCTGCAGGACGATCCGGAGAAGAGCCCCTACCTGACCCCCACCGACTTCCCGTCGGGCGGCGGCGGGCTGACCAGCACCATGGCCGACTACATGCGGTTCGCCCGCATGCTGCTGAACGGCGGCGAGCTGGACGGGGCCCGGCTGCTCAGCCCCAAGACGCTGCAGCTGATGACCGCCAACCACCTGCCCGGCGGCAAGGACCTGACGCAGATGTCCAAGTCCCTGTTCAGCGAGGCGACCTACGCCGGCGTCGGCTTCGGCCTGGGCTTCGGCGTCACCGTCGACCCCGCCGCCACCATGATCCCCGGCAGCAAGGGCGATTTCTTCTGGGGCGGCGCGGCCAGCACCTTCTTCTGGGTCGACCCGGTCGAGGACCTGACCGTGGTCTTCATGACCCAGTTGCTGCCCTCGTCGGCCTATCCGGTCCGGCGGGAGCTGCGCACCCTGGTCTATTCGGCCTTCACTGAATCTGCGTAGCGCCGTCCTCCGCCGCCTCGTTGCGGGCCGCGATGAACCGGATGGTTTCCTCGTGGCTCTCGCGGGTGATGTTGTAGGCCTGCAGGATCGCCACCGAGATCAGGTACAGCGCCATCATCGAGGGCATGTAGACCAGCGCCAGGTTGTTGATCGTCTCCTGCGGGACCTCCGACGGCTTGGCCCCGACCGGGAAGTCGATCAGCACCAGGATCGCGCCGGCGACCATGACGCCGACGCCGCTGACCGCCTTCTGGATCAGGCTGGTGAAGGCGAAGAACAAGCCCTCATTGCGGCGGCCGGTGCGCTTTTCGCTGTACTCGACCACGTCCGACAGCATGGCGGTGATCAGGATGGAGGCGGTGATGCCGAGCATCCCGCGGATCAGGCCATCGAGAAACAGCCAGCCGACGACCTGCGGGATCTGGGTGCCGGGGATCAGCACGCCGTTGTCGGGGAACAGGCCCAGCAGGCGCAGCAGCAGCGGCAGGAAGCCGACCAGCACCGAGGCCAGCAGCAGCAGCCCGCCGGCCGCCTTCTTGCCCGAGCGCTTGGTCATGAACGGCGCGGCGAACAGCGCGAAGGCGGCGGCGAAGTAGCTGTCGATCTGCAGCACGCCCGTCCAGAACGGGTTTAGCTCCCAGAAGTAGGTGGTGAAGTAGAAGGCCAGCGAGAAGCCGACCCCGACGGCGACCGAGGCCACCAGTCCCACGCCGGTGATGGCCAGGAACGGCCGGATGTTGAGGGTGGTGAACACCTCCTTGAGGATCACCGTGGGCGAGCGCTCCTCGCGCTTGGCTTGCTGCGGCATCCAGGGGATGAACCGGTGCGTGCCGGCGGCGGAGATGATGATCGACAGGAACATCAGCACGGCGGCGATGTAGCCGTACTCGGTGTAGGCCTGCGGGTTCAGCTGGCCGACCGGATACTCCGGCGTGGCGCGCATCAGGAACCAGAACATGGCGATGGTCAGGGTCAGGCCGCCCCACCAGGCGAAGAAGTAGCGCCAGCCCAGGATCGCCGAGCGCTCGTTGTAGTCCTGGGTCAGCTCCGCCGCCATCGACGAGGAGGGGATCTCGTACAGGGTGATGAAGGTGCGCACGATGACGGCGACCACGACCAGGTACCAGAACAGCGACGTCTGGTCCCAGTCGGTCGGCGGGTTCCACAGCAGCAGGAACGACAGCGCCACCGGCAGGGCCGAGGCGTACATGAACGGGTGCCGCCGGCCCCATTTGCTGCGGAAATTGTCGCTGACATGGCCGATGACCGGGTCGATCAGGCAGTCGATCAGCATTGCGGTCATCACCGCCGCCGACACCAGCCCGGCGGGCAGGCCGACGACCTGGTTGTAGAACAGCAGCAGGAAGACGCGGAAGCCGTTGTCCTTGATGCCGAAGGCGATGGAGCCAAAGCCGTAGAGCGCCTTGGTGGCCAGGCCGATCCGGGGCGCTCCCCCAGGGCGGTCGGGCCCGATATCGCGCTTCCGGGCGCCACGGCTTCGGTCATTCAGTCTCCTCCGGTATCCCGTGCGGTCTGACGCCGCCTGTTGGATTCGAAACTGAGGTACGGCCGGGGTTGGTGTCAATCGCCTGACGCGGCGGCAGCGTCACTTGCCGCGCCGCGCCGCCGAAATCGCCGCCTAGCAGTCGCCGACCCGCTCGGCGACGACGCGCATCTTCATCGGATTGGGCGCGCCGGGCGCCGCCGGCGACATCCGCATCTCGGTCTCCACCGTGTAGCGCCTGGAGAAGTCGCCCGAGGCGGTCATGTCCATGGTCGTGGTGATGCCCTCCGAGGCGCAGACCGCGTGGGTGGTCACCCGGCCGCCGGAGACCTTGGTCTTCATCTCCGAGCAGTTGTCCGGGCGCCGGGCGCCGGTCGCCCAGGCGTCGTCCTTCAGATCGTCGGCGGTCAGGCAGACCTCGACGGCGGGCATGGCGCCGGCCGGCACGCCGTCCATCGTCGTGCTCATCTTCCACTTGCCGGGCGTGGGCTTCATCGCCGCCGAGGCGGTCGGGGCCGTCGCCGGGGTCTCCGCCGCCGGGGCCTTGTCCTCGGCCTTCTTCGAACAGGCGCCCAGCGCCAGGACCAGGGCGGCGCAGCCGGCCGTCAGGAGGGTCGCACGCGTCATGGATGGTCTCCCCGATGTGAGGCCGCCAGCTTGGCGCGCGCCGCGCCGCCGGGCAAGCCGTCCGCGCCCTTGCCACCGCCGCCGGTCCGGGTTCTCCTCCCGCCATGCCGATGGAGCTGGTCCAGACCTGGGTCCTGCCGGCGCTGCTGGGGCTGGGCCTGGCGGCGGCGGCGGGGCTGCGCGCCTTCCTGCCGCTGCTGCTGCTGGCGCTGGCCGCCAAGTTCCAGCTGTTCGGCGTCGACCTCAACGAGCGCGCCGCCTGGCTGGGCAGCGACGTGGCCGTCATCACCCTGGCCATCGCCACGGCGGTGGAGCTGGCGGCCGACAAGGTCCCCTTCCTCGACCACGCCCTGTCGGCGCTGGGCACGATCACCCGCCCGGTCGCCGCCGTGATCGCGGCGGGCAGCGTCTTCGCCGGCGTCGACCCGATGATCGCCGCCGTCGCCGGCCTGATCATCGGCGCCCCACGGCGCTGGCCTTCCACGCCGCCCAGAGCGGCACGCGGGTGGCCAGCACGGCGACGACCGGGGGCCTGGCCAACCCGCTGGTCTCGATCGTCGAGGACGTGCTGGCCTTCGCCACCGTCCTGCTGGCCCTGGCCGCCCCGCTGCTGGTGCCGCTGGCCCTGCTGGCGCTGCTGTGGCTGATCTGGCGGCTGGTGAAGGCGGTGCGGCGGCGGGTGGCGGCGAGACCCATCCCGTAATCCCGCGAGATCGCGCGGATCCGGGGACATGTACCGTCTTCGGTACGTGTCCCCGGCAGCTTGCAGCGGCAGGGGACACGCACTGAAGTGCATGTCCCCGACCTACCCTACAGCGGGATGTCGTTCCACCAGGCGCCTTCGCGGCGCAGGGCCTCGACGTAGTCCTGCGCCACCCAGGCCGGGCAGCCGCGGCGCGCCTTCAGCGCCCTCATCGCCGCCCGTTCGCGCGTCGCCTCCTCGCGCGGGTCGGGGCGCCGCCGGCGGCCCGGTTGCGGCGCGTGCGGCGCAGGTCCGCGTCGGTGAGGTAGCCGAAGTCCTCGAACGGGCCGGCCGGTTCGACCAGGCGCGAGGCCTTGAAGCCGGGGTCCGGATAAAGGGGCTCGCCCCGGGCCCGCGCCGCCGCGCGCCTTGCGGCGTCCGCCGCCTTGAGCTCCGCCAGCCGGGCGCCGAGGAAGGCCTTCAGCGCCATGCGGTTCTGGTAGTCTTCTTCGTCGGTCATGGGGTTCCTCTTCCTGCCGGGTCGCGGACACGGGTTTTCAGTCCCCCGGGCCGGCGGCCCGGAAGGGGGAGGGTGCGGAGCGCCCGGGCGACGCCCGGCGTAAGGGTAGTGAAGGCCGTTTCGACGTCGTCGACGCGCTCCACGTGGCCGTTTTCCCGCAGGCCCAGGATGCGCAGGGCTGTTCACCCTTTTGTCCCGGACTCTCCCCGTCCGGCCTCTCCGGACGGCTCGAACTGCTGCCCACGGACGGGCGGACATGCTTGAAACCAGCGCACGTCCGGAACGGAGGCTTACGTCCCCTCCGCCTGATCCCGCTCGACCACATCCCCGACGTCGCGAAGCGCTGGATCCCGCGCCCTCCCCGTCGTCAGGGACCTGTTGAGAATACGGGCGGGCGGAGGGGTGGGGGATGGATTGGTGTTTGTCCCCCTATTGGCCGTGTCCCCGGCGAAGGCCGGGGCCCATGCGGGCAAGGGCTGGAGCGAGGTCATGGGTCCCGGCGCTGACCGGGAAAGGCGGTGCGTTCAGTCCTCTCCGGAGCGAAGCGAGCGGGGAGGGGGACCGCGCGGAGCGCGGTGGAGGGGAGATGCCGCGCGCAGCCCTCCTTCTCCGCTCATCATCGCGGAAGCGAGGAGGGGGGTGATTTCGCTGGCCCGTTGAGGCCCTCCACACCCTACGGCCCCATCAGCGCCTTGAGATCGAGCGCGCTCATCCCGGGTTCGGCCTGTTCGTGCAGGCAGGCCTCCGTGACGGCGCCCTTGCGCCGGACGCCGGCGGCGCGGAGCTTCGAGTCAATCGGGGTCATGAGACTCAGCCAAACGGGCGAGGGTGCGCCGCCGTAGGACAGCCGCGCACTGCGGCCCCCGTCGAAGGACACCTCATAGGAAAACGTCGGCCTCAGTTCGCCGGTGTTGTAGCGGCCGCTTCTGCGCATGTCGCAATCGGCGAAAACCGAGGTCGCCGCCGCCCATGGCCTGCGCTCGACGATGCGGCCGTTCCTGAACCAGGCCGCTCCGTCCTCGAACGCGAGGCCGCCGGCCTGCCCGCCGAACAGCAGGATGAAGCCGCTGGCCGCCGCGATCGCGGCCCCGCCGCCGATCAGCAGCCGCTTCCGCCAGAGTGGCGGCCAGGGCTTGTCCCGCCCGTACCGCGACATGCCATACGCCCAGAGGATCAGGGCGAAGAGCGGCAGGGTGATGATCACGAAGGGGATGTAGGCCAGGCTGTCTTCGCTCCACCACAGTAGCGGCTGCTCCCGCGCGATCACCCGATCGAACCGCGCCTTGGTCACCCCGTCCACAAGCGCCATCAGCACGAACTGCAGGAGGGTCACGCCGATCGCGATGGCCCACCCGGTCAGCACCAGCGACCAGGGCGCCTTTTCCGGATCCGGACGGTCGGGGTCGTGGTCGGTGACCTTCGCGAGGATGGGGTTGTACGCCATGTCCGAGGACTGCCGTGGCGGCGGGGTCGTGGCAAGGGGGCGTCGGCGCGTCGCTTCCTTGAGGAAGGGAGAAACCCTTCAATCTCATGCAGGCCAGCGTGCCGGACGGTCCAGGTCCGTCAAGGACCGCGCGCCGCGCGGCCGCGTCGCGGCGGGCCGCAGGCCCGTCCTTGACTGACCTGGACCGCCCGGCGACCGTTTCGGCAAGAGATGAAGGGGGTGGTGGGGCGCCTTGCGCACTGGACCAAATATGGTACACTTTCTTTCGGCGGAATTGTCCGCATTGTACACTCGGGGATTGCCTCATGCAGCACAAGCAACCTATAGGGGCGTCCGCGCATGCACACCGTTCTCTTCTACCAAACCGCCAACGGCCGGCAGTTGATCAAGGAGTGGCTGCGGTCGTTCGATAGACGCGACCGGTCGATCTTAGGCGAGGATCTGATGACGGTTCAGTTCGGCTTCCCCATGGGGCTGCCGCTGTGCCGTTCGCTGGGGCAGGGGCTCTGGGAGGTCCGCAGCAGTCTGACGGGGAACCGTGAGGCGCGGATGATCTTCTATCACGACAGCGAAGCCAAGGCCCTCGTGGTGCTCCACGGCTTCCTCAAGAAGACCCGGACTACGCCCAAGACGGAAATCGAGGTCGCACTGAAGCGCAAGCGGGAGTTCCCGCCCTGAGTCCCGGAATGGGGCTATTTAGCAGGAGGCCGGATGGCCTACGACAAGATCAGAAGCCTGTCGGAGCTTGAATCGCTCGACGACTTCCTGCGCGAGGAAGGCATCGCCGAGGAGGTGACCGCCCGCGCCATCAAGCGCGTGATCGCCCTTCAGCTCCAGGAGGCCATGACGGCCCGCCGCATGACCCGCGCGGCCATGGCCGAACAGATGGAAACTAGCCGCGCCCAGCTGGCCCGGGTGCTGGACCCGAACGAATTCAACGTGACGCTGGATACGCTGGCGAGGGCCGCGAAGGTGCTGGGGCGGTCGTTGAAGGTGGAGTTGGTTTGAAGGGCGACTTCGCAATAGGCCGAGGCCGAAGAAAATCGCGTTGACCAATGTCTGAACCAGAAATAGAGTTCCATTCTCACTTACGCGTATAGGCAGTTTGTTTCTGCTGGTCGGGCGTTTCGCTAGACCTCAATTGATTGGTCAGATTTTGGGTGCCGCGGAAGAGATCGGTGTCTTACCGCCTCTGCCGAGGACGCTCCGCTCGCTAAGACACCGCTCTCTTCCGCGGCCCAGGTAAGTGATAGCCGAGAAAACAAGCATACCGGACATAATCGAGTGGCTAGATCTCGGTAAGCTCCACGTACACGCCCCCACGACGGTGGTGTTAGTTTGTGGCGGACCGTTCGATATCACGGGTGTATCGCCTCTATCCTTTCGCGATGCTTTCCTGAAGATTACGAGCAATATACCCTTCAACAAAATAAAATTCAGCATCCCGGAAGAGGCCGACATCTACGGCCCCAAGCGCACCTATACAAACTGGATGGATTTCGAGGCTGATTTCGCTCAAATCTGCCAGATGGTTATGCTTTTTTGCGAGAGCGAAGGTAGTATAGCGGAGCTGGGGGGCTTCGCTCAGATCGACGAAATCGCTCGCAAGCTATTCGTATTAGTCGATGAGGTCAACTATAAGGAAAAATCGTATATAATGCTGGGGCCTATCCAAGCGGTACAAGAAAAATATCCGCTGGCATCTGTATACGTGATTAACTATGAGGGCTTAGGTGTAGAGCACGGTAAGGGTTTTGCAGGTCTTGATCTGTCTGAACTAAAAAATCGACTCGCGGTCGAAGTGCCGCACAACATAGAAAAACTTAAGGACCCTCGGACCTTCGACAAAGACCGCGCGGGGCATAAAATCAAGTTCATCACCGGTATGGTCCAGCATTTCGGTGCCCTAACCATAGAAGAAATAGAAGTTATCCTTTATAGCGTCGGGATCGAGGCTAGCCGAGATGATGTTGGGAAATATATTGACTGCGCCAAGTTCATCGGATGGGTGAGAGAGGACGTTCGTGGATCGAAGACTTACTATGTCTCGATCGAGAATGATGTAGACGCCTTTGACTATCCCATTCTGAAGGCTAAAGGCGCGCCGACGTTGAACAAGGCCGCTTGGAAGGCGCAGGTCCGCGCATACTGGATGAAAGCCGATCCAGAGAGGTTTCGCTCAATCACAGCGGTTGGAGGGGCGGGATGAGCCGCCTCATCGCCTCCATGGCTGCTGCGTCTGGGCTTCGCGACCACGAGGTTCGAAAGCTCATAGTCACCGCGCCTCGGCGCTATAAGGTCTATGAGATCGCAAAGCGGTCTGGTGGGCGCCGGGAGATCGCGCAGCCTACGCCGGAGATAAAATTCCTCCAGCGGGTCTTCACAGAGATGTACCTGCTTGAGTTGCCCATACACACTGCGGCCACTGCCTACAGGAAAGGTCTATCCACAGTCGACAATGCAAGGCCGCACGCGAAGAATGGCCCGATCCTGAAAATGGACCTGAAGGACTTTTTCCCATCGATTAGGGGGCGGGACTGGGTTTCATACTGCGAACGTCATGCGATATTTACATCGGCAGAGGACGTTAGACTATCGGAGCAACTGCTATTTTTTAGACCACTGGGCGGACGTTTGCTTAGGCTCGCAATCGGAGCGCCATCATCTCCAATGATCTCAAACATTATGATGTTTGAGTTTGACACTCTCGTGTCGGAATACGTCTCGAATGATCACGTTACCTATACTCGATACGCGGACGATCTAACGTTTTCGGCCCCTCGAACGGGTCACCTGGTCAACGTAAAGCGCGATGTCGCGAGAGTCGTAAGATCGATTGGCTTCCCGAAGCTCGACATCAACAATGACAAGACGACTTACGTTACGAAGAAGTATCACCGTACCGTAACTGGATTGACGCTATCGAACGACGGGCGCGTCACGCTCGGCCGCGATCAGAAGCGCAATATCAGTGCAGCCGTACATCGGGCCTGTACGAAGACCTTAGCAGATACGGACTTGCACAAGCTATCCGGCTTAATTTCCTATGCTCACTCCGTGGAGCCCAGCTTCGTTGAGTGGTTAGCCAATAAGTATGGCCATGACACCGTCGAGATCATTCGACGGTTTGGCGGCGGCAAGACTTAGCGAATAACGCGCCAGCCCCCCCCTACAGCCGCCCCTTCCGAAACCGCTCCTGCGCCTCCGCCCGGGCCGCCTTCCGCTCGCGCTTCGGCACGGACGCGTCCGCCGTCTCGCCTTCCGCCGTCAGCAGGTCGTTGGCGAATTCCAGATCCAGCATCTTCAGGCGCTTGATCTCGTCGCGCAGGCGGGCGGCCGTCTCGAACTCCAGGTTGCCGGCCGCTTCGCGCATCTTGCCTTCGAGGTCGCGTAGCGTGGCCTGGAAGTTTGAGCCCATGAACGGCCTCGCGTCCTCGGCGACGCCGACGTCGATGGTGACGCGGTCCTTCTCGTAGGGGCTGGCCAGGATGTCCTTGATGCGGCTCTTGACGCTCTCGGGCGTGATGCCGTGCTCGGTGTTGTAGGCCACCTGCTTCTCGCGCCGGCGGCTGGTCTCGGCCATGGCCCGTTCCATGGAGCCGGTGATGCTGTCGGCGTAGAGGATGACCTTGCCGTCGACGTTGCGGGCGGCGCGGCCGATGGTCTGGATCAGGGAGGTTTCCGAGCGCAGGAACCCCTCCTTGTCGGCGTCGAGGATGGCGACCAGGCCGCACTCGGGGATGTCCAGGCCCTCCCGCAGGAGGTTGATCCCGACCAGGATGTCGAAGGCGCCCAGGCGCAGGTCGCGGATGATCTCGATCCGCTCCAGGGTGTCGACGTCGCTGTGCATGTAGCGCACGCGCAGGCCCTGCTCGTGCATGAACTCGGTCAGGTCCTCGGCCATCTTCTTGGTGAGGACGGTGACCAGGGTGCGGTAGCCTTTGAGGGCGCAGTCGCGGGCCTCGGCGATGACGTCGTCGACCTGGCTGGCGTTGTTCTTCGCGACCGGGCGCACCTCGACCGGCGGGTCGATCAGGCCGGTGGGGCGGATGACCTGTTCGGCGAAGACGCCGCCGGCCTTCTCCATCTCCCAGGGGCCGGGGGTGGCGCTGACGTGCACCGTCTGCGGGCGCATGGCCTCCCACTCCTCGAACTTGAGCGGGCGGTTGTCCATGGCGCTGGGCAGGCGGAAGCCGTACTCGGCCAGGGTCCATTTGCGGCGGTAGTCGCCGCGGTACATGGCCCCGATCTGCGGGATGGTCTGGTGGCTCTCGTCGGCGAACAGCAGGGCGTTGTCGGGGATGTATTCGAAGAAGGTCGGCGGCGGCTCGCCCGGCCGGCGGCCGGTCAGGTAGCGGCTGTAGTTCTCGATGCCGGCGCAGCTGCCGGTGGTCTCCATCATCTCGATGTCGAAGCGGGTGCGCTGCTCCAGCCGCTGGGCCTCCAGCAGCTTGCCGTTGGCGACCAGCCAGTCGAGGCGGTCCTTCAGCTCGTCCTTGATGTGGGTGATGGCCTGGCGCAGCGTCGGGCGCGGCGTGACGTAGTGGCTGTTGGCGTAGATCTTCACCTCGGCCAGGTCCTGGGTCTTCTTGCCCGTGAGGGGGTCGAACTCGGCGATGGCCTCGATCTCGTCGCCGAACATCTGGATGCGCCAGGCGCGGTCCTCGTAGTGGGCGGGGAAGATCTCGATGGTGTCGCCGCGCTTGCGGAAGGTGCCGCGCTCGAAGGCGGCCTCGTTGCGCTTGTACTGCTGGGCGACCAGGTCGGCGGCGACCTGGCGGTCGTCGACCTTCTGGCCGACCGCCAGCGAGAAGGTCATGGCCGTGTAGGTCTCCACCGAGCCGATGCCGTAGATGCAGCTGACCGAGGCGACGACGATGACGTCGTCCCGCTCCAGGATCGAGCGGGTGGCCGCGTGGCGCATGCGGTCGATCTGCTCGTTGCGGCTGGAGTCCTTCTCGATGAAGGTGTCGGTCCGGGGCACGTAGGCCTCCGGCTGGTAGTAGTCGTAGTAGCTGACGAAATACTCGACCGCGTTGTCGGGGAAGAAGCTCTTGAACTCGCTGTAGAGCTGGGCGGCCAGGGTCTTGTTGGGGGCCAGGATCAGGGCCGGGCGCTGCGTCGCCTCGATGATCTTGGCCATGGTGAAGGTCTTGCCCGAGCCGGTGACGCCCAGCAGCACCTGGTCGTGCTCGCGCTCGGCGATGCCGGCGACGAGGTCGCGGATGGCCGTGGGCTGGTCGCCGGCCGGCTCGTAGTCGCTGACCAGCCGGAACGGGATGCCGCCCTGCGACTTGGCCGGCCGCGCGGGCCGGTGCGGCGCCCACATCGCCGGCGTATGCGCGTTCGCCAGGCCATGGATGTAGGCGGCGGAGACGTCCTCGACGCCTGCCGGTCTCTCTGGGGAACGGGCCATGAACGCAAAGGTAGGCGCGGGGCGGGGCGAAGGCTAGGGGGCCTGCTGACAGGCGATGGCAGGAGCGGCGCGCGCGCCTCAGCGCAGGCGCGGGGCCGAGACGCCGCTGAAGGCGCCGGCGGCGTCGGGCGGGGACACGGCGATCCGTCCCTCCCGGGCCCCGGCGTCGTCCAGCAGGCCGCCGACCGCGAACGCCAGGGCGGCGATCGTCAGGGCCAGGGCGGCGGCCAGCGACAGGCGATGGGGCGGTAGCGTTCTCACGGCGAGGCACCATCGCGCTATTTTGTGACAGAACAAGGTTCTCTACCGATTCGGGCCGCGACCGAATCGCGCAGGGGCGCCGGGACGCCGGCCATTGAACCCCGCGCCCGGGCGCCCATTATCAGCCTATGAGCAACGCCCTGCACGTCGTCTGCCCCGCCTGTGACGGGGTCAACCGCCTGCCGCCCGAGCGGCTGGCCGATGGGCCGAAATGCGGGCGCTGCAAGGGGCCGCTGTTCACCGGCGAGCCCTTGGCGCTCAGCGAGGCGCGGTTCGAGAAGCACCTGGCCAGGAGCGACCTGCCGCTGATCGTCGACTTCTGGGCCGCCTGGTGCGGACCCTGCCGGGCCTTCGCGCCGGTCTTCAAGGCCGCCGCCGCGCGGCATGAGCCTCGCGCCCGCTTCATCAAGATCGACGTCGACGCCGCCCAGGGGCTGGCCGGACGGTACAATGTCTCCAGCATCCCGACCCTGGCGGTGTTCAAGGGCGGCCAGATCGCCGACCGCGTGGCGGGCGCCCTGCCGGGCCAGCAGTTCGAGGCGTGGCTGACCGCGCGGATCTGAGCAAACGGGACCCCCCTTTTGGTGATGTGGGCGGCCGCGGGCCGGGCGACGATCCCTGGACAACCGGGGGCCGGACCATGCGCATTCTGACACTTGCCGCCCTGTGCGCGCTCATCGCCACGCCGGCCCGGGCCGAGGTGGTGTGCCAGGCGGTCTACAAGATCATGGGGGCGGGAAACGAAAACCCGCGCTTCGCCTCGCTCTATGGCGAGGTGAAGGACTACGAGGCGGTCGGCAGCGTCCGCATCGGCGGGCTGCAGGACTGCACGGTTTCGACACTGAGCTTCTCGCCGATCTACATGTGCTCGAGCCGCGCGCCCCTGCCGGCGGACGCGGCCGTGACGATCAAGGCCGAGCTCGACCGGCGGCTGACCGCCTGTCTCGGCATGGAGGGCGAGCCGAACCGCGACTCCACCGGCCCGGTGCAGACGATGTGGATGGTGCGCCTGCCCGGCGTGAACCCGAAGGTCAGCACCCGCATCCGCGACGGCTACGTCGACCTGCTGGTGCGGGTCGATCCGGAGCGGTGAGAGGGGGGCGAGGACCCCGTCCCTCGTCGCCGGAGCAACACTGGCCGTCAAGACATCAGGGTGGGTGTGCCTGGTGCGCGATTGAGGCCCTGCGTCCTTCGCGACGCGGCTGCGCCGCTCCTCAGGATGACGAAGGTGAGTGGGCTCAACTGAGTTCGTCATCCTGAGGAGCGAGCTCTCGGGCGACCCCGGACTTGATCCGGGGGAAGGACGCAACACGCTCTCCGCCCACCAACCGAGTCCGAAAACCGCGAGACTCCGGCCTCCGCGCCGCCGATGATCGGCCCATGGACATCGCCCCCATCGATCTGGACCAGGACGCCTGCTACCGCGCGGTGCTGACCCGCGACGCGCGCTGGGACGGGCGGATTTTCGGCTGTGTGAAGACGACGGGGATCTATTGCCGGCCGGTCTGTCCGGCGCGGACGCCGAAGCGCGAGAACATGACCTTCCATCCGTCCGCCGCCGCCTGCGAGGAGGCCGGCTATCGCGCCTGCCTGCGCTGCCGGCCGGAGACGGCGCCGGACATGGGCGCCTGGCGGGGCAGCTCCAACACCGTGTCGCGGGCCCTGGCGCTGATCGAGCAGGGGGCGCTGGATGCGGGCGACGTCGAGGCCCTGGCCGGCCGGCTGGGCGTGGGCGAGCGGCAGCTGCGGCGGCTGTTCCGCCAGCATCTGGGCGCCTCGCCGGTCGGGGTGGCCCAGACGCGGCGGGTGCTGCTGGCCAAGCAGCTGATCCACGAGACCGACCTGTCGATGGCCCAGGTGGCGCTGGCCGCCGGGTTCGGCAGCGTGCGGCGCTTCAACGAGACCTTCCAGCGACTCTACGACCGCCCGCCGCTGGCGCTGCGCCGGAGAACGGCGGCGCGGGCCGGGGAGCAGGGGGCGGTGACCCTGATGCTGCGCTACCGGCCGCCATACGACTGGGACGGCATGATCGGCTTCCTCGCGGCGCGGGCCATTCCCGGCGTCGAGGTGGTGACGGAGGGGCGCTATGCCCGCACGATCGCGCTGGACGGGGCGATGGGCGTGGTGGCGGTCAGCCGGGCCGCCGGCGACCGGCTGGCGGTGACGGTGCGGTTTCCGAAGCTGACCGCCCTGCCGTCGATCCTGTCGCGGGTGCGGCGGGTGTTCGACCTGACCGCCGATCCGCAGACCATCGCCGCCCATCTGTCAGCCGACCCGGACCTGGCCCGGATGGTGGCGGCGCGGCCGGGCCTGCGGGCGCCGGGGGCCTGGGACGGGCTGGAACTGGGGGTGCGCGCCATCCTGGGCCAGCAGATCACCGTGCCGGCGGCGGTGAAGCTGGCCGGACGGCTGACCGCCGAGTACGGCGAGGCGTTGCCCGCTGAGTGGGCGCAGGAGGGGTTGACCCACGCCTTTCCGTCGGCCGACCGGCTGGCGGGCGCCGATATCGCCTCGCACGGCCTGATGCCCGGCGCCCGGGCGCGGGCGATCAGCGGCCTGGCCGCCGCCGTCGCCGCCGATCCGCATCTGTTCGGGCCGCGCGCCAGCCTCGAGGAGGCGGTGGCCGCGCTGCGCGCGCTGCCGGGCATCGGCGAATGGACGGCGCAGTACATCGCCATGCGCCAGCTGCGCGAGCCGGACGCCTTCCCGGCCGCCGACGTCGGGCTGATGCGGGCGCTGGCCGACGCCGAGGGCGTGCGGCCGACCCCGGCCCAGCTGCTGGCCCGGGCCGAGGCCTGGCGCCCGTGGCGGGCCTACGCCGCCCTGCACCTGTGGGCGTCCGACCCGCAGGCGCCGACTCCCGCGAAGGTGAAGACCGATGCGCGCGTCGTCGCCTGACCGCCCCCGGCGGCTGGTCCGCAGCCTGCTGGCTTCGCCGATCGCGCCGCTGCAGCTGTTCACCGACGAGAACGGCGTCGTGCGGGTGCTCGACTTCGACACCGACAGCCCGCGCACGGCCCGGCTGATGCGCCGCTGGTACGGCGGCTTGCCGGTCGAGGCGGGGCGCCGCCGGCGGATGTTCGCCGGGAGATGGACGCCTATTTCGCCGGCGACCTGACGGCGCTGGCCCGGGTGCGCTGGACCGTGGTCGGCACCGACTTCCAGAAGACGGTCTGGCGGGCGCTGCTCGACATCCCGGCCGGGACCACCACCACCTACGGGGGCCTGGCCGCGCGGATTGGCCGGCCGGCGGCGGTGCGGGCGGTGGGCCTGGCCAACGGCGCCAACCCGGTTGGCGTGGTCATCCCCTGCCACCGGGTGATCGGCGCGAACGGCGCCCTGACCGGCTACGGCGGCGGGCTGGAGCGCAAGCGCTGGCTGCTGGCGCATGAGCGGGCGGCGGGGTGAGGTCCTCAATCATCGTCATGGCCCGACTTGTTCGGGCCACCCATGAACGCTGCCTTTGCGGTGCGTTCTTCGACACGCCGCTACGCGGCTGCTCAGGATGACCAGCTTGGAAGGCCAACCCCCATAGTCATGCCGAGCAGCGCCGAAGGCGCGTGTCGAAGCCCGCAGCACGCCTTCAGACTCTTCACGCATGGGTGGCCCGAACAAGTCGGGCCATGACGGACTGATGGGGCGATCTTCGGGAAAGCCCGGTCACCCTCCACCCCACCCAAAATCGAACAGTCCGCGAACACCGCTGTTCGCGTGCGGCGCGACCGCCTTTTCGAGCGGCCCGATTGCCTCGCCAATTCAACGCTTGACGTCCGCGGCCAATCGAACAAAACCGGAACCCTATTGGTTTAAGAATGGTTAACGGAGGCTCCGCCGCCATGCCCAAGATCGACCTGGACGCCATGCCGCTGCGCACCGGCAGCGGGTATCCGCCGCCGCTCAACGAACCCTGTCAGCAGCGCTCGGCGCGGATGCTGGCGCAGGGGATGGGGCTGACGCTCGTCGGGATCAACCTGATGACGCTGCCGCCCGGCCAGTGGTCGTCACAGCGGCACTGGCACGATGATGAGGACGAGTTCGTCTGGGTGGTTTCGGGCGAGGTGGTGCTGGTCGAGGACGAGGGCGAGACCCTGCTGCGGGCCGGCGACTGCGCGGCCTGGAAGGCCGGGGTGGCAAACGGCCACTGCCTGCAGAACCGCTCGGGCGCCGACGCGGTGCTGCTGCAGGTCGGCAATCCCACCGATGAGGCGACCGAGACGGTCGACTATCCGGACCTGGACATGATCATCCGGCCCGGCGGGGCGGGTTATCTGCACCGCGACGGGACGCCGTACGCCGATCAGAACCAGCCGTAGAAGTCGCCGGCCAGCGGCACGTCCAGGGGGCGGCCGACGGCGGCGAGGGCCTTCTGGACGTCCGGCCGGGCGATCATCGCGTCGCGGCGGGCCATCAGCGCGGCCTCGACGGCCGGGACCGAGGGCGGCCGCCGGACGGCGCGGGTCGCGCCCAGAGCGTCCAGGCGGCGGTCGGGCTGCTTCAGCCGCTGGATGAACAGGGCCGCGGCCTCGTCCCGGCGATCCATGCAGAACAGCGCCTTCTGAAGCGCCTCCGGGCCCTTCGGCTCGCGGACCATCATCGCCGGCAGCAGGCGCCAGGCGGCCGGCGGATCGGTGCGCGCCAGGGCGCAGATCTGCTCGGCGCCCTGCCACATCGAACCCAGGTCGGTCAGCTCGTCGGCCGGGATGGTCTTCAGCAGGGCCAGGGCCTCGGCGTGGCGGCCCAGGCGGTTGAGGCGGTCGGCCCAGTCGAGCATCGAGTTCCACCGGAACCGTCCCGATCCGCTCCGCCTCCGCCCGCGCTTCCCGAAAGACCGTCTCCGCCTCGGCCATCCGGCCGGTGTCGGCCAGGGCCATCGCCAGTTCCGACAGCACGGCGACGGCCATCAGGTCGCGGTCCTCGAACGGAGCGGCCGTGTCGCCCAGCCGCTTGCGCATCGCCTGGCCGGCGTTGATCGCCTCGTCGTAGCGTTCCAGGCGGCGAAGGTCCTCCTGGACCGCGAAGCTCATGCGCATGAGGTTGGGCGAGGTTTTCGCGGCGGCCTGCCGGCGGGCCAGCTCGGCCTCGGCGACCTTGCGCCAGTCCAGACGGCCGTCGGCGGCGAGGCGGGGCCAGAGCCGCTGGTAGCGGACGTCCTGGGCGAGGATCGCCAGGGTCTGGACCTCGTCGGCGCGGGCCACCACCGCCTCGGCGGTGGTCCGGTCGCCGTCATCCAGCAGCAGGCCGGAATAGAGCAGGGCCCAGCCGTTGCGCGCGGCGGCGGCGCTGAGGCTGTCTGCCCACTCCACCGCCACCATCCGGCGGAGCAGATCGCGCGACAGTCGCTCGTCGTCCATCACGCCGATGACGATCGGGTTCAGAAACGGGGCCCACCAGGTCTTCACCCGGTCCACGTCGTTGTCTATCACCGCCATCAGGCGGCGTGCGGCCTCGGACGAGCGGTTCTGGGCCACGGCCTCGTCCAGCAGGGCGGCGTTGACGCCGGCGAGGGCGCCGGGATCCCCGGCGACGGGCTCCAGCCGGCGGACCAGCGCCAGCACCTCCGGCGACTGGTCGCCGGTGTCGGCGCAGGCCAGGGCGCCGCCCAGGGTCAGCCGCCGGGTGTCCAGCGGCAGCCGGTCGAACTCCGCCCGCGCGACCATGGCCGACAGCTTGCCGATCCGGGACCCGCAGACGCTGGCGTTGCCCGAATGGGCGTTGGAGAGCAGGGCCCGCACCTCGGCGTCGAAGCGCAACAGGTCGGACGGCCGCCCCGGCGTAGGCGTCGGTCCTCGCTCGGGCGCGGCCGGCGCGGCCCCGACGACGGCGAGACTCAGCGCGATCGCGGCGGCGATCACGCCCATGCTTCGTCCAGACATACGCCCCTTCGCCCCCGTCAGGTCAGAACCCGCCCCAGTAGTCGCCGGCCAGCGGGGCCTCGACCTTGCGGCCGGCGACGTCCAGCGCCGCCAGCACGGCCGGATTGTTCAGCACCCGCTGGCGGCGGCGTTCGAACTCGGCCAGCCAGGCGGGGACCTTCGCCGGCCCGCGGGTCACCCAGTAGGGGTCCAGGGCGCCGGACCGGTGCCGCGGATCGCGCAGCCGCTCGATCATCAGCGTCGCCGCCTCGTCCAGCCGGTTGCTGCAGATCAGGGCCTGGCTGAGCGCCGCCGGGTTCTCCTGGCGCTCCTTTTCCAGGCCGATGATGCTGGCGGCCGCCGCCTTCGGGTCGATGTCCGCCTGGGCGCAGGCGCGCTGTGACTCGACCCACAGGCGGCCGTAGGGGGTGACCTGCTTCTCGCCGATCGGCTCCAGCGCCGCCAGCGCCTCGCGGGGACGGGACAGGTCGAGCAACCGGCCGGCCCAGGCCAGACGCTCGTCGACCGCGACGGTTTCGGAATCCTCCGGCTCGCCCAGGCGGATCGCCTCGCTGAACACCGCCTCGGCCTCGCCATAGCGGCCGGCCTCGAACAGCGCCTGGCCAAGGCCGACCAGGACGTCGCCGGACTGGCTGTCGAGATCCTCGAACGCCTCGCCGTCCTGGATGCGGGCCCGGAAGGCCTCGCCGATCTGGATGGCCTCGTCCAGCCGGCCCAGGGCGCGCAGCGCCGCGATCATGTCGTCGGCCGGCCGCAGGCTGTCCGGGCTGGCGGCCATCTCGGCGGTGGCCCGGTCGAGCCGGGCGGTGGCCAGGGCGGTCCAGTCGAAGCGGTTCTCCCGCGCGTACCGGTCCCAGACCTGGGCGAAGCGCCGGTCGCCGGCCACCATCAGCATCACATAGAGCTCGTCGGCCTTTTCGACCGCGGCGCCGGCCTCGGCCAGCTTGCCCCGGTCGGCCAGCTGCCAGCCAAAGGACAGGGCCCAGGCGTTACGGGCGGCGCGCCGGCTGGCGTCGTTGGTCCACTCCAGCGTCGACAGCCGCTCGGCGACTTTCAGCGACAGGTCGGGATCGTCCTCGATGTAGTCGGCGAAGGGGGCGACCATCTCCGGGTCCCAGCCGGCCACGACCTTGGGCTGCTTGTCGGCGAGGGAGAGAAACAGGCGGGCGGCCTCGGCCTGCGCGCCGCGCTGCAACGCCTCGGAGATCTGCACCGAGTGCACGGCGCTGATTTCCATCGGCTCGCTGGCGATCGGCGCCAGCCGCCTGGCGGCCTCGACGGCGAAGGGCAGGTCGCGCGACTCCGCGCAGACCATGACCGCGAACAGGGTGGTGCGCCGGGTGTCGACGGGCATGCGGTCGAAGCGGGGATCGGCGTAGAAGGTCCGCAGCCGGGCGAACTCGGCGTTGCAGGACTTGCCGCTGGTCTGGAAGACGGCGGCGGCGGCGGCCATCGCCTGGTCCTGCAGTCGCAGCAGGTCGATGCGACGGCTGAACGACTGGGCGCCGGCCTGGGAGGTGAAGGCCATTATCGTCAGCCCGGCGACCATGCCGGCGACCCTGCTCAAACGCATGTCAGTTCCTCGTCAGACTACCGACACACAGAGGCGCGGGGCCGGGGCGGCGTCAAGCCGGGACGCGCGGGACGCAGGGTCTAGCGGTAGCGGATGCCCTGATAGACGTCGGCGACGTCCAGGCAGATGCTGCGCGCCGTGTTCCAGTGAGAGCGCGAGCCGAAGCCGCCGCCGTCCTTGATCTTCTGGAAGCCCTCGGCGCGGCCGGAGTCGAGCGCCAGCGACACGGCCTCGACGGCGGCGGCGCGGCTGAGGCCGCGATCGCGCATCAGCCGGTCGACCGAGTCGCGGAAGAAGGTCACGCCCTGGGCCTTGGCCGCCGCGGCGCCCTCGGCGTCGCCCCGCTCGTCCAGGACGTTGCTCGTCGCGCCGAAGAACCCGGCGCACTGCGCCTGGATCATCCAGACCGGCTTGCCGATCGCCGGCTCGCTGAGCACCGTCCCGCCCGGATAGAGCAGGTCGGCGGCGACCGCCGGAGCGGCGGCCAGGGTCATGCCGGCCAGCAGGGGGGCGGCGACTAGGAAAAGGGCCCGGCGCATCTGGCTTCCTCGTTCGGGATCACAGGGCGCTCATGGTGACTCTGCTCACGTCGGGTTGCAATGTTTCCGCGTGCGCCGGTCCGAGGGGCCTACTTCGGCTTGTCGGCCTCGTTGACCACCACGCCGACGCCGGCTCCGACCGCGGCGCCCGCGGGTCCGGCGACGACCGCGCCGGCGATGGCCCCGGTGGCGGCGCGCTGCTCCATATTGTGCCCGCAGGCGGCCAGTCCGCTCGACAGCGCGGCGGCAAGAAGGGTGGCGGGCAGCAGACGACGGACAGGGAACATGACGGTCTCCGTTTCTCTCGACCCATGCGGGTCACAGACGTCCAACAGGGCGACCAGAGTCACGGTTCCCGTTCGTGCAGGGCGCGAAATGCTGCGGTTAAGCACCGGTGAGTCCTGTTCGGCGCAAGTACCTGACTCTCAAGGATTTATCGTGAATCAGACTGCTCGCCCGGCGGGCGATTTATGTTGCAGCGCAGCATCAACTTGCGAATTGGCCACATTTGGGCCATATAGCGCGGTACAAGGCGGACTTCGGCTTTTCGTGAACAGGCCGAAATCCCGTCCGGACGACCCTCTTCGAATGCGTTTCAGGGGTTTTTCGGACGTTGAGTTGGGGCGCGGGACGCGCTCGCCGCACAGGACACGGATCCGTTGTTTTTCCTCTCGCAGACGCGTGCGAAAGCGCGCGCGCTGGTCAGCGTCGTTTTGACCGGATCCGTCCTGGGCGTAGGCCTGGGCGGCATTCTCGGCGGCGCCTATCTGGCGGGCGGCTACGCTCAGGCGGCTTCAACGCACGCCCGTGTCTCCGAACTCGCGGACGTCGCCTCCGGCGGCTACGCGGAACAGGATCTCCAGCGGGTCGTGGACCGGATGGACGATTCCGCGCTGGCCATCGCCAGGCGCCATGACCCCTTCACCAGCGCCGGCGGCGCGCAGCGGGACCGCCAGGCGGCCCTGTTCGCCGCCCGGCTCGAGCGCCGCGACGCCGGCAGGACCCGTCCCGGCCAGGCCCAGTCGCTGCTGCTGCGGGCCAGCTTCATCACCGGCTCCGGTTCGCCCGCCGCCCGTCCGTTCCGCTTCGACGGCGCGCTGGACGCCTCGCGCGATCTCGAATGCCTGACCCAGGCCGTCTATTACGAGGCCCGCGGCGAGACCCCGGCCGGCCAGGCGGCCGTGGCCCAGGTGGTTCTGAACCGCGCCCGTCACCCGGCCTTCCCCAAGTCCATCTGCGGCGTCGTCTACCAGCGCGCCTACGGCGGCGGGACCTGCCAGTTCAGCTTCGCCTGCGACGGCTCGATGCGGAAACGTCGCGAGCCCGGCGCCTGGGCCCGCGCCGAGCGCGTGGCGACCAAGGCGCTGTCGGGCGCCGTGATGGCCGAGGTCGGCAACGCCACCCACTTCCACACCATCTATGTCTCGCCCAGCTGGGGCCCGCGCCTGATCAAGATCGGCCAGGTCGGACTGCACGTCTTCTACCGCTTCGGCGGTCGCGGCGGCGCGCCGGACTCGTTCGACCGCACGCCCGAGCGCTCCGGCCCGCAGATCGGCGACCGCCCACTGTTCGCCGGCGGTCTGCCCGGCGAGCCGATCCCCTACGACAGCCTGAAGCAGCCGGACGAGGTGGTGTTCATCGCCGCCACGGCCGTGACCGCTCCCGCCGTCGAACTGGTGGACGGCGCGAGCGCCGGCATGGGCGGCCCGGCCCACAAGCCGGTCGAGCCCGCCTCCGCGCCCAAGCCCGCCGCCGCCAAGCCGGCCAAGGCTCCGAAGGTCGAGACCGAGGCCGCGCTCAGGCCTGCAGCATCGAGCGCAGCTGCTTCCTGACCTGACCCGGCATGAAGCGGGCGACGAAGCGCAGGCGCTTGCCCGCCTTGCCGACGATGTGGTGCAGCTCCTTTGTCGTGGGCTGGGCGGCCTGCCAGATGACCTCCGACGCCTCCTCGACGGTGTAGACCTCCGAGCCGCCGGCCCGGATGCTGTCGGCGATCTTCTCGTTGGAGCCCTGTGACCCGGCCTGCAGGATCGGGGTGTCGACGAACCAGGGCATGATGCAGCGCACGGCGATGCCGTGGCGCGACCATTCGGCGTCCAGCGCCTCCGACAACCCGCGCACCGCGAACTTGCTGGCGCAATAGACCGCCATCTTCGGCGCCCCGAACAGCCCGGCGCAGGAGGCGACGTTGATCAGGGTCGAGCCCGGCGTCGCCTGCAGCAGCGTAAGGCCCGCCCGGGCGCCGTTGATCACGCCCTTGACGTTGATGTCGACCTGCCGGTCCGACTCGTCGTCGGTCTGGTCCTCGAAGAAGCCGTAGTGGGCGATGCCGGCGTTGTTGAGCAGCACGTCCATCCGTCCGCCCGACGCCTTGCCGAACTCGCCCAGCGCGTTGTCCCAGGCTTTGCGGTCGCGGACGTCCAGCGCATGGGTGCTGGCGTTGGCGGCGCCCAGCTCGGCCTGGGCGGCCTTCAGGCCCGCCGCGTCGATGTCCGACAGCCCGACGAACCAGCCCTCGCGCGCGAACCGCCGCGCCGCCGCCAGGCCGATGCCGCTCGCCGCGCCGGTGATGAAGATCGCCTTGCGGCCGTTGGTGGTCATGGCTCGTCCTCTCCGTGTCGCCGGAAAGAGACCGTCCAGACGTAGGGGAGGTCAAGCGCCCTGAAGGCGGTTTCTCCCGCCTCCCTTGACGCATGAAGGCCATGCAGTCGTTCCCACGGACCACCCACTGGCTCGGTCCGCGTATCGCCAATAGAGTTGGAACTATCAGCGGCCGCGCTGCGGCTATGCACGCCGGCTTGGGGGATAGATCGTTGAAGGGTTGGACTTTGGCTTTCGTCGTGGCCGTGGCGGTCGTGTGCGCAGTCTCGACGGGTCAGATGGCCGCCAGCGCTTCAGCGTCGTACCGATGGGAGGAGTTTCACATTGGAGGGAAGTCGGCTGGCGACATCTTTCCCGATCAGGCTGTGGCGCAGCTGGCTCAGGCTGCGTGCGTCGGAGATGAACCAACGATAGCGCGCCTCGTGGGAGCGGGAATCAATCCGAACGCCTCCGGATTTGAGGGCGCAACGCCGCTCTTCTGGGCGTTGCAATGCGAGAGCGTTTCCGGGGTGGGCGCGCTGTTGGAACACGGGGCAAATCCGAACCAAATGGTAGGCGGCGAGGCTCCGTTCAGCGCAGTCCTTTCCGCAGCAGGTCGAGACGATCCCGCCTTCCTGCGGTTGCTCCTTTCCCATGGAGGCAACCCCAACGCTTTTCTTGACGACGGCGGGGATTGGACGGCGCTAAAGGCGGCGTTCTTTCGAGGGAACGAAGGCCGGGGATGGGAAAACTGGAACGCGCTTCTTGACGCCGGAGCCGACATCAATGCTGTCCACCATGGCGCTACGATTGCTCAGCTGGCCGCGCTTCTCAATTCGTTCGACCGCGTGGATGAACTCCTGCGGCGAGGATATCGCCACGACCTCGATGACCTGCAGTCCCTGATTGAAGTCGAGCCGTCACCGTATCTGGCTTCCGAGCAGAGAGTTTGGCGGGAAAGGGTTCTCTCGCGTCTCCGCCAGTTGCGGGCTTCCACAACCCCCTAGAATGCGTTCTTAGAGACCCCCAGAGAATGAGGCGGTCGACTTTCGGCGCTGCCCCGGTTCGGGGTCAAGCCCGCGCCGGTCAGACCAGGAACATGCCCAGGCCGGCGGCGGCCATCACCGCGGTGGCCGTCCAGCCCAGGATCTTCAGCGTCCAGCCGATGGTGAACGGTCCCATGACCGACTTGCGGGAGGCCAGGATCATCGCCACCACCATGATCGGCACCGCCACCAGTCCGTTGAGCACCGCGCTCCAGAACAGGGCCTTGATCGGATCGACGCGGGTCATGGTCAGCAGCACCCCGCCCAGGGTCGCGGCGGCGACGATGGCGTAGAAGCCCGGCGCCTGGCCGAGCTTGCGGTCCAGCCCCATCGGCCAGCCGAACGACTCGGAGATGGCGTAGGCGGCCGATCCGGCCAGCACCGGCACCGCCAGAAGGCCGGTGCCGATGATCCCCAGACTGAACAGCCAGAAGGCCAGATCGCCGGCGATCGGCCGCAGGGCCTGGGCCGCCTGCGCGGCGGTCTCGATATCGGTGACGCCGTTGACGTGCAGGGTCACCGCCGTGGTCAGCACGATGAAGAAGGCGATCAGGCTGCAGATGGCCATGCCGAACCAGGTGTCGAGCCGGATGCGGCGCAGCTCGGCGTCGGCCAGATGGGGGGTATGCAGCAGGGCCCGCTTCTCCGGGTCGGGGCCGAGGTCCTCGACCTCTTGGGAGCTCTGCCAGAAGAACATGTAGGGGCTGATGGTGGTGCCGAACACGGCCACGACCATGGTCAGGAAGGCCGGCGTCAGGACGATGTCGGGAACCAGCGACCGCCAGACCACCTCGGCCCAGGGGATCTTCACGGTGAACACCACGCCGACATAGGCCAGCAGCGACAGGGTCAGCCACTTGAGCACCCGCACATAGCGCTTGTAGCTCATGAACACCTCGACCAGCACGCAGCCGACCCCGAACACCGCCGCGTAGACGAACTTGTCCAGTCCCGGCGCGACCAGCGCCGCCGCCTCGCCCATGGCGGCGATGTCGGCGGCGATGTTGATGGTGTTGGCGACCAGCAGGGACAGGACCAGGATGGCCAGCAGCCAGCCGGGGAAGACCCGTTTGACGTTGGCCGCCAGGCCGTGACCGGTGACCCGGCCGATCCGGGCGACGATCTGCTGGATACCGGCCAACAGCGGATAGGCCAGCACCACGCTCCACAGCATGTTCAGGCCGAAGGCCGCGCCGGCCTGGGAGTGGGTGGCGACGCCGCCGGGATCATCGTCGGCGGCGCCGGTGATCAGGCCCGGTCCCAGACGGCCGAGCAGGCTGGGGCGGCGATCGCGGCGGTCGGTCCTGGACATGGTCGCGTCTCGTCGGTCGATCTCGTCAGCGGGACACCTAGCAGGTTCCGGGATCGGCTGTGTGACGCAATAGAGGCGTCGGTGGTGAGGCGGACAGCCGCACGGCGCCTTTCGGCGATGGCCACCAAAGAAAAAGGCCGCCGACGCTCTCGCGCCGACGGCCCCTTCAACTCAGGTCGGTTGATCGCCGAGCTTACATACGCTCGATGATGATGGCCGGGGCCATGCCGCCGGCGGCGCACATGGTGATCAGGCCGTAGCGCTTGCCCTGGCGTTCCAGCTCGTCGACCATGGTGCCGATCAGGATCGAGCCGGTGGCGCCGATCGGGTGGCCCAGCGCCATGGCGCCGCCGTTGACGTTGACCTTGCTGCGGTCGAGCTTCAGGTCGCGGATGAACTTCTCGGCCACGACGGCGAAGGCTTCGTTGATTTCCCACAGGTCGATGTCCTCGACCGTCAGGCCGGCCTTGGCCAGCACCTTGCGGGCCGCCGGGACCGGGGCGTTGAGCATCAGCGTGGGGCTGTCACCCATGTTGGCCATGGCCACCACGCGGGCGCGGGGCGTCAGGCCGTTGGCCTTGGCGTAGGCTGGCGAGGTCAGCAGCAGGGCGCCCGAACCGTCCACGACGCCCGAGCTGTTGCCGGCGTGGTGGAAGAACTTCAGGTCGAGGTCCGGGTAGACCGCGGTGATCAGCTTGCGGAAGGTGGTGCCGTTGGTGTCCAGCGGCACGTCGGCCAGGGCCTCGAACGAGGGCTTCAGCGAGGCGAGGCCTTCGGCGGTCGTCTGCGGACGGGGGAACTCCTCGTGGTCGAGGGCCAGGGTCCCGTCTTCCTTGTAGACAGGCACCAGGCTCTTGGCGAAGCGGTTCTCGGCGATGGCCACGGCGGCGCGCTGCTGGCTGACCAGGGCCAGGGCGTCGAGGGCTTCGCGGCTGATGCCTTCCATCGTGGCGATGGCGTCGGCGCAGATGCCCTGGTGCGACTGCGGGTGCTTGGCGCGCAGACGCAGGTTGCCCTGGTCCATGGTCACCGGGCCGTCTTCCGGCGAGCGGCGGTTCGGCATCGACATCATTTCGCAGCCGCCGGCCACGACCATGTCGGACATGCCGGCCATGATGGTCGAGGCGGCGAAGTTCACCGTGGTGATGCCCGAGCCGCAGAAGCGGTCCAGGGTCACGCCGCTGGAGCGGATGTCATAGCCGGCGTCCAGCGCCGACATGCGGCCCAGATCCCCGGCGGCCGGGCCGCGCTGGGAGCTGGTGCCCCAGATCACGTCGTCGACTTCGGCGGTGTTGATCTTGTTCCGCTCGGCCAGCGCCTTGAGCACGGTCGCGCCCAGCTGCTGCGGGTGGATGTCGTACAGTGCGCCCTTGCCGTACTTGCCCACGCCGCGCGGGGTGCGGACGGCGTCGATGATCCAGGCTTCGCTCATGTCGGAGTTTCCTTGCGTCTTCTGCTTTGGCCGGTCGCTTGTGGCGGTCAGCGGGGGGTCATGCGAATGGCGCCGTCGAGACGGACGTCCTCGCCGTTGAAGTAACCGTTGGTGATCATGGTGTGCGCCAGATGGGCGTACTCCTCGGGCAGGCCGAGACGGCGCGGGTTGGGCACCTGGGCGGCGAGGCCGGCTTTCACATGCTCGGGCGCGCGGCCCAGCAGCGGCGTGTCGAAGATGCCGGGCAGGATGGTGTTCACGCGGATCGACTCGCTGGCGAGATCCCGGGCGACGACCAGGGTCATGCCGACGATTCCGGCCTTGGAGGCGGTGTAGGCCACCTGGCCGATCTGGCCGTCCTCGGCCGCGACCGAGGCGGTGTTGACGATCGCGCCGCGCTCGCCGTCTTCCATCGGGTCCAGCGTCAGCATGCCGGCCGCGCTCTTGGTGATGCAGCGGAAGGTGCCGATCAGGTTGATCTGGACGATGCGCTCGAAGTTATCGAGCGGGTATTCCTTGATCTCGCCGGTCTGCTTGTCGCGCGACACGGTCTTGGCGCCGCCGCCGACGCCGGCGCAGTTGACCAGGATCCGCTCCTGGCCGATGGCCGCGCGGGCCTTGGCGAAGCCGGCGTCGACCTCCTCGCTGGAGGCGACGTTGACCTTGCAGAACACGCCGCCCAGTTCCTTGGCCAGCGCCTCGCCCAGCTCCTCGTTGAGGTCGAAGATGGCGACCTTGACGCCGTCGGCGGCCAGGCGGCGGGCGGTGGCGGCCCCAAGGCCGGAAGCGCCGCCGGTGACGACGGCCGAAATGCTTGAATCGAGCTTCATGGGTCTCTCCCTGAAGACCCCTTACGCCCCTCGCGTTACGTCAGCCAAGTGCGGCGAATAGGGCGCAGGCTACAGCCTCAGCAGATACACATGCTCGCCGTCGAGCACCGTCTCGCCCTTCTGGTTGACCACCCAGGCCCGCATGGTGACCACGCCGGTGGTGCGCTGGCGCTTCAGCTCGGTGATCTCCAGCGCCGGATAGAGGGTGTCGCCGGGATAGGCGCTCTTCAGCACCTTCGCCCGCACCTCGATCATCCCCAGCAGGGCGTCGCCGATTTCGTGCGGGAACAGGCCGGCGCCGGCGGCGGTGAAACACAGCACCTGCAGCCCGTGGGCCAGCGGGCCGGGGTGGCCCAGCGCCTGACAGTACTCCACGTCATAGTGGATCGGGTGGTTGTCCAGGCTGACCGCCTGGAAGGCCGCGAAGTTGCCGTCGCCCAGGGTGCGGGACGGCAGCGGATAGCGGTCGCCGACCTTGAGGTCGTCGAAGGTCTTCGCGGGGACCAGGCGGTGGGCGGCGTAGATCTCGGGCAGGGGCATGGGGGGAGGATGGCGCCTGCCCCGGCATCCGTCATCCCATCCCATCCCGTCATCGTCGCGCGGCCGCGAAAGCGACGGGGTCTATTGCGGAGCGGGCGTGTCTGTCACCGGCGGCGGCACGGGCAGGGGCGGCGGCGCGGCGGCGATGGCGGGCGCGGGCAGGCGCTCGCCCGGCTTGCTGACGCAGGCTCTGAGGATCTTGTTGTTGAGGTCCTCGCGTTCGTCGTCCTGGCTGGCGCTGAGGGCGGTGGAGGCGGCGGCGCCGGCCACGGGTCCCGCGGCGACCGTACCCGCCACCCCGGCGGCGGCGCGGATCAGCGGCTTGTCGTTGTAGTCCCGGGTCTCCTTGCGGGCCGCGATGCACCCGGCGCTCAGCCAGCGGGGGTCGGTCGTGTCGAGGTCCAGCACCGTTTGCTTGGGCGCCGTCTGGCAGGCGCCCAGAAGCAGGGCGGCGACGGCCAGCGACAGGGGGATCGAGAGGACGGGGCTGATCATGGCGGTGGTCTTACGCTCGCGGGGCGACCGGACAGGCCGTCGCTGATGCAATTCCCGGCAGGCCGCGCGGTTCCGGGGCCCCGCCTTGACGGAGGCGCCCGACGGAAATAGTTTAGTGAGTACTTAAGTATCCGCCGCGAGCCATCCCATGACCCTGCGCCTGTTCGCCCATCCGCTGTCGTCCTACTGCTGGAAGGTGCTGATCCCGCTGTACGAGGCGGGTACGCCCTTCACCTTCGAGATGATCGAGTTCGGCCGGGACGACGGGCCGGTCGTCGAGTTCATGCGGCGCTGGCCGATCGGCAAGATGCCGCTGCTGCGCGACGAGGCGCGGGACGAGACGGTGGTCGAGTCCAGCATCATCATCGAGTACCTGGACCGTCACTATCCGGGCGCGGGCCTGATCCCTGCTGATCCGGACACGGCGCTGCAGGCGCGGTTCCTGGACCGGTTCTTCGACAACTATGTGATGACGCCGCAGGGTCGGCTGGTGTTCGAGGTCATCCGCCCCGAAGGCGCCAAGGACCCTCACGGCGTCGCCGAGGCGCGGGCCCTGCTTGAAAAGGCCTATGCCTGGCTGGAGGAGACGCTCTCCGACGGCCGGACCTGGGCGGCGGGCGAGGCGTTCTCGATCGCCGACTGCGCCGCCGCGCCGTCGCTGCACTACGCCCGCCTCTGCCAGGACTGGGGCGATCGCCCGGCGCTGACCGCCTATCTGGAGCGGCTGACGGCGCGGCCGTCCTTCGCGCGGGTGCTCAAGGAGGCGGAGCCGTACGGGCACATGTTCCCGGGCGGGCCGGATTACTAGTTATCCTCTCCCTCTTGGGAGAGGGGGACCACCCGAAGGGTGGTGGAGCGGGAAGCGCTGCAGCTGGTCGTTCGGGCGCAATGTTCGGCTTCATTGCGGCCTCGCAAGGCGCTTCAGACGTCTGCGCATCCCTCACCACCATGCTCCGCATGGTCCCCCTCTCCCAAGAGGGAGAGGAAGATCAGGCCGCCTTCGCCCCGCGGCGCAGCGCCTGGGGCGGCTGGCCGAAGGCGCGGATGAAGGCGCGGCGCATGCGCTCGGCGTCGCCAAAGCCCGTCTCCAGCGCCACGTCCTCGACCTGCAGCGGCTGGGCGTCGAGCAGCGCGCGGGCGGCCTCGACGCGCAGGCGTTCGACGGCCTTGGCCGGGGTGGTCCCGCAGGCGGCGGCGAAGGCGCGGGCGAAATTGCGCTCGCTCATGGCGGCGCGGCCGGCCAGCTGCTCGACGGTCAGCGGCTCACGCAGGTTCTCCCGGGCCCAGGCCAGCAGACCGTCGAAGCGCTCGCCGGTCTCCAGCTCCAGCAGGGCCGAGAACTGCGACTGGCCGCCGGGCCGCCGGTGGTAGACGACCAGCTGCTGGGCGGTCTTGCGGGCGATGTCCTCGCCAAGGTCGGCGGCGATCATCGCCAGGGCCAGGTCGATGCCGGCGGTGATGCCGGCGCTGGTCCAGACCTCGCCGTCGCGGACATAGATACGGTCCGGCTCCAGCCGCACCTTCGGATAGCGGCGGGCGAAGTCGGCGGTGCGGTTCCAGTGGGTGGTGGCCCGTCGTCCGTCCAGCAGTCCGGCCTGGGCCAGCACATAGGCGCCGGAGCAGACGCTGCTGATCCGCCGGGCCGAGACCGCGCAGCCGCGCACGAAGGCCAGCGTCGTTTCGCAGATGGCCGGGGTGCGCGTGCCCTCGCCGCCGGAGATCATCAGGGTGTCCAGCCGCGGCGCGTCGGCGAAGGCCTCGGCGTACATCCGCGCGCCGCTGGAACTGGCGACCAGGCCGCCATCCCTCGCCAGGATACGGATTTCATAGGCGCCGGGCACGTAGCGCGCGGCGATCTCGAAGGCCGCGACGGGGCCGGCGACGTCGAGGATCTGGAAATCCGGGAAGATCAGGAGGCCGACGGTGCGCATGGCGGAAAACGAGGGAACCTTGTCATTTGCGCCAGACCCTAGGCCTGCGATGGTGCGCCCGTCAACAGGAGGCCTCCCCATGCCGGCGCCGCAGATCCACATCGTCTTCGCCCTCTATCCGGGCGTCACCCACCTGGACTTCACCGGTCCGCACCAGGTGCTGCAGCGTCTGCCGGGCGCCAAGGTGACGGTGGCCAGCGTCGAGGGCGGCCAGATGGAAGCCGACGGCCTGACCTTTGCGGGACTGACCCCCTATTTCGATATCGAGCGCTGCGACATTCTCTGCGTGCCGGGCGGGTTCGGCACGGCCGACGCCATGCTGGACGAGACCTTCATGGCCCAGATCCGGCGGCTGGCGGAGGGCGCGACCTGGGTGACCAGCGTCTGCACCGGCTCGCTGATCCTCGCGGCGGCGGGATTGCTGACCGGCAGGCGCGCGGCCTGCCACTGGGCCTGGCGCGACCAGCTGGCGCTGTTCGGGGCGATCCCGGACCCGGCGCGGGTGGTGCGCGACGGCCGCTATGTCACCGGCGGCGGCGTGACGGCCGGCATCGACTTCGCTCTGACCCTGGCGGCCGAAATCGCCGGCGAGGACTACGCCCAGGCGCTGCAGCTGGCCCTGGAGTACGCGCCGGCGCCGCCGTTCAATTCCGGCCGTCCCGAACTGGCCAGTCCGGCGGTTCTGGCGCGCGTCCAGGCCATCTACGCGGCCAGCCGCGGCGAGCGCGAGGGCGCGGCCGAGGAAGCGGCGGCGCGGCTCAAGGCGTCGGCCTGACGATCCCGCTGCTTGCCATGAACCGTCGAGACATTCTGGCGGCGGTCGCCTTGGCGGCCCTGCTCGTTGAGGTCGGGGTCCGCCTCGCCGGGCTGCAGGCCGCTCCGGTCGTCGCCGCGGTCGCGGGCGGCGTCGACCCCGTCCGGGCACGCGCGCCGGAAGCGGCGCTGTTCCTTCGGGACGGGCGGGGCTTTCGGCATGGCGTTCTCCTGTCGGTGAGAGCGGAGAACGGGAGCCGTCAGTGGCCGGCGCCGGCCTGGCCGATCACGATCGAGGTCATCGAGATCCCGGCGAAGACGTCGTCGTTGAACCAGTCGACGGGGTCTTCGGCCGTGGCGGCGCCCAGGACGTAGAGCAGCGGCAGATAGTGTTCGGCGCTGTTGATCGACATCGCCGCGTCCGGGCCCAGCGCCTCGAAGTCGATCAGCGGGCCGTGGTCGCGGGCCTCGATCAGCGCCTTGGCGCGGCCGTTGAAGCGCGGCGCCCAGTCCGGCGTCCCGCCGCCGCGCCAGTCGACGTCGCGCAGATTGTGGACGATGTCGCCGCTGCCGATGATCAGCACGCCCTCGTCGCGCAGCGGGGCCAGGCGGCGGCCCGCCTCGTGGTGCCAGGCATTGGGGCGTGAGCGGTCGAGGCTGAGCTGCACCACCGGCACGTCGGCGTCCGGATACATCGGCAGCAGCACGCTCCAGGCGCCGTGGTCGAGGCCGCGCGTCGGGTGCTGCACGACAGGGTCGGGCGCCAGCAGGTCGGCCACCCGGGCCGCCAGGGCCGGATCGCCCGGCGCCGGGTAGCGGACGTCGAACAGCGCCTGCGGAAAGCCGCCGAAGTCGTGGATGGTTTCGGGCGCCGGCGAGGCCGAGACCGCGCTCGCGCCCCGCGTCTCCCAGTGGGCCGAGATGCAGAGGATGGCCCTGGGGCGCGGCAGGCGCCGGGCCGCCTCCGCCCAGCCGCGGCGCCAGGCGTTGTCCTCGATGGCGTTCATCGGCGAGCCGTGGCCGAGGAACAGGACGGGCATGCGGGCGGCGGTCATGGGCGGTCAACATCCTTACTGACACATTCACGGTTACAGATAGGCGACGGTCCCCCGATTGCAACGCCCGCTCCGATGAGACCCGGAGAGTCGCCTGTGACGCGAGATCTGTCCCAATCCATGACGCACGCTGGCCCGGCGGGCCGCGGCGGCGCGCTCGACGCGCTGCGGTTCATGGCCGCGCTCCTCATCGTACTCTACCATTTCGGGACCGAGGCGCCGGTGGCGCTGGAGACCCTGCACCCGGTGTTCGCCCGCGGCTACCTGGCCACCGACTTCTTCCTGATCCTGTCGGGCTTCGTGCTCGGCCGCGCCTACGGGGCGCAGATCCTCGGCGGACGGATCGGGCTGTTCAGCTTTCTGAAGAAGCGGCTGGCGCGCATCTGGCCGGGGCAGCTGGTCGTGCTGGCCGGGCTGGCGATCGCCGTCGCCGCCGCCACGGCGGCCGGGTTCACGCCCGACAATCCGGAGAACTTCACCGCCTCGGCCATGCTGATGCAGGTGCTGATGGTCCAGGCCTGGGGCGTCGAGGGCGGCGGCGGCTGGAACCACCAGAGCTGGTCGCTGTCGGCGCTGCTGGTCTGCTACGCGGCCTTCCCGCTGGCCTGGATGTGGATCAGCCGGCTGAAGAACACCTCCGCCCTGCTGGCGCTGGGCCTGCTCAGCGTGATCATCGGCGACCTGCTGTGCGTCGCGCTGCTGAACCACTCCATCTACGACCTGAACTTCCACCTGGGCGTGGTGCGGGCCGCACCACTGTTCCTGCTGGGTATCTGCATCGCCCGCGTGGTCGAGCAAGGCCGGCCGTCGGTGATGTCCGCGCGGCTCCTGGCGGTGCTGTCGCTGATCGCCCTGGCGCTGCTGCAGGTCGCCGGCCGGTTCGACCTGCCCAGCATCGTGGCCATCGCCGCCATCGTGCTGTCCTTCGGCCGCCTGCCGGTGGCGAAACCCTCGGCGCTGGTCGAGCAGGGCGCCAAGCTGTCCTTCGCGCTGTTCATCACCCACGCCCTGACCGGCCTGATCTGGTTCGGCGCCCTGGGCGCGGTCCGGGAGGGCGTCGGCCTGCCCCTCTGGCTGGACTGGACCCTGTGGGCCGCCTCGATCCCGGCCGCCCTGGTCGCGGCGGCGCTGTTCCACCGCCTGATCGACGACCCGATCCAGACGTGGCTGAACGGCCGGCTGAAGGGGAAGTCCAAGGCGGCGCGGACGGAGACTCCGGTGACGGCCTAGCGATCGCAGACAGCCCAAAAATCCGTCATGGCCCGGCTCGTCCGGGCCACCCATGAACACCGCTTTGGCCGCGCGTTGAAGCACGCAGAACGCCTTCCAGCTCACCGCGCATGGGTGGCCCGAACACCTCGGGCCATGACGGTCGTGTGGGGAGCCCCCTACAGAATTCCCCGACGGCGTCGAGCCCGCCACCAGCAGCAGCGCGTCGTAGCCGTGGATGACCCGGGACAGCCGGGCGTCGGCGGACTGGGTCACCGAGCCGGGCATCAGCCGGCGCAGCGGCCGCAGGTCGAACAGGGTCGAGCTTCCGGTCAGGGCGGCGGCCTGCAGCGGCTGCAGCGCCATCTCCTCGATCGTGCTGACCGGATACGGATCGTAGCGCAGCGTCTCGCCGTTCAGCGCCGCCTGCCGCCCGCCGTCGGCCGGGATGACCAGCAGGTGGAAGCTGCTCTCGCCCCGCAGGGCGGCCGTCTCGGAGACCAGGCTGCCCAGGTCGTAGACCTCCGTCGGGCTGCGGCCGCGCACCATGTGGCCGGCTCCGAACTTCAGCATGACCCTGGCCGGCTCGGCCTTCGCCCCTTCGGCGCGCCAGAAGCGGGCCCAGTTGGCGCGGTTGAACTGCGCCCGGACGTCGTTGGACAGGAAATAGCGTTCCGCCGTCTGGTGCTGGTTGATGACCAGGGTCTGTTCCAGGGTCTCGAGGATCTCCCAGCTGGCGGCGTCGGGGTTGGGCCAGGCGGCCCGCACGGCGCGGACCAGCGCCGGGTCGCCGCTGAACGGCAGGATGGCGCCGATGTTGCGGCTGGCCGCGTACGCCGCCCAGGCCTTGTCGGAGGCGGCCTTCAGCGCCGCGAGGGGCGCGCGGGCCGAGGCCGGGGCGGCCGCTTCCAACTGGCCGATCAGCAGGCGGTCCTGCAGCACCTCATAGTCCAGCCCCAGCAGCACCGGCGCCGGCCCAGCGACGGCGGCGCGGGCGGCGGCGAGCAGGTCGGCCTCTTCGCTCATCGTGTAGAAGGCCGGGCCGGGCGGATGGTCGGCCACGAAGCGCTTGAGGCCCGTCACGCCCTCGGCCGCCGCCTCGTCCAGCGCGCGGGCCGCCGGCGGCGACACCTCCAGCCCCAGCCGGCTGTAGCCGGACGGCGCCAGGGCCTCGAACAGCGCCTTGGCCAGGATCGGAACCTGGGCGACGCCGTGCTCCTCGCCCAGCAGGAAGAAGCGCGCCGCGCGGGCCTCGTCGAGGATGCGATCCAGGCCCGGGCCACTGACGGCGTCCCCGTCGAAGCTGACCGCCAGCCGGTGCTTGGCCGCCTCGGTCGCCAGCCGCTCGACCAGCGGCGGCTTCGGCGCGGCCGGCGGCGTCTGCGCGGCGGCCGGCGCGGCTCCGGCGATGGCGGCCAGTCCAAGGCCGGCCAGCAGCCCCCTGCGATGCGTGGTCATGTGCGGTCTCCCCCGTCTCTTGAAGGGGAGAGGCAGCGACGGCGGCGGACGGATGCGGATTGCGGAAAGTTAATGGAGGGGGGAGCCTCGCGCCGAGGGCCGCGCGTGCTTCGACACGCCGCTTCGCGGCTGCTCAGGATGACTGGGAAGGAAGAGCGCTACCCTTCTCAGTCATGCTGAGCAGCGCCGCAGGCGCGTGTCGAAGCACGCAGGGCCTCACCCAGCATCCAGCCCGATGTCCAGCACGCTGGCCGAATGGGTCAGGGCGCCGACGCTGATCACGTCCACGCCGGTCTCGGCGATGTCGCGGACGGTGTCGAGGTTCACGCCGCCGGACGCCTCCAGCACCACGCGGCCGGCCGCCATGCCGACGGCGACGCGCAGGTTCTTGAGGCTGAAGTTGTCGAGCATGACCACGTCGGGCCCGGCGTCCAGCGCCTCGGCCAGCTGCTTGAGGCTGTCGACCTCGCACTCGACTTTGACCAGATGGCCGGCGAAGGCGCGGGCGCGGCGGATGGCCTCGCCGACCCCGCCGCAGGCGGCGACGTGGTTGTCCTTGATCAGGATGGCGTCATCCAGGCCGAAGCGGTGGTTCAGCGCCCCGCCGCAGCGGACCGCGTACTTCTCCAGCGCGCGCAGGCCGGGCGTGGTCTTGCGGGTGTCGGTGATGCGGGCCTTCGTGCCCTCGACGGCGGCGACGTACTGCGCCGTCAGGGTGGCGACGCCGGAGAGGCGGCCGAGCAGGTTCAGCGCCGTGCGCTCCGCCGACAGCAGGGCCCGGGCGTTGCCGGTGACCTTGGCCAGCACGGTTCCGGCCGCGACGGCGTCGCCGTCAGCCACGCGGGCCTTGAACTTCGCCGCCGGGTCCATGGCCAGGACGGCGAGGCGGGCGCAGTCGAGGCCCGCGATGGTCCCGGCCTTGCGCGCGCCGAACGTCGCGGTCAGCGTCGCCTCGGCGTCGATACAGGCGAGCGCGGTGATGTCCCCGGCCCGGCCCAGGTCCTCGGCCAGGGCGGCGCGGACGACCGGGTCGATCAGCAGGTCGGGCAGGGGAGCGATCATTCGGCGGCGACCTTCAGCGCCTGCTGTGTCGGCAGGGTGACGAACGTGTGGGCGGCGGGCTCGGCCGCGTGCGGGAAGTCGGCGCGGAAGTGGGCGCCGCGGCTTTCGCGGCGGTCCAGCGCGCAGCGGGCGACAAGGCCGGCCGTGGCCAGGATCGGACCCTCGCCGTGGGCGGCCTTCAGCCCCTCGACGGTGTCGATCAGCCGGGTCAGACCCTCGGCGTCGCGGACCACGCCGGCGTGGCGGGTCATCTCGCGGCGCAGGGTCATCAGGGCGCCGCCCTTCAGGTTCGGCAGCGGGACGGCGGGCTCGATGCGGCCGGCGGCGGGCGCGGCGTCGCGGGCGGCGGCGCCGGCCCGGGTCCCGAACACGGCGGCCTCGAGCAGCGAGTTGCTGGCCAGGCGGTTGGCGCCGTGCACGCCGGTCGAGGCGCACTCGCCGGCCGCGTAGAGCCGCTCCAGGCTGGTCCTGCCGTCGGCGTCGGTGACCACCCCGCCCATGTGATAGTGGCAGGCGGGGGCGACCGGGATCAGCTGGACGCGCGGGTCGATGGCCGCGCTCATGCAGGCGGCGAAGACGGCCGGGAACTCACTGGGGAAGTGTTCGCCCACCGCCTTGCGGGCGTCGAGGAAGGCGCCGCGCCCGGCGGCGATCTCGGCATGGATGGCCCGGGCCACGACGTCGCGCGGGGCGAGCTCGGCGGCCGGGTGGTAGCCGGCCATGAAGGCCTCGCCCAGCGCGTTGACCAGCACCGCCCCTTCGCCGCGCAGGGCCTCGGTGGCCAGCGGGGCGGGGTCGCGGCCGATGTCGATGGCCGTGGGGTGGAACTGCACGAACTCAGGATCGGCGATCAGGGCGCCGGCCATCGCGGCCAGGCCCATGGCCTCGCCGCGCACCTCGGCCGGGGTGGTGGTGACCGCGTAGAGGCCGCCCAGTCCGCCGCCGGCCAGGATCACGGCCTCGGCGGTGATCTCGATCGTGCGCCCCTTGTGGCGGGCGACGACGCCGCGCACGGCGCCGCTGGCGTCCTGCAGCAGCGCCCGGACATGGACTCCGGCGCGGCTTTCGACCGTCGGGGCGGCGAAGGCGGCGGCGACGACGGCGCGCATGATCTCGCGGCCGGCCTGGTCGCCCTTGACCCGGGCCACGCGGGCGCGGCCGTGGGCGGCTTCCAGGCTGACGGCGAAGTGGCCGTCCTCGGTGCGGTCGAACGGCGCGCCCAGGGCGGCCAGATGGCGCACGGCGTCGGGGCCCTCGCGGGTCAGGATCTCGACCATGGCCGGATCGCAGAGGCCCGCGCCCGCCGCGATGGTGTCGGCGGCGTGCAGGGCCGGGGCGTCGTCATCGCCCAGGGCCGCGGCCATGCCGCCCTGCGCCCAGGCCGAGGAGCAGCCCTGGTTCAGCGGCGTCGGCGACAGCACCAGCGCCTTGCGGGGCGCGGCGGCCAGCGCGGCCGACAGGCCGGCCAGGCCCGCGCCGACGATCAGGACGCCGTCGTGATGGGTGCGCTGGGTCAACGGAACTCTCCCGCGGCTTCAGGGGCGGCCAGGATGACGGCGTCGAAGGCCTCGCGCAGGCTGGCGCCGTGGCGGATCAGCTCCTCGACGATGTTGGCCGGGCTGAGCGGCAGCAGGTTGCCCCAGGGCTTCCAGACTTCCGGCGGCGTGGCCCGGACCATGTAGCCGTGGCCGAGCGGGAACTTGGCGATCCGGATCATGGCGATCCTCCTCAGATCAGCTCGACGTCGACGTGGTGGCGCGCCTTGACCAGGTCGTAACGCGCCGGGACGGCGGGCGGGGGCATGTCGATCATCCGCTGTACGGCCAGGCGGGCGCGGCCCGCGAGGACGGGATCGACCGTGACCTCGAACTGCTCCTTTTCCAGGGCGTCGAGGATGTTGAGCAGGCTGATCTGCTTCATGTGCGGGCACATGTTGCAGGGGCCGATGAACTGGGTGTCGGGGGCCTGGGCCTGGACGTTGCTGGCCATCGAGCATTCGGTGATCAGCACGACCTGGCGGGGCTTCTTCTGGACGACCCAGTCGTTCATCGCGGCGGTCGATCCGGCGAAGTCGGCGACGGCCAGAACCTCCTCCGGGCACTCCGGATGGGCCAGGATCTGCGCGCCGGGATAGGCCTCGCGCATATCGGCGACATCCTGGGCGCTGAAGCGCTCATGCACCTCGCAGCGGCCCTGCCAGGCGATGATCTTGATGTCCGTCTGGGCGGCGACGTTGCGGGCCAGGAACTCGTCGGGGATCAGGATGACGCGGTCGACGCCCCATTCCTTCGCCGCCCACTCCACCACCTGCACCGCGTTGGCGCTGGTGCAGCAGATGTCGGTCTCGGCCTTCACGTCGGCGGTGGTGTTGACGTAGGTGACGACCGGCAGGCCGGGGAAGCGCTGCTTGATCAGCCGCACATCGGCGCCGGTGATCGAGCTGGCCAGGCTGCAGCCGGCGCGCAGGTCGGGGATCAGCACCTTTTTGTCCGGGCACAGCACCTTGCTGGTCTCGGCCATGAAGTGCACGCCGGCCTGGACGATGATCTTCGCATCCGAGCGGGCCGCCTCGCGGGCCAGGCCCAGGCTGTCGCCGACGTAGTCGCCCACGCCGTGGAAGATTTCCGGCGTCATGTAGTTGTGGGCCAGGATGACGGCGTTCTTCTCGCGCTTGAGGCGGTTGATCCGCGCGATCAGCGGCGCATGAATTTGCCATTCCAGCGGCGTGACGTGGGATTTCACCTTGTCCCACAGCGGCGCGGTTTGCGCTTCCACCTCGGCGGTGAAGGTCAGGGGGGCGAACCCGTCAGCCATCTGGTTCCTCCTTATGCTCAAACTGAGCATTTCAAGGGCCTGTAAAACGCCGGCAGCAGATGAGTCCACCCCGGCGCTGCGGAGCTTATGCTACATCTGAGCAAAACCCGCAAGACACATATAGACCCGCGTTCATCAGGGCGCAACCGTGGTATGAGCGTTTGTGCGCGCGCCGAGCGGGTTCCTCGTCAGACGATGTCTTGTCTGGGGACCCCGCGAGCTTACCTGTACGGCGCTACAAGGAGACGAGGATGCCCGCCAGGATCGACACCGGCCTTGCCGCCAAGGACCGCGCCACGCTCGGTGTGAAGTAAGCGGTTTGCTCTTCGGTCTCCACAGAACCCGGGCGCTCGCGCTGGTCGCCATCCTGGCGGTCGTGCAGGTCGCCTGTGTGACAGACTACCGCAGGCCCGCCGGCTCGGGCCGGATCAGCGGGCAGGCGGCGGTGGCGCGGGGCTTCTCCAACATCGCCCTGGAGCGGGTCACCGCCGACATGGACCCGGCCATGCTGGCGCTGGCCCGGCGGCACGACCCCGCGCCGCGCACGGACTACTGGGGCCGGGTCAACGGCTGGGCGACCTATGACCTCGCCAGCCTGCCGACGCTGGGCGACTTCAATTTCACCGCGCTCGACGCCCAGATGATCAACGCGCTGCGGCCGGGCAGCCTCTTCCCGCCGCCGCCGGCCAGGCCCTTCATCTTCAAGGGATCGGAGGAGGATCGCCTTCGCGCCGAGGAATGCCTGACCCAGGCCATATACTACGAGGCCGCGACCGAGCCGGTCGAGGGCATGCAGGCCGTGGCCCAGACCGTGCTCAACCGACTGCGGCACCCCGAGTACCCCAAGTCGGTCTGCGGCGTGGTCTACCAGGGCTCGCAGCGGATCACCGGCTGCCAGTTCAGCTTCACCTGCGACGGGTCGCTGGCCCGCGTGCCCAATGAGATGCTGTGGGAGCGCGCGCGCGGCGTGGCGCAGAAGGCGCTGAAGGGCTTCGTGCTCAAGTCGGTGGGCACCGCGACCCACTATCACGCCGACTATGTCGCGCCGTACTGGGCCCCGACCCTCTACAAGATCCACACCATCGGCCGGCACATCTTCTATCGCTGGACCGGCCCCTGGGGCCTGCCGCCCGCCTTCACCGGCCGGTACGCCGGGGGCGAGAACAACCTGTCGCTGGCCGTGCTCGAAGGCCTCGATTCGCGGACCCAGGGCGCGCAGCTGGTCGGCGAGACCCTGTCCCCGACAGGCGCCGCGACCCGGACCCTGACCCTGGCGGTCGACGGGACGGAACGGACCTACACGGTGCAGGACCTGGTCGCCCTGCCGTCGGGCCAGGAGGCGCCGCGCGTCGACGGCGCCCTGGCGCCGACCCGTCGCGTCCCGACCGCGCAGGAGGTCTCCGACATCAACGCCCGCCTCAAGGCGATGGAAGACCCCGACGCCCCGATCAGCACCGCGCCCGCCGTCCCGACCGCCGACAGCGGCGACCTGCCGATCGCGACGCGGCGATACTGAGGGACGCCCACCTCCAACCGTCATCCTCGGGCTCGTCCCGAGGACCCCTCGTTCAGCCCATTCGTGAGAGCGTGATGACACTCTCATCTGCGAACCGACAAAGGGGTCCTCGCCACAAGGGCGAGGATGACGACGGGAATTGTTCAGCCCGCTATCCCGAACGCCTTGGCGTAGGTGATCGTCACCGGCGCATCGAGCGCGCCGGGCTTCAGCGCCAGGGCCATGAATGACGGCCCGGCGAACGGCGCCTTCACCGTCTTCGCGGCCTCGGCCGAATAGCCGACCCGCGGGTAATAGGCGGGGTGACCCAGCACGATCACCGCCTCGACGCCTGCGGCGCGGAGCAGCTCGTGCCCCGTTTCCATCAGCCAGGTTCCGAGCCCGTCCTTCTGTCGTCCCGGCTGGACGGACAGCGGAGCCAGGGCCGCGAAGCGGGCGCCGGTGTCGGTGGCCAGCGGGCTGAACAGGATATGGCCGACGATCGCGCCGTCGTCCTCGGCCACCAGCTCGACCAGCGCATCGCCGTCGGCGCGCAGGGCGTCGACGAGATCGGCCTCATCGGACTTGCCGAACTCGGCGGTGAAGGCGTCCGTGACGACCGCGCGGATGGCCGCGTGGTCGTCGAGGGTCGCCGGGCGGATCACCATGCGCCGATCTTCTGCGCCTGGTCGTGGCCGATCGGCTGCTGGTCGGCGGCGTGGTCCTGCTCGGCCAGGAAGCGGACGGCTTCCAGCGCGGCCATGCAGCCCATGCCGGCGGCGGTGACCGCCTGGCGGTAGACGTCGTCGGTGACGTCGCCGGCCGCGTAGACGCCCGCGATGGCCGTCGAGGCCGTGCCGGGCTTCACCGACAGATAGCCGCCGGCGTGGGTCTCCAGCTGGTCCTTGAACAGCTCCGAGGACGGGGCGTGACCGATGGCGATGAACACGCCGTCGGCCTTCACCTCACGGGTGTCGCCGGTCTTCACGTTCTTCAGCCGCGCGCCGGTGACGCCCATGGGGTCGGTCTCGCCCAGCACCTCGTCGACGGCGTGGTCCCAGACCACCTCGATCTTCGGGTTGGCGAACAGCCGCTCCTGCAGGATCTTCTCCGCCCGGAACTCGTCCTTGCGGTGCACGACCGTGACCTTGGCCGCGAAGTTGGTCAGGAACAGCGCCTCCTCGACCGCGGTGTTGCCGCCGCCGACCACGATCACGTCCTTGCCCCGGTAGAAAAAGCCGTCGCAGGTGGCGCAGGCGGAAACGCCGAAGCCCTGGAACTTCTGCTCGCTCTCCAGCCCCAGCCACTTGGCCTGGGCGCCGGTGGCGATGATCACCGTCTCGGCGAGCCAGTCCTGGCCGCTGTCGGTGCGGATGCGGAAGGGGCGCTGCGAGAGGTCGGCCTCCAGCACGATGTCGCTGATGATCTCGGTGCCGACGTGGCGCGCCTGGGCCTCCATCTGCTCCATAAGCCAGGGGCCCTGAATGGCCTCGGCGAAGCCGGGATAGTTCTCGACCTCGGTGGTGATGGTCAGCTGGCCGCCGGGCTGGATGCCCTGGATCAGCACGGGCTTGAGCAGGGCGCGGGCGGCGTAGATGGCGGCGGTCCAGCCGGCGGGGCCGGAACCGATGATCAGGCAGCGGGTGGTGCGGGGAGCGGAGGTCGACATGGGGCCTAATTTAGGGATGATTCCGCTCCGGCGCGATGGGCGCCGGACGGGGGTGATGAAATGGCCAACAAGGCGGGACTTCCGATCGGCATCGGCCTGGGGCTGGCCCTGGGCGCGGCGCTTGGCGTGGCGCTGGATAACCTGGCGCTTTGGCTCAGCCTTGGCGTCGCGATCGGCGCCGGACTGGGCGTGGCGATGAGTGGGGCGACGGCGGCGAAGAAGAAGGACGGCAAGGACGGCGGCGGCGACGGACCCTACGCGGGCGGGTCCGACCGGCGCGACGACGCCAACTCCGGGTCGGACAGCGACGGCGGCGGTGGAGACGGCGGCGGTGGGGGCGACTAGGCTCGCCGAAGCGGTCTAGGGTGCGTCGACTCAACGCGACGGGCAGCCCATGACCATGGCCCACGAAATCACCATCGCCGGCCGCCGGATCGGGCCGGACCATCCGCCCTATGTGATCTGCGAGCTGTCGGGGAACCACAACGGCCGTCTCGACCGGGCGCTGACCATGATCGACGCGGCCGCCGACACCGGCTGTGACGCGATCAAGATCCAGACCTACACCGCCGATACCATAACGCTCGACGTCGACCGGCCGGAGTTCCGCATCCATGGCGGGCTGTGGGACGGCCGCAGCCTGCACGAGCTCTATCGCGAGGCCCAGACGCCGTACGAATGGCACGCCGCCCTGTTCGAGCGGGCGGCGAAGCGGGGGGTGACGCTGTTCTCCAGCCCGTTCGACGAAACGGCGGTGGACCTGCTCGCCGGCCTGGGCGCGCCCGCCTACAAGATCGCCTCGTTCGAGGCCGTCGACCTGCCGCTGATCCGCTACGCGGCGGCGCGGGGCAAGCCGCTGATCATCTCCACCGGCATGGCAAACCTGGCAGAGATCGCGGCGGCGCGGGACGCGGCGCTGGCGGGCGGCGCGGCCGGCGTGCTGCTGCTCCACTGCACATCCAGCTATCCGGCCACGTTCGAGGACGCCAATGTCCGCACGGTGACCGACATGGCGGCGCGGTTCGGCTGCCCGATCGGCCTGTCGGACCACACGCCGGGCACGGCGGCCTCCGTGGCGGCGGTGGCCATGGGCGCCTGCGCCATCGAGAAGCATTTCACCCTGGCTCGGAGCGACGGCGGCCCGGACGCCGACTTCAGCCTGGAGCCGGCCGAGTTCTCCGCCCTGGTGCGCGACTGCAAGGACGCCTGGGCCGCGCTGGGCAAGGTCAACTACGACCTGCTGGGCAGCGAGCGCGGCAATGTGCAGTTCCGCAGGTCGCTGTATGTGGTCGCCGACGTGAAGGCCGGCGAGGCGCTGACCCGGGCGAATGTCCGCTCGGTCCGGCCGGGCAACGGCCTGCCCCCGGCCGACCTGGACAAGGTGCTGGGCAAGGTGGCGACCCGCGATCTGGCGTTCGGCGAGCCGCTGGACTGGGGGATGGTGGGGTAGCCTTGCGTCCTTCGACACGCCGCTGCGCGGCTGCTCAGGATGACGTAGTCAGAAGCGCTTCAAGAAACACGTCATGCTGAGCAGCGCCGCAGGCGCGTGTCGAAGCACGCACGGCCCCTCTGCCTACTCCGGCAACAGCCCCAGCCGCTTGCCCACGATCCGGTCCAGCGCTCTGGGCGACAGCACCCTCTCGGACATGAACGTCTGGAACGGCGTCGGAGAGACCGTGTAGCGGACCTTGGGGCGGGGGGCGGTGAGGGCGGTGTGGATGGCCTCGCCGATCCGTTCGGGCGGCAGGCCGTTGCGGCCCATCTCCAGCATGTAGGCGGCGACCTTCGCCAGCGGCCCGGCGTAGCGGGTGTTGGCATAGGGCGCCTGGTCGACCTCGTCGGCCTTGTCCCAGATCGGGGTGGCCACCGCGCCGGGCGCCACGACGATGACGTCGACGCCGAACGGCAGCAGCTCGCGGCGCAGCGACCCCGACAGGCCCTCCAGCCCGAACTTGCTGGTGTTGTAGGGGGCCAGGAACGGGTTGGCCGTCCTGCCGCCGACCGAGGAGATGTTGACGATGCGGCCGGGGTCCTTGCGGCCGGCGCCCTCCGCGCCCAGCAGCGGGGCGAAGGCCTGGGTGGCGATGACCACGCCGGTCAGGTTGACCTCCAGCTGCCGGCGGAACTCGTCGACATCGAGGTGCAGCAGCGGGCCGGCGACGGCGATGCCGGCGTTGTTGACCAGCCCGGCCAGCGTCGCGCCGCCCAGCGCCGCCTCGACCTGGCGGGCGCCGGCCCGGACAGCGGCTTCATCGGTGACGTCGAACAGCAACGGCGTGAAGGCGTCGCCGAACTCGCCCTTCAGCCGGTCGGCGTCGGCCTGTTTGCGGACGCTGCCGAAGACGTGGAAGCCCTTGCCGGTCAGGACCTTGACCGTCCCCCAGCCGATGCCGGTGGACACGCCGGTGACGACGACGGACTTGTTCTGGCTGCTCATGATCCCCCCTTTGACCTTACCGACATGGGGTCTGCCACGGCATTATCCAGTGGTCGCGCCCGCCCGTTTCCGGACCAGGGCCAGGAAGGCGTCGGCCACGCGGTCGGCCCCCAGGCCGTCGCAGACGCCGGCGGCGGCGGTCGACAGCCGGCGGCGCAGGGCGCCCTCGGCGAGCAGCCGGGCCGCGGCGGCGTCGAAGCCGGTCTCGAACTCGGCGGCCGCGTCCAGCGCGATCACCGCCCCGGCCTCGGCCAGCGCCACGGCGGCCTCTGTCTGATTGTCAGCCAGCACCAGCAGCAGCGTCGGCAGACCCAGCACGCAGCGCTCCCAGCTGGACGAGCCGCCGCCGCCGATGGCGATGTCGGCGTCGGCGGTCAGCCGGGCCATGTCGCGGGTGTCGACATGCAGGGTCACCGACGGATCGTCTTCCGCCAGCGCGGTCAGGGCCGGCAGGCTGGGCGCGCCCGACCCGACCACCACGTCGAGCGCCGCCGCGCCGAGCAGCCGCCGGGTGGCGGGCAGGGTGAAGCCGCCCACGTCGGTCAGGCCCAGGGAGACCAGGATACGCCGCACAGGCCCCCCCTCGGCGCGGCGGGCCAGGGCCTCGGCGCGCAGGGCGACGAAGTCCGGCCGCATCGGCGCATGGCCGGGACCGAGCAGCAGCACGCAACCCTCCGGCACAAGGCCGCGATAGTCGCCGGCCCGCCGGCCCATGCCGGAGTCCAGCACCATGTCGGCGGCCAGCGGCCGGTTGGCCAGGTCGTCGATGACCAGCACCGGCCGGCCCTTCGCCATGGCCGCGTGGTCCGGCGCGGACAGGGCGTAGTGGTCGATGACCAGAGCGTCGAAGCCGGCGTCGTCATCGAACCGGAACAGGTCGCGGGCGAAGACGTCCAGGACGGCGTCGCCGTCCGGATGGCTGCGGAACGCGCATTCCGCGCCGCGCGCCTGCAGCGCCCGCGCCAGGGTCAGGGACCGCATGACATGGCCGCCGCCGATGGCCGGCCCGGCGTCGGCGACGAAGAGGATGCGTTCGTCGGCCATCAGCGCGCCCCCGCCATCGGTCGCCCTCAGCCGCCGTTGACGGGGTTGAGCGGACGGTAGCGGATGAAGCACAGCGGCGGGTTGTCTCCGATCGCGTTCAGTCCCGTCAGGCCCGCCAGATTGCCGGCGCCGTCGTCGGGCCAGGTGAGGATGCGCGTCTTCAGCAGGCCGAGGTCGCGGCTGGTGTCGACCGGCGTCCCGTGCAGGCCGACCATCCGCTGCTCCAGGGCCGCGCACTGGGCGGGGTCCTTCAGCGACAGACGGATGACCTTCAGCGCCTTGCCGTCACGGTCGAAGTAGAACTCGCCGTCGAAGGCGAAGCCCTCGAAGGTGATCGGGCCCGCCGCCCGCAGATGCCAGCCGTGAACCTTCTGCGCGTCGCGGCCGGCGACAGGCTGCAGCGCACCGTCGGAGCCGGCGATCACCTGGTCAACCGGCATCGACCAACGGGTCCACCGCCAGTCAGCCAGCGCGACGCCGGGCAGGGTGAGGCCGGCGATCAGGGCGGCGAGGGGCAGGTGACGACGCATGGGGAACACCGCGGGTCTGGGGACTATTCGGGACCCATGAAGCGGCCGACCGTGGCGGGCGGCTGGGCGAGGACGGATTTCAAGCAGAACGATGCTGGCCTGGCAGCGGTCGGCCAGGGTCAGCTCGCCGAAGTCGCCGGTCCCCGCGCCGTCGAGCCAGGCCTGGGACCCGCCCCGGCGCAGGTATTCGTCGAGGATCCGCTTCAGCTCGGCGTCGGCCAGCTTGTCGCGGCGGACCTTGGCCCGCGCCCCGGCGTCGGCGGTCGCCAGCTGAACGGCGACATAGTCCCCCATCGCCGGCGAGATGGCGCCCTTCGCGGCCAGCGCGGTGGCGGTGCTGATCTGGCCGTTCTCGCCGAACTCCTGACAGGCGCGGGCGTTGATCGTGCTGAACTTCTTCAAGGCCACGACCTGGGCGGCGACCAGCGTCCGAAGGTCGGCGTCGGGCGCGCGTTGAACGTCGGCCATCATCCGCTCGCCCAGCAGGCTGAAGAATTCGCCGGCCCGCGCCTGGGCCTTGGCGGTGTCCACGACGCCGGCCTTGTAGTCGGCGATGATCGAGGTCTCGAAGGCGCGGTATTCGGTCGGATAGCGCTTGATCACCGCTGAAACCGTCGCGCCGCCGCCAGCGATCATGCCGTTGCGAAACGCCGTCCGCTCCGCCTCGGTCACGCCCAGTTCGGCCGTGGCGGCCGGAGCGGCCTGGAAGGCGCTCGCGGCGGACGGGCCGGTCAGGACGCAGGCCGCGACGGCGGCGCTGAGGAACAGGTTACGCATGGGACTCCCCGACGAAGGCCTCGATCATACCCGCTGGCGGCGGCGTGGCCAGCGGGGTCAGCGGACAGGGGCGGCGGCCATCGCCGCATCGCGCCGGGCCAGCACCTCGGCGGCGGCGCGGTCGGTTTCGGTCAGCGGCTCGTAGGCCCAGGTCTCGAAGGCGCCGGCGAACGGCCGGGTGGCGCCGTGGCGCTCCAGCTCCTCGTGGAACAGCCGGAACTTCAGGCTCTGACCGTCCATGCCCAGGATGAACACCGGCTTGCCGGTGCCGGCCGCCTCGGTGGCCATGTTGGCGGAGTCCTCGGTGACCAGCACATGGTCGGCGCCGGCCAGGAAGGCGAAGTAGGGGTTGTCGCCCTCGCCGTCCCAGATGATGCCGGGCAGGTGCTTGAGCCGCGCGGTCAGCAGCGCCTTGGCCTGGTCCGGCGTGCGCCGCGAGAAGGTCATCAGCAGCGACCCGCCGGCCGCCTCGACCGCCTGCTGGATGTCGTTGGCGATCTTCGCGGCGCGTTCGGGCGTCAGGTCGAAGGCCTTCGAGCGGCCGCCGATCAGCACTGCCGCCCGTGGGCGGGGCAGGGGGTCGATGGCCGCGGCGAAGCGCCCGTACTCGGCCGCCAGCTTGTCGGCGGTCACCCGGTGCGGGGCGCCGATGATCGAGACGATGTTGTCGCCCTTCAGCCGGTCGTGGTTGGGCGGCACCACCAGGTCGAAGAACTTGGCCGGAACGCGCGGATCCTGGATCTGGACCACGAAGGTCTTGCCGCCCGACCACTTCTTCATGCGGATGGCCAGCGGCAGGGTGGCGCGTCCGGCGGCGATCAGGATGTCCGGCCAGGGCGCGGCCACGTCGCTCTCCGGCGTCAGCCAGCGGCGCGGGAACAGGGTCAGCCACCAGGGCAGGCGGCCCAGACTCCCCTTCCAGCCGATGCGCTTGACGACAATCTCCGCGCCGCGCTGACGCGCAACGGCCTCGGCCAGGCCAAGGGCCTGGGCCTCGATGCCCGCGCGGCCGTCGGACATCGCCCAAAGAGTTAGGGGAGGAGCCTTGTCAGCCACCGCAATCCCTACATCCGCCATGGCCGGGCTCGTCCCGACCACACATCGACACCGTCTCGCGCGAGCGTGCCGGGGCCGTCGCAACAGGGGCGACGATGACGGTCGAAAGATGGCCGACGGGAGCGAACAGCCCTAGAGCCACTCGACCTTCAGGATCTCGTAGGCCTTCACGCCGCCGGGTGTGTTCACCTCGACCACGTCGCCGACTTCCTTGCCGATCATCGCGCGCGACAGCGGCGAGGACAGCGAGATGCGCCCGCCCTTCACGTCGGCTTCGTGTTCGCCGACGATCTGGTAGCGGCCCTCGTCCTCGGTGTCCTCGTCGACCACGGTGACCGTGGCGCCGAACTTCACCTGCGAGCCGGAGAGCTTGGACACGTCGATGATCTGGGCGCGGGCGATCTTGTCCTCGATCTCCGCGATCCGGCCTTCGATCCAGCCCTGGCGCTCCTTGGCGGCATGGTACTCGGCGTTCTCGCTGAGATCGCCATGCGCGCGCGCTTCCGAGATCGCGGCGATGACACTCGGCCGCTCAATCGTCTTCAAACGCTTCAGTTCTTCGTCGAGGGAGGTGTAGCCCCCGGCGGTCATCGGCACTTTTTCCATATCGGAGATTAGCTCGGGTTCGCCCTGGGGAGGTGGTTGATCCGGCCGCGGGCGCAGACGTCCGGGGGCGTCAAGACTAGACTTTGGGCCGCGAGATAGCAAGGGAGATGCTGCGATGCAGCGGGAACGGGGCGGCGCGTGGCCCTTGATCTGCCGCTGCGGCAGTCGGTTCAGTCCCGTGCGACGAAGCTGGCCCGCGGCGCGTCGGCGTCGAAGGGCCAGGCGGTCGGCTCCAGCGAGGGCAGGCGCTCGGGGGCCAGCGGATCGCTGTCGACCGACCCGACCAGAACCTGCATGCCCAGCTGGACCAGGAAGGCGATGGCCAGCCAGCCGGCGGCGCTGATCACGACAGGCAGATAGCCCTCGCCCCAGGTGAAGCCGACGCCGGTCGCCGAGAGGGCGAAGTCCCGGCCGAGGCCCAGCAGCACGAAGCCGATGAAGTAGAGCGCCTCGCCGGCGCCGCCCCAGTTGCGGATCATCCGCCAGCCGACCAGGCCCAGACCGCCGCCGAACCACAGCGCGGACGAGGCATAGGCCAGGACCGGCGCATGGGTGTCCATCTTGCCGTAGGTCCACCAGCCGAACTCGAACGCGGCGCGATCGACGCCGAACGCGAAGGCGGCGGCGACCAGCCCGCTCATCAGGGCGGCGGCGACCCGCCAGTAGCCGGCGCGGGTCAGCCAGGCGACGCCCAGGAAGAGCAGGCCCGAGAAGGCGGCGGCGATACAGACGACCAGGGTGTCCATGGTGGTCCCTCCGACCCTGACGCTAGCGGCGCCGTGTACGGAGAGCATCCGGCTTCACCCCACGGATGATCGTCCACTCGCGGGTCAGGCGCAGCGACGCGCCTTGCGCCCTGTCCCGGAAGCCTGTCACCACTGGCCCATGACCCTGGCCCAGACCGCCGGCCTGATGATGATCGCCTCGGGCGCGGTGCATGCCGTGGTCAACGCCATCCTCAAGTCCGGCAAGGACAAGCTGTCCAGCCGCGCCCTGATCGACGGCTTCTCGGGCCTGCTGATCCTGCCGTTCGTCTTCTTCCTGCCCCTGCCTCACGGCGCCTGGGGCTGGCTGGCCGGCAGCTGGGCGACCCACGTTGTCTACCTGATCTGCCTGGTGAAGGCCTTCGAGCGGGCCGACATGACGGTGGCCTATCCGATCGCGCGCGGCGTCGCGCCCGCCCTGGCCTCGACCGTGGCCGTGCTGGTCTTCGCCGAGCCGGTCAGCTGGATCACGGCGGCGGGGATCGGCTGTGTATCGCTGGGCGTCATGGTCGCCGGACTGGGCCGGCGGGTCGATCGCCGGGGGCTCGGCTGGGCGATCGCGACCGGCGTCTGCATCGCGCTCTATACGGTGATCGACGCCCAGGGGGTGCGGGCCGCGCCCGGGGCCCTCAGCTACATCGTCTGGGTCTATGTGGCGATGGGCGGCGGCATCGGCCTGCTGTTCGCCTTGTGGCGGGGGCCGAGGTTCCTGCTGGCGGCGCGGGCCGAGTGGAAGGCGGGCCTCATCGCCGGGGCGCTGTCGATCGTCACCTACGGCCTGGCGCTCTATGCCTACCGGCTGGGCGACACCCCCCGGCTGGCGGCGCTGCGCGAGACCTCGATCCTGTTCGCGGTCGGCATCGCGGTGATCTTCCTGCGCGAGCGGATGACCGGCGGCCGCATCGCCGGGACAGTGGCCATCGCCGGCGGCGCCGCCCTGCTGCTGATGGCGGGGTGACGGACGGGTTCCGCAGCGGTATCACCGGGGCTCCCCCGCAAGACAGCCGGCGACCATGACCCTCTCGATCAGACCCTGCACGGCCGACGACGCCGTCCGCCTTTCCGTCGTCGCCAGCGCGACCTTCCTCGAGACCTACGCCGGCATCGTCGACGGGGACGACATCCTCCACCATTGCCAGACCACCCACGCCCCGGCGTCCTACGCGGCGCTGCTCGCCGACCCGACGCAACGCCTGTTCCTCGCCGAGATCAACGAGGGCAAGGCGCCGGTCGGCTTCATGCTGCTGGGCCCCTGCGACCTGCCGGTGGCCGCCGAGCCCGGCGACCTGGAGCTGACGCGGATCTACGCCCTGCACCGCTTCCACGGCGGCGGGCTGGGCCAGATGATGATGGACACCGCCGTCGAGACCGCCCGGGCCGCCGGCGCCAAACGCCTGCTGCTGGCCGCCTACCAGCGCAACGGCCGGGCGCTGGCCTTCTACGGCCGCAACGGCTTCAAGCAGGTCGGCACGCGCGTCTTCCACGTCGGCGACAACGGCTACGACGACGTCGTGCTGGCGAAGGCGCTGTAAGGGGAAAGGGTCGGGGACAGTTCAAGGTGTCCCAAGGGACATCTTAAACTGTCCCCTATGCCTTACCGCGCGGTCATGCCCCCATCGATGACCAGTTCCGACCCGGTCATGTAGCGGGACTCGTCCGACGCCAGGAACAGCACGCCCTGGGCGATGTCGACTGGCCAGCCCTTGTGGCCGAGCGGGGTGGCGACGGCGGTGATGTCGTCCAGGTTCATGGTGCGCTGCGGGCCGGCGTTGCCGCCGTCGACGACGGTGCTGGAGATGGTGTCCCAGATCGGCGTCTCGATGATGCCCGGGTGGATGGAGTTGACCCGCACGCCGTCGTGGGCGGCGGCGCATTCCATGGCGGCGGCCTTGGTGAACAGCCGCACCGCGCCCTTGGTGGCGCAGTAGCCGGTCATGTTGGCCGCGCCGGTCAGGCCGGCGACCGAGGAGACGTTGATGATGCTGCCGCCGCCGCCCCGGCGCATCAGCGGCAGGCTGTGCTTCACGCCCAGGAAGACGCCTTCGACGTTGATGGCCTGCTGCCGGCGCCAGTCGGCCAGGCTGAACTCGGTGACCGGCCCGCCGATGCCGATGCCGGCGTTGTTGACGAGAATGTCCAGCCGGCCGAACGCGACGCGGACCAGCTCGACCACGGCGATCCAGGCGTCCTCGCGGGTCACGTCATGCGGGATGTAGATCGCATTGGCGCCGATGGCGGCGGCGACCTCGCGGCCCCTGTCGTCCTGGATGTCGGTCAGGGCGACCTTCGCCCCCTCCGCCGCCAGCAGCTCGGCGCAGCCGCGCCCGATGCCGCTCGCGGCGCCTGTGACCAGGGCGACCTTGCCCGCTACGCGTCCCGTCATGCGCCTCTCCCGTGGCTTGTTTGTTATCGGCGATAAGCTGGACCGTGCCGGCCGGGCTGTCCACAGCGCGCTGCGATAATCGCACGGTTCGCCGGACTGGCCGTGACGGCCGTGGTTCTGCTAACGCTGCTTACAACATCGAGAGCGAAGGCTCCGGGGAAAAGGGGGAACGGCCATGAAGCGGTTCGCGAGCAGCGGCGCGCGCATCTGTGCGCTCGGACTGGGGGCGCTGGCGATGGCGCCGGCCACGGCCCTGGCGGCGACGCCGGGGACGGTCGATCCGGCGGCCACGGCCTGGATTCTCTCGGCCTCGGCCCTTGTCCTGTTGATGACCCTGCCGGGTCTGGCCCTGTTCTACGGCGGCCTGGTGCGCGAGAAGAACGTGCTGTCGGTGCTCATGCAGTGCGTCGCCATCGCCTGTGTCTGCACCGTGCTGTGGCTCATGGTCGGCTACAGCCTGGCCTTCTCCGGAACCGCCGGCTTCATCGGCGACCTGAACAGGGTCTTCCTCGGCGCCGACCCGCGCACCGCCCTGGTCGGGTCCCTGCCGGAGCCGGTGTTCTTCCTGTTCCAGACGACCTTCGCGATCATCACGCCGGCGCTGATCATCGGGGCGGTGGTCGAGCGGGCGCGGTTCGCCGCCGTGCTGCTGTTCTCCGGGCTCTGGCTGCTGGCGGTCTACGCGCCGGTGACTCACTGGATCTGGGGCGGCGGCTGGCTCGCCAGGCTGGGGGTCATGGACTACGCCGGCGGTCTGGTGGTGCACGCCACGGCCGGTGTCTCGGCGCTGGTCTTCGCGATCCGGGTCGGCCCGCGCGAGGGCTTCCCGCGCGACCAGGCGCCGCCGCACAATCCCGGCATGACGATGATCGGCGCCGGCCTGCTGTGGGTCGGCTGGTTCGGCTTCAACGGCGGCAGCGCGCTGTCGGCCGGGGCCGACGCCGGCATGGCCATCGTCGCCACCCATGTTTCGGCCTGTGTCGCGGGCATGGTCTGGGGCGCTGTCGAGTGGATCCGATTCGGCCGTCCGAGCATGATCGGCGTGGTCACCGGCGTGGTGGCCGGCCTCGCCACCGTGACGCCGGCCTCGGGCTTCGTCGGTCCCGGCGGCGGCCTGGTGCTCGGCGCGGCCGGCAGCCTGGTCTGCTTCTGGGCGGTCCACCTCGTGAAGGGGCGGTTCAAGATCGACGACTCCCTGGACGTCTTCGCCGTTCACGGCGTGGGCGGCATCCTCGGCATCCTGCTGGTGTCGGTGCTGGCCAGTCCGGCGCTCGGCGGCGCAGGCTTCCCGGCCGGGCACGGCGTCGGCGCGCAGCTGGGCGTCCAGCTGCTGGGTCTGGCGGCGGTCGTGATCTGGTCCGGCGTGGTCAGTCTCGGCCTGCTGTGGGTCGTCAATCGCCTGGTCGGGCTGCGCGCCAGCGAAATCGCCATCGAGGACGGCCTGGACCTGGCCGAGCACGGCGAGCGCGCCAGCCAGTCCTAGTCAGGCGTAGGCGTAGGGCCCGCCCTTGGCCAACGCGGCCTGGTAGGCCGGTCGGGCGTGGATGGTCTTCAGGAAGGCGGCCAGACGCGGTCGGCCATCCAGGGCGCCGGCGCGGTCGGCGGCGGCCTCGATCGGGAAGCTCATCATGATGTCGGCGGCGCTGAAGTCATCGCCGGCGAACCAGGCCGACTTGCCGAGCTCCGCCTCCCAGTAGTCGAAGTGACTCTTCAGCTGCGGATCGACAAAGCCCTTCAGCGCCGAGTTGGAGACGGCCCTCACCAGACCCCGGATAAGGCCCGGCGCCCGCTGGGGCAGGGCGGTGAAGACCAGCTTCATCAGCAGAGGCGGCATGGCCGAGCCCTCGGCGTAGTGCATCCAGTAGGTCCAGCGCAGCCGGTCCTCCGTCCCCGCCGCCGGGCGCAGGCGACCGCCGGCGTAGGCCTCGCAGATGGTCTCGACGATGGCTCCGGTCTCGGCCAGCGTCGCCGCGCCGTCGGTGATCACCGGCGACTTGCCCAGCGGATGCACCGCCTTCAGCTCCGGCGGGGCGAGCATGGTCTTGCCGTCCCGCTCGTAGCGCCGGATCTCGTAGGGCAGCCCGAGCTCCTCCAGCAGCCAGAGCACGCGCTGCGAGCGGGAATTGTTCAGGTGGTGGACGGTCAGCATGGCGGGCTCCGGGTCAGTTCCGGAAGCTAGCGTTCGGTCAACCGAAGTCCACCCGCCCGAGCTAGCCCGCCAGCGCCCGCAGCCGGTCGCGGTCGCGCAGCACCTCGGGCCGGTCGTCGCCGCCGGCGATGCGGAAGCGGCCGACCATACGGGCCAGCTCGGAGGCCTCGTTCTTCAGGGCCATCGTCGCGGCGGTGGATTCCTCGACCATGGCGGCGTTCTGCTGAACGACCTGGTCCATCTCGTTGACGGCGCTGTTCACCTCCGAGAGGCCCTGCGCCTGCTCCTGGGCCGAGGAGGCGATCTCGCTGACCAGCTGGTCGATGCGGACCACCTGCTCGACGATGCTGGTCAGGGCCTTGCCGGTGCGGCCGACCAGATCGACGCCCTGGCCGACGTTGGTGGCGGAGGCGGCGATCAGGGCCTTGATCTCCTTGGCGGCGTCGGCCGAGCGCTGGGCCAGAGCCCGCACCTCGGAGGCGACGACCGCGAAGCCCTTGCCGGCGTCGCCGGCCCGCGCCGCTTCCACCCCGGCGTTCAGCGCCAGCAGGTTGGTCTGGAAGGCGATCTCGTCGATCACGCCGATGATCTGGCCGATCTCGCCGGCCGAGGTCTCGATGGCGCTCATGGCGCGCACGGCGTCCTGCACCACAGTGCCGGAGGTCTCGGCCTGCGACCGGGTCTGGGTGACCACCTCGCTGGCCTCGCGGGCGACGCCGGCGGTCTTGCGGACGGTGGCGGTGATCTCGTCGAGCGCGGCGGCGGTTTCCTCGAGGCTGGCGGCCTGGTGCTCGGTGCGCCGCGACAGGTTGTTGGCCGCGTGGCTGATCTCGTCGGCGCCGTTGTCGATGCCGTCGGTGGTCGAGGAAATGGTCGACATGGCGTCGCGCAGGCGGCCAACGGCCTCGTTGAAGTCCACGCGCAGCTTGGCGTAGCGGCCGGTGAACTCCTCCTCGATGCGGGAGGTCAGGTCGCCGGCGGCCAGACGCTCCAGCGCCGTGGCCAGGCTTTCGACGACCCGGGTCTGCTCGGCCTCGACCGTGCGACGCTCGGCGTCATGGGCCTGGCGGGTCTCGATCTGGGCGCGGTGGCCTTCCTCGACCGAGCGGGTGGCCGCCTCGGCTTCGGCGAGCGCCTTCTGGGTGGCGGCGTTGCGGCTGTCGAGGGTGAGGAACATGCGGTCCAGGTTGACGGCGATGCCGATCAGCACGCCGGCTTCCAGCACCAGGATCACGGCGTGGACGATGACCCGGCCGAGGCTGGCGGCGCCGGGGAACACCGCGGCCGGCAGGACGTAGCTGAGCAGGAGATGGTGCACGGCCACCGTCGCGGCGGCGGCGACGATCGCCTTCCAGTCGCAGTAGACGGCCAGCAGCGCGAGGGCGGCGAAATAGGCCATGTGCATGTCGATCTGCCAGGGGTGTCCGGCCAGCGCCGCCACCAGGATCGACACCTGGGCCATGAGCATCATGGCCACCGCGATGCGCAGCTGCGGGCCCTGGGGCAGGATCCTCCAGGCCAGGGTCGCGCCCCCGGCCAGGACCGCGGCGCCACCCCGATCGCCAGCCAGTTGCCGCCGACGACGAGGCTGGCCGTCGTGGCGACGACGGCGAAAACCCACAGGGCTCCGACCAGAAGGCTGGTGCCGGTCTTGCGTTGTTGTTCGAGATCCAGGAACACGATCAGGCCTCCAGGGTGACAGGGTCGGCGCACAGGCGGGCGGCGTCGCCGCCCAGCACCAGCAGGGCGCCGGACCGGCGCACCCGCGCGGCGAGCCCGCTCGGGTCGCCGTGAATGACAAGGACGTTGCGGACGCCGCCGGCGGCGGCGATGTCGCCGGCCGAGGCCGCCGCGCCGGCGATCCGCGCGTCGGACCACCAGGGCGGATAGACAGCCGCCAGCAGGCGCTCGCCGGGACGTGGTCCCGCCCCGAGCGCGATGACGACAGTTGTACTCAAAACGAGTAGCAGTATCGGCATGAAGAACCGCATGGGCCCTTCATGCCGTTTCAACACTTAAACGAATGATAAACCACGCTGTTTCCAGGCGGGTCAGTATGTCGCGGCCTCTTGTCCCGCCGGCCGTTTACCGGCGCAAGATTCAGCAGCGGCGGAAGCCGGCCTCCCGGGCGCTGGCGCGCATCACCTCGATCATCGCCACCATCTTCGCCGCCGTCGGGACCACCGCTTCGGAATCGCCGAACGGCTTGGCCTTGGCGAAATAGCCGCCGGCCTTCTTCAAGTCTGTGCAGGGGTCCTTGACGGTGATGGCGCCGTGGAAGCCGTCCAGGGATCGGCAGAACGAGCCCATGCCCTCGGCCGCCCAGATCGGCCAGTAGCCGCCCATCTTCATCCGCTCGCCGGTCAGACCCTTGCAGGCCTCGTGCTGGCGCTTGAGCACATTGCGCTCGTTGGTGGTGGGGTCCTCAAGGACGGCGATAAAGGCCTGCGACCGCGCGACCCAGGCGGCGGCGGCCTCGGGCTTTGTCAGGGCGAGCGCCTGGACGGGCGCGAGCGCGGCGGAGGCGACGAGGGCGGCGGCGAGGACGCCGTTGAAGCGTGACATGGACTGGAAGACCCCTTGCGGACAGAAGGCCGTTTTCAAGCGTGGCTGCGGAGCCTTCGCAAGAGCCCCGAAGCGCGCGGCCCCCCTTTTGGGGCAAGGGTTCTGGGTCGGGCGCGGGGCGCCTAGGCGCGGCCCGGGGAGCGGGGGAGCTTCGGGAGGATCGCCCGGCGCCGGCGACGGCCGACAGTCGCCGCTAGCGGTTGTCCGGGATCGGCTTGCGGTGCCCGGCCAGCTTGCTGAACGTCCAGGCGATGAGGAGGAAGAGCGCGATCACGGCGGCCGACGACCAGAGGACCAGCGCCGCCGGTCTCAGCCACGCCTCCAGGTCGGCCTTATCCAGCGCCGCTCCACACAGGCGGCCCCATGGACAGGGCGCCGCCAGGACCCGGGGCAGCACCCAGGCCGCCACGCCGGCCAGAGACAGCCACGGCGTCAGAAGGCCGAGGGCCTGCCACCAGCCCCGCGAGACCGGCGTCTCGCCCGGGCCGAAATCCAGGCGTTCGTAGTCGTCCGGCGTTCCCGCGCCGGGCGCCGGATCGAAGGCATGCTTGTGGCGATAGATCATCTCGAACATGTCGCCGATGACCCGCTCATGGTCGAAGTAGGCGGAGTGCGAGGCGCCGGGCGCCGGGAAGTGGAAGCTGGCCACCTGGACGTTGTCGATCCGGGCCCGGCCCGGCCGGGCGCAGGCGGGCGAGTGCAGCGCCCCGCTGATGACGTCGCCCTCGTCCCAGTAGTTGACCCAGTGGATGTACGGCGCGCCGTCGTCGGTGCAGAGGGCGCCGACCCGATATCGCCCCGGAGGTTCTCAACCACCCGCTTGTAGCGGTGGGAGCGCGAGGAATAGCTCTCGAAGAAGTATTCGATCTTGTCGATCGGACTGCCCATGGTCACGAAGTGCTGGAGCTTTTCGAAGCGCACCGTCCTGGCCGGATCGCCGGCGTGGGCGCGGTTGCGGCGGGCCAGCGCCAGCAGGGCGTCGTGCGCGACGCTGCAGCCCAGACTGTGGGCCACGACCGTCACGCGGGTGCAGTCGCTGTCCGGGCCCAGCACATGGCTGAGCACCTTGATGGCCTCTTTCAGCGTCGTGGCGCGCGCCACATGCTTGGCTTCGGTTTCCTCGTAGGTCGCCCAGGCCTCGACGTCGCCCAGGTAGCGGGTCAGGAAGCCGGTGAAGCCGATCAGACCCAGTATGGAGCCGGCGACGCCCAGCGCGGTCGGCAGATCGGCCTTGAACGGCGCGCCGGAGGCCGACAGCACGCCGGTGAGAGTCTCGAGATCGAGGCCGGCCGTCAGAACCGCCAGCACGCTCAGCACCAGCGCCCCGCCCAGCAACACCAGGGCCAGCGCCATGGTCGCCAGCACGACGACGTTGCGAAGCTCCTCCAGCCAGTAGGCGCGGCGCCAGGCCTTGGCCAGATGCACGAGGCGCGCCTTCTCCGCGGGGTTCTTCGTCCGGGCCTCGATGAGGTCAAGGAACTGGGCGAAGGAGCCCTTCTCATGGGCGCGTCGCTGCGCAGGGCCTTCGAACTCGTCGTAGAGCTCCAGCAAGGCGGCGTACTCGGCGCGCGTGATGTCGGTTGTGCCGGGGCGGCGGCGTTCGAACTGCGAGACCAGCGTCGCCCGCCGCAGCCGTTGCCGCTCGCGCCAGGGTGCTGTCATGGTCTTCCAGGGCCGCAGCGGCTGGCGGAACAGCCATCTGGCGACGCTCACGGCCGAACTGGTCCGCGCCATCACCGGAGCCCAGTAGGCCTCGTAGAAGCGGACCCGCGTGGGAGGCTTGTTGGTCCCGTCGCTGTAGCGGGTCTCGATGTAGCCGATGGTGTCGGTGCGCTCCGGCAGGAGCGGCTCGACCCGGGCCTCGATGGCGCTCAGCATCCCGACCGCGCCCGCTCCGCCCTGGCGGCCGTTCACATAGTCGTCCAGCCGGTCGATCAGCCGGCTTGTCTCCTCGTAGCGTCGCTGCGAGCCCATGCCGTGCACATAGACCACGGCCTCGAAAGGCCCCGCGCGCGGGGCGCGGGGACGACGCCCGCCCGTCCCCGCCTCAGCTGATCGAACCACCATCGCCGTTCCTCCCGCCTTGGGGGAGATTACGGCCTGCACCTCAAAATTGCAAAACGCTGTTCGTCGAGCGTCAGTAGCTCTGCAGCGCCCGCACCTCCAACGCCTCGAGCGGGGCGGAGGTGATCGCCTGGGCCGCGGCCAGGGCTCCTGCGGAGGTGGTGTAGTAGGGGATCTTCATCATCAGGGCCGTGCGGCGGATCTCGAAGCTGTCCGACAGCGACTGCTTGCCCTCGGTGGTGTTGAAGACCAGCTGGACCTCGCCGTTCTTCATGGCGTCGACGATGTGCGGACGGCCCTCCAGGACCTTGCGGACCAGCTCGGTCTCCACGCCCTGTTCCTTCAGCCAGGCGCCGGTGCCGGCGGTGGTCAGCACGCGGAAGCCCGCCGCCTTCAGCAGGCGGACCGGCTCGAGGATCCACACCTTGTCGCTATCCTTGACCGAGACGAAGGCCGTCCCGGCCGTCGGCAGGGTGACGCCGCCGCCCAGTTGGCTCTTGGCGAAGGCGCGGGCGAAGGCGGGCGCCATGCTGGTCTCGCCGTCACGCTTCCAGTCCAGGCCCATGACTTCGCCGGTCGAGCGCATCTCCGGGCCCAGCACCGTGTCGACCCCGGCGAAGCGGGCGAACGGGAAGACCGCCTCCTTCACCGCGATGTGGTCATAGGGCCGGTCGACCAGGCCGAAGCTGGCCAGGGACTCGCCGGCCATGATCCGGGCGGCGATGGCGGCGACCGGCCGGCCGATCGTCTTGGCCACGAAGGGCACCGTGCGCGAGGCGCGGGGGTTCACTTCCAGCACATAGATGCGCGGGGCGGCCGAGTGCGGCTCCTCGATGGCGAACTGCACGTTCATCAGGCCGCGCACGTTCAGGGCCAGGGCCATCTCGACGGTCTGGCGCTTCAGCTCGGCGATGATGTCCGGCCGCAGCGAGAAGGGCGGCATCGAGCAGGCGCTGTCGCCGCTGTGCACGCCGGCTTCCTCGATATGTTCCAGCACCCCGGCGACGAAGACGTCGGTCCCGTCGCAGAGGGCGTCGATGTCGACCTCGGTCGCGCGGCTCAGATACTGGTCGATCAGGATGGGCGCGTCGCCGCTGGCCTCGACCGCGGTGCGGACGTAGCGCTCCAGCTGTTCGTCGTCGCGGATGATCTCCATGCCCCGGCCGCCCAGTACGTAGGAGGGGCGGATGACGATCGGGTAGCCGACTTCGGCGGCGGCGGTGAAGCATTCGGCGGCGCTGCGAGCCAGGGCGTTGACCGGCTGGGCGATGTCCAGGCGGTGCAGCAGCTGCTGGAAGCGTTCACGGTCCTCGGCCAGGTCGATGGAGTCGACGCTGGTGCCCAGGATCGGGATGCCGGCCTGCTCCAGCGGATGGGCCAGCTTCAGCGGTGTCTGGCCGCCGAACTGGACGATGACGCCGGCCAGGGTCCCGTTCTTCTGCTCGACGTGGATCAGCTCCAGCACGTCCTCGGCCGTCAGCGGCTCGAAGTAGAGGCGGTCGGAGGTGTCGTAGTCGGTGGAGACGGTCTCGGGGTTGCAGTTGACCATGATCGACTCGATGCCGATGGCGTCCAGCGCGAAGGCCGCGTGGCAGCAGCAGTAGTCGAACTCGATGCCCTGGCCGATCCGGTTGGGACCGCCGCCCAGGATGATCGCCTTGCGGCGGTTCGAGGGTTCGGACTCGCAGTCCGGCGCCTGGCCCAGCGCCCCGGTCTCGTAGGTCGAGTACATGTAGGGCGTGGTGGCGGCGAACTCGCCGGCGCAGGTGTCGATGCGCTTGAACACCGGACGGACGTCCAGGGCCTGGCGGGCGGCGCGGACGCCGACCTCGCTGCCGCTGACCAGCTTCGCCAGCCGGGCGTCGGAGAAGCCCATGGCCTTGAGGCGGCGCATGGCGGCGGCGTCGCGCGGCAGGCCGGCGACGCGGACGCGACCCTCCTCGCGCACGATCTCGGCGATCTGGCGCAGGAACCAGGGCTCGTAGGAACAGGCGCCGTTGATCTCCTCGACCGTCAGGCCGTGGCGGAAGGCCTGGGCGATGACCCGCAGCCGATCGGGGGTCGGCATGGCCAGGGCGCGCAGGACGGCGGCGTGGGCGGTGTCCGGGTCACCGGCGCCCTCGATCTCGATCTCGTCCAGGCCGGTCAGGCCGGTCTCCAGCCCGCGCAGGGCCTTCTGCAGGCTCTCGGCGAAGGTGCGGCCGATGGCCATGACCTCGCCGACCGACTTCATCGAGGTGGTCAGGTGCGGTTCGGCGCCCGGGTATTTCTCGAAGGCGAAGCGGGGAATCTTGGTGACGACATAGTCGATGCTCGGCTCGAAGCTGGCCGGCATGGCGCCGCCGGTGATGTCGTTGGCCAGCTCGTCGAGCGTGTAGCCGACCGCCAGCCGGGCGGCGACCTTGGCGATCGGAAAGCCTGTGGCTTTCGAGGCCAGGGCCGAGGAGCGCGACACGCGCGGGTTCATCTCGATGACGACCATGCGGCCGTCGGCCGGGTTGATCGCCCACTGGACGTTCGAGCCGCCGGTCTCGACCCCGATCTCGCGCAGCACATCGATGCTGCCCTTGCGCATGCGCTGATATTCCTTGTCGGTCAGCGTCAGGGCCGGGGCGACGGTGATGGAATCGCCGGTGTGGACACCCATCGGGTCGATGTTCTCGATGGAGCAGACGATGATGCAGTTGTCCGCCTTGTCGCGGACCACCTCCATCTCGAACTCCTTCCAGCCCAGCACGCTTTCCTCGATCAGCACCTCGGTGGTCGGCGAGAGGTCGAGGCCGCGCAGCACGATCTCCTCGAACTCCTCGCGGTTGTAGGCGATGCCGCCGCCGGTGCCGGCGAGCGTGAAGCTGGGGCGGACGATGGCCGGCAGCCCGACGAACTCCAGCCCCTCCAGCGCCTCGGCCAGAGTATGGGCGGCCTTGGACTTGGGGCTTTCGAGGCCCAGCTTGTCCATGGCGTCGCGGAATTTCTGGCGATCTTCGGCCTTGTCGATGACGTCGGCCTTCGCGCCGATCATCTCCACGCCGTACTTCGCCAGCGTGCCGTTGGCTTCGAGCGCCAGGGCGGTGTTCAGCGCCGTCTGGCCGCCCATGGTCGGCAGCAGGGCGTCGGGACGCTCCTTGGCGATGATCTTGGCGACCATCTCGGGCGTGATCGGCTCGATATAGGTCGCGTCCGCCACGTCCGGGTCGGTCATGATGGTGGCGGGGTTCGAGTTGACCAGGATGATCCGGTAACCCTCGGCCCGCAGCGCCTTGCAGGCCTGGACTCCGGAGTAGTCGAACTCACAGGCCTGGCCGATGACGATGGGCCCGGCGCCGATGATCAGGATCGAGGAGATATCGGTGCGTTTGGGCATGGTCTTTTCGCGCGCAAAGGCGGTCGCGCAGCGACTGCGCGGCCGGGTCGGACAAACATCAGGTTAAGCGGGTCGTTTAGAGGCGGAGTCGGGTCGGGGCAAGTCTTGATCCGGCCCTCCGACGCGGGAGTCCGCCCAATCCAACGCGCGTGCCGCGTTTGCATCCCTGTCGTATGGCCCTGAGTTATGTCCGCTTGACTCAATGTCATGTTTATATAACATCAGGTCGAACTTTCAGAACACCGAGGGGCCGGCCATGCCGCACAAAGAGAAACTCGCCTGGATGACGCTGCTGTGGATCGCGGTGACCTACGGGCCCTATTTCGTCCATGTGGCGATGTCGCCGCCGGCGCCCGGCGTCATGCCGAATCTGCCTCAGCTGTGGCTGCTGGCGCTGGCGGCGGGCGGCAACGGGGTGCTGCACATTCTCGGCCGCATCGGCCTGCGGATCGCGGCGCCGGATGACGCCCGCGCGCCGGCCGACGAGCGTGATCGCGACATCGAGCGCCGCTCCATCTCCGTGGCCTACTACGTGATGATGGCCGGCATGATCCTGGTCGGCATGGTCATGCCGTTCACCACGAGCGGGTGGGAGATCGTCAACGCGGGCCTGCTGGCGATCGTGCTCGCCGAGATCACCCAGAATGGCCTGGCGGCCTGGGGTTATCGCCGGAGCGCGGCATGAGCGGCGGCGCGATCACCAACCAGATCCGCACGCTGCGCTTTATGGCCGGCGAGATGTCCCAGGCGGAGCTCGGTCAGAAGATCGGGGTCACCCGCCAGACCATCGCCGCCATCGAGGCCGGCAAATACTCCCCGACCCTGGAAGCCGCCTTCCGCATCGCCGAGGTGTTCGGCAAGCCGCTGGACGAGGTGTTCCAGTGGCGGAGCGGGGGGTGAGGTCTCACGGCCCCGGCTTGTCCGGCGCGTGCCAGGCGTCGCCGGCCACCGCGCGGTCGTAGCCCATCCGGAACAGCTTCCGCATGTTGTCGGTCTTGAAGTTCAGGCCCTGGGCCTCGGCCTCGTCAGGGATCTCGCTGATCCGCACGGTCAGGCCGTTGCGGTCGGCGAAGCCGACGGTGGCGGCCAGGGTGGTCCGGGTCGAGGCCTTGCTCATCGCGTCCCAGGACCGCGCCAGGATGCCGACCAGGCTGCCGCGGGTGACGCCGAAGCTGGCGCCCACCTGGCCGTTGATCAGCACATAGAGGACGCCGCGGTGCACGCTTCCGCCCGGGTCGGTCCACAGCAGCATCGACTCGGGCACCGTGAAGAAGGGCGTCATCACCCCGCCGTCGGCGTGCATCTCCGAGAACCGGCCGGTCGGGCCGTCCATGCCGATCATCACCGGCGGGAACACGCCGGGGATGCTGGAGGAGGCGACCAGGATGTCCTGGAACAGCCTGACGGCGTCCGGACCACCGCGAGCGGCGATCGCCCCCAGGTCCCAGATGGTGGTCTCCTGGGCATCCAGATTGGTGGTAGCGACGAGCAGGCGGCGCCCCCTGGCGTGCTCGACGGCGATGGCCTGGAGCATGGCGGCGTCGACATAGGTCTCGACCAGATGCCGGACGGGGGCGGCGCTGAACAGGGACGGGCCGCGAAACGGCGCCAGGGCCTTCAGGCTGATCAGTTCATCCGTCCCGCCGTCGGTGTAGGCCGCCTCCATCCGGGCGTCCCAGTCCGGCCCGAGAAACGCGAACGGCGCGGCCAGGGCGCCGGTGCTGACTCCGGTGACGACATCGAAGCGCGGGCGCTGGCCGGTCTTGGTCCAGCCCGCCAGCACGCCGGCGCCCCAGGCTCCGTTCGCCCCGCCGCCGGACAGGGCCAGGACGGTGAAGTCGCCCTTGTCGGCCTCGATCCGCGCCCGGATCGGTCCGGAGTTGGTCAGGGCCGCGTCGGCGTCGCTGGCCGCGAACCGGACGTCGGTCAGGCCGGCCGGCGCGGCGACCCGCGTGTCCAGCGGATCGAACGCATCGCGCGGCAGCGTCCCGCAGGCGCCCAGCAGCAGGAGGGTGAGCAGCGCGGCGATGCGGCCTGGATATCGTTTCACGGTGGCCACCCTAGCGCCTTTTCATGTCCGGGACATGATCATGCTCCAGTGCGTGAAGCGCTGTCAGCGGGCGTCTGGATCCCGGACAGCCGCCTGGCGACGTCCGGGATGACAGCATTTCCGGAAGGGTGGCGTCAGGCCGCGACCATCTCACGGCCCAGCACGTCGTCGCGCACCAACTCGGCGATGGCGGCCACTTCGGCGATGTCGCCGGAGGGGACGCCCAGCTCGGTCAGGGTGGCGGCCAGGTTTTCGACCACGGCGTCGAAGTGGCTGTCGTTGAGGCCGCGCTCGACCAGCTTGGCGTGACCGCGGCGCATGTCGGCGCCCGTGTAGGCGTTGGGACCGCCGAAGGCCATGATCAGGAAGGCCCGCTGCTTGGCGGACTGGCCCGCCATGTCCACGCCCTCGAAGAAGTGGGCGATGCGGTCGTCGGCCAGCACCTTGCCGTAGAAGATGTCCACCGCGGCCTTCACCGCCGGAGCGCCGCCGATGCGTTCGTAGAGGGTCGTCATACCCGGGTCCTTAAAATTGGTATCTAAGATGCGTCTTTACAAATCGGCATCTGACATACCAATTAAATCTCTGCAATCCGACGAACGATGTTTGGTGTCCAGTATGCGTCTGACCCTGCACACGGACTATGCGCTGCGCGCGCTGCTGTACCTGGCGGCAGCGGGTGACGCCGGCGGCACCGCCCAGGGCATCGCCGACAGCTACGGCATCTCCCGCAACCATCTGTCCAAGGTGCTGCAGCGGCTGGGCGCGCTGGGCTATCTGACCGCCACACGCGGCCGGGGCGGCGGGGTGAAGCTGGCCAGGGCGCCGGGCGATATCCGTGTCGGGACCGTGGTGCGCCAGACCGAGGACAGCCTGGCCCAGGTCGAGTGCTTCGACCCCGAGCGCAACACCTGTCCGCTGATCGGAGCCTGTAGTCTGGAGCGCGGCCTGGGTGAGGCGCTGGACGCCTATCTGGCGGTGCTCGACCGCTACACCATCGCCGACGTGGCGCTGGATGAGCGTGGTCTCAAGCGGCTGTTCGGGTGAGGCCGGGACGGCTTGGCGAAGCGTCGCTGTCCCTGCGCCTCCGCCCCCGTCCATCGACCCGGCGACGTCCGGCTGGACAGTATCAAGGCCGTTGTTGCTGAGCAGAGTGAGGTCTACGGTTCCCCAAAGGCAACACAGGGGAGGATGTCATGCGTATCGTTCTGGCCGCCGCGGCGGCGCTTCTGCTTTCGGCCACGGCCGCCTTCGCCGGCGAGGAGGTCATGGCCTCGCGCATCGGCAACACCACCGTCACCACCGACGCCAGCGGCATGTCCTCGAAGATCTACTACGAGGCCGACCACACCTTCACCGGCCTGGCCAATGACCAGGAACTGGCGGGCGCCTGGCAGCTGAAGGGCTCGCAGGTCTGCCTGACCTTCACCAGCGCCCCGCCCCCGGGCTACCCGGCGACGATCTGCACGCCGGTGTCCGCCCACAACGTCGGCGACAGCTGGACCAGCGGGCCGTTCACGGTCCAGCTGCTGGAAGGCCGGCAGTAGGAGGGGGGCTGCGCGGGGATTGGGGACATGCACTTCAGTGCGTGTCCCCATCCGCTTCAGCAAGCGGTAGGGGACACGTACCGAAGACGGTACATGTCCCCGACGGAGCCTACCCCTTCGCCTTGTCCATCAGGCCGGCGAAGCGCTCGAAGATGTAGAGGCTGTCGGTCGGGCCGGGCGAGGCTTCCGGGTGGTGCTGGACGCTGAACACCGGCTTGCCGGCCAGCTCCAGGCCGGCGTTGGTGCCGTCGAACAGGCTGACGTGGGTCTCGCGCACCGGCTCGGGCAGGGTGGCGCGGTCGACGGTGAAGCCGTGGTTCATCGACACGATCTCGACCTTGCCGGTGGTCAGGTCCTTCACCGGATGGTTCGCGCCGTGGTGGCCCTGATCCATCTTCACGGTCTTTGCCCCAAGCGCGAGGGCCAGCATCTGGTGGCCCAGGCAGATGCCGAACACCGGCACGCCGCTGTCGACCAGCTTGCGAATCTCGGGGACTGAGTACTCACCCGTCGCGGCCGGGTCGCCCGGACCGTTGGACAGCAGCACCCCGTCCGGCTTGCGGGCCAGGATGTCCTCGGCCTTCGTATCGGCGGGAACCACCGTGGCGCGGGCGCCGATCGAGGCCAGCGAGCGCAGGATGTTGCGCTTGACCCCGTAGTCGACGACCACGACCTCGTACTTCGGCGTCTCCAGCTTGCCGTAGCCCTCGTTCCACTCCCACAGCTGCTCGTCCCAGACGAAGCTCTGGCGGGTGGTGGCGTCCTTGGCGAGGTCCAGACCGACCAGGCCCGCCCAGCCCTTCGCCTTCGCGACCAGGGCGTCGAGGTCGAACTCGCCGGTCGGGCTGTGGGCGATGACGGCGTGGGGCATGCCCTTCTCGCGGATCACCCGGGTCAGGGCGCGGGTGTCGACCCCGGCCAGGCCGATGACGCCGCGGCGCTCCATCCAGGTGTTCAGCGGGCTGTCGGAACGATAGTTGGCCGGGTCGGTCGGGGCGTCGCGGAAGATCGCGCCGCGGGCCGAGGTCGCCGACCCGCCGCTGATCTGCTCCAGATCCTCGACGTTGGTTCCGACATTGCCGATGTGCGGAAAGGTGAAGGCGACGATCTGCGCCATGTAGGACGGGTCGGTCAGGATCTCCTGATAGCCCGTCATGGCGGTGTTGAAGCACACCTCGCCGACCGCCTCGCCGACCGCCCCGACCCCGATGCCCTGCAGCACCGTGCCGTCGGCGAGCGCGAGAACGCCCGTGGCGCCAGGAAGAACCTTGCTCGCCATTGATGTGCTCCTAGCTGCTGGACAAACGGGCGCGTTGGTAGTGACTCGGCCCCGCCCGGTCAAACTTTAATACGGCCGGGAGAGGCGCCATCGCGGTTCACCCGCAGCCGCGCATGAACCAAGGTTCACTTGCTGGCGACCGGTCGGCGGCCCATGGCTTGCCTACGCCTTTGGAGCCTCGAATGAAACGTCTCGTCGTCGGTCTGGTTCTCTTCCTGCTCGCCGCGCCGCCGGCCTTCGCCGCGGAGCCCGATCTGCCGGCCGTGCTGGCGCAGGCGATGGAGGGCCAGACGGTCCCGGCTGTCGGCGTGCTGGTCATTCGCGACGGCGTCGTCGCCGACCAGGCCGTGCGCGGCGTACGGGTGCTGGGCAAGGCAGAGCCGGTGACGCTCAGTGATCGCTGGAACCTCGGCTCCGACGGCAAGGCGATGACCGCGACGATGGTCGCCCGGCTGGTCGAGCGCGGCCTGCTGCGCTGGGACGCGCCGCTGTCGGAGATGATGCCGGACCTGGCCGCGGGCATGCGGCCCGAGTATCGCGACGTGACGCTGATCGACCTGTTTTCGCACCGGGCGGGCCTGCCGGAGAACGTGAGCGACGAGGCCTTCTACCAGGCCTTCTACAAGGACGGCCGGCCGCTGCCGGCCCAGCGCCTCGCCTATCTCGAGCGGGCGTTGTCGGAGGCGCCGGTCGGTCCGGCGCGGGGCGAGCCCAGCTATTCCAACACCGGTCCGCTGCTGGCCGCCGCCATCGCCGAGCGGGCGACGGGCAAGCCCTATGAGCAGCTGATGCAGGAGGAGGTCTTTGGCCCGCTCGGCATGACCAGCGCCGTCTTCGGCCAGACGCCGGGCGCGGGCGAGCCTTGGGGCCATGTCGACGGCCGCGTCGCCGACCGGCCGTTCGACGCCAACACCGCGTTCCTGCTGCCCGCCGGCGGGGTGCGGATGAGCCTCGCCGACTGGGCCCGCTTCTGCATCGACCAGCTCAAGGGCGAGGAGGGCAGCGGCAAGCTGCTCAAGGCCGAGAGCTATCGCCGGCTGCACGCGCCGCAGGGCGAGACCATCTTCGCCCTGGGCTGGGGCGTCGCGCCCCGGATGGCCGGCGTCATGGGACCGGTGCTGACCCACAGCGGATCGGACGGCAACTGGTTCGCCTTCGTGGCGCTGTTCCCGACCGGCGACAACGGCGTGCTGGTCGTGGCCAACGCCGCCGACAGCATGGGCGGCGACGCGGCCGCCAAGACCGTCGCCAGGGCTGTCATGGTGACCCTGGCGCCGCCCGTTTCCTCCGAGCCCTGACAGAGAGACGCCGATGCTCCAGCTGCGCCCCAACTGCGAATGCTGTGACGCCGACCTCGCCCCGGACGCCCCCGGCGCGATGATCTGCACCTTCGAATGCACCTTCTGCGCGGCCTGCGCGGAGGGGCGCTTCGCCGGCGTCTGCCCCAACTGCGGCGGGGGGCTCGTGGCCCGGCCGGTGCGGCCGACGGCGCTGCTGACGAAGTTCCCGGGCAGCGCGGAGCGGGTGGTTAAGGCCCATGGGGCGTGTGGGTGACGGGTTGAGCCGCCTTGCGTGCTTCGCGACGCGCTTCGCGCTCCTCAGCATGACGAGCGTTTGTTGAAGCCCACCCACCTTCGTCATCCTGAGGAGCGAGCGTTCCGCGAGCGTCGCGAAGGACGCACCGCTTCACTTCCGCCCGTTCCCTCGCTATCCCCCGCCCATGACCATCACCACGGTCGGCCTCGATGCCGATGACACGCTCTGGCACAACGAGACGCTGTTCCGCCTGACCCACCGGCGGTTCGTCGACCTGCTCGCGCCCTACGCCGACGAGGCGATGCTGGAGGCCCGGCTGGCCGAGACCGAGAAGCGCAACCTGCGGCTCTACGGCTACGGGGTGAAGGGCTTCACCCTGTCGATGATCGAGACGGCGATGGAGCTGACGGCCGACAAGGTGTCGATCGGCGTCATCAAGCAGATCCTCGCCGCCGGGCGCGAGATGCTGACCGAGCCGGTCGAGCCGCTGCCGGGTGTCGATCTTGCGCTGCACCAGCTGTCGGAGCGCTACCGGCTGGTGCTGATCACCAAGGGCGACCTGCTGCACCAGGAGCAGAAGCTGGCGGCCAGCGGCCTGGGCGACCTGTTCGCGGCGGTGGAGATCGTCAGCGAGAAGGACGCCGACACCTATCGCCGCGTGTTCGCCCGTCACGGAACCGGTCCGGAGCAGGCGGTGATGGCCGGAAACTCCATGCGCTCGGACATCCTGCCCGCGCTGGAGGCCGGCGCCTGGGGCGCGCTGATCCCCTATCCGCTGGTCTGGGCCCACGAGGCGGCCGAGGCGCCGGAGGCCCACGACCGCTACGTCGAGCTGGCCTCGATCGCCGAGCTGCCGGCGTGGGTGGCGTCGGTGGGGACTGCTTCCGTCGATAGACGGTAGCTGTCCCCGAGCGTCGCAAGTTTGCCCTGATTACATTGCGTCCTTCGCGACGCGGCTTCGCCGCTCCTCAGGATGACGAAAGCGGGCGGCCTGCACTAAGCTTCGTCATGGTGAGGAGCGAGCCATCGGGCGAGCGTCGCGAACCACGCAAGGAGTCCGCATGCGCAACCTTCTCGCCCTGGCCGCGACCTTCCTGCTCCTCTCCTGCACCGCCATGCCGGAGCTGCCGAGCCTCCCGGGCCAGGCGGCCAAGGGTGCGCCGTTCGACATCGTCATCCGCAACGGCCTGATCCACGACGGGACCGGCGGCGCGCCCTACAGGGGCGAGGTGGCCATTCGCGGCGACCGCATCGTGGCCATGGGCGCGAAGGTGAAGGGGCCGCGTCTGACCGAGATCGACGCGAAGGGCCAGGCCGTGGCCCCCGGCTTCATCAACATGCTCAGCTGGGCCACCGACAGCCTGATCGCCGACGGCCGGGGCCTCTCGGACCTCAAGCAGGGCGTGACGCTCGAGGTGATGGGCGAGGGCTCCTCCATGGGACCCTGGAACGCCGAGATGAAGCGGCTGGAGCGCCAGCGGCAGGGCGACATCAAGTACGACATCGCCTGGACGACGCTGGGCGAATACCTGGCCTACCTCGAGAAGGAGGGGATCAGCCCCAACGTCGCCTCCTTCGTCGGGGCCGAGACCGTCCGCACCAACGTCCTGGGCGAGGGCGACGACCAGCCGGGCGAGGCGCAGCTGCAGCGCATGCGGGCCCTGGTCGTCCAGGCCATGGAGGAGGGGGCGCTGGGCGTCGGCTCCTCGCTGATCTATGCGCCGGGCAGCTACGCCGAGACGCGCGAGCTGACCGCCCTGGCGACCGAGGCCGGCCGCTGCGGCGGGATCTACGTCAGCCACATGCGCAGCGAGGGCAACCGGCTGCTGGAGGCCATCGACGAGCTGATCGACATCTCCCGCCAGTCCGGCGCCCCGGCCGAGATCTGGCACCTGAAGGCGGCGGGCAAGCAGAACTGGAGCAAGCTCGACGCGGCCATCGCGAAAATCGAGGCGGCCCGGGCGAGCGGCCAGCGCATCACCGCCAACATGTACACCTACACCGCCGGCTCGACCGGCCTGGACGCCGCCATGCCGCCCTGGGTGCAGGCCGGCGGCCGGGAGGCCTGGATCAAGCGGCTGAAGGACCCGCAGATCCGCCGCGAGGTCATCGCCGAGATGCGCACCGACAGCCCGGTGTTCGAGAACCTCTACCGCTTCGCCGGCGCCGAGGGGACGCTGCTGGTCGGCTTCCAGAATCCCAGGCTCAAGCCCCTGACCGGCAAGACCCTGGCCCAGGTGGCCGCCGAGCGGAAGGTGAGCCCCGAGGACGCGGCCATCGACCTGGTCATCGAGGACGGCAGCCGGGTGCAGGTGGTCTATTTCCTGATGAGCGAAGACAACGTCCGCAGGCAGGTCGCGCTGCCGTGGATGAGCTTCGGCTCCGACGCCGGCGCCCAGGCGCCCGAGGGCGTGTTCCTGCAGTCCAGCACCCATCCGCGCGCCTACGGCAACTTCGCCCGGCTGCTCGGCAAGTATGTGCGCGAGGAGAAGGTCGTCACCCTGCCCGAGGCCATCCGCCGGATGACCAGCCTGCCGGCCCATAACCTGGGCCTGCGCGAGCGGGGGACGCTGAAGCCCGGCTACTACGCCGACGTGGTCATCTTCGATCCGGCCAGCGTCAGCGACCCGGCCACCTACCAGAGCCCCAAACAGTTCGCGACCGGCGTCAGCTGGGTGCTGGTCAACGGCGGCGTGGCGCTGAAGAACGGCCAGCCGACGGGGCAGGCGACGGGGCGTTTCGTGCGCGGCCGGGCGTGGAAGGGCTGGCCCGACGGCGGCTGCCGGGCGAGCGCGAAGGACTGGGGCTGGTAGGCCTTGCGTCCTTCGCGACGCCCTTCGGGCTCCTCAGGATGACGAAGTTTGTGAAGCGCTACCCACCTTCGTCATGGTGAGGAGCGAGCTCTTCAGCGAGCGTCGCGAACCACGCAAAGCCCTAACGCTTCCCCCGCCGCGCCAGCAGCACCAGCCCGTACAGCGGCACGGTCGCGGCGATGAACCACAGCGTCGGCGGCAGCATCAGCGGATCCGACAGCGCGATGACGGCGATCGAGAAGGCCGCCGCGCCGAGGCCGAGCAGCCGCAGCATCCAGCGCCTGGCGCCGTCCTCGACCGCCCTGGCGATGCGGACCAGCGACAGTGCGCAGAGAGCATAGATGATCATCGAGAAGTTGACCGTGATGTTGATCAACACGCCGAACTGCTTGCCCAGCGTCGGCGAGATGCTGGCCAGCAGCACGCCCGACATCAGGACCGCCGCCAGCAGCAGGTCGCGGATCGGCGCCCGGGTGGCGTCGCCCTGCGACAGGATGCCCGGCAGGTAGCCCGCCGCCGCGCCGCTGCGCGAGACCTCGGCCGTGACCAGCATCCAGCCGCCGACGGTGCCCAGGGTCTTGAGCAGCGCGCAGACCGCGATCACGCTGGCCGCGGCGGGGCCCCACAGGATGCGGATGGCGTCGGCGAAGGGCGCGGTGGATTTCGCCAGCGTCTCGGTCGGGATCGAGCCCAGCAGCGCCACGGAGGCCCCGATGTAGATCACGGCGGCCAGCGCCACGCCGCCCAGCGAGGCTCGCGCGACGTTCTTTTCCGGATCGCGGACCACGGCGGCGGCGAAGCTGGCGCTCTCGATGCCCAGGAAAGCCCAGAAGATCGGGGCCAGCGATTGTCCGACGGCGACGGACAGCGGTTTGCCGCTGACGTTCCAGCCGGCCGCGAAGATGTCGCTGTCGAAGGCCAGCAGACCCAGAGCGGTCGCCACGGCGATCGGCGCCAGGCCGATCAGCAAGGTCAGGCCGCCAAGCCGGGTGACCAGCTTCGCGCCGAAGATGTTGGCCACGGTCAGCAGCCACACGATCGCGATCGTCGTCCAGGCGCCGGCGACCGGCTCGGCCAGGGCCGGCAGGAAGTAGGCGAGGTAGCCGGTCGCCGCCAGCGCCACCGCCGGCACCCCGATCCAGCAGGCCAGCAGATAGAGCCACCAGTTGGCGAAGCCGAAGAAGGGATGCAGGCCCCGCGCCGGATAGTCGACGATGGCGTCCTGTGTCGGCCGGATCGTCGCCAGCGCCGCGAAGACGCCGGCCAGCGCCAGGGCGCCCGCCGAGCTGACGATCCAGGACAGGATCGTCGAGGAGCCTGTCGCGGCCAGCGAGGCCGGCAGCATGAAGACGCCCGACCCGATCATATTGCCCGCCACCAGCACCGTCGCCGCCAGCGGGCCTACGCCCCGTTCGTTGCTCAACCGCCCGCCCCCGCGTTCGGCGAACAGTGGGTGGCGGATTTGCGAGTGGAGTCAACTTGGGGACTGCTTCCGTCCGCCCCCCATCCGTCATGGCCCGACTTGTTCGGGCCACCTATGAACACGGTCGATCAAACGGAGCTTACGGCTGATGGGCCGCGTGCCAGCCTTCGCGCTCACCACGCATGGGTGGCCCGAACAAGTCGGGCCATGACGAAGATTGGAGGGTCTACGCCAATGCCTCCGCCACCCGATTCTGGAACCAGCCCACCCCGACCTCGTGCTTCGGCGACAGCACGCCCTGGTCGTAGATCCCGGCGTCGAGGTTCTTCTGCACCGCCTCGCAGATCACCTTGTCCTCGAAGGTCAGCGCGTCGGAGGCGGCCAGCACGGCGTCCATGTCGGCGGTCGCCGGGTCGTAGAAGTAGAGGTAGTCCAGCCGCGTGCGGCCGTGGCCGACCGGCTGCATGTGCTCGACCATCAGGCCGTAGCGGTAGACGTTGAACGCCAGGTTCGGCCACAGCCAGGCCCACAGGCCGTCGTTGACGCCGCTGGTGGTCGTAACCTCATGCACCGCCACGGCGCCGTCCATCCGGACATTATACGACGCCGTATCAACCTCGGCGGCCAGACCGGGATGCACCACGTCGATGTGGTAGCCCTCCAGGTAGTTCTCGACATAGGTCTTCCAGTTGCAGGCCAGGTCGTGGCTGCGGCGCAGCGTCGCCGGGCCGACGGTGACCCCGCGCTCGTCCATCAGCCGGCCCAGCGGCGCGACCAGATCCTCCAGCGGCCCGGCCTGGCCGTCGATGTTGACGAACACGAAGCCGCGCCAGACCGCCAGCCGCACTGGATACAGGCCGAAGTCGCGCGGGTCGAACCCCTCGGCGGCGCCGAAGTCGACCGCGCTGCGCAGCCGGCCGTCCAGCGCGTAGCGCCAGCCGTGGTAGCGGCAGGTCAACTCGCCGGCGCAGCTGCCCTTGCCGGCCTCGACCAGCGGCCCGGCCCGGTGGCGGCAGACGTTGTGGAACCCGCGCAGCACGCCGTCCTTGCCGCGCACCGCCAGCACAGGCCAGCCGGCGATGTCGCCCGCCAGATAGTCGCCTTCGCCGGCCGCCTCGGTCTCATGGCCGAGGAACTGCCAGCCGGCCGCGAAGACGCCCGCGCGTTCGCGCTGGAACACGGCGGGGTCGCGGTAGAGCGCGGCGGGGAGGGTGAGCTGCATGGGCCCACTTAAGCGCTTCCCCCATCCAGAGGTAAGGGGGACATGTCACACACCCCCGCGTCCCTCGTCTCCCCATCACGAACAAGGAGACATCCCCATGATCTATCGATGGATCGCGGCGCTGCTGGGCGGAGGGTTGGCGGTCAACGCGCTCATCCAGCTGGCGCGGCCGCTGGCCTGGTACGACGCCGTGCCGGGCGTGCCGCTGACCGGGCCGTTCAACCCCCACTTCGTGCGCGACATCGGCATGGCCTACCTGGTCGTGGCCCTGGGCCTGGTCTGGTTCGCCGCGCGGCCGCGGCAGGGCTGGCCGGCGCTGGTCTGCGCCGCCGCGTTTCTTTGCCTGCACGCCGCCATCCACGTCGGGGACGCCAGCTGCGGGGGCAGCGCCTGGCGCGACCTGGTCCGGGACTTTCCCGGCGTCTTCCTGCCCGCCTTGATCACGGCCTGGATCGTCTGGGCCGCACGTCCCCTAAAGGAGGTCTGACATGCTGAAAGCCCTGCTCCGTCGCCAGATCGCCGGCTTCGAGAAGACCTGGAACTACGGCGCCGACTACATGCGCGATCTGCTCGACAAGGGCGGGCCGTGGACCTTCATCCGCTTCGGGCTGGTCGCCTCGCTCGGCCACGGCAAGGCCGCGCCGGCCGAGGCGCTGGTCGCCGCCGGCTTGGTGGGAACCCTGTCGGGCGACTGCGGACCCTGCACCCAGATCAGCGTCGATATCGCCACCGCCAGGGGCGTGGCGCCTGCGCGGCATCCTGGCCGGCGACCGCACGGCCATGGGCGAGGCGGCGGCGCTGGCCTATGATTTCGCGGTGGCCGTCATCGATCGCAACCTGCTGGACGCCGACGAATGCCGGGCGGAGATCGCCCGCCGCTGGGGCGAGGGGGCTGTCGTCGATCTGTCCCTCGCCCTGACGACCGGCCAGATGTACCCGACGGTGAAGTACGCGCTGGGCCACGGTCGGGCCTGCACCCGGGTGGTGGTGGCCGGCGTCGCCGCGCCCTTCCGCTTCTCGGAGCCCGTCACGGTATGATCGCCGCCGTCGAGGTCTTCGAAGCCGAGCGTCCGCGCCTCAAGCGGCTGGCCTATCGCATGCTGGGCTCGGTGGCCGAGGCGGAGGACGCGGTGCAGGACGCCTGGCTGCGCTGGCACAAGGCTGGCGCGGCGGCGGAGAATCCCCAGGCCTGGCTGGTCCAGACCGTCACCCGCCTGTGCCTGGACCGCATGAAGTCGGCCCGCGCCCGCCGCGAGACCTACGTCGGCCCCTGGCTGCCCGAGCCGCTGATCGAGGAGATCGCCGACGACCCGGTCGAGCGGGCGGAGGATGTCTCCGTCGCCTTCCTGCTGGCGCTGGAGCGGCTGTCGCCGCTGGAGCGGGCGGTGTTCCTGCTGCACGACGTCTTCGACCAGGATTACGCCGAGATCGGCCGGGCGCTCGGCCGGGGCGAGGCGGCGGTGCGCCAGCTGGCCAGCCGGGCCCGCGCCCACGTCCGCGACGCCCGCCCGCGCTTTTCGGTGTCGCCGGAGAAGACGCTGCAGCTGGCCGCCGCCTTCATGCGGGCCGCCGCCGCCAACGACATGTCGGCCCTCGCCGGCCTGCTGGCCCAGGACGCGGTGCTGATCTCCGACGGCGGCGGCAAGCGGCCCGCCGCGCTGCGGCCGATGGTCGGCCGCGACGACGTCATGCTGCTGCTCAACGGCCTGTCCTCACGCGGCAGCTTCGCGAAGGCCATGGCCATGCGCCCGGCGACGATCAACGGCGCGCCCGGCGTGATCATGGACCTGGCCGACGGCCTGCAGACCATCGCCTTCGAGGCTGACGCCGACGGCCTGCTGAGCGCGATCTACATCATGCGCAACCCGGACAAGCTGGGGCATGTGAGGGGTTGAGCGGAATGGCGGGGGATCTCGCCATCGGCGCCCTCGACCAGCCAGCTGGGGACCGCCGAGGTCATGCGCTTCGTCCTTCGGACACGAGTCTCAGCAGGCGGTCCAGATAACGTTCATAGGCCGTCCGCCCGGCTCGGGTGAGCGTTACCGTCGTGCGCGGCTTGCGCCCGACGAAGCCACGGTCGAGGTGCACGTAGCCGGCTTCCTCCAGCTGGCGCAGCTGGACGGACAGCACGGCGTTGGCGGTCTCCAGCCCGTCGGCGAGATCGGCGAAGGCGGTGGCGCCGCGGCTGGCCAGCCAAGCGACCGCACCCAGCCTCAGGCGCCCCCGAAGGACCGGGTCCGCGCCGGGGGCGAACAGTATGGTCACCGCTTCGCCGGTTCGCGCAGCAGGGCGATTGCGGGAGCGGCCATCAACAGCAGCAGGCTCAAGCCGCCAATCAGCAGGATGTGCACCGTGTTGGCCTGCCAGGCCGCCGCCACCGCCGCCGCGAAGCTGGCCGGGCCGATCAGCCGCGCCCAGCGCCGCTCGCCAGTGAAGCCCGCCACCCACCAGGCCGCGCCCCACAGCGTCAGCAGAATCGCCGGGAACAGGTGCTCGATGTAACCGGTCGAATAGGGCAGATGACGCGCGTCCATCGCGAAGATCTTGAAGCAGGACCAGACCACAACCAGACCCAGCAGGGCCGCCGTCCAGGCTGCCTTGGCTGCGCGGCTCAGCGGTGCGGGGCGCTTGCGACCCCTTAGTGTGACCCAGCCAAACCAGATCAGCGCGCCCAGGAAGATCAGGGCGCCAAGATAGAATGGAGCGGCGGCCAGACGGATCAGCGTCAGGTCCCGCGTCGCCCAGGCCACGCTGAGCATCCCGTAGCCGGTCAGCCCGCTCAGCCCGAAGGCGCCACCGAAGACCGCCATCAGCCAAAGCGCCGGAGCGGGCCGCGCCGAGCGGTCCGACGACAGCCGCTTGAGGAAGGAGATGTCGTCGCGCAGGGCGCTCAAGTCCGTGTCGGTCATGGTTCCCTCCGATATCGTCACATAATAACTTTGCAGAACAAAGTTATTATGTCGAGTCGCTTCGAGCAAGCTTCGCCGCGCTGGCAAGTCTGCCCCCAGCCGCGCTATGACAGCCCATGCGCTTCGACGACCGCTTCCTGGAGGAGATCAAGTCGCGCGTCCGGCTGTCGGACGTGATCGGCAAGACCGTGAAGCTCAAGCGCCAGGGGCGCGAGTTCGTCGGCCTGTCGCCGTTCACCAAGGAGCGGTCGCCCAGCTTCTTCGTCAACGACGACAAGGGCTTCTTCCACGACTTCTCCAGCGGCAAGCACGGCGACCTGATCAGCTTCCTGCAGGAGACCGAGCGGCTGACCTTCATGGAGGCGGTCGAGCGGCTGGCGGGCGAAGCCGGGATGCCGATGCCGGCCCCCGACCCCCAGGCCGCCGAGCAGGAGAAGAAGCGCCAGGGCCTGGCCGACTGGGTCGAGCTGGCCGCGCAGTGGTTCGAGGGCGAGCTGCACAGGCCGTCCGGCAAGGCGGCGCGCGACTATCTGCTGCGCCGGGGCCTGCCGGAGACGGAGTGGAAGCGCTTCCGTATCGGCTTCTCGCCGGCGTCGCGGACCGCGCTGAAGGACTATCTGATCGCCAAGGGCGCGCGGCCGGCCGAGCTGATCGACGCCGGCCTGCTGATCGCGCCGGAGGAGGGCGGGGCCGCGCCCTACGACCGCTTCCGCGACCGCATCATCTTCCCGATAGCCGACGCCCGCGGCCGGATCGTCAGCTTCGGCGGCCGGGCCATGGATCCAGAGGCCCGCGCCAAGTACCTGAACGGCCCCGAGACCAGCCTGTTCTCCAAGGGCCGGCTGCTCTACGGCCTGCCCGAGGCGCGCAAGCTGCTGCATGCCGGCGGGGACGACACGGCCCTGGTCGTGGTCGAGGGTTACATGGACGCCATCGCCTGCCAGCGCGCCGGGATCGCCGCCGTCGCCCCGCTGGGCACCGCCCTGACCGAGGACCAGATGGAGGTGCTCTGGCGCCTGCACCCGGAGCCGACCCTGTGCTTCGACGGCGACGGGGCGGGCATGCGCGCCGCCAGCCGCGCCATCGATCGCGCCCTGCCGCTGCTCAAGCCCGGCAAGAGCTTCCGGTTCGCCATCGTCACCGGCGGCAAGGATCCCGACGACGTGCTGCGCGAGCAGGGGCCGGGCGCGCTGAAGGCCCAGCTGGCCGAGACCACCCCCTTCGTCGACGCCCTGTTCGTCCGCGAGCGTGATCAGGAGCCGCTCGAAACACCGGAACGCAAGGCGGGGCTGAAGGCCCGGCTGCGCGAGCGGGCGGCCAGCATCGCCGACAAGGACCTGGCCCAGGCCTATCGCGAGGAGCTGCTGGGCCGGCTCGACACCCTGTTCGCGCGGCCCGCGGCCGGCGGCCAGGGCGCGCCGCGGGCGCCGTTCACCCCCCGCGCCCGGGGCCGCCGCGGCGAGGTGCTGCACTTCGACGCCTTCCCCACGCCCGAGGGCAAGGCGGCGGCGCGCAAGCTGGCCGTTTCGCTCGATCCGATGGCGGCGGCGCTGGCCAAGGCGGCGCTGGAGGACCCCCACCGGCTCGACGAGCATTTCGAACAGCTGGAGCGCTCCGGGTTCGGTGATCCGGCCCTTTCCGAATTGGCGAGGGAGTTCATTCGGTTGCGACTTGACGCCGATCACCTTGACTCTGCGTCTCTCGCACGCCATCTGCGGGAACGTGGATTTGCCGGGCTGCTGACTGACATCGACCGGGCCGCTGCAATGGCAGGCGCGCCCTTCCTGAAACAGGATGTCACCCTCGCCGCCGCCAGGTCCCAGTGGACGCTAGCTTTTGAGGCCCTGAACCGATTGGCTGCGCTTGAGACCGCCCTTACGTCCGCCAAGGCTAGCCTTGGGGGCCGTTCAGACATGGCGGCGCTGGAGCGCCTGAAGGCCGAACGGGACACGCTGAGGCGCGCGATCCGCTCGGGAAGCCTGTGGACGGACGGCGAAACCTCTCCCTAAGGCGCGTCAGCGTCCGAAAAGAATTTTGAAGCGTTCCACCTTCCCAGAGGCGGTTCGCCGGAGAACGCAATGAGCACGACGACCAACGAGCAGGCCGAAGCCCCCGAAGCTCCGGAGAAGGACGGCCCGCTCCTCGACCTCACCGACGCCGGGGTCAAGAAGTTCATCAAGCAGGCCAAGGCCCGCGGCTACGTCACGATGGACGAGCTGAACAAGGTCCTGCCGTCGGAGGAAGTGACCTCCGAGGCCATCGAGGACACGCTGGCCATGCTCAGCGAGATGGGCGTCAACGTCGTCGAGGCCGAGGAGGACGCGGTCGAGGGCGAGGGCGGCGAGGTCGCCAACCGCGAAGAGACCGCCATCGTCACCGAGGCGGAGACCAAGTCCACCTACGACCGCACCGACGACCCCGTCCGCATGTACCTGCGCGAGATGGGCAGCGTCGAGCTGCTGAGCCGCGAGGGCGAGATCGCCATCGCCAAGCGCATCGAGGCCGGCCGCGACACCATGATCCGGGGGCTGTGCGAAAGCGCCCTGACCTTCGAAGCCATCATGGTCTGGCGCGAGGAGCTGGGCACCGGCCGCATCCTGCTGCGCGAGGTCATCGACCTGGAAGGCACCTACGGCGTCATGTTCCCGGCCGCTCCGCCGGTCGTGCCGAGCGAGGACGCCGAGCCGGCCGAGCCGAAGGAAGCGGTCGAGGGCGAGGAAAAGCCCGAGGGCGAAGAGGACGACGACGACTTCGACGACGGCGCCGGCCCGACGGTCAGCGCCATGGAAGGCGAGCTGCGCGAAAGCGTCATGGAGACGCTGGACGCCATCGCCGCCGAGTTCGACGCCTTCCGCCGCCTGCAGGAAAAGCTGGTCGAGCGCCGTCTGAAGGGCGGCGACCTGAAGGACGAGGACCGCAAGGCCTACACGGCCGCCTCCGGCGCCATCGTCACCCGGCTGAAGACGCTGAAGCTGAACAACAACCGCATCGAGGCGCTGGTCGACCAGCTCTACGCCATCAACCGCCGCCTGATCGCGCTGGAAGGCCGGCTGCTGCGCCTGGCCGACAGCTACGGCATCAGCCGCACCGAGTTCCTCAAGGCCTACTTCGGCTCCGAGCTCGATCCCAACTGGTCGGAGAAGGTCAAGGCGCTGGGCGTGCGCTGGACCAAGTTCAGCGAGAACGACGACAGCTCGATCCGCGACATCCGCCAGGAAGTCGCCGCCCTGGCCACCGAGACCGGCGTGCCGATCGACGACTACCGCCGCATCGTCCAGACCGTGCAGAAGGGCGAGCGCGAGGCCCGTCAGGCCAAGAAGGAAATGGTCGAGGCCAACCTGCGCCTCGTGATCTCCATCGCCAAGAAGTACACCAACCGCGGCCTGCAGTTCCTGGACCTGATCCAGGAGGGCAACATCGGCCTGATGAAGGCGGTCGACAAGTTCGAGTACCGCCGCGGCTACAAGTTCTCGACCTACGCCACCTGGTGGATCCGCCAGGCCATCACCCGCTCGATCGCCGACCAGGCGCGGACCATCCGCATCCCGGTCCACATGATCGAGACGATCAACAAGATCGTGCGGACCTCGCGTCAGATGCTCCACGAGATCGGCCGCGAGCCGACCCGGAAGAGCTGTCCGAAAAGCTGGCCATGCCGCTGGAAAAGGTCCGCAAGGTCCTGAAGATCGCCAAGGAGCCGATCAGCCTCGAGACGCCGATCGGCGACGAGGAAGACAGCCACCTGGGCGACTTCATCGAGGACAAGAACGCCATCCTGCCCATCGACGCGGCGATCCAGTCCAACCTGCGCGAAACCACGACCCGCGTGCTGGCGTCGCTGACGCCGCGCGAGGAGCGCGTCCTGCGCATGCGCTTCGGCATCGGCATGAACACCGACCACACCCTGGAAGAAGTCGGCCAGCAGTTCAGCGTCACCCGCGAACGCATCCGCCAGATCGAGGCCAAGGCCCTGCGCAAGCTCAAGCACCCGTCGCGGAGCCGGAAGCTGCGCAGCTTCCTGGACAGCTAGATACGGAAAGGGCGGCTCGCAGGAGCCGCCCTTTTTCGTTGCCGGGTCGTGCGTCCTTCGCGACGCTTCGCCGAAGAGCTCGCTCCTCAGGATGACGAGCTCAGTGCGACGCAAACCGTCTTCGTCATGGTGAGGAGCCGGCTCTCGGGCCGGCGTCGCGAACCACGCAAGGCCTTCCGGCGACCTTGCCCCGCGCCGCACCCGCGCCATCTCCCCGCCATGACCCGCAAGCACGTCAACCTCGGCCGCGCCCCGGCGAAGGCCGGCCTGCCGGACAAGGTCTGCGCGGCCTGTCGCCGACCGTTCAGCTGGCGGCGCAAATGGGCGCGGGACTGGGACCAGGTCCGCTACTGCTCCGACCGCTGCCGGGACGCCCGATGACCCTGGAATCCCGGAGACTGCTTCCGGCAGCCCTTCAGAGGACGCCTCGCAGGAGCCGCCCTTCTTCGAGGGTTGAGGTGTTGCGATAGCGGCGGGCGGCGCGAAGTCGCGCGCGAAAGCGGCCTAGTGCGGGCCCCACTTCGGGGGGCTTCTCTCCGACACCGCTGAGCGGCTGCGAACTCTCGTTCCTTTGGCGCGCACGCGCCACGACGACCTTGGCGTCGGCCAGCGCCTCTGCGCTGTCGGCTTCCGCATCGGCGAGGTAGGCCTCGATCGCCTCTTCGCAATCGAGATACTCCGCCGGATCGAAGGGGCGTGTCTTCACCTCAGATCTCCTGCGCCAGGGCCTTCGCTCGGGCGATGTCGCGCGCCTGGGAGTCCTTGTCACCGCCGCAGAGTAGCACGATCACCCTCTCACCCCGCTTGGTGAAGTAAACGCGGTATCCAGGGCCGTGATCGATGCGCAGTTCGCTGACGCCCTCGCCCACGGCTCTGACATCGCCGAGGTTTCCGCGGGCGACCCGAGCGATTCTCCGGACGATGATCGCTCGGGCGGAAACGTCCCGGAGGCGCCCCAGCCAGCGCTCGAATGCCGGCCCCTGCTCGACGTCCCAGCCCATGGCTCATGATCGTGGCGCAATCATGGAGGGTGTTCAAGGGTGTTGCGCCTAGATCTCCAGCACCACCTCAAACCCGCCGAAGATCATGCGCTTGCCGTCGAACGGCATCTCGGCGGCCATCATCCGCTCGTCCTTCATCAGCTTTTCCCAGGCCGCGTCGCGCGTCGCCTTGTCCGGCCAGACGATCCAGCCGAGCGCCACGGTCTCGTCAGCGGTCGCCTGCACTGCGCGCTTGAAGTCGGTGACCTTGCCGTCCGGCACATCGGTCCCCCAGGCCTCGGTGACGCTCAGGGCGCCGGCCTCGCGGAATAGCGGATCGATCGCCCTGGAATGGGCGAGGTAGGCGTCCTTCTTCGCGGTGGGCACGGCCATCACGGTCATGTCGATATAGCTCATGGCGTTTCTCCCTGTCGGTCCCCGGACCCTGTTGAGCAACATGCGGCAGCGAGTTATCTTAGGCAAGCATGAAGTTAGAAAAGATAACTAAGGTGCGTCGCTACGAGGACGCCTGCGGCACGGCGCACGCTCTGGACCTGATCGGCGAGCGCTGGGCGCTGCTGGTCATGCGCGAGCTGATGCTGGGGGCGCGGCGGTTCGGCGACCTGCGCGCCAGCCTGCCGGGCATCAGCGCCAATGTGCTGACCCAGAGGCTGGAGGGGCTGGAGGCGGTGGGCGTCCTGCGCCGCCGCCGGCTGCCGCCGCCGGCCTCTGTCCAGGTCTATGAGCTGACCGACTGGGGCCGGGAGGCCGAGCCGATCATCAAGGGCCTGGGCGCCTGGGCGGCGCGCTCGCCGGTTCATGACCCCAGCCTGCCGCTGAGCGCGGTGTCGCTGATGCTGTCGTTCCGCACCATGTTCAAGCCGGAGCGTGCGGACGGCGTTCGCCTGACGCTGGCCTTCCGCTTCGGCGAGGAGTCGTTCGTGGTTCGGGTGGCGGACGGGACGCTCACCTCGGAACGGGGCGAGGCGGACGACGCCGATGTCGCCATCGCCGCCGCGCCGCCGCAGGTGGCCGCCGCCGTCTACGGCTTCGGGACACTGCCGCCGGGCGCGATCATCGCCGGGCGGGCCGAGGTGTTCGACCGCTTCAGCGCGCTGTTCGACCTGCCGCCGAAGGCGGGGTAGCGGCCGCGGACTACTCGCCCTTCAGGTCCGGCCGCGAGGCCAGGAACGCCGCCCGCTCGGCCGGGGTCAGCACCTTGGCCTTCTTCATCCGCGTCACCTTCGGCGTCGGCGGGGCGTAGGTCGGCGGCTTGGGGGGCGTCTTCATGGGCGACTCCGAGGGGCGGGCGCAGGAGGCCGGATGTCGGGCGCGAGCGCAAGGGGGACGGCTTCCGTCCACGGCCGCCGTCCCAACCTCTGACAGTTTAGCATTCGCTTCAGTTTCCGCTTGCGGCAGTTCCGGCGGCGCGATACTTAAGTATATGCTTCAGCATTCATCCCCCACACACAACCCCGATCCCCGGCTCGACGCCGTGTTCCATGCGCTGGCCGACGGCGCGCGGCGCGAGATGGTCGGACGGCTGTCGCGCGGGCCGGCGACGGTCAGCGCCCTGGCCGAGCCCCTGCCGATGAGCCTGTCGGCCGTGGTGCAGCATCTGGCGGTGCTGGAGGCGTCGGGGCTGGTGAAGAGCGCGAAGGTCGGCCGGGTGCGGACCTGCTCGCTGGACACCTCCGTGCTGACCCAGGCCGAGGTCTGGATCCACCAGCGCCGGACCTTCTGGGAGCAGGGACTCGACCGGCTGGGGACGTATCTGGCCGAGACGAAGCCGGAGGACGAGGCGTGACCGCCCGCTCCGTCACCCACGCCACCTTCCACACCGAGCGGGTGTTCGAGGCGTCGCCGGCCCGGTTGTGGGCCGCCTTCTCCGATCCGGCCCGCAAGGCCGCCTGGGCCTGCCACGAGACCTGGGTGATGAAGGAGATGAGCTTCGCCGTCGGCGGGCGGGAGATCTCCGGCGGATCCGATCCGGGCGGGCCGCACTGGGAATTCGACGGGACCTACCTCGACATCGCCCCGGGCCGGCGGTTCGTACTGGCCTACACGATGCGCCGCGACGGCGTTCCGGTCTCGGCCTCGATCATCACCTGGCAGGTGTTCGACGACCCGAAGGGCGCGCGCCTGCTGTTCACCGACCAGGGGGCCTACCTCGACGGCCACGCCGATCCGGCCGAGCGCGAGGCCGGCTCCGGCGTCGGCCTCGACAACCTCGCCGCCCTGCTGGCGGCCGAAGGCGACGACCTCCCGAAGGAAAGCTCATGACCAGTGTCACCCACGCCACCTTCTGCCTCGAACACGTCTACGACGCCGCCCCGGCCCGTGTGTTCCACGCCTTCACCGACAAAGAGGCCCGGAGCCGCTGGTTCTTCCAGGTCGGCGCCTGGACGCTGCACCGCCACACCGGCGGCGAGCTGGCCGTCGGCGCGGCGGAATCGAGCGCCTTCTCCCCGCCGGGCGCGGACGTGGTGATCACCAACGACAGCCTCTTCATGGACGTCGTGCCGGACGAACGGCTGGTGTTCGCCTACCAGATGACCGTGGCCGGCAAGCCGATCTCCGCGTCGCTGGCGACGGTCGAGTTCCGGGCCCAGGGCCAAGGGACGCGGATCGTCTTCACCGAGCAGGGCGCCTATTTCGACGATCCAGGCCAGGTGGCTGGCCGCGAGGAGGGGACCCGCGAACTGCTTGAGGCCCTGGCGGCGGAACTGGAGGGCCGGGTGCGGATCCGGGTTCCCCAGCCTGACAGGACGATCGAGTCGTATGAGACGCCAGCGTGAGGGGAGGGGACGCCTTAAACTCTCCCCGATCTCGACTCCGCACCCCCGCCCCGTCATGGTTAAGCTCCGCCGGGGTGGAGGCATCGATGTTCAACGCGGAACTGCTCAAGAGCCGGCTCAGCCAGTACGGCGCCGCCTGGCTGATCGCCTTCGCGCTGAGCGCGGCGGTCCTGGTCGGCGGGCCGTGGCTGGCGGGGATGGACGTCATCGACCTGACCGACATGGTGCTGCCGGCGGCCTTCACGGTGATCGGGCTGGGCCTGATCGTCTTTCTGGCCCTGGCGCTGATCTCGGGGGAGACCCTGGGGACCAAGCTGGCGCTGCTGCTGCTGACCGTGCTGCTGGCGCTGCCCTTGTTGTGGTCGCCGGTGCTGGCGGCGGTCGGGGCGGCCTGGCTGTTCGAGCGCTCGATCGAGTATTCCGCCGCCTACGCCCGTTTCCGCATCGTGGTCGGCGACCTGGTCTATCCGCTGGTGCAGTCGGTGTTCAGCGGCGCGCTGTTCGAAACGGTCTGGCAGCTGATGCAGATCTTCGCCGGCTTCGTGGGCTTCCTGTCGGCCGTGGCTCGGGCCTGGCCGTGGATCAAGCGGTTGCTGGGCCGGGAAGAGGCCGCGGCCTGACTGATCCTCCCCCAGAGGGGAGCATCGGGGGCTGGCTCAGGCCAGCATGTCCAGCAGCGTGCCGGTCATGCGGTCGGCGGCGCGGATGACGGCGGCGTTGGCCTTCACGTCCTGGGCGGCCTGGACCCGGGCGACGACCTCGCGTTCGAGGTTGTCCAGCGGCGCGGCGGCGGTGCGGCGGGCGCTGGCGTCGAAACGGCCGGCGGCGTCCAGAAGTCCGGCGGCGGCGATGGGCAGGGCCTGCATGGCGGCGTCCTCGCGGATGTGGCTGGGGTCACCCTGCCACGGCGCGCTTAACCGGCCGTCTGCGAACGTGGTGAACGGCGGCTCAGGCCGCCAGATGCTCGCGCAGCCAGGCCGCGGCGTCATCGCTGGCGGCATGCAGGTGGCCAGCGCCCATGCAGACGCGAAGCTCGGTGGCCGCCTTCAGCGGGGCCGGAAGGTCGGCATAGAGGGTGCGGGCCGCCTCGGCGTCGGCGAGGTCGAAGACCCAGACTCCCATGATGCGGCGTTCGGTGATGGCTTGGCCCATGCGAAAAGTTCCTTTCACGCCCCATCCTGCACCAGCAAGTCTGAACGCCTGCTGAGCGAGTTGTTGGGTTTCGGTGCAGGCCCCGCTACGTTTCGTCGCAACGTAAAAGGGGGAGACACACCATGAGCACCGACCTGTTCTCGCTGAAGGGCCGCACGGCGCTGATCACCGGCGGTTCGCGCGGCATCGGCAAGATGATCGCCGCCGGCTTCATCGCCGCCGGGGCGAAGGTCTATATCTCCTCGCGCAAGCCCGGGGCCTGCGACGCCACGGCGGCCGAGCTGTCGGCCGGGGGCGGGACCTGCGTGTCGCTGCCGCAGGATGTTTCGACCGTCGAGGGCTGCAAGGCGCTGGCGCAGGCCTACGGCCGTCACGAGAGCGGGCTGGACATCCTGGTCAACAACGCCGGGGCCGCCTGGCTGGCCGAGTTCGATACCTTCCCGGAGAACGGCTGGGACAAGGTCATGGACCTGAACCTCAAGTCGCCCTTCTTCCTGACCCAGGCCCTGGCCCCGGCCCTGCGCGCCCGCGCCAGCCATGAGCAGCCGGCCAAGGTGATCAACATCGCCTCGATCGACGGCATGCGGCCCAATCCGCAGGAGACCTACAGCTACCAGGCCAGCAAGGCGGGGCTGATCCACCTGACCCGTCGCATGGCCGCCCAGCTGATCGCCGACAACATCGTGGTCACCGCGATCTCGCCCGGCGCCTTCGCCTCTGACATGAACATCACCGCCCGCGACCAGTCCGAGGCCGTCGCCTCGCGCATCCCGTCGCGACGGATCGGCACGGACGAGGACATGCAGGGCGTGGCCCTCTACCTGGCCTCCCGGGCCGGGGACTACGCGGTCGGCATCACCATCGCCGTCGACGGCGGGGTGACCTACGCCAGCCTGGGGGTCTGATCCTGGAGCCCGCCGCCGCGCCGATGCAGGTCGCCGTCTGGCGCGAGCCGACGGTCCTGTCGACGGCCGTGTTCGCGGCGAAGATGGCGGTGTTCCAGGCCCGGCGCGGACTTGTCGATCTGGTCGCCGCCCCGCCCCGGCTGGGGCGGGTTGTCGTCGACTTCCCCGCGACCGTCGCCGAAGCCCGCAGCCCGCTGGTCAGTCCTGACTACAGCGGGCGGCCGGAGCATCAGGCCGGGAAGATCGCCAACCTCCGCGTCGCCTGCGCGGCGATCGACGGGCTGCGGCTGGCTCCCGGCGAGGTGTTCAGCTTCTGGCGCCAGATCGGGCGACCGACGCGGGCGCGGGGCTACGTCGAGGGCCGGATGCTGCAGAGCGGGGCGCTGTCGCCGGCGGTCGGCGGCGGCCTTTGCCAGCTGTCGACGGCGCTCTACGAGATCGCGCTGCAGGCGAACCTGACCATCCTCGAGCGGCACGCCCACTCGCGGATCGTTCCAGGCCCCAACGCGGCCAGGGCAGGTCGCGACGCGACCGTGGCCTGGAACTACGTCGACCTGCGGTTCGCCAGCCCGGAGCGCCTCCTGCGCCTTGGGGCCGTCGTGACCGACGACGAACTGGTGGTGAGCTTTCGCGCCATGCTCCCGCCGCCATCAGGGTGCTAGACTGTGGGCAGGAGGACCATCCCATGCGCAGCCTTGTCACCGTCCTGGCCGTATCGGTCGCCGCCCTGCTGACGTCCGCCGCCGGCGAGCCCGGCTCGTCGGCGATCAATCCCGCCACCCGCACCATCTGCATCGACCTCGGCGGCGAGAGCCGGCCGGCGGTCTGCACGGCCCCGGCCAGCCGGCTCGACGGCCGCGAGGACATCTGCCTGTGCCGCAACGCCCAGCGGGTCGAGGCGCCGGTCTGTGGCTCCGGCGAACGTCCGCAGGCCGAAACCCGCGCCTTCGAGAGGGCCCGCAAAGCCGCCGCAACGGACGGTTCGCTGGTCGGCGACCTCTATGCCGACCGACCCATGTGCGTGGCGCCGCGCAACCGGTAGGGGTCTTGCATTGACGCTACGGTCGGGGTGCGCGAGCGTTGCTGCAATGAATTAAGAAGGGGGAAGCGATGCGTTTTGCATCACTGCTGCTCAAGCTGGGCGTTCTTGTTCCGGTTATTTACTACGGCGTCCTGCTGGTCGGCGGCTACCTGACGCCGGGCTACAACCACCTCACCCAGTACGCGAGTGAACTGGGCATGGCCGGCAAGCCCGCCGCCCAGATCTTCAACTACGGGATCATCGCCGCCGGCGGCTGCGCGATCGCCGCGGCGCTGGGCGTGCTGATCGGCATGAAGAGCCTGGGCGCCAACATCCTGTGGGCGCTGCTGGCGGCGATCTGCCTGGCGGCCTGGGGCGCGAGCATGGTCTTCGGCGGGCTCTACCCGATGCCCAATCCCCTGCACAACGGCTACGGCCTTGGGCTCGCGGTCATTCCGGCGGCGCTGTTCATGTTCCTGGGTCTGTCGGGCCGGTCGGACCTGGGTGGCGTGAAGTCACTGCTCATCCTCAGCTTCCTGGCCATGGTCGGGCTGACGCTGGTGATGTTCAACGTCGGCGGTTTCGACCTGGTCAAGGTCTCCAACGTCGGCCTCTGGCAGCGCGGCTACAGCCTGGCGACGATCCCCTGGATCGGCCTGGCCTGCCTGGGCATCGACCAGGCCCTGGGTCGTCGCAGCAAGCGCACCCGCGACCCGATGCGTGACGTGGTGTTCGGCGACAGCTAGCCGCTAGCGCCAGCCGTAGTTGAAGCTGATCGAGATGCGGTCCGCCTTCGCGTTCGAGGGCGGCACCTCATGTCGCAGCCAGCTTTCCCACAGCAGCAGGTCGCCGGCCTCCGGGGCCAGGGTGACGAACGGCTGCTGGTCGGCCGGCGCGTCGGCCGTGCGTATCGGCGCGGCCATCATCATCGCCAGCCGGGGGTCCTCGAACCGGATGCCTTGGGCGCCTTGCGGCAGGGCCACATAGTAGGTGCCGCTCAGCACGCTGTGCGGATGGATGTGTCCGCTGTGCCCGCCGCCCGGCTTCAGCACGTTGACCCAGAAGCTGTCGAGCCGCAGCCGCCGGCCGTCCAGGTCCATGCCCAGCGTCTCGGCGAAGGCGGCGGCGTGCTTGTCGAGCTTGCGCTTCAGGTCGCCGAAGGCGGTGGCCCGCGTCCACTGCTCCCCGGGCGAGCTGTAGGAGGTGAAGCCGCGATAGCCGTTGCGACGGCTCCAGGCCCGGCCGGCCTCGTCCTCGGCCTCCAGCATACGGCAGGCCTCCTCCAGGTCGGCGTTGAAGGCGGAAAAGCCCTTGTCGCCGGCCAGGCTGGCGCGGTGGATGCGGGTGGCGAAGAGGAGCTGGCTCATGGTCTGGCGTTAGGCGCGGGAGGCTGGCGTGTCAAAGGCCGTGCGTCCGCAGGCCCCCGTCTTGAAGCCGTGCGTCCTTCGCGACGCTCGCCCGAGAGCTCGCTCCTCAGGATGACGAGTTCAGTGGAACTCGCAAACCTTCGTCATCCTGAGGAGCGGCGCAGCCGCGTCGCGAAGGACGCACGGCCTCCCTCCGTCCCACGACATGGACGCAAGGGCCTCAGGTCACCGCCCGCCGTGTCGCCGAATAGAGGTCATCGACGACCCGGCTCTGCAGGTTGAACACCATCGTCGACCGCGTCGCCGCCTCGTAGGCGGGCCACTTCGGCAGGGCCGGGGTGTTGGGATCGCCGGTCCGGGCGAAGGCCAGCCAGGCGGCGCTCATCTGCTTGGCCATCAGCTGCGGCGCCGGGCCGGGGCCCATCAGGACGCGGCTGTTGTCGACATTGTCGAACACCAGCGGGATTTCCAGCGTATGGGGCGCGCGGAACGGCCCGACCGGCGTCTCCCATTCCAGCAGATAGAACCAGGCCTTCGCCCCGCCCTGGGCCGCCTTGCGCTCGGCGATCTGCACCGAGCCGGCGAACATCCGGCCGTAGGTGGTCAGGTGGGTCGCCAGATAGGTCGGGCTGTCGTTCGGGAAGTCCTTGCGCAGCGCCTCCAGCACCGTCGGCGCCTTGGGGCCGAAGATCGCGGCGGCCATCTTCTCGAGCCCGGCGTCGTCCAGCCGGCCGAACCAGGGGGCCGAGGCCATGAACAGGGTCATCTCGTCCCGGTTGATGCCGATCAGCACCGGCACGTCGCGGGCGGTGTCCGGGGCTGCGGGGTCCCAGGGCTGGTCGGGCAGCACGCCGTCCCCGGCCACCGGCGAGAAGCCGGAGCGGTCGAACCCGGCCCCGGTCTGTTTCGATTCCGCCGCTGCGGCCGCCTTCTGAACGGCCGCCGGCGGCGCGGCGCGCAGGCCGGCGACGTCGCCCTCGGCCAGACCCAGCTCCTTGTAGAGGTCGGCGCGCAGCGCCGCGGCCCGCGCCCGCCGCACGGCCTTCACGCCGGGGCCGCTCTGGATCACCGCGCGGTGGAACAGCCCCTTGGCCACCGGCATGGCCAGCAGATAGCTGACCTTGGCCCCGCCGCCGGACTCGCCGAAGATGGTGACGTTGCCGGCGTCGCCGCCGATCGCGTCGGCGTTGTCGCGCACCCATTGCAGCGCCGCCACCAGGTCCAGCATGCCGGCGTTGCCCGAGCCGGCGACCTCCGGCAGGTCGAGATAGCCGAAGACGCTGAGCCGGTGGTTGAGGGTGACGATCACCACGTCCTGCGCAGCCAGATTGGCCCCGTCGTACATCGGCCAGCCGCCGGAGCCGTAGGCGAAGCCGCCGCCGTGCATCCAGACCATGACCGGGCGCTTCTTCCCGTCGGCGATCCCCCGGGTCCAGACGTTCAGATACAGGCAGTCCTCGCTCTGGGCCTCGACGTCCGCCCGGCCGGGGAAGACGGCTTGCAACGCCTTGCCCAGGTCGGAGGTGGGATTGACCGACGACGGCGACGGATTCTGCATCGCCGTCGCGGGCAGGCTCGAGCCGTCCCGCACCTCTGTCCAGGCGGCGGCCGGCGCGGGCGGCGCGAAGCGCAGCGGCCCGACCGGCGGCGCGGCGTAGGGGATCGCCTTGAAGGCCATGACGCCGTTCGCCAGCGCCGCCCCCCGCACCGGTCCCCGGTTGGTCGCCAGCACCGGGGCGGCGCGCCTGGCCAGAGCGGGCGTGGATATGGCGACGCCGGCCAGCGCCGTCCAGCGCAGCAACCCGCGCCGCGAGAGCCTGTTGCCTGCAGTCATGGGGCTTCCCTCCGTCATTTTCGAAACATCGGTATCCCAGCAGCGGCCGTTCGTCGAGATTCTTGCGAACGATCGTTCGCGAGGCCTTTCGCCCGACGGGTGAACGGCGATAACGTCCGCGGCAATCAATGAAGGGGAGATACGCCATGAAGGCCGCAGTCCTGCGTGAAGTCGGCAAGCCGCTGCAGATCGAGAACGTCACGATCAGCAAGCCCGGCCCGCACGAGGTGCTGATCCGCACCGTCGCCGCCGGCGTCTGCCATTCGGACCTGCACTTCGTGGAAGGCTCCTATCCCCACCCGCTGCCGGCCGTGCTGGGCCACGAGAGCGCGGGCGTCGTCGAGCAGATCGGCTCCGAGGTGCGGACCGTGAAGGTGGGCGACCACGTCATTACCTGCCTGTCGGCCTTCTGCGGTCACTGCGCCCACTGCGTCACCGGCCACATGGCCCGCTGCGTCAGCGGCGACGTCCGCCGCGGCAAGGGCGATGAGCCGCGCCTGGGCAACGGCCTCAACCAGTTCCTGAACCTGTCGTCCTTCGCCGAGCAGATGCTGATCCACGAGCACGCCTGCGTCGCGGTGCGCAAGGACATGCCGCTGGACCGCGCCGCCCTGATCGGCTGCTCGGTGACCACCGGCGTCGGCGCCGTGGTGCAGACCTCCAGCGTCCGGGCGGGCGAGACCGTGGCCGTCATCGGCTGCGGCGGCGTCGGCCTTGCGGCGGTCAACGGCGCGGCCATCGCCGGCGCCGGCCGGATCATCGCCATCGACATGCAGGACTCGAAGCTGGCCCTGGCCAAGGCCTTCGGCGCCACCGACGTGATCAACGCCAGCGAAGTCGACCCGGTCGCCGCGGTCATCGAGATGACCAAGGGCGGCGTCCAGCACAGCTTCGAGGCCATCGGCCTGAAGAAGACCACCGAGCAGGCCTTCAAGATGCTGGCCCGCGGCGGCACCGCCAACGTTATCGGCATGATCCCGGTCGGCACGATGATCGAGCTGCACGGCGCGGACTTCCTGGGCGAAAAGCGCATCCAGGGTTCGCTGATGGGCTCCAACCGCTTCCCGGTCGACATGCCGCGACTGGTCGACTTCTACATGTCGGGCAAGCTGAAACTGGACGAGATGATCTCCCAGCGACTGAAGCTGGAACAGGTCAACGAGGCGTTCGAGGAACTCAAGCGCGGCGAACTGGCCCGCTCGGTCATCGTCTTCGACACCTGATCGCGACCGGCCGGGGCGGCGGCGCGCGCTGTCGCCTCAGCTCTTTCCAGTCGCGTAGTTCAGGCGGCGAAGCGCCGTCGCCAGGCGGTTGAAGCTGGTGACGGTCTCCTGGTAGGCGGTCACCATCGCCGGCGTCATCAGGCCTTCCTGCGTGACCACCACGCCGCTGCGTCCCATCCGTTCGCACAGGCCCTGGGACACCAGAAGGTTCACGTAGCGACGGGTGGTCTCGTACGGGACGCCGATGGAGCTGGCCACCGACATGACGCTGACCGGACGCGGCGCCGGGTGAGCCGAGGCCGTGGTCGTCCCCTCGCCGTTGGCGACGGCGATCGCCGTGAAGATGATCCCCTTCACCAGGTCGCCGTCGTGCGCTCGCGCGATGATCTCGACCCCGCGGATGAAGAACTCGCCGGCCAGCCGCGCGGCGACTTCATATTCGTCGGCGGCCTCGCCGCTGATATCCCCGATGTTCAATTTGTCCCCGCGGCGTGAAGCCTCTCCCTGGATATCTTCCAGACTTCCGTGCACGAACTACGAACGCAACCTGATTCCTCAATATGGGTAGCGATGCCCGCCGGGGCGTACGCCAGGGCGTATGTTCGCTCGTGGGTTGAGATTTCGGGGCGCGACTGGGCCTGACCTGAAAGGCGTCCGGCAGCGGCCGCGCCGCCAAGGCGCCATGCGGTCGGCCATCGCCGACCTCCGAGATATTCGCCTGACACCTCCGCCATCCGCCCCGACATGGAGCGGACGGAAGGAAAGGCAAGTCCCGCACCGGTAGCGGGCGCATGGGATGTGCGGCGTTGCCGGACCGGGCTTTCCGGTCCCAGGGCGGCGCCGTTCTGGACGGCCGGCCTGCCCCCCCGACGCGGCCGTCCTTGGGCGTCCCCGGCTCCAAAAAAGTCGGGGACCGCTTCTCGCTAGAGCAGGGCTCGATTTGATGGAATCAAATCGCGCTGCTCCGGGTTTTTCGTTGTCGCGCGTTTTATCCGATTACCGGTTCCCACTAATCGGAACGCGCTCTAGGGGGCGAAGTTGACCCCGCCGTCCCGCAGGTCGCTGAACAGGGCGTGGAGGTTTTCGATGTTCTTGCGATGGGTCGCGACGATGGCGTCGCGGTCCAGGACCTCGGCGCACACCAGGATGCCAGCCTCAACCCTCTGGCAGAGGCCCTGGTCGATCAAGCCGTTCACGTGCCGGCGGGTGGTTTCGTAGGGGAGGGCCAGATCCAGCGCCAGCGCGTGCACGCTGATCGGGCGACGCATGCCGTCCGGCACGCTGTCCCGGCTCGACGAAAAGGACCTGGCGATCGGGTCTGAAGGCCGCAGATGACGCGTGTTGGCGTCGACGATCGCCAGGAAGATCACCCCCCGCAGGATATCGCCGCCACTGACCGCTCGGGTCAGGAGATCCACCGATCTCAGGAAGAATCGGGTGGAGGCCCGCAGGGCCAGCCGGCCGTGATCTGTGCCTGCGTCCGTTGACACTGTTCGTCCCCGATGCCGTTCAAATACCGGCGGTATCCATACGCCGCAGCTGCCGACGCCTGCACGGTTCATCTGTCCCCGGATCGGGTAGACTCACCCTGATCTGCGTCAACTGCGCGCTTCTGTCGCGCCCGGTCTCGGTCAGGGCCGGGGCTGCTCGTCGGCCAATCCAGGATCCCGCCTCGGCGAAGTTCGGTGACAAAGGCCTGCACGTTCTCGAGATTCCTGCGCAGCCGAAGCGAAATCTTGTCGATCGTGTGCGGGAGCATGACGACGCCGTTCTCGACGCGAATGCGAACTCCGCTCTCGATAAGCGCTTTCACGTGTCGCCGCGTGGTCTCGTAGGGAACGCCAAGTTCGAGCGATAGTGCGTGAACGCTGATCGGTCGGCGTTCGTCGAGCGGCACGGGGTTTGCGGCGGTGGCGAACTGGCCGCTTTCTGATCGGATGTGGGCGACGTTGGCCTGGTTGATTCCGACGATGATCAGTCCGCGCAGGACATCGCCGCCGCCCAGACTGCTGGCGATCTCCCTGGAACAACGGAGGTAGAACCCCAACGCGGCCCGCAGAGCAATCCGTTCGGTGTCTTGAGCGTTGATCACGGTTGGCGCATCCGGCGTTCAGAGCCCGGGGACCCTATGCCCCCGGGCGGTGAGTCGGCCAGCCCGCGCGCTACTCGGCAGCCTGAAGAGCCCGGGCCTTCTCGGCTTCGATCTCGGCGGCGCGCGCCTCGACCAGCCCGACGATGTGGTCGACCATGCTGTCGTTGTCGAGCTTGTGGTCGGGGCGTCCGGCCACATAGACCATGCCCGAGCCCTTGCCGCCGCCGGTGAAGCCCAGGTCGGTCATCAGGGCCTCGCCAGGGCCGTTCACCACGCAGCCGATGATCGACAGCGACAGCGGCGTGGCGACATGCGCCAGCCGCTCCTCAAGAGCCTCGACCGTCTTGATGACGTTGAAACCCTGCCGGGCGCAGGACGGGCAGGCGATGATGCTGACGCCCCGGTGGCGCAGGCCAAGCGACTTGAGCAGGTCGAAGCCGACCTTGATCTCCTCGACCGGGTCGGCGGCCAGGCTGACGCGAATGGTGTCGCCGATGCCGGCCCACAGCAGACTGCCCATGCCGATGGCCGACTTCACGGTGCCGGTGCGCAGGGCGCCGGCCTCGGTGATGCCCAGGTGCAGCGGGCAGTCGATGGCGTCGGCCAGCTGCTGGTAGGCGGCCACGGTCATGAAGATGTCCGAGGCCTTCACGCTGATCTTGAAGTCGTGGAAGTCGTGGTCCTGCAGGATGCGGGCGTGGCTGAGCGCGCTCTCGACCATCGCGTCGGGGCAGGGTTCGCCGTACTTCTCCAGCAGCTCGCGCTCCAGCGAGCCGGCGTTGACGCCGATCCGCATCGAACAGCCGTGGTCGCGGGCGGCCTGGATGACTTCACGCACGCGGTCGGGACTGCCGATGTTGCCCGGATTGATCCGCAGGCAGGCCGCGCCGGCCTTGGCCGCCTCGATGCCGCGTTTGTAGTGGAAGTGGATGTCCGCGACGATCGGGACCTTCGAGGCCTTGACGATGGTCGACAGGGCCGCCGTCGACTCGACGTCGGGACAGGAGACGCGGACGATGTCTGCGCCGGCCTCTTCCAGCTGACGGACCTGGTCGATGGTCGCCGCGGCGTCGGCCGTCAGCGTGTTGGTCATCGACTGCACCGCAATCGGCGCGTCGCCGCCGATCGGGACGGCGCCGACCATGATCTGGCGGGACTTGCGCCGGTCGATCCGGCGCCAGGGGCGGAGGTGGGTGTGATCGTCGTGGCTCATGAGACGTCCAAGGTAAGCCCGCGCGCGGGGTTTCCCAAGCCCGTCATGGAAGTTTCGCGATCAGCTCGCCAGGGCGGTGACGGTGGCCTGCGCCGTCGGCATCGCGCCCTTCAGCGCCCCGCCCACGAAGACGTCCATCGCGGTGGGGTCGGTGACCTCGACCGACACCCCCTTGGCGTTGGGCAGGCGGAAGGCCTCGCCGACGGCCAGCGGACGGGCGAAGTAGATGGCGTTGTCCGGGCCGCGCACGATCAGCATCGTCTGGCGACGGGCCTGCAGCGTCACGGTCGAGGACCCCGGCGCGGCGCCGTGGATCTTGCCCTTGGCCACGAACGGCTGGCCGACCTGGCCGGAGGGCGCGGCGGGGCCGGCGGCGGCCTCGGCTTCCCGGCGCGCCTTGCCGGCGGCGGCGGCGGCGTCGGCCGATCCGCCGGCCTGGGACGCGGCCTCCAGGCCAGGGGTTTCATAGACAGGCGGCGTCGAGGCTTCGGTCGGCGCCGGCAGCGGCGCGCCGATGGCGGTCGGGCCGGTCGGATCGGCTTCCATGGGCGCGGCCGGACCCGAGGCTTCCTGGGCCACGGGGGCCTGCGGCGCGTCCTCGCTGATGGCGCGCTGGGCGATGTTCCACAGGATGATCGCCGACACGATGAAGACGCCGACGGCGATCACCATGCCGAGGCGCGGATCGCGTTCGCGGCGGACGCCGACGGGCGCGCGCAGCGGCTCGTCCGGATCGGGCGAGGTGTCCTTGAAGCGGGCGACCGCCTCGTCCGGGTCCATCCCCAGCAGCTTGGCGTAGGCCTTGACGTAGCCGACGGCGAAGGGGCGCGAGGGCAGCTCCTCCAGCCGCATGTCCTCGACGGCGGCGAGGTAGGTGCGGCGGATGCGGGTCTGGTCGGCGACGTCCTGCAGCGACAGGCCGCGAAACTCGCGCGCCGCCTTCAGGGCCGCGCCGATGTCAGGTCCGTAGTGCAGGGAAGGCTCCTCGGTCGGGACAAGTTGATCCGCCGGGTCGGCGTCCCCGGTGCGGTACAGATGCGTAACCCCGCCAGAATCGAGCGGCATGGCTACCAACGCCCCCACGTACTCGCGCCGCGAGCGAGCGCGGCGCACCCCGTCTCCCGCGCGGCGGGAAACCTTAATGCAGTCTTGTGGATATCAAAATAGTGCCCGGAATTCAATGTGCTAATCCGCCACACAGGGTTGGTGTCAGATCGCCACATACAATTTCCGGGCCAAGGTCTCGATCTCGTTCCGGACCGACCCCGAGGCGCCCTTGAGCAGGGACATGACGCCGCGCTGGGCGGCCTCCCGATCGACTGAAAGCACCATCTGCTTCACGGGTCCGATGCCGGCCGGGGGCATCGACAGGCGGTCGAAGCCGAGGGCCACCAGCGCGAAGGCTTCCAGCGGCCGGCCGGCCATCTCGCCGCAGACCGAGACGGGCGTTCCCGTTTCGGCGCAGGCGATCTGGATCTGCTGCAACGCGCGCAGGGCGGGCGGCGACAGCGGATCGTAGCGTTCGGCCACGCGCGGGTTCCCGCGGTCGGCGGCGAACATGTACTGCATCAGGTCGTTGGTGCCGATCGACACGAAGTCGGTCATCGGCAGCAGGGCGTCCAGGTGCCAGATCAGGGCCGGCGCCTCGATCATGGCCCCGACATCCAGGCGCGACGGCGCCGGACGGCCCCGGCGCTGGCCCCAGGCGATCTCGGCGTCGACGAAGGCGCGGGCGGCGCGGAACTCGTCCACGCTGGCGACCAGCGGAAACATGATGCGCAGCGGCCGTCCGCGCGCGGCCCAGATCAGCGCCCGCAGCTGCAGGCGCAGCAGGGCGGGGCGGTCCAGTCCCATGCGGATGGCCCGCCAGCCGAGCGCGGGGTTCTCCTCCCGCTCCAGCTCCATGTAGGGCAGCAGCTTGTCGCCCCCCAGGTCGAGGGTCCGGAAGGTCACCGGCTGGCCGTCGGCGACGTCCAGCACCTTCTCGTAGAGGGCCCGCTGCGCATCGAGGCGCGGCATGTCCTCGGCGACCATGAACTGGAACTCGGTGCGGAACAGGCCGATGCCCTCCGCCCCGGTCTCGCCCAGGATGTCCAGGTCGACGGCGAGGCCCGCGTTCATCAGCAGGGTGATCTTGGCGCCGTCCTTGGTGAAGGCGGGCGTGTCGCGCAGGCGGGCGAATTCCGCCCGGCGCTGGGCGCGGACCTCGAGGCGGTTGGCCAGGGCGCTGACGACGTCGGCGCGCGGCCGCAGGAAGGCCTCGCCGGTCTCGGCGTCGACGATCACCGGGTCGCCCTCGTTGACCTTGTCGCGCAGGCCGGCGAGCCGTCCGACGCAGGGGATGTCCAGCGCCCGGGCGACGATGGCGGCGTGGCTGGCGGGCGAGCCCTCTTCCAGCAGCAGGCCCTTCAGCCGGGTGCGGTCATACTCGAGCAGATCGGCGGGGCCGAGATTACGGGCCACCAGGATGGCGTCGGCCGGCAGCTCGCGGGCCTTGTGGCCGTCGCCCGACAGGTGGCGCAGCAGCCGGTCGTTGAGGTCTTCGAGATCGTGCAGCCGCTCGCGCAGGTAGGGGTCCCGCGCCTGGCCCAGCCGGGCGCGGTGCTCGGACCGGACGCGCTCCACAGCCGCCTCGGCGGTCAGGCCGTTGCGCACCGCCTCCTCGAGGGAGCGGTTCCAGCCGCGGTCGTGGGCGAACATGCGGTAGGTCTCGAGCACCTCGTAGGAGGCGCCGACCAGGCCGTGGTGGCCCTCGAGCATGTCGTCGATCTGCTTCTGCAGCGCCTCGACGGCGGCGCGCAGGCGAAGCTCCTCGGCGGCCGGGTCGTCGCTGAGCAGCTTTCCCGGCGCGACCGGCTGTTCGTGCAGGACCACCTTGCCGTAGGCGAGGCCGTCGGCGAAGCGCGCGCCCTTCAGCCGCTCGGGCCGGTGCGGCGCGATCTCGACGTCCTTGAGCGCTTCCTGGCCGAGCAGCTCGCCGGCGCCGACCATCTCGGCCAGCACCATGGCGATGATCTGCAGGTCCTCGACCTCTTCCTCGCCATAGCTGCGCTCGGTGCGGTTCTGTACGACCAGAACGCCGATCGCCCGCCCGCCGCGCAGCAGCGGCACGCCGAGGAAGGAGTGGTAGGGGTCTTCGCCGGTTTCCGGACGATAGGAGAAGGCCGGATGGTGCGGCGCGTCGCTGAGGTTCAGCGGCCGGCCCTGGCGCACGATCTCGCCGACCAGACCCTCGCCGGCCTTCAGCCGGGTGACGTGCACGGCGTCGGCGGCCAGGCCCTCGGTGGCGAACAGCTCCAGCTCGCCGCCGGCCCGCCGCAGGTAGATCGAGCAGACCTCCGCCACCATCGATCCGGCGATGATGCGGACCACCATGTTGAGCTTGGCCTGGGCCGGCGCGTCGCCGGCCATGGCTTCGCGGATCTGCCGGAGCAGACTGCGCGGGCCGCGGATGGCGAAGCTCGACGTGACCATGGTGTGGGAAGTCTCCCGTCCTCCCCGGCGCCTATAGCAGATTTCCGTGAGGGAACAGTGATCGCACCGACGATTGTGCGCGCGATGACAGGGACATGCACGTCAGTGCGTGTCCCCTGCCGTTTTCTGCCTCTTGAAGCTGCGAGGGACACGCACTGACGTGCATGTCCCTTCCGAGGTCAGACCTTGTCCAGCTCGTAGGCCGCGTGCAGGGCGCGGACGGCCAGCTCGGTGTAGGCGGCGTCGATCAGCACGCTGATCTTGATCTCGCTGGTCGAGATGACCTGGATGTTGACGCCCTTTTCGGCCAAGGCGGTGAACATGGTCTTGGCGACGCCGGCGTGGCTGCGCATGCCGACACCGATGACCGAGACCTTGGCCACGTCCTCGTTCAGCTGCACGTCCTCGAAGCCGATCTCGGACTGGGCCGCGCGGAGGATCTCGACCGTGCGCTGGGCGTCACGCTTGCCGACCGTGAACTCCATGTTGGCCGCGCCCTCGCTGCGGGCGTGGCTCTGGACGATCATGTCGACATTGACGTTGGCGTCGGCCAGCCGGCCGAAGATCTTCGAGGAGACGCCGGGGGTGTCGGGCAGGCCGAACAGGCTGACCTTGGCCTCGTCGCGGCTGTAGGCCACCCCGCTCACGATACGCTTTTCCACGATCTCCTCCTCGTCGCAGACGATGGTGCCCTGACCGGGGGCTTCCCCGGGCTCGACGAAACTTGAAAGCACCCGCAGCGGCACGTGCTGGGACATCGCCAGCTCGACCGAACGGGTCTGGAGCACCTTGGCCCCCAGCGAGGCCATCTCCAACATCTCCTCGTAGGAGATGCGGGCCAGCTTGCGGGCCTTGCTCTCGATGCGGGGGTCAGTGGTGTAGACCCCGTCGACGTCGGTGTAGATGTCGCAGGCCCCGCCGACGGCGGCGGCGATGGCCACCGCGCTGGTGTCGGAGCCGCCGCGGCCGAGGGTGGCGATGCGGCCCTGGCGGTCGACGCCCTGGAATCCGGCGATGACGGCGATTTCGCCCCGGTCCATGGCGCCGGCCAGGTTCTCGGGCGGGATCTCGTCGATGCGGGCCCGGCCGTGGGCGTCGTCGGTGATGATCGGCACCTGCCAGCCCATCCACGATCGGGCGTTCAGACCCATGTTGCGCAGGGTCATGGCCAGCAGGCCGGCGGTCACCTGTTCGCCGCTGGCGACGACCACGTCGTATTCGTCGTCCGAGGGCGGCAGGCCCTGGGCGGCCGCGCCGGCCCCGTCGGTCCAGGCGACCAGCTCGTTGGTCTTGCCGGACATGGCCGAGACGACGACGGCGACCTGCTTGCCGGTCGCGACCTCGGCCGCCACCAGCCGGCCCACGCGCCGGATGCGTTCCAGGTCGGCCACCGAAGTGCCGCCGAATTTCATCACCAGCCGTGACACGTCAGGCCGCTCGCCCCCTTGATTGGCGGTTGTTCTTGCCCTCAACCGCGCCAAACGGGCGGCCGGAGAGGCAAGAGGCGCCCTTCTAGCGGGGGCGAGGCCTGCGGACAATCCCGCTCGACTACTGCGTGACGGTGTAGCGGAATGTGCCCCCGGCCGGGACGTTGAAACGCTCCCGGGCGTCGCCGACGCCGGTGGTCCCGGCGGCCACGTCCCAGCAGCCCGCCGAAACCTGGAAGCGATAGGATGATCCCTGCGCGATCGACGTCCCGCTCGGCAGCCGGTTGAGACCGTAGGTCGAGGCGTCGCAGCTGGAGATCAGCACCACGTTGACCGCCCCGCGGGTCTGGTTGACGACCTGGATATAGCCGGTCGGCTCACCGGGACGGATCAGTTCGCCGCCGGTGATCAGGCCGGCGCAGCCGGAAAGCGCGGTCGCCGCGCCGACGACGGCCAGCAGATGTTTCATCACGGTGGTCTCCTTGAGGCTTGACCCAAGCTGACCGCAAGCCAGGTTCCGGCGCGACACCGGAAAAGGGGTGTCTCTTGTTCCACACCGCGAGGCATGCTGATTCAGCGCTCATGACCACGGCCACCCTGACCAGCTCCATCGACCCCGAAGAGGTCGAGCGCTTCTCGCGCATCGCCGCCGAATGGTGGGATCCGCACGGCAAGTTCGCGCCGCTGCACAAGTTCAACCCGACACGCCTGACCTTCATCCGCGACCAGGCGGCCGCCCGGTTCGGACGCGATCCGAAGGCCCGGCGGCCGTTCGAGGGGCTGAAGCTGCTCGACATCGGCTGCGGCGGCGGGCTGCTCAGCGAGCCGATGACCCGGCTGGGCTTTTCGGTCACCGGCGCGGACGCCTCGGCGCGCAACATCGGCACCGCCTCCACCCACGCCGCCGAGCAAGGGCTGGAGATCGACTACCGCGCCACGACAGCCGAACAGCTGTTGGCCGACGGGGCGGGGCCCTTCGACGTGGTGCTGAACATGGAAGTCATCGAGCACGTCGCCGATCCGGGCGAGTTCCTGCGCACCACGGCCAGGCTGCTGGCCCCCGGCGGCCTGATGATCGTCGCCACGCTGAACCGCACGCTCAAGGCCCTGGCCCTGGCAAAGATCGGCGCCGAGTACGTGCTGCGCTGGGTCCCGGCCGGGACCCACGACTGGAAGAAGTTCCTGACGCCGGCAGAGCTGCGCGGCTTCCTCGAAGGCCATCCGTTCGACGTCGAGGGGCCGTTCGGCGTCACCTACAACCCGCTGACCGGCAAATGGGGCCCGTCGGCGGACTCGGACGTCAACTACATGATGACGGTGGCGCGGGCTGCGAAGTAGCCCTCCCTCCCCACGAGGGGGAGGGAGTTACGAAAACTCCCCCGCCTCCACTTCGCGCCGGCCGCTGTTCAGCGTGTCGGCGATCGCTTCGGACGCCTCGAAATCCTCGTCGAGGAAGCCGTTCTTCACGCGCCAGGCGCCGGCTTCGAAGCAGCGGATCGCGGTGGCCAGCATCATCGAGACGCTGTCGTAGACCAGTTCCTGCTCGGGCTCGCCGGGCAGATACTCGACCACGGCGCCGTAGTCGGCGTGATCAGGGTCGCAGACCACCGCCAGATAACCGCCGCCGCCGTCGGCCAGGATCGGGAACCAGCAGCGCGGCCAGATCTCGGCCAGGCTGTCGAAGCCGCGATAGTGCTCCACCGCCTCGGCCAGCGGCATCCAGTAGTAGCCGGGGATCAGGTGCCCGTCGCCCAGCGTCCGGCCGACCGGCAGGTCGACGCCGTCGTGGCGACCGTACATCGAGACCAGGTCGTCGGGCGCCGTTCCGGCCGGAGCCACGGCGTCCTCGACGTCGAACGGCGCGATGCCCGGCTTGAGCATGTCCACGCACGGCCGCTCCAGCTTGCGCAGCCGGGCCGTCAGGTCATCGACCTGGCCGAAGACGAACGTCATGTCGCTCATGGCGGCTCCCCCGGGCGGACGGTCCGCCAGGGGACTGTCTAGCCTGCGTCGCGCGCCCGCGAGAACAGGGCGTTGAGCTCGCCCTGCGGGATCTGGCTGGCGGCGAAGCCGATCGTGCCCGACCCCAGCAACTCCTCGGCGCAGCGCCGCACGAACCCCAGGGCCGACCGCGCGATCGAACCGCCCAGGCTGATCCGCTGCACCCCCGCGTCGAGCAGGGCGGTTGTGGTGTTCTCCGCGTTGCCCAGGCCCATGACCACGTTGATCGGCCCGTCGATGCCCGCGACCAGCGCGGCGATGTCGGCCGGGTCGGTGACGCCCGGCGCATAGAGGCAGTCGGCCCCGGCCTCGCGGAACAGGTTGGCGCGGCGGATCGCGGCCGCGAGGCTGCCGCCCTTGGTCATGAAGGCGTCCGTCCGGGCGCAGAGCACGAAGCCGCTGGCCTTCGCCGCCTCCGCCGCCGCCGCGATGCGCTCGACGGCCAGACCCTCGTCGTAGAGCCCGCCGGTGCTGGCGTCGGCGTCCTCGATGTTGCCGCCGGCCAGTCCGGCCTCGATGGCCATGCGGATGGTCTCCGCCACGGCTTCCGGCCTGTCGCCCCAGCCGGCCTCCAGGTCGCCGTTCACCGGGACGGAGACCGCCTCGACGATCTGCCGCATGCGCCCGAACATCGCCTCGCGGCTGACCGCCAGCCGGCTGTCGGCCACCGAGTAGTCCGGCCGGCCCATCGAGAAGGCGATGCCGGCGCTGGTCGTGGCGATGGCCGGGAAGCCCGCTTCCGCAAGCAGGATGGCGCTGCCCGCGTCCCAGGCGTTGGGCATGACGAAGCCGCGCGGCGCGGCGTGCAGGGCGCGGAAGGCGGCGATGGCGGACATGACGGTGTCTCCGGTTCGGATACCGCTGTTGTCGATGTTCGTGGTTTGTTCGTCAATGGCGGAAGGTTCGGGGCAGGCCGAAGCATTCAGCCAGTCGTCATGGCCCGACTTGTTCGGGCCACCCATAAACACGGGCGCGATAGGCTGCGAGCGAGCGGGCGGATCGGCCTCGCCCTCGCCGGCAGGCTCACCACGCTTGGGTGGCCCGGACAAGCCGGGCCATGACGGAGATAGAGGGATGGCGGAGCGGTCGCGCTCTCAGTTCACATCCGTCTTCTTCGGCGGGGCCGGCGGCAGCGGGGCGACGTTGACGCCGTCCTCGACCAGCTTCTTCACCTCGGTCGGCGAGGCCTCGCCGTAGATGCCGCGCGCCTCGGACTTGCCGTCGTGGATGTCGCGGGCCTCGCGGGCAAAGGCGTCACCGACGTAGTCGAAGTTCTCCTCGACGTGGGCGCGGACCTTGCCCATCGCCTCCATGACCATCTCGCGCATGCCGGGCTTCATGTCCTGGCCCGAGGCCTGCGCCTTGGCGCCCACCACGGCGGGGGCCATGATCTGCTTGCGCACCGCGCCGCTGCCGCAGACGGGGCATTCGAGCAGCCCGCGCGCCTGCTGGTCGTCATAGTCCGCGGAGGCGCCGAACCAGCCTTCGAAGCCGTGTTCGTGTTCGCATACGAGGGCGTATTTTATCATCTACGGCCCCGTGAACGGTCGGGCGTTCTTCAGGTTCGGGATCGCCGCCCTGGCCTTGTCCGAGGCGGTCAGGTCGATGTCGGCGACCAGCACCCCGGGCTTGTCATGGTCCAGCTTGCCGACGATCTCGCCCCAGGGCGCGACGATCGTCGAGCGGCCCCAGGTGCCGCGGCCGTCCTCGTGGAAACCGCCCTGGGCGGCGGCGAGGATGAAGCTGCCGGTCTCGATGGCGCGGGCCCGGATCAGGGTCTCCCAGTGCGCCTCGCCGGTCGGTCGGGTGAAGGCGGCGGGCAGGGTGATGACATTGGCCCCGGCCAGCGCCAGCGCGCGGTACAGGGCCGGAAAGCGCATGTCGTAGCAGATGGTCAGGCCCAGCTTCGCGCCGGCCGCGTCGACGACCACCGCCCGGTCGCCCGGCTCGTAGGTGGCCAACTCCCGCGCCGTCTCGCCGGTGGGCAGGTCGACGTCGAACATGTGCAGCTTGTCGTAGGTCGCCGCGATGGCGCCGTCGGGAGCGATCAGCAGCTGACGGTTGGCGGCCTTGCCGTCCTCGCGCCGCACCAGGGCCGAGCCGATGTCCAGCCAGACGGCCAGTTCCCGGGCCAGGGCGCGCAGGCCGGTCACCACCGGGTCGTCCTCGGCGGAGGTCAGCACCGGCAGCAGCCGCTCGCGGTCCTTCTGCAGGATGTTGGTCCCCTCGGGCGTCACGATCAGCCGCGCGCCGTCCTCCGCCGCCTGCCGCACCAGCGGCGCGACATGGGCCAGCGCCTCGGCGTGGGTCGCCGGCGTGCGGGTCTGGACGAGGCCGACGCGCAGGATCATGCGGCCAGCATCGGGTCCAGCTTGCCGGCGCGGTCGAGCGCCAGCATGTCGTCACAGCCGCCGATGTGCTGCGCGCCGACAAAGATCTGCGGGAAGGTGGTGCGGCCCGAGCGGTCCATCATCTCCTTGCGGAGGGCGGGATCCATGCCGGCCTCGATCTCCTCGAAGTCGGCGCCCTTGGTCTCGAGCAACGAGAGGGCGCGCGCGCAGTAGCCGCAGAAGGGACGGGTGTAGATGGTGACCTTGGCCATGACTTGTATCGGATGCCTTTGCTGGCTTGTCATATAGTGGTGTCCGCGCCGGCGCGCACCTTGGCGATGACGGCGACGTGGACGGCGGCGGCGCCCGCGGCCTTCAGCGCCCGGGCGCAGGCCTGCGCCGTGGCCCCGGTGGTCAGGACGTCGTCGATGAGCAGAACGCGCAGCCCGGCCAACCGGCCCCGCCGGTCCGCGCGCACGGCGAAGGCGCCTGCAACGTTGCGGCGGCGGCCCGTCGCGGACTTTCCGCCCTGGGTGGCGGTGTCGCGCACCCGCTCCAGCGCGTCGGGCAGGAAGGCCAGCCCCTGGTCGCGGGCCAGCGGACGGGCAATCTCGGCGGCCTGGTTGTAGCGCCGGCGCAGCAGCCGCCAGCGATGCAGCGGCACGGGGACCACGACATCGGCGTCGTCCAGCAGCGGCCGGGCCGAACGCGAGAGCCAGCGGGCCATCAGCCCGGCCAGATCGGTGCGGTCGGCATGCTTGAGCTTCAGGATCAGGTCGCGCGAGGCCTCGTCATACAGGCACGCCGCCCGCGCCCGGTCGAAGGCCCTGGGCCGGGCCGTACAGGCGGCGCAGCGGACGCCCGGTCCGGGATCGAACTCGAACGGCGAGCCGCAGCCGTCCCGGTGCGGTACCTTTCCTCCGCCATTTCGGCGGAGACGTGGAGAAGAGTTATTTCCACGTCTTCCTTGCCGATAACGATGCGGTCGGTGATCGCCTCGATGATCTGACGCTTCTCCTGGAATGGCAGGTCTCCCCATTGGTCCGAAAGGGCTCTTGCCTCTCCTAAGGCAGCCTTGCGGTTCACCGTCGTGATCCGGAGAACGTCTAGTTCAGCCTGCGCTCGTGGGAGTTCCTCTTCAAGCTGAAGGCGCCGTTCGGACAAGGGACGATGCCGATGTGTGAAGTCTGCCTTGGTCAGGGCGCCGTCGCTGTACAGGTCGAACAGACGATCACTGTCGGCAGCGATCTTGGCGAGTTCCTTTTGAGCGCTCTCAATCAGGCGCTCTCTATCGGCCATGGCCTCGCTGGCGGCCTGATCGTGCGCCGCGATCTCGGAGGGATCGACCAGGAAGTTGGTGAGCTGCGCGCGGTAGACGGCTTCGAGGTCGGCGCAGGGGATCTTGTTTCGGCAGGTGGTGCAGACGTAGCGCGGGCTGGGCTGGAACACGTACATGCGACCGCCGCAGCCGCATTCGGCGAAACCGGCAAAAAGATGGGCCGTCCGCTTCGCCGGCTTTCGGGTCGCTTCCTGTTGGGCGAGGATCGCTTCACAGCGGTCCCAGAGTTCGGGTGAGACGATCGGCTCTACCTCGACCCACACCCACTGATCTTCGGGCTTCGGAACGGTCGACTTCGTGCGGTCGTCGCGCTTGGTGTAGTTGGCCCGATGCAGGCCCTTTGCTGTCGGGTCGGCGAGCAAACGGGTCAGCGTCGTGGCGCCAAACTTCTTGCCGGCGCGGGTGCGGAAGCCCCGTTCGTTGAGGATGCGGGCGACGGCTTTCTTTCGCTTATGCTCGGCGAAGAGCTCGTGGATGAGGGCCCTCACCGGAGCTTCTTCGGGGTGAGGCACCAGGCGCTTGTCGACCCAATGGTAGCCGAACGGCGAGGAGCCACTTGTCGGCTTTCCGAGCGCAGCCCGGATAGGGATCGATGCAGCCACGCGCGCAGAGATCTCCTCGCGTTCCCACTGCGCCATGGCGGCGATCATCGTGAAGAACAGTCGGCCGGCCGGGCAGCTCGTGTCTATCGCTTCGTCGAGCGAGATGAGATCGGCGCCGGCCGTTTTGAACAGCTCCGCAAACTCGAGGAGTTCGCGCGTGTTCCGCGCCAGGCGCGCCAACTTTGAAAAGACCAGCCCCGAGATCGTTCCGTCGCGGATGTCGGCGAGCATGCGTTGTGCCTCGGGGTGCGCGATGATCGCCTTCCCGGACACGCCTTCCAGCCGGTAGGTTGTTACGACCCTCCAGCCTCGCGCCTCGCTGTAGCTGGCCGCGCGGCGCTCATGATGCTCGGGACTGTCGCCTCGAGCTTGCTCCTCCGTCGACACGCGAATCCAGATGCCGACGGGCTTCGGAGGAGAGGTTTCGCTCTTCATCTGACAACCCCTTTCGCAGAACAAAGAGGATACACCGGAGCCTGCTCCAGGTAAATCCACAATGGATCGATCAGCCCGCTCCACCGGCCGAAGGCGAGGGCCGACCTACGCATCGAGCGTCGTCGCACTGAACGGCCGTGTGGGCGCCTGGTCGACCATGAGACGCAGGTAGAAGGCGCGGTTTGGAAGATTGATCAGATCGAGGGTGCTGAATGTCGGCTGCAGTTCGCTGGCGATGAACGGTGCGTCCTCGGCGCCCACACGAAAGCTGATCAGTGAGCCGGCGTTGCCCAGCACGGCATGCCTGATCGGTGGCTCGAGCTGGTGCAAATGCTGGTGAGCCAGAACAAGGCCCAAGCCGTACTTGCGAAGCTCCGACATCATGTTGACGAAGGAGAGCGTCGTGAAAGTCTGGAATTCGTCCACGTAGAGGAAGAATGGCAAGCGATCCTCTGGACCGGCTTCCGCGCGCGACATCGCCGCAAGGCCAATGGTGGAGACCAACAGACTGCCAAGCACGGCGGCGGCGTCCTCGCCTAATCTGCCCTTGGCGAGATTGACGACCAGTACGCCGCCTTGATCGAGCATCCGACGGAAGCGCAGGTCCGTCGCAGGGGTAGCTAGGACATTGAAGAGCCGCGGGTCAGCGAGCAGGGCGCCGAGCTTGTTCTGGATCGGGGCGACCGCCTCGGCACGCATTCGGTCCGGATAGTGAGCAAACTCGTCCCGCCAGTAAGCCTTCACCACCGGGTTGCTGATCCCGGACACCACCTCCCCGCGGAAGCGCTTGTCGGCGTAGAGGCGGAGGATGTCAGGCAGGGTCGAGCCCTCGCGCTCAAGGAGCGCGTAGAGGCTATTGCGTAGAACGTGTTCCATGCGCACGCCCCAGGCGTCAGGCCAGAGCTTCTTGAGGGCTTCGGCCAAGCCAGCCGCCGCAAGCGGGATCTTCTCGCGTTGAACGCGGCGAAGTGGATTGTAGCCGTAAGGCTGAGTGGAATCGGCCGCATCCAGATAGATCAGCCGGTCCCCGAGAATGAGGCGCCCGGCCACCGCGACGCGCTCGGCGAGATCGCCGTGGGGGTCGATGAGCGCAAACCCACGTCCAGCTGCAAGGTCCTGGCGCGCCAAAGTCTCAAGGAGTGTCGACTTGCCGACACCGGTCTTGCCGATGACGTAGAGGTGCGACAGGCGATCAAGCTGCTGGATGCCGAACCGCTTCCAAGGCCGGCGACCGTTCGTCCGGGCGAAGTAGGAAATCTCCAAAGGGCCGCTGTGCATTGGCCCATGGTCGCAAGAGCAGTCGGGTCGCCAAGGGGGCGCAGTCCTAGCCCTCACGCCCGAGCGATCGCGACAGAATGCGCGCCACCTCGGTGCGCCTCGCCTTGGCGTTTTCGGGCGACACCGCGGTGTGTGCGACGCGCACCTTGTAGCCCCTGACAACGGACTCACTGGCTTCGGGCGGCGGAGCGAGCATCGCCAAGGCATCTGGAACATCCTCCGGCACCAGAACTGAAATCTTGTCCGCTTCCTCCGGCGTGAGCCCGGCGAGAACGGCACGACGGAAGGCCGCGAACCCCTTGGTCTTGCTGAGGACCAGGACGACGTGATCGGCGCCTGCGGCCAGGCGGTTGCGTACGCTGCCGGCCTCCCAGGCATGGGGCGTGGTTACGGACACCTCGACGGCGATCGTCCTGCCGCCGTGTTGAAGCAGCACGTCGGCTTGGCCGCCGCCGGGAAGCGGCGCCTCGATTGTCGAACGAAACCCGTGCTGGTCGGCGATCTGCTTGACCAGGTTCTGGAGGTAGCGATGCTTCTGCCCGCCCTTGCCCTCCTCACGCGGAGGGCGGGTAGAGAATCGCGGGGCGCCTGGATGTGCACGACCGGATCCTCTGCGGGCGCAGCAGCAGCCGGGCGTAGGGGCGATGGATCGTCATGCTCGGACTCCCAGAGCACGGAAGGTGATGCGGGAGCTTCCACCGGGCGGCCGCAATAGCGGGCGCGGTTGAGCGCTATCAGCAGGTCGAGCCCGTCGCTGTCGATGGTCGGCTGACGCTCAAGGAAACCGAACGGGACCGTGAGCTGGACGGCGCGGGGCGTGTGATGCTTCAGCCAGATCGCGAACTCACTGTGGTCGCGCCGCTTCCGCATGCCTTCGATAAAGGACGCGTCGGTACGCATCTCCTCCGCGAGAGCGCGGGCATCCTTGGCGGACACCCCGCCGGCACACTTCAGGCTGGCGTTGGTCAAGAGCGAGGCGCGCTCTCGGACCGACAGCTGGTCAAGCGACTGGTGGGCAATGGTGAGTCCGACGCGGTATTTTCGGGCCTGCGTGAGCAGGGCTTCGATCGACGGATCCACGTATTCCTGGGCCTCGTCGACGTAGAGGAAGGTCGGCGTCCGCTTGGCCTCCGCCTGGACCGCACGTTCTAGCGCCGCCTGAGCGACCAGCTTGATGATGAAGCGCCCGAACAGGGCGCTGCCTTCATCCTTCAGGACCTCCTTGGCGGTCGAGACGAGGATGATCGATCCGCGATCGAGAGCCTCGAACAGATCGATCTTGCCTTCAGGCTGGGCGAGGATGCGCTCGAAGGCGGGGGTCGCAAGGACGCCCCACAGCCGTCGCGCGATCTGCTTCTTCGTGGCCGCAAACGACGGGTGGAAGAACTCGGTGGCGAAGAAGCGTGCGGCCGCGCCGCGCAGCCGCTCCATATGATCGCGATAGGGCCGGCCGTCCTCCATGAGGTCGATCAGCGTGTGAATGGTCGCCCCTGGGATCGAGACCATGAGGCGCGCGAGGTATTTGAAGACGACGCCCTGCTTCTGCGTCAGTTCGGCCCCCAGAAGATCGGCAAAGAGGGTCTCGTAGACCTCAATCGCGCCGTTTTCGATGCGCTCCCGGTCGCTGGGGCGGTAGCCGGCCAGCCGACCCTCGCTCGCATCAAAGAGGTTCAGCGCCGGCGGATGCTCCACATCCGCTGGATCGATCAGGACGAGCCGATCAGCCAAGCCGTCACTGCGATCGGGGGAGAACAGGTCAAGTCGCAGGAGCTTGTCGATCAGGTCGCCCTGACTGTCGACCACGACGACGGAGCGGCGCTCCTGAGTGGCTGCGACGAGGTCTGCGTGGATCATCCTTTGGAGGAGCTGCGTCTTGCCGTGGCCGGTGCCGCCGACAACGTGACAGTGCTCAAAACGCGCAGCCGTCGGGACATGGAAGGGGACGGGTAGCGTCAACAACCGATGGAACGGAGTGTCGGTCAGGTAGAGGTCGAGCAGCTGGCGGGGCGACTTTCCGCGCTGCTCGTGCGGGCCGATGATGCGGTCGGAGTAGGCGTTTGGATCAGCGTCGGCCGGGAAGCCCGACGCCGCCAGTGAGTTCCGCTCGATGGTCTTCCTCAAACGCCGGAAGACATCGAGGCGCAGCGTGTCATCGTCATAGGGCGCGAGCATCAAGAGGCCGATGGCTGTCGCCGGGTCGTCCAGCAGGTCGATGAGCGGCACCGAGAAGGGCGTGGCCTGGTCGTCCCACTCGTCAAAACACGCGTCAGGCAGTTCCCCGAACAGCCGAAGGAATGCCGCGCTCAGCGGGCGCTCGAAGACCCCGAGCATCTGGTCAAATCCCGCCGCCCAGCGCTTTCGGCGAGCGAGCATGGCACGGATGTCGAGCGCGACCGCTGCGTCGGCGTCAATGATCGGCCAGTCGGGTACGAGAGGGCCGAAGTCTTCGGCGATGAGCAGCGACTCTGTGGCGATACAGCAGGCGACCAAGACCCTCGTCGCGGGCAGATGCTCCCCTTGGGCCATAGTGGCCCTGACGACTTCGACCGCAAACGCGTCCGTTGGCTCCCGTGAAGGCCGCGACGCGCGCCATAGGTCTTCGGTTTCCTGCCAGAGCGCTCGGTTGGCGACATACTCGCGGTCGCGCGGGCTGCCTGCGAGCCAGGAGCCAATCGCGTTCGTCCAATTCACCCCGCCGCGTACTCCAGGACTTCCTCTCCACCGAAGTGGGTTGAGGCGGCCAGGAGCGCTGCGAAGTTCTCCGCTGAAGCTTTGATCTGTTCTTCGACGCCGAGGAGCTCGAGCACTTCCTTGCATTCGATGGTCTGGCCGTGGACCAGGGTGTCGACCGTGACGGTGATGGTCATGGCCTTGTAGGCGGCGCGCGAGGCCAGTCCCAGCAGACCGCTACCCCCCGTGATCTCTTGACTTGCGTACAGCACGCAGCCGCCGAGCTTGTACTTGTTCACTCGCCCTAGCTCATCCGCACTGAGCTGGGCTCGGAATTCGAGCGTGAACACGACCTTGGAACCGATCAAAGCCGGCCGCTGGCTGCGGCGCAAAACGAGTTGCATGAGAACCCCCACATCCGAAAGACGATCCGACGCTACCAATGCAACCTAAGAGAGTCTAGGGGCGTCGGGTTGCGAGATGAGCGAGCTCGACAAAGAGGGCGGCGGCCGTTCGGCCGCCGCAAGGTTAGTATTCGGATGCGAGCATCAATGTCAGAACACGCGAGGTGGCATCGGGGTTTGCCGGCTCTGGCGACCCTGTGGTCCTGGAGAGGTCGTAGTAGTCGATCTTCCAGAAGAGGGTTTCGCCGAGGAGCTCGAAGGCGCCGAAGTCGTGCTCCGCATAGGGGTCATTGCCGCCCTCGAACGCCGAGAACGCCATGACCGCTTCAACGGCTCGTCGGACAGCTACCGTCCCCATCTCGAGGACGCCCGCGGTCATGAGCCATTGGTTCCGCTCGCTAGTGATTGGACCGCGAACTCGGAACTCATCGTTGAGCTGGCGGATGCGCTCGCTGTGATCGGGGCCGGTCATGGATTTGCTCCACGAGGGCCGAAAGAACTGTCGATCATTGTCGTCTCCCACGCTTGGCGGGGACGCCCGAACTATTCAGGCGCCCCCGGGAGCGGGGGAGGCGGCTCTCTACGCATTGTCCGCGAGGGCTAGTGGCTGTCTAGGGGCCAGCCGCCATGCCCGCGTCGGGAGCCGCTCAATGGCGAGGATCTGGGTGCGGCAGTCACTCTCGTGGAGGGCGGTCTGACCTCGGCGGCTTCTGATTTGAGCCAAGCTCGCTGCTCAGGCCGTTGATCGCGACGAACTACTCGGCCCGTGACGCGTCCACTGTCACCGCCGAAACGCCAAACTTGCCATCCTCTCGGCTTGCCAGGAGCCTAGATGACGATTGTTGAGGGGAGGTCCGTAGTAGTCTGCGCGAAGAGTTCGGCTGGCTCAAATTCCAAGGCTCTCGCGATCACGAGGAACTCGATCACGTCCAACCTCCGAACGCCGCGTTCGATGAGAGAGACGAACGGCTGCTCGCGACCTATGCGGCGTGCGAGCTCGACCTGACTGACGCCCGCCGCTTTCCGCGCAGCAACCAGTTCCCGCAGGAACAGGGCATACGCATCTGTGAATTGCGACTTGGGCATGAGCAGGAACCGACAACCTGCCCTTCCGTTAGATGCGAAAATCAGATATATGATATTCGCCTATTTTGAAGACTGGGCGGGGGGCGACATGGCCAGCTACTGGCGAACGGCTTTGGTGGTGGCGCTGACCCTAGGTGTGGCGGTGGGCTGTAGCCCAGGCGCACGCTTTCCAAACGACGCAGAGCTCGTCGATATGCTCAGGGCAGAGTTCGGCGAGCGCGAGCGTCTCGGCTACCGGTGCGACGTCTATTACGACATCAACGGCATCACGATCGAGGACAAGCATGTCGAGAAGGACAGCGCCACCGTCGAGATCGTCCTGTCCGTAACCGCGCGGAAGCAGATGCACAGCCTCTTTCTCATGTCGTCCTGCTACTATCGGGACGCTTGGGAGGATGGCCAACGGCGCAACATCCGCATGACGGTCCAGCTTGAGAAATGGGAGTCCGGGTGGCGGAAAGTGCCCGAGTAGGATCGTCGCCTGTCGTCCGCCTCACAGTGCGATAGGCCGCTGCGAACGCGCCGAAACGCCTGAGCGATTCGTCGAGTCTCTCGATATCTGGTACGCTTAGCCGCGTATGAAACCACAAGAAATACAAGCAGATGAATGGCGTGAGCTTATCCAGCTAGATGACGTCCGGGAGGGCTGGGGCCTTCAAGATGACGAAGGGCCGGAGTTTGCCGCCGCCAACATCTATGGCGTCCGGTTTGACTTCGTCTCCGACGGGCCAGGCTATGTCGGCCCACTCTATCTTCTGAAGGGAGCCGGCATCGTCGAAGACGCCCCGATGTCCATCATTCGAGAGGACGGAGAGCTTCGGGTCGTTGGGTAGCGCGGCTTGGAGAATAGGCAGAGCAACGTCGGGCCTGGCCCCGTGCGCTCGCTTGGTCCCGGCCGCACACTGGCCTCCGTATGCGCATACCCGACGCTGACCTCGACGACTTCATCATCCGCTGGAAGAACGCCTTCGGCGAAGACCTGACGCGCAACGAGGCCAGCATACGGGCCAATGAGCTGCTCGAGCTCTTCACACACCTATTTCGCAAGCCAGATGGGGAGCAGCGAGGCTCTGACCAGGAGAGGTCCGATCCGGCCCAGAGCCGCGGCGGAGCCGACAGCGCGTAGGCGAGGGAAGGGCGGGTTCTCGGCGACGCCCGATTTTGACTCAACGTGGCGGTTCGCGACGTCCGCCTTCGCCCGAAGGCGATTGCAGCCGAGGTGCAGGGTGGTCTCAACGTGGATGCTGACAATGACTGCTTTTGGAGAGCGGATGGCGCTTCCGGAACGACAGCACGGCAGATAGCTGTGTCTCGGTAGTTTGGCCTTCTCCCTTGTGCCGCAAGGAGGCAGTATTCTCTTCCACACAAACAATGCTCGCGGGTAAAGCTCCGAGGCCGTCTAACGCCGGGGGGAAATGGACGACGACTTCATTGAGCTCAACCGAACGTTCCATGCCCTGTCGTCGGGTGATGACGACAGCGAAATCACGCCTGGCCGCCGTATCGGCCGCAGCTTCAGCTGGTCCGATCTCCTCGCCGAATACCGGGTCGTCGTCCTGTCCGAGGCGGGAAGTGGAAAGACCGAGGAATTCCGAAACGCGGCCACGACTGCCCGTGGCGAAGGCAAACCGGCGTTCTTTCTGCGGCTGGAATTCGTCGCTGACGACTTCGAGACAGCGTTCGAGGAAGGGACGGTCGCGGAATTCGACGACTGGCTGGCGTCCGACGAAGAAGGTTGGCTGTTTCTGGACTCGGTCGACGAAGCCCGGCTGCGGAATCCCAAGGATCTGGAACGGGCGGTTCGGCGTATCGGCCAGAAGCTGACGGTCGCAATGGCGCGAACTCACGTCCTGCTGAGCAGCCGTGCCACTGCGTGGCGCTCAAAGTCAGACCTGTTGATGTGCGAGCGCGTTCTTCCGTTCGCGTCCGTCTCCCCCGCGCGCAATGGGCGGAGCGACCCGCCCACAACTGCGTTCAACATCGTCACCCTGGACGATCTCAACTATCGACAGATCGAACTGTTTGCGAGCCGACGCGGCCTGCCCGACGGGCGCGCCCTTGTGGAGGCGATTCAGCGCGCCGACGCCTGGTCGTTCACCGCGCGTCCGCAAGATCTGAACGAGGTCATCGGATTCTGGAAATCCAATGGCCGGATCGGCAGCAAGCTGGAGCTGATGGAGGCCAGCATCGCCCGGCGTCTCAGGGAGAGAGATCCGGACAGGGCTGAAGTTCGGCCAATCTCTGCAGAGCGCGTCACCCTAGGTGCCAAGCTTCTCGCGGGCGCCGCCACGCTCACGCGGACCCAGGCCATCGATGTTCCAGATGGCGGTGGCGGCACATCGGCGGCCATGACGCCGGCGCCCTGCTGCCGGACTGGACCGAGTCCGACATCGCCATCCTGCTGTCGCGTCCTCTGTTCGATGCTGAAACCTACGGCGCCGTGCGGTTTCACCACCGGACAGCGCGAGAGTATCTGACCGCAGTCTGGCTCAACGACCTGCTGCAACGCCACACATCCCGCAGCCGGGTCGAGCAGATTTTCTTCCGTGAACAGTATGGAATGGTGGTGATCGTTCCCAGCATGCGGCCGGTTCTGCAATGGCTGGTCCTGTTCGACGACGCCATTCGCGCCCGGGTCCAGCGCCTGTCGCCCCAGCTGTTCCTAGAAGGCGGGGACCCGAGCCAACTGCCGCTGTCGTTGCGCCAGGAGATCTTGGAGGAGATCTGCGCTGAGTTGAGCAACGGCGGACCTCGCCATCTCGCCTATGACTATAATGCGGCCCAGCGGTTCGCGACCGCAGACCTTGCTCCCCACATCATCGACCTGATGTCGCGTCACGCCGTCGACGAAGACGTCATGTGGTTCCTCCTGCAGATGGTCTGGCAAGGAGAGCTCACGGCCGCTCTTGCTCCCGCCATGGCGATCGCCGTTGACGCCGGGGTACACTCCAATGTCCGGATCGCCGCCTTCCGAGCCATCACTGCGGTAGGTGCGGCTGCCGATATGGAGAGGGTCCGGCAGAGCTTCGCGGTTGAGGCCGGAAAGCGAAACCGCCAATTGCTGGCCGAACTTTTGTCGGGCGCGCCGCCGACGGAACAGACGGCCGTGTGGCTGATGTCGTGCGTCGAACACGCCGCCGCCAGCAAACCCCATTCGGTCGATCCCCTGGCCTCAGCGGTCGAGGGGTTCGTTCGAGCCGCAGACCCGGCGGCGCTGATCGTTCTCGTCGATAGGGTTCAACCCCTCCTGGCGCGAGCGCCGGTGGTCGATCGTCGCCACTGCGAGGTGTCCGAGCAATTCGGGTGGCTGTTGAGACCTGTGGCGCTCGCCGTCGAACGCCTCGTCCTTCTTCGGCACGCGCATGCGTCGAGCCTCGGTGCGCTGCACATCCTCTACCTGCTTCCACGAGCGGCCCACTTTGATCGGGCGCGCGGCAGCAGCGTCGCGTTGATGCTCGACACGGTGGTACCGGCCTGGCCGGAGCTGAACTGGTCCGTGTTCTGGTACACGGCCACGCAGGAGCGGCTCTGGCTCGACGCCAAGAAAGCCGAACGTCTGACCGACTGCTGGCCGGTGATCTGTTGGAGCCCCTATTTCCAATTCGGCCCGAACGATCTTGACGCGGTGCTGAACCAGATCGACGTTCGGCCCGATCTCGACGACAAGATGATTGCGGTGTCCCTGGCGTTCCGCATCTACATCGGAGCAGGCCGGCCAACGCCGATGCGAAAGCGTCTGAACACGCGAGTTCAGGCCATGCCTGAGCTGAAGGCGCAGCTAGCGACGCTGATGAAGCCCTCGCCCGCAGGCCCGGACCAGCTTCGGCATCGACGCATGTCGGCGCAATGGGAGCGCCGCGACGCTGCGCGCAAGTTGAAAGACGAGACGAACCGCCAGGAATGGCGGGCTCATCTGGCCGCGAATCTCAAATCCGTGCGGGGCCTTGGACAGGCGAGGCCAGACGCGGTCACGAACGCCCAATACTACCTGCACGGCGAGCTTCGTCGATTGAACGGGAACAATCACAACTACTCCGACAGCAACTGGCGCAGCCTGGAAGCGGAGTTCGGCGCCGATGTTGCCAAGGCCTACCGCGACGGCGCGGTCGCCTTCGCGCGTCGGCAGAAGCCGCGCATGGTGTCCGAAGGTGCCCCGCCGAGCACGATACCCTTCGCGGCGATCCTCGGCCTGAACGGCCTCGCCATCGAGTCCGCGGAAGTCGCCGATTGGCCGAGTGGGCTCGACAATGCAGGTGCGGAGCGCGTCTTCCGCCTGGCCATGCACGAGCTGAACGGTTTCCCTCCCTGGATGCCGCGCCTGTACGCCCACGCTCCGGCCCTGGTCACCCGCATGGCCTTGGTTGAGGTGGATTTCGAGCTCGCCACGGAAGGCGAGGGCGGATCGACCTACCTGCTCCACGATCTGAATTATGGCGGGCAATGGTTGTGGGACGAGATCGGCCCTGCGCTCCTGCAGAGGCTGTCGGAGTCCGACCGGTGCACGCTGGAGAACCTGCGCTACGTCCTCAACATCATCCAGGGGTCGAAGGTCGCCGATACCGACATCGCGGACGTCGCGAAACGACGGGTCGGTGGACCGGACGCCGATCGGTCCGCGACCTGGTTTGCAATCTGGGTTGCTGTCGATCCGGATCAGGGTGTTACAGCGCTCGAAGCCCGACTGGCCGGGATAACGGACAAGGCGGCACGGACCCGGTTCGCTATGATTTTCATCAGCCAACTCGTCGGCGGTCGTCGCGCTGGCGGGTTCTGGTGCCGGGACCAGTTCAAGACCCCTGAGACCCTGAAACGGCTCTATCTCCTGATGCATGCCAACATCCAGCGGAAGGACGATATCGAACGGGCCGGAAAAGGGGTCTATTCGCCCGGGCTGCGTGATGATGCGCAGGACGCGCGGGACGCCCTGTTTAACTGGCTGAACGAGATCCCCGGTAAGGCCGCGTTCGTCGCCTTGAGGGAAATCGCCACGGCCCATCCCGACGTGGGCTCTCGGGTCTGGTTCGACCGCTATGCGCGGGCCAAGGCGCAGGCGGATGCCGAAAGCGATCCTTGGCGTGTAGAACAGGTTCGTGAGTTTCATGACACGCTCGAACGGACGCCCCGGACGCACCGGGAGCTCTACGACTTGGCTGTCTACCGCCTGCTGGATCTGAAGGCGGATCTGGAAGACGGCGACGGCAGCGAAGCGAGCGTGCTGCGCACGGCCGTTCTGGAGACCGATGTGCGGAACTACATCGGCAATCGGCTCCGTCGAGAGGCGCTGAGCCGCTATGTCGCGACGCAGGAAGAGGAACTCGCGGATGCGAAGCGGCCGGATCTCCGGCTTCAGGGCGTGGGGTTCGATGGGCCCGTGCCGATGGAGCTGAAGCTCGCCGACAGGTGGACAGGCCCCCGCCTATTCGAACGCCTGGAGGTCCAGCTGTCGGGCGACTACCTGCGTGACGTTCGATCCCGTCGCGGCCTGTTTGTCCTGGTCCACCGTGGCGACGACAAGAAAGCCCGATGGCAGATCCCGCCGACCATGGAGCCGGTTGATTTCCAGGGACTGGTCGAGGCGCTTGAGGCGCAGTGGGAGAGCCTCGCCCCTCGCTATCCGGACGTGGACGGTCTTCGGGTCATCGGGATCGATCTAACGGCGCGCGATAAGGAACCGAAGAGAGCCGCCAGATCAACGGAGGCCAGTCGTGACGCCTGAGGCCGAGACCCCCGGCGCGAAGATCTCTTCTCGTGGCAGTCCGACCCGGCGTCACGCGAGAACCGCAGCCTCATCGAATGGGCCTTGAGCCGGGCCATCAAAGTCCTGAAGGCCGATGTCGATGTTCGCGAGGCCGATCGGTCGCTCGCCGTCGATAGCGACATAACCGATACGCCGGGGATGCCGCCCATCGCAGCCACCATTTTCAAGAAGATCAGGGGCTTGGGATGAATGGCGGAAAATGACGGGATCCTGAAGTGCGGCGGACGGGTAGATGCGTCGGCAATGCTACCGCCCAACATTGGGCTGCCTCTCGGTGAATTACCCTAAGTAGTCGGTCCTAGTGACGATATCGATGTCCTCGAAGCTCTGGAAAAGGGAAACAAAGTCCCTAACCGTCCGCTGCTGGTCGGCAGCAAGTAAAGACATCACCTCGTCGAAAGGCAGCGACACGTTCACGGGATCCAGCACGGACTTGCCATCGACCGCGGAGAACAGGATCTCGAACCCCTGCTCCTGCAGAGTAGTTGAGGCGGCAGTGGTGAATTCCCTCCACCGAAACTGGACGAAGCGGCCGCTGTTGAAGCGTCGCACTTCAGTAAACCGAGTGAGAAGTATTAGTTCTTCATGCGAATCAGATTCGATAGACCACCGAAGCTTGACTGACGAGCGGCGGAACACCCGGGAAAATACCCTTTCAAACAGGAGAGCGCATATCTCATAGGCCAATGCGGCTTTTTCTTCCTGAGTTATTGAGCCTTTTGCTTCGTAATATCCCGCGACAACATTATACAGAGCGAAAAATCTCAATGTACCTGCCGAGCTCATCTTTTCCATTGCCTTGTCGACCACGCTCTCGTCCAATTCGAGCGATTGCTTGTGATCGAAAGCAAGAAGTGCATGCGCCAAGCTGCAGTCCGGGTTCAAGGTCTGGCGGAGGTGCCCGAGCCCACCGCTGCAGGTCACCAAGAAGTAAAGGTAGGAGAATGGGAGGCTTCCGCGCACGGTCTCCAGTTGCTTGATGGATTTCTTAATCGGGTCAGTCTGTCCGGATTCGATGACGAACGCGGCAACCGAATGGTCGACTGCCGTGCTTAGCTCCGCATGCCCTATTGAGCTGTCGAGATACGACACGATTTTTTTCGCTACGAGGAACTCGGCGAATGACCTGTGGCTGAAATAGTAGTTGTCGCCCGATTTCTTCTCCAGCAGAAAGCCGGAAAGGTACTCCCTTCGTCGCGCGGCTTCATCGAGTTCGCTAAGTTCGTCGTCGCCAAACAGACCTGGCGGAACGTCGTCATACCGGAAGCTTGTCGACGACGATCGTTCCAGCCAGAGCCACCAGGCTAGGTTTGCAAGGAACGCGATGCGCTGATCGTCAGAGATACGCCTGCGGCTGTCCTTTTCAGACTCTCGCCGTGCAAGCGCGCCTACGAAAAGATCATAGAGGTCCCAGAGGGACACGCCATCGCGAATGGCACCAAGATCCAACGTCAAGTTGGAGGCGACCTCGCAGATGATCTGGAGGTGGACTGGCCTAGCGAAGATATTGTGATCGAGTTCGGTTATTCGATTAACCTCGTCGATGCGATCGGTGACCGTCTGGCGAGGGAAGTCTCTGCAACGAGAAGATATGTATCTTTCGACGAACGAAGACCGTTCCGCGGCCGAAAATTCATCCAACTCCATCTCGTGGAATTTCGGCCATCCTTCAATATCTATCCAGGATTCTTTGTATCTGCGGAGGCCTCTTATAACGTGATGGTGCTCATCGATCGAAAGGAAGGCGCTCGGTCGACCCGATAGTATTATCTTTGACCTCGGGTTAATTAGCCGATTAAGTTCGAGTATCTGATCGCGAAACTCAGGCCAAGTCATAGCGTGCTTCATTTCGTCGAAGCCGTCCAAGATTATAAGCAATGCCCCTTCTTCATTAAGCTGCGAGAATCTTCTGAAGCTGAAGGATTCGGTCGGAAACTCGTACGTAAACATCGCGCCTAGCAAGCCCTCGAGACTCGAGTAGCGCGAAAGCTTTCCCAAGTTAATGATAACCGGTATTCGCCCTATCTGATTAGATTCTAATTTTGAGGCTAACATGTTGGCAAGTGCCATTGCCAATGTCGTCTTTCCCGCCCCGTATCCCCCTAATATTGCTATCGGCCGTGTTTGCTGCTCTATGTCGACCCAGTGAGAAATATAATCCATCGCATCGACGGGTGACTGTGTGCTGCGGGTGCTCCTTTCTCTGACATACGTTATCGGAATTAATCGCGGCCTGATGTAATAGTTAGAAACGGGAAGCGCCTCGTAAGCCTGAGAGAGCTGTGCCGTATACTCCGATAGTCCGACCGACTCCTGGTATACTTCAAGTAGGGTTTGGTGCCGTATGCTTTCGTTTTCTTCGACAAACTCTCGCGCGTCCGTCGTCAGACCGTTGCGGGTTACAATCAGGAGGAGCGAAGGGGAGTGCCTAGCGACAACACCGCCATAGTCCGCCCAAATGTTCACCACATGTTGGCGAGTTAGGGCTTTCGCATAGTCCTTTGCTTCTACTATTATTTTTTGATTCTTTCCTAGGCTTCGCGTCTCGTAGACGAGATCAGCCTTTTTGCCGTTGAGGCGCGCTTCGAGCCTGACGTCCTTGTGACGGTAGGAGAGGAGCCTGCGAACTTCATCTCGAAGCGCGTCGCCTGGATTGGTCATTTGAGTCGCCCCAGGTGCTATTGGTGCGCCGATTGCGCCTACGCCGCTTTAGCGAGCACTGTTTGGCGGCTCGCCCTGCGGCGTCAAGTCCGCGTCGCGGTGCACGCCGTCGCTGAGCCGATCCGCGGACCCAATGGCGCCTTAGTAGAGGAGGGGCGATCAGACGGGTCTTGGGCCTCATCACATTGGCGGCGGCCAGATTGCCAAGCGTCCGCCATCGGCCATCATGCCAACTGCCGTTTCTTTGGCGCATTGCGGACTTCGCCGGTTCGAATTGGCTAGGCTGCGGGAGGGCACCTTCTGACTCTTAGGCGAACTTGGGAACGTCCGGATGTGGGCACCAATGAGGGGGCCGCGGGCAGCGGCACCGAAATTCCCATAGGCGACGATATCCGTCTCTCAGCTGCACGATAGGTCGGATCTCGCCGTAGTTAGCTACGCGCGATATCGTTCGAGGCGCTGGGCGATCTCATGAGCAGAAGGGCGCGCTGGGCATGGACTCAGGGCAGACGGCGAGCTACTGATGTTCTTTATTTGTTCCGTTTAAGTTTGCTAAGAGTCAATTGGCGGTCATGAACGCGTCTGTGCAGAACGGACTGCGGTGCGGGGGACATCGCTCCTTGCCCGCATCTCTTCGACGATCCCGACCGGCGCTGGTCGTCGCCGGCGCCAACCTCGGTGCCACGCCCTGATGTCCACAAATCTGAGGGCGAAGGGGAGGGCGGTCGAGCTTGACCGCCATGCTGTGCCGTGGGACGCCACACCACTTGCGGTGGTGGGGGAGGCAATGGCCGAGTCGCAAGGTGCCCTCTTTGATGAGCGCTTTCTGGAACGCCACGCCGGCGCGATCATCAGCGACCCAGAAGTGGCGATCGTCGAACTGGTCGCGAACGCCTGGGACGCCTGGGCCACGCGGGTCGATATCCGTTGGGCGGAACGCGGCGATGAACAGGTCTTTTCGATCAGCGACAATGGCAAGGGCATGTCCGAGGCGCAGTTCCAGCGCCGTTGGCGGACCCTCGACTACAACAAGGTGAGCGAAGAAGGCGCGTCGGCCGCGCCGCCCGATGAACTGGCCGCCTTTGGTCCGCGCCGGCCCTATGGCCGCAACGGCAAGGGGCGCCACGCCGCTTTCCGGTTCGGCGACCCCTATCTGGTGCGCACTTGGTGCGATGGGCGGGAAATCACCTACGAGGTCCGCCGAGGGGTGAGCGCGCCGTTCGAGCTTAATCTGCTGAGCTATCGCGAAGGCGTGGCCGGCCACGGCACGGAGATCTCCGCGCCCGGCGGCTCAGGGGTGATCATGACCGCCCAGGAAGTTCGCGAGGTCATCGGCACCCGCTTCCTGTCGGACCCCAACTTCAAGGTCATCGTTGACGGGACCGAGGTTAGCTTCCAGGACGTCCCCTCTGGAAAGCTGCGCGAATTCGACGTCGAGGTGCCGGACTTCGGCACGGCGCGGCTCACCGTGATCGACACCTTGAAGGCCGACAAGACCACACGCCAGCATGGGGTCGCATGGTGGGTCGACAACCGGCTTGTAGGGCGCCCGGGTTGGTCGGATTTCGAGCTGGACGGCCGCACGAGCGAGGCCAAGCGATTCCAGTTCATCGTCCGCGCCGACTTCCTGGCCGAAGCCGCAGCCACCTTGCCGGACTGGACGGGGTTTAACCCGCGTAACGCCGCATGGGCGGCGACCAAGGACGCGGTGTTCGCCAAGATCCGGGAATTCCTGACGGCGTTCACGGCGGAACGCCGCGGTGAGACCAAGGCTGCGGTTCGTGAGAGCTTGAACGGCGCGGTCGCACGGTTGGCCCCAGCCAGCCGTGATCGCTGGAATGACTTCGTAGACGCCGTCGTCGACACCTGCCCTAGTATCTCGGCTGACGAAGTCGAGCAGGTCGCGGGCATCCTTGCCAAGCTCGAACTGGCGGACTCGAAATATGGGCTGATCCAGCAACTGCACGCCATGAAGGCGGGCGACCTCGATGAACTTAATACCCTGCTGACCAATTGGACGGTCCGCACGGCGAAGATCGCTTTGGACGAGGTCCAGAGCCGGCTGAAGCTGATCGAGGAGCTTGATCAGAAGCTCCGTGACGAGACCTTGGCCGAAGTCGGCGACCTGCAACCGCTGTTCGAGCGCAGTCTGTGGGTGTTCGGTCCGGAGTTCGAGAGTTCTGGAGTTCACCAGCAATCGCGGCATGTCAGAAGTGATCCGCAAAATCTTCGGTGGCGACGTCGCCGGAAGTTTGCAGCGGCCGGACTTCGTGATGCTGCCGGATGGCAGCGCGGGCTTCTACAGCCGCGATGCGCACGACTTTGGACACGATGTGTCCGGGGTCGCCCATCTGGTGATCGCCGAAATCAAGAAGTCTGGCGTCATTATTGGCTCCAAGGAGAAGGATCAGCCCTGGCGCTATGTGAAGGAGCTGATCGCCAAGGGCTTGGTCACTGAGGCGGCGAAGATCACCTGCTATGTGTTGGGGTCCCGCGTGGATGCCACCGAGACGGGCGAGCGCACCGAGTGGGGTGGCCGGGTGACTATCGTTCCCATGCCCTACAATGTGTTTATCCGCCGGGCTGAAAAGCGCATGTTGGGCCTGCGCGACAAGCTGCGAGACGCGCCGTTCCTCAAAGATCTGGGGATCGACCCAGACGCCTTCCTCGAGCCGCCGAAGCCTGCCCAATCGAGCCTTGATTTAGGACCTAGCGCCAACGCCTAGGGCGGGGGGGCTCGCTGGACTGCTGGGGACGGCGCGTTGACGTGATAGAAGGCGTCCGCTTCCTCGAAGCTCGCATGGATGGCCTTCGCCTCAAAGAGCCCACAGTTGATTAGGTCGGCCGCTTCGGGATCGAACAGGGCGAGGTTGAAGCCGGCCTCGCCGAAGTTGCTCCTGTAGACCACCCCGTCCAGCCCGGCCCGTTTGAAGAGTTCGGCGAGGATCTGTGTCGCCGCATAGTCCGCCTGGTCATCCGATCGGGTCATGGGCGCGGCGAAGGCGCGATCAATGTGCGCCCAGACGGCCTCAGCGCGTTCCGCGGGTTCGGGTTCGTAGAAGCCGTCGTCCAGGCTGAAGAATAGCGGCGTGGCGGTATGGCGTCGTGCGCAGTCCACCACGTTCAGGGGGCGCTGGGTTCGAAACTGTCCGGCGGAGACATAAGAGCCGATCCAGGGCCTCACCTCCGACATAGCCGTCTCTTTGGTGGTGGCTAGGTAGAGGCAGGGAATGCCGCGAGGGTTGGCGCGGCCGTCAGTCGCGCGACCCGCCAACGGTTTCATGCGGCTGCGCGGATGGGCGCACGGGATTTCGTCGTCGGCGTCTTCGTTCATCTGCCGCCAGCCGTGGCCGAGCTGTGCGCGCCAGAACAGCCGGCCCTCAGGGATCGAGACGCGCCGGGCCTCACTGGTGACCAAGACCGTCGCCAGAAAGTCTTCGACTTCGGCGGAGCGGACGTAACGGTACTCGCGAGTGACGGAGCGCTCGAAGTTCCAGAAGCTGCGCCAGCTGGAAAATTCTCGATGTGAGGCGTCTTGGGACATCGTCGCTCCGGCGAAGCATGGGCAGGATAGTCGGGCGTCTAGTATAGACGGCTTTGACCCTTCGACGTCTCTCGTGCCGGCCTTTGCCTGCCGACCCATTCTGGAGGCTGGCGCAATGGCGCAGCGGATCGGCCACGAACCCAAGAAACCTGCGCCCGAGGGCGAGGGATCGCCGGTCATCCCGTTCGAATTCGACCCGCCCGGCAACGACTTCGAAGCGGACCACCTAGTCAGCCAGCCCGTGGAGGGCGGTGAGCGCATCACCTGGCCGCTGATCGGCAAGTCCGTGTTTCATCCGGACCGGCCGGACAAGCCCGCGACGGCCTTCTACATACGTCTCGATACGATCGAGCAGCACAATCCGCAGTTGAAGATCCACGCCCTAGGCGGCTTTAGCCTGGGCGACTACCACGAGTTCTTCATCGGCGGCGCGCCGGCCCATCGCGCCTACCGGTTCGGCGCGGTCGAGACCAGTTTCGGGGAGGGCACGCCGCTGCTCGCTCGTCTGTTTTGGAATGTCTACTACGAGAAATATTGGGGCGAATGGTCGAGCTGCGCCAGCCTGCGGATCACCAACTGCCCCCTGGACGAGGTCGAGCGCTACGTTATCGCCGCGCTCCTGGCGTACCAGGACGAGATCGGATTGCTGCTCGGCGTTATGCAGGTCGACCTGAGGGAGTTGATCTTCGATGAGGACCTGGAGGTCGAGTCGGGGGGGCGCGGCGTCGTCCGGGCGCCGCCGCCGGTCACCGAGCTGGAGCCTCTGCGGTTTTACATGACGGGCCTGCGGTCGGAAGACGAGGGCGCATGCCTGTCGTTCTATCGGGTCCTCGAATACTACGCCTTTATGCAGCAGGCGGCCCACGTAACAGCTTTAAGGCGCGACGGGGCGGTGAGCGACGCGGAATTCACCCGCCGGACCCTGGAGATCGCTTCGCGCGACGAAAAGGGGCCGCTGTTCAAGCTGCTGTCCCAGATCACCACGCCAGACATCCTGCAGGCCGCCAAGGCCGGCGGCGCGATCAGCGAGGCGCGTCAGGACCGGTTCGCTGAGGCGCTCTATGCCTACCGAAACTCGATCGTCCACGGCAAGTTTGGCGCTGCGTTCACGCTGCGCTCGCAAAGCGTGCTCGTGCCCAATACCGAGGCGGGTCTCTGGCGGACCCTGTTTCAGGACTTGGCGTGGGCGGCGCTGCAGAACCTCGGCAGCAAGGCCTGACGTTCCATGATCGCCCGCCGTCGCGCCGCCTTTTTGAAGCTCTGCGACCTGTTGCGGACGATCGAGGCGGACAACGATGATCTCGCCTCGGTCCGGGCGCTGAACCTCAGCCTGTTGAAGGAGGTGCTTCGCGACGAGGCCCACGTTTTGCGGCTTCGTGCGCAGATCAAGGCCTTGAACGCCCAGTTGAAGACCGAGCGACGTCCCAAGACCGAGGCGACGGCCCTTCGCGCGCAGATAAGGCGGCATACCCAGGCGGTGGATCGCTACGTCGATCAACTTTTCATCTGGCGATGCATCGGCGACGCCCTGGCCTATGCCTACATCGGCTCGTTCAACATCAAGCACGCGTTCTTCGACACGGCCTCGACCGACCCCAAGCCTAGCGCGGGGCAGATGACCGGCAAGTCCGGCCTAGTTCACGAAGTGGGCCTGCTCCTGTCGGCGATCCACCATCGCGTGCCCGCTGTGCTCTGCGATCTCACCAACATCATCCGTTATGGGGACGTCTGTCTGCTTGGTGGCAATGATCCGGTTCCGATCGAGGTCAAATCCAGCCTCGGCCTCAATCAGCGTGGCAAACGCCAGGCCGCCAAGCTGGCGCAGTTGGAAGAGTTTCTGACCAACGACTACGCCGCCGGCTTTCGCGGCGTGCCGGAGGTGCGCCAGTCGCCTATAGCGTGCCCCATCGCGACTGCATCAGCGATATCAACCTCTGCATCACCTCCGCCCGTCGAGACGGCTGGAACGCCGTCTGTCCCGAACAGGGGCTGGTCTACGTGGCCATCTTCCATGGCGATCCGATCGCCGACATCCTCGGCCATCTGCAGATGTCGCGGCCGCTGCTATTCCAGCTCAACATCGACAAGCGCGAGAAGTCCTGGGCCCCATACTTGCCGTTCGTCAACAGCATCCGCGACCCACAGGATCTCTACGATTTCGTCGTCGGTAACCTTTCGCTCATCGTCGCAGTCGACGCCGCCGTGGTCTGCGATCGCCTGGCGATGCCGGGCTGGACGGTCAGTCTGCTGGAGCACCCCGACCAGATCATACTTCTCGAAGAGATCGCGACCGGCGGAAAGATCGCGATCTCCGCGCAGTTCGTGGGCCGGCTGGGGTATGAGTTCATGTCCCTCGACTGGTTTGTTGAACACGAACAAGTCTCGGTGATGGAGATGTGGGCGCAGATGTCGGCTGGCGACGCCGCTATCATCGACATGGCGGCCTACAAGTCGGCGGCAGCCACGTTTGACGCTTTGCCGCGGCTGTACCGAACGGATTCGCGAACCTTCGAAGAAAATCTTACCGAGCCGGAAAAGATTGAGGCCGGTCCCGCGTCACCTTAAAGATCAAGGAGAGGCCACCAGTGAAGCTAGGGGTTATTGTATAGCTAGCGCGGCCACCGCCTTACCATCGCCGGTGAACGGAAAGGAGCCCACGCATGGACATCGCAACATCCGTCAGGCTCACCCCGGAGGAAGAAGCCCAGTTGGTGCTCATTCTGGGCGGTGACGTCGCCGGCCTGCCGCAAAAGCTTGGCGACCTGGGGCGCGCCGCCTTGCGCGAATACGTGGATGTGATCCTCGCCCAAACGGCCTTGCGCAGCCCGGAAGTGCGCGAACAACGGCTCCTGCAGATCATCCTGGAATCCAACCAGGGTCATGTCCCCAGCGAAGCTGAAGTCAGCCAATTGTTCGGGCTGACAGGGTCTGGCGCGCGGTCGCTGATCCGCTCGGTGCTGTCGCGCCACAGGCTGCGGCTGCGCGAGGCGGTCGCGGGCGCGGCGCGCACGGTCCTGGGCCAGTGCGAGGCGGAGGAGGACGGGTTCCGGCGGGTGTCGATCCTGAACCCCATCATCGTTGAGTATCTCAATGAGCTGCTGGTGGAGCTGAATGGCGCGCTCAAGCGCATCGCCCGGGAGCCCAAGACCGGCACCTATTTCCTAATCCCGGAGGACAGTTTTCTCGCCCTCGACGACAAGCTGAACCTGTGAGCGACGACATCGCCAACGTCATCGCCACGTCCAGCCTGCTACTGGCGGTCGTCGCGGCGCTGATGAGCTTCTGGTACGCCGACGTGAACAAGGCGATCGAGGAGAAGGAGCCCAAGCTTCCGGCCGAACGGACCACCTTGGGTAAGAAGATCGCACCCATCCTGTGGTCCAAGGCCCTGCCGTTGGCGATCGGCTCCACGGCGATCGCGATCGTGTTCCTGTCGCGCGCGCTGTCGATCGTGGCGCAGGCCATCAGCGTCGTCGGCAAGGGGTGGCGCTACGATGACATGAAGGCCGCCTGCGTGGTCACCGAGGCGCTGATGCTGCTGCTCGCCGTCGTGACCGTATCGCTGGCCTGCCGGCTGGGGGCCAAGCGTCATCGGCTTCGTTAGCGCGGGACCATGCGGCCCTCACAATTCGCGGACGCCGCGTTCTACCTTTGCACTCTGATCGGTGATGCGGGCATGGGCAGATCCGCTAACGGGCGGGGGTGCCACTCCCTAGGGGAGTCGAAAGGTCCCAATCCTACCAATCACCTATCCCATCCAGACCCCGTGCAAGTGCCGTTAGACACTGACTAGGGTCAGAGTGTGTATGTCGGTTGCACTCGAAGATTGTGGTGTCCGTCAGGACGCCTACCCCCAATAGCGCGGATCTACATGCGGGGGTTGTCTATGATTTGGTTGATGTCAATTGCGGTGAAGCTTTCACGCAATTGCCAACCCGTCCAGGAAGAAGCGCTCTTCGAACCTCGGTCCTCACAGCGGCTCAGCTGCCGCCGAATGTCTTGTTCGGAGCGAAGAGCCAAGTTCTGCTTCTGGCGCCAACCGGACGGCCAGTTGAAGTCGGCTGAGCATGGCTCAGTCTCTGCCAGAAAGTTTCAAGGGAAGCGCGTAACTCCATGAGGGTGGTGATCGATACCAATCGTGTGCAGAGCGAGGAGCTTGAGTTCTTCCTCGCCGCCGCGCCGGGCCATCGTGCTGTGGTAACGGACTGGCTCATGATGGAGGCGTACAAGGGCGACACACGCAACAGCATCTACAAAAGCTTGGGCGTGCTGGCGAAATTTCCACGTCAGGTCGTCGTCCTGCGGAACACCGGGATGTGCATGCACCGACCCGTCGGTCCGCAGATGGCCAACCGGCTCATCTGGGAGATGCATACGAAGACCTTTCCTGCGTTCATCGCCGAGGTTCAGGACGCGCGGGCAGGAAATGTGCTCATCGAACACTCGCTACTCTGGCGCGGGCAGAAGGCCAACGAGCGCATGCAGGAGATCATGGACAACGCAGAGGGGTTCATGGAGGATTTCCGTGCGATGGCGACGGCCCTCACCCCACAGGATGTCTCGGCAATCCGGACCAACAGGCCTGTATCTTCGGGCATCCTCGGCCGCGTTTTTGAGATCGCTGACGGGATGAGCAACGGCTTCCGAAGCCAACTTGAGAACCCGATCCCGCGGGAGCTTGGAAAAAAATTCGGTGATGATTTCCTGTTCCGCGTTGGCATCGGAGTTACAGCTTCGTTCCTTGAGTGGGTGAGGACCGGCAGCCCGCAGATCGTCAAATCAGAGAAGATCCGGAACGACTACGTGGACTCGATGCTCGCCGTCTTCGGCACCTACTTCAATGGCGTGATGTCGGGCGACAAGAGACTCCAAGCTGTCCATTCGCTCAGCCGAACCCTTCTTCAGATCAGGGGCATGAGCCTGCCAAGGCCCTACGAAGCGCCTGCGCCATAGGCGCACCCCGTTTCGTGTGGCCTGGATTCGGGCCGGATTTAGAGGGTCTGACTTGCGTCAGTGTTCTGATGTCCGCTCTTGGCGCTCAGCCGACACAATCCTTGCTCGGCCGCCCGCCTCTGAATCGAACCGTTGGTCCCCTAAGAGGGAAATGGCCAGGGCCGGGTGCGACTTCCCGTCCGTGATGGAGTCGGGAACGAATGCCTTGTCGGTGTTCGACGGCGCCCGCACGGACGCTGTCGACGGCGCCCGCCAGGCAGCGCCGATGGGTACGTCCCGGCTCCGGCAGCCTCACTGCAGGCGGCTCTGCGCGCGCGCCGTGGCCGGGCGCGCCTCTATTCGGTCGACCCAGGCTGAAAGCGCCGGGAAATCCTGCAAGGCAAAGCCCCCGTAGGCCATGCGGCGCACCCATCCGAAAGTCGCGATATCGGCGATCGAGTAGGCGTCGTCATTCAGCCAGACCGACTCGTCGATCCGTGATTCCAGAATGCCGAGCAGACGAGCCGCCTCGCTTCTGAACCGGACGAGCGCGTAAGGGTCCGGCGCGCGTCGGGATCGGAAATGGCCGGCGGCGCCCATGGCGGGGCCAAGGCCCGCGACCTGAAGGAACAGCCAGCTGAGCGTCTGCGCCCTGCTGCGGGTCGATGTCCCCAGCAAGTCGCCGGACATTTCGGCCAGGTGGAGCAGTATGGCGCCGGACTCGAAGACCGTGACGGGCTGGCCGCTCGCCTCGTCCAGGTAGCGGATCGCCGGAATTTTCCCGTTCGGGTTCACCTCTGCGAACGCCGGCGAGCGAAGCTCCGCGCTCCCGAGCGTCATCAGGCGCACCTGATAGGGGAGGCCGAGCTCTTCGAGGGCGATCGGGATCTTGATCCCGTTGGGCGTGTCGGCTGTGAAGAGCTCGATCATGGACGGTCTGGCAGGCGTCATCACAGGACTCGCATGAGGGTTTCGAGGCTGACGCCGCCAGCGCGGTCGGAGATCAGCAGGGCGGCGACCCTGTCGGCGCGGGGTCGCTGGCGGGGGAGCACGGGCGTATCGCGCGGCTCGCAGTTCGGGCCCAGCACAGGCGGCCGGAGGCTTCCCGTGATCCTCATCGGGCGCCTCCTCGACGACAGGGTCCGCCCTGAGCGATCCGGTCAAGGACCCCGGACGGCAGCCCAAGGCGCGCACAGGCCCGCCGCTTGCGTTCGACGTCTGCCTGATCGCCGCCCCTGAGCGCGCCCGCAAAGGCGAGCAGCGCGGCGGTGCGCACTTCGAAACTTCGCCCGGCCAGCGCCGCGTCGATCTCCGCCCCACTGAGGCCCGCGCTCCGCGCCTCGCTCTCCAGGGTGGCGAGGCTCTCCTCGCACGCGGCGTCGCCGAGCAGGGCGAGCCGCAGCTGGATGTGCATCCTCTCGCCAGGATGGAACTCCGTCCCCGCCTCGGCGGCCGCTGACTGATCCTTCATATCGCTCTCCCGACGACGCCCGGGTTCGAGCGTTGCGTCAGGTCCTAGCGGCGGGCGGCGATGTCGATAATCCACACGATCGGCAACCCACTATTCCGGAACTTGGAATGCCGTCAGTTCACAAGGCGGTTCGCGCGCAGCCGCTCTGCGGCGAAGTCCACAAAGGCGCGCACTTTCGCCGACGCGTTTCTCCCCTCGGGATGGACGATGTGGATCGGAAGCGGCTGCTCCTCGAACGCGTCCAGGGTTGTCTGCAGTGTTCCATTCAGCAGGTCAGGACCAATCTGGTACGAGAGCACCCGGGCGAGACCCCAGCCGGACCGGGCGGCGCTGATCGCGCCCTCGTTCGAGTTGCAGAACAGGGCCGGCTTGACCTGCGTGACGGTGCTGGACTGTTTTCCGAACCGCCAGTCCAGCGAGGTCCAGGCGCTGGTGGCCGCGATGATCCTGTGGCGGGTCAGGTCGGCCGGCGCGGCCGGAGCGCCGTGGCGCTCGAAATAGGCCGGCGCGCCACAGATGACCCGGCGCACCGAACCCACCTTGAGGGCGGCCTGGCTTGAATCGGGGAGGTGTCCGATCCGGATCGCGACGTCGATGCCCTCGTCGACCAGGTTGGTCACACGATCCAGGAACAGCAGCCGGCCGGTCACCTCGGGATAGGCGTCCAGGAATTCCGTCACGATGGGAACAATGTAGATCTGGCCGAACAACACCGACGCGGTGATGGTGATGACGCCGGTTGGCTTTGCATAGGACCCGGCCGCCGCCGCTTCAGCGTCTTCGATGGCTGACAGGATCTGTCTGCAGTCGTCGACGTAGCGGCGGCCGACCTCCGTAAGTTTGACCGAACGGGTCGTCCGCGTCAGCAGCCGCGCGCCGATCAAATCCTCCAGTCCGGCCACGGCGCGGGTGACGGCAGGCGGGCTGAGGTTCATCTGACGCGCCGCTTCTGCGAACCCGCCGGTGTCGGCGATCCGTACGAGCACGCGCATGGCGTGGATGCGGTCCATCTGCCCCCTCCAAGCACTGTTCCGATTTCCGTAATGGTCACTTGATCACGGCGGAGCTTCTTGCGCCACGCGTTCTGTCGCATCTCCTGTCCGCCGGGATCACCGGCCACGCACAGGAGCCCAGCCCATGAAACTCTACTTCCACCCCATCTCCGGGCACGCCCACAGGGCTCGCCTCTTCCTGTCGCTCATCGGCGCTGACGTGGACATCGTCGACGTCGACCTGGCCAAGGGGCAGCACAAGTCGCCCGAGTACCTGGCCCTCAACCGCTTTGGCCAGGTGCCGCTGCTCGAAGACGACGGCGTATTCATTCCCGACTCCAACGCCATCATGGTCTATGCCGCCAGGAAGTTCGGTCGCACGGACTGGCTGCCTGAAGATCCGGCCGGCGCCGCCTCGGTCCAGCGCTGGCTTTCGGTGGCTGCCGGACAGATCGCCTTCGGCCCCGCCGCCGCCCGCCTCATCACGATCTTCAACGCAGCCTTCAATGCGGAAGAAGTGATCGGCCGCGCCCATGCGGTCCTGAAGCTGATCGAGGCTGAGCTCGACGGCCGCCAATGGATCGCGAGCGACCGTCCGACGATCGCCGACGTCGCGCTCTACAGCTACATCGCGCGCGCCCCCGAGGGGAATGTCGACCTTTCCGCGTACGGAAACGTGCGGGACTGGCTTGCCCGCATCGAGGCGCTGCCCGGCTTCGTGGCCTTCGACACGACTCCTGTCGGTCTCGCGGCCTGAACCGAAAAAGGGGGCGCGCCGACGCCCCCTGTCCCTCATCCCTCCGCACGGACTGTGACATGTCAGGCGATGCACACGACAATCCTTCGCCCTTTCACGCAGGCGAGGTCGCCCTTCAGCGGAGCGTCGGTGTCGCCGAGCGCCTCGAGCAGTTCGGCCGGCGCGTCATTCGCAACTACATGCCCGACCAGCACCGGCAGTTCTACGGACAGCTTCCGTTCGTCGTGCTGGGAACGGTCGATCAGGAGGGTGACGCCTGGGCGACCCTCCTCGCCGGGCGGCCAGGTTTCGTGACAAGTCCCGATCCGCGGCGGCTGGCCTTTTCCGTGCCCGCCGATCCCGACGATCCCGCTTCTTCCGGACTGGATCACGGGGATGCCGTCGGACTGCTCGGCATCGAGCTGCACACACGCCGGCGGAACCGCATGAACGGCTACGTCCGGCGCGCCGGCGACGGCGGGTTCAGCGTCGAGGTCGAGCACGCGTTCGGCAATTGCCCGCAGTACATCCAGCTGCGCGACTTCACCTTTGTGCGCGAGCCAGGCGAGCCCGGCCCTGCAGCGGCGCCGCAAATCGTGGCGATGAGCGACCCGCGGGTCCGTGCGCTGATCGGCGCCGCGGACACCTTCTTCGTGGCGTCCTACGTCGAGGACGCAGCTGGCAGACACGTCGATGCCTCGCATCGCGGCGGCAAGCCCGGCTTTGTCCGGCTCAACGATGACGGCTCGCTGACAATTCCCGATTTCGCCGGGAACCTGCATTTCAACACGCTCGGAAATTTCCTGCTCAATCCGCCCTGCGGCCTGGTCTTTCCCGACTTCGAGACCGGCGACCTGTTGCAGCTGACGGGCGACGCCGAGGTCGTCCTGGAGTCCCCCGAGATCAATGCCTTCCAGGGCGCCGAGCGCCTTTGGATCTTCCGCCCGAGACGGGCGGTGCTGCGTCCGTCGGCGCTGCCCCTGCGCTTCGTGTCCCGGCGCGACGCAGCCTCACCGAACAGTCTGATGACCGGCGACTGGAGCCAGGCCGCCAATCGCCTGGAGGCTGAAGCGCTGAAGTCGCGCTGGCGCCCGTTCAGGGTCACGCGGATCGTTGAGGAGAGCAGTGTTGTCCGATCCCTTCACCTGGAACCCGCCGACGGCAGGGGGATCTCAGCGCACCTCGCCGGTCAGCACCTGCCCATCCGGGTCCGGCCGAGTGACGATGCCGCATCGGTGATCCGCACCTATACGATCTCCACGGCCCCATCAGACGGCCACTACCGCATCAGCGTCAAACGCCAGGGCCTGGTCTCGAGCTTCCTGCACGAGCGCCTTGCCGTGGGGGACATCCTCGAGGCGCGCGCGCCGGCCGGAGGATTCACGATCGACCCGCATGAGCAAAGGCCGGCCGTACTCCTGGCTGCGGGCGTCGGTATTACTCCGATCCTGGCGATGCTTCGGACCATCGTGTTCGAGGGGCTGCGGAAACGGCGGGTTCGCCCCACCTTTGTCTTCGTCGCCGCGAACACGCTGGCTGAGCGGGCCTTTGACAACGAGATCGAGGACCTCAAGGCCCAGGCGAACGGTGCGGTATCGGTGTTTCGCACGCTTGCGGACGCCACGGGGGCGTCCGAGCGTGACTACGACGCCCTCGGACGGATCGACCTTGAGGTGCTCCGGAGGGTGCTGCCTCTCGACGGCTACGACTTCTATGTGTGCGGCCCGCCGCCCTTCATGCAGGGCCTCTACGATCAGCTCCGCGGCATCGGCACACCGGACGAGCGGATCCACGCCGAAGCGTTTGGCCCCGCCTCGCTCAAGCGAACGCGGCAGACGGCGCCCGCTGACAGCGGGCCGCCGGCCGCCACCCGGCCCGTCCCTGTCGCCTTCGTCGCCTCCGGGAAGGAGGCGCGGTGGACGCCTGGCTCGGGGACCCTGCTCGACTTAGCGGAGGCGCGTGGCCTTGCCCCCGAGTTCAGCTGTCGGGGCGGCAATTGCGGGACGTGCGCGGTCCGCGTGCTGGCCGGCGCGGTCGCCTACCCGGATCCGCCGGAGGCCGCCGTACCCAAAGGCAGCGCTCTGATCTGCTGTTCCGTGCCGGCCGACCCGTCGGAGACCGGTGGGGATCGGCTGGTGCTCGACCTTTGAACTGCGGCGCCGGAGCGCAAGCGCCTCGCCGTCCTTCAACCCCGTTGCAAGCCCGACAATCAGGAGCCCGAACATGTCGCGTCCCCCCTTGCCGCCGTTCTCCCGGGAGAGCGCCATCGAAAAGGTCAGGCTGGCCGAAGATGGCTGGAACAGTCGGGATCCGGCCCGCGTGTCGCTCGCCTACACCGAAGACACCCTCTGGCGGAACAGGGCCGAGTTCCCGCGAGGCCGCGCCGAGGTCGAGGCATTTCTGACCCGCAAGTGGGCGAAGGAACTCGACTACCGTCTCATCAAGGAGTTGTGGGCGTTCGCCGAAGACCGGATCGCGGTCCGCTACGCGTACGAATACCGCGACAACAGCGGCGCCTGGTTCCGGGCCTACGGCAACGAGAACTGGGAGTTCGCCGCCGACGGGCTGATGCATCGGCGCTTCGCAAGCATCAATGACCTGCCGATCGCCGAGTCCGATCGTAAGTTCCGATGGCCGCTCGGTCGCCGGCCGGACGATCATCCGGGACTGAGCGATCTTCGGCTCTAGGGCAGCGACCCTCAGCGCCGCCCTTCGGTCCGTGGCGCAGAGCGAGGCTGACGCCCAACCGCCCCTACCAAGTCTCTACGCCTCCGGGGCGGCGTCGAAGAGATTGCGAATGCCGGTGGAGAAGGCAGCGGGGAAGATGCTAGCGTGCGTCTCGTCTTCGAAGACACGATGTCGCACCATCAGGTCCGGATCCTTGCGCCCCCCCAGCGCCTCGGCGAAGTCCGTCATCTGACTGACCATGCTGTGGCCCGTCCCGCCGGCGCGTTCCTCCTGATCACCGACGGCGAGAAACACGCGCGTGGGTCTGCCGGGCTTGACGAACTGTCCCAGCGCCTCGTTGCGTGGCAACAGATCGTCCGCGTACCAGAGGGAAGGGCTCACCAGCAGGTAGCGGTTGAAGCTGTCGGGGCGCGTCTGCAGGGTCCAGCCTGCGAACAGCCCGCCGAACGAATGGCCCACCAGTGTCCTGTCGCCGGGGTCAGCACGCCACCGCCGCTCGACGAGCGGCAGGATCTCGTTGATCAGGCAGTCCAGGAACGCCGGGGCGCCGCCGGACGCCCGCTGGTACTCCGGTCCATAGCCGCCCTCGGCGACATGCACAGGCGTATAGTCGCGCGTCCGGTTCAGCCTGTAGCTCTTCGGATCGGGATAGACGCCCGGATAGGCTACGGAGACGAGGATCGCCTCCGGCCCCTGGCGCTGTCGCGCCGCCAGATGTTCGAGATGCGCCGCACAGGCCGCGAAGGAATAGTCGGCGTCGAGAAGTCACGATCACGGGGTAGCGGCCGGATTTCTCGCCATGACCTGGGGGCGTACGCACATAAAGCGCGTACTCGACGCCGTTGATCCGGGACCGAAGCCTGATGACGGTGGACAGGGGCAGCGTGTAGACCGCGTCATCAGCCGGCTGCGCGCCGCCCGCAATGCCGATGCTGCCCAGCGCGGCGCCCTGAAGTACGACTCTTCGTGGCATTCGCATCTGGTGGTTCCTTTCTTGTGGGCGACCGACGCGGGCTCTGACGTGTCTTCAGGGGATCAGGTCGCGGCGCGCGGCTTCGGCCTTTGCGATAGCCTCCATGCCGGGGTCGCGGCCCGCCGCGAAGTCAGCGAAGGTGATCGGCGCAGGGATGTCGACATCCAGATCGTCGACGATCACAGGCATCAGGAAAAAGGCGCCCCAGTAGCAGCGGAACAGGCCCTTGCAGCCTTTCCTCAGGTCGTAGAAGGCCGTGGAATAGCGGGCGCCGAAGCCGCTGTTGGGCAGTTCATAGCGCCATCCCTCCGCCCAGAACGCCGTCCGGTCGCCGATCTCCTCGCCGACGATGACGGTCCGGCCGGGCGCGCCCTGCTTCGCGAAGGCCATGCTGACGATGGCGGCCGAGAAGGTATTGTTGCTGCTCAGCAGATAGACCCGTCCGTCGGGTCCGACGATGTCGCCCAGCGCGCTCATCAACGGGTGGGTGAGCGAGTAGTCGCCGCCGGGGTTGAAGCGCAGATCGACAATCACCGTCGCGGGGCTCGTCTTTCGAAGATCGGCAACGGTTTCAGCGACGAAGGCCTCGAACTCTGGCCCGAACTGTCGTCGATGTTGGTCCTCAGGTTGATGTAGACGGCGCCCTGGTCCGGAAGTGCGCGGCGCCAGTAGCCGCGATCCGGATGCTGGAGGTACAGCGGGTCGCCCGCCGGCCTGAGCGCCGTCCAGGCGGCCGTGTCGCGTCGCCAATGGAGCGGCAAGGCGCCGGGAAACACCCAGCTGGCGTCGGCGGCCGGGGGAGCGGCCTTGAGCGCGCGCATCTGTGGCGCCTCGCTGCCCCGGTCGAACTGTATCTCGATCGCGTCGCCGGGAAAGCCGACGGCGTTCAGGTAAGCGGGCGTCTCGAGCAGGAGCGGGATAACAATCCTGAAGTAGGCGTCGTTGCCGCCGAACGCGTCCCGGAAGCGGTGGGCGACCTCGTTTACGGGCAGGCCCGCGATATGCGTGATCCGCGAACCCAGCAGGTCCTCGTGACCCGGCGCGGCGCGAAGCACCCGTAGCTCATCATTGAAGAAGGCGGTTCGCACCGGCAGGTGAGGAAGCCGCCGAACCATCGAAACCACGTTCGCGTTCGAGTGGGCGTTGTCGATCTCGGCCTGCGCGCGGGCGAGGCCGAGCATGAACCCGGCGTCGGTCAGGCTGGCGGCGTTGCGCGTCACCTCGGCGACGGAGCGGTCAAATCGGGCGCGCATCTCCGGGGTCATCGACCGCTCATTGCGCGGCACGTGCTGAAAATGCTGCAGGTCCTGCAGCCTGGCCTCAAGCACCGTTTCGGGCGCGCCCTGGAAGAGCGGCGGGATCGGAATCGGGTGAAAGGCGATCACGGTGGCGACGATCAACAGGATCCGGCGTCCAAACCATGCGGCCAGTCCCAGAAGGACGAGCCAGACATACCAGGGGACGACGCGGAAGGGCGTTCCGATCCATCGCCAGAGGTTGGTGGCAGGCATTCGGGTCTCCAGGTCAGTCGGTGGTTGCGTTTTTCGGCGGCAATGTCCCAGACCGACGCCGGTCGTCGGCGTCTGGACCAGGGGGCGCAGAGTCTGGAGGCCGCGGCAGAGGCATTTGGATGCAAGAGCCCGAAGACGCGATCGCGCGGGCGTCGCAACGGCCGGCGACGCCGTCAGCCGAGCGTGGCGGCATCGGCCTTGCGCTCAGCGACGCCTTCCGTTCCGAGGCCGGCCAGCACAGCGTTGCGGTAGCTCATGCCGACCGGGACTTCGGCGCCGCTGGCCAGTCTCAGCCGCAGACCGCCCCGACCGATCCGGTCGACACTCTCCACGTGACGGCGATTGACGTAGGCCGAGCGGTGAACACGCAGGACCTGGGATGGGTCGAGGCGCGCGCCAAACCCGGCCATGGTCTCGCGGACGATGTAGCTGCGGTGGTCGGTGTGGATCAGAACGTAGTCACGCGCGGCCTCCACCCACTGGATGTTGGCGACCGGCACCCTTGCAAGGCCGCCGGCGCGCGGAATCCAGATCTCGAACTCATAGGGTCCAGGCGCCGCGCCGCCCTGGGCGGTGACCACCGACTCGCGCAGCGCGCCGACGACAAGTTCGAGTTCGCTGATCCGCTCGCCGGCCCGTCTGGCTTCGATCCGCCGCCGCGCCCTGTCGATCGCGATCTGCAGTCGCTCGAAGCGGATGGGCTTTAGCAGATAGTCTGACGCATCAATCTCGAAGGCCTCGGGGGCGTAGGCGTCATACGCTGTGGCGAAGATGACCTCCGGCCCCGCGCTGTTCGTTTCCCTGACGGCCCTGGCGACTTCAAGTCCGGTGCGACCGGGCATCTGGATGTCGAGGATGACCACGTCGGGCGTCAGGCTCGCGATCAGGTCGATCGCCTCCTCACCGGTTCGGGCGGCGCCGACGACCCGGGCCCCGGCGAGGCCGCGGAATCCGATCCGCAGGCGGTCGATCGCCAGGGGCTCGTCGTCGACGATCAGCACGGTCAGGGTCATGGCTCGACCATCCGGCCGGTCTCGGCAAACTCGAGCGGAAGGCTGAGGCGAGCCTGAAAACCCGAGGCCGTGGGACCGGCTTCCGCCTCGGCGCGGTCGCCATAGAGGGCCTTCAGGCGCCCCTCGACATTGCGCAGGCCGACGCCCTCGCCGCGGACCCTCTTGCCTCCGGCGGGATGGCGGTCGCCGTCGTCAGTGACGGACAGGATCAGTCTTCCGCCTTCGACGGCGGCTGTGACCTGAACATGAACCGGTCTCGTCGCCGGCGCGACGGCATGCTTGACCGCGTTCTCCGCCAGGGGCTGCAGCAGGAGACTGGGGACCAGCGCCCCCTCCAGCGACGCCGGGCAATCCACCTCGACCGTCATCCTGTCCGAGAACCGGATGCGCTCGATTTGCAGATAGACGTCCAGCAGCTCCAACTCGTCCGACAGCGCCATCGTGTTCTCGGCCGTGGTTGACAGCGATGCCCTGAAGAACTCCGACAGCCTGATCACGACTTCCTCCGCCTCTCGATTGCGCTGCGCAGCGATCAGGGCGGCGGCGGCGTTGAGGGCGTTGAAAAGGAAGTGCGGATTGACCTGGAAGCGGAGCGCGGCGAGCACAGCCTTCTGGGTCTCCGCTTCCGCGCGCGCCAGCCTTCGTTCTTGCTCGACCATCGACACCATCAGCCGGTTGACCCAGACGAGGGCGGCGAAGAACCCGTGAATCCAGATCAGGAAGGTGAAGGACTGCAGGACGAACAGGAAGGCCACCTTGGTCGTCATGTCCCCCGACCTCGGCATGACCCGGCCCAGCGTCGAGACGTCAATCAGCGCGTTGAGTATTGCGATGATCAGGACAGCCGATCCGACAATGAGCGCACGTCGCAGCGCGCCCATCGCCTCCGTCCGCACCACCACCTGCTGAACGATCTGGGACAGCGCCGCGCCGACGAGCACGCCGGCGCCCATCCAGAGCCCGATGATCGGGGTCAGCACCCCCTGGACCGCGACCAGCAGGAGGAAGAGGCCGTAGAACAGCGTCCAGAGCCCCAAGTCGATAACGAGGAGCCCCCTGTCCAGGCGAACACGCGCCGTCATTGAGATCTCCGACCAGGGCAGCCTTCAGAATAGCAGCGCATGGCTGGAGACGCGCCTGTGTTCGTCGCGCGCCCAGCGCCCTTCGTCGCAATCCGATCCGCTTCGCCGCGCGCCGAACGCCGCTCGTCGAATCCCGCCGCCCAGATCCCTCGCGACCTGTCGATATCCGCCGATGCCCGGTCTGAAGCCGGGGACAACGAGCAGATCCTTGAGGGGGATAGAATGAAGATCAGACAGAAAGGCGGCCGGACGCGGCTGTTCGCGTCGACGGTGCTCATGGGCGCCGTGGCCCTCCTGGCGCCGGCGGGCGCGCTGAGCGTCGCGGTGCTGGCGTCTTCGCCGGCCCTGGCGCAGGACTATACGACCGGCGCCCTGGCCGGTTCGGTCGTCGGCGGTGACGGCGCCGTCGTCGCGAACGCCAGCGTTCGGGTCGTCTCGCAGGCGCAGGGCTTCACCCGGGATCTGACCACCTCGGCGTCGGGCGCCTTCCGCCTGACCCTGCTGCCGGGCGGCTCCTATGACGTAACGATCAGCGCGCCCGGTTATCAGGATCTCAAGCAGGTCGTGCGGGTCCAGGTCGGCGGCGAAGCGTCCTACGTCTTTACGCCGAGGCGCGTGGATGAGGTCGACGCTCTCGTCGTCACCGCCGCGCCGAGCCAGCAACTGGCCTTCGCCCAGACGACGTCGGGCGTCACGCTGAACCTTGAGGAGACGCTGAAGACCCTGCCGGTCGCGCGGTCGATCGAGGGCCTGACCATGCTGGCGCCGACGGCAGTGCAGGCGGACTCGAACTTCCTTCTCGCGACGCCGACGCGCAACACCGCCGTGACCATCGGCGGCTCGTCCGGCGCGGAAAACGCCTTCTACGTCAACGGCCTGAACATCACCAATTTCGACACCTATCTCGGCAGCGCGACGGTGCCGTTCGACTTCTATGAAACCGTGGAGATCAAGACCGGCGGCTATCCGGCCGAGTTCGGCCGCGCGACGGGCGGCGTGATCAATGCCGTGACCAAATCGGGCACGAACGAGTTCATGTTCGGTGTGCACGGCAACTGGACCCCCGAGGGGCTTCAGAGCACCGCGCCGGACACCTATCTGGCGCGCAATGCGCTGGATATCCGCGAGGACCGGTCGCTGACGCTTGAGGCCGGCGGCCCGATCATCAAGGACCGGCTGTTCTTCTATGGCCTCTATCAGTTCAACGACAGCCTGCGCGAGGATGCCTCGCTGTCGCTGCAGTCGGTCAATCGCGACGAGACCGATGATCCCTTCTTCGGGTTCAAGCTCGACGGCTACATCACCGACGACCATCGCCTCGAGTTCACCTACTTCGACACCTCCCGAACCGTGTCGAGGACGACGTTCGCGTTCAATCCGGCGACCGACGACATCGGCGCGGAGATCGGCGGCACGACATTCCGGGACGGTGGAGTCAGCTATGTCGCGAAGTACACGGGCCAGTTCACCGACTGGTTGACCCTGTCGGCCGCCTACGGCGTCAGCGAGGACAGCAACTACCAGCTCGCCCTCGATCCGAGCACGTCCTACGTCACCGACGTCCGGAGCGGCACCGCTACCCGAGCTGGTCCGCAGACGACCCTCTCCAACAGCGCCAATGACACGGAGCGCGAGTTCTATCGCTTCGACGCGGACGTGTTCTTCGATTTCGTGGGACAGCATCACCTGAGGTTCGGAATCGACAACGAGCAGACGGTTCTGGTGCACACCACCGGCCGGACGGGCGGCGCCGAGTACCGGCTGTTCACGGTGACCAGCGCGGCGCAGTCCGCCGGCTACGGCGTCCCGATCGGCACGCAACTGGCCCGGACCGCGATCGTCGACCTCGGCGGGCGGGTCGAGGGCGAGAACAAGGCGTTCTACATCCAGGACTCCTGGGACGTCACCGATCGCCTGAACCTCCAGCTGGGGCTGCGAAACGATCGCTTCATCGTCGAAAACCTGGTCGGGGATACGCCGATCGACCTCAAGAACAACTGGGGTCCGCGGATCGGCTTCAACTACGACATCAACGGCGATGGCCGGACCAAGCTGTTTGGTAGCTACGGTCGCTACTTCATCCCGCCGGCGTCGAACATGAGCTTCCGCGGCGCCGACCTCTACGTCTTCGAGTACTTCAACCTGACCTCGTTCGATCCCGCGACAGGGGCCGTTGTGCTGGGCGATCAGCGCACGGCTCTGAACTCGAACATCGACAGCTATATCGGCGCCAGCGCCTGTCCTGCCGGCGTCTTCGGTGCCCCCGGAACCGTTGGCTGTGTGGTCTTCGGCAATGGCTCCCAGGAGCCCGCCATCTCCAAGACCGCGCGGGAACTCAAGGCGACCCACGAGGACGAGTTCGTGATCGGCCTCGCGCATCGCGCAGGCGATGACTGGACCCTCGGCGCGCGGGCCGTCTACCGCACGCTGGAAAACGTCTCCGAGGACGTGGCGATCGACGCGGCCGTGAACGCCTACTGCACGCGGGAGGGGATCGTCGGCTGTGACCAGACCTGGTGGGGTGACTACCAGTACGTCGTCCTCAACCCGGGCGCCGGGATCAAGGTCTGGACCCGCGATCCGCTCCCGGGCGACACCGAGCGCAGCCTGATCTCCCTCACCAAGGAAGACCTGCGCCTGCCGGAGGCCGAGCGTGAGTATGTGGCACTGGAATTCACCGCCGACCGGGCGTTCGACGGGGTCTGGGCCCTGCAGGCCACCTATGTCTGGTCCATGTCGATCGGCAACTACGAGGGCACGGTCTTGTCCGACGTCGGGCAGATCGATGCGGGCACCACCATCCTCTACGATCACCCGGGTCTGGCGGACAACCAGTACGGCTACCTGCCCAACCATCGCATGCACCAGTTCAAGGTGCGGGGGTCCTACCAGGTGCTGCCGGACCTGCTGATCGGCGGCAACTTCCAGCTTATGTCGCCGCGGAAGTACGGTTGTCTTGGCGTCCACCCGACCGATGCACATGCCGCCGGCTACGGCGCCTCGTCGCGCTACTGCAACGGCGTCGCGGTTCGCCGTGGCGAGGCGTTCGAGACCGACTGGGTCGCCTCGGTCGACCTGTCCGCCCGGTACGAAGTTCCGATGGCGGCTCCGGGCAGCCTCGTGCTGCGCGCCGACATCTTCAATCTCTTCGACTCGGCCGGTGTTACGACGGCCAACGAGCGGGGAGATCTGGCGAACGGCGGGGCTGATCCGAACTACCAGATGCCGATCACCTACCAGAGCCCGCGGACGGTGCGGATCGGCTTCGACTGGGTGTTCTGACCCCAACCAGAGCATCTGACTCCGGCGTGAGCCGGGCGGACGGGGGCGGGTTTTCATCCGCCCCCGTTTCTGTTGCGACCTCGCAATGGATCGCGACATGTCTGTCGCAACATCAGTCGTTCCTGTCGATCTGGCGTCGCCCGGTGCAGCGCTGTGGTCGACATTGCTGCCGCGAAAGCAACGGCTTGAGCGGAGGGGGAGCAGATATGTTCGATGTCGCTGAACCGGAGAGTGCGGGGTCGCGGTCGCAGCCACGCGCCGTGAGTGAGCCCGCCAGGCTCGCCAGGGTTCATTCGGAGGACCCGGCTCTGCGGCGGCAGATGACGGAGCTGCTGTCGGCCTGCGGCTTCACGGTCTGGGGCGGCGATGACGCGGAACTGGTGGTGCTTGTCCACGCGCCGCCCAGGCAGGACGTCCTCAACCTGTGCGCCCGTATGGCTGCGCGACCGGGCCCCGCCATCCTGTTTGTTGACGAGACGAACGATCCCGTCGACCGCATCCTGGCTATCGAAATGGGCTGCGACGACTACATCAGCTGGCCTTGCCCGCCGCGGGAGTTCACCGCCCGCGTGAAAGCCCTTCGGCGGCGGCGGATGCGCGTGATCGGCAGCTGCGCGGAGGACGTCAACTGCGACTACGTCTACGATCAGGATCGACGGGAGATCTTCGCCGCCGACGGGCGGTCTGTCCGCCTGACGAGCACGGATGACCGCATCTTCCGGGCTCTCCTGGCGGCGGAGGGACGCCCCTTGAGTGATGCGGAGCTCCAGGCCGTCGCATATGAGGGCCTGGAGCTGGCGTCGCGGACGGCCGCCCTCAGCGCCTGGCGTTTGCAGAAGAAGCTGCGAGCCGTGTCGGAGGACGAGATCGTCACGGTCGTGCGCGGCCGCGGGCACGCCCTGGCTGCGCCCGTCGCCCTGCGCGGCGTGTCACGCCCCGTCGAGCGCAACGCCCAAGGGCATCGCTAACTCAAGGCAGGTCGAGTCGCTCCCGCCGGCGCGAGGCGCTGGTGATCTGCGAGGGTGACAACGCGAGGGGCCGCAGGCGGCTGGAGGCGAACAGCCTCAACTGTTCGCCCACGGCGGTCGCCGATTGATCGTCCGTATTGCCATAGGTGAGCAGACCGCGGGCCTCGACGCCGTCGGGACTGAAAGCGGCTTCCACGATGAATGTGGACGCTTCCTCGAGCGTGAAGGTTCCCGCGTCCGGACCGGATCCGCCGACGCGGCTGTAGCGTCCGGCATTGAAAGCGCCCCATTCGTCGCGGCCGACCGGCGAGGGCAGGTCGAGTCCCGCGCGGCGGATTCGATAGACATCGCCCCAGGCGACATCGGCTGCGCCGAACCGCTGCGCAAGGCCGCGACCGGCCTCACGAAGAACCACCAGCGCCCTCGCCGGATCCGCCAGACTCGCCTGGGTGGACAAGGGCGACAGCGTCTGAAGGTCGACATCGAGGATGGGGATGCCGCCGCGCCGCATGCGGTAGGTCCAGTCGGTGAACAGCACCGCGCCGCGGCTGTCCGGCCGGCTCGAACCGTCCCAGCCTGCCAGCAGTTCGGCAAGCGCCGCCAGGTTCTTGTCGCCGGAAGCGCGCGCGGCGTCGGTGAGCGGTCCCCGGGCAAGCTCGGCGTAGTCCAGGACCGATGAGGCGCGAAGCCTCGCCAGACCGTCGAGGTCCAGAGGCGCGGCCGTCGCAAGCTGGCGAAGCGACCTTCTGCCGCGAGGCGTACGGCGATCGGACGTAAGGGCGCCATCGGCGGGCGTCAGCTCGCCCTGCGGCGGCCATGTCGCCGATGTCGGGCCGTCGTTGGCGTTCTGGACGATGCCGCCGGGCGGATTGGTCGTCCAGGGCAGGGCTTCAAAGGGCAGGTAGTCCGTCCAGACCAGGGTGGGGTCGGCGCCGTCCAGCACGCCGGCCCAGAAGGCGCGGTCGCCTCTGGACCGCTTGGGCGACAGACCATTGAACAGGTAGAAGGTCTCTCCGGCTGCATCAGCATAGACGACGTTGGTGATCGGCATTTGCTGGCGGGCGAGGGCGACCTTGAAGTCGCCGAGCGAGTTCGCCCGCCACATCGCGACCAGTTGCGAGACCAGGTCGGGGCGATCAAGGCCGGCGATCCGCGCCGCGACGGCTCGGCCGTTCGCGGTGTCGAGCACCGGACCATGAAGGCTGGACTGGAGCGTCACCCTGCGCTCTTCGATGTCTCCAAGGCTGGTCTTCACGCCGATGGTGTCGGGCCGTGTCTCGAACGGCATGACCTTGCCGGCGTGACGATAGCCTCCCGCCTCAAGCTGCAAATCATAGAGGTCGACGCCGTCGACGTCGTTGAAGGTCAAGGCCCAGCCGTGGCGGCGGGACAGGCCCATGACCGGCAGGGGGAGGCCAGGGTAGGTCATGCCGTAGGCCTCCAGATCGGGCGCCGACAGATGCAGCTCGAACACGAGGAAGGGCTCCCGCCAGGGGGAGTGCGGATTGATCAGCAGCAGCGCGCGACCGTCCAGGGTCCGGGCGGGCGCCACGGCGTAGGCGTTCGAGCCGCGCGCCTCGCGCCAGGCGGTCAGCTGGTCGTCCACGCCGAAGGCCACGACGCCGACATGCAGGACGACCTGAAGCAGAGCAAGCGGATCGGTGTCCCGCACCTGTCCGAGACAGGCTAGCGGGCCCTCGCGGCCCGGGTGGGCAGTGAGCCAGGCGTTCATGCCGGCCACGAAGGCCCTGTTCAGGACCGAGGCTTCAGCGTCCTGAACCGCCAGCCACTGCGCTGCCCGCCGGGGCACGCCGAGTTGCCGAATGCGCAGATCGGATCTGTACGACGTCTCGCCAAAGCAGGCGGCGGCCTCGCCGCGCGCGAGCAGATAGCTACGCGCGACAGTCTCTCCGCGAGCCTCCATCTGGGCCCACCCGGACCCATAGGCCACGGCCTCCAGGGAGTCCCCGGAGACATGGGGGACGTCCCAGGCATCCCAATCGATGGCGACCTGCCGGGCCGGGCCGGCGCCGGCGTGAGAGGCGACCGCCAGCGCGGCGAGCAGGGTCGGGATCAGCAGCATGAAACGCATGGAGAGCTCCGTGAACAATCGTCACGGAGGCTCTGGCGGCTTCGCCCGGGCCGGTCGCCTCAGAACGCGATCTGAGACGCTTTCTGCTGCCGCCCGGGGAGCGATGTTCGTGCGCGGCTGGGTGTCGAGCCGGTATGGCGCACGAAGGCCCGGTTGAAGGTCGCCTTGGAATTGAAGCCGCAATCGAAGGCGATCTGGAGCAGGGTGGCGCTTTCGGCGGGATCGGCGAGCCTCTGCTGTACGGCCCTGACCCTCTGCCGGTTCAGGAAATCCGGCACATTCAGACCGAACGCCTGGTTGATCGCCTGTGAAACGCGCCGCTCCGGCTCGCGCAATCGGCGGGCAAGGTCGCCAAGCCGGAAGCCGGGATCGAGGTGGGGAGCCTCGCCTGCCAGGAGGGCCTCGATGCGGGTCACCAGCCGGCTGACCTCCTCGTCGTCCAGTGGCTGGGCTTCACCGTCCTGGATGCGCTCTACGACCACCCGGATGAGCTTTGCTGGCCCTGAGAGCCCCGCGACGATCAGCACGCAGACCATAGCGAGCAGCACCGCGAACAGGGAGGCCTCTGTGAGGTCGCCAAGTCCAGCTGACCATCTCTCGACAGCCAGGGAGCCGATGTTGAAGGCGATCGCCGCCACGCCGAGCAGGGTGAGCACATGCGACCAGGGACCTGCGCCGTACCGCGCGGCGGCGATGGCGCCGAGGGCCATGTAGGCGGCGATATGAGCGAGGATTATGGTCGGGAGCACGCTGAACGGGACCTTCTGGGCCATTACGGCGACGACCATGAGCGCGGCCGGCGCGGTATGCAGAAGCGTCCGGCGAAGCGGCGGAAGCGGGCGTCCGCATTCGCCCAGGACAAAGGCCAGGAAGGCGGGACCCAGGAGGAGCGGCAGGGCGAAGCGCAACTCGGTCAGGCGGGTATTGCCCCAGGCGTCATGGAGCAGGTTCAGGATCATGAGCGCCGAAAGACACGCCGCCATGGCCGGAATAGCTGGATTGACCCGGCGACCGCGGAGCGAGAGGACCGTCAGGATCATCCCGAACGCCAGCCCATTGAAGGCGATCAGCAGACCCAAGGTCGAGGAAAGGTCCAGGAACATCGGCACGGTGCGGCGGGCTAAAGGTCGCCTGACGCTGCTCCGATCTGGAGGTCCTGGCAAGCCGAGGCCAAGCGAGGCATTGCCGAAACGGCTATCGCAGGGCGTACCCGCCGCCGTGCTGGTCGCCCGGTCGGCGCCGTTCGTCGTGGGATCGGCGCGGTTCGTCGTCTTTTCGGCGCCCCTACCGTGACGCGCTACTGAAGAAGCCTGAAAACGCAAACGAGGGCCAGACACCGGGAGGAAGCCGCATGCCATCGACCCCTGCGAGACACCGCATGCTTGCCGCGCTGCTTGGCGCGGCCATAGCGCTCGCTCCGTTGTCCGCCGGCGCGGCGATGGACGCCGACGCTGTCAGGAGCCTGCTAGCCGAACCTGGTCGCAGCGAAGCTGACCGGGCGGCGGACGCCCGGCGCAAGCCCGTCGAGACCCTGGCCTTCGCGGGCGTCGAGCCGGGACAGCTGGTCCTCGAGTTCCTGTCGGGCGAGGGCTATTTCACGCGCCTTCTGGCCGATGCCGTCGGCCCGGAGGGGCAGGTCGAGGTCTTGGAGCTGCCTGCGGCGATCAAGTATCCCGGCTACCTGGACATGGTGCGCCAGACCGTATCCGCCGAGCCGAACGCCAGGCTGACCGTCTCGAGGTTGAGCGACTATGCGCCGGCCCGACCGTTCGATGTCGTGGTCATGATCCAGGGCTATCACGACCTGCACACCAAGTTCGCCGAGGGCGAGGATATCCAGGCGATGACGCGCGCACTGGCCGCCGCAGTCAGGCCGGGCGGCGCGCTGATCGTCATCGACCATGCCGCCCGTCCCGGCGCGGGCCTGGAGGTCGCGGAGACCCTGCACCGGATCGATGAAGCCGACGTCGTCAGGGAACTGACCGCTGCGGGCTTCGTCCTTGAGGCGACGAGCGACGCCTTGCGGTCCCCCGGCGATGCGTATGACACGAGCGTCTTCGCTCCAGCCGTGCGCGGCCGAACGGACCAGTTCATGCTCAGGTTCCGCAGGCCGGTCGAGTGATGCGCAGCGACGCTCGCTCCGGAAGCTCGCAACAGCCCCAACCGGAATGCCCCAGGCCCGGCTTCGCAGGCCTTGGACATGGTGGTGTCCGTATACGTGGGCCGTTGCGACGGGGCATGCGCCTTGTCGTGGCCGCGCTGTTGCTGGCCGGTGTCGCCCTGGCGGAGATCGGGCAGGGAGTGGCGCTGGCGCAGACTCTTCCCGCGCCTGCCGAGGCTGACCTCAGGGCCGGACGCACACGGCTCGATTTCCTCGCGGGAGACTGGCGGGTCGAGCAGCTCGTGCCGACGGGCGAGAACCAATGGCGTTCGAGCGACGAGAGCGCTCTCCGGTTCAACTCAACCCTGAACGACCTCTACCTCGAGACCCGGGCGGGCTCCGGCGGCTATGTCTACGACATCGTCCTTTCGTTCGATGTCGCCCGGCAGCTGTACCGGATCATCTCGAGGGATGATCGTTCGGGTCTGATCGATGTCTACGAGGGCGTGTTCGACGAGCGCGGGGCCCTGGTCGTCAGCAATGTGGGTCCGGGAACGCACTATGTTTCCGGAGGTATCCGCTATCACAACAGGATGACTTTCACACCGACCGCAGAGGGATGGGAGTGGCTGGTCGAGGTCAGCGGGGATGGCGGCCAGTCCTGGCAGCCACAGGTGCGCGTGGTCGCCCGCCGATGACGGAGAGACGTCGACAATGACCGACCCGATGTCTCTCCAGGGCGTGCGGATGCGCGCCCTCGCCGGCAGCGTCGGCTTGGTCATTTCCGGAGAGACCCTGGTGAGTTTGAACAGACCGGAGACTTGTTCTCCGCCCGCTATCGCGGCGGGGAGATTTCGGATGGCTATCTCATCGGCAGGCGTCACGCGGGGATATGGCTGGCGTTTCGCTATGTCCAGGCCGACCGCACGGCGCGCATCGACGCAGGGGTATCCACCGGTGTTCTGGACCGCTTGCCCGACGGCCGCCTGCAACTGGTCGAGAGTTACCAGTGGATCACGCGCCCTGGGGCCGGGCGGCACGTCCTGGAGGCGGTGCGTGAGTGAGACGGCGCTGCGTGCAAGCATGGCGATTGGATCAACGCCGGCCCGGCCCGCGGAGGCGACAATACGCATGAAGAGACAGTCGCAAACGGGTCCGCAATGACGGGCGCTGCATACCTTCTGCGCGCCTATCGCCCCGAAGATCTTGAACCGGTCATGGCCGCCTGGCGAAGTGCGAATGCGCTGGCGCATCCGTTCCTTGCCGATGCCTTTGTCGCGCGGCTGGAACAGGACGTGCGGGAGACCTATGTCCCCAACGCGGAGACCTACGTGCTCGAGGAACGCGGAGAGGTCGTCGGCTTCATCACCCTGCTGGGCGCCGAGATCGGCGGGCTGTTCGTCGATCCGTCAAGGCACAGGAGGGGCTATGGCATGGCCCTGGTTGATCATGCGGTGGCGATCAAGGGCCCGCTCACAGTAGAGGTGTTTCGCAACAACCGGATCGGGCGGCCCTTCTATGTACGCTACGGCTTCGCGCTCGTTGCCGAGGAGCGGCATGAACCCTCCGGCCAGATCGTCCTGAAGATGGCAATGCCGGGATGCGCGGCCGGGGAGTGAGCGCTTGGTGGGATTGTTCTCAGCCCGCAATGGCCCACGCAACTCGTCTCTGCACCACGTTCGCCCATCCCGGTGTGACTCTGGCGGTGGTCTTCCGTCGTTGCCAAACTGCACCGGACGCTAACCGCAGCAGGCGATCCTCTGTCCGTAGGGGCAACCTTTGAGGTGAGCCATGGTTCAGCCTGACCTCTTTCGCGCTCCGCGAAGGCCCTGGAACGCCGGCCGCCTGGTTGGGCCGAAGCCGCCGCAAAAGCCCAGGCACATATGGGCCATCCGACAACAGCTCAAGAACGGCCGCCGCGTCCGCGACCTGGCGCCGCCATCGACGTGGCGCCAGGTGGCGCGATCCGGCCGCGCGCCACCGTCATCCAGCAGAAGACGGGCCGGCCTATCCCCTTCGAAATCACCGAACCCATCCGCGAAGCGCTGGCGGCGTGGCTCGAGACCCGAGGCCGTCGCGCCGACGACTGGCTATGGTCGAGCAGAAGTCGCCCGGCGCCCATATCACGACGCGACAGGACGCACGGCTGGTCGACCTCTGGGTCCAGTCGATCGATCTGGAGGCGAACGCCTACGGCACGCACAGCCTGCGCCGCACCAAGGTGGCGCTCGCCTACAAGCGCACCGGAAACCTGCGAGCCGGCCAACATCTGCTCGGCCACGGCAAACTCGAGAGCGCTGTCCGCTATCTGGCGATCGAAGTGGACGACGCGCTGGAGTTGTCGGAACAGACCGAGATCTGAGTGACGAGGGGCCACAAAGGCAGTGCTCTGAAAGAGATTGAACGTCCGCTTTTCGGGGGTTCGGCAAAGTCCGCTTATGGCGCACAGTTGACTTCCGCGCCCGCCAGTTACTTCTCAGTCACGGCAATCTTAAAGCACTCTTCGCTTTCTAGGCATCGAGGTGGGCGGCGCACTGGGGCTTTCGGAGCAGGCCGAGTTTGGCCGAGCAGCCGATAGAGGGGATTGAAGAAGGTGGGCAAGTTGGCGTCCAGAAGCTAGCCGCCGACGATCTCCGCGACCACGCTGATCGGCGAAACCCCTAGCAATAGCCTGAGCGCCAACGTCCGGATTCTTCCATGAAGTTCGCCGATCATTCATGACCCTAGGCACATCATTTCCCCGATCCGCTGCCCTTGAGGCCAGCACTCTCACCTGGGACGCGCCCTTCGATTGGGCCGTCCCGGACCTAGATCTGTCGGAGAGCTTTGGACGGTGCAAGCCGCGAAACAGGGCCAGCTTGGTGATCACAATTCCGCCGACTATCGAGGCTATCGCATCAATGTCGTGGATGCGGCAGCCGGGTAAGACCTGAAAGACGCAATGCAACGCCTGCAATTCGTAAGACTGCAAACAAGTCAGGTTGAGCGCCAGCAAAGCTCCACAGGAGTTCCGAAGGTCCCTTACCTTCCAGGTGCTCTTTGGGGAATTCGGGCCGGTTCAAACGGCCGAGCGACTCGGCTTCGCTGTTTGTCGCGGCCTCCCCCTGCACCCATGTCGCAGATCATCCGAAGCGTGGCCGCGAAATGCATGATGACCGTCTTCACTGGCATTATCCTTGTTCAGGAACTTCCAAGCGGGGGTTCTTCAATAACACATATCCGTCTGGCACGGCCACAACGAGGTCGGGACCCGAACGGTGGACGAGTTTCCCAGGCTCCAACTGGTGGAAGGCTTGCCACCCCTCCGCGTCCGTTACCGCCCATGCCTGACCATCAAGGATGGCAACCAACTCCAGCCTCCCAAACGCTCTCACGGTCCTGATGACAGCCTCGACAGTGCCAGTCCAATCGATCGTCCAGTCTACTTCCGTAGCCTTCCAGTACGATGCATTTGAGCCCTGAGGCCGTGCCATTGGCCACAACTCCTCCAGCTGATTAATAGTCTGCGAGACAAAATCAACTGATCCCATCTGCAACTTCGCGCACAATACTTCGAGAGAGTCTGAAATACCCACCGGTATATTTATTTGACTCACAATGTCTCCGGCGTCCATTTCATGGGACGCTTTGTGAAGTGTAAGCCCGCTGGCTCTAGGCTGGCGGAGAATTAGCCAGGGTATGGGGTATGGTCCGCGTCCCTGCGGCAATAGTGTTGGGTGAAGATTGAGTATCCTCAGGTCATTGTCGCTCGGAACTTTATAAGGATATCCGGCCATTAGCGCCAAATCACAACCGGCAGCTTGAAGGCCGTCCATGACCGCACGCGTCGGCCTCTCAAGGGAAACAGGCGCGCTGACATCTCTCGCTAAGGAGAGAACATCGCGATTCGAATTGTAAGCGTCATCGGTAGAAAAACTGAATATGTGTGAAATCTCATGACCATCTTCAACGAGCCTTCTCAAGACGGCACCAAAGAAGTCATATCCAAAATATGCAATCTTCATAGTATTCACCGCTGTTGGCTAATCATAACATAAAATGCCCCGATCTTATTCAAAAAGTCTTCGGGGCTTCGTAGCGCGAGCTGGCGACTGAATCCTTCATCCTCATCTGTCATTGGATCAAAGAGATATTCGTTCTCGTATCCATCCCCTAGGAATGCGACCGCATGACGCCACATCTCTGGCGCGCCGTACATGGCCGCACCAGTTGATAGTCCAACTATGCCGTAACGTGACCGGCCTATTCGTATGGATTCGAGCGCTACCATTGACCTAGCGGGTCGAATATTTACTCCGCCATTGCAAACAGATCTGAGACAAAGGCCTGTTGGAAAAACCGAGGTCAGTCCATGCATGTGAGCCGAGCATGATAGACCGTTACGAACAAGCCGCGCACAGTGGGCGCAGAAACTGGGCCCTGAGGTGAAGTGTATGCCTAAGTAATCTGCGACCGCCAGGAACGCAGAATCTAGGCACCCTAGCTGCCGCCCGTCAGGCATTTGGATACCAGTGGAAGACTGCGCCACTTTTCGGCAGCACCCATCCATTGTGTGACACGAGATGGGTGCCGGGCGAGTCTTCTGCGACGGTTGCGTTCCCCGTGGTGGCCGACATGAGTTCAAATGCTTCAACCGTGACGGAGTCGCGGATCGAACTGTCACGGACGAATTTGACCTCGACCCCCTTGGTGGGGAACTCTGCAAGGCAGAAAATGATGTCGGGAACAGCGACAGCAAAGCGAAAGCAGTACTCCAACGGGACGGGCTCCCTTAGGCTGTGCCCGGTAGGAAGTTGAGCGTGTAGCGACCCTGGGTCAGTGGGGACTACAGATGGAATAACCTTGGTGCCTGCGATCTTTAAATATTCGAAGGAGTAGGCGCGATCGACGGCTTCATGACCAAATGTCTTCCTAAGATCGACTTCATCTATGTAGAAGAACAATTCACTCTTCGCGTAAAGTGCATCCACAGCAGCTTGATTCTGTGCGAAGTTCTGGCGATCGTCGGGCGTCTTCAGGCGCATGATGCGAAAATGGAGATCTCGATCAGACAATAGTTTCTGATAAGAAAATTTCAGTCGGAGGATCAGAAATCCTGGCGTATCGCTCTCGCTAAGGGTGTACTCCACATGGTAATCGAACACGAGCGCGCTCTTGTGCTTATCGAGAAGTTCTATGGCCTCTTGCACTAACTCTGGTGGTGCTGAGTTATATATCCTTCCAAGCTCAGTCTTATACGCGTGGTTGTCAAAAATACTAAAAGCAACCGCTGCAATAACCCCAAGAAGAATAGTCAGCGCCGCTTGTGAAAAGAATTCTACGTTTTTTGCAGAAACAAGGACCGAAGCAACCTTCTTTAGATCATAGCTCGCCAGAGCGAATACCCACGCCGCGAAGAATGCGAGCAACGCGCCGACTATCCAATAAACCAAGCGGCGTTTGCGTCTGTCGAGCAGAGGCACCGCGTTCTCCGATGGATCAAATGCTGGCGAACTCATGGATCAACCCCTCATCATCGGACGTGATGGGCACTCAGCTGCGGGCACCGAAGCGGCGAGCAGGAAGGACTGTGTTCAAACGCAGGCCAGCATTGCGCATCAACCCGCGATGGTGGTCAACACCTATTCGCCTGTGTGTGCCTCACTAGGCGAGGCGCCTTGACGGGGCGGGCCAGCATGTCGTGGTATCGGATTCTGACGAAGAGCTTCGGGTCGATGAACTACCTGCAATCGCCCTCGACTGTAAAACTCGAACGGTTCTTTAACCCTCCAATAGGAGACGGCACCTGCTCGCCACAGCCGGGACCTAGGGGGGCACACCTCGCGCACAGACGAGCTGCGCGTCTTCCGAAGTCTCACCTGCGAACGGCGTGGATTTCGAGGACTTCAGGGACTTCACCAGCACCCTAAGCGAACGTCTCTTCTGGCCTAAAGTTCGAACTTGGACCGGACGCGGTTCACCACGCGCGTGCTGGTCCCGAAGTCCCTCTCTCGACACACACCAACCCGGGAAACAACTGACTTTTCGCTAAGGAGAGGTGTGCTCACTTGCTTTTCAGATTGGGGCACGTTCATTGTCGGCGGGGTGGTCGCCGGAAGGTTCGAAAGAACGGCAGCACACGGGGTCCCTGTTGAAGCTGTACGCGCCTCAAACCACGGAACTGAAGCCCAGGATCGTCGTCTTCGGCGTCGGCGGAGCCGGCGGCAACGCGGTCAACAACATGATCGAGGCCGGCCTCGAGGGTGTTGAGTTCGTCGTCGCCAACACCGACGCCCAGCAACTCCAGTTCGCCAAGACCGAACGCCGGATCCAGCTCGGGGTCCAGGTGACCCAGGGCCTCGGCGCCGGGCGCACCCGGAAGTCGGCATGAGCGCCGCCGAAGAGAGCACGCCCGAGATCGGCGAGCACCTCGACGGCGCCCACATGGTCTTCATCACCGCCGGCATGGGCGGCGGCACCGGCACCGGCGCCGCGCCGATCATCGCCAAGTGCGCGCGTGAGCGCGGCATCCTGACGGTGGGCGTGGTCACCAAGCCGTTCCACTTCGAAGGTCGCCACCGCATGCGGCTGGCGGACGCGGGCATCGCCGAGCTGCAGCGCTACGTCGACACCCTGATCGTCATCCCCAACCAGAACCTGTTCCGCGTCGCCAACGAGCGGACCACCTTCGCCGAGGCCTTCGGCATGGCCGACCAGGTCCTGCACTCGGGCGTCCGCTCGATCACCGACCTGATGGTGCTGCCGGGCCTGATCAACCTCGACTTCGCCGACGTCCGCACGGTGATGACCGAGATGGGCAAGGCGATGATGGGCACCGGGGAAGCCTCCGGCGACGACCGCGCCTTGATGGCCGCCCAGAACGCCATCCACAACCCGCTGCTCGACGAAGTCTCGCTCAAGGGCGCCAAGGCCGTGCTGGTGAACATCACCGGCGGCCTCGACATGACCCTGCTGGAAGTCGACGAGGCGGCCAACGCCATCACCGACCAGGTCGACCCGGAAGCCAACGTCATCTTCGGTGCGGCCTTCGATCCGGCCCTGGAAGGCTCGATCCGCGTGTCGGTGGTCGCCACCGGCATGGACGGCGCCCCGATCACCGCCATCGAGCCGCAGCGCACGAGCGGCGTGAACACCCCGGCCGAGCCGTTGATCGTCGACCAGGTCCAGCATGCGCCGACCCCGGCCTACGAGGCTCCGGCAGCCGAAGCCGCGCCGGCTCCGGAGCTGGTCATTCAGACGCCCCGGCGCACGGTTATTGTCGATCCGCTGGTCGAACAGGAAGAGATCGACACGCCGCGCTACGGCGACAGCCGCCGGCAGCGGAAGGGCTTCCTGAGCTTATTCGGCGGCCGCCCGCGACAAGATCCGTCAAGCACGCCTGCAGCCCAGGCGCACCGCCCGACAGCTGCCCGGCCCCGGGTGGTCGTGGAGCCGCAGGAGGACGACTCCGACGATCTGGAAATACCGAGCTTCCTGCGGCGGTTGGCCAGCACCGACATTCAGCCAGAGCAACGATCTCCCTCGTCACCGATCCGCGCACCGTCCACCCAAGACAAATGGAGACTACGGTCTTCATTTGATCCTGCCACTCCGTTCGCAGGTGCCAATGATGGTTTGACTGAAGGCAACTCCCCGGAGGACAGCATCTGGGCACTGCTAGGCACGCCAGAAGGGCAGCTCCTTGGGAAGGAGATCAACGCGTCCCAATTCGATGCCTGTCGACCAGCAGCTGAACAGCTTCTTGAAAAGTTTGATGCCCAGGAACTTGTTGAAGCAGTCGTAAACGGTGTCGGGATGGCACGAAGCGATGCGCAACGCGAGCAAGCGTTGGCTGCGCTAATGGCTGTTGAGGCAGCGTTGGCGCGGGCTCAGCGGCCTGAGCTGCTGAGCGTAGTGCAGCTTGAGATCGCAAAGGTCATGAACGACGTCGCCCGGCCCGAGTTCGCCACCCTCTATGCGGTGGCTTCCATCGAGGGGGCCCTCAAATCTCATAGGCCCGTACTGGTCGAAGAGGGGCTTGATGTGCTCGATGGCTGGAAGAACGTCGGTCATGGAGGGTAGTTGATCGCTATGGTGGGTGCGGCGGCCACCCCCCGAGTGGGGCTAGATCAGCGGCTACGGAGAGGCGCCGTCGGTCACCTAGCAGAACGCGCGGATGCCTCGATGGCCAATGCCATCGCGCCTTACGAATTTGCTGTGCTGAACGCCATCCCCCGCGAGCTTGCGGCGATGGAGAAGGTCTTCGGCCCGCTTCGAAAAATTCCCGCCGACAGAGGCGTGTTGAGTCACGAGCTTGCGATTATCCAAAAGGCGAATGGCGCTGAAGTTCCTGTCGTCGTAGCTGGCGTAACCACAGCAGGCACGATTCAGACGGCGTCGGTGGTAGCGTCCCTAGCGCAGCAACTCCCCTATCTGAAGATGGTGCTCTTGGTCGGTGTGGCGGCAGGTCAGCCCAATCTGGCGCGAGAAGAGCACGACGTCTGGCTAGGCGACGTGGTGATCAGCGGAAGCGTTGTACAGTACGACCACATTAAGCGGCACCCGGACGGTTCAATTGAATGCCGCGGCCAATATCTACCGGTGCCCAGCCCGCGCCTTCTTCGCACAGCTTCGGAACTGAAATCCGAAATGGAAGCCCTACCCGCCGGACCATGGTCTTGGGAACGGTTGATCGACGATGGCATCGCGGCGTGGCCGCATGCAGCCAGGCCCCCGGTCCACGATGACCCCAACCACAGCCGTCGTGACTATACCCACACGCTCCATAGGCATGCCACCGACCGTCCGCATCTTCATATTGGTAAGATCGGATCAGCAAATACGCTGCTCAAAGATGGTGCGTTTCGAGATCGGCTTCACCAAGAACACGGCACCATTGCCTATGAGATGGAGGGGGCGGGCTTGGCGATCGCTGCATCTGAATTCAATCTACAGTACCTGATAGTGCGCGGCATTTGTGATTACGCAGACGAAACGAAAGGCGATCGCTGGCAACGCTATGCTGCTCTGGCGGCCGCGTCGGCGGCAAAGTCGGTTCTTGTGGAGCTTTGATTAGGCCCAGCATCCCTAGGTGCATTCTGAAGGACGTCGAGCTACGGCGAGTCTTTAGAGGGCGCAGACTAGGGACATCAGGGACTTGAGGGACGTTGTTCGTCACCTGGTACTAGGCGCCTGAGTTTTTGGGCGGTTTCCTGGAGCTCCGCTGGCTCGATTTCGGCGAGACGTTTCCTCAGCACACACAGCGCCTTCCGTTCTCCCGACTTCGAAAAGGTGGGAACGTCGTCGTCGACTCCCCGCAGAGAGAGACAGTCTGCGATTTCACCCATCGAGACGAACGGTTTCGCCGCCTGAATGCTGAGGATTTTGTCGGTCAGCAGAAAGTTCGAACCGACCATTTCCAGGACCATGCGCTTTCCGGCCGGATCGCTTGTCTGGAAGCGATCCACGGCGTGTTTGCTGAACGAAATGGCGTCTCGAAAAAGTTCGAACATGTCCTGAGCCGCTGCGGGCGCCGCTAGCTTGTCCGACAGGCTTTGGCGCTCCCCTTCGAGTCTCGCCCGGTCCTCGACGAGCTCGGCATCGCTGATCAGCGCACGGGTCCGCATGGCGCGCAGTTCGCGCAACTCCTCGTCGATCGCCGCGAGCGCCGCCTCCACGCTGAAATGGCGCGCCTTCGAAGCTTCGATTGTCGCTTTATTGAGCTGAGCGAGATTTCGCAGCAGCCAGGCTTCCACGGAAGGCTCGCAAGCCAGGCCGGAGAGGAAGGCGACGATCTGCGCCTCAAGCGCTCCAACCTGCACGGCCGGCTGCCGGCAACGGGGACCCAGCATGCGGCGGGTGCAGTGATAGTAGACGTAGCGACGTCCATAGGCGTTCACCTTGTGCTCGGCGGTGACGCCACAACCGCAGCCGCCGCACTTGATGAGCCCGGTGAAGGCGAAGCTGTAGGTCTTCGCCCTGGTGCGATCTGGCCGCCGGATCAGGGTCTGAACCCGACGAAACTCGTCGGGCGTCACTAGCGGCTCGTGGCGACCCGCATAGTGGTCGCCATTCCAGACCAAGTGGCCAGCGTAGAAGGGGTTGGTCAGAATGCGATGGGCGGATGCCATCGACAGCGGTTTGCCGCCCATGCGCCTGCGCTTGGGGGTCCGGAAACCCCAGTCGTCGCGGGCGATCGCGGCGATCTGCCGACAGCTGTAGCGACCGGTAAGCGCAAGGTCGAACATCTGGCGAACCAGCGGAAACAACATCGGATCGCGGACGATCGTCTTAGCGGCCTTGTCGTTCACATAGCCCAGCGGGGCCTGGTTCGGGCGCCAGCCGTTTTCGAGCTTGGTGCGATTGCCGCGCTTCACGTTCTCGGAGAGGGCGTCGGAATAGTATTTCGACTGGCCGAACATGATTTGCAGCATGAACTTGCCCTGCGAGTTGTTCTCGAAGGTGTAGGTCGAAAAGCGCAGGTCCTTCAGGCCGCCGGTGTCGAGCAGGTAGATGATCCTGCCGCCGTCGATGGAGTTGCGCGCCAGACGGTCGGGGGCCCAGGAGACGATGCCGTCGGCATGGCCGGCCTCGATGAAGGCCAGCATCTCGTTGAACACCGGCCGGCCCGGCGTCTTGGCGCTGCGCGCTTCCTCGAAGGTCCGGACGATCTCGATCTCATCACGGTCGCCGAAGCTGCGCGCGAGTTCGCGGCGCTGGGATTCGATCGAGAGGGCCTGGCGATCCTCTGCCTCTGAGGACTTCCGGCAGTAGACGACATATTTCATACGGTGTGGGTGACGTCCCCGAAGTCCCCAACGTCATGGGGCGGGCCGAGGGAGTCGGTGGAATCGTAGGGCGCCGACGCCGATCGCGCGAATCTCGTTGTCCCCAGGTGGCCTAGGCGGCAGCTCTCCTTCATCCCGCCAGCATCCGGCACATGGAGTCTGTCCGGCAGGGGCCAGGCCAGCCTGGCTGGCCCCTGCCGCGGGCGACGATCAGGCCGCAGGCTGGGCGAATGATCACTCCCAAGTCCGGCGCGCCCAAGCCCACTATCTCAGAACACCTTCCCGATGGCACGCTCGTCGAAGCGCTCTACGATCCTGCTGCCGGCGCGACACTGCTCGCCATCAACATCCCCGATGGCGCGACCAGGCTCGAGCCCTACCTCGACACGCCGAGCGGCGAGCGGCTCGTCCCATACCCGGCCGGCCACAATCTGCTCTCGACCGGCTGCGTGCGGCTGCCGTCGGACGTCGGCGATTTCGGGGACAAGGCGACCCTTCTCGCCGAGGTCCGCGCCTTCCTCCACCGGTATGTCGACCTGTCGCCCGGCTTCGAGGAGATCTCGGCCCACTACGTCCTGTTGACTTGGGTTCACGACGCCTTTGAGGAGCTGGGTTACTTAAGGCTCCGCGGCGACTACGGCACCGGCAAGACGCGCGGCCTGATGACCATCGGATCGCTTTGCTACAAGCCGTTCTTCGCGTCCGGGGCCTCCACCGTCTCGCCGATATTCCACCTGCTCGATGCCGTGGGCGGCACCTTGGTGCTCGACGAAGCGGACCTGCGCTTTTCGGACGCCACCGCCGATCTCACCAAAATCCTCAACAACGGCAACGCCAAGGGCCTGCCGGTTCTGCGCACGATCACCAACCGGCACCGGGAGCTCTCTCCCAGGCCTTCAACGTCTTCGGCCCCAAGCTCATCGCCATGCGCGAACGCTTCGAGGATCCCGCGCTCGAGAGCCGCTTCATCACCGAGGAGACCGGCGGGCGACCGCTGCGGCCCGACATCCCGATCCACACGCCGGCGACGCTCGGCCACGAGGCCCTCGACCTGCGCAACAAGCTCCTGGCCTGGCGCTTCGCCACGCTGCGCGGGCTGGCGATCGATCCGTCGCGTCTCGTCGCCGGCGTTGAACCAAGGCGCAATCAGACGGCCCTGGCCCTGCTGTCGATCGTCGACGACGCGGCTGCGCGAGACCGTATCGCCGCGGCGCTCGTGGGCGAGGAGGCGCGCGTGCGCCACGAGCGCGCCTCCTCCGAAGCGGGCACGGTGCTCGCCGCGGTCGTGGACGCCTTCGCGACCTCGACAAGGACCTCAGCGGCGATCGCGGACGTCACAGCGCTGACGAACGCGCGGCAGGCCGGTCGACTTGAGATTTATTTGACCTCGAAACGGGTAGGCTGGGTCGTCCGCGAGAAGCTGCGGATCGCGACGGTGAAATCGAACGGCGTGTACGTCATCCCGCAAAGCGAACGCCCGCGTATCGCCGAACTCGCCCGCCGCTACGGGGTAGAGTGGAAGCAGGCGGCGTAGGCGCAAGGCGAGGTGTGGGATTTCGGCGCGCGCAGCGCGCCGGCCATACGCGGAGCGTATGACCCTGGCCCCGTTTCAACGACGCGCATCGCGGCGACGATTGGACAGGGCGCGACGGTTAGCTCGCGCACTAAGCACACCCGATATGAAAAACACCCACCCTCTGACCGAGGCGCGGGAAGCCTGCGGGCTGAGTCAGACGGAGCTGGGGCTCCTGCTTGACCGCGCGCAGGCGACCGTCAGCCGCTACGAAGGCGGCGAGGACTATCCGGACCTAGAGACCATGACTGCGCTCCAGATCGTGTTCGGCGCCTCGGTCAGGAAGCTCTTTCCGGCGCTCTGCGCCAAGGTCGCCGATGAGGTGATGGCGCGCGGCGCCGACCTCGACTTCAAGATCAGACATCGCACCGATCGCAAGGCGGGCAAAATGCGCCGCCTGCTCTCGGAGATGGCTAAGCGCGCCGGCAAGGCGCTGCGCACATGACCCGCGTCCCGCCGGGCCTGGTCCTGGCGCTGCATCCCAACCGGCGCGGCTTCGGCTGGATCCTGTTCGAGGGGCCGTTCAGCCCCTACGACTGGGGCACGGCGGTCGTCAGTCGCGACAAGCACGCCGAGAGCGTGAGGCGCGTGGTCGCGCTGATCGACCAGTACACGCCCGAAACCCTGGTTCTTGAAGTCGTCGAGGGCTCGGCCCGGGAAAGGGCCACCCGCCTCCTGAAGGCGGTGGCGGCGATCGCGGCCGAGCGAGCGATCGAACTGGCGCTGTACGCCAAGGAACAGGTCAAAGCCTGCTTTGCGACGGTGGGCGCGGCGTCGCGCCAGGACATCGCCGAAGCGATCGGCAGATCGCTGCCGGCGCTCCAGCGTCTCGTTCCCAAACCTCGCCGGGCCTGGGAGAAGGAGCCTCACCACATGTCGCTCTTTTCAGCGGCGGCGCTGGGCCTGGTTCATTTCCAGCTCGGCGCCAGCCGGCTCTTCAACACCCTTTGATCGGGCGCAAATCAACCGCCCGGGACGGAGTCCCGGGCGGTTTTTTTTGACCAGCTACTGAGCGTCTTGCGGCGACCGGAGCGGCTCGGGCAACCAGCCGGTTCCGGCCAGCTTTTCCTCGGCCGCCACCGCCATGTCGCTCTTTTTGAGACCGGCGATCTGGATTGCCGCGTCCTGTGACGCGCCCTCCTGTACTGCCTCCACAATCTGGGCCTTGGTCACGCGGGCTAGGAAGGTTTCGGTCGTCGGCGACCAGTAGCGGGTCATGTCGAGCCCGACGGCCTTGGCCACCTGCGCGGCGTGCGCCATGACGCGGGGGCGCTTTTCCCACGTCTGCACCGCATTGAGCGCCAACCCCGCGCAGTGGGCGATCAGACCCAGCCTGCGGTCGAGCGGCAGGGCCACGATGAACGGCCACAGCTCGCTGACCTCCTTGGGCAGATCGCGCGCCCAACCTTCATGACGCGCCTCGCTTGCTCGTCCAGCGACGCTGTCGGGAAGCGAGGCGGCGTAGCTGGTCAGCGGGGCAGGGGTCATGCGCACCTCAATGCAGGTGCTGGCGCCTTCGCCGGTGTAGAAGGCGCGAAGCGCAAGCGCATGGGCGACGGCCATCAAGGCGATGTCAGGGTGTTCGGCGAGTTCGTTGCCGAGCGCCGCGGAGCGGTGCGCCGTCAGATCGGCGACCAGCTTTTCCGAGAGCGGCGCAACGCGCGCTTCGCCTTCGGGATCGGCGACCTCATCGGTCGCCTCCTGCTCGTCGTCGGCGGCTTCGTCCTGCGGGCGCACAAAGCCTCGCACGGTGCGCAGCGCGCCGTCCGGCGCCAGCGAGACGAAGATGCCCGCGATTGCGACCTCGTCCGGATCATAGGCGTGGTCCTCGCCAAAGCCCTTTAGCTCAGCGTCCAGTTCGGCGAACCTCGCCTCGACCTCACCCGGAATCTCCTCGACGCCGTCCCATTCCGTTATCAGCGCGTCGTAGGTCTGGCCAAGCTGGGCGATCCGCTCGCGGTCCTCCTCGCTCCGTTCCACCGGGCGAGGGTGCACACGTCGCAGGCCGTGGTCGTGCGGATGGTCGATGACCGCTTCCGCCCAAAGCCAGCCTTCACGCTCGCGGATCGCCTCCGCTTCCTCCAGGAGGCGTTCAAGCGCGAGCCGGTCCAGCAATGCGGCGTCTTCGAACCATGCCTCGCCGTTGTCAGCAAAGAGGTCGCAGGTGAGGCGCCCGCCCGCCGCTTCGTAGGCCTCGGTGCCCACGAAACGCGCCCGTTTGTCGTCGGCGCGCACGTGCCCCTCGGTCATCGCGCGCCGGATCACGGACGGGGAGCGGTTCCATGACACCGCCTCATAGACCTGCTCCTGCCGGGCGTGGTCTTCGACGACTGCGAAGGCCATGAGCTGGTCGAGGGTGAGCTCGTCGTCCCGGTACTTCTGAAGCAGCATCGGGCTGACAGCCGCGAGCCTCAGCCGCCGCTTCACGACGGCGGCGGAGACGCCGAACCGCGCACCGATCTCCTCCGCGCCAAGGCCCTGCTCCTGCGTCAGCCGCTGGAAGGCCTCGAACTCGTCAGCCGGGTGCATGGCCGTCCGCGTGACGTTCTCATCGAGACTGATCTCGTGGGCGTCATGGGCGGTGTCGACGACGCAGCGGACCAGTGCATCCTTGCGCAACTTCTTCTGTTTGGCGAGTTGGAGGAGGGCCAGCCGTCGCCCCTCGCCGATGGTGACGAAGTAGCAGCCGGTCGGGACGCCGTGGTCGTTCAGTTCTGGCTCGACAACCGGCGCCTGCAGCACGCCCTTGACGGCGATGCTGGCGGCGAGCGCCGCGATAGCTGGCTCGCCGTGTGGCGTGCGGCGGGCGTTCTTGGGCGACTTCTTGAGCCGATTGAGCGGCACGTCGATGATGCTGCCGCTTTCGGGGACGGTGATCATGATCTCGGTAGTCATGGGAGTATCCTCTCAGGGTTGGGTGTGAGCGCACGGGGGCGCGCACACCCCTGCCCGTCGGCGAGACTAGGGGTAGCAAAGGCAGGGGCGATCGGCCGGGAGGGGGATCACCCGGTCTGTACGGAGCCGAAGGCGGAGGAAGACCGGGGATACCCGGCCGATCGGCGGCGCAGCCGCGAACCCTTGCCGGCGCGAGGGACGGAGTCCCTTAGACCTCTTATCGGTGGAGGCGATCGTCATTGCCCGCCCGGCCAGCCGGCAATGCTTGAACCCGGCCGCACTTCATGTGGCGGCGGACCGGCCCGACAGCACCGGCCAATACAACCTTGGCCTATTGGACGGGCCGCGCCGAACGCCGCTAAGAACGGCCAAGCACATCCCTGTCTCGCGCAACTGGAGCTGTTCGTGGCCGATACTGAGAACCGACTGCAGGAGCTGGTGGCCGAAGTCGCCGCGGCCTACTTCTCCAATTCGCCGACCTCGCCCACCGACATTCCCCATGTGATCAGCCAGATCGCAGCGAGCCTCGGCGCGGTCGGCGCGCAACCGGTCGCCGCGGACGTCGGTCCTCCGCCGGCCGTCGAAGGCTCCGCCGCGGCGCCGGCCAAGGCGACCGCCGCGCAGATCCGCAAGTCCATAACCCCCGAGGCGTTGATCAGCTTCGAGGACGGCAAGCCGTACAAGACGCTGAAGCGCCACCTCTCGACCCGGGGGCTAACCGTCGAGCAGTATCGTGAGAAGTGGGGTCTGCCGGCCGACTACCCGACCGTATCGCCCAACTACAGCGCCGCGCGCTCGCAGATGGCGATCAGCCTGGGACTGGGCCAGAAGGGCCGCGGCGCAAGCAAGGCGCCCCGGAAGGGGCGGGGCAAGACCTAGCGCACCGCGAACCCTGTGGTCGCCGCCGATGTCCCCCCGGGGTCCTATCCTCGCAGGCGCCGCCATGGGCGAGGGGCGGCGATGGACGACCTGGAGGGATCGGTGCTTCCGAGCCAGTAGACGAGCGATTTTGGAGCGACCATCGCCTCAATCGCCGCCGCGTCGTTGCAAGACGATCCTGCTGCCTGCGCCTAACAGGCCTCCAGAAGGAGCCTGGCAGCGCGAGACCTGGACCGTGTAGTCGATCGCCCTTTGGCCGGTTGGCCGGTAGACCCGTTCGGCCGTTTCAAGCAGCTCAAGACCGATTGGCCGCAGATCGCCGCCAAGCCGGCACATGCTCACCGCCAGCATGAAGTCGACGCGTTCCGCATCCTGTGGCGTCTTCGCATAGGGGCGCAACAGGTTGTAGGCGGCTTTGTAGTCGCCGCGAACAAAATGGCCATAGGCGGCATCGACAACTGTCTGCGCGGCCGCCGTGTCCGGGACGCTGGCCATGAGAACCATCGCCAAAGCGAGCGTTGGAGCCAGGCGGGTCTTCACGGCAACTTTTCCGGCGCCCTGGCGATAATGGCGTCTGTGACGCTCGTCCCATCTGTCGTTTTGGCGGAAACAGCGGGAGCGGCCGGAGAGGTGGCGGTCTCGGCGGGGTAGGAGTTGACAAAGGACGAGCCACGGCCGGCAAAATAAACAGGCTCGTCGCGCGTTTCCGCGGTGGTGGGAACACTCATGGCGGTGACCATGAGGACCGTACCCAGTAGGGCAAGGATGATGCCCGGGGACCCGCTCTGAAGTGAAAGCGTAAGACCGCTAATCGCCTTGGCTTCGGCGACTGTCGTCGTTTCGCTCAATTTGCCGAGCACGAACGCGCCGCCAACAAGCGCCAAAGTCATGCCGGTCATGAAACCCATGAATCGCGTCCACAGGCGCACGGCGATTGCCGTCTCCGCCTGATGGTATCTCCGGGCGATCACATCGCGCTCAAGCTCGAAGGCAGACCTCGCAAGCGCCTGTTCAAATTGGCGATCATAGTTCGGTGCGGCCATCGTCACTGTACGCCACGCCTCGTTGAGCGAAGCGGTTTCGGTCGGTCGCATGGCGGCTTGGATTTGAACGATCTGCCACACCGACACGATCGCGAAAAAGAGGGCCACACCCACCACCGCGGCGGCCATCAAGGGCGCCATGCGCCTTTGCCAACGTGAAAGCCCGATTGGCTCCGGAGTACTGGGCGCCGTCATCTCACCAGTCCTTGGGCCGCCTCTGCCTGGTCATCCACTTGGGTCGATCACCAGCGCGGGCTTCAAAGGTCTTGGCGCCGTCGCTGTACCAGATGTGGCTCGTTCCCGGCGCGTCGAGGAACTGGAAGTAGAGCGTGCGCATATGCTGCTTGAGGATGTCCTCGACGATGCGCCATTCTCGGCCCACCGCGTGCGGTCCTGGGGCGCCAGATGCCGCGTCTCGAAGACGGACGCGATGGGAACCTCCCGACCGAAGACCGACCGGCGCGCATGGCGGGTGACCACATCGCTTCGCCGGACGTAGTGGGTGATGAACGCCTTGGCCTTCGGATCCGGCGCCAGACCTTCGGCCTCGGCGTAGGATCGGGCGGCGCGCGCGAAGCCCGCGGACGCGGCGCCGACAACCCGCACGGGCGGGCAGGTCTTGCCGGCCTTGGCGAGCGCTGACGCGGCCAGCGCGCCCTGGGCGTCCGACAGCGCGCCGCCGAGCGAATGGCCGCAAATGAGAATCTGATCGACGCGGTCGGCGGGCGCCCTGTCGAAGCCCTCGCGCAACAGGTCCATTGCCGAGGCCAGTTGTGGTCCGGGATCGCCGAAGAGGGACGCGCCGACGTTCTGCATCCAGTCCGGCAGTGACTTGAAGCCTTCGGTGCCGCGGTTGAGCAGCACAAGGGAGCGGCTCGTCGGGTGGTAAAGGGCGATCCCGTCGTAGCCGCCGGCGGGACTGACCCGCAGGAGCTCAGACCAGCCGGGGCCGAAGGTCGTCACCGTGCCGCCGGTGTTGAAGTCCTTGTAGAAGGATCCGGCCAACGCCACCGCGGCGCGATCGTCGATTGCGGTCGCCTGTTCGGCGACGTCTACCGCCGCCTGGAGTTCCTGCTGATAGGGCTCGCTCATGGCCGGTCAATCGCCCCCCACGCCCGAGCACTTCTGGTCATGTCCCCAGAGCACCCCCTTGCTGCTCTCCAGCTGGGTCTGGCGGCGGCGTGGAAGGCTGCGGAAGAAGTCGAGACCGGTTTCATCCTCGATGTCGGCGATCGGAACGATGAAATCGCCCAGGCCGGTGCGCTGGAGACGCTGATTGGGGAGGCGAAAGCCGATGGCCCGCTCGGAGCGGACGTCATAGACGATCTTGTAGTAGGCTTCCGGGACGCGGATCTGGCGACCCTGGCGTCCGATGACGCGGGTGCTTTCCCCATAGATCGGGCCGGTCATGACGATGACGTCGCTGCGCCCACCACACAGCACCCAGGCGCGAACAGACTCTTCGAGGTACTTCCACTGGCCGCGGTTGAACCCAATCCCGACCTGGGGCGACATGTTGGACATGAAGAAGCTCTCGTCCATCACGGTCTGGTCGAACTTGGCGTCGGCGGCCGGCGCCTGGTGGCCGCGGTCGAACCCTGAGCCGGTGTAGTCGCCGGTGATCGGGCTGTGGTCGCCAATAACTGGATCCGGAAGGAAGCGGTCGCCCCGCTTGGCTGTTCCGATCAGCTGGGTGCGGGTCAGGCGCTCGATCACCCAGTCGGCGTTGCGCGTCGTCTTGTTGAACGACAGCGCATAGCCGCGACGGCAGACGATACCGGTCTGGTCCCCGTTGGCGTTGTCGGACCGGTGATAGGGGAGGCCGGCAATGGCGAAGCGTTTGACGCAGGCGCCAAAGTCGATCGGGGCTGCCGCCCCAGCCGGGGGGGATGGCTGGGGCGGGCCGCCGGCGTTCGTGACCTGGGCGCTGGCGTGCGAGACCAGCGCGATGGCGGCGAACGTCGCGAGGACCGGAAGCGGCCGCATCAGGCGCGGCCTTCCGGACGGCGCCGAGGCGCGGGTGGAGGCGGGGTCTCGACCGGCGGCGCGGGCGGCGGCTCTGAAGCGGGCCCACCTTTGGAACTCTGCCCGCCGATGCCCTTGGAGATGACATAGCTGGCGCCGCTGATGCCCAGGAGGCCCAGGACGCTTTCAGGGATATCGACGAAGGTCCCGCTCTCGACGCAGAGCAGCAGATACACGCCGGCGATGACGAAGGTGAAGATCAGGAACTGAAACCGAGACAGGCTCGCCTTGTTGTCGGGTTCGGCGATCAGCTGGGAGATATCGATCTTGTTGGTGACGATCTTCCAGAGCACCACCAGGGCGATGCCCATGATGACGACGATGAGTGAAACGCCGATCAGGACCGGCAGATCATACCAAGGCTCCATAGGTTCCCCCGTCTAGTGAAGTGTGCGTGTGAATTTTCCTGACAAATAGACCGCCTGACTTCCCGCGAGCGTCGCGAGCAGCGCGTCGGGCACATCGGGCATGACCGTCAACGGCTCCGTGGCGCGCCCCAGAGCCTCGATGACTTGAAGACCGTAGCCGGCCACGGCGATCAGGAAGACGGCGAGCAGCTGAACGCGCTCCGGTTGCGCCGAACCGCCGCCGACGGCGCCAGGCGTGGTCACGAGGAAGCCGTGAGGCCGCGTTGGTCCCAGGAGCTGGCGGTAGCAGACGATCGTCGCCAGGCCAGCGAGCCAGGCGAGCAATCCCCACTGCAGAACAATTCCGAGATCAACTACAGTCATAGCGCGAGTAAGTGGCGTAACATCGTTCTCGTCAAGTTGAGATTGATTGAGCCGGCGTTTCTACCAGAGCGGGTTCTGTCGCGCTTGGCCCTGCGACATCGGGCGCCCATGCCGGTCGCACGGTGCGTGGGATCGCCGTTCTCCGTAGCCTTTAGGCCGCTGTCCTTCCCACCGAGGGCGGACGCGGCCACGGCAGGGCGGTGGCAGACGTCTCGCCCGCTGTCTTCCAGTGCGACCTGAAAAAACTTCGCGTCTTCGCTAAACAAATCCGCCGATCTCCCGACTGACCTTTTGATGGGGGTGCGCATGCGCGTCGTTGCGCCCTCCGCCTATGTCTTTCGGGGGCGTTCATGGTTGCGGTCATTTCCGGGAACCGGCTTGGGCTGGAGAGCAGCTCGGCCATGGTGCTGGGGTCTCGGGGCATGCTTGGTCAGGCTGGCCTTGGGCGCGCCGGCGAGAACGTCTTCGTCAACGCGGCGACCGGCAACCTCTTCATCTCGCGCGTCGATGAGATGCTGATGGGCCTTGGGCCCAACAGCCAGATCTCGCGGTCCTACAACAGCCTGGGCGCGCTGAACGACGACAATGGCGACAACTGGCGCGCCGGCGTCTCGCGCAAGGTGGCCGGGCTGACGGGCACGGTGAACACTGCCGGCAGCACCATCACCCGCACCGATTGGGATGGATCGGAGGTCGTCTACACCTGGGACACGACGCGGTCGGCTTACGTGTCGAAGGAGGGCGAGGGGGCCTACGACACGCTCACCTACGCCTCCAACGTCTGGACCTGGAAGGACGGCGCCACCCGGACGACCGAGCTCTATGACAATAACAATGGCGGCCGCATCACCAGCAGCGCCGACACCGACGGCAACGCGCTGAGCTTCAGCTACAACGGCAGCGGATTTGTCTCTCGGGTCACCACCGCCGACAATCACTACACCGACTTCACCTACACCGGGAGCAACCTCACCCAGCTGACCACCAGCTATCGCGAAACCGCGGGCGGTACGCTCAAGACGCTCACGCGGGTGCGCTACGGCTATGACGGCTCAAACCGGCTGACCAGCGTGACCGTGGACCTCAGCCCGCAAGACGGCGTGGTCAGTGATGGGAACACCTACACCACCACCTATACCTATGACGGGACCAGCCGGCGCGTCGCCTCGATCGGCCAGACCGACGGCTCCTACCTGGCGATCGGCTACACCCTGGTCGGCACCGACTATCGGGTGTCGACGCTGACCCAGACCTCGGCGACCAGCGTCACGAGGCTCACCAGTTTCAGCTACAATACCGGCACGCGCACCACGACCGTGACCGACCCTTCCGGCCAGGTCACGACGCTGACCTACGACACGGCGGGGCAGTTGCTGACGGTGGTCGCGCCGGCGGCGGTGTCTGGCGGGGCCGCCCAGACCTATGCCTTCACCTACAACACCAATGGTGACGTGATCACCGTCGTCGATCCTTCCGGAAAGACGATCACCTATGACGACACGCCCAACACCGTTGATACGACCGGCTATGACGCCAATGGCAACCGCCGCTACGAGCGCGACCATGCCGGCAACACGATCACCCGCACCTACGACACCGCCAACAACAGGGTCCTGACGGAGACCCGGTACACCACGGCCGACGCGGACGGCTCGGGCGCTGGCGCCGCTTCCGGTGCGCTGACGACACGCTTCGCCTACGATTCCGAGAACCACCTGCGGTTCGTGGTCAGCGCCGAGGGCTATGTCACCGAGTTCCTCTACAACGCCGCTGGACTGCAAACGAGCGCCATCCAGTACGCCGGCAACACCTACAGCCTGGGTGGCCTGGCGGTCGACGCCAGCATCTCGGAGAGCACGCTGGCCACCTGGGTGAGCAGCGCCGACAAGACCAAAAGCAAGCGGACCGATACGACCTACAACTTCCGGGGTGATGTCGAGACGGTCACCAGCTTTGGCGTAACGCTGAGCACAGGCCTTGGCGACACCAGCGCCACGACCGAGATCACCAAGCTGATCTACATCTACGATCAGGCCGGCAACCTACTGAGCCGGCAGGTCGACGGCTCGGCCGCCACCGAGACCTATGTCTACGATGGTCTCAACCGCATTAGAAGCACGACCGATTTCCTGGGGCTGACCACCACCGTCACCTTCACCGACGCCTCAAGCATAACGGCGGTGGCGATCAGTGGCGCGAGCGGCGGTACCGTCACCCGCACCTCCACCTACAACCTCGCCGGCGAACTGATCACCTTCGCCCAGTCGGCCAGCGGCGTGACCACGGCCACGACCACCTATCGGTATGACGCGACGGGGCGGCTGCGCGGCGTCACCGACGCGGCTGGGGTGAAGACCCACTACCTCTACGACCGGGTTGGCCGTCAGGTCGCCCAGATCGATGGCGACGGAACGCTGACCGAGTTCGGCTACAACCTCGACAACCAGCTGGTCAAAACCGTCCGCTACAAGACCCTGGTGTCCTCCACGCTGCTCACCCAGCTAGACACCAACGTCGCCAACTTCACCTACGACCTGTCGGCCTATCGCCCGGGTTCAGACGCAGCCGACGTCTGGGAATGGCGGATCTATGACAATGCCCAGCGCCTGATCGAGACCATCGACGGCGCCGGCGCAGGGACGGTGTTCGAGTATGACGGCGCCTCGCGCCTGGTGAAGACCACCGCCTATGCGACCCTGCTCTCCTCCGGCACGGTGAGCGGTTACAAGACCACCACCCCGACCACCTCGCCATCGCATACGACCGACGCCAGCAACGACCGGATCGGTCGTGTTTTCTACGACGCCGATGGGCGGGTGACCGGGACGCTCGACGCCGAGGGCTACCTTACCAAGACGGTCTACGACAGCGCCGGCCAGGTGGTGGAGACCATCGCCTATTCGGGTGTGACCTCGACCACCCATCGCGCCTCCGGCACCTTTAGCCAGCTGCTGGGCAGCCTGACGGTCAACACCGCCGCCGACATCCACAACTGGAACATCTATGACGCCCGCGGCCTGCTGCGGGCCAGCATCGATGGCGAGGGCAACGTCGCCCGCTATCACTACACCGCGCTTGGCCATGTCGATCAGGTGATCGCCGGCCAAAAGCTCACCTCCACGCAGCTGGGCGTATACGTGGGCGGGACCCAGCCCACGCTCGCCAACCTGCCAACCGCGGCGGGCGGTACGGTGCTGGAGACGACCGCCTACACCCGCGATCACTATGGTCGGATGTTGACCGAGGTCCGCACCCTGACGGGCGGTGGAACCGAGACCGATACCTACACCTACGACACCCACGGCCGCCTGCTTAGCGTGGTGACCGGCGTTGGAACCTCCGACGCCAGAACCACGACCCAGCGCTACGACAACGTCGGTCGCCTGATCGGTCAGCTGACCGGCGAGGGCAGCGCAGCCTTGGCGGCGCTGGGGGGAGTCCGACCCAGGCCCAGATCGATGACATCTACAATCGCTGGGGCGTTCAGTTCGTCTACGACACTGCTGACAGGATGATCGCGCGTATCGAGTCCAATGGGGTCGATGCGACAGGTCAGAAGACGCTCTTCTACTACAACGTCGATGGTCAGCTGACGCACTCGATCAACGCCCGGGCGGAGGTGGTCGAGTATCGATACGACGCCTTGGGCCGCCAGACGGACGTCATCGCCTACGCCACGCGCCTCTCGTCACTGACGGGCCTTACAGGCGGGTTGGTCGTCGCCGGGCTGACCTCGGCGGTCGCCGCCATCGCCAACAGCGCCATCGATAGCCGCACCCAGTCGGCCTACAACGTCACCGGGACTGTCAGCGCGAGCACCGACGCCGAGAGCGCGGTCACCAGCTACAGCTACAACGCCTTTGGCGAGCTGGTGGGCCAGGTCGACCCGATCAGCTCGGGGGTCACGCGCGAGATCACCCGGACCTATGATCGTCGGGGGCTGCTCAGAACCGCCATCCTGGACGCCGCTTCCGGAGGCCTGCAGCTGCAGACCGCCATCGCCTACGACGCGTTTGGGCGGGCGATCAACACCACCGATCCCGACAACAAGGTTCGTGCGACCACCTATGACCGGGCCGGCCGCACCTTGACGGTCACCGACCCGCTGAGCGGCGTCACCACCTACACCTATGACGGACGCGGCGCGGTGTTGACCGTGCAGGACCGGCTGAACAACACCACCACCTTCGCCTACACCGCCTTCAATCGCAGTGTGACGATGACGACCCAGGAAGGGATCGTCACCACCACGACCAACAACCGCCACGGCCAGGCGCTGACCATCACCGATGGAGCCAGCCGGACCGTCACCTTTACCTACGACAAGGATGGCGCGCTCAAGACTTCGACCGACGCCCTCAGCAACCAGATCCAGCACACCTACGACAAGGCCGGGCGGCTTTCGTTCACGATAGACGCCCGCGGATCGAAGACGACCTACACCTATGACGCCGCCAATCGCGTCCTGACCGCCAAGGCCGACGACGGCGGCCTGAACCTGGTCACCACCTATGAGTACGACGCCAAGGGCCAGACGACGAAGGTCACTGACCCGACCGGCCGGGTGGTCGCCTACGCCTTTGATCGCAACGGTCGCTCGACGACCGTCACAGCCGATCCCGCCGGCCTGGCGATCGTCACCAAGTACGAATACGATCTGGCCGGTCGCACCACCAAGGTGACCAAGGGCTTCGGGTCGTCGGCGGCGCGGGTCACCCAGTACGCCTACGACATGGCCGATCGCCTGACCTCGAGCGCGGTCAATCCGACCGGCCTCAACCTTGTCACCACCTTCGCTTATGACAAGCGCGGCAACGTCACCGCCAGGACCGACGCCGCCGGCGCGGTCACCCGTTTCGTCTACGATGACGACAATCGGCTGATCTGGACGATCGATCCGGTCGGCGCGGTCACCAAGACCCTCTACGACGCCGAAGGCCGGGTGACGCGGACGACCGCCTACGCCACGGCGATTTCGCCGGCCACGATCAGCGGCTGGCTCTCCGGCGGCATAACAGACCCCGAGGTGTCTGCCGGCGTCACCACCACGGCGTCCGACCGCACCGCCAACTTCGTCCACGACCGTGATGGCCGCCTCAAGTACGCCGTCAACGCCCTTGGCCAGCCGGTCGAGTACATCTACGACGGGTCGGGCAAGATCCTACGCACCATCCAGTACGATGGCGAGGTCGCGCCGGCGTCCTGGACCGTGGCCGCCATGACCGCGGCGATCGCCAGCGGGACATCACACGGGGTTTCCGGCGTCAATCTGGCCACGGCGGCAGGCACACGCACGACGCGCGCGGTCTACGACGGCGCCGGACGACAAACCTACAGCATCGACGCGGCCGGCCTGGTGACCGCCTATGCCTATGACGGCTCGGGCAATGTGGTGAAGAGCACCCGCTATGCCGCGCTCTACACGGCGACCGGCGATCCCACGACTTCCGCCATGGCGACCTGGGTCGGCACGAACGCCAACGCCACGAACGACCGCGTCACCCGCACGCTCTACGACGGCGCGGGCCGCGTGAGCTTCATGGTCGATGCCGAGAGCTACGTCAGCAAGGTCGAGTATGACGCGGCCGGATTGGTCCTGAAGGAAATCCGCTACGCGACGGCCTACGCCGTCACCGACGCTACGACGACCGCAGCCTTGGCCACAGCCATCGGGACCCTCCCGTCGACGGCGGCGGTGACCGAATACGCCTACGACACCGCCGGCCGCAACATCAGCATCACCAACGCCGTCGGGGTCGTCACGACCATGACCTACGACGCGGTCGGCAGGCTGGTTGACTCGACGTTTGGCGGGGTGACGACCCGCAGGGTGTACGACGCCGCCGGGCGGATGACCGCCGAAAAACGCGCGTACAACAGCGGCTCGAACACCGCGCTTGCGACCTACTCCTATACGTACGACGGGGTCGGCCGGGTTCTGGTCGCCACCAACCCGCGTGGTTACACCACCACCTACGCCTACGACGGCGAGGGGCATGTTCTGACCAAGACGGTTCAGCTCTCGAGCGGCGTCAACGCGATCACTACCAATGTCTACAATGCCTTCGGCGAGCTTGCGAAGGTCACCGATCCGAGACTGAATGCCGGCTACTTCTACTACAACAAGCTCGGCCAGCTGACCCGCCAGGTTGACCCGGAGAACTACGTCACCGACACGACCTATTCGCTCGGCGGCGAGGCGCTCACCATCAAGCGCTTCTACAACAAGGCCACCACCGGACTTGGCTCAATCACCACGCCGCCGAGCGATCCGACGGCGCATGCCAAGGACGCCACGACCACCATCACGCGCGACAAGCTTGATCGCGTCATCCGCGTCACCGACGCCGAGCAGTACACCACCCCGACCACCGGTACGGTCGAGTACGCTTACGAGGCCTATACCCTCAACGCATTCGGGGATCGTATCTCGGTCCGCAACCGTCTGGGCGGCGTCACGACCAACACCTTCGACAAGCGCGGACTCCTGACCCAGGAATCGGTCGCGATCATCGCCGACTATGACGGGGCGGGAGGGGCCTCGCCGACGACCACCACAGTCATCAACAAGTTTGAATACGACGCGCGCGGCAATCGCACCAAGGCGATAGAGGCCGACAACATCAGCGCCGACAAGCGCACGACACTCTTCGAGTACGACAAGCTCGATCGCCTGGTTAAGGAGATCGGCGACAGTGTGACGGTGACCGCGGCGGATCTGTCGACGACGAGCGCGGTCGCACCCACCCAGACCATCACCTACGACAGCCGCGGCAACATCCGGATGAGCGAAGACGCGGCCGGCGCCAGGACCTTCTACTACCACGACGACCTTGGCCGGAAGGTGAAGGAGGTCAACGCGCTCGGCACGATGAGCGTATGGGTCTATGACGCCGCCGGCAACGTTACGTCCGCCAAGGTTTACGGCGACGCCGTCGCCCTGCCTGCTTCGGCGACCGCTCCTGAGCCATCGCCCGTCAATAGCGCGAACTTCCGCGAAACGACCTACACCTATGACTACAACAACCGTCTGACCGGGACGACGGTCTCCAGCCTGCGGACCGGCGCCTTCAACGGAACCAACTACGTCACCTCGGTCGGCTCGGTCAGCACCAGCCTGACCTACGACGCCATGGGCAATGTCGTTCAGGAGACCGACGGGCGCGGCAACAGCGTCTTCCACTTCTTCGACAAGCGCGGCAAAGAGGTCGCCAAGGTCGACAAGGAGAACTACCTCACCAGCTATACGCTGGACACCGAGGGCAACGTCCTCACCGAGGAGCGGTTCGCGACCAGGCTTGCCGCAACGGTGACGATTGCCAGCGATCCGGCCGCCCTGCGCACCAGCGTCACCGGCAATGCCGCCGACCGCATCACCACCTTCACCTACGACAGGGTCGGCCAGCGCCTGACCAAGGCGCGCTCCAGCGTCGCCAGCGCGTCGGTCAACGGCTCGGGCGTCATGTCGACCACGACCACGACCTCGACGATCACCTACGCCTACAACGGCTTGGGTCTGATCATCAGCAAGGCCGAGGCGACCGGCAAGTCCGTGGCCTTCGCCTACGACTCTATCGGCCGCGAAATCACCGCCACGACCTCGGCGTTCACCGACCATACGGCCACCAGCGTCCAGCGTCGCACCGAGACCTTCTACAACGGTCGCAATGAGGTTACCCAAACCCGTGAGGGCAAGGTCGCGGCCGACGGCGCTATCGACCGCATCACCCAGTACGCCTATGGCGCGGGCGGGCGCTTGACGTCGGTGACCGACGCCACCGGCTTTGTGCGCAACTACGCCTACGACGCCGCCGGCCGGGTGGTGAAGGAGAGCTACAGCCGGCTCAAATCCGACGCCACGACGGTCACCGAGGCCAACGCCTATCAGTACGACGCCCTTGGCCGGGTGAAGCTCCAGGCCACTGCCACCTATGGCGGGTCAACCTGGACCTTCGGCGACAAGATCCACCTGCTCTACAACGTCTTTGGCGAGGTCACCGGCAAGGGGATCACCGCCGGATCGGCCTCGACCCCGGTCTACCAGGAGACCTTCGCCTACGACGCCGCCGGCCGGATGTGGAAGTCCAACTCGGGCGATGGCAGCACGCGCCTCTATCTCTACGACGCCGCCGGCAATGTCACCGTAACCATCGCCGCCACCACCACCGACCTGAGCGGTTACGCGACCATCGAGGCGGCGCTCACCGGCCTTGGCACGAGCGGCGCCACCGGCGAGACCACCCTGGCCGGCATCGCCCCGACCATCACCGTCTACGACAAGCGCGGCATGCAGATCGCGACACGCGAGCCGTTCCGGGAACTGTCGTCGACCTCGACGTCGAACCTCATTGTCCGCTCGCGCACCTACAACGCCTTCGGCGAGGTGGCCTCGGAGGTCGACCCGCGCAACTCAGCCTACGTTACCGACTTCTCCTACAACACAATGGGCCGCCTTGTTCAGAAGCAGGCCCCTACCGTCAACTACACGCTTGAGAACGGCACGATCGTCTCGGGCCGCCCGACCGAGAACTATTTCTATGACTTGTCGGGACGGCTTGTCGGCACCCGCGACGCCAACGGCAACTTGAACCGGCGCACCCTCCTTGCTCACAGTGGTTATGACAAAGAGGAGGCCCTTGCCCTCGTGGAGTACCGCGCGGGCGGAACAGACAGCGTAAACTCGGGCGTCCAGCAGACCGCCTATGACGTCCTCGGTAATGCCCGTAAGGTCACCGACGAGCTGGGTCGCGTAGAGCTGCGCGACTACGACAAGATGGGCAGGCTTACCCAGCTCACCCACCGCGCCCGGGCTGCATACTCTCTGGGCAATGCGACGGGCAGCGCGATCAGCCTGATGGACGCCTACGAATACGACGGCCTCGGTCAGCGCATCAAACACACCAACAGCCTGTTCGGGACGGCTGTCGAGCGGACCGACTATGACGCCTCAGGGCGACTGATCAGCTACATCGATTACGCCGGCCACGCGACCGGCTACGCCTATGTCTGGACAACCTCGATCACGACGACCGGTCTGGGCGACTTTGACGGCCACACGAAAACCACGACGCACGTCACGGGCCTGACCTCGAGCGAACAGCTCGACTACTTCGGGCGTGTTGTCGGCCGCTCGGACCTGGGCGGCCACGCCTATACCTTCACCTTTGACAAGGCCGGCCGCCAGGCGACCCAGACGAGCACCGAGGGGCAGAGTCTTGTCTACGGGTACTACGACACCGGCCGGATCGCCTGGATCAAGGACATCACATCCCCGACGATAAACTACAACTACACGTCGATGATGACATACGGATACGATCTTTCCGGCAACAAGGTCGCCGAGAAATTCGTCGTAACGGCTTTCCAGTCCTATTACGACTGGGAAACCCAGACGTGGGAATACACGGACTGGGAGGAAGAGCGGTCCAACTTCACCGCGACCTACGACGCCATGAACCGCCTGGTGTCGGTCGACCAGCCCTTCGGCCTTGGCCTGGACTACGAGTACGACGCCCAGGGCAACGTGCGACGCTCGTTGGCCAGCTACTACAACGTCTCTGGTACGGGCGGGGCCCAGACCCAGGACTTCTGGTACAAGTACGACACATTGAACCGGTTCGTGACCACCAAGGGCGCGTTCACCGGGGCCCGCGGCAGCGGGACGATCGAGCGCGGAACGACCGGATCCGACATCACATATGACGCCGCCGGGCAGCGGGCGACAGTCACAACCACAATCGGTATCGGCAACAACCGCCGCGAGGACTACGCCTACACCGGCGACGGCTACCTCGGCACGGTCCATATCGCGGAAGGCGCCAGTCCCGGCACGGGCATCCGGCGCGTCGCCGACGAGCGCGACCTGCTCGGCCGCCTGACCAGCCACAGTGAGTATCAGGCCAACGGCACGACGGTGGCCCACAGCCGGACGGCCACCTACGTCACGAACACCTACCTGGTGAACACGGACCTGACCTCGACGCTACAGTCGAACGGTACGATCCGCGTGAAGGCGAGCACCTATACCTATACCCAGCTGACCACGTCCGGCGGCATTACGGCCGGAACGTTCCTCGGCGGGTCCGCCACCTACATCTATACCGACAACTACCACTACAACAGCGGCGGCGGCTACGATAACGACGTCGATTCCAGCACCACCAACAGCTACGTGTGGTGGGACGACGCGCGCCAGTCCGGGATCATCTACAAGCCAAACGTTGGCCAGTCGTCGACAAACACGACGGGCTTCAATTACGACTACAACGGCCATCTGCGGTCTGCGGTGATCGCTGATGGTCGTCCGCGCACCGTCTATTACGACAACGACGTCAGCGGTCAGATCTATCGTCGTTGGGAATGGACCACCTCGTCCCAGAGCGGCAGTAACCCGCTGGACAACTACTACATCTTCGACGGGATCAAGATTGGCGAGACCTCGAACAACGGCCCGAGTGAACTGGACTACGCCGCCCAGATCGCGGCGCGCGACGACACGCCGCCCACCGGCGCTTTCCGCTATGGGTCGGCGCAGAACTATGCGGACTTCGACCAGAGCTACGATCTGATCAACGCCAACAGCGAACCGGGCAGCGCCAGCAGCTTCCCGGTTCGGGCCGGCGACACCCTGGAGTCGATCGCCCAGGCGCTCTGGGGGGACGCCAGCCTCTGGTACCTGCTCGCCGCCGAGAACGGCGTCGGCCGTAGCGACGCCATCGCCCAGGGCATGTCGATCCGCGTCCCGCCGAAGGTCGCCAACCTCCACAACAACGTCGACACATTCAGACCCTACGACCCGAACAAGGCGATCGGCGACGTCCAGCCCTCCACCCCAAAGCCGCCTCCAAAGGCTAAGGGTTGCGGTGTGGTCGGCGCGATCATCATGGTGGTGATCGCGGTGGTCGTCAGCGTCATGAGCTATGGCGCGCTGACGGGCACGACCGGAGGCATTCTGAGTCAGATAGGCGGAGCTATCGGTCTAACCGGTGCAACGGCGGGTTCCGCAGCTAGCATCGCCGCCGGCGCTATTGCCGGCGCGCTCGGAAGCATCGCCAGCCAGGCCGTCGGCGTTGCTACGGGCATCCAGGAGGAGTTCAGTTGGAACGCCGTCGCCCTGTCAGCGATTGGCGGCGGCGTAGGCGCCGGCTTCGGCGGCGCGTTCGAAGGTATCAAGAGCGCGTTCCTACAGGGAGCAGCCCGAGGCGTAGCCTCAAGCGTCGTCACTCAGGGCGTCGCTCTCGCCACCGGGCTCCAGGACAGGTTCGACTGGGTCGGGCTTGCCGTCGCAGGCGTCGCTGGTGGTGTCGGCAACATGGTGAGCAAAGCGGTCCAAGCGCGCGCAATGGATAGGGCTGGGGAAGCTGCAGGGAGTGCGGGCGTCGAGGCGATCTTCGATGCGAGGACGGCCGCAGCGAACGGCCCGATGGGCCAAGGAGGCATCGTCAACTCGGCAATATCCGGGGCTGCAGCGTCGGTCGCTGGAGCAGCGACTCGCAGCTTGATCAATGGTTCCAACTTCGGTGACAACCTTGTCTCAGTCCTTCCGGACATTATCGGCAATACCATCGGCGGGATGATCGTGGGGTCTTTGTCTCGGCAGCACAGTTCCACAGAAGCGTTGGCGGCCGATAGCCAAGAAGTCAGCGCTCATGCTCAGGTCAGAGCCGACTCCACAACGGAAGCTGGTGAAGCTGTCAATGGCGCATTTTATGAAGCAAGTGACCGATCTGATGGCAGTTTCTACAGTGAGATTCCATACGCCATAGGCGCTCCGAACGAAATTGTCGGAGACACGTTCTATGAATGGCCGACCGATGTGCTGTCCAACTATAGTGGGGAAGATTCTCTGCTATCGTTCAGCGGAGGCGAAGCCGAATCTGGCCTCATAAAGATCGGACTCTTCGGGTCAGACAAACCCCGCCGGCCGGAATATAAGCCTTGGCAGCAACTTAGCGATCAAAAGTACGAAGAACTGTCAGTTTACACTATCGTCGAAACATCGGACAAAAAGATAGTGCGCTACGAAGCCTACCCGGCGGCGGGAAGGGATCTTGAGGCGTTTATTCTTAACTTTGAGCCCGATTTCAATTCGAAGTACCAAGGAGAATGGCTTCCCGAAACAGTTCGCGTGCTGGAGTCCGGCCCGGGAAGCGCCGGCGGAGGCATGAAATATACTGCCGGCTACGTAAGCTACCTGGCTGACTACGCCGCCGAACTTAACGATCGTTTGCCGATAACACCCGCGAAGACGCCCCCCCTCTACAACAGAACGTTCACCAAGGCGGAGAGCTTCACGATCTCAGGTCGCGGGGGAACAGCCACCGCGATCATAATCACACCAAGAGGCGTTGATGCCTCTGCTCCACGCATCGTTCTGCAACCCACCGTTGGTCGCGACGGGCCCATTGGCAGGAGCGGTTACGGTTCTTGGGGCGATTTTGCGAGAGCGCTCTCCGATGTGTATCAGAATGCATACGACCGGGCTGACGCACGATGGCGATCCATGACGCCAGCCGAACAGGCGGCAACATCAAAGCGCCCCGCGAACTTGAGGAGAGGGTCGTTCCTTGACCTATTTGCCACGCGGCAGGCGCGCGACTTTGTTCGGGCCGAAGGCCTGGTCGAGGGGCCGAGGGCAGACGTGAGAATCAATCGTCGCCTTTACGACGCGACGGGGAGAATTCACGTTCGGCCCGATGTATATATTCCCCCCGCTCGCTTCCTAGCTGACGGCTCAGTGAGCAACAAAACGCTCTCCCTTAACGGTGGTCAGATGAGCAACATGCTTTCTTTCAGCGGGGCGAACAGCATTCTAATTGTACGCCCGCGCTCTTTAGGCGGTAGCTACATACTAGTCGGCCCGAATCAAGGAAATGTCGGAGCCCGCCCGCCCTCTGCGCCCCCCCCTCGCCCAAGCACAAACACACCTCGAAGAGCGCGATAGCATGCAGTACACACCCGCAACCAAACGAGAATTGATGGAGCTTCAAGTCACTATGTTTGTTTGCGCTCCTGACGAATTCTTGCCGCTTCCGAAATCTTAAACCTCAGGAACAGAGAACTCTAGAAAGTACCGTTGAAGAAATTCATAGAGGAATAGACTACGTTTTTAGAAAAGAACGGAATGAATCCAGCCGGGCAAACATGCATGCCACAGTGGATAAAATGCATAGCGAGTTCAAGAATGGGCGCGTAGAAGAAGGCCGAGCGACAAGCTTAGACTTTGCCGACATGATCAAGTTGACAAAGCCGTGAGCCTGAGTGCTTTGAACCAGCCCCGCGTGCCGATCTATTCGTGCGGATTGAAAACAGGGAAAACAGGGACACACACCATTTATCCAACCAAGGTAGGTGTCCCCGCTGCACACATCTCAACGAGCGTCCTTCGACTGATGGCAGGATAGGCCTTGCGGCTGTCCCTTCCGAATACCCCGCTAAAGCGGCTCCCGCCCGTAGCGATGATGTAGCCCGCCTAGCACGGGGTGTGAGACAACCCTGCCCTGCGCCTCAACGGGCCGCCCGTCCGGCAAATCCTTGGCCAGGAACAGGTGCGTCCTGCTCTCGTTGTAGTAATCGACGTAGGCCCTCAGCACCCGGCGCAGATGGTCCGCGTCGAGGATGATCATGTGGTCCAGGCATTCGCGGCGGATCGAGCCGATCAGCCGTTCCACGTGGCCGTTCATCCAGGGTGAGTATGGTCGGATCGGGCGGTCGCGGATGCCCATCGCCCGCACGCGCCGGCGGAACCGCGCGCCATAGGCGCCGTCATTGTCGCGGATCAGATAAAGCGGCGCTGTTTCCCACGGGAAGGCCTCCGTGATCTGGCCGGCCAACCATTGCGCGGTGGGATGGTCCGTGACCTCTACGTGCAGGATATGTCGGCGAACGTGGCCGAGGACGACGAAAGCGTACAGGCGGTTCAGCGTCTGGGTGTACACGGTCAGCAGGTCGATGGCCGCGATGTCGGCCCGGTGGTTGCGCAGGAACGTCGTCCAGCTCTGCGAGGGTCGCCCTGGTCGCGACGGCATGTAGCGGGACACCGTCGACTGCGCGACGCGGAAGCTGAGCTTCAGCAACTCGCCGTGAATGCGCGGCGCGCCTCATAGCGGATTGTCGCGACTCATTTCGCGGATCAGGGAGATGAGCTCATCGCTGATCCGCGGCCGGCCGCCGCGGCGGCGCGAGCGCCAGCGCCACCACAGGCGCGCGACCCCGCGATGCCACACCGGCAGGCTCGCGGCCAGGCCGGTGTGGGCCTTGCCGCGCAACCACCATCCGCAGATGAAGCCCGCGGCGGCCATGGCCAATGCCCAATCCATGCCTCCTAGTCAGGAGATTGTCGCGATCGTTTAGCCACGCGGCGCCCATCCTGTCGCGATCGGATGACAGGCGGCGACTAATCCATGGTTCAGCCCGCCTAGGGACGCTATTCCAACGCCATGGATCCCGTTTCCAACGCCAACCGCATCGCCCAGATCCTCCGCCAGCGGCTGCTTGAGCGGGCGCGTGGGCGGCCGTCTACTCCCGCTCCCGGCGCGCAGGCCGGACGCGCCGATCCGCTGCGGGAGCTGGCACGGGCCGAGGGTACGCCCGACCGGCTCCTCAAGCGGGCGCTGGTGCAGTCTATCCTGGACGACCAGTTCAGCGCCGACGTGGTCGGCGAGGCGCGGTTCCAGCAGGTGATCGAGCGGGTGACCGACGCCCTGGCGGCCGATCCGGAGGCGCAGCGGCTGCTGGCGCGCATGGTCGAGGAGTTGAAGGTCGAGGCGAGACGTTAGGCCGGGGCCAGTGTCAGCGGCGGCCCGCGCCCAGGGCGGCGATAGCCTGGGCCAGGGTGCGGCCCGAGCCGTCGATCGACGTCGCCATCGCCCGCTCGACCAGCCGGGCGGCCGCCTCCTCGTTGCCGGCAGCCTGCAGCAGCAGCACCTGGGCCAGGGCGGCGGAGAAGCTGTCCCGATCAAGGCGCGCGGCGACCTCGGCCAGGCGGCGGGCGCTCTCGGCGTTTCCATCCATGGCGTCGAGGACGGCCAGGCCGCCGTGGCCCTCGGCGAATGTGTCGTCCAGCGCGACGACGCGCTCGAAACGCTCGCGCGCCGCTATGCGGTCACCCCGGGCCAGCCAAGCCCAGCCGGCCGCCACCCAACTGCCCAGGTGGTCGCCGAACGCCGCCGCGCCGGCATCGACCAGGTGGGCGGCCTCATCGGACTGACCATCGGCCATCAGGGCCAGGCCCTTGCCGATCAAAGCGCGGGCGTTTCCGGGCTGATTCGCCAACGCGATGTCGAACGCCTCCAACGCCTCGGCCGGCCGAGCACGGTCCAGTAGCACCATGCCAAGACTGGCCTTCGCCTGCGGCGCGTCCCCGCCCCGTTCGGCATAGGCCATCGCTAGGTCGGAGCGCTCGTCATCCAACGCCGCGGCGGCCAGGGCGCCCATCAAGGTTTTGTCCCCGGGGAGGCGCTCGGCGAGCTGCTCTCCGAGTGCGAGCGCCTCTTCAAGGCGGCCCAGGTGGTGAAGCGCCTCGATCTTCAGCGCCGCGGCGCGGGGGACCTCGGTGGCAGTCCTTTCGTCGATGAGTCCGTCCACGGCGTCCCAGCCGCCCTCCATGGCCCGGCACCAGGCCAGATTGAACCGCAGGGCAGGATCGGCTTCGTTCTCGGTCAGCAGAGCCGCGAACACGGTCGCCGCCTCGCCGAATCGGCCGCGCCGGAGCGCCGCCAGGCCCGACAGGTTGACCAGATCCGGCGACGGATCGGTCAGGCCGGCGCGCCGCGCCAGCAGGTCGGCGGCCAGGTCCGCGTCGTCCGCCTCGAACGCCGCCCAGGCCGCGTCGGCGAGCAGCGCGACGTTGTCCGGATCCTGGTCCAGGAAGGCGAGGAGCCTTGGCAGCGGCATGCCTGAACGGGCGGGCGCGAGGGCGGGCATCAAGACCTCCGGGTGGCAGGAGCGAACCGCGTGGCGGCCTCGCCGGCGCAGGCTAGTGACGCCGCCCGGCGGCGTCCAGCCGCAACCCCACGATGATTTCTCCCTCTTGCCGCATGCGCGTCATCCGTGCGAGTGCGCAGGGCTCTAGTTGATCGTCGGGGGACGGGGATGGGCGCCGATCAGGCCGTCGAACTCATGCGCCAGCTGCTGTGGAGCAGCCTGGTCGTGGCCGGCCCGGTGCTGATCGCGGCCCTGGCCGTCGGCCTGCTGGTTAGCGTTTTCCAGGTCGCCACCCAGCTTCAGGAAATGACCCTGAGCTACATCCCCAAGCTGGCCGCGGCCGCGCTGGTCATGCTCATCCTGGGTCCCTGGATGATCGCCCAGATCACCCAGTTCGCCATCCGGATGATCAAACTCATTCCGTCGATGGGCTGAGGGATGGCGGAGAGTGGCGCCTCCCTTGTCGGCTGGGTTCTCTCCGGCCTGCTGCTGTCGATGCGGATCGCTCCGGTGTTCGCCTTCGCGCCGCCGTTCTCGCTGACCCGCGTGCCGCCGCTGTTTCGGGTGCTGTTCGCGCTGGGCGTCGCCGGCGCGATCGTGGGCAGCAATCCGGGGCTGGCGACGACGCTGGATGTCAGCGCCGGCGCCCTGATCGTGGCCGCCGTCCGGGAGCTGGCGCTGGGATCGATCGTCGCCCTGGCCTTTCACCTGACCTTCGGCGCCATCTACTTCGTCGGTCGGACCATCGATATCCAGGCCGGCTTTGGCCTGGCCGCCGTGATCGACCCCACGACCCGCGCGCAGACACCGCTGGTCGGGGCGATCTTCGCCTACACCGCCGCCGCCATCTTCTTTGCGATGGATGGCCATCATCAGCTGCTACGCATCCTGGCGGCCACGCTGGAAGCAGCCCCGCTCGGCGGCGGGCAGTTTCCCGCCTCGCTCGGCGGTCTGACAAGCTTCATGTCGATCATCTTTCTGACCGCGTTTGGCGTCGGCGGCGGGGCGATGCTCTGCCTGCTGCTAGCGGACCTCGCCATCACCATGCTGTCGCGAACCGTGCCCCAGATGAACGTCCTGGTGCTGGGGCTGCAGGTGAAGGCACTGCTGATGCTCCTCGTCCTGCCCGCGACTTTGGGCCTGTCGGGCGCCTTGCTCGCCCGGATGATGACGATCCTGCTCGACAGTCTGCCGGGCCTGCTCTGATGGCGCAGGAGAACACCGAGCAGGACAAGTCCGAGCAGCCCTCCTTCTTCAAGCTGAAGAAGGCGCGGGAAGAGGGCTCGGTGGCCCGCGGCATGGACCTGGGCTTCTTCACCGGGCTGGCGGCCTTCCTCGGCTGGTTCTGGCTGATGGGCCCTTCCCTGACCGACCGGATGGTCGAGGCGTCCAAGCGCGCGCTGGTCTCGGCGCCCACCGTTCTTGGCAGCGGCAACGAGCTTCTGGCCCTCACCGGCATGGTGCTGTCTCAGGTTGTTCGCCCGCTGGCCTTCATGGGAGTGACCATCTTCGCCATCGTCCTGGCCTTCGAGCTGGTACAGACCGGCGTGGTCTTCACGACCAAGCCGCTGAAGCTCGACTTCAAGCGGCTCAACCCGGCCGCCAACCTCAAGAAGCTCTTCACATTCCGGATCCTGATCGAGACCGGCAAGAACATCCTGAAGATGGCGGTCTACATCGCCATCACTTGGCTGGTGATCAAGGATGCTCAGACCGTCGTCGCGGCCTCGATCACCGACGCCTCCAGCCTGACGCGCGCCATGGTCGGGACCGGCTTTCGGCTGGTGCTGTTCTACGTCCTGGCGGCGGCGTTCTTCGCGGCGATCGACCAGGGCATCGTGCGTCGGGACTTCCTCAAGAAGATGCGCATGAGCCGCCGGGAGCTGAAGCGCGAGGTCCGTGACCGCGAGGGCGAGCCGCGGATGAAGCAGCGGCGTACGCAGCTGCACTCCGAGTTCGTCAAACTCAGCCAGAGTCTGAAGGGCGTCCGCGGCGCCGACGTGGTGATCACCAACCCTACCCATTACGCGGTCGGCCTGCGCTACGATGCTGGCCGGATGGAGGCGCCGATGGTCGTGGCGCGGGGCGCAGATCATGTCGCCCTGCGCCTGCGCAAGCTGGCCTTCATCTACGGCGTCACGGTGATCGAGGATCGCGACCTGGCCCGCGCCCTCTACCACCAGTCCGATCTCAACCGACAAATCCCCCAGACCTGCTTTCGCCGCGTCGCCGACCATTACCTGGCGATGCGAAAGGAAGGGGCGCAACCCGTGACGCACCCGGCTCATGCTTAGAAACATCCTTGGCCGCAACCACGACCTGTTTCTGGTCGTCGGCGTCATCTCGATCCTGCTGATCCTGTTCTCGCCGATCCCGCCGATGCTGCTGGATCTGCTGATCATCGTGAACTTCGCGTTCGGCCTGACGATCCTGCTGATGACCTTCTACGTCGACCGGCCGGTGAGGTTTTCGACCTTCCCGGCCCTGTTGCTGATCGCCACCCTCTATCGCCTGGCGCTCAACGTCGCCGCCACCCGCCTGATCCTGACCGACGCCCACGCCGGCGAGGTCATCGGAGCCATCGGGGCTTTTGCCGTCCAGGGCAGCTTTGTCATCGGACTGGTGGTCTTCTTCATCCTGGTGATCGTGCAGTACGTCGTCGTCACCTCCGGCGCCCAGCGCGTCTCTGAAGTCGCCGCCCGGTTCGTGCTCGATTCCGTGCCCGGCCAGCAGATGAGCATCGATGCCGACCTCAACATGGGGCTCATCGATCAGAATGAAGCCAAACGGCGGCGCAAGGAGCTGGAGAAGGAAGCCTCGTTCTACGGGGCCATGGACGGCGCCAGCAAGTTCGTGAAGGGCGACGCGATCGCCGGGGTCATCATCCTGCTGATCAACATCTTCGCCGGCTGGATCATCGGCGTGGCGCAGAAGGACATGGACTGGCTGACGGCCCTGGAGACCTTCACCCTGCTGACCATCGGCGATGGCATCGTCACCCAGGTGCCGGCGCTGATCATCTCCATCGCCACCGGCATCATCGTTACCCGCTCTTCGTCCGACCGACAGCTCAGCACCGAAATCCTCAGCCAGCTGGGCTCGGTGCCCAAGATTCCGCTGATTGTACTCGGCGCCCTGCTCGTCCTCTTGCTGCTGCCGGGCATGCCCAAATGGCCGATTGTCCTCCTGGTGCTGATCTCCGCGGCGCTATGGTTCTCGGGGCGTCGAAAGCGGGCCGAAGATCTTGTGGGCGCTGCACTCGATCAGCCTGACGCCGATCCCCGGGCGAGCGGCAAGTCCAAGGGCGTGGCGCCGATCGAAGTGCTCCTGGGCAAGGAGCTGAGCGCCCACTGGCAGGCGCTCAAGCCGATCCTGAGCGACCGCATCGCCACGCTGCGCAGCGCCCAGGAGAAGACCACAGGGTTTGCGTTCCCGGCGGTCATCTTCCAGGACGGCGCCGGGCTGGGCGCCTTTGACTACGAGGTCATGCTGCAAGGCTCCAGGCACGCCCACGCCCAGCTCTTCCCGGACAAGACCCTGGCGATCCGCGGCACAGCGACCGGTTCGGTGCTGCCGGGCGTCGAGGCGAGGGACCCGGCTTTTGGCCTTCCGGCCGTCTGGATCGACGCGGACCTGCGGGACCGCGCCCAGGACGAGGGCTACACCCTGGTCGATCCGATCACCGTGTTGATGACGCACCTTGGCGAAGTCCTGCGCAACGAAGCGCCGCAGCTGCTGTCGCGCGCCGACGTGATCGCCATGCTCGAGGGGGTGCGCAGCCGTCAGCCGGGACTGATCGAGGAGCTGATCCCGGCGGTGCTGACGGTTTCGGACATCCAGCGGATCCTCCAAGGCCTGCTGGCCGAGGAGGTGTCGATCCGCAACATCGACCAGATTTGCGAAGCGCTCATTGATTCCGGGCGCGCGACCAAGGATCACGCCGACCTCACCGAACTGGTCAGGCAACGCCTGGCCAACAGCATCTGCCACGGGCTTCGCGGTCGGCACGATCAGCTCTCGGTGCTGAGCCTCAATCCGCGCGTCGAGGCCCAGGTGTCAGACAACATTCGACGGGCAGACGGCGCCGCCGCCTTCGTGATCGAGCCGAAGCTGGCCGAGCAGTTGATGCGCAAACTCATCCCGGCGGCTGACTCGATGATCCAGGCGGGTTTGACGCCAGTGTTGCTCTGCGGGCCCGATATCCGCAGGCACCTCCGGGCCTTCACGCGCCGCACGATACCGCGGCTGGCCATTCTGTCGGTCAATGAGGTTCCGCACACAATCGACCTGAGGTCGTTCGCCATCGTGAATGTCGATTAGGTTGCTTTTAGCCACCTTATGATGAGAGCAATTCCAGCTCACCTTGAACGCGACAGCGAAAATGGGTAGCCGTACCGTATGGGGGCAATGATCGAGAACGCGGCCGCGATTCTCTCGATAGCGCAGCAGCGCGTCGAGATCGCGGGCCAGAATATCGCCAACGCGGTGACGCCTGGCTATCGCCGCAGGATTGGTTTCGAGACGCTCCTGGCAGGCGGGCCTCGAAGTGTTTCGGCGCCAATCGTCGGGTCCGCGCCTGACCTTTCGCCCGGCAAGCAGATCCAGACCGGCAATCCCTACGATCTGGCGATCAGCGGCGAGGGCTTCTTTGCCGTGCGGCAGGGCGAAGAGATCGTCTACACGCGCGGCGGCCAGTTCCAGCGTGATCAAGACGGCCGTCTGGTCACCGTTGGCGGCGCTGTCCTGCAGGGTGAAGCGGGCGATCTGGTGGTGCGGGGGCAGTCCACTGCGATTGCAAGCGATGGCGCCGTTCTGGACGCCGGAGAGATCATCGCGCGCATCCCGCTCTTCGCCTTTCCGGCCGCCGACGCCCGCTGGGTCAGCGGCGAGGCCTTCACTGTCGCGCCGGGAAGCGCACAACGGCTTGAGCGGGCAGCCATTCGGCAAGGCGCGCTGGAGAGCTCCAACGTCACCTCCGGCGACGAAATGGTCTCGATGATGGAAGCCCTTCGGCGGGCCGAGACCGCCCAGCGCCTCGTCAATGTCTACGACGACCTCATGGGCCGCGCGATCAGCAACTTTGGTCAGGTTTAGGGTCCAATGAACGGCGCTTTCTACATCGGAGCCACCGGTCTTCGGTCCCAGCAAACGGCGCTCGATGTCGCCGCCAACAATGTCGCCAACATCAACACGCCGGGCTTCAAACGCTCGCAGGTCCGGTTCTCGGAACTCATGACCAGCGGGGCCTCGCTGGATGGGCTTTCGCTGACCCGTCCCGACGCGGCGAGCCTGATGTCCGGGGTAATGGCCCGGACCGGCAGCAAGGTCTTTACGCAGGGCGACCTGCGCCAGACCGGTCAGATGCTCGACCTCGCGATCGACGGCGACGGCTTTATCGAGCTGATCGATGAAACCGGCGAGACCGTCCTCTGGCGGGGCGGGACGTTGAAGGTCAACGCCGAGGGGCTGTTGGCGGCCGAGAACGGCATGATCTTCAAGTCAGCGATTTCCGTACCGACCGACGCCAAGTCTTTGTCCATCGCGCGCGATGGCAAGGTGGTCGCGATCGCCGGTGAGCCCGGCGCGGCCGTGGAGATCGGCCGCATCGAACTGGCGCTCGCCAAGGACGCTTCGGGCCTGGACGTGATCGGCGAGGGCCTCTACCGGGCGGCGAATCCGGGAGACCTTCTCACCGCCGCTCCCGGCGAGGATGCCGCTGGCACGCTGTTGCAGGGTGCGGTTGAAGCCTCGAACGTTGAGCTGTCCGAGGAGATGGTGAACCTGCTGGTCATGCAGCGCGCCTACGCGGCCAATGCCCAGGTGCTGCAGGCGGGCGACCAGCTCATGGCCATCGCCAACGGGCTGCGCCGCTAGCCCATGATCATTCCGGGGCTAGCCACAGCGCTGCTGCTGATGACCGGCGCTCCGAGCCCGGACGCAGGCGCGCCTGTGCGAGAGATTGTCGTCGCCGGGACCGCTGTGCGGTTGGGAGACCTTGTCGACCTTGGCGCTTTGCCCTCAGCCCTTCAGGACCGGGCTCGGGACCTGGTCGTCATCCGGCTGGCCCCCGGTCAAGACACGCAGGAGGTCACTGCGCGCGCGGTCTGGGCGCGCGCCGGGGCGCTGATGCCGGCCCTTTCGCATCTACCCGCCCCCGACAGCGCCACGCGCCTGTCGATCCGCCTGACGCCACAGCCCATCGCCTGGCGGGGAACCTGTCTGCGAATGACCGCAGATGTCCCCCAAGGGCGGTATCTGACGCGGGACGGCGTCGCTGAAGCGACCTGTGACGCGCCCCCCAAGCCCGCCCTCCAGTACGATGCTCGCGTCGGTCTGGTGCGCGCTGCGCGCGATCTCAGCGAAGGGGACCTGATTTCGGCCCCACCCCAGGACACCATCGCGCTGATCGCGCCCGATCAGCCGATCTACCTCCAGACCACGGTTGGCGTCGTCACGCTGCAACGTCAGGTCACGACCGTGCGTCCGGTCCGCAAGGACGCGACCGCGATCGTCAGAACCGGCGATGGAGCGATCATCGCTGTTGCGGCGCCGGAGGGCCGTCCATGAGCCGCTTCATCGTCGCGGTGCTCGCCCTGATGGCCGCCGCCTTGATGGCGAGCATCGCCTGGTCGGATGATCTCTATAAGCCGGGCAGCTGGCCGGCGCTGGCGTCCGACCGCGTCGCGACACGGCCTGGCGACACCCTCACGGTCATTGTTCTGGAAAGCGCCACAGCCTCGAACACCACGCGCAAGGGAACGGGCAAACGCACGCGCCTCAGCGGAGAGTTGGTGGAACTGGATACGCCGCTCCAGAGCGGCCGCGCAGAGCTTGAAACCCAGTTCCAGGGCTCGGGTGAGACAGCCCGCAGCGGCAAGATGGTGGCCCAGATCAGCGTCACCGTGGACGATGTGATGCCAAACGGCGATCTCTTCGTCTCCGGGCGTCAGTCAATCCGGATCAATGGCGAGAGGACCGTCATTCGGATCCAGGGTCGGGTGCGGCCGGCCGATATCAGCGGCTCCAATACCGTGCTCTCGAGCCGGTTGGCGGACGCCACGATCGACTACAATGGCAGCGGATTTACCAGTCGCAGCGCCCAGCCCGGGCTGGTCAATCGCATCTTCAACCTGCTCGGGTTTCTGTGATGCGGCCTCTCCTGTCGCTGATCATCCTGCTTGCGAGCCTCATCGCCTCGCCTGTTCTGGCCAGCGACGTGCGGGTCAAGGACCTCGGCCGCTTCGAGGGCTATCGTGACAATGCGCTCGTCGGGTACGGCATCGTAACCGGCCTTGCCGGCACCGGTGACACGCCTCGCAATCAGGCAACTCAGCAGGCGCTGCGCAATGCGATGGGGCGGCTCGGCGTCAACATTTCGCCGGACCAGATTCAGAGCCGGAACGTAGCTGTGGTCATGGTCACCGCCACGCTACCGCCCTCGGCCAATGTCGGCGATCGCATCGACATCACCGTGGCCTCCATTGGTGATGCCCGAAGCCTGGCAGGCGGCACGCTTCTGATGACCCCGCTCCTGGGGCCTGATCAGCGAAGCTATGCGCTAGCCCAAGGCCAGCTGGTCGTCGGGGGCTACCGGTTCGACAGCAATCTAAACAGCCAACAGCGCAACTTCCCGACCGCCGGCGTGGTGCCAGGCGGGGCGACGGTCGAAACGTCAGTGGAAGCCGATGTTCTACGGAGCGGCTCCCTGGTGTTCCTGCTCAAGGATCCGGATTTCACAACGGCCACCCGTGTCGCCGACGGGATCAATGCGTCGTTGGGTGGCGAATACGCGACCGTCAAAGGCGCCGACGAGGTGCAGATCGCCGCGACAGGCGCCCAGAATGTCTATCGTCTGATCGCGCGGATCGAGGCGGTCACCGTCGCGCCTGACGCTCTGGCGCGGGTCGTGGTCAATGAGCGCACCGGCACGATCGTCGCGGGCGGCGGCGTTCGCATCTCCAGTGTGGTGATCTCACAGGGAGACATCCGCGTTTCGGTGAGCATCGACAACCAGGCCTCTCAACCGACGGTCTACGGCGGCTACGCGCCCGGCGCGCAGAGCCTGTTGATCACCAACACCAGGCTGGCGGTAAAGGATGGCAAGGATGCGGTGATCTCGTTTCCCAACACCACCGTCGCCGACCTCGTCGATGGCCTTGTGCGGCTCAATGTCGATACCCGAGGCATCATCTCAGTTCTTCAAGCCATCAAGGCTGCCGGCGCCCTCCACGCCGAGCTTGTCGTTCAATAGGAGCGCCCATGGACGCCACTTCAGCCCTGCTGGCGCTAAAGGCCCTGGACGGCCTGGACGCGCGCGCGGTCGTCACCGCCGAGAACATCGCCAACGCCGGCACGCCCGGCTACCGACCGATGCGGGTCGACTTCGAGACCGCGCTCGCCCAAGCGGCCTCACGCGGCCCTCAAGCCATCGCGGAGGTCCGGCCGACCACCAGCCTGGCCCCAGGCGCGGGAGCCGATGGCCTGCGCCTCGACCTGGAAATGGCCACCGCTTCGTCCACGGCGATGCGGTACGGGGCGCTGATCGAGGTCCTTGGCCGCCAGATGCAACTGAACGCGCTTGCCGTCAGCGGAGGGCGTTAGATGAAGGCGATGGAAATCAGCCGCACGGGTCTGGACGTCGAGTGGCGACGGCTGGAAGTGATCTCCGACAACATCGCCAATGCGGGAACGACCCGCACCGCGCTCGGCGAGCCGTTCCGAGCATCTCGCCTGTTGTCGGGTCCCAATGTCAGCTTCAGCGACATCATCCAGGACAAGGCCGCCGCACAGTCGCAAGGCGTCCGGGTCTATGGGGTGGAGGCGGTAGACACGCCGCCTCGCCGTGTTTTCGAGCCGTCGCATCCTCACGCAGACGCGGATGGGTACGTGACCTATCCGGGGTTTGATCATGCGGCGGAGATGACCCTGATGGTCAAGACGGCCCGCGCATACGAGGCCAACATCGTAGCCATGAACGCCGCGCGACAGATGTATCTGAAGGCCATGGAACTTGGGAAACGCGCATGAGCCTCGCCCCGATTGAAGCCGTAGGCGTGTTGGGCGCCGGCGATGTCCTGGCGGGCGGTCCCCAGGGCATGCGGCAGCCAGCGCCTTCGGGCCCCGGCTTTGCCGAGATGATGACGGCGGGTCTGGAGCGGGTCGATCAGAAGGTGCTCGACGCCCAGGCCCTGGCGGCGGCATTTGCGCTGGATGACTCGGTGCCGGTCCACCGCGTGACCTACGCTCTGGAAGAAGCCCGGCTGTCGGTCGAACTGATGATCCAGGTCCGCAACCGCCTGCTCGAAGGCTATCAGGAGCTCATGCGCATGGGCCTCTAAGGCTCGCGCAGAACCAGTACCTCTCATGAGTTTGCTCGACACCTTCCGCGGAAACTCCCCGGGCCGGCAGATCGCCTTCTTCGCCGCCGCGGCGATCATCGCGATCGCCGTCCTGGCGGCGATCTATGTGTTCGTCCTGCGCAAACCCTACGAGGTGCTGTTCACCAACCTTCGGACGATGGATGCGGCGACCATCATCGCCGAACTTGATCGCAAGAAGGTCCCTTACCGCCTGCGTGATGACGGCACGACGATCCTCGTGCCGGTCGACAAGGTCGACGCGACGCGGCTTGAGGTCGTCAGCGCAGACCTTCCACTCAAAGGGATGGTTGGCTTCGAGCTCTTCAACAAGTCCGACATGGGGCTGACCGAGTTCGCGCAGCGCATCAACTACCAACGGGCGCTGCAGGGCGAGCTGGCGCGAACCATCATGACGATGGGCGGGATCGATACCGCCCGCGTCCACCTGACCATTCCCGAACAGAGCGTGTTCCCAGGCGACCGCCGGGCGCCGAAGGCGTCGGTCACTGTGCTCCCGCGGGCCGGCGCCAGCCTCACGCCGGCGACCGTGGGCGGCATCCAGCGCCTTGTCGCAGCCTCGGTCGCCGACCTGGAGCCCGCGAGCGTCGTGATCCTCAATGCCCAGGGGGCCATCGTGAGCGGTGACGCCCAACAATCGGTCGCGACCGCTGGCCCGCAAGGCCAAGCGATCGAACAACACTTCGCGACGCGCATCCGCCAGTCGCTCACCAGCCTCTACGAGCCGCAGGACATCAACATCTCGGTTTGGGCGGACCTGGACACACGTCGGGCGTTCTCCGAGCCGGACCAAACCAGCGCGCCGGCCTGGCCGGACGGTCCGCGGGACTTTCGCCTGCGGGTGGCCGTGAGCCTGGCGCCGCAGCTAGCCGCCCAATCAACCGCCCAAGTCCGTGATCTGACCGCAGAAGCGATCGGGTTTGACACCAGCCTTGGGGACATCATCACGGTCACCCCGGCGGTCGCTCCAGCACCCGCAGCGGCGCCGGCTCTGGCGCCGACCCCAACACCCGCGGCCCCGCAAGCGATAACACGGGCCCCAGCAGAGGGCGTCAACTGGGGCTTCTGGATCGGCATAATCGTTGCGACCTTCGTCGTATCCTTCCTGGCGCTTGTGGCCATTGCCCGTCGCCCCGGGCCGCGCTCGCTGACGCCGCAACAGCGTACGGAGTACGCCCAGCGCCTCAGCCAGCTGCTTGATGAGGGAGACGCCCATGCTGCTCCCCGCAGCTGACCGGAATCTGCGCCGCCTCGTGGCCGAGCTCGCCACGACCACCAAGGACGATGTCGCCGCAGTTCTGGCGGGTCTGGAAGAGAGGCAGCGCGAGCGCGTTGAGGCGCTCCTGGCCGAGTATCGCAATCCAGGGGCATCCGCTGCAGGTCCCGGTGATCGCCGCGCGCCAGCAGCGCTGGGCGATCTTTCGCCTTGGCTGGTCGATCGTTGGGCGCGATCCAATCTAGGTCAGGCCCACCGCGTCGAGGCGACACAGATCTGGTCTGGCCATGACCTCTCCTACAGCATGACACCGACCGCGCTCGCCGCGCTACGAGAGGCTGTATTGAGCGTCGAGAGGCGCGCCCCCTCGAACTCCCGACCAGGCGACTTCCGCCGGATGGTTCACGGGTCTGGCCGCGCTGCTGCGCCGGATTCACCCCCGATGAGCGGCTTGATCAAAGCCAGGACCGCGCCTGTCGGGGAGCGCGTGCGTCCGCTAGCTCAGGAGGCCCCTGTGCACGCCCCCACGCTCTCGCCGATTGACGCCGAAGTGCTGGCGCTTAGGGAGCTTGTCGAGCGCCAGGCACAGGAGATTGCGGCCCTTCGAGCCGAGGCCGAGCGGCTTTCCACCTCGGTTGGTGTCGCGCGGCGGGAGGGAGAGGCGCTGGGTAGCGCAGCTGCTCTTCGGGAAGCCGAAGGCCATGCCACTGAGGCCCTGCGTCGTCTGGATGCAGGCATCGCCACGGCGGTTGACGAGGTGTCCGGCCGAATGGCCGCGATGGACCGTTTGGCGGCGCAATTGGCCCGCGCCGCGCTTGAGCGGGTCTTCACCGACACCGGCCGCATGGCGGCGATGGTGCAAGGGGCCATCTCGCAACAGTTGGCCACGCTTGAGAGCTCCCTTGTGGTTCGTGTGGAAGTCTCGGTGTCGGACTTTCCATCGAGCGCCGCCTTGGAGACCCTTGCCTCGAGCTTGGGCTCGGCCTTGACCATCGTGGCCCTGGATGAGCTTGAAGCCGGCGCCTGCCATATTCGTCTTACGCTGGGTGGCCTGGAAGTTGGACCCGCTCAGCAATGGCGACGTCTGGCCGACCTCCTGGACGAAATGTCGGAGCCGGCAACGTGACGGCTCACCCTTTCCTTAGCCGTATGGGCGAGGTCGACCTGGTCGCGCGCACTGGACGGGTCCGCAAGATCCTGGCCACCCACGTCGAAGCCGATGGGCCAAGCAGCGCGATCGGAGACCTTTGTCTGGTGGAGACCCGGGGCGGCGCGCCGGTTCTGGCTCAGGTGGCGGGTGTGACCCACGATACGGTGGTCCTGACGCCTCTGGAGCAGGGTAGGCAGATCACGCCCGGCGCGCGGGTCACCGCGCACACACAGGCCAGTACGGCGCCAGTCGGGGAGGCGTTTGGCGGTCGCGCTATTGATCCAATGGGGCGGCCCATCGACGGGGGCGGCGCAATCAATGCCCATGAGCTTGGCCGCCTTGAGGGGGGCACCCTGAGGCCGATGGATCGGTGCTCACCCCGCGTGCCGCTGATCACCGGCGTTCGCGCTATCGATGGGCTCTTGCCGCTGGCACAGGGACAGCGGGTCGGAGTCTTTGCGGCGGCCGGCGTTGGCAAGACAAGCCTGATGACGCAGCTCGCGGCCCAGGTTCAGGCAGACCGGTGCGTTGTCTGCCTGGTCGGCGAGCGCGGCCGAGAGGTGGAGGCATTCTGGCGCAGCATCGCCTCGGCGGATGCCCGCGGCAGGACCACGCTTGTCGCGGCGACGTCTGATCAGACAGCCGCCATGCGCGTTCGGGCGGTCAACTATGCTCTGGCCCTTGCAGAACATTGGCGCTCGAAGGGCGAACAGGTGCTGCTGCTGGTCGACTCCATGACCCGCCTGGCGATGGCGCTTCGCGAGATCGGGCTTGCCGCCGGTGAACCGCCGACGGTCAGGGCCTACACGCCGAGTGTCTTTGCCGCCATTCCGCGCCTGGTGGAGCGTTGCGGGGCGCTCCGTACCGGCGGATCCATCACCGCCGTCATGACAGTGCTGAGCGAGACGGACGACAACGACGACCCGGTCGCAGAAGTGATGAAGTCCTTGCTCGATGGACACATCATCCTTTCGCGTAGCCTGGCCGAGCGCGGCCATTTCCCCGCGATCGACGTGCCCAAGAGCATCAGCCGGCTCGCGCCTGAGATCATGACCCTGGAGCACGGCTTGGCGGCCCGCAAGGCGGCTGGCCTGCTCAGCACCTATGAGGCGTCGCGAACGCTGATCGAAACCGGTCTCTACGCCGCCGGCAGCAATGCCGACATCGACATGGCTCTCGACCGGCGTCCGGGTCTGATGGCGTTCCTGGCGCAGGACCGCAACGAGCGGTCGGCGTTTGAGCATACGCAGATGAGCCTCCATCAGCTGATGAGGATCAACTGATGGCGCGAAGCGAAAGCAAGAGGCTGGCAGAGCTGGTCGAGGTGCGGGCGTTGCAGCGTCGCAGCGCCGAAATGGCCCTGGCCAGGGCCGAGCTGGCGCTCCGGCAAGAGCAGAACTCAGTTTGACCAGATCGACAACGATCTGCACCAATCGCTGCGTCGGTGGCAGGACGCCGCCCAGCGCGAACGCTTCGATATCGCCTTGGTCGGCAGCTTTGCTGCAGGTGTCGTCGATGAACAAAGGCGCCTGGTGGCCCAGCAGGCGCAGGTCCAGGCGGCCAATCAGGCGAAAGCGAACCGTGCGCAGGACATGCGTGCAGCGGATGGGCGCCATCAGGTTATAAAGGAAGCCGCCAGGACCGCGCGGAGACGCGCTGATAGACGGGCAGATGAGGCGAGCCTCAGTATGACCGACGACATCCTTCGCAGAACGCGGGTGGCGCCATGAAGGTCGCCCCCGCCGCCCCCACTCCACCGCAACTGCGAAGCGCCTCGCCGGCGCCTTCGGGCGACCAGTCGTTCAGCTCGATGCTTGGGGACGGCGAGCCGGACGGCGCCTTCGTCGAACAACGTGCCATGGGCTTCTCGGAGACCGGGTTGCTGGGTTCCCGACGAGATCTGCCACGGCAATCCGATACTGCAGTCACAGCGGTTCAGCCGGCCCAAACGCCGGCCGACCAGAGTGCGATGGCGAGGCCAGTACCGGGGAACGCCCAACCGACGATCAAACTTGAGGTGGCGCAAACGCCGGAGCGCGGGCAGTCGTCTGAGCGCCAGCGGACGAACCGACCCACGGTCGCCGCAGGCGGATTGACCTCGTCGCCGGCTTCCGCAGACGCTCCGCCGGCATCCGCGCCGCGCCGAGATGTGGGTGGCGAAGAGCCTTTGAGGCTCTATCAACAGCGTCTGCAGACGGCCTTGGCGCAACGTGCGACCACCGTGGTTCGGCTGGAGCCCGGCAAGGGTGGGCTGGTCGCCATCATCACCGCCGATGACCCGACGCTCGACCGGCGCAGCCTGGTCGACAAGGCTCTGCGCCTTGCCGCTGAACAGGGATTGACCCTGAGCGGCCTCGTGCTGAACGGCGCGAGTCTCACCCAACTCGATCTTCGCTATCCGGAGGCACCATGGCCATCACGTCCGTAGGCGCGACCAGCAGCAATCAGAGCGCCTTCGGCTTGGACTTTCAGTCCCTGCTGAAGATCATCCTGACGCAGCTGACCTACCAGGATCCACTCAAGCCGGTGGACAACTTCCAGTTCGTGTCTCAGCTCGCGCAGTTCTCTCAGCTGCAGCAAAGCCAGACGCTGAACGATCAGATCACCAACCTGCTCGCCGCCCAGGCAGCCACTCAGGCGACCTCACTTCTGGGCAGGACGGTGGATGTCGCCACCGAGACGACGACGCTCTCGGGTGTGGTGCAGTCGGTCTCGTTCGCTTCGGGGCAGCCGACGGTGACGATCAAGACCCCCGAGGGCGCGTCTATCTCGAACATCTCGATCGCTGACGTTTCGCAAGTTCGCTGAGGAGTGACCACGACATGATGGGAGCCATCTACATCGGCTTGAGCGGCATGCAGGCCTACTCCAAGGGGCTGCAGACGATCAGCAACAACGTCGCCAACCTGAACTCTCCGGGCTTTAAGGCGACCTCGGTCAATTTCACCGACGTTTTCAGCACCGGCCGGGGCGGAGGCCTTACCTACCTGGGCGGCAATCAGGGCGAGAAGTCGGGCGCAGGGGTGCGCTTCGCCCAATCCTCCGTCGATTTCACCCAGGGTGATCTGCGAGAATCCGACGGCGACCTCGATCTGGCCGTGGACGGCAGTGGCTTTCTGATCCTGCTGGACGGCGACAAGACCTACTACGCCCGCACCGGTCGCTTTGTGGTCGCCGAGGACGGCTACATCGTTCTTGAGGGGACAGAGAGCCGACTGGCGGTCCTGGGCGCCGATGGCCAGCCCGCTGCGGTCAACATCAAGAACCGGCAGACGCATGCTCCCGTGGCGACCACCAAGGTCGTCTTCGCCAACAACCTCTCCTCCACCGCGACCGAGGCGACCGTTTCCGACATCGCCGTCTACGACTCGCGCGGCGGCAAGCAGGTCTGGAAGGTCAAGTTCACGCCGGTCGGCGCGGCGTCTCCAAACGAATGGACCGTGACGGTCACCGACCAGACCGGCGCGACGGTCGCAACCACCACCCTGAAGTTCATCGGCAGCATCGTGGACCCTTCCGCCGATGAGCTGACGATCACGACCAATCCCCCTGGCGCGGATCCGCTGTCGGTCATCCTGGACTTCTCGACCGGCGTCACCTCCTTCTCGTCTGGTACGACTTCGAGTCTGAGCGTGTCATCGGTCGACGGGAACGGGCCCGGCGCCCTGACCACGGTGTCGCTGGACGCCGATGGCAAGCTCAAGCTGACCTACTCCAACACCAAGACCGAGCTGGTCGGATCGGTGGCGCTCGCTGACTTCCGCGATCCACAGAAACTCGAACGCTCGGGGAACGGCCTGTTTGAGGATCCCGTCGGCGCAGATCACCGCGTTCTGGTGAGCAAGCAGGATGGGGCCGGGACGCTCAGATCAAAGATGATCGAGGCCTCAAACGTCGACCTGTCGCAGGAGTTTGGCGACCTCATCCTCATACAGCGGGGCTTTCAGGCCTCCTCGCAGGTCGTCAGCGTCTCGAACGACATGATCCAGCAGCTCTTTGGCATCAGAGGCCAAGGGTGACACAGCTTGCGCGCCCTTGGTTGCCGGCTGGCCATCTAACCTGCGAGCGCGTGCGCTCGGCGGTAAGCGGCGCCGTGGGCGACTGGTCGGAAGCCTGGTTTGGGCGTCCGCTCGTTCGCCTGTCCACTTTGCGCGTTGGAGAGACAGGCGTCGTGGCGCGGGCAGGATGGCTTGCGGTCGGTTCCCTCGGCATCAGCCTTCCACGCCGCAGCGCAGGTCAGCTCCTTAGCCAGGCGCTGGACGCCACGCTGGACCAGCAGCCGCAGACCGAGACTGACCAGGAGGTGCTTGACCACCTCGAGCGGGCGATGATGATCGACCTTGGCCAGCGCCTCGAACAGGCCGTTGGCATGGGCGATGGAGGTCATGGCGCGCGCTCGGAGGGCGGCGCTCATGACGTTGTCGCCAGCCTTTGGGACGCAGACGGGGAGATCGCCCAGGTTTCCGTTCCACAGAGCGCGCTCGTGGCGCTGGTGCGCGGGCATGCGCCGCCGCCACGCCCCTCCGCTGAAGTCCTCGCCCGCCGCACCGAGGCGTTGGGCCCGCAGGAGGTTCGCCTGGAGGCAAGCCTTGGGCTGGCTACGGTCTCGCTCGAAGAGTTCCGCAATCTGGCCCCGGGAGACGTCCTCGTCCTTGGGACGGCGCTGGACGATCTGCTGGCGCTTTCAATCGCCGGCGCCGCTCATCCCGTGGCCCGGGCTCGCCTTACCGAAGCTGATGGCCAGATGGCCCTCGCTCTCCAGAACTGACCGCCAGGATTCCCATGAAATCGCGTATCTCTCCCGAACAGCCTGCAGATGCCGCTGCGCCGAGCAAACCGGTCGCCGGCCCCGCGTTGGTCTCGCTCGATTCCGCAGTTCTCAGGGACGTTCAGGTTGCCGTTCAGGCCAGGCTCGGCCAGGCCAGCATGCCGATCGAAGACCTGTTGGACCTCAAGAGCGGTTCGATCGTCAAACTCGACCTCAAGGTCAACGACCTCATCGAGCTTCGGCTAAACAACGCCCTGGTGGCCCGCGGCGAGATCGTCGCCGTCGATGATCATTTCGGCGTCCGCATTGTCGAGATCGCGCAGCCCTAGAATGCCCAGGCTCTTCCCAGTTGGCGCGGCCACGCTGTGCGGCTTGGCGCTCCTGATCTTGCCCGAGATGGCGTGGGCTCAAACGCTGGGCGGCGCGAAGGAAACCGACATCCCGGTTTGGCGGGTGATTGGCGCCTTCCTGCTTTGCGCTGGATTGGCGGTCGCGGCCGCACTCGCCCTAAAGACCCGCCTGCGCGGCGCGACACCTGTGTTTTCGCGCGCAGAGCGACGACTGGAGCTTATTGAGACCGTCAGGCTCAGCCATCAGGTCGATGTCTGCCTGATGCGCTGCGATGGCCGTGAGTTCATTGTCGCGGCCTCCCCCACGGCGCGGTGTTCCAGCCGCCCGTTGAAGCGACAGTCAAGCCTCGCACCAGGTCCAAGCGGTCTGCGGACGAGCCGACCGCATGAAGAGTCTGACCCTTCTGATTGCGGCCGTGCTGACGCTTCTGGCGATGTCGGTCGCGCCAACCGTGGCGCTCGCGCAATCGCCGTCGTCAACCACCGCCGCGGTCGCCGGCGCCCAGGTTGGGCGGCTCGACCCGAGCCTGGCCGAGACCAAGCTTAAACCCGCGCAGACCTCCGAAGCCGTGCGGATCGCCCTGATCCTCACACTGGCTTCGCTCATTCCGGCGGTCGCCATCTGCATGACGCCCTTCATCCGGATCGTCGTGGTCCTGTCGATGATCCGCCACGCGTTCGGGATGCCGGAAACCCCACCCAATCAGGTCCTGATCAGCTTGGCGCTGTTTCTGACTGCGTTCACGATGATGCCCACCTTCTCGGCCGTGAACGAAGGCGCGCTCCAGCCTTTCCTGAGTGGTCAGGTCTCCGTGCAGGAGGCCATGGACAAGGGCTCGGGGCCACTTCGGGCATTCATGCTGCGCCAGGTCCACGACAAGGACCTCGCCACCATCTACTCGATAGCCAAGAAGCCGCTGCCCAACCACGCTTCCGAGGTCGGCCTGATGGAATTGACCTCGGCCTTCATGCTCAATGAGCTGCGGGTGTCGTTCAAGATCGGCTTCGTGATCCTGCTTCCGTTCCTGCTCATTGATCTGGTCGTATCGAGCATCCTGCTATCGCTGGGCATGTTGATGGTCCCACCCTCGACCCTCTCGCTGCCAATCAAGGTCCTGATGTTCGTGCTGATCGACGGCTGGAGCCTCGTGCTGGAAGGCGTCATCGGAAGCTTCAGGTGAACGCGGAGGTCGCCCAGCCGCAGAGATCTCCAGCCCTCGTCGATGACGCGGAGGCCGATCTTTGGCAGGCGTTCAAAGCCGACAACTCACCCCGAGCTCGTGAGCAGCTGTTCGAGCGCTACCATGCCTTTGCACGCGGCATGGCGCGGCGTCACAAGTTCAATGGCGACAACGGCGACATCGAACTACCCGATCTCTATCAGTGGGCTTGCGCCGGGCTGCTCGAAGCGTTGGATGGGTTTGATCCCGGGCTCGGCGTGCCCTTCAAGGGCTACGCGCGCCGGCGCATCAAGGGCAGCATCCTGGACGGGATCGGCAAGGCGAGCGAGATCAGGGAGCAGATCTCGTTCCGCAATAGAGCTCGCGCAGAACGCACACGGTCGCTGGGCGTCGATGACGCCGACAAGCTCTCATCCGACGAGGCGATGAAGGCCCTCATCGACCTGACGGTGGGTCTGGCCATCGGGTTCATGCTTGAAGACGTCGGCGCTTCGGCTTCGGAAGAGACGGTTGATAGGCGCCCTAGCGCCTATGAAAGCCTGGCCTGGAAGGAACTGCTCCAACGGCTGGGCCAAGCGATCACCGGCCTTGGGACACGGGAGCAATCGGTCGTTCGGCAGCACTATCTCAATGCGCTGTCGTTCGAGCAGATTGGCGCGCTGCTGGGCGTCACGAAGGGCCGCGTGTCCCAAATCCACAAGTCGGCGATCGGGCAGCTGCGCGAACGCCTCCACCCCTCACAACGCTTCAAAGTCGAGACTTAAGATCATGAGCCAGAAGACCCACACAGAGACCTGCTCGCCGGAAGAGATCGCTGGGCTGGTCCAGACGATCTCGGGAGACGCCGGCGCAGGTCTGAGACGCGTTGAAGCCTTGGTGGCCAACCATCCTCTCGACGCTCGACTCCACTTCATGCAGGGTTCGCTTCTCGCCGGGGCGCAGCGCTATGACGAGGCTCGTATCGCCATGTCACAGGCTGTCGAGCTCGCACCCGACTATGCGGTCGCCCGGTACCAGCTTGGCTTCCTGCAGTTCACCTCCGGAGACACGGTCGCCGCCGCGGTCACTTGGGCGCCGCTGCAGCAGCTGGGCGTAAACGCGCCCCTAGCGCTGTTTGCGCAGGGCCTTCAACTGCTGACCCAAGATCGCTTCGAAGAAGCGCTGCCGCTGCTTGTCGACGGTGTGCGACTGAACACCGACATCATTCCCATCAACAACGACATCAACCTGATCATCCAGGGCGTCAGGGACCTTCAGGCTGCGAATGCCTCAGCTGAGCCGAATGATGATGCCGGGACATCCGCCGCTCAGATGCTGCTCCAAAGGTACGGAGCCAAAGACACCAAGCACTAGCGCGTCTAGGCGCCAAGTAGGCCTGGATGCGAGCCATGCTTGCTTCGTTAGGCTGTGCCTCTCCCGCCTCCCAGTATGCAAATGCGCTGGGTGCGACGCCGATGAAGTGAGCCGCCTCGACAATCGTATGTCCGCGGCGCCGGCGTTCGGCTCGAAGTTGGTCCGCCAGTGAACGAGGAACTGGCCAAGGCTCGTAGCCGAGAAGATCCACTATGATCGGGAAGTAGCGATCCTCCGGCGCGATCGCCCGGTTCTCCCAGTTCCAGACGGTGGCCTTGCAAACTCCTAGCGCCTTCCCGGCGTCTATCTGACGCAGACCAAGAACCTTGCGGCGCAATCGAAGTGCGGTCGGCAGATCAAACCTGTCGATAGCCGCGAATTCGGGCTTCAGCGCCCTGAGGCGGACGGGAACATTCGGCACCAAAAAAGGTACCGCAGCTTTCGCAGACCGGGTCCTCCAGAAAGGCGATGCGGCTCCATTGCCGGGCGGGCAGGCCGGCGGTCTGGGCCGCGTCGCCGTCGAAGTCGCGCACCGGCAACAGCAGGTCGAGCAGGCCCCGCGCCGCGTCGATCATGCGCGCCGGCGGTTCCCATCGCGTCCGTGAAGGGCCATGTTCCGCCCGCATGTCCGGTACGCCCCCCTCCTGTTCGACCGCGCCCTTCACCGGCGCCGCCTCGACCGCGCCGCCCCCGGCTACCCCGCCGCGAGCTTCCTGAAGACCCGCGCCGCCGAGGACGCCGTCGTCCGGCTGGAGGCGATCATGCGACGGTTTCCGCTGGCGGTCGACCTGGGCGCGCGGGACGGCGCGTTTGGTCGCGCCCTGGCGACCAGCGACGCGGCGGCGAAGATCGACCTGCTGGTCGAGACCGACCTGTCGGGGCGGATGCTGGCGGGCCGTGAGGGCCCGCGTCTGGTCGTTGACGAGGAACAGCTGCCGTTCGCGACCGCGAGCCTGGACCTTGTGGTCTCGACCCTGGCGCTGCACTGGACCAACGACCTGGTCGGGACGCTGATCCAGATTCGCAGAGCCCTGAAACCGGACGGGCTGTTCATCGGGGCCCTGCTGGGCGGGGCCTCGCTGACCGAACTGCGCCAGTGCCTGCTGGCGGCGGAGTCGGAGCTGAGCGGCGGGGCGGGCCTCAGGGTCTCGCCCTTCGCCGACGCCTTCGACGGGGCGGCGCTGCTGCAGCGGGCGGGCTTTGCGCTCCCCGTGGCGGACGTCGACCGGGTGACTGTGCGCTACGCCCACCCGATCGCGCTGCTCCGCGACCTGCGGGCCATGGGCGAGACCAATGTGCTGCTGGACCGGCCTCGAAAGCCGCTGCCGCGCGCGGTGCTGCTGCGGGCCATGGCGCTTTACGCCGAGCGCTTCGCCCAGGCCGACGGCAAGGTCCCGGCCACCTTCGAGATCATCACCCTGACCGGCTGGGCGCCGCACGAAAGCCAGCAGAAGCCGCTGAAGCCCGGGTCGGCGAAGATGCGCCTGGCCGACGCGCTGGGCACGGTGGAAGTGCCGACCGGCGACAAGGCCGGCTAGCTGTCCCCGCCGCCGATGGCGGCGTCGACGGCGGCGCTGACTTCGGCCATGACGTCGGTGGTCTTGTTGCCGAAGGCGGTCACCGAGGTGATGATCACCAGGAAGACCAGCGAGGCGATCAGGCCGTACTCGATGGCGGTCGCGCCGCGCTCATCGCGGGCGAAGGCCTTCAGCGTCAGATGAAGTCGCGCAGAAAGGCGACCAGCGGCGCGTCCGCCGGGGGCATCGGATAGTCGGCGAGCTTTTGGGGCTTCACCCACGCCAGAGCCTCGTGTTCCCGCGCGGTGACAAAGCCGTCCCAGCGCCTGCACAGGTAGAGTGGCATGAGCAGGTGAAACGAATCGTAACCGTGCGAGGCGAAGACGAACGGGGCCAGGCAGGCCTCGGTCACGCTGATCCCCAGCTCCTCGTTCAGTTCGCGGATCAGGCAGGCCTCCGGCGTCTCGCCGGCCTCGACCTTGCCGCCCGGAAATTCCCACAGGCCGGCCAGCTGCTTGCCCTGCGGCCTCTGGCAGATCAGCACCCGCCCGTCGCCATCGATCAGCGCGGCGGCGGCGACGAGGAGGATTGTCTTGTCGGGGGCGGGGGAGGCGGTCATGGCTCAGGTCTCTAGCCGAGCCTGCTTCGTCCCGGAAGTCGGGCGTCTGGCAAAGCCCTCCTCCTCAATGGAGGAGGGTTGGGTGGTGGCGTATCCGCTGAGCGCGGGGAAGGGCTCGGCGGGGCGTCGGCGCCAAACGGAGTCCAGCCCGCGTCGTCATGACCACACCACCATCCCCGGCCCTTCCTCCATCGAGGAGGAAGGGAGGCGCGATAAGCCACACAACCGCCACGCCAGACATCGAGGAGGCGACAGGGCGCGAACCTCTGCTATGGAGCGCCATTCATCTCCGACGGGAGCCTCGACATGGCGCAGCTGACCCTCGACCGCTGGAACATCACCTTCGGCGGCGACGCACCGCTGGCGGTCATCGCCGGCATCAATGTCATCGAGGACCTCGACCTGGCGCTGACCACCGGCAAGGCGCTCAAGGCCATCTGCGCCGACCTCGGCCTGCCCTATGTGTTCAAGGCCAGCTATGACAAGGCCAACCGCTCCTCGCTCAAGAGCTTCCGCGGCCCGGGCCTGAAGAAGGGCCTGGAGATCCTGGCCGAGGTGAAGGCGCAACTGAACGTGCCGATCTGCACCGACATCCACACGCCGGAAGAGTGCGAGCCGGTCGCCGCCGTCGCCGACCTGGTTCAGATCCCGGCCTTCCTGTGCCGCCAGACCGACCTGGTGGTCGCCGCCGCCCGGGCGACCCACGCGGCCGGCGGGCTGCTGCACGTCAAGAAGGGCCAGTTCCTGGCGCCCTGGGACAGCAAGAACATCCTCGACAAGATCAAGGAAGCCACCGGCGGGGCCGAGATGACCCTGATGTGCGAGCGCGGCGTGTCGTTCGGCTACAACAACCTGATCGTCGACATGCTGGGCATCGGCGAGATGCAGAAGCTGGGCGCGCCGGTGACCATCGACGCCACCCACGCGGTGCAGCTGCCCGGCGCCGACCCGCGCACCGGCGGCGCCTCGACCGGCGGACGTCGCGACGGGGTGTCCGTGATCGCGAAGTCGGCCGTCGCGGCCGGCGCCGACGGCGTGTTCCTCGAGTTCCACCCCGACCCCGACAAGGCCCTCTGCGACCCGCTGAGCTGCCTGCCGCTGGACGGCGCGCGGGCGCTGCTGACGACGCTGAAGGCGGTGCGGGACGCGGTGCGATAACCTCCCTCCCCGCATGGGGAGGGACAGGTCCGCGCAGCGGACCAGGGTGGGGCAAAGGCTGGCCGTGTTCGGCGCCGACCTCGGAGCGCTGCTTGCCCCACCCGTCTCGTCTCGCTGCGCTCGCCGATCCACCCTCCCCATGCGGGGAGGGAGACTAATACGTCGCCAGCCTCGGATGCTTCGGCGTGCAGCCGCTGTAGATCTCGCGCAGCACCGCCATGTCGGCCTCGTAGTCGCCGGTCGGCATGATGGCGCGGCCCAGGCTGACGACCTTGCGGCCGTAGTCCATCATCCCGCAGACCATCGGCACCCCGGCCTTCAGGGCGATCCAGTAGAAGCCCGACTTCCACTCGCCGGCCCGGCCGCGCGTGCCCTCCGGCGCGATGGTCAGCATGAATTCGTCGCGCCGGGCGAACTCGGCGGCCATGGCCCCGACCATGTCCTTCGACTGCGCGCGGTCGACGGAGACGCCGCCCAGGTCGCGCATCATGCCGCCGAACGGCCAGCGGAACAGCGAGGCCTTGCCCATGAAGCTGAGGTTCAGGCCCAGCGCCCCGGCCCCGCCGACGAAGTAGACGAAGTCCCAGTTGCTGGTGTGCGGCGCGGCGATGACTACGAACTTGCGCGACGCCGGCGCCTGGCCCTCGACGGTCCAGCCGTCCAGCCGGAACCAGGTCGCCAGCGCCCAGCGCACGATCCGCGCGACCAGTCCCATATGTGCCCCTCCCCAGGGTGGACCCGGTTCCACGCCCGGGTCTCATGGGGCCCTTCGTACGATGGCGGTGAGGAAGCGTCCATCAGCGGGGATTGAAGTCTAGCTCCGGTAATCCCCGTTGATCGCCACGTACTCCTTGGTCAGGTCGCACGTCCACACGCTGGCTGAGCCCCGGCCGACGCCGACGTCGACGCTGACCTCCAGTTCCTGCTTCTTCATGTAGGCGCTCATCTTCGCCTCGGAGTAGGTCGGGGAGACCAGGCCGTCCTGGGCGGCGACCAGCTTGCCGAACTTCACGCTCATGCGGTCGCGGTTGACCGGCTCGTCGGCGCGGCCGACGGCCATGACGATGCGGCCCCAGTTGGCGTCCTCGCCGGCGAAGGCGGTCTTGACCAGCGGGCTCTCGGCGACCGTCCGGGCGATCTTGCGGGCTGACGCCGCGTTCTGGGCGCCGGTGACGTTGATCTTGACGAACTTGGTCGCGCCCTCGCCGTCGCGGACCAGCTGCAGCGCCAGGTCGAGCAGCACCTTCTCCAGCTTGTCGCGGAAGTCGGCCAGGCGGTGGTCGCCGGCCCGGCTGATGCGCGGCGCGCCGGACTGGCCGGTCGCGAACAGCAGCAGGGTGTCGTTGGTCGAGCGGTCACCGTCGACGGTGACGCAGTTGAAGGTCGTGCGGGTGTAGAGGCTGACCAGGGTCTGCAGGGCCTTGGGCGCGATGTCGGCGTCGGTGGCCACGAAGGCCAGCATGGTGGCCATGTCCGGCGCGATCATGCCCGAGCCCTTGGCGATGCCGTTGATGCGCACGATCTGGCCGTCGATCCTCGCCGTGGCCGTGGCGGCCTTGGGGAAGGTGTCGGTGGTCATGATCGCCCTGGCGGCGTCCTGCCAGGCGTCGTCGGTCAGCCGGCCTTCGATGGCCGGCAGCTTCTGGGTGATCTTGCCGTCGTCCAGCAGAACGCCGATGACTCCGGTGGAGGCCATCATCACGTCGCGCTGGCGACAGTCGAAGCGTTTCGCCACCGCCCCGGCCACTCGGCGGACCGCGTCGGCGCCGGGCTTGCCGGTGAAGCTGTTGGCGCAGCCGGCGTTGACGACCAGCGCCTGGACGCCCTCGCCGCCGGAGCTTTCCAGCTGCTTGCGGCACCAGTCGACCGGGGCCGAGCCGACGCCGTGGCGGGTGAAGACCCCGGCGCAGCTGGCGCCCTGGGCGAACTGCATGACCAGCAGGTCGGGCCGCTCGTGCTTGTAGAAGCCGGCCCGGCCGATCGCCATCCGCACGCCGGCGATCGGCGGCATCTTCGGCATGGCGACGGCCAGTGGCGAGACCTTCAGGCCCGGCTTGCCCGGCGTGGGCGCGGCTTCGGGTTCGGGCGCGGCGGCGGCCTCGTCCTTGCCGGTCCGGCGCAGGCCGCGCTTGATGGCGGTGGCGAGCGGGTCGAGTACGGCGTGGGCGGCCGCTTCAACCGGCTTGGCGGCCGCCTCCAGCGCGCGGGAGGCCGAGGATTTCGTCGGAGGCTTGGTCATTTCTTCGCCGGCGTCGCTGGAGCGGGAGCGGTCTTGTCGGTCGGTGCGGCGGGCGCGGCCGGCGTCTCCGGGGCCGGAGCGGGGGCAGGGGCCGGCGGAGCCGAGGCCGGTTCACGCGGTGCTCCGGGCACGTCCTGGGGCTTGCCCAGCAACGGCTCGATTTTCGCCTTGCCGCGCAGGGTCTCAAGCAGCTCGCGCACCTCGTCGTAGGTCAGGAACCGCACGATTTGCGGCCGGGCGGCTTCCAGGGTGATCGGCGCCTCCTGGCGCTTCTCCTCGACCCGGACCAGGGCGAAGCCGCCCTCGACGGGGAAGGGGCCGACCAGCTCGCCGGCCTTGGCGTCCTTGAGCGCCGCGACATAGCCCTCGGGCATCACGTCCAGGGTGAAGAAGCCGCCGAAGTCGCCGCCGCTGAAGCGGGTGGCCGCGTCGATCGAGCGTTCCATGGCCAGGGCCTCGAACGAGGCGCCGGCGGCCAGCAGCTTCTTGACCTCCTCGGCCTGGGCCTGGGTGCCGACGACGATCTGGCGCGCCTTGACCTCTTCCGACTGGCGGGAGAGGCGCAGCTGCTCCTGGTAGAGTTCGCGGATGGCGTTCTCGGTGACCTTCTTCTCGACCACGCCCTCGACGACCATGTCGGCCAGAATCCGTTGGCGGGCGGCTTCCAGGCGCTGCTGGGCGACCGGATTCTTGTCGAGCTTCATGCGGACCGCCTCGGCGGCCAGCAGGCGCTGGTCGATGACCTCGTCCAGCACGCGGCGGAACAGGTCCGAGGAGATGTCGAGCGGCTCGCCCTCGCCGATCAGACCCTGGGCCACGGCCTCGCGCTTGACGTCCGAGGACCAGACGGTGGCGGCGTCGACGCGGGCCACGGCGGTGTCGCCGGGCTCGGGCGGCTTCTCCGACCCCTTCGGCTGCCCGCAGGCGACGAGGGTCAGGGCCAGGCCGACGGCCAGCATCGCGTTCCAGGCGCCGTGTCGGGCGGTCTTCATGACGGGCTTCTCTCCGCAGAAGGTCAGTCAGGCTCCGTAGCGCGGTTTCCCCGCGAACGGAATGACATCGCGCGCCGCACGCGAACCGTTATGGTCAGCCATCCCGTGACAGCCGCCGACAATTCATGACCCCGCCAGACGAACCCGCCTCCAACGCCGCGCACATGGCCTCGCCGTCCTACCGGCTGGCGGCCCTCGACCAGGACTTCCTGCTCGGCGACTCGATGCGCGGCGTGCGCTTCCTGCTGGAGTTCGCCAAGGCCGACGAAGCGCTGAAGGCCTGGGGCGTGCGATCCACCGTCGTGGTGTTCGGCAGCGCGCGGGTCCGGGACGGCGGCGGCAACGGCCACGGTCGCTGGTACGACGAGGCCCGCGCCTTCGGGCGCATCGTCTCGCAGCGCGGCGGCGCCCTGCATGAGGGGCCGGGGCCCCGCGACAACGTCATCGCCACCGGCGGCGGCCCCGGCCTGATGGAGGCCGCCAATCGCGGGGCCTTCGACGTCGGCGCGCCCTCCGTCGGCTTCAACATCACCCTGCCGCATGAGCAGGAGCCCAATCCCTATTCGACGCCGGAACTGACCTTCCGCTTCCACTACTTCGCCATGCGCAAGATGCACCTGGCCATGCGGGCCAACGCGCTGGTGGTTTTCCCCGGCGGCTTCGGGACGCTGGACGAGCTGTTCGAGATCCTGACCCTGCGCCAGACCCGCAAGTCGCCGCCGATCCCCGTCGTGCTGTTCGACGAGGCCTACTGGCGCTCGATCATCGGCTTCGACGCCCTGGTCGACCGCGGCATGATCGCGGCGGAAGACATGCAGCTCCTGCGCTTCGCCGAGGACGCCGAGGGCCTGTGGGCGCGACTGCTGGAGTGCGGCCTGCGGCCGGGGGAAGATATCAAGTAGGGGGGAGTGTCCTCGCCGCCACAAGGGATCGCTCCGGCGGGGCGTCGCGTTGACACTCGGGTGGCCGCTGCTTAAGTCTCCGGCGCGCCGAAACGGGCGGATTTTCAAGGGGCCGCGAGGCCTCTAGCGAACCCCGACGCCGCCGCCGCGCGCTGCTTTCACTGGATATCTGACCTGATGCTCGGCTTCGCAAAGAACCTCTTCGGCTCCTCCAACGACCGTAAGGTCAAGGCCATGCAGGCCCGGGTCGCGAAGATCAACGCGCTGGAGCCGCAGATGTCGGCGCTCAGCGACGACCAGCTGCGGGCCAAGACCGACGAGTTCAGGGCGCGGCTTGAGAAGGGCGAAACGCTCGACGACTTGATGACCGAGGCCTTCGCGGTCGTCCGCGAGGCGTCCCAGCGGACGCTCGGCCAGCGCCACTACGACGTCCAGATGATCGGCGGCATGGTGCTGCACAAGGGCGGCATCGCCGAGATGCGCACCGGTGAAGGCAAGACGCTGGTCGGCACCCTGCCCACCTATCTGAACGCCCTCGAAGGCAAGGGCGTCCATGTCATCACCGTCAACGACTACCTGGCCCGTCGCGACGCCGAGTGGATGGGCAACGTCTACCGGTTCCTGGGCCTGTCGGTCGGGGTGATCGTCAACGGCCTGTCGCAGGGCCAGCGCCAGGAGGCGTACCGCAGCGACATCACCTACGGCACCAACAACGAGTTCGGCTTCGACTACCTGCGCGACAACCTCGTCTACGACGTCAGCGAGATGGTCCAGCGCGGCCATAACTTCGTCATCGTCGACGAAGTGGACTCGATCCTCATCGACGAGGCCCGCACGCCGCTCATCATCTCCGGCCCGACCGAGGATCGCTCCGAGTTCTACCGGATCATCGACACGGTGGTGAAGGACCTGATCAAGGAAGAGGGGATCTACGACCACGACGAGAAGCAGCGCCAGGTGCTGCTGACCGAGCTGGGAACGGAGCGGATCGAGGAGATCCTGATGGCCGGCGGCCATCTGGCCGAGGACTCGGTGGGCCTCTACGACGCGGCCAACGTCTCGGTCGTGCACCACATCAACCAGGCCCTGCGCGCCAACGTCCTCTACACGCGGGACAAGGACTACATCGTCAAGGCCGGCGAGGTGATCCTGATCGACGAGTTCACCGGCCGCATGATGACCGGCCGCCGCCTGTCCGAAGGCCTGCACCAGGCCATCGAGGCCAAGGAAGGCGCCGACATCCAGCCCGAGAACCAGACCCTGGCCTCGGTGACGATCCAGAACTACTTCCGCCTCTACAAGAAGCTGTCGGGCATGACCGGCACCGCGGCGACCAAGGCCCAGGAATTCGGCGACATCTACAAGATGGACGTCAGCGAGATCCCGACCAATCGCGTGGTCAAGCGGATCGACGTCGACGACGAGGTCTACCGGACCGCCGATGAGAAGAACCGGGCGATCATCAAGCAGATCGAGGACTGCCACCGTCGCGGTCAGCCGATCCTGGTCGGCACTGTGTCGATCGAGAAGTCCGAGCAGCTGTCGGAGATGCTGAACCAGCACAGCTTCGAGATCGACGGCAAGACCATCAAGGGCATCCCGCACAGCGTGCTGAACGCGCGCTACCACGAGCAGGAAGCGCTGATCGTCGCCGACGCCGGCGTGCCCGGCGCGGTGACCATCGCCACCAACATGGCCGGCCGCGGCACCGACATCCAGCTGGGCGGCAACGTCGACATGCACATGGCCAAGTGGCGCCAGGAGCAGACGGGCCTTGGCATCCCGGTCGACCACGACGCCGAGAAGGCCGAGAAGGCCCGCTACGAGGCCGAGATCATCGCCATGCGCCAGAAGGCGCTGGACGCCGGCGGCCTGTACGTTCTGGGCACCGAGCGTCACGAAAGCCGCCGCATCGACAACCAGCTGCGCGGCCGGACGGGCCGCCAGGGCGACCCCGGCAAGTCGAAGTTCTTCCTCTGCTGCGAGGACGACCTGCTGCGGATCTTCGCCGGCGACCGCCTCGACGCCATCATGCGCAACTTCGGTGTCCAGCAGGACGAGGCCATCACCCACAAGTGGCTGAACAAGGCCATCGCCACGGCCCAGAAGCGGGTCGAGCAGCGCAACTACGAGATCCGCAAGAACCTGCTGAAGTACGACGACGTCGTGAACGACCAGCGCAAGGCGGTGTTCGAGCAGCGGCAGGAGTTCCTTGAATCCAGCGACCTGTCGCAGTTCGCCGCCGAAATGCGCGAGGACCTGATCGACGACCTGATCACCCGCCACCTCCCGCCCAAGGCCTACGCCGAGCAGTGGGACATCGAGGGCCTGGACGAGCGGGTCCGTTCGGTGCTCGGCCTGGAGCTGCCGCTCAAGGAATGGGCCGGCGAGGAAGGCATCGCCGACGAGGAGATCCGCGACCGTATCACCCAGGCGGCCAACGCCCGCGCCGCCGAGCGCGAGACGCTGCTCGGCGCCGAGCAGATGCGGTCGTTCGAGAAGAACATCCTGCTGCAGACCATCGACATGCAGTGGCGCGAGCACCTGGTCCACCTGGACCACCTGCGCAACGTCATCGGCCTGCGCGGCTACGGCCAGCGCGACCCGCTCAACGAATACAAGACCGAGGCCTTCAGCCTGTTCGAGAAGCTGCTGACCGACCTGCGCAGCAACGTCACCAAGTACCTGATGACCATCGAGTTCCAGTTCATGGAGCCCGAGCCCGAGCCCAACCCGCTGCAGTTCACCGAAGTCCACATGGACCCGATGACCGGCGAGAACGAGCGGGCCCTGGCCTTCGCCGGCTCAGGCGCGGACCTGACCGGCGAGCAGCGCGCGGCCCTGCCGATCAGCGCCCTGCCGGCCGGCTGGGAGCGCACCAGCCGCAACGCCGCCTGTCCCTGCAACTCGGGTCGCAAGTTCAAGCACTGCCACGGCGCGCTGATCTAGCGGGCGGTGTGCATTGCGTGCTTCGCGACGCGGACCTGACGGTCCGCTCCTCAGCATGACGAAGGTAGTTTGCGCTCCACTGAGTTCGTCATCCTGAGGAGCGAGCTCTCGGGCGAGCGTCGCGAAGGACGCACGGCCCTCGCTAGACCCCGTTCACCCAGGTCCCGTGGAAGCCGAACGGCACCCGCCTGGGCATCTTCGCCGAGGCGATGGGGCCGGCGGGGACGTCCTGGGCGTCGAAGACCAGGAACTCGCTGATATTCTCGGCCGCGCGATAGGCGACCGCCACGATCCAGCCGTCGCCCTCGGGCGCGTCGTCTGACCGGTGCACGAACACCGGCTCGGACAGGGCGTCGCCCTCGGGGGCGAACCAGTCGCTGCGCTTGCCGGTCTTCAGGTCGATGTGGGCGAGGGTGTTGGTGCGGATGTCGCCGGGCTTGGTCGTCTGGCCCGCGAACCAGCCGTGGCGGTTCTTCTGGAAGCTGAAGCGCTCGTCGTAGCGCGGGAACTCGCCCGGCATGTCGTCGATCTGCTCCTCGCGGATGGTGTCGCTGGCGTCGTTGAGGTCGAAGGTCCAGCGCACCAGATAGGCGCCGCACTGCTCGCCGCGGCTGCCGTCGGCGTTCGGGAACAGCGGCGCGACGCGGTACTTCATCACGTCGGCGACGATCCTGCCGTCCTCGTCCCAGCTGTTCATGACGTGGAAGACGTAGCAGGCGTCGGTCGAGAACCAGCGGATCTTGCTGGTGTCCTCATCGCGGCGCATCACGCCGACCAGGGCGGGCTTCTCGGGCTCCCAGGCGAACGGCGGCTTGCCCGACATGGCCCGCTCCAGGCTGCCGCTCAGCGGCAGGACCGGGAACAGCACATGGTTCTCCGTGACCATGAAGTCGTGGATCATCGAGCTGTAGGGCGCGTCGAAGGTTTCGCGGCGCTGCAGGGTCCCGTCGCGGTTGGCGACGCCATAGCTGACCTTGGTCGTGAACGGCATCGGCGCGTCGTTGTAGCCGAAGAAGATCATCTCGCCGGTGACCGGGTCGATCTTGGGGTGGGCGGTGACCTTGCCGCCCAGGTCCTGGTAACCGAGCGTCTCCAGCGTGCGCGGGTCCATCGCCGTCGGCGGATGGGCCTCCTCAAGCGCCAGCAGCTTGCCGGCGTGCCAGATGATGGCGGTATTGGCCACGCCGCTGTCCTGGCCGAAGTACTCGGGGTCGGTGGTCATCGGGTTGCCGAAGGTGCCGAACAGCGAGCGACCGGCGGCGTTCTCGATCTGCCACTTGTGGGTCCGGACATAGCGGTTGCGGTACCGCACCTTGCCGTCCTCGACGTAGAAGCCGTGGAACATGCCGTCGCCGGAGAACCAGTGGTAGTTCGGATCGCGCGGCTCGAACTGCGGGTTGGGCCCGTTGCGGAACAGGGCGCCGCGCAACTCGCGCGGGATCTGGCCCTTCACCTCCAGGTCGAAGTCATCCTCGCTCCGGATCGGGGCGAAGTTGCCCGACAAATAGGGGCTGATGCGCGCTTCACCGTCCATGGCCGTTCCTCCTCGCGAGCCTCTGCGGGCTCATCTGAACAGTGTACATTTACGACGTAAATTGTTGTGGGTGTCAAGCGCCCCCTGCCCGTCATCGAGGAAGGGGAGGTGCGTCCTTCGACACGCGCTCTGCGTGCGCTGCTCAGGATGACTGAACTAGAAGCAATTCAAACACAGTCATGGTGAGCAGCGGCGTAGCCGCGTGTCGAACCAAGCAAGGCCGGGGACGACGCCTATGGCCGGCAGATCACCCCGACGCTCGACGGCGTCTTGCCGTCGAGCACCGACAGGAACGCCGCCTGGACGCCCTGCGCGCCGCTGTGACGCTGCAGGGTCAGCCAGCGCGGGGTGTCGGCGACGAAGGCGTCCCAGGCTTCGCCGTAGCGGGCCTCCAGCCCGCCGGGGCCCCAGTCCTGCCGGCGCTTCACCACCCGGTCGGGCGCGAAGAAGAAGATCGGCTTTGGACCCGGCAGCTCGCCGCCGCCGCGCCCGGCCTCCCAGTGGGTCAGGCCGACCAGGCAGCTGTAGACCAGGCCATCGGCGAAGCGGTTGTGCACGGCGGCCAGCACCTTCGGATCGCCGGCGAAGTCGACGAACACCACCGGCGTCTCGATCGGCGCGGCGGCCAGGTCGTCATAGAGGATGACGTCGTCGTACATGCCGAGGCCCTCGACGAAGGCCTTGTTGCCCGGCGAGGTCAGGCCCGCGACCCGCGTCCGCCCGGCGCGCTTGAGCAGCCAGGCCAGCCCCAGCGCCGTTCGGCTGGAGGCGCTGGACAGCAGCACCGTGGAGGCCCCGAAGTCGCCGTTGTCGACCAGCAGGTCGTCGATCAGGAACGAGGTCATGAACAGCGGATTGAGCAGCGACCGCTCGTCCTGGTGCGGCGCGTCGGCAGGCGCCTCGACATACTGGTTGTAGGTCGGGGGCAGGGCGGCGCGGTGGTCGACGGTGTCGACGAAGCCGGTGCGCGAGCGCTTCGGCCGCGCCAGCATGTGGCTGCCCATCGGCCAGTAGCCGTAGAACCGTTCGCTGACCTTGAAGTCCGGATGGGCGGTCTTTTCGACCACGCCATAGCCCCAGGTCGGGATGCAGCCCCAGCCGTCCGGGCGGGGGAAGAACTGCCAGTAGCCGATCTGGTCTCCGGCCACCGCATAGGTGATGTTGTTGGCCGTCAGGGAGAAGGATTCGACGCGGAACAGCACCTCGCCCTCGGCGGGATCCGCGATCGTCACCGGCGTGATCGCGGTGCGGTGCAGGTCGGTCCGGGCGACCAGAAGGTCCCAGGCTGGCGTGGTCATGGCGCTCTCCCTTGGCGTCGAAGGGCGTACACTGTAAACCCAACGTCCGCATAGCAAGTCCCAACGACAGTTTTTCCCGACAATGCCCCGTCTCCTGTCCGAGTCCGATGTCGCCGAGTTCCGTGAGCGGCTGATCGTCGCCGCCGAGCGTCTGTTCGCCGAGCACGGACCGGACGGGGTGACCATGCGCCAGCTGGCCTCGGCGCTGGGCGTCTCGCCGATGACGCCCTACCGCTACTTCAAGGACAAGGACGCCATCCTCGCCGCCGTGCGGGCCAGCGGCTTCGCCCGCTTCGCCTCGGCGCTGGAGGAAGCCACGGCGGCCAGCGCCGACGGCCTGGACCGCTCCGAGACAACCGGCCGCGCCTACGTCCGCTTCGCGCTTGGCAACCCGGACGCCTACCGGCTGATGTTCGACTTCGCCCAGCCCAACGAGGCGGACTATCCCGAGCTGGTCGAGGCCTCCAGCCGGGCGCGGGCCATGCTGATCCGCCATGCCGAGGGGCTGGTCGCCACCGGCGAGGCGCAGGGTGATCCCGAGATGATCGCCCACATCCTCTGGGCCTCGCTGCACGGCGGGCTGGTGCTGCAGATGGCCGGCAAGGTCTCGCCCAGGGTCGATCCCTCGGCCATGCGGCGCGAGGCGTTCGCGACGATCCTGCGCGGGCTGAAGCCGCGGGCTTGACGGTCGTCGGGGAAGGCCGCTGAACATCACTGCGTGGTTCGCGACGCTCGCTGAAGCGCTCGCTCCTCACCATGACGACCTTTGTTGCAGCCCACTTCCCTTCGTCATCCTGAGGAGCCCGAAGGGCGTCGCGAAGGACGCAGGGCGCAGATGCAGGAGACCGCGATGTCCGAACCGAAACCCTTCAAGGTCGACTGGGCCGAGGCCGATGTCCGGCGGGTGCTGGACCAGGTGCGGCACTACCCCTGGCCGCCTGCGCCGGCGGTGGAGGACGGCTGGCTCTACGGCTGTGACGCGACCTTCCTTGAGGAGACCTGCGCCTACTGGGCGGACAGGTTCGACTGGCGCGCGGCGCAGGCCGAGCTGAACCGCTTTCCGCAGTTCACGGCCAGGGTCGAGGACTTCGACATCCACTTCGTCCATGTCGTCGGCGAGGCGGGCGGCAAACGGCCTCTGCTGCTGACCCACGGCTGGCCGGGCAGCCACTACGAGTTCTGGGCCAGCATCGAGAAGCTGGCCTTCCCGTCACGCTTCGGCGGCGATCCGGCCGACGCCTTCGACGTGGTGGTTCCCAGCCTGCCGGGCTTCGGCTTCTCGTCGAAGCCGAAGCGCCCGGTCGGCCAGCGGCTGACCGCGAAGCTGTTCAACGCCCTGATGACGCAGGTGCTCGGCTACGACCAGTATCTGGCCCAGGGCGGCGACTGGGGCGGGCTGGTCACCTCCTGGATCGGTTTCGACCACGGCGCTCATGCCAAGGCCATCCACCTCAACATGATCGGCTTCCGGCCCAAGGGCGGTCCGCAGTCGCCGGAAGAGGTCGCCTGGCTGCAGCACAGCCAGATGATGATGCAGATGCTCGGCGCCTACTTCAGCCTGCAGGCCTCCAAGCCGCAGTCGCTGGCCTGGCTCGGCGCCGGCAATCCGGTCGGGCAGGCGGCCTGGATCCTGGAGCGGTTCTACGACTGGTCCGACCTGCGCACCAAGCCGCTGATCGGCGCCTACACGCGCGACCAGCTGCTGACCAACATCATGATCTATGTGATGACCGGCAGCTTCACGACCGGCGCCTGGTACTACCGCGGCCTCATGGAAGAGGGCGGCATCGCGGCCATGGAGGGCCAGCGTTGCGAGACCCCGACCGCCTTCGCCAACTTCCCCGGCGAGGCGCTCTACAAGGCCCCGCCCCGCAGCTGGGCCGACCGCGCCTACAACATCACCCGCTGGACCGACATGCAGACCGGCGGCCACTTCGCCGCGATGGAGGAACCGGATCTGTTCGTGGGGGATGTGCGCGAGTGGGCGCGGGGACTGTGAGCGAAGCGTAGGCATTGCCGGGGACATGTACCGTCTTCGGTACGTGTTCCCATCCGCTTGAAGCGGTAGGGGACACGCACTGAAGTGCATGTCCCCGGCTGAGATCAGGCCTCCGCTTTCCCCTTCAGCAGGAACAGCGCCGCCAGGCTCAACGTACAGGCGGCGCTGAGGTAGCCGCCGACCAGCGACAGGCCGCCGCGTCCGACCAGCGCCTCGGCGATCAGCGGGGTCATGCCGCCGCCGATGATGCCGCCGACGTTGAAGGCGACGCTCGCCCCCGTGTAGCGCACCCGCGCCGGGAACAGCCCCGGCAGCCAGGCGCCCAGCGGGCCGTAGACGAAGCCCATCAGCAGCAGGGCGATCGACAGGAAGGCTCCGATCAGCAGCAGCGAGCCGCCGCCCAGCATCGGCCCCAGCAGGAAGCCGGCGCCGATGGCCAGGATGCAGCCGGCCATCAGCACGCGGCGGGGGCTGGCGGCGTCCGACCAGTAGCCGGCCCAGATGATGCCGGCGGCCATGAACAGGATGGAGACCAGCTGCACGCCCAGGAAGGCCTCGCGGCTGTAGCCCAGCGTCTTGACGCCGTAGCCGAGCGCGAAGGCGGTCGCCAGGTAGTAGATGCAGAAGCAGGCCACGACGCCGAAGGTGCCGCCCAGCACCTCGCGCCAGTTGGTGCGCATGACCTCGCCCAGCGGCACGGCCGGGGGCGGGGCCTCTTCCAGCGCGGCCTTGAAGGCGGGGGTCTCGGTGAGGCGCAGCCGCACCCACAGGCCGATGCCGACCAGCACCGCGCTGGCCAGGAAGGGCACGCGCCAGCCCCAGCTCTGGAACTGCTCCTGGGTCAGGAACAGGCCGAGCAGCAGGAAGAAGCCGTTGGCGGCGATGAAGCCGACCGGGCGCCCAACTGGGGGAACATGCCGAAGCGCGCCCTGTATCCCGGCGGGGCGTTCTCGACCGCCAGCAGCGCCGCGCCGCCCCACTCGCCGCCCAAGCCGAAGCCCTGGCCGAAGCGCAGGATGCAGAGCAGCAGCGGCGCCACCCAGCCGACCATGGCGTAGGTTGGCAGGAAGGCGATGGCCATGGTCGAGCCGCCCATCATCAGCAGCGAGGCGACCAGCGTCGACTTGCGCCCGATGCGGTCTCCGAAGTGGCCGAAGAACACCGCGCCGACGGGGCGGGCGATGAAGGCGATGGCGAAGGTGGCGTAGCTGAGCATCAGCTGCGCCGAGCCAGAGCTGGACGGGAAGAACAACGGCCCGAACACCAGCGAGGCGGCCGTGGCGTAGATGTAGAAGTCGTAGAACTCCACCGCCGTGCCCACCAGGCTGGCGCCCAGCACGCGCCGGTTCTGGGCGTTGTAGATCGCCGCGTCGCTCATGTGGTTTCCCCCGTTCGCCTCTGGTTGCTGCGCGACGGGCGGCGGGTCAAGCGGGGGTATCGCGGGAGTTCGCGGATTCCTGTGCTATAGCCCCGCCCATGACCGACAAGACCCAGACCCCCGCCGAGAAGATGAAGGCCATCCTGGCGAAGAAGCAGGGCGGCCTCGCCGCCGCCGGCCAGGCCAACGCCGCGTCGGGCGGCAAGAAGGGCGAGCGCAACGCCGCCGCCGCCTCGATGTCCAAGTCCAAGCCGGCCCTGCGGAAGTAGCCGTGGCCGGCCGCTACGACTTCGCCTCCGACAATGTGGCCGGCGCGATGCCGGAAGTGATCGAGGCCCTGATCGCCGCCAACGCCGGCGTGGCGTCGGGCTACGGGACCGACCACGTCAGCGCCCGGGCCGCCGACCTGATCCGCGCCGCGCTCGACGCCGACGCGGAGGTGCGGTTCACCGCCTCGGGCACCGCCGCCAACGCCCTGGCCCTGGCCACGCTGGTCCAGCCGCACGAGGCGGTGCTGGCCCATGAGCACGCCCACATCTGCACCGACGAGACCGGCGCGCCGGGCTTCTTCGGCAGCGGCGTCGGCCTGATCGGCCTGCCCGGCGCCAGCGGCCGGATCGAGCTGTCAGCGCTCGAGGCGGCGCTGGCCCAGCCCGACGTGTCCTACCGCCAGCCGGCGGCGGCGCTGTCGCTGACCACGGCCACGGAATACGGGACCGTATATTCCGCCGACGCCCTGAAGGCCCTGGCCGCGCCGGTGAAGGCGAAGGGCTACGGCCTGCACCTGGACGGCGCGAGGCTGGCCAACGCGGTGGCCGCCGGCTTCGACCTGAAAGACATCGCCCGCATGGGCGTCGACATCCTGGTCATGGGCGGGACCAAGGCCGGCTCGACTCCGACCGAGGCGCTGGTGCTGCTCAACAAGGACCTGGCCCGCCGCTTCGACGCGCGGCTCAAGCATGCCGGCCAGCTGGTCTCCAAGGGCCGGTTCCTCGCCGCGCCCTGGATCGGCATGCTGGAGACCGGCGCCTGGTCGACGCGCGCGGCGCACGCCAACGCCATGGCGCAAAGGCTGGCCGCCCTGATGCCGTTCCCCATCCTGCACCCGGTCGAGGCCAACGGCCTGTTCGTGGCGATGGACGAGCCGGCGCTGGAGCGGCTGCGCGGCAAGGGCTGGTTCGTCTACCGCTTCCTCGACGGCTCGGTCCGCTTCATGTGCAGCTGGGCGACGACCCCGGAGATGGTGGACGAGCTGGGGCAGGCGTTGAAGGACGTGGCCTGACCTCTCCCAAGTGGGGGAGGAACAAGGCTTGCCTCACGCAACGTCCGCCCGTTAGCTCGCGGCCATGAGCGAGCAATCCCATCCCGAGATCCGTGAGGCCGTCCGCAAGCTGTGCGCGGGCTTTCCCGGCGAGTACTGGCGCGCGCTGGACCGCGACCGGACCTATCCGACGCAGTTCGTCCGCACCCTCACCGAGGCCGGCTTCCTGTCGGTGCTGATCCCGGAGGAGTACGGCGGCTCGGGCCTGGGCCTGTCGGCGGCGACCGCCGTGCTGGAGGAAATCCACCGCAGCGGCGGCAACGGCGGCGGCTGTCACGCCCAGATGTACACCATGGGCACGGTGCTCAAGCACGGCAGCAAGGCCCAGAAGGAGGCCTATCTGCCGAAGATCGCCTCGGGCGAACTGCGGCTGCAGGCCTTCGGCGTCACCGAGCCGACCGCCGGCACCGACACCACCCGCATCTCGACCTTCGCCAAACGGGTCGGCGACAAGTACGTCGTCAACGGCCAGAAGATCTGGATCAGCCGCGCGGAGCACAGCGACCTGATGGTCCTGCTGGTCCGCACCACGCCGCGCGAGGAGGCCGCCCGTCCGGCCGACGGCATGAGCGTGCTGCTGGTCGACATGCGCACCGCCGTCGGCAACGGTCTGACCATCCGGCCGATCCGCACCATGCTGAACCACGCCACCACCGAGCTGTTCTTCGACAACCTCGAGGTGCCGGTCGAGAACCTGGTCGGCGAGCAGGGCAAGGGCTTCCGCTACATCCTCGACGGCATGAACGCCGAGCGCATCCTGATCGCGGCCGAATGCATCGGCGACGGGCGGTTCTTCATCGATCGGTCGAGCGCCTATGCGAAGGACCGTTCCGTGTTCGGCCGGGCCATCGGCGAGAACCAGGGCGTGCAGTTCCCGATCGCCCGCAACCATGTCCAGCTGTCGGCCGCCGCCCTGATGGTCGACCACGCCGCCGCCCTGTTCGAGGCCGGCCAGCCCTGCGGCACCGAGGCCAACATGGCCAAGATGCTGGCCTCTGAAGCGTCCTGGACCGCGGCCGACACCTGTATCCAGACCCACGGCGGCTTCGGCTTCGCCGAGGAGTACGACGTCGAGCGCAAGTTCCGCGAGACGCGCCTCTACCAGGTGGCCCCGATCAGCACGAACCTGATCCTCAGCCACGTGGGCACGCACGTGCTGGGGATGCCCAAGAGCTTCTAGGTCCTGCGTGCTTCGACACGCACCCTGCGGGTGCTGCTCAGCATGACGTGAAGGGGCGGTCTTCAATCGACGTCATCCTGAGCAGCCGCGAAGCGGCGTGTCGAAGGACGCACCGCGCCCCCTTGCATAGCCCTGCCGCATGGCATTTTATCCGCAGTCATGCGTCTAAGGCATATCGAAGTGTTCCACGCGGTGTACGCGCACGGGTCGATCTCGACCGCGGCGCGGGCGCTGAACGTGTCCCAGCCGTCGGTTTCCAAGGTGCTCAAGCACGCCGAGGACCAGCTCGGGTTCAACCTGTTCCGGCGGGTGAAGGGGCGGCTGGCGCCGACCGATGAGGCGCATGCGCTGTTCCGGGAGGTGAAGGAGGTCTTCGAGCGGCTCGACTCGCTCAAGCAGGCCGCCCGCAACCTCAAGCTCGGCGAGGGCGGCCACATCCGCGCCGCCGTGCTGCCGGCGCTGGGCCTGGGCGTCGCGCCCGAGGCAGTGGCCCGCTTCCGGGCGGCGCACCCGACCGTGACCTTCGACTTCCGCACCCTGCACTACGACGAGGTGCTGCGCGGCCTCTACGAGCACGAGGTCGACATGGCGCTGGCCTATGACGCCATCCAGCATCCGCGCATCGCCAACTTCCAGATCGGGGCCGGCGAACTGATGCTGATGTTCCCGCGCGGCGAGTTCGGCCCGAACGCGGCCGAGCGGCTGGACCTGGCCGAGCTGGAGACCCGCGAATACATCGGCTCGGGCGCCACCGGCCCGGTCAGCGAGATCTTCTCGGCCGAGGTCGAGGCGCGCGGGCTGACGATCAACGAGCCGGTGACCTGCAGCACCTTCTACATGGCCGCCTCGCTGGTGCGGAACGGCGTCGGGGTGGCGGTGGTCGACGAGTTCACCGCCCGGGCCGACCCGTCCGACAAGGTCGAGTTCCGGCCGCTCGATCCGCCGCTGAAGTTCGGCGTCTACTGCATGCACCTGGAGGACCGGCCGCTGTCGCACCTGTCCGAGAACTTCATCAGAACGATGAGCCAGGTGCTCGCGGAGAAGAGCGGCGGGTGACCTCCGATGCCCGCTGACCCATAGCTTTTCTTCGTAGGTCAGACCCGCATCTGAATTCGACGCCGGGCGGTTCCGTCGCGATGGTCCCGCCATCGAACGTAACCCCCGAGCGTCCCATGATTTCCTCTCCCTACCTCCTGTACCTGGGGGCCGCGACCGACCCGCTGGCGGTGAAGACCGCGCGCGGCGTCGCGCAGTGGCGGCCGCAGCTGTGTGTCGGCCAGCGCCGGCTGCCCGGCTGCGCGGTGACTCTGGGCCTGGAAGACATGACGATCGCGCAGGCTGCCAGTCGCGGCGCCCGCACCATGATCATCGGCGAGGCCAACGCCGGGGGCGTGCTCAGCGCCGCCGCCATCCCCGAGATCGTCGCGGCGCTGGAAGCCGGCCTCGACGTGGCCAGCGGCCTGCATCAGCGGCTAGGCGAGGTCCCGGCCATCCGCGAGACGGCGCAGCGGCTGGGCCGCCGTCTGTTCGACGTGCGCCAGCCGCCGGCGGACCTGGGCGTCGGCAAGGGCGTCCCGCGCGCGGGGTTGCGGCTGCTGACCGTCGGCACCGACTGCTCGATGGGCAAGATGTACACCTCGCTGGCCCTGGAACGGGAGATGCGGGCCAGGGGGCTGAAGGCCGACTTCCGCGCCACCGGCCAGACCGGCATCCTGATCGCCGGCGAGGGCGTGGCGGTGGACGCCGTGGTCGCCGACTTCATCTCCGGCGGCGCCGAGCGGGTCTCGCCGGCCCGCCACGACGGCGGCTGGGACATCATCGAGGGGCAGGGATCGCTGTTCCACCCGTCCTACGCCGGGGTCTCGCTGGGCCTGCTGCACGGCAGCCAGCCGGACGCCCTGGTGCTCTGCCACGAGCCGGGCCGGCCTCACATGCGCGGCGTGCCGGGTCATCGGGTGCCTGGGCTGAAGGAAACGCTGGACCGAAATCTCGAGGCGGCCCGCCTGACCAACCCGGCCGTCATCGCCGTGGGCGTGGCCTTCAATACCTCCGCCTATGATGATGCGGAGGCCACGCGCCTCTGCGCCGAAGCCGCCGCCGAACTCAATCTGCCCTGCCAGGACCCCGTCCGGATGGGCGTCGACCAGATCGTGGACAACCTGCTGTCATGCTTCGAAGCTTCGTCGTCTCACGCCGCCGCTGGGCGCTGAAGGCGCCTTTCCGTATCTCGCGGGGCGTCAAGACCGCCGCCGACACGGTGATGGTCGAGCTGCGACGCGGCGCGGCGGTGGGGCGCGGGGAGTCCGTGCCCTATCCCCGCTACGGCGAAAGCGTCGACGCGGTCGTCGCCCATCTGGAAACCGTCGGCGGCGCCTTCGAAGCCGGGATGCCTGACGAGGCGCTGACCGCGATGCTGCCGCCCGGCGCGGCCCGCAACGCCCTGGACTGCGCCCTCTGGGATCTTCGCGCCCGGGAGACCGGCCGCACCGTGGCGGAGATGACCGGCCTTGCCCGTCCCGAGCGACTCGCCTGCGCGGTGACGGTCAGCCTCGACGAGCCGGAGGCCATGGCGGCGGCGGCGCGCGCCATCGCCGACGCCCCGGTGGTCAAGGTCAAGCTGGACGGCGAGCGGATCGAGGAGCGTCTGCTCGCCGTAGGGCAGGCGGCGCCCAATTCGCGAACTCATCATCGATCCCAATGAGGGTTGGACCATCGACATCCTGCGCGACGTCAGGCCGCTGCTGACGCGTCTGAATATCGCCCTGATTGAGCAGCCGTTGCCGGCCGGGGACGACCATGCGCTGGAAGGGTTCGACCCGCCGGCGCCGGTGTGCGCCGACGAGTCCGTGCATACGGTGGACCAGCTGGCCGCGCTGAAGACCCGCTACCAGGCGATCAACATCAAGCTCGACAAGACCGGCGGCCTGACCGGGGCGATCGCCTTGCTGGTCGAGGGACGGCGGCTCGGGTTCACCATCATGACCGGCTGCATGGTCGGGTCTTCCCTGGCCATCGCGCCGGCCCTTCATATCGCCGGCGCTTCCGACTTCGCCGACCTCGACGGGCCCTGGTGGCTGGCCGACGACTGGCCTGGCGGGGTCAGGATCGAGGGCGGCTGGCTGACCCCGCCGGCCCGGGGGTTCTGGGGAGAACCCGGATAGGTCGTATAGGGTTTGGTTATGCCTTTCCGAAGGGTCAGAAAGGCTTTGGTTATTGGCTGGGGTCGGACGAACAGCGATCCTGCTGGAGACGGCGGTGGACAGGGCGGAATGCCCGCTCCGCGCACAGAGGGGGTTACGGGCCATGTCCCACAAGATCATCACGACCTTTAAGTTCGCGCTGCTCGCAGGTGCGTCCCTGATCGCGACCAGCGCCTGGGCGCAGGACGCCGAGCCGGCCGGAGAGCCGGACGCCACCGAGGTGGAGGCCATCACGGTCGTCGGCTCCAACATCAAGGGCGCCAAGGTCACCGGCGTCCTTCCCGTCACCGTCATGGAAGTGGCCGACATCGAGGCCACCGGCGCGACGAGCGGGGACGAGATGTTCCGCGCTATTCCGCAGGCTGGCGACGTCTCGTTCAACGAGTTCCGGGCCGACGGCGGCATCAACGACGCCCGCGGCGACACCGCCTCGATCAACCTGCGGGGCCTCGGCACCGGCAACACCCTGATGCTGCTGAACGGCCGTCGCCTCGTCCTGCACCCGGCGATCCAGGTCGAGAACTTCATCCCCGTCACCACGGTCAACACCAACACCATCCCGGTGAAGGGCGTCCGGCGGATCGAGGTGTTGCGCGACGGCGCCGCCGCGATCTACGGCACCGACGCGGTGGCCGGCGTCATCAACACCGTCCTGAAGTCGAACTTCGACGGGTTCACGATGGACGCCGAGTACACCAGGACGGGCGACTCCGATCAGAACGAATGGGAGGTCGGCTTCGAGTGGGGCAAGACCTTCAATGGCGGCCGGACCAATGTCTCGCTGTTCGGGACCTACCTTGACCGCGATCCGCTCTGGGCCTCGGAGCGCGACTTCGCGGCCAACTCCGATCTCCGTCCGCAGCTGATCGGAAAGCCCGACTGGATCGGCAGCACCAATTTCGACAACCGCAGCCTGGACACGCCGTGGGGCGAGTTCCGCCGCCTGACCACCAGCTTCGCGCCGTCCACGTTGACGGCCAGCTACAACGGCACGAGCATGACCACCTCGGGCGTGTTCCACGTCCAGCCGACCACCAACGAGGGCTGTATCGCGCCCGCCGGTCCGGGCATCTGCTTCGACAACTCGACGCTGTCGACGGTCAGCACCGACGCCAACCTGAAGTACAACAGCAACTACGGCCGCACGCTGCTCAGCGACCTTCAGCGCGTGAACCTGTTCGGCTTCTTCAATCATGAGCTCGACAACGGCGTCGAGCTCTATGGAGAGGTCGGCTACTACGACTCCAAGACCTGGAGCCAGCGCGAGCAGGAAACGCCGCTCGCCAGCCAGCGGCTGATCGTTCCGATCACCGGCTACTGGAACCCGTTCGGTCCGACCAGCAGTCCCAACCGGCTGCCGCTGCTGACCGGCGTTGTGACGTCGGGGGTCCCGATCGAGCTGCAGGACTACCGGCTGTCCGACGCCGGCCAGCAGGAGTTCGAGGTCGAGCAGACCGTGACCCGCTACCTCGCCGGCGCGCGCGGCGAGTGGCGCGGCTGGGACTGGGACAGCGCCTTCGTCTACTCGCGGGCCGAGACCAACGACACCATGTACATCCCGAGCCTGACGCTCTTCCAGGCGGCGCTCTCGCGGACCGACAGCACGGCCTACAACCCGTTCCTGGGCGGAAACCTGTTCGATCCCTCGAGCGGCGACGTCACCAGCAACCCGCAGTCGGTCATCGACAGCTTCATGGTCGACGTGTCCCGCGTCAGCCACACCTCGATGGCGCTGTGGGACTTCAAGGTCTCCAAGCCGGATCTGTTCGAGCTTCCGGGCGGCAGCGTCGGCGTCGCCGCCGGCGTGGAGCTGCGGCGGGAGACCTACGGCGATGACCGCGACAAACGGCTCGACGGGACGATCACCTTCACCCAGCTGGACGGCGTGGTGTTCGGCAGCGACGTGATGGGGGTCAGCCCGACGCCCGACACCTCGGGCTCGCGCAATGTGCAGGCCGCCTATGTCGAACTGGCCATCCCGCTCGTCTCGCCGGACATGAACATCCCGCTGGTCCGGTCGCTCGATCTGCAGCTGGCGGGGCGCTATGAGAACTACAGCGTCTTCGGCAGCACCGCGAAGCCGAAGATCGCCCTGTCCTGGTACCCGGTCGAGTTCCTGCAGTTCCGCACCGCCTGGTCGGAAGGCTTCCGCGCGCCGAGCCTGCCGCAGCTCTACGAAAAGGGCATCGAGCGCAGCAACTCGGGCCGCGAGGACTGGATCACCTGTGAAGTCCTGCGCCGGACGCTGTTCGCCGCCAACCCGGCCCAGCCCGGCGCCACCGACTTCAGCACCTGCACATCGTCGATCTCGGTGGCCAGCAACCGCTCGGGCAGCACCGATCTGACGCCTGAGGAGTCGGAAAACTTCACGGCCGGCGTGGTCTTCCAGACGACCTTCATGCCGCGTGAGTACGGCCGCCTGACCCTGACCGTCGACTACTGGTCCGTCGACCAGACCGACCTGATCGGCCTGTTCACCGACCAGAACCAGCTCACCCTGGACTACTGGCTCCGCCTGCAGGGCAGTTCCAACCCGAACGTCCTGCGCGCCGCGCCGACCCCCGAGCAGATCACCGCCTACAACGCCGTCGGCCTGACGCCGGCCGGCAACGTCGTGGGCGTGATCGACAACTACATGAACCTGAACCCGCGCGAGGTCGACGGCGTCGACTTCGGCATCTTCTACGAGATTGACGACACCCCGCTGGGCGACTTCGACGTCAAGATCAACGCCGCCAAGCTGCTGACCTTCTACCAGACGCCGTCGGCGATCCAGGAGGAGCTCATCGCGGCCATCGGCGGCGGCACGATCCCGGCCCAGGTGACCGTTAGCGGGGCCGAGGACCTGATCGAGCAGAACGGCCGTCCCGAGTGGCGATGGTCGGCGACGATCAGCTGGCGCAAGGACCAGTGGGGCGCGGGCTACTACACCTCCTACGTGGGCGGTGTGGATGACACCAGCGCCACGCTGGCCGACGGCACGCCCTGGCGGGTCGACGACCTGCAGACCCACAATCTCTACATCCAGTACACCGTCGACACCGACGGTCCTCTGGACGGAACGCGTCTGCGCTTCGGCGGCCGGAACATCTTCAACGAGGAGCCGCCGCTGGCGGACTCCACCTTCGGCTACCTGGGTGAGCTGCACTCACCCCGTGGAGCTACCTGGTACGCATCGGTCCGCAAGCGCTTCTAGCGCGGGTCGCAGGTTCAAGGAGTTCGCCATGGTCCGGCCCTTGCGCCGAGGAACGCCCGAAGTGCGCCTTCAGCGCATCGGAGCCGCCGTCATGGCGGCTCCGGTCGCCGGGGGCGCCCGGGGCATCCGACCCGGCTTTCGACCGACGTTCGATGGGCCCTCGTCAATGGCCGCCCGGCAATCGAAGATGGACGTCCGACTCTGGCGCTCGCCGGCAAGAGCCTGCGCCGTCCCGTCCATCCCGAATGGAAGTGTCCTGCATGACCGAAGTCTCCAATCCTCCCGCGGACGAGCCGAAGAAGCCCGGCCCGCTCGGCCGCGTCGCCGGCCTGTGGTTCGCCGTGCCGCTGTGGCAGCGCATCCTCGTGTCCCTGCTGGCCGGCGGCATCGTCGGCTACCTGTGGGGGCCGGGCGCCGCCTCGATCAAATGGATCGGCGACCTGTTCGTGCTGCTGATCCGCATGGCGGTGATCCCGCTTGTGCTGGTGACCATCGTGTCGGGCGTGGCGGCGCTGGGCGACGCCCGTCGCCTCGGCTCCATCGGGGTCAAGACGCTCCTGCTCTACCTGTTCACCACCTCCATCGCCGTGGTCGTCGGCCTGTCGCTGGGCACGTTCGCGCAGCCGGGCCTGGGGGCCGACTTCTCGGCCGCCACGCCACAGGTGCTGAACACCACCGAGTCGGTGGGGCTGAAGATCACCGACGTGGTGCCCGCCAATGTGTTCAAGGCGCTGGCCGACGGCGCGCTGCTGCCGACCATCTTCTTCGCGCTGCTGCTGGGGTCGGCGATCCTGGCGACCGGCGAGAAGGGCAAGCCGATGGCCGTGCTGTTCGAGTCCGCGTCCGAGGTGATGCTGAAGGTGGTGGCCATCATCATGGAGCTGGCCCCGTTCGGCGTCTTCGCCCTGATCGCCACGGTCATGGGGACCACCGGCCTGAAGGTGTTCGCCAGCATCGGCGTGCTCGCCCTCTGCGTCCTCGGCGGCTCGATGTTCCAGACCTTCGTCGTCCATTCGCTGGTCGTGCGGCTCATGGCCTGGCTGCCGGTGGTTCCGTTCTTCCGGGGCATCACCGACGCCATGCTGGTGGCCTTCTCCACCTCGTCCAGCTCGGCCACCCTGCCGGTGGCGATGCGGGTCGCGGAAGAGAACCTCGGCATCAAGCCGGCCGTGGTCTCCACGGCCCTGCCGCTGGGCACCACGGTCAGCATGGACGGCACGGCCCTCTACATCGGCCTGCTCGCCACCTTCGCCGCCCAGGCCTTCGGCGTTCAGCTCAGCCTCGAGCAGTACCTGCTGATCGGCGTCACCACGGTGATGGTCGCGGTCGGCACCGCGCCGGTGCCGTCCGCGTCGCTGTTCATGCTGGCCGGCGTGCTGAGCACCTTTGGCATCACCCCGGAGCAGACCGCCATCCTGGTCGGCTTCATCCTGCCCTTCGACCGCATCCTCGACATGATCCGGACGGTTCCCAACAACACCAGCGACCTCGCCGTGGCGACCGTGGTGGCCCGTTGGGAGAACGAGATCGATGTCGAGATCTACAAGTCCTCCAAGGATGTCTGACCCATGCGCATGATCCGGTTCTGGCTGGCGGCCCTCGCGGCCCTGTCGGTGGCGTTCGCGCCGCTGGCTCAGGCCCAGCCGCAGCGCCGCCAGCTTCTCGAGTACCCGTCCATCCACCATCCGGTGGTGGGTACGCGAGGCATGGTGGTCAGCCAGAACGCGATCGCCACCGAGGTCGGGGCCGAGATCCTGCGCAAGGGCGGCAACGCCGTAGACGCCGCCGTGGCCGTGGGCTTCGCCCTCGCGGTCACCCTGCCACGGGCCGGCAACATCGGCGGCGACGGCTTCATGCTGGTCCACATCGCCGAGACGGGGAAGACCATCGTCATCGACTTCCGCTCGGTCGCTCCGGCGGCGGCGACCCTGGCCATGTTCGTCGACAACGCCGGCGAGGAGACGGCCCGGGCGTCACGCGGATACCGCGCCTCGGCCGTGCCGGGCACCGTCGCCGGCCTGGCCCTGGCCCACAAACAATACGGCAAGCTGCCCTGGAAGGACGTGGTCATGCCGGCCTGGCGGCTGGCTTCCGACGGCGTCGTGCTGAGCCCCGACGAAGCCTTCGTCTTCAGCTGGGCCCAGGAACGGATGACCAAGAGCGCGGCCGGCCAGCGGACCTTCTACAAGCCCGGCGGCGGACTCTACAAAGCCGGCGAGACGCTGAAGCAGCCTGACCTGGCCTGGTCGCTGCGGCAGATCGCCGACCACGGCGCCGACGCCTTCTACAAGGGCGAGATCGCCCGCCGCTTCGCCGCCGACATGAAGGCCAACGACGGCCTGATCACGATGGCGGATCTGGCCGCCTACCGCCCCGTGGTGCGCGAGCCGCTGATGGGGACCTACCGCGGCTACACGGTGGCGACCACGCCGCCGGCCAGCGCCGGTGGGGCCACCCTGCTGCAGATGCTCAATGTGCTGGAGCACTTTGACCTCAAGGCGCTCGGCGGGGCCGGGTCCTCGGGCGCGCTGCATGTGATGGCCGAGGCCATGAAGCTGGCCTACGCCGACCGGTACCGGTTCCTGGGCGACACCGACTTCGTGAAGGCGCCGCTGAAGGGGTTCACGTCCAAAGCCTACGGCGCTGAGCGGGCGAGCCTGATCGATCCGGACAAGGCCAAGCCCGCCAAGGCGCTCGGCGCCGGCGATCCCTGGAAGTACGAAAGCCCCAGCACCACCCACTTCAGCGTCGCGGACGCGGCCGGCAACGTGGTCAGCACGACCTACACCCTGGGCGCCGACTTCGGGTCGGGCGTGATGGTCGAAGGGACCGGCTTCGTCCTCAACAACCAGATGAACAACTACAGCCACGAGCAGGCGTTCGACGCGGCGGAGGACGGCGGGCCGGCGCCGCTCAACGCCATGGCGCCGGGCAAGCGCATGCTGTCGACCATGATGCCGACCATCGTGTTCAAGGACGGCAAGCCCTGGCTGATCACCGGCACGCCCGGCGGCAGCACGATCATCGACACGGTGCTGCAGGTCATCGTGAACGTCATCGATTTCGATCTGAACGTTGCCGAGGCCACCCACCAGCCCCGCATCTTCCAGGCGGCGACGGACACGCTGGAGGTCGAGCCCAACTTCAATCCCGACACCGTCGCCGCGCTCCGCGCGAAAGGACATCCGGTGAAGACCGCCGAGACGATGGGCAGCGCCCAGTCCATCATGATCGACAAGGGCCTGTTCCTGGGCGCCGCTGATCCGCGCCGTCCCGGCGCGCTGGCGGTGGCGCCGTGAACCGGCTGCTGCGCAGGACCGTCGCCGGGTTCGCGATCACCGCGATCCTGGCGGCCGGGCCGGTCGGCGCGACCACCCCACAGGTCGCGCCGGCCGCGCCTGTCGCCGAGGCGCCGGCGGTGTCCGGCGGCTTCGTGGCCGCCGCCAATCCGATGGCCGTCGAGGTCGGGCTGAACGTCCTGCGCCGGGGTGGCAGCGCCGCCGACGCGGCCGTGGCCGTGCAGGTCATGCTCGGCCTGGCCGAGCCGCAGTCGAGCGGCATCGGCGGCGGCGGCTTCCTGATGCACTACGACGCCCAGACCGGCGAGGTCACGGCCTGGAACGGCCGCGAGACGGCCCCGGCGGCCGCCTCGCCGACCATGTTCCTGAACGACGACGGCGCGCCGCTGAAGCGGCCGGACGCCATGCGCAGTGGCCGGGCGACCGGCGTCCCCGGCGCCATGGCCATGCTGGAAGCGGTTCAGAAGCGCCACGGCAGGCTGCCCTGGAACACGCTGTTCGAGGATACCGCCGTCGTGGCGGAGCAGGGCCTTACCATCACGCCGCGCATGGCCGACCAGATCGCGCGCTACGCCGCTACCGACCGGACCCCCGACGCCCGGGCGCTGTTCGCCAGGCCGGACGGGACGCCGCTGCAGGCCGGCGACATCTACCGCAACGCCGCCTACGCGGGCGTCATGCGCCGCATGGCGGCGGAGGGGGCCGGGGTGCTCTACACCGGCCCGATCGCCGAGAAGATCGTCGCCCGCACCACCCTCGCGCCCTACCCCGGCAAGATGACCCTGGCCGATCTGGCCGCCTATCGGCCCCAACAGATCCCGGCGCTCTGCAAGCCTTATCGCGTCCACATCATCTGCGTGCCTTCACCGCCGGCCAGCGGGGTCGGCCTGCTTGAGCTGATGGGCCTGCTGGAGCGCACCGACATCGACAGGCGCGGCCCCGCCGACCCTCAGGCCTGGTTCCTGTTCGCCGAGGCCAGCCGCGTGATGTACGCCGACCGCGACCGCTATGTCGGCGATCCGCGCTACGTCCAGGTGCCGGTCGCCGGCCTGCTGGATCCGGCCTATCTGGACCAGCGCGCCCGCCTGATCGGCGACCGCGCCTCGGCCACGCCCCCCGGGCCGGAAAGCCGGCGGGCGCGGCGATAGCGGGCGCCGACAGGACCGAAGAACCGGCCGGCACCACCCATTTCGTCATCGTCGACAAGGACGGCGACGTGGTTTCGATGACCACGACGGTCGAGACCTATTTCGGGTCCGGCCGCGTCGTTGAAGGTTTCCTGCTGAACAACCAGATGACCGACTTCTCGTTCGATCCGTTCGAGAAGGACGGCGCGCCGGCCGCCAACGCCGTGGCCGGCGGCAAGCGCCCCCGGTCCTCGATGACGCCGGTGATCATCCTGGACAAGCAGGGCCGGTTCGTCGGCGCTGTCGGCTCGCCCGGCGGCAACGCCATCCCCGCCTATGTCGCCAAGACCCTGGTCGGCGTCCTCGACTGGAAGCTGCCCATGCAGCAGGCGATGGACCTGCCCAACCTCGTGGCCCGGGGACCGGACTTCAACGGCGAGGCCCACAAGTTCGCGCCCGGCGTGCTGGAAGGCCTCAAGGCCCGGGGCGTGGACGTCAAGCGCGGGGCCGGCGAGGAGAGCGGCATCCACGGCGTGCTGGTCGTCGACGGCCGGCTCGTCGGCGGCGCGGACTCCCGGCGCGAGGGCGTCGCCAAAGCCCTCGAACCCGTGAACTGAGACCGCCGGCCATGTCGTTCAACGCATCCACGCGGGGCGTCTACGCCATCGCCGTGACGCCCTTCACCCCCGAGGGAGCGATCGACGACGCCTCGGTCGACCGCATGGTCGACTTCTACGAGGGCGTCGGGGTCGACGGCCTGACCATCCTGGGCATCCTGGGCGAGGCGCCAAGATCGACCAGGCCGAGGCCCTGGCCTTCGCCACGCGGGTGATCAAGCGCACAGCCTTGCCGATCGTCGTCGGCGTCTCCGCCCCCGGCTTCGCGGCCATGGGCTCGCTGGCGAAGGCGGTCATGGACGTTGGCGCGGCGGGGGTGATGATCGGCTCCCCGCCCAACCTGCGCACCGACGACCAGATCGTGAGCTATTTCGCCGGCGCCGCCGAGGCCATCGGCCCGGACACGCCCTGGGTGCTGCAGGACTACCCGCTGGCCCTGACCGTCCAGATGACCGCCGGCGTCATTCGCCGGATCGTGCAGGACAATCCGAACTGCGTGATGCTCAAGCACGAGGATTGGCCGGGGCTGGAGAAGATCACCGCCCTGCGCGGGTTCGAGGCCGACGGATCAATGCGGCCGATCTCGATCCTGTGCGGCAACGGCGGGCTGTTCCTGGACTTCGAGACCGAACGCGGCGCTGACGGCGCGATGACCGGCTACGCCTTCCCCGACATGCTGGTCGAGCTGGTCGAGCACGCCCGGGCCGGGCGCCGCGACGCCGCCCACGACCTGTTCGACGCCCACCTGCCGCTGCTGCGCTACGAGCATCAGCAGGGCGTCGGGCTGGCGGTCCGCAAGTACATCCTCAGGAAGCGCGGCGTCATCGCCAGCGACCATCAACGCAAGCCGGCCGCGACGCTGAGCGAGAAGGCCCGGGCCGAGGTGGACTACCTCCTCGCCCGGCTGGCCCGCTTCGACAGCCGCGCCGCCCAGGACAGCTGAACCATGGACCTTGGACTTTCCGGAAAGACCGCCCTCGTGCTGGGCGCCTCCAGCGGCCTGGGCCGGGCCATCGCGCTGGGCCTGGCGGCCGAAGGCGTGAACGTCGCCGTCGCCGCCCGCAACGAAGCCGCCCTGGCGGCCCTGGCCGGCGAGATCGAGGCGCTCGGCGTCCGCGCGCTGCCGGTGCGCTGGGACCTCGCAGACCTGTCGGTGATCGACGGCAACGTCGGGGCTGTGGAAGCCACGCTCGGGACGGTCGACATCCTGATCAACAACACCGGCGGACCGCCGCCGACCACGGCCTCGGGCCAGTCGCCGGCGCTGTGGACGGCCCAGTTCCAGGCCATGGTCGCCTCGGTGATCGCCACGACAGACCGCGTTCTACCCGGCATGATCGCCCGGCGCTGGGGCCGGATCATCACCAGCACCTCCTCGGGGATCATCGCGCCGATCGCCAACCTGGCCATCTCCAACGCCCTGCGCCTGTCGCTGGTCGGCTGGTCCAAGACCCTGGCTCGCGAGGTCGCCCGCGACGGCGTCACCTGCAACATCGTCGTGCCCGGCCGCATCGCCACCGACCGCACCCGCTTCCTGGACGAGAAGCGGGCCGAGCGGGAAGGCCGCTCCGTCGATCAGGTCGAGGCGTCTAGCCTGGGCGCCATCCCGGCCGGCCGCTACGGCGATCCGCGCGAGTACGCCGATGTGGTCGCCTTCCTGGCCTCGACCCGCGCCTCCTACGTCACCGGTTCGACCGTCCGCGTGGACGGCGGCCAGATCGCCTCCATCTGATTTCTCCTCTGCCTGAGAAAGCCCGCGCCATGTCCCTCGACCCCAAGCTCAAGGCCACGCTCGAGACCATCTCGACCGGAACCCTGACCACCATCCTGCTCAAGAAGGGCCTGCGGAATGTCTGGTTGCGCGGCGCGCTGCCCTACGCCGCCGCCGACGGCCGGGTGGCGGGCCCGGCCTTCACCATGCGGTTCGTTCCGGCCCGCGAGGACCTCGCTACGCCGGCCTCCTGGGCCTCGCCCCGCTCGACCCGCGCGGCGATCGAGGACATACCGCCGGGCGTGGTGGTGGTCATCGACGGCCTGGGCTGCACCGACGCCGGCGTGTTCGGCGACATCCTCTGCGGCCGGATGGTCAAGCGGGGCGTCGCCGCCATGATCACCGACGGCGTCGTCCGCGACGCGGTCGGCGTGAAGGCCACCGGCCTGCCCGTCTGGTGCGCCGGGGTCGCAGCGCCGCCGTCGGTCGCCGGCCTGACCTTCGTCGGCTGGCAGGAGCCGGTCTCCTGCGGCGGCGTCGCCATCTTCCCCGACGATGTCATCGTCGCCGACCAGGACGGCGCCGTCGTCATCCCCGCCGACATCGTCGAGCAGGTCGCGGCGGAGGGCGTCGAACAGGAGCGCCTGGAGGGCTGGATCGTCTCGGAGGTCGAGCGCGGCGTCCCGCTGCCGGGGCTCTATCCGGCGAACGATGAAACCAGGGGTCGTTACGAGGCCTGGAAGAAGACCCAGGGGCTCTAGGGAGTCAGCCATGATCCGCATCGCCGCCGTCGCCGTCGTCGCCGGCCTCTCTCTGGCGGTTCTTCCGACCCGCGCGCGCGCTGGCCGCGGTGGTCTTCGAACAGGCGCTGGCGCCGCGATAGTGAGGCGCCATTAGGCGCCCGCGGGCCATCTGGACCGTCACCGACTCATGATCAGTGACCAGCCGGGCGAGTTTCTGGATTGATAGGCTGAATGAGTTCGCGTCTCTCGGCAAAGGCGGGTCTGGCCATCCGCAAGCTCCGGCTGGCGGGCGGGTGGACGCTCGCCCAGCTCAGCGAACGCTCCGGCGTGCCGCTGTCGACCCTGTCGAAGGTCGAGCTGGGCCAGACGTCTCTCAGCTACGAGAACCTGCTGCGCATCTGCAAGGGCCTGGATATCGACATGGCGCGCCTGATCGGCGCCGAGGCGGACGGGATGCTGGGCGCTTCGACGCGCTCGCCGTCTCCGCCGGTCGCGCTCGGCCGGCGGGCGGTGGTGCGGGCCGGCGAAGGCGAGGCGACCGACCTGCCCTGGGGTCCCGGCCGGATCGGCGCCGCCGACCTGATCCGCAGGGCCCTCACGCCCGTGTACTGCCGGGTCGAGGCCCGGTCCGTGGAGGCCCAGGGCGGCTTTCGCTACAGCGACGGCGAAGTCTGGCTGAGCGTGCTCAAAGGCGCTCTGGCGCTGCATTCCGAACTCTACGCCCCGCTACATCTCGTCGCGGGCGACGGCGTCTACTTCGACGCCCGCGCCGGCTATGCGCTGGTCAGCAGCTCCGACAGTCCCTGCGAGGCCTTGCTGGTCATGGCGGGAGACAGTCGAATCTGAGTTTCCGGCCGCGCCGGAGACTCCGTCGAACCGTCCGAAGACCATCGATGCGCCTCTGCCGCCATTCTCCGGCTTAACCAAATATTTTCCGAAGCTTGGGAGCGATGCCTTTACGAAGAGGGTGCGGGCGTCGGGGCATGCAGTTTTCACGGGTGATCGCGGATGGACGCGGCGGGGGGGCAGGCCTTCGGGCGCGCCCGGTCACGCCGGCGGCTCGCCACATCCCGTTGAATCCCGTCGCCACGGTCGCGCGGACGCAGGGCGTCGCCCCGGGGCGGGCGGGGCGCGAGGGCCGGAGCGCCGTAAATTCCGCCGTTAACCAGATTGATCAACTCACGCGCCAGAATGCGAGGCGTCTGTTCTCGACGTCCCGCTGCTGCCGGTCCGCGCCGCAGGGCCGGGAAGCGATCTAGAAGGAAGGGGCGGGGGTGATCTCTGAATCTGAACCACTGAAGCTCGGGTCCAACCTGAGCCTCGACCAGGCGGCGCCGCTGCGCGACCTCCTGCTGACCCGGCGCGGATCGCCGCTGGCCATCGACGCTTCCGACGTCGAGCGGCTGAGCGGGCCGTGCTTCCAGGTGCTGGCCTCGGCCCGCCTGACCTGGGACGCGGACGGCCAGCCGTTCGCATTTACCAACGCTTCACCCGCATTCGAGAACGGTCTGGCCCTGATGGGCGCCGCAGACTGGACCCGCACGCAAGAGGACTGCCTCCCGTGAGCCTGACGATCCTTGCCGTCGACGATTCCCGAACCATCCGCGAGATGCTCGGTCACACCCTGCGCCAGGCCGGCTATCAGGTCATCACCGCCGAGGACGGCGTGCATGGACTGGAAGTTCTGCAGACCGAGCGTCCCGACGTGATCGTGACCGACATCAACATGCCCAGACTCGACGGCTTCGGCTTCATCGAGGCGGTGCGCGCCGAGGGGGCGTCCCGCACGACGCCCATCCTGGTGCTGACCACCGAGAGCGAGCCGGAGAAGAAGGCCCGGGCCCGCGCCGCCGGCGCGACGGGCTGGATCGTCAAGCCGTTCGATCCGGTCAAACTGATCGAAGCCATCCGCAGGGTCGCGGCCTAAGGCCTGAAGGGGTAGTTCCACCATGGATCCGATGGACGCCATCCGGACGACCTTCTTCATCGAGTGCGACGAGCTTCTCGCGCAACTCGAGGAAGGCCTGATGGCCATGGAGCAGGGCTCCGCCGACTCCGAGACGATCAACTCGGTGTTCCGCGCGGTGCACTCGGTCAAGGGCGGGGGCGGGGCCTTCGGCCTCGATCCCCTCGTGCGCTTCAGCCACGTCTTCGAGACCCTGCTCGACCAGATCCGGTCGTCCCAGGTCGAGGCGACCGAAGCGGTGGTCGCCACGCTGCTCCGCGCCGCCGACATGCTGGCCGACCACGTCAGCGCCGCCCGCGACGGCGGCGGAGTCGACGAGGCGCGCTCCGAACAGATCGCCGCGGCGATCATGTCGCACACCATCGGCGGCTCGTCGGCCGCGGCCTACGAGCCGCAGCCGGACGAGATCGAGGGCATCGACTTCAAGCCGCAGATGATCTCGCTGGACCTGCCGTCGGCGGAGCCGGCGGCCGACTTCGATATCTCCGCCCTGCTGGCCAGCGCCGCGGCCGATCCGGCCGGCGAGCCTGTCGCCAACGACGAGGCGGGCGGCTGGGTCGTCAACTTCGCCCCGCACGCCTCCCTCTACGCCAAGGCCAATGACTCCGCCCTGGTGCTGCGCGAGTTGAGCAGCCTGGGCGAGGCGGTCGTCACCGTGAACGACGAGGCGCTGCCGACGCTCGACGAGATGGATCCTACCGGCGCCTATCTGGGCTGGACGGTGCGGCTGCCCGCCAGCGTCGCCGAGGAAGACATCCGCGACGCCTTCGCCTTCGTCGACGACGACTGCGATCTGGAGATCGTGCGCGAGGGTGACGCCGCCGCCGGTCCTGATATCGCCGCGCTGCTGGCGGGCGTCGCCGACCCGCAGCCGCCGGCTGAAGAGCCCGCCGACCTGCTGTCCTCGCTTATGCAGGTTGCGGTGGAAGCGCCTGTCGCCGCCGCCCCCGTCGCCCCCGTCGCCCCCGTCGCCCCGACGCCCGCGCCGGACAAGCCCTTCAACCTGATGGACCTGGCGCCGCACGTGGACGAACTGACCCAATCGGCGCGGACCCCGCAGGCGCCGGTTCCGGCCGCCGCCAACGCTCCGGCCGCACCGCCGCCACCGCAGACCATTCGCGTCGATCTCGACCGGGTCGACCGCCTGATCAACCTGGTCGGCGAACTCGTCATCAACCAGGCCATGCTGGCCCAGCGGGTCATGGAAAGCGGGGCCGGCAAGGCGACGGACGTCAACCTGGCGATCACCGACCTGGAACTCCTGACGCGGAATATCCAGGACAGCGTTATGGCGATCCGCGCCCAGCCGGTGAAGTCGGTGTTCCAGCGCATGCCGCGCCTGGTTCGCGAAGTCGGCGAAGCGACCCACAAGCGGGTCCGCCTGGTGACCGAAGGCGAGGGGACCGAGGTCGACAAGACCGTGGTCGAAAAGCTCTCCGACCCGATCACCCACATGATCCGCAACGCCATCGACCACGGCCTGGAGACCCCGGCCGAGCGCGAGGCGGCGGGCAAGCCGGCCGAGGGCGTCGTACGCCTGACCGCCGCCCACCGCAGCGGGCGCATTGTCATCGAGGTGTCTGACGATGGACGCGGCGTCGACCGGGTCCGGGTCAAGGCCAAGGCCATTGAAAAGGGCCTCATCTCCGCCGACGCCCAGATGACGGACGAGGAGATCGACAACCTGATCTTCGCGCCGGGCTTCTCCACCGCCGCGGCCGTGTCCGACATTTCGGGCCGCGGCGTGGGCATGGACGTGGTCAAGCGGTCGGTCCAGGCGCTCGGCGGCCGGATCACCATCATCTCCACCCCCGGCCAGGGCTCTCGCTTCTCGTTGAGTCTGCCGCTGACGCTGGCGGTGCTCGACGGCATGGTGGTCACCGTCGGCGATCAGACCCTGGTCGCGCCGCTGACCACGATCATCGAAAGCCTCAAGCCGCGCGCCGGCGACGTCCGGCCGCTGGGGCCGAACAACTTCGTGCTCAAGATCCGCGACGCCTTCGTGCCGCTCATAGATACCGGCGCGGCGCTGGGCTTCGGAAAGTCGAAGTTCGATCCGACCGAGGGCGTCGCCCTGCTGGTCGAAAGCGACGTGGCGGGCCAGGTCGCCCTGATGGTCGATCACATCCAGGGCCAACGCCAGGTCGTGATCAAGAGCCTCGAGACCAACTACAAGCCGACCGACGGCGTCGCCGCCGCCACCATTCTGGGCGACGGCCGCGTCGCCCTGATCCTCGATATCGACGGGCTGGTGACGGCCCATCGCAAGGCGCCGCCCCGCGCCGACACCCTGGCCATGACTGGATGACGACCATGACCGAGCTTTCCCTCGCCGGCCGCGACGGCAGCGAACTGATCTCCTTCCGCATCGGCGAGCAGGAGTTCTGCGTGGACATCATGGCCGTGCGCGAAATCCGCGGCTGGACTCCGGCGACGCCGGTGCCGCACTCGCCACGCTTCGTCCGGGGCGTGATCAACCTGCGCGGCGCGGTGCTGCCGGTCATCGACCTGGCCGACCGTCTGGGTCTGGGCACGGCGGTCGAGACCGCCCGCCACGTCATCATCGTGGTCCAGATCGGCAGTCGCATCGTCGGCCTGCTGGTCGACGCGGTCTGCGACATCCTCTCGACGGCCGACCACACCGTACAGAAGACGCCCGACCTGGCCGGCGACCAGATGCAGAGCTTCGTGAAGGGCCTCATCGCGCTCGAAGGCCGGATGATCAGCCTGATCGACCTGAGCCTGGTCCTGGACGCGCATCAGGCGGAGGCAGCCTGAACCCGATGTCCGGCGCAGAACTCGCCACAACAGCACCCAGGGACGCCGGCCGTGAGTTCGCCTTCACGACCGAGGATTTCCGGACGATCGCCGCGGTCCTGCACGGCGACGCGGGCATCTACCTGCCTGACACCAAGGCGACGCTGGTCTACTCGCGGCTGGCCAAGCGGCTGCGCCTGCTGGGCATGTCCAGCTTCCGGGACTACTGCGCCCTCATCCAGGGGCAGCAGGGGGTCGACGAACGCCAGGCGATGCTGGCGGCCCTGACGACCAACGTCACCCGCTTCTTCCGCGAGCCGCATCACTTCGACCATCTGCGTGACACCGTCATGCCGATCCTGGCCGCCAGGGCCAAGGCCGGAGGCCGCGTTCGCCTGTGGTCGGCCGCCTGTTCCACCGGGCAGGAACCCTATTCGATGGCGCTGAGCGTGCTGGCCGCGCTTCCCGACGCGGCGCGCTACGACGTCAGAATCCTGGCGACCGACATCGATCCCAACGTCGTCCAGACCGCGCGCGAGGCTGTCTACAGCCGTGAAGCCCTCGAGGCTGTTCCGGCCGGCGACCGCAAGCATCTGCGCAAGGCGCCGGACGCCGGCGTCGACATGTGGCGGATGTCGGACGAGACCCAGGAACTGATCACCTTCCGCGAGCTGAACCTGATCAAGCCCTGGCCGATGAAGGGCCGCTTCGACGTCATCTTCTGCCGCAACGTCGTGATCTACTTCGACGACGCCACCCAGGAGCAGGTCTGGCGCAAGTTCATCGACGTGATGAACCCCGGCGCCCGGCTCTACATCGGCCACTCCGAGCGCGTGACCGGCGACGGCGGTCGGCTGACCAGCGACGGCCTGACGGTCTACAAGACCGGGCAGCTGTGAGCGTCCGCGTCCTGATCGTCGACGAATTCGGCCACCATGCGCGGCGTCATCGCCGCCGTGCTGCGCCGCGACCCGGAGATCGAGGTGGTCGGTTCGGCCGGCGATCCGCTGGAGGCCCGCGAGGCGATCAAGCGGCTGAACCCCGACGTGGTGACCCTCGACGTCGAGATGCCGAACATGAACGGCATCGAGTTCCTCGAACGGATCATGCGCCTGCGCCCGACGCCGGTGATCATGATCTCCACCCTCACCCAGGCGGGCGCCGACACGACGATCGAGGCCCTGGCGCTGGGCGCCGTGGACTGCGTCGGCAAGCCTGGTCCGGGCATCGACGCCAACCTGGCTTTCGGAACCCTGGCCGAGAAGGTCAAGGCGGCCGCCCGGTCCCGACTGCGGCCGCTGGGCGACGCGCCCCGGCCGAGCGCGGCGAGCCAGGGCGTCTATCGCCCCAACGGCAATATCGCGGCGATCGGATCGTCGACCGGCGGCGTCGAGGCGCTGATCCAGGTCATCTCCGGCTTTCCGGCTAACTGCCCGCCGACCGTGATCACCCAGCACATGCCCGCGACCTTCACCAAGAGCTTCGCCAAGCGCCTCGACAATTGCTCGGGCGCCACCGTGACGGAAGCCGAGGACGGCGATCTCCTCGAGGTCGGCCGCGTCTTCCTGGCGCCGGGCGGCGAGCGGCATCTGGCCGTCGAGCGCACGGGCAACCAGCTTCGCTGCCGCCTGCGCGAGGGCCCGACGGTCAATGGCCACGCGCCGTCCGTCGACGTCCTCTTCGAATCCGTCGTCAAGGCGGTCGGCGGCAAGAGCGTCGGCGTGATCCTGACCGGCATGGGCCGGGACGGCGCCAAGGGGCTGCTGGCCATGCGCGAGGCGGGGGCCCGGACCCTTGGCCAGGACGAAGCCAGCTGCGTCGTCTACGGCATGCCGCGCGCGGCCTTCGAAATCGGCGCTGTGGAGCGCCAGTACCCCATCACGCGCATCGGAGCTCACCTGCTGAGCGCCTGTGCCGTGTCTACCGAGGGATAGACGAGATGCCCGCCGCCTCCGCCATTTCAGTCCTCGTGGTCGACGACCAGATGACGATCCGCACGCTGGTCCGCTCGGGCCTGCAGCAGCTTGGCTTCAAGGACATCCGCGAGGCGCCGGACGGCGAAGCCGCCCTGCGCATGCTGCTGACCCAGCCGGCTCACCTGGTGATCTCCGACTACAACATGCCCAAGCTGGACGGCCTGGGCCTGCTGCGCGCCGTGCGCGCGCACCCGCCGTTCAAGACGATCGCCTTCATCATGCTGACCGGCCGCGCCAACTCCGACCTGGTGCAAAGGGCGGTTCAATTCGGCGTCAATAACTACTTGGTGAAACCTTTTACGGTTCAAGTGTTGAAAGAGAAAATCGAAGGCGTGTTCGGCGCACTCACATGAGCATTGGGTTGGACGGAACGGGCGAGCGGACGCTGCATGTCGGGCAGGGCGAGCACCATGTGTCGGATTCTCCGGACGTGGTGATGAGCACCGTGCTCGGCTCGTGCATCGCCGCGTGCATCCGGGATCCCGAACGGGGTCTGGGGGGCATGAACCATTTCCTCCTCCCCGACGGCGACGGCAGCGGCGATGTCGAAGAAGCCAAGCGCTACGGCGTCAACGCCATGGAAATCCTGATCAACAGCCTGCTGCGGGCCGGCGCCCGTCGTGACCGGCTGGAGGCCAAGCTGTTCGGCGGCGCCAGCATGTTCGACCGTCTCCGCAACATCGGCGCCGAGAACGCCGCCTTCGCCAAGCGCTTCCTGCAGGCCGAAGGCATCGCCGTCATCGGCGGCGACACCGGCGGCACCAGCGCCCGGCGCATCCGCTATCGCCCCACCACCGGCCAGGCCATGCAGCGTCTGCTGACCGACGCCGATCCGTCGGTGTTCGTCCGCGAGCGCAAGCTGGCGGTTCCGCCGCCGGCCGACAACACCGGCGATCTGGAGCTGTTTTGATGTCCGCCGTCGCGCGTCCAGCTGCGAATTCGCCTCACGGCCTGGGCGGCACGCTCGAAGGCGTCGCCCACGAACTGGCGTTGCTCGAGACGCATCTGCTTCGGGTGCAGAACATCTGCCATGTGCCCGAACACGCCGCCCATCTGGACGCGGTCCTGGTGCGGGAGCTTCAAACTCTCGACCTGGTCTCCCAGCGCCTGGGCGTTCTGACCCATTTCATCCGCCATGTCGTGGCGGCAGTAGCGTTCGATCCCGCCGTGGACCTGACCGCAGCGCTGGGGGCCATTCCGCTTCAGGACATGGCCATCCGTCTCACCGCGCACGCCGCGGACGAGGAGGCCCCGGACGATGTGTTTGAGTCCGGAGACTTCGACCTCTTCTGAGGGCCAGATGAACGAGACGCAGAGCCCCGTCGCCGCTACAGCCAAGGTCGATCTGACCCGGGCCAGAGCGCTCCTGCTCGATGACAACCAGGTGCACCTGAACCTGTTGTCGAACGTGCTGACCAGCTTTGACCTGCGACGACAGACCAAGGTCGGCAACCTTCGCGACGCCAAGGCGGCGGCCAGCGGGTCGGAGTTCGACCTGGTCCTGGTCGAGGCCGCCCTGGCCAAGGGCGCCGGGTTCGACTTCATCCGCTGGCTTCGCCGCGAGGGACCGGACTTCAACCGCGCCACTTCGGTGCTGGTGGTGACGAGCGGCACGCGGCTGGACCAGGTGCACAAGGCGCGGGATAGCGGCGCGAACTTCGTGCTCGCCAAGCCTGTGACGCCGCCGGTTCTTCTGCAGCGGATTATCTGGCTGGGTCGCGACAAGCGGCTGTTCGTCGAGGCGGAGGGCTACTGCGGTCCGGATCGTCGCTTCAAGGCCTTCGGCCCGCCGGTCGGGATCAAGGGCCGCCGCCACGACGACCTTAACTTCAAGATCGGGGCGGCGGTTGAACCGAACATGTCCCAGAACGAGATCGATTTGCTCATGAAGCCGACGAGGGTGAAACTGTGACCAGCGCTGCACGCTTCTTCAAGCCGACCAACCGGCTCGCCAACTCCGTCGACGTCCGCTACGGCCTCAGCGTTGACACGGCGGCGGACCGCGGGGGGCAGGTCGTCCTCAACGCGGGCGCGGACATGCGCAAGTCGGTCAAGGACTGGGTCGGCGAGATCATGCGCCTGAGCGAGCAACCGGATCCGGACAAGGCCCGGCTCAGCTGGCTGGCCAACGGGATTCTGGGCGTCGGCGGCGCCGCGGGAATGTTGCGGCTGTCGCGCTGCGGCGGGCTGTTCGCCCATGCCGTCGACCTCATGGGCGACCGCTGGCGGCCCGAGCTCGGCGCGCTCTACGGCAACGCCATCGGCCGGTTGCTGGACGACACCGATCCGGTCGCGTCACAGGAAGGCATGCTCGCGTCGCTGGAGGAGATGAACAGGCGCCTGGCCGGGGAAACGCCGGTCGCGTCCTGACGCGCCGCGCCACGGCTGGCCGTCGGTCCGTCGGGGCGCTATCGGTGCCGCGTGCCGACCTTCATCGCCATCGACGATCCCGCTGATCCCCGGACCGAGGCCTATCGCGACATCCGTGAGCGGGACCTCGTCGGCCGCCGGGGCCTGTTCGTCGCCGAGGGCGAAACGGTATTGCGGGTGCTGGCCGGCCAGCGCCGCCATCGTCCGCTGTCGGTTCTGATCGCGCCCAAGCGCCGGCTGAAGCTGGAGCCCATTCTCCAGACCCTGCCTGACGAGCTGCCGGTCTACCTGGCCGACCAGCCTGTGCTGGACGCCATCGCCGGCTTCGAGCTGCATCGCGGCATCCTGGCCCTCGCCGAACGGGCGCCGGCGGTGTCGGCCGATGATCTGCTGGCCGGTCTGGGCGCGCGCGCGCTGGTGCTGGCGCTGGCCGGGATCGGCAATCACGACAACATGGGCGGCCTGTTCCGCAACGCCGCGGCGTTCGGCGTCGACGCGGTCCTGCTGGATGCGACCTGCTGCGACCCGCTCTACCGCAAGGCCATTCGCGTCTCTGTCGGCGGCGTGCTGGCGACGCCCTATGCGACGGTCGAGGGGGACATGGTCGCAACGCTGCTGCGCCACGGGCTGGAGCCAGTGGCGCTCAGTCCGGCCGGCGAGACCCCCCTGCATCGCTTCGCGCCGCCCGCCCGGGCAGCCCTGCTTCTCGGCGCCGAAGGGCCAGGCCTACCGGCGGAGACCCTGGCCCGCTGCCGGACGGTGTCGATCCCGATGGCTGGCGGCTTCACTCGCTGAACGTGGCGACCACCTCGGGCATCGCCCTGCACCACCTGCGCAGCGCCGGGGCCTGAAAACTCAGCGCAGACGCTTGCGCGAAACGGCGCCCGCCGGCGGGCATCGACAGCAGGTCGCCGTCGCGGGCGATCCACAGCGGGCCGTCGTAGGCGTCGCGCGCCTTGCCCAGGAACGGCCCCTCCAGCGCCCGCAGCGGCAGCGGCGGGACGATGTGGGTCAGAATAAGCGCCTTGGCCCCGGACGCCTTGGCGATGCGCGCCGCCTCCAGCGGACTGGTGTGGTAGTTGGGGATGTCGGCCATGATCTTGGCGCGCTTGGGCCGTCCGGCCCGGATCGCGCCGTCCTGCAGCAGCTTGACCAGTTCCGGCGACAGCGCCTCGTGGACCAGCAGGTCGACGCCCTTCGCCTGGGCGGCGACGACCGGCGAGACCGAGGTGTCGCCGCTGATCACGACGCTGCGCCCCTTGTAGTCGAAGCGATAGCCGAGCGCCGGCTCGACCGGGCCGTGATCGACGCGGAAGGCGGTGATCTTCACGCCGTCCTCCTCCAGCACGACCACGGAGTCCGCGCCGGCCGGGATCAGGATCGGTCGGGGCGTGATGCCGGCGCCGGACGGCGGCATGACGTCCGCGCCGTGGTGGGCTGTGCGGTAGCTGCTGTCGAAGGCATAGGCCTCGTTGAAGCCGGCGGCGATGCGTTCGACGCCCGGCCCGCCGTACAGCGACAGCGGCGTGGTCAGGTTCGACCCGCCCCAGCGCATCAGCGCGACATTGCCCAGCCCGTCGATGTGGTCGGAGTGGAAGTGGGTCAGCAGGACGACGGAGTCGCCGCCAACGCCCAGGCGCCCGAGCGTGCGGGCGGCGGCCTCGCCGGTGTCGACGATGAACAGGCGTTTGCCGGCGATGACCGCGGTGCAGGGCGCGCCGCGACCGCCGTCGGGGAAGGGCCCGCCCGATCCGCAGATGACGACGTGCAGGCCGTCGGGCAGCCGGCTGGTCAGGTCGCTGGCCATGCCCTCGGCGACGCGACGCTCCATCAGTTTCACGGCCAGCTTGCCGCGGACGGCGTAGAGGCCGCCGCCGACCAGAAGCGCCAGGACGATCAGTCCCGCCAGGATGCGTTTCATGCCCGTCTCCGTTTCCCGCTTGATTGCCGGAATTATATTGGCATTATTTGTGCCATTAGTTTCCGCGAGGGTCAATCCCGCGCATCACGCCAGGAGGACGCCCCCGTGAAAGTGCTTCGCACGCCCGACGACCGCTTCGACGACCTGCCCGACTTCCCGTTCGCCGCCCACTACGTGACCGTCCCGGCCGGGGACGGGGACGACCTGCGGATCGGCTATGTCGACGAGGGGCCCCGTGACGCGGCGCCGGTGCTGCTGATGCACGGCGAGCCGTCCTGGTCTTACCTGTACCGCAAGATCATTCCGCGGCTGTCGGGCGAGCACCGGGTCCTGGCGCCCGACCTCGTCGGCTTCGGCCGTTCCGACAAGCCGGCCGACAAGGACGACTACAGCTATGAGCGCCACGTCGCCTGGATGAGCGCCTGGCTGCTGGCGCTGGACCTGAAGGACATCACCCTGTTCTGCCAGGACTGGGGCGGGCTGATCGGGCTGCGGCTGGTGGCGGCCTTCCCGGAGCGGTTCGCGCGGGTGGTGGTCGGCAACACCGGCCTGCCGACCGGGACGGGCATGTCGGACGGCTTCAAGACCTGGCTGCAGATGAGCCAGTCGATCCCGGTCTTCCCGGCCGGGATGATCGTCAACATGGGGACCCAGCGCGAGCTGTCGCCCGAGGAGATCGCCGCCTACGACGCGCCCTATCCTGACGAGAGCTACAAGGTCGCGGCGCGGATCTTCCCCACCTTCGTGCCGGTCACGCCCGAGCATGCCTCCGTCGCCGAGAACAAGGCCGCCTGGACCGTGCTGGAGGCGTTCGACAAGCCGTTCCTGACCGCGTTCAGCGACAAGGACCCGGTGACCAATGGCGGCGAGGCTGTGTTCCAGGCGCGCGTGCCGGGGACGAAGGGCCGCAAGCATGTGACCATCGAGGGCGGCGGCCACTTCCTGCAGGAAGACTGCCCCGACCAGATCGCCGACGTCATCGACGCCTTCATCAAGGGCGAGCGCTAGGAGCCAGCACCATGAAAGTCGAAAATGCCGTCCTGCCCAGGGGCGATCAACTGCAGCATCTGCTCGGCCTCGGCGGCGACGCCCCGATCGTCATGCTCAACCTGCTGAAGTTCCATGACCGCGCGCGGTACGACGAGCCGGGTCACCCCGACATCTCCGGGCGCGAAGCCTACATGCTCTACGGCGGGCCGATGAAGGCGCTGGTCGAGGCCCAGGGCGGCAAGATGCACTTCAACGCCAGGGTCGACGCGCTGGTGATCGGCGAGGTCGAGGAGCTCTGGGACGTGGCCGCGATCATGGAATATCCGAGCCGGGCGGCCTTCGTCGCCATCGCGACATCGCCCGAGGTCCAGGCGCTCGGCGTACACCGCAAGGCGGGTCTGGCGGGCCAATTGCTGATCCAGTGCACCGGGCTGTAGCGATGTCCGGCGCCTTGATGCTTGCGAACCGGCGCGCCGAGGAGCCCTCATTGGGTGTGAGCGATTCGATCCAGACCCAGACCTCCACCGACGGCCGCCGGCTGCGCTCCGAAGCCAGTCGCGGCCGTATCGTCGACGCCATGATCTCCATCGTGCGGGAACAGGGCGGGTTCGGCCTGCCGCCCGCCGAACTGATCGCCGAGCGGGCCGGCGTCGGCCTGCGCACCGTGTTCCGGCTGTTCGAGGATATGGACGGGGTCTATCGCGCCATGCAGGCGGTGATCACCGCCGAGGTCGAGCCGCTGATGGAACCTCCGCCGCCGACCGGGGACGCGCGGCGCGACCTGGAGGCCGAGATCGAGCGCCGGGCGAAGCTGTTCGAACTGATCCTGCCGCTGCAGATCGCCGCCGATTCCCAGCGCCATCGCTCGCCGGCGCTGCGGGAAGGCCGGGCCAGGCTGGTCCGCCTGCAGCGCGAGGCCCTGCTGGCGGTGACGCCCCCGGCGCTGGCCGCGCGGTCCGAGCAGATGGCGGCGCTTGAACTGGCGGTCAGCTTCGAAGCCTGGCGACGGCTCCGAACCGACCAGGACGCGTCGCCGGACGAGGCCCGGCGGATCATGACCTGGATGGCGCTGGCCCTGCTGGACGGAGCGACCGGGTGAGGCTGGCGGTGCTCGTCGCCGCCACCCTCCTGCTGGCGGCCTGCGGTCGCGCGCCGGCCCCCGCCGTGGCGCTGGCCGACCCGACCCGGGCCTGCCCGTCCCCCGCTCCGGAGGGCGAGGTGCGCCTGCCCGGCGGCGCCTTCACGCTGGGCGCCGCCGGGGCGCACGCCGAGGAGGGGCCGCCCCGCACCGTGACCGTGGGGCCCTTCTCCATCGACCGGACCGAGGTCACCAACGCCCAGTTCGCCGCTTTCGTGAAGGCGACCGGCTACGTCACCCTGGCTGAACGCCAGCCTGATCCTGCGCTCTATCCCGGCGTGCCCGCCGACCGGCTGAAGCCCTCGTCGCTGGTCTTCGTCGGCGCGGCGGGGCTCGGCTCCGGCGATCCTTCGCTGTGGTGGCGGGTGGTCGACGGCGCCAGCTGGAAGCATCCCGAAGGCCCCGGCAGCGACCTTGTCGGCCGCGAGCGCCACCCGGTGGTGCAGGTCGCGTTCGAGGACGCCCTGGCCTATGCGCGCTGGAAGGGCCGCGACCTGCCGACCGAGGCCGAGTGGGAATTCGCCGCCCGCGCCGGGCTGGACGGCAAGCGCTACGAATGGGGCGACGAGCGGCCGGACCCCAAGGCGCCGCGCGCCAACACCTGGCAGGGCGTGTTCCCGGCGGTCGATACCGCCGACGACGGCTACAAGGCCCGCACCGCGCCGGTGGGTTGCTACGCCCCCAGCGCCTACGGCCTGTCGGACATGACCGGCAACGTCTGGGAATGGACCAGCGACTGGTTCCAGGATGGCCGCGCTGCCGGCGACCCGGCGCGCAGCCAACTGATCAAGGGCGGGTCGTTCCTGTGCGCCGACAACTTCTGCTTCCGCTACCGGCCCTCGGCCCGGCAGCCCGGCCCGCCGGACACGGGGACGTCCCACGTCGGCTTCCGGACGGTGAAGCGTGGCTGATGTTGCGGCCCCGGCCCGCCCGGCCCAACATGGCGGAAAAGGACACCGTGGGGAGAAGACCATGACCGGGATCGACGTCAGACGCGTGGCCGGAGCGCTGGGGGCCGAGATCGGCGGCGTGGACCTGTCGCAGCCGCTGGCCGACGAGACCATCGCGGCGATCCGCAAGGCGCTGGTCGAGCACCAGGTGATCTTCTTCCGCGACCAGACCCTGACCCCCGAGCAGCAGCTGGCCTTCGGCCGGCGTTTTGGCCCGCTGAACATCCATCCCTACGTGAAGGGCATGGCCGACCATCCGGAGGTCATGGAGATCATCAAGGAGCCCTCCGACCGCATCAACTTCGGCGGTGGCTGGCACTCGGACATGAGCTTCCTGGAGAGCCCCAGCATCGGCTCGATCCTCTACGCGGTGGAGACGCCCGACTACGGCGGCGACACCCTGTTCGCCAGTCAGGCCGCCGCGTTCGACGCCTTGTCGCCGGGGTTGCGGAAAACCCTGGAGGGGCTGAGCGCCGTCCACTCCGCCGGCCGCGAGTACGCCCCGACCGGCGCCTCGGCCCAGAAGCGCGGCTCGATGCAGATCGCCGAGGCCGAAGGGGCCGTCGGCGAGTTCGTCCATCCGATGGTCAAGGTTCACCCCGAGACCGGCCGCAAGGCGCTGTACGTCAATCCGGCCTTCACGATGCGGATCGAGGGCTGGAGCCGGCGGGAGTCGAAGGCGCTGCTCGACTACCTGTTCGAGCACAGCCGTTTCGAGGCCTTCACCTGCCGGTTCAGCTGGAAGCCGGGCTCGGTCGCCTTCTGGGACAACCGTTCGGTCTGGCATTTCGCGCTGAACGACTACCCCGGCCAGCGCCGGCATATGCGCCGGGTCACCGTGGATGCGGCCTGAGCCCTCAGGCTTCGACCACCGCGCCCTTGGGCTCGTGGCGGACATCGTCGGGCCGCATGGCGCGGGTCCAGGCGGCGAACTCCATCATGATGCCGTTGGGGTCGGTGAAGTAGACCGAGCGGACGAAGACCCCGTCGTTGACCTCCTGCGAGACCCCCATCGGGCTGTCGTCATGGTTCACCACCACGGGCAGGTGCGGCACGCCGGCGGCCTTCAGCCGCTCGATGCAGGCCTCGATCTGCTCGGGCTCCACGTCGAAGGCCACGTGGTTCATCGAGCCGATGGCCGACTTGGGCGACTGCGGGAAGGCCTTCACAGAGGCGATGCCCGGCGCGGCCGGCGGGGCGTCGGCCCACCAGAAGAAGGCCAGCGAGGAACCGCCGCCGCAGTCGAAGAAGAAGTGCTGGCCGCCGTCCGGCAGATCGATGGTCTTGATCAACGGCATACCGAGCACCTCGGTGTAGAACTTCACCGTCTCGCGCATGTCCCTGCAGACCAGGGCCAGATGGTTGATGCCTCGCGTGCGCATGGCGTTCTTCCCGCTTGTTTCGTTGGCCAGACGGTAGCCCCTACGCCGCCGCCGTCAATCGACGGCAACTTCATAGTAGCCTGCCGCCGGGTCAGTCATGCTCACTCCGCGCTTCGCGTTTGGACCGCCTGATGAGGCCCCGATGAATCTCGAACTCAGCGCCGCCGACCTCGCCTTCCAGGCCGAGGTCCGCACCTTCCTCGCCGAGAACCTGCCGCCCGATCTGCAGGTCGCCGGCCGCCGGATGACCAGCGTCTTCGTCGAGAAGCAGTACTCGATCCCCTGGCAGAAGATCCTGCACGCCAAGGGCTGGGTCGCGCCCAGCTGGCCGGTCGAGTACGGCGGCTGCGGCTGGGACGAGATGCAGCGCTACATCTTCCAGGCCGAGTGCGCCCGCGCCGGGCGCCGGGCCTGTCGCCGATGGGCCTGCGCATGGTCGGCCCCTGTATCCAGCGCTACGGCACGCCCGAGCAGAAGGCCTTCTACCTGCCGCGCATCCTGGCGGGCGAGGACTACTGGTGCCAGGGCTATAGCGAGCCCGGCTCCGGCTCCGACCTCGCCAGCCTGCAGATGAAGGCCGAACGGGACGGCGACGACTATGTGCTGAACGGCTCGAAGATCTGGACGACCCACGCCCACTTCGCCAACCGCATGTTCTGTCTGGTGCGGACCAGCTTCGAGGGCAAGCCGCAGAAGGGGATCACCTTCCTGCTGCTGGAGATGGACACCCCCGGCATCGAGGTGAAGCCGATCATCACCCTGGCCGGCGAGCATGAGGTCAACCAGGTCTTCTTCGACAACGTCCGGGTTCCGGTCGCCAATCGTCTCGGCGAGGAGAACGACGGCTGGACGGTGGCCAAGTACCTGCTCGAGTTCGAGCGCGGCGGCAGTTCCGCCCCTGGCCTGAAGGTGTCCCTGGCCCGGTTGAAGGACATGGCGGCGGCCGAAGGCGGCGACCTGGGCGAGCCACTCCTGAACGATCCGGTGTTCCGCGCCCGCCTGGCCGAGCTGGAGATCGCGCTCGAAGCCATCGAGATGACCGAGCACCGGGTGATGACCGAGCTGTCGTCCGGCAAGAACCCCGGTCCGGCTTCGTCGATGCTGAAGACCCAGGCCACAGAGATGACCCAGAAGATCGACGGTCTGGCGATCGATACGGCCGCCTACTATGCCTTTGTCGACCAGCCGCGGGCCCGCGAGCCGGGCAGCAACGAAGCGCCGGTGGGACCCGAGCACAGCCTGGTCGCCATGCCGCGCTACCTGAACAATCGCGCGGCCTCGATCTACGGCGGATCCAACGAGATCCAGCGGGACATCATGGCCCGGCTGGTGCTGGGCCTCTGAGAACGGACGACATGACGATGAGCGCGAATGACACGGCGGTCGATTTCGACCGGATGCCGACCCTGGGCGATATCGCCCGCTATCACGCTGAAACCCGGCCAGGCGCCACCGCCCTGACCTTCGAGGGACGCGAGACGACGTTCGCGCAGTTCGACGCCCTGACCAACCGCGTCGCCAACGCCCTGATCGCCGAGGGCCTGACCAAGGGGCAGCGGATCGCCTATGTCGGCAAGAACAGCGACTGCTACTTCGAGCTTCTGATCGGCGCGGCCAAGGCCGGCGTGGTGATGACCCCCATCGGCTGGCGGCTCGCCCCGCCGGAAGTCGCCTACATCATTGAGGACTCCAAGGCGCCGATCGTTTTCGTCGGTCCGGAAGTGATCGGCCTCGGCGAGGAGGTCGCTTCCCACCTGAGCTACCGTCCGAAAGTGATCGCCATGGAAGCCGAGAGCGCCGACGGCCGCCCGCTTTACACCGACTGGCGCGACGCCGCTCCGGATACCGGCCCCGGCGTTGCGATCACCCAGCAGGATGTCGCCGTCCAGCTTTACACCTCGGGCACCACCGGCAAGCCCAAGGGCGCCATGCTGACCCACGCCAACATTCTCGGCGGCCGTCGCCAGGCCGCCGAGGCGAAGATGCCCTGGAACCAGTGGGGCCCGGACGACGTCAGTCTGGTGGCCATGCCGGTTTCGCACATCGGCGGCACCGGCTGGGGGATCGTCGGCCTCTACAACGGGGCCAAGGGTGTCGTGGCCCGCGAGTTCGACCCGTTCAAGGTGCTGGACTTCATCGAGCAGGACCGCATCAGCAAGATGTTCATGGTGCCGGCCGCGATGCAGATCGTCGTGCGTCAGCCGCGGGCCCGCGAGGTCGACTACAGCCGGCTGAAGTACATCCTGTACGGCGCCAGCCCGATCCCGCTCGACCTGCTGCGCGAGTGCATGGAGGTGTTCGGCTGCGGCTTCTGCCAGCAGTACGGCATGACCGAGACCTGCGGGACCATCGTCTACCTGCCGCCCGAGGACCATGACCCCGCGGGCAATCCGCGCATGCGGGCGGCGGGCCTGCCGATGCCGGGGGTCGAGATCAAGATCATCGACGAGGCGGGCGAAACCCTGCCCGCCGGCGCCGTGGGCGAGGTCGCCACGCGGTCGGTGGCCAACATGGCCGGCTACTGGAACCTCGACGCGGCCACCAGGGCCACCATCGGCGAGGACGGCTGGCTGCGCACCGGCGACGCCGGCTACCTCGACGAGGACGGCTATCTCTTCATCCACGACCGGGTGAAGGACATGATCATCTCGGGCGCGGAGAACATCTATCCGGCCGAGGTCGAAAGCGCCGTCTACGGCCACCCGGCGGTCGCGGAGGTGGCGGTGATCGGCATTCCCGACGAGAAGTGGGGCGAGGCGGTCAAGGCCGTGGTGGCGCTGAAGCCGGGCATGACGGCGACCCCCGACGAGATCATCGCCTTCGCCCGCACCCGCATCGCGGCGTTCAAGGCGCCCAAGAGCGTGGACTTCATCGACGCCCTGCCCAGGAACCCGTCCGGCAAAATCCTTCGCCGCGAACTTCGCGAACCCTACTGGGCCGGTCGCGCGCGCCGCGTGAACTGATCAGAAGGGTCGGTCCCCGGACCCGCGACGGGGGAGCCTTGGCCCAGGGACCTGCGCCGCAGCCTCAGGAACCGCGACGGTTGGGGAGGTTCGTCCACACGTGGACGATGCAAAGGGTGGCGCCGAACAGGCTGAAGGCGGCGGCGGCCGTGGCCAGATAGGCGACGTGGATCGGCGGGAGCGCCGAAAGGGTTTGCAGCATCTGAAATCTCCTGTGGCGCCAAGGTGCAGGGAGGGCCGCCTCGCTGCCTTGATCTGCGTCAACCTCAGTAAAATTGACGGCGGGACCTGATGGTCGTGTCCGCTCTCATCCGCTAAACCCTTGTCGCGCGAAGGAAATTTTCCTCCCGCAACGTAAACCTGCCCAGAGAGAATTCGATGTCCGACCGCGCCCACGATCTCGCCCGCCGAGTTGACGCCTTCCTGCATGAGCACGTCATCCCCCTCGAGCAGGACCCGCGGATCGGCAAGCACGGTCCGTCCGACGCGCTGCGCGTCGAGCTGCAGCGCAAGGCGGCGGCCCAGGGGCTGCTCGCGCCGCATGTCGGGGTCGAGTACGGCGGACATGGCCTGAACCATCGGGAAATCGCGATCGTCTTCCGCGCAGCCGGCTACTCGCTGCTTGGGCCGATCGCCCTGAACCTGATGGCCCCGGACGAGGGCAACATGTGCCTGATCGAGAAGATCGGCAGCGCGGCCCAGAAGGACGAGGTGCTGCGACCGCTCGCTGCCGGCGACATCCGCACCGCCTTCATGATGACAGAACCGGACGGCGGCGCCGGCTCCGATCCCTCGATGATGAAGACCACCGCCGTGCAGGACGGCAATCACTGGGTCATCAACGGCGCCAAGACTTCTCATCACCGGGGCGGAGGGCGCCGCGCACGCCATCATCATGGCCAGGACCGACCATGGGGCGACCATGTTCCTGGCCCCCATGACCGCGCCGGGCATCTCGATCACCCGGGTGCTCGACACTATCGACCGGACCATGCCGGGCGGCCACGCCATGGTGAAGCTGGACAACGTCCGGGTCTCCGCCGACCAGATCCTCGGCGAGGCGAACGAGGGCTTCAAGTACGCCCAGGTTCGGCTGGCCCCGGCCCGGCTGACCCACTGCATGCGCTGGTGGGGCGCGGCGCGGCGCGCGCACGACATCGCCGTCGAGTACGCCTGCCGCCGCCACGCCTTCGGAAAGCCGCTGGTCGACCATGAGGGCGTCGGCTTCATGCTGGCCGACAACGAGATCGACCTGAAGCAGGCCGAGCTGACCATAGACTGGTGCGCGGGCGTGCTGGACGCTGGCGGCCACGGGTCGGGCACCGCCGAGTCCAGCCTCGCCAAGGTGGCGGTGTCGGAGGCGTTGTTCCGCATCGCCGACCGCTGCGTCCAGGTGCTGGGCGGCACGGGCGTGACCGATGACACCCCCGTGCACCAGATCTTCCGCGATATCCGCGCCTTCCGCGTCTACGACGGGCCGTCGGAAGTCCACCGCTGGTCGATGGCCAAGCGCATCAAGCGGGAGTTCCTGCAAAAGGCCTGAGCGCCCACGGCGCCATAGCGTGACGCTATACCCCTCGCGCCTCTTTGCTGTTGCTCCGGAGGCGCGGGCGCGGCCACCCTTGCGGGGCAATGCGGGGGCGGCGTGATGCTTGTGACCTCCAGGCGGGAGACAGGTATGCGGAGAGTTTCGGGGAGGCGGACGGCGTGGGTCGCGAGCGTCGGCGTCGCCATGGTCGCCTGCGGTCTGCTCGGGGCGAGCAGCGGGGCGAACGCCCGTCAGGCCGAGCCGCCGCCTATCGAGTTGGCGACCTATCTGGTGGGCAAGACCTATTTCGGCGCGAACCGCTACGTTCAGTACGTGCCCGGAAACTCGCCCGTGATCCTCACGGCGCCCCACGGTGGGACCCTGAGACCCGACAGCATCCCGGATCGCAGCAAGGCGTCCTGCGGCGGCGAGGCGGTCCTGGTGACCGACACCAACACCGCCGAGCTCGTCCTGGCGATGAGGGAGGCCCATTTCCGGCGCTTCGGGACCTACCCCCATGTGATCATCAACCGCCTTGCCCGCCGGAAGTTCGACGCGAACCGTCCGCTGGACGAGGCCGCGTGCGGCAACGCCGAGGCGGCGCGAGCCTTCGCCGAGTGGCACGCCTTTATTGATGTCGCCAAGGCGGAGGTCGTGAAGACCAGCGGCCGGGGGTGGTTCATGGACATCCATGGCCACGGCCACGAAATTCAGCGGCTCGAACTTGGCTATCTGCTCAGGTCGGCCGACCTGAACGCGTCCGACGCGGAGCTGGACGGCAAGGCGTCACTGAGGGAGCGGGTGAGCATTCGCGCGCTGCTGCAGGCGCCCGGGGCCACCCTGTCCCGCATGTTGCGCGGTCCGTCGAGCTTCGGCGCGCTGTATGCCCGCGCCGGCATCCCGGCGATCCCGGCCGACAATGACCTGCGTCCCGGCTCGGCGCGCTACTTCGCCGGGGGCTACAACACCAGCCGTCACACCTGCGGCGGTGAGGCCGAGGCGCTCGGCGGCAAGACTGGCGACAGGATCTGCGGCCTTCAGATCGAGGCCAACTTCAAGGGCGTGCGCGACACCCCGGAGAGCTGGAAGCGCTTCGGGGAGGCGACCGCAGAGGTCCTTGAGGCGTACCTGCTGGCCAATATGGGCCTTCGCCTGAAGCCGGATCCTGCCCCGGCGGCGCCCTAGCGTCGCAAGGAAAAACCCCGCCTGTTGCCAGGCGGGGTCCGGTCCGTGCGCCTCAGGGTGGCGCTCGCCTAGCCGTGCAGCTTCGCCGCTGTCTCGGCGACCTTGCGGCCCTGGTAGCGGGCGCCGGCCAGTTCATTCTCGCTGGGCTGACGCGAGCCGTCGCCGCCGGCGATTGTGGTCGCCCCGTAGGGGCTGCCGCCGGTGACCTCGTCGAGCTTCATCTGCCCGGCGAACCCGTAGTCGAGGCCGACGATCACCATCCCGAAGTGCAGCAGGTTGGTGATGAGGCTGAACAGCGTCGTCTCCTGGCCGCCGTGCTGGGTGGCCGTCGAGGTGAAGGCGCCGCCGACCTTGCCGTTCAGGGCGCCGCGAGCCCACAGGCCGCCGGCCTGGTCGAGGAAGGCCGCCATCTGCGAGTTCATCCGGCCAAACCGCGTGCCGGCGCCGATGATGATGGCGTCGTAGTCGGCCAGTTCGGCGATTGTGGCGATGGGCGCGGCCTGGTCGAGCTTGAAGTGCGCGGCCTTGGCGACCGCGTCCGGCACGGTTTCGGGAACGCGCTTGATGTCGACCTGGGCGCCGGTCTCACGGGCGCCCTCGGCGACCGCCTGGGCCATGGTTTCGATGTGGCCGTAGGCCGAATGGTAGAGAACGGAAAATCTTGGGCACGGGGATACTCCGGTTGGATCGGGGAAGGGGGACGCCGCTCAGGCGGCGTCCACGAGAACGAGCTCGGCGTCTTCCAGGGCGGTGACCCGGATCGACGTCTCATCGGTGATGGCCGCGCCGTCACGGGTTTCGAGGGTCAGGCCATTGACCTCCACACGACCCGCGGCGGGGACCAGATAGGCGTGGCGGCTGGCGTCGAGGACGTACTCGACGGTCTCGCCGGCTTTCAGCGTCGCGCCCAGCACGCGGGCGTCGGTGCGGATCGGCAGGGCGTCATTGTCGTTTTCGAACCCGCTGGCCAGGGTGACGAACTTTCCGGAGCGGTCGCCCTTGGGGAACGGCTTGGCGCCCCAGGACGGCGCACCGCCGGTGCGGGTCGGCTGGATCCAGATCTGGAAGATCCGGGTCGTTTCGGCCTCGAGGTTGTACTCGGCGTGGCGGATGCCGCTGCCGGCGCTCATGACCTGGACGTCGCCCGCCTCGGTACGCCCCTTGTTGCCAAGGCTGTCCTGGTGGGTGATCGCCCCGTCGCGGACATAGGTGATGATCTCCATGTCGGCGTGGGGGTGAGGCGGGAAGCCGGAGTTGGCGGCGATCTCGTCATCGTTCCAGACCCGCAGCGAGCCCCAGTTCATGTTCCGGGGGTCGTGGTAGCCGGCGAACGAGAAGTGGTGCCGGGCCTTCAGCCAACCGTGGTCGGCGCCGCCGAGTGTCTCAAAGGGTTTGTGCACGATCATTGTACTGTCTCCGCGCCGGACCGCCGGCGCTCTTGCTTGATGACAAGATAGGCATCAGGATTGGCGCATAAATAGAAACTCCAGAAACTCATTGTTTCCAAAACAGCATGTCCAGGTTGCCGGATCTCGAAGGGCTGGCGATTTTCGCCAAGGTCGTGGAGCTGCGCTCGTTCGCCGCCGTGGCCGATGATCTGAAGCTGTCGAAGGCGACCGTGTCCAAAGCGGTCACGCGTCTCGAAACGCGGCTGGGCGCACGTCTGTTCAATCGCACCTCCAGGCGATTGGCCCTGACTGACGCCGGGCGATCGCTGGCCGAACGCGCCGCGCGAATTCTGGCCGAGGGCGAGGCGGCCGAGTCCGAGGCGCTGGAACAGTCGGCCGCGCCGCGCGGTTTGGTGCGGCTGGCGGTCCCGATGTCCTTCGGCCTCACGGACGTCGCGCCGATTCTGCCCGAGTTCATGGCCGAGTATCCGGAGGTCTTCGTCGACCTGCACCTCAGCGACGCCATGGTCGATCTGATCGGCCAGGGGTTCGACATGGCGCTGCGCATCGCGGCCCTGCCGGACTCCTCGCTGATGGCCCGGCGGCTGCGGCCGATCAGGCGCCACCTGGTCGGCGCTCCATCCTATTTCGCGCGGCAGGGGACGCCCAGGCATCCCAGCCAACTGGTCGACCACTGCTGCCTCGCCTACGCCTATCTGGCGACCCCGGAGACCTGGCGATTCACCCATCCGTCCGGTGAGGAGGCGTCGATCCGGATTGACGGGCCGATGCGGTCCAACAACGCCACCGCCCTGCTGCCGGCCCTGATCGCCGGCCGGGGGCTGGCGTTGCAGCCGGACTTCATCTGCGGACCGGCGCTGGCGGCCGGCGAACTGGTGGCCGTGATGGAGGACTGGTCGCCGCCGCCGATCGCGCTGCATCTGGTCATGCCGCCGGGTGGACCCAGACCGGCCCGTGTCGAGGTGCTGGCCGAGTTCCTCGCCAGACGGCTGTCGTCCCGCAGCTGAACAGCCCGCCTGACAAACCCTCTGGCCGGACGTTGCGGCAAGGCGTCAGAGTTCTCGCAAGATCAGACGCGGCCAACGCGTCAGGCAGGGAGCGACGGATGAGGATCGAGTGGAGTCCCGAGGACCGGGCCTTTCGGGACGAGGTGCGCGCCTTCCTGGAAACCTCGCTGACGCCGGAGCTGCGCCTCGCCGGCTCGCGGCTGACCAGCGTCTATGGCGACCACCAGACCCAGATGGCCTGGCAGAAGATCCTTCACGCCAAGGGCTGGCTGGTTCCGGCCTGGCCGGTGGAGTTCGGCGGCTGCGGCTGGTCGGTGAGTCAGCGCTACATCTTCGCCACCGAGTTGACCGCCGCCGGCGCCCCGCCACTCTCGCCGATGGGCATCGGCATGTGCGGCCCGGTTCTGATCGGCCACGGCACGCCCGAGCAGCAGGCGCGTTTCCTGCCGCGCATGCTCAGCGGCGATGACTTCTGGTGCCAGGGCTACAGCGAGCCGCAGTCAGGGTCGGACCTCGCCACGCTCCAGATGAGCGCCGAGGAGGACGGCGACCATCTGATCTGCAATGGCCACAAGCTGTGGACCACGCACGCGGCCCACGCCAACTGGATCTTCTGCCTGGTCCGCACCTCGCGCGAGGACATCCCGCAGAAGGGCATCACCTTCCTGCTGATCGACATGACCACGCCCGGCGTGGAGGTGACGCCGATCATCTCGCTGTCGGGCGAGCACATCCAGAACCACGTCTTCTTCACCGACGTCCGCGTACCCAAGGCCAACGCGGTCGGCCCCATCGGCCAGGGCTGGACCGTGGCCAAGCACCTGATGCAGTTCGAGCGCGGCGGCAGCGCCTATACGCCCGGCTTCCGGGGGCGGATGGCGAAGATCGCCCATATCCTCGAGGCGGAATACGCCGACGGCGATCCCACCGGCGAAGGCCAGGCGCTGCGTCGCCAGCTGGCCGACGCGGCCATCCAGGTCGACGCCCTTGAGGCCGTCGAGCTTCGGGTGATGTCGGCCCTGTCGGTCGGCGCCGCGCCCGGACCGGAGTCGTCGATGATGAAGACGGTCGGCACCGAGCTCAGCCAGCGCCTGACCGAGATCGCCCTGACCGCCGCCGGGCGCTACGCCGCCGTCCACCAGCCGCACATGGTCGCGGCCGGGGGACCGACGCCGGGCTTCAAGCCGCCGCGCTACAACGACGGGGTCGGGCCTGAGTACAGCTGGACGGTGGCCCCCAAGTACCTCAACGATCGCGCCGGCTCGATCTACGCCGGCACCAACGAGATCCAGCGCAACATCATGGCCAAGGCCGTGCTGGGGCTCTGAGCAGGGAGAACGACCCATGGACTTCGACACCGACTACAGCATGACCATCGGCGGCAAGGCCGTCGCCGGCGCCGGGACGTTCGACGTCCTCAATCCCGCCAACGAGCAGGTCATCGCCCAGGCGCCTGACTGTTCGAAGGAACAGCTGGACGAAGCCGTCGCCGCCGCACGTGCGGCCTTCCCGGCCTGGTCGGCGACGCCGATCGCCGAACGGCGCAAGGCCGTGCTCGCCCTGGCCGGCGCCATCGCCGCCAACGCCGAGGGCCTCAAGCGCCTGCTGACCCGCGAGCAGGGCAAGCCTCACGCCGACGCCATGAACGACGTGCTCGGCGGCGCCGGCTGGCTGCAGGGCGCCTCGACGCTCGACCTGCCGGAGACGGTCAACGAGGACACCGACGTCCGCCGCAGCATCACCCGTCATGTGCCGATCGGCGTGGTCGGCGCCATCGCGCCCTGGAACTTCCCGGTCATCCTGGCCATGTTCAAGGTTGCGCCGGCGCTGATGGCCGGCAACACAATCGTACTGAAGCCGTCGCCGTTCACGCCGCTGACAACGCTGAAGATCGGCGAGCTGGCGCGGGCCATCCTGCCTCCCGGCGTGCTGAACGTCGTCTCGGGCGGCGACAGCCTCGGCCCCTGGATGACCAGCCACCCCGGCATCGACAAGATCAGCTTCACCGGCTCGACCCAGACCGGCCGCAAGGTCATGGCCAGCGCCGCCGACAGCCTCAAGCGCATCACGCTGGAGCTGGGCGGCAACGACGCGGCCATCGTCATGCCCGACGTCGACGTCGAGAAGGTCGCCGAGCAGCTGTTCTGGGCCGCCTTCCGCAACACCGGCCAGATCTGCATCGCCAGCAAGCGGATGTACGTCCACAAGGACGTCTATGAGCCGCTCAAGAAGGCCATCGCCGACTACGCCGCCACTGTGAAGATGGGCGACGGCGCCGAGCAGGGCACCCAGCTGGGGCCGATCCAGAACAAGCAGCAGTACCAGCGCGTGCTGGAGCTGATCGCCGACGCCAAGGCCAACGGCTACCCGTTCCTGATCGGCGGCGAGACCTCGTCCGCGCCCGGCTACTTCGTCCCGATCACCATCCTCGACAACCCGCCGGAGAACGCCCGGATCGTCCAGGAAGAGCAGTTCGGTCCCGTCCTGCCGCTGCTCAAGGTGGACAGCATCGAGGAGGCGCTGGAGCGGGCCAACGCCAGCGAGTACGGCCTGGGCGGCTCGGTCTGGTCCTCGGACATCGACGCGGCGCTGGCGGTCGGCGAGCGGCTGCAGACCGGCACGGTGTGGATCAACGAGACCCAGCACCTCAGCCCGCTGGTCAGCTTCGCCGGTCACAAGCAGTCGGGCCTGGGCGTCGAGAACGGCATCGACGGCCTGCTGGAATACACCAACACCCAGACGATCGTGGTCCGGAAGAACTGACACGGTCGGCCGCGCGCGGGTTCCTGCCGGAATCCGCCGCGGCCCCTTGCCTTGAGGCCCGCCTCCCTGTCATCCCTTGGGTCGGGCAGGAGACAACAATGATCACGTTCGAGCTCAACGAAGAGCAGTCGATGATCCGCGAGGCGCTGCAGGGCTTCGCGGCCGAGGTGCTGGCGCCGGGTGCGCGGGCCATCGACGAGGCCGGCCAGATGCCGGCGGACATTATCCAGAAGGGCTGGGACTTCGGCCTCATCGCCGCGGCGATCCCGGAGGCCTACGGCGGGGGCGGCGGCGACCGCTCCTGCATGACCAACGCCGTGGCGCTGGAAGCGCTGGGCGGCGGCTGCGCCAGCCAGGCGGCGGCGATTATGGCGCCGGGCCAGTTCGTCAGCGCCCTGATCGACTTCGGGACCGAGGAGCAGAAGGTAGAGCACCTGCCGCGCTTCGCCGGCGCGACGCCCGTCGCCGCCAGCCTGGCCGTGCAGGAGAGCCAGTTCGGCTTCGCCGCCGAGGCGCAGCGCACGACCGCGACCCGAAAGGGCAACGGCTTTGTCCTGAACGGTGAAAAGCGGCTGGTCCCCCTGGGCGACCGGGCGGACACCTTCCTGGTCCTGGCCCGCGACGAGGGCGGTGAGGGCCTGGGCGCGGTGCAGGCTTACATCGTTCCGCGCGACACGGCCGGCCTGTCCGTCGAGACGGAGAACGGCACCCAGGGTCTCAAACCCCTGCCGAAGGGCAAGCTGAGGCTCGACAACGTCGAGCTGCCCGGGTCGGCGCGGCTCGGCGGCGACGCCGGCATCGACGCGGCGCGGCTGATCAGCCAGGCCCGCGTGGGCGCGGCGGCGGTCGCCGTGGGCCTGTCGCGCCAGGCCACCGACTTCGCCATTCCCTACGCCAAGGAGCGGGTCGCGTTCGGCGAACCGATCGGCAAGAAGCAGTCGATCGCCTTCATGCTCGCCGACATGCACATCGAGTGCGAGACGATGCGCTGGATGGTCTGGAAGGCCGCCAGCCTCCTGGAGCACAACGATCCGGACGCGGTGAAGGCCTCGGTGCTGGCCCAGGACTATGTGCGTCGCAAGGCGGTCAAGATCGCCGACGACGCGCTGCAGATCTTCGGCGGCCACGGCTTCATCCGCGACCTGCCGCTGGAAATGTGGCTTCGCAACGCGCGCACGCTGACCGTCCTCGACGGTCCGGTTTCGGTCTAGGGAGCCCCGATCATGGCTGACTTCCGTCTCTCCGCCATCGACCAGCAGATCCTCGACAAAGTCGTCGAGGTCGGCGAGTCGACCTCCCGGCACACCCGTTATTACGAGGATCACGAGCACGAGACCCCGCCGACGCGGCTGGAAGGCGAGCGCGGCTTCGAGGAGGTCTTCCCGCTCTTCGGCCAGCGCCAGCCCGGCGACACCCCGATGATGACCTTCATGATGGCGGTCAGCATCGCGCGCGGCTCGACCACCGGCGTGACCCGGGGCCTGGGCCTCGCCATGCCCGCCGGCCGGGCCAGCGGCCTGGGCAACGCGGCCCTGCAGTCGGCGGGCACGCCCGAGCAGAAGGCCAAGTGGGGCGACCTGTTCCTGGCCATGTCGATCACCGAACCCAACGTCGGCTCCGACACCAAGGCCATCCAGGCCACGGCGCGGCTGGACGGCGACGAGTGGGTGATCAATGGCGACAAGATCTTCGTCACCGACGGGGTCAAGTGCGACGGCGCCATCGTCTGGGCGACCATCGACAAGTCGGCGGGCCGCGCCGGCATCAAGTCGTTCCTGGTCCTGAAGGGTGCGCCCGGCTTCGAGCTGGTCCGCCAGGAGAAGAAGCTCGGCATCCGCTCGTCGGACACCGCCGCCTACAGCTTCCGCGACTGCCGCGTGCCGCGCGACGCCCTGCTGGGCGGCGACGAGACCGTCCCGAAGGACGGCGGCTCGGCCGGCTACAAAGGGGTGATGAAGACCTTCAACATGACCCGCCCGGCGGTGGCCTCCGGCGGGGTGGCCAAGGCGAAGGGCGCGCTCGATTTCGCCAAGGCCGCCCTCGCCGATGAAGGCGTCACCGTCGACTGGGAGAAGAGCTACAACCAGCGCGGCGCGGCCGAGCAGCGGCTGATCGAGATGGAGGCCGACACCGAGGCCGCCACCCTGTCGGTGCTGCACGCCGCCTGGCTCAACGACGTGCGCAAGCCCAACAACCTTGAAAGCTCGGTCTGCAAGGCCAAGGGCGGCGAGGTCTGCAGGACCATCCCGCAGGCGGCCATGGAGCTGCTCGGCGGCATGTCGGTCAGCCACGACCATCTGGTCGAGAAGTTCCTCCGCGACGGCCGCATCAGCGACATCTACGAGGGCACCGGCCAGATCCAGCGGCTGATCATCGCCCGCGAGATCCTCGGCTACTCGTCGGAGGAACTCACCTGATGGCGCGTCGCCGCGGATCCTTGATCACGGTCAGGGTCAGCAGCGCCGCCGCCAGAAGGCCCAGCGAGGCGCCGAAGACGACGTTGTAGCCGAGCAGGTCGGCGACGGCGCCGCCGATCAGCGGGCCGATCGTCGCCATGACGCCCTCCGCCGTGGCCGAGATGCCGATCCGCATCGACAGGTCGTCACGGTGGCCGAACTCCAGGATCATGGTCTGGGACGCCATCATGTAGCCGGCCGCCGCCGCGCCGAGCCCGAAGAAGGCGACGAACACCGCCAGCGGCGCGTGCAGGGTCAGCAGCAGCAGCGTCGAGGCGATCCAGATCGTGATGGCCAGCACCAGCACCACCCGGAACCCCTTCCGGTCGCCCAGGTACCCCCAGACGATGTTGGAGACGGTGTCGGCGCCGAGGTAGGCCAGCGACAGCAGGCCCAGCGTCGCGCCGTCCAGATGCATCGTGGCGCCGACGTGCAGGATGTAGAACGGCGTGGCGATCCGGGCGGAGGTGGCCAGCATCTGCATGACCAGGAACCAGCGGTAGCCACGGTCAGCGGCGATCAGGCCGGGGATGTCGCGCATCCGGTCGCGCAGGCGGACGGGCTCGCGAATCGTCGGCGGAATCGGTTCGCGGATCTGGTGCTGCAGGAACCACAGGCCGGCGCTGGTCAGGAAGAAGGCCAGGATGAAGGTGGTCGCGTAGCCGTTGCCCAGCACGTTGGCGCCGATCAGATACTTGCCCGACACATAGGCCAGGATCGCCGCGATCAATCCGCCGACCGCGTTGCGCCAGGCTTGCAGCCGCCCGCGCAGGCTGATGGGGATCACCCGCGACATCAGCAGGGTGAAGGCGACTCGCTGGGCGCCCATGAAGACACCGAACAGGAAGACGAACAGCAGCAGGGTGAGGACCTGCGCCTGGTCGCGCAGGAACCAGCCGGTCAGCGCCATGCCCAGGATCGCCAGCCGCCCCAGGCTGCCCAGCACGATGGCCATCGGCATGATCTTCGGCCGGTGTTCGATGGCGGCGCCGGCGACCAGCGGCGAGATGATCCCGCCCATCTGCTGCAGCGCCAGGCCCAGCCCGACCACGGTGTTCGAACCCGAGACCAGGTGCAGGTAGGCCGGCATGAAGGTCGGGGCGTTGATCAGGCGAAAGCCCGTCATGCCCAGCATGCCGTGCACGAAGTTGCCGATGTAGTTCCGGCGCAGATTGTCCCAGACGAAGGTCTCGTAGGCGGCCTCGCGGGTCGCCAGGTCGTCGGGCGTGGACGCGGCGGCCGAGTCCGCCGCGTCCCCCTTGGCCGGCTCATCCATGTCCGGCTGAACTCCGCACGCTACTAAAGGGGCTGTGGGTCAATAGCCCTGCATCCTGCCCCAGCGGTCGCGATGCCAGGCCGTCGAGCCGAACAGGGTCTCCACGGCCCGGGCGCGCTTCAGATACAGGCCGGCGTCATGGGCGTCGGTCATGCCGATGCCGCCGTGCATCTGGACCATCTCGCGGGAGATCAGGTTCAGCGTGTCTCCGGCCACCGCCTTGGCCAGCGCCGCCTGCTGGGCCAGATCGTCGGCGTCCTGATCGATGGCGGAAAGCGCCGCCTCGACGCAGGAGCGGGCCAGCTCCAGCTCGCTGAACATCTTCGCGGCCCGGTGCTGCAAGGCCTGGAAGCTGCCGATGGTCTGGCCGAACTGCACGCGGGTCTTGAGGTAGTCCAGCGTGACATCGAAGGCTTGGGCCGCCATGCCCAGCATCTCCGCCGAGACGGCGATGCGGGCGACATCCAGGGTCCGTTCGAGCAGGGCATAGCCTTCGCCGACAGCGCCCAGCACGGCGTCGGCGCCGACCTCTACCCCGTCGTAGGTCACGGCCGCATAGTCGCGGCTGTCGGCCAGATGACGCGCGGACCGGGTCAGGCCCTTCGCGTCGGCGGGGACGAGGAACAGGGTGATCCCGGCCTCCTCGCCCGCCGCGCCGGCGGTGCGGGCGGCCACGATGTAGACCGTCGCCGCCATGCCCTCGGCGACGAACGCCTTGACGCCGGACAGTCGGTAGCCGGCGGTCGTCGCCTCGGCCTTCAGCGCGGTGCGGGCCGGGTCGTGACGAGGACCTTCGTCCACGGCCAGGGCGGCGACCGCCTCGCCGGCGGCGATGGCCGACAGCCAGGTTTCCTTCTGCGCATCGGTTCCGGCCCGCACCAGAGCGCTGGCCGCGGCCATGGACGAGACCGCCAGCGGCGAGGCGGCCAGGGTGCGGCCCAGTTCCTCGAGCACCAAGCCCAGGCTCAGATATCCGAATTCCGAGCCGCCGTAGGCTTCCGGCACGACGACCCCGGCCCAGCCCATGGCGGCCATGTCGGCGAAGGCCTCCGGCGCGTAGCCGAGCAGGCTGCCGCTGTCCCGCGCCTTGCGCAGCGCGCCAACCGGCGCCTTTTCCTGCACCCACGCCCTCGCGGCGTCGCGCAGCATCGATTGTTCTTCGGTCAGAACGGCCATGACGCGCGCTCCCTACTGGTGATCAAGAAGGCCAAGGATACGCTTGGCGATGATGTTGTTCTGGATCTCGGCGGAACCGCCATAGATCGTCGTGGCCTTGCCGCCCAGCCAGTTGCGGGTCTGCTCCAGCTCCTTGTCGGTGAAGCCCTCGCCCTCCCAGCCAAGGCCCTGGGCGCCCATGATCTCGACCGCGAGTTCGGCCCGGTCCTGGCCGACCTTGGAGCCGACGTTCTTCATGATCGAGGTCGCGTTCGACGGCCCGCCGCCGCCCTTGGCCTCGGCTTGGGCGCGCATCAGGGTCAGCATGAAGGCCTTGGCCTCCATCTGGTGCCGGATGATCCGCGAGCGCAGGTCCGGGTCGGCGATGCGGCCGCTCTCGTCGACGCCGACATAGGTCTTAGCCAGCTTGTCGAGCGGGGTTCCCGCCGCGAAACGCCCGGCCGAGCCGCCGCCGCCGGACAGGCTGTTGCGCTCATGCTGCAGCAGGCGCTTGCCGATCGTCCAGCCGCCATTCAGCGGCCCGACCAGGTTCTCCTTGGGCACCTTCACGTCAGTCAGGAAGGTCTCGCAGAAGGGCGAGACGCCGCTGATCAGCTTGATCGGCCGCACCTCGACCCCCGGCGTCTTCATGTCGAACAGCACGAAGGAGATGCCTTCATGCTTGGTGGTGAAGTCCGTGCGCACCAGGCAGAAGCACCAGTCGGCGTACTGGGCGCCCGAGGTCCAGACCTTCTGGCCGTTGACCAGGAAGTGGTCGCCCCTGTCCTCGGCGCGGGTCTGAAGCGCGGCCAGGTCAGAGCCGGCGCCCGGCTCGGAGTAGCCCTGGCACCAGCGGATCTCGCCCCGGCAGATCGGCGGGATGTGCCGCTGCTTCTGCTCTTCGCTGCCGTACTCCAGCAGGGTCGGGCCGAACATCATGATGCCCATGCCGCCGATCGGGTTGCGGGCGCCGATGCGGTTCATCTCCTGCTGCAGGATGCGGGCCTGCGCTGGCGACAGCCCGCCGCCGCCGTATTCCTTCGGCCAGGTCGGCGTGCCCCAGCCCTTCTCGCCCATCCGCTGCTTCCAGAGCAGCGCGTCGCCCTCGACCGGTCCGGTGGCGTTGATCATCGCCACCTCCACGCCGGCGAGGGATGTCGGGAAGTTGGCGGTGAGCCAGTCCCGCGCCTCCGCGCGGAAGGCTTCCGCGTCCGTGTTGCCAAAATCGGCCATGTTCTGCTCCTGGACGTTCGTCTTGTTCTTCAATTGTGGAAGGCCGTCGCCGGCCCGGTCAGATCTGGCGCGCGCGTCCTTCCCAGTAGGGCGCGCGCACCTTGTTGCGCTGGATCTTGCCGGCCTCGGACCTCGGAAGCTCGGCGGCGAAGTCGAGGCTGCGCGGCACTTTGAAGCTGGCCAGATTGCCGCGGGCGAAGGCCAGAATCTCGTCGGCCAGCGTCTCGCTCGGGTCGTGGCCGGGTTTCAGCAGGATCACGGCCTTCACCTGCTCGCCCCACTCGTCGTGCGGCACGCCGACGGTGGCCGAGTCCGCGACGGCGGGATGCTTGACCAGCTCGTTGTCGATCTCCTGCGGATAGATGTTCACCCCGCCGGAGATGATGGTCTCGGCGCTGCGGCCGGTCAGGAACAGGTAGTCGTCGTCATCGAAGTAGCCGACGTCGCCCATCGTGAAGAAGTCGTCGACGCGGGAGGCCCGGGTCTTCGCCTCGTCCTTGAAGTAGGTGAACGCCCCGCCCGGCGGCAGCTGCTGGTAGATGGTCCCGGCTTGGCCATTGGGCAGGTCGCGGCCGGCCTCGTCGAGGATCCGGACCTGCAACAGGGCCGGGCGCTTTCCGACGCTGCCGGGCTTGGCCAGCCACTCATGGGAGTCGATCAGGAAGCCGGCCCCGCCCTCGGACCCGGCGTAGTACTCGGTCAACACCGGTCCGAACCAGTCGATCATCGCCCGCTTGACCTCCGGCGGGCAGGGCGCGGCTCCGTGGATGATGAACTGGACATGGTCGACCGGATAGCGCGCCTTGACCGCATCCGGCAGCGCCAGCAGCCGCTGGAACATGATCGGCACCATGTGGAAGTGCGTCACACGCCGCTCGGAGATGGTGCGCAGCACATGCTCTGAATCCCAGCGGTCGATGAAGGCGAGCGCTGCGCCGCTGCCCATCGCGGCGCGGATGTCGAACACCAGCGGGGCGGCGTGATAGCCGGGGCCGGCGCACATCTGGACCGAGGTGCGGTGGTCGTAGCCACGCATCTGGTAGGTGACGTAGGGCGTCACCGCCGGGTTGGGCCGGAACACGCCCTTGGGCCGGCCGGTGGTGCCGGAGGTGTACATCATGCTGTTGCCGAGCGAGGGATCGGCGATGTCCGCCCCGTCGAACGGCGCGATGGCGTCGTCGTAGGATTCGAACCCGTCGATCGGGCCGCCGACCGCGAGCTTCGTCGCGATGGCCGGCGCGCGGGCGACAGCCTCCTGCACCGTCGAAACCCGGGCGTCGGCGATCAGGGCCTTCGCTTCGCAATCCTGGATGATGTAGGCGATCTCGTCGGCCGACAGGTGCCAGTTCACCGGCGTCAGCCGCATCCCGCAGCGGAGCGTCGCGGCCAGGACCTCGACGAATTCGACGCGATTGGTGCAGACCAGAGCCACCGAGTCCCCGACGCCCAGGCCTCTCGACCTGAGCAGCCGCACCAGCCGGTTGGCGTTGGCGTTGACCTCTGCGAAGCTGTGCTCGGCGCCGTCGGGATCGTAGACAGCGGTCCTGTCCGGTTGCACGTCCGCCCATACCGCCAGCGTCATGCCGCACAGCGCCGCCTCGTCCAGACGAGACGCCAGATCGGGGCTGGAACCTTCAGGCCCCATCAGAGTCCTCCACGCGAAAATGCCGAGTCCGGCGCCTCTGGAGTCTGGAACATTCGAACATCGTTCGGCAACCGTCCAAGCGATTTCGAACGAGAGGTATGCACAACTTTCCGACGGCGGGATGTCTCAAGGGCTTCGACGGGCGGGCTGGCCGTCGTCGGGGCTCCAACCTTTGCGTGGTTATAGAACAACGGGTGCAGAGATTGACGCCGCCGGCGCGGTTCCCTCGATCGATGCTGCCTTGACTCGGGACGCCGCGGCGCAAAAGTCGCCCGATGACGCGAACGCTCCGGCAATCGGCCCACGAAGTTTCCGGTGTGAAGGCCCGGGCCCTGAGCGCCGCCGCGAGGATTCTGGCCGAGCAGGGTGCGGACGACCTCAGCCTGCGCGCCATCGCCGAGGCGGCCGGCATCGGCCTAGCCTCGATCTACCACTACTTCGCCAGCAAGGAGGCGTTGCTGCTCAGCCTGGCGTTGGTGGGCTACGACGATCTGCGTCGTGATATCGAGGACAGCCGGACCAACCCGGAGTTCACGTCTCCGATGCGGGCGGGCGCGCGGGCCTTCTTCAGCTTTGCGCAGTCCCGACCGGCCCTGTTCTCGCTGATGTGCAACGAACGACTGCTGGCGCGTCACGAAACGTTGCGCGAGGCGGAGCACCGCATGTTCCTCGCCTACAAGGCCGCCGTCGAGGCCGACGCGCGCATCCCGCCCCGGCATCAGGAGAACGCCGCCTACGCCCTCTGGGCCCTCGGCCGGGGCATGGCGGCCATCATCGCCTCCCACCCGGGCGGGCAGCCTCCGCCTGAACTGCTGCAGAAGCTGTTCGCAGGCGGGGCCTACCTGATCGATCACCCCGAGTAGCGACGCGCCTAGAGCCGGCGGGGAATTGTGACCGGGAGAGTCTCGAAGCCCCGCACGAAGACCGAGTAGCTCCGCTTCGGCTGGCCGGTCACGATGATCTCCGGGAAGCGCTTGAGGATCTCTTCCCAGATGATCTGCAGCTGCAGTTCCGCGAGGCGGTTGCCGACGCAGCGGTGAATGCCGAAGCCGAAGGAGATGTGCTGGCGGGGGCGTTCGCGGTCGATAATGTACTCGTTCGGACGCTCGATGACCGTCTCGTCGCGGTTGCCCGAGGCGTACCACATGACGACCTTGTCGCCCTTTCGGATGGTCTTGCCCTGGAATTCGATGTCCTCGACGGCGGTGCGGCGCATGTGGGCCAGCGGCGTCTGGTAGCGGATGGTCTCGGAGACCATCGAGGAGATCAGCCCGTGGTCGGCCCGCAGCTTGGCGTACTGGTCGGGGTTGCGGTTCAGCTCGAACACCGAGCCCGAGATGGTGTTGCGGGTGGTGTCGTTGCCGCCCACGGTCAGCAGCACCACGTTTCCGAAATACTCGCGCGGCGCCATGTTCCGGGTGTCCGGATGGTGCGCCAGCATCGAGATCAGGTCGCCGGCCGGCGGTGCGTTGACCTTCCGGTTCCACAGCTCGTTGAAGTAGGCTTGGTACTCGGCGAAGACTTCCAGCTTCTGCTCGAACGTCTCGACCAAACCGCCGGGCATCGGCACCGCGGTCACGACATCGGACCAGTAGGGCAGCTTGCGACGATCTTCCTGCGGGGCGTCGAACAGGGTGGCCAGGGTCATGGCCGTCAGTTCCTTGGACACCAGGTCGACCCAGTCGAACTCCTCGCCGATCGGCAGGCTGTCCAGGATGGCGCCGGCGCGCTCGCGGATCAGCGGGGCGAGGATCTGGAGGTTGCCGGGGGATACCGCCGGGCTGACGGCCTTGCGCTGTACGTCGTGCCGGGGCGGGTCCATGGCGATGAACATCGGCAGGGGCTCGAAGTTGGCCTGACCGCTGCCGATGGTGATGCCGCCGAGCAGAAAGTCGGACGAGAACACCTGGTGGTTCGTATCGACCGCCATGATGTCGTTGTACTTGGTGATCGACCAGTAGGGGCCGAACTCGCCGCCCTCGGTGAGGTGGACGGGATCCTCGTGGCGCAGGCGTTCGAAGATCGGCCAGACGGTGTCGGCCTGGAACAGCGCCGGCTGAGCCGGGTCGAGGCTCTCCAGCGGGGCCGCATAGATGGCGTCCCGGATACCGCCAAGATCCACTGATCCGTCGCTCATGGTCTGCTCCCGCTTGTCATTTTCTTCGCAGGAAGGCGCTTCGAACGCTGTTCCACAAGTGCGGGCGATCGCCGCGCCGTGACCGGGCCTGGTCTCCGCGGGCCTTCAGCCGCGGACCAGAGGGTCGTGATCGAGCATGTGTTCGGCCGCGCCGCCCAGCATCCGCAGGAACATGGCGTCGCCGCGCTCGGTGCGGGTGACGATCATGGCCGCGAAGAAGGCCGTCATGAACAGCAGATAGGCGCCCTGGCCGTAGTGCCGGGCAAGGTCGGCCTCGCTGTAGCCGGTGACGCCATGCGCGGTCAGGGTTTGGTGATAGAGCGACAGAAGCTCCGGCTCGGCGGCGCGGCGCTCGTCCCCCGGCAGGGCGCCGGCCAGGAAATAGGCCAGGTCGGTCGGCCCCGCGCCATAGGCGAAGGACTGCCAGTCCAGCACCGTGACCGGATAGCCGCCGCGGGTGTTGCCGAACATCATGTTGTCCGGTCGGAAATCGTTGTGGGTCAGGCAGCGGGGCCCGTCATGGCGCGTGCCGAGTTCCGTGAACCGCGATGCGATCCGGTCTCCGACCGTCGCCCATTCGGGCCGCATCTGCGGACCATAGCGATCCTTGAAGCCCGCCCAGAGCTGGCCGACCATCTCGTCGGTCGCCATGTTCGGCGGAGCGGCGCTCGATCCCGACACCCAGGGCAGGGCGTCGAGACTCTCGTCGCCCCAGTGCGAGGCGTGAAGCTTCGCAGCCTCGACCACCACCAGACGCGCCTGATCCAGCGTGACCCCCGCCAGCTGGTCGCCCTGCTCGGCGGGCGAGAGGTCTTCCATCATCAGCACGAAGGCGCTGGTCGCCTCGTCGACATCGGTGAAGTAGCAGCGGGGTGTGTGGATCAGCGCCTTGGGGGCCAGCTGCTGATAGAAGCGCACCTCGCGGATGTAGTTGCCGAGCGCGACGCCCGTGGCCCGGCTTTCCTCGCCGGCCGCCGGGAACTTGCCGACCAGAGACGCTGGCGCGGTGTCGCCGCCCCGCTCGTACTCCAGGGTGAAGCGCACGCTGTCGCCGATCTGGCCGGTCCCCACGCCGCGGGCTGTGAACCCCTTGACGACGGCATCGACGCCGCCAGCCTGCAGCACCGCGGTAAGCCAGTTGGCGTCGACCTCGCCGGGCATGCGGATATCGGGCTTGTCGGACATGGTGATGTGACCTCCTGGGACCCGTCTATGCGGGTTCGAGGCCATTCATTAGACGGTTTGTGGACAGGGGCCCACGCTGACGCTGGGTTACCTGGGACGAGGACTCCCGCCGCCGGCGTCTCGCCCGATTCCCGCCCGCCAGGTCGCGAGGCTAACGCATGTCTCCCGCCCATCGACTTGGTCGAGTCGGCTTCGACGAGTTCATCCGACCCCTGACCTTTCAAGGTGTCGTCACGCCTCCGGGGGCGCCGCCGCTTCGCATACTTGTCACACAGACGTCGGCTCGGCGTCATTTTCGGACCCTACCAATCGCTCCGGGCAGGCGGGGAGCCTGAATGGCGGCGAGGCCCAATGGCCATCGCTCGGTTCCGCCCGCGTGAAAACGACTGCGAAGGTGGAGACTGGGATGACCGGCCTGAAGAAATACAGCGCGCTTGCGTTTGCACTGACTGCGACCCTGGCCCTGGCGGCCTGCGGCGGCGCCGATGGCGTGGCCTCGCCGGGCGAAGGCGGCTTCACCGGCGGCGGCGGCGGCGGCGGCGGAACCGGCGGTGGTGGCGGCGGCACCGGGTCCGGCCCGGCGGCTGATTGCCCGACCGGCTTCTCCAACGTCGGCACCATCGTGGCGGCCGTCGGCGGCACGCTGCGCGTCTGCCAGCTTCCGGCCCAGATCCTCGGCAACCTCGTCGTGCCGCTGCGCGCCGGGACCATCTACTCGATCAGCGGCCGGGTCGACGTCGGCCAGGACCGTGGCGGCAACGCCGCCTCGCCGATCGCCGGCGCCCAGCAGGGCATCCTGACCATCGATCCGGGCGTGCGCCTGTTCGGCGCCGCCGGCCTCGACTACCTGGTGGTCAACCGCGGCTCGCAGATCTTCGCCCAGGGCACGGCCGCCCAGCCCATCGTCTTCACCAGCAAGCAGAGCATCGAGGGTACGACGGGCGTCGACTCGATCGGCCAATGGGGCGGCATCGTCCTGCTCGGCCGCGCCAACATCTCCAACTGCCCGGGCGGCACCGCCTACGGCAGCGCCACCTGTGAAGCCCAGGTCGAAGGCACCAACGCCCTCTACGGCGGCAACGCCAACGCCGACAACACCGGCATCATCCGCTATGTCCGCGTCCAGCACTCGGGCTTCCAGATCCTGCCGAACAACGAGCTGAACGGCATCACCCTGGCCGGCGTCGGCAGCGGCACGACCTTCGAGTATGTCCAGGTCCACAACAGCTCGGACGACGGCTTCGAGTGGTTCGGCGGCAACGTGAACAGCAAGTACCTGGTCGCGACCGGCAACGACGACGACAGCTTCGACACCGACCAGGGCTTCAGCGGCTCGCTGCAGTTCGGTCTGGTCGTCCAGCGCGCCAACGGCGGCGACAAGATGATCGAGGCCAGCATGGCCTCGCTCGCCACCGGCAACCCGCGCAGCCGTCCGCAGTTCTCGAACGTCACCTTCGTGGGCCGCGGCGCGAACAACGCTCTGGTGTTCAACACCGGCACCGACGTGAACCTCTACAACAGCGTCGTCCGCCTGACGGGCGGAACGGCCGCCTGCCTGGACATGGACAATCTGCCGGCGACCACCGGCACGTTCCGCTCGGTGTTCCTGTCCTGCCCCGCCTCCTTCGACGCGGACGCGGACGACGAAGCGAGCATCTTCACCAACGCCAGCAACGTGCCGGCCGGGACCTCCACGCTGACGAGCACCTTCATCAACGGCGCGAACGAGACCGCTGTCGCGGTGACCAGCCCCACGGGCCTGAGCAGCCACTTCGTCCTGCCGACCTACATCGGCGGCGTGCGGGATGCTGCCGACACGTGGTGGCAGGGTTGGACCTGCGGCCTGGCCGCCGGCTCCACCTGCTGAGTGACTTGACGGGCGGCGGCCTTCAGGCGGCCGCCCGTCTCCTTCCCGCGCTAGCGACAAGGTTCGCCATGAAGATTCTAACCCCCACGCTGGGCAGCCTGTTGCTCGCGACGTCCGCGCTGGTGGCGCCGCACGTCGCGCTGGCGCAACAGGCTCCGCAATCCGCCCCGACGGCTGACGCGCCCGAAACCGAGGTCGAGGAGCTCATCGTTCTTGGCGTCAACATTCCGCAGCCGATGCGTGAGACGTCCGAGGTCGCCAGCTTCCTGACCGTCGAGGATCTCAAGCGTCAGGGTGACGACAACGCCGCCGAAGCCCTGACCCGCCTGAGCGGCCTCAGCCTCGTCAGCGGCCGATTCGTCTATGTTCGCGGCCTCGGCGAGCGCTACTCTTCGGCCCTGCTCAACGGCTCGCCGCTGCCCAGCCCCGAGCCGCTTCAGCGCGTTGTTCCGCTGGACCTGTTCCCGAGCAGCATCCTGGCCGGCACCAGCGTCCAGAAGACCTACTCGGTCAACTATCCCGGTGAGTTCGGCGGCGGCGTCATCGACCTGCGCACGACCAAGGTTCCCAACGAGCCGTTCTTCTCGATCTCCGCCAGCGTTGGCGGCAACACCGAGACGACCTTCAAGGAAGGGATCACCTACTTCGGCTCGGACACCGACCGGTTCGGCTACGACGACGGTACGCGGGAGATCCCCAAGCCGCTGCAGGACGCCATCGAGTCGGGCAAACGTCTGACCAGCGCCAACTTCACCGACAATGAGCTGGTCTTCATCGGCAGCAGCCTCGTCAACGCGCCGCTGAACCTGATCCAGCGCAAGAACGAAATGCCGGTGAACTTCAGCGTCGACATCAGCGGCGGACGGTCGTTCGAGGTCGGCGGCGGCACGCTCGGCATTCTCGGCGTCGCCGGGTTCGACAACAGCTGGCGCTCGCGGTCCGGCACGCAGCAGGACGGCTTTGTCCAGGGCGGCGTCATCGAGCCGGTCACCAACTACGCCTTCCGGTCCACCCAGAACGACGTGGTCGTCAACGCCATGTTCGGCGTCGGCTACGACATGGGCGACCACATCTTCAGCTGGACCAACCTCTATATCCACAGCACGACCAAGGAAGCCCGCATCCGCGAGGGCGTGGACGACCTGGCCGGCGCCGAGGTCCGTGACGATTATACCGAATGGTTCGAGCGCAGCCTGACCAGCACCCAGCTGACCGGGGAGCACACCTTCGGCGATCTGGAGATCGACTGGCGTGGCGCCTTCGCCAAGACGGCGCGCAACTCGCCCTACGAGAAGGGCATCCGCTACCGCCTGGTGGCCGGCGAGTATCTGCACAACGCCTCGCAGGAGCAGAACTACACCCGCTTCGGCGAAGTCGAGGATCAGGTCGCCAGCTTCGGCGCCGACGGGTCCTACACGCTCGCGCTCTCTGATCAGCGCGACGTCATCTTCAGCGGCGGCGTGGCCTGGTCGGACAATGACCGTTCCGCCATGCAGCGCGAGTTCCGCTTCCTGGCCCTCAACGCTGCCCTGCCGATCGAGGTGCAGCGCCAGCGGGTCGACTATCTGCTCGCTGACTACAACATCGGCCCGGGCGCGCTGATGATCCGCGAGACCAGCGGCGCCGACGGCGCCGCGGCCTATGACGCGGCGCTCGAGATCAAGGCCGTGTACCTCCAGGCCGACGCCGAGATCATTCCGCTGGTCAGGGCCACGGTCGGTCTGCGCTATGAGGAGGCGACCCAGAGCGTGACGCCCAGGGCGCTGTTCGCCGGCGACCCGGTCCCGTTCGCGCCCGCCCCGCTGGAAAACCAGTACGTGCTCCCGGCGGCCACGCTGACCTGGAACTTCTACGAGGAAATGCAGCTGCGCGTCGGTCTCTCCAAGACCATCGCCCGCCCGCAGTTCCGCGAACTGGCGCCGCTCACCTACCTCGACCCGGACACCGACCGTCTGTTCATCGGCAACCCGAACCTCGTCGACAGCGAACTGATCAACTTCGACGTCCGCTACGAGTGGTACTTCGCCCGCGACCAGTATCTGACGCTCGGGTTCTTCTACAAGGACATCGAGAAGCCGGTCGAAGCGATCGTCAACGACATCGGCGGCACGGTTCAGACCACCTACCTGAACGCGCCGAAGGCGACGCTGTACGGCGCCGAAGTCGACGTGAAGACCTACTTCGAGTTCTTCTCCGAGACGCCGTGGTTCTCGTCCAAGCGCTGGCTGGCCGCCGCCAACTACACCTACAGCAAGTCCGAGCTCGCGGTGGAATCGGGCGATGTCGTCTACCCGCTCACGGTCGACGGCTCCTCACGCCCGGCCGAGGACTTCGTCAACGACGGCGATCCCATGCAGGGCCAGTCGGAGCATCTGGTGAACGTCCAGTTCGGCTTCGAGGACGATGCGGCCCGCTCGCAGGCGACCTTCCTGGTCACCTACGCGAGCGAGCGGATCACCACCCGCGGTCGCGCCGGCTTCCCCGACCTGGTGCAGGAGCCGGGCGTGATGCTCGACTTCACCTACCGCCGTGACTTCACGGTCTGGGACCAGGACGTCACCTTCGGCGTCGAGGCCCGGAACCTCCTGGGCGAGGACTACGAAGAGTTCCAGGAGCTCGGCGGAGGCCGTGTGGACAACAATACCTACGACCTGGGTCGCAGCTTCTCCGTGAGCCTGTCGACGCGGTTCTGACCCTGGACCGGCCATGCGGCGGATTCGTCGCATGGCCGTTTTCCGCGCTTCCCCGACTGTCACCATAGCGTCGCAAAACCTGCACGAACCTGCATCGTTCGCCGACTACTCCGAGTACGGCCTATCATCAGACCGTAGGGGCGACCGCCTTGAGACTGCCGGATCTGTCGAACGTCGTCGCCGACCCGCAGCGAACCCTGTGGATCGCGACGGAGATCTCCATCGTCGTTTTGCTCGGCGTACAGGCGGCTCGGCTCTCGTGGATCGTGGGTGCGCCTGCGCCAGCCTCGGTCCCGTCGGTGGCCGTGGCCGGCGAGGATCGCCTCGCCATTCTCAGGCGATTTGATCCGTTCTTCCGGGCCGCGCCGGAGGCTCTCACCGCCGCCACAACCCAGGCCTTCCGCCTCCACGGCGTGCGGATGGGCGGCGGCGGTTCGGGCTCGGCGATCATCGGGACCCCGGACGGTCTTCAGCGGTCATTCGCCGTCGGCGACGAGGTCGCGCCGAACGTCCGCCTCGTCTCGGTCGCCGAAGACCATGTCGTCCTGGCGCGCGGTGGTGTCCGCAGCACGCTTCATTTCCCGCCCGCCGAAGCCGGCATTCTCCAGAGCGTGGTCCAACCGTGAGATTTTTCGCGTTCACAGCCCTGCTGGTCGCCCTTTGCGCGGCGCCCTTCGCCGACGCCCGGGCGCAGACGCAGGTCCTCAACGTCCAGGACGCCGACATCCGGGCCTTCATCCAGGATGTCTCGCGCAGCACCGGCTACACCTTCGTCATCGACCCGCGGGTCAAGGGCGTGGTGTCGGTCAGCAGCAGCGGTCCCTTGACCCGCGCCGAGCTGTTCGACGTCTTCCTGTCCACGCTGCGGGCCAACAACTATGTGGCCGTGCCCACGGGATCGGGCGCCTACCGCATCGAGCCGTCCGAGAACGCCGCCCGCCAGCCGTCCGCGGCCGGCGGTCAGTTCACGACACAGGTCTTCCGCCTGCGCAGCATCGACGCCCAGGCGGCGGCCGACATTCTCAAGCCGCTGGTCGGGCCCCAGGGGCAGGTCATCGCCAATCCGCGGGGCAACACTCTCGTCGTCGCCGACTATGCGGACAATGTGCGCCGCATCCGGGGGCTGATCACCCAGATCGACCAGGACCGTTCGAGCACCCGGGCGATTACGCTCCGCAACAGCTCGGCGCGCGAGGTCGCCGCCGTGATCACCAGCCTCACCGCGCTGTCTGGCGCCGACGGCAAGCCCACGCGCGGGCCGGTATCGGTGGTGGCCGTGGAGGGCAGCAACACGGTGCTGCTGCGCGGCGAACCCGAAGCCATCGACCGCCTGCTGCCGCTGATCGCAGACCTCGACCTGCGCGCCCGGTCCAATGACGACGTGAAGGTCATCTTCCTCAAGCACGCCAACGCCGAGCAGATGCTGCCGGTGCTGCAGCAGCTCCTGGGGCTGCCGGTGGCCGGAGCAGGACCGGCGTCCACCGACGGAACCCGGGCGGCCGCAGAAGCCGCCGCCGTCCAGCCGGCCGGCGGTCTGCGCGTGGGCATCGCCCGCTATCCCGGCGCCAACGCCCTGGTCATCAGCGCGCCGCCGGACACCCAGCGCATGCTGGCCGAGGTCATCACCAAGCTCGACGTGCGCCGCGAGCAGGTTCTGGTCGAGGCGATCGTGGTCGAGGTCTCCGACACGGCGGCCCGCGAACTGGGCGTCCAGTTCATCCTCGGCGGCGGCAAGGGCGACGTGCCCTTCGCGGTGACCAACTACTCCAACACCGCGCCCAACATCCTGGCCCTGGCCGGCGCTGTCGCGGGCGAGAAGAACCTGCCGGAAGACTCCGCGACCCTGGCCGCCCTGCGGGACGCGGCCGTCTCCTCGCTCTGGGCGCCAACGGCCTGCTGACCGGCGGCGTGGGACAGCTGGACAACGGCGCGATCTTCGGCGTGATCGTCAACGCCGTGCGTCGGGATACGGGCTCGCGCCTGCTGTCGACCCCCTCGGTGCTGACCCTCGACAACGAGGAAGCCACCTTCCTGGTCGGCCAGGAAGTGCCGATCACCACCGGCGAGGTGCTGGGCAGCGCCAACAGCAACCCGTTCCGCACCATCCAGCGCCAGAACGTCGGCATCCAGCTGGAGGTCAAGCCGCAGATCAACGCCGGCGGCGGGATCACCCTGTTCCTGCGCCAGGAGGTGTCCTCCGTGGCCGGGCCGGTGGCGGAAGGCTCGTCCGAGCTGATCATCAACAAGCGCGAGTTGGAGACGACCGTGCTGGTCGATGACGGCGACATCGTCGTCCTGGGCGGACTGCTCGACGAGAACGAGCGCATGTCGGTCGATGCTGTGCCTGGCTTGAGCGAGATTCCGGTGCTCGGGGGGCTCTTCAAGAGCCGCGCCCGCACCGGCGGCCGGACCAACCTGATGATCTTCATTCGGCCGCGGATCATCCGCAGCGCGGCCGACGCACAGGCTGTGACCGCCCCGCGCTACGACTTCATCCGTAGCGATCCTGCCTTGGTTGATCGCACCGGCGCCAATGCGCTCGACGCCCTGGTGCAGGACTACCTCCGGACCCTGCCGCCGGTCGCGCCGCCGCCGTCGGCGTCTCCGGCTGCGACGCCGATCGCCGCCCAGCCGCTGCCGCCGGCGTCCGGGACAGAACTTGAGGGCGGCCCCCGATGAGCGTCGCGGCGTCTGAACCGGCGCTGCCCTACGCCTTCGCCAGGCGGCACAGCGTCATCCTGCTGGAAGCGGACGACCTGCCCAGGATCGGCCTTCGTGAGGGGGCCGACCCCCGGGCCCTGATCGAGGTCCGGCGCGCGCTCGGTCGACCGATGGCGGTCGAGTCGATGCCGACCGCGGCCTTCGACCGGCGCATCTCGGAGATCTACGCCGACGCCAGTCTGGGCGTGCAGGCCGCCGACGGGCTGGAATTCGGCGCCGGCCTGGACGGCATGCTCGAGGACCTTCCGACTACGGCCGACCTGCTGGATCCGCAGGACGACGCGCCGATCATCCGCCTGATCAACGGCCTGATCGCCGAGGCGGTGCGGCGCGGCGCCTCCGACGTGCATATCGAGCCGTACGAAGCCGCGCTGCTGGTGCGGCTGCGCGTCGACGGCATCCTGCAGGAGGTGCTGTCGCTGCCCAACCGCGTCGCGCCAATGCTGGTGTCGCGGGTCAAGGTCATGGCGCGCCTGGACATCGCCGAGAAGCGCATTCCGCAGGACGGGCGGATTTCGCTGACCCTCGCGGGCCGGGCCTTCGACGTCCGGGTCTCGACCCTGCCGTCGCGGGGCGGCGAGCGGGTGGTGATGCGCATCCTCGACAAGGACCAGGCCGGCCTGAAGCTTCAGGACCTGGGCATGTCGCCGGAAGTCTACGCCGCGTTCGAGGCCGCCCTGCGCGAACCAAACGGCATCATCCTGGTCACCGGTCCGACCGGCTCGGGCAAGACGACCAGCCTCTATGCCGGGTTGGGTCTGCTGAACGACGCCCGTCGCAACATCCTGACCATCGAGGATCCGGTCGAGTACGCCGTGCACGGCATCGGCCAGACCCAGGTCAACAACAAGGTCGGCATGACCTTCGCGGCCGGGTTGCGCGCCATCCTCCGGCAGGATCCCGACGTGGTCATGGTCGGCGAGATCCGCGACACTGAAACGGCCCAGGTGGCGGTCCAGGCCAGTTTGACCGGCCACCTGGTCCTGTCGACGGTGCACACCAACAACGCCGCCGGCGCGGTGACCCGCCTGCGGGACATGGGCATCGAGCCCTTCCTGCTGGCCTCCACCCTTCGTCTGGTCGTGGCCCAGCGGCTGGTTCGCCGCCTCTGCACCGATTGCCGCCGGGAGACGCCCGCCGATCCCGAGTCCGCCCGCCTGCTCGGCATCGAGGCCGACCGTCCGCTGTGGCGGCCGGTGGGCTGCGCCACTTGCAACAACACCGGCTACGCCGGCCGCGTCGGCCTCTACGAGGCGATCCGGGTCGATGATCGCGTGCGCCGCCTGATCGCCGAGAGCGCCGATGAGGATATCCTCGCGCGCGTCGGCGCCGAGGCGACCGGCGATCTCGCGGCCGCCGCCCGGGCCCGCGTGCTCGACGGCTCGACCACCCTGGAAGAAGCCATCCGGGTGACGCGCCAGGAGGCGGATGTCAGTGGCGGCGTTTAACTACATCGCGCTGGACGCCGGCGGTCATCCCCGCAAGGGATTGATCCGCGCGCTCGACGCCGACGCCGCGCGCGCCAGCCTGAAGCGTCGCCGGCTCGCCCCGGTGAGGGTCGAGCCGGCCGTCCAGGACGCCGCCACGCCAAAACGGCCGCTGATCGGGCCTCGGGGCCTGGACGGCAAGGTGCTGTCGGTCCTCACGCGGCAGCTCGCCACGCTCGTCGCGGTGACGCCGCTGGAAGAAGCCCTGCGCACCATGGCGCAACAGGCCGACTCCGCCCGCATCGGCCGGGCGCTGACCGTGGTCCATGACGGCGTCCTCGAAGGCTTCCGCCTGTCCGACGCCATGGGCCGCCCCGGCGCGGGCTTTCCGCCCCTCTATCGCGCCATGGTCGCCGCCGGCGAGAACTCCGGCGCCCTGCCGGACATCCTGGAGCGACTGGCCGATCTCTACGAACAGCAGCAACAGGTCGCCGCCAAGGTCACCGCCGCGCTGGTCTATCCGATCGTGCTGGCGGTAACGGCCATCCTCGTCGTGATCGCCCTGATGACCTTCGTGGTGCCCAAGGTCGTCGACCAGTTCGACTCCATGGGCCAGGCGCTTCCACTGCTCACCCGCGTGGTGATGGGCGTCTCGGCCTTCCTGTCCAACCACGGCCTTGTGCTGCTGGCGGTCATCGCGGTGTCGGTGCTGGCCTTTATGCAGGCTTTGAAGCGACCGGTCTTCCGGCGTCAGGTCGATGGCGCATTGCTCCGAACCCCGGTGATCGGCCGCCTGATCCGCGACGTTCAGGCCGCCCGGCTGGCGCGGACGCTGGCCACCATGATCGCCGCCGGGGTGCCCGTGCTGCAGGGGCTGGAGATGACGGCCCGCACCGTCCGCAACACCGTGATGCGGGAAGCCATGACCGCCATGGCCGACTCCATCCGCGAGGGCGGCGGTCTGTCCGCCGCCATGCGCCGCGTCGGCGTCTTCCCGCCGATCCTCGTCTACATGACCGCCAGCGGCGAAAGCTCCGCCCGCCTCGACATGATGCTCGGCCGGGCCGCCGACTATCTGGAGCGGGAGTTCAACACCTTCACCACGGCGGCGCTCAGCCTGCTCGAGCCGGCGATCATCGTGGTGATGGGCGGGGTGGTGGCCACCATCGTGCTGTCGATCCTGCTGCCGATCCTGCAACTCAATTCCCTGGCCCTCGGCTGAAAAGGACGCTCCCCATGCAGGCCCAGACCCTGATCGCCCGCCGACGCTCCGAAGCGGGCTTCACCCTGATCGAGATGATGGTCGTGGTGGTGATCCTCGGCCTGCTGGCGACGATCGTCGTCATCAACGTCCTGCCCAGCCAGGACCGGGCCATGCGGGAGAAGGCGCGCGCCGACATCGCCGTGCTGGAACAGGCGGTCGAGAGCTACCGGCTCGACACCTTCGCCTATCCCACCGCGGCCGAAGGCCTCCAGGCGCTGGTCCAAGCGCCGCCGACCCTGGCCCGGGCCGATCGTTATCGCGAAGGCGGCTACGTCAAGCGCCTGCCCGACGATCCCTGGGGCAATCCCTACCAGTACGCGCGGCCCGGCAAGCACGGGCCCTTCGACATCTACTCCTTCGGCGCCGACGACCAGGAGGGGGAGAGAACGATGCCGATATCGGCAACTGGCAGTGACCGCCGCCGCGAGGCCGGCTTTACGCTGACCGAGCTGATGGTCGTGCTGGCCATCATCGGCCTGCTGGCGACCGTGGTCGTCCTGGCGATGACCGATGGCCGTCCGTCGGGCGCGCAGGAGGCGGAACGGTTCGCGGCCCGACTGGTGCGCGCCCGCGACGAGGCCCTGATGACCAACCGCACCGTCGAGGTGGCGGTGTCGCCGCGCGGCTACGCCTTCCTGGTCGGCGGTCCGCAGGGCTGGACGCCGCTGGAGGAGGGGCCGTTCCGCGAGGTGGCCTGGTCTTCGGACACCCAGCTGGCCGTGACTGCGGCGGTCGACCGCGTGGCCTTCGATCCGGCCGGTGTCGCCACGCCGGCCGACTACGTCATCACCCGCGGCCGCCAGAGCAGCCGCGTGACCGTCGATACAGCCGGGAATGTCAGGGTCGATGACGCGACAGCGCGCTGAGCAGGGGTTCACCCTCATCGAGGTGCTGGTGGCGATGTCTGTGTTCAGCATCGCGGCGCTGGCGCTCGTCAATGTCTCCGGAGAGAACACCCGGACCGCCGCCGCCATCGAGGCGAAGGTCATCGCCGGCGTGGTGGCCGACAACCGTGTCGCCGAGGCGCTTATCGACTGGCCGCCCATCGGAGAGTCGGCGGGCGTCGACCAGGCCGGCGACCGGCCCTGGCGCTGGGCGCGGAAGGTCAGCCGGACGAGCGATCCGGAGGTCCTGCGGATCGACGTGGTCGTGGGCCGCCCCGACGACAAGCGCACGCTTGCGGAAGCCACAGCGTTCCGGGCGCCGATGAAGGGCTTCACCCTCGTCGAGATGCTGGCGGCTCTGTTCGTGTTCGGCCTGGTGTCCGCCGCCGGCGCCCTGGTCATGGGCTCGACCCTGGACGGGCAGACGGCGGTTCGCTCGCGGATGGATCAGCTCGGCGCGTTCCAGCGCACGCGCATCCTCCTGAAGGCCGACCTGAGCCAGCTATCGACCCGCCGGACCCGCGATGCGGCCGGCCTGCAGGCGGCCGGCGCCTTCATCGGCCGCCAGCCGACCGATGGCGCGCCGTTCATGATGCTGGCGAGGCACGGCTGGGAGAACCCGGGCGCGGCGCAACGGCCGTCCATGCAGCGGGTCGACTATCGTCTGACCGAGGGAAGGCTGGAACGCGTCACTCGGGCAGCCCTGGATGGCGCGCCGGCCGGCCAGCCGCAGATCCTGCTGGAGGGCGTCGACCAGCTGCAGGTCTCCTACCTTTATCGGGCGCCTGGTCACCAACCTGGACCGCCGTGCCGACGGCCGAACTGCCCCAGGCGGTTCGGCTCAGCTTCAGGGTCGAGGGGCTTGGTCGTTTCGACCAGGTCCTGCTCACGCCGGGGAGCCTGAGATGAGGCGCGCCGACGAGAAGGGCGCGGCCCTGCTGACTGTGCTGCTGCTGGTCGCGGTGATGTCGATCATCGCTGTCGGCGTGCTGGACGACATCCGCTTCGGCGTTCGCCGCACCGCCAACGCGACCGGGCGTGATCAGGCGCAGCTCTATGCCCTCGGCGCCGAGGAACTGGCGCGCGTGCGCATCGCCCGTCTGACCCGGCTGGACCCCGGTCGCACAACGCTCAAGGGCGACTGGAACGGACGGGACTTCACCTTCCCGATCGAGAACGGCGTGATGACCGGCCGCATCACCGACGCCACCGGCTGCTTCAACCTGAACAGCGTGGCCGAGGGGCGTGACGGTCGCCTGGTTCGGCGCGAGCTGGGCGTGCGGCAGCTGGTGATCCTGTTGGGCGCCCTCGGCGTTCCTCCGGGACGCGGCCAGACCCTGGCCGACAACCTCGCCGACTGGATCGACAGCGACGACATCGCCATGGGCGGCGCGGAGGATCAGGACTACGCCCGCGCCGCGCCGGCCTACCGCACCGGCGGCGCGATGCTGGCGGAGGTCAGCGAACTGCGCGCGGTGCGCGGCTTCACGCCGGACGTCTATGACCGCCTGCGCCCGTTCGTCTGCGCCCCGCCGACCACGGACCTGTCGCCGATCAACGTCAACACCCTGGGGCCGGACCGGTCAGCGCTGATCACCATGGTCACCATTGGCGCCATCCCCGCCGAGGCCGGCGCGCGGCTGCTCGCCGGCCGCCCGGCGGACGGCTGGGACAGCCTGCAGACCTTCTGGAACGACCCCGTCCTCGTGGACCGGGTCCCGGAGGACGCGGCTCGCGACCAGGTCGCGCTGCGGACCCGCTTCTTCTCTCTCGACGCCGACGTCACCTTCGCCGGCTCAACCGCCACGCTCAACGCCCTGCTCGAGGTCGACCCTTCGGGCAGTGTGAAGCTCGCGGCGCGCCGCTGGACCCGCGACGAATGATCCCGACACGCCTCGTCCTCCTCTCCGCGCCGGACCAGCCCTGGCCCTGCCTTACCGTTTCCGAGGCAGGCGCGGTCCTGCAGCGCGGCGTGCTGCATCCGGATGCGGCCCCGCCGGAGACGCCGGTCATCGACCGCCTTGTCGTGCCCGGCGCCGACGTCGTCGCCCGCTGGCTTGACCTGCCTGACCGGAACGACCGGCAGGCCCGATCAGCCGTCGCCTTCCTGCTGCAGGACGATATCGCCGATGACGGCGGCGACCTGCACATCTGCGTCGGCGGCAGCGACTCCGGCGGACAGCGGCTGGCCGCCATCACCAGCGCCGAGAAGGTCGGGGGCTGGCTGGCGGCGGCGGCGGCGCGCGGCGTCGACCCGGTCTCGGTCACGCCCGACTACCTGATGCTGCGACCTGAAGACGAGGGTCAGACGCTGGTCGCCGGGTTCGGCGGACTCCTGGCGGTTCGCGGGCCAGGCCTTGCCTTCGCGGCTGAACGCCCCCTGGCGGAGGCCATCCTTGGCGACCGGCCGCGCCGGGTCCTCGCGCTCAACGAGCTCGAGCCGATGCTGGCCGCCGCGGCCAGTGCGCCGGACCTCAACCTGTTGCAGGGCGCCTTCGGGCCCCGCTCAGAGCAGCCTGCGGTCGGGAATGTCCGGCGGATGATCATCCTCGCCCTGGCGCTGCTGGTGTCGCCGGTCGTGCTCGGCGTCACCCAGATCGGCGTCGACCTTCTTGCGGCGCGGCAGGCCGAGAGCCGCGCCGTCGCCGGCGCTCGCGCCGTCTGGCCCCGGGCGGTCCCGGCCGGCGCCGACATCGAGGTCGTGCGGACGAGGCTGGCCGAGCAACAGGCTTCCGACCGGTTCGCCGATCTGGCCGCCGACCTCTTCGCCGCGGTCGAACGCACCCCGGGCGCCCAGATCGACAGCCTGGCCTATGGCCCGGCCGGCCTGAACGCGGGTCTGTCCTACGGCAACTACTCGGACATGGATCAGCTGGTCACGGCCGGCGGCCGCGTCGGGCTGCTGATCGCCGCCGACAGCACCGTCACCGAGGGCGGCCGCATCACGAGCGATATCAGCGTCAGGAGGCGGCCATGACCTTGCTGCAGACCGCCCGCGACTTCTGGGCCCAGCGGACCGGGCGCGAACGCCTGATGCTGCAGGGGCTGGGCGTCGTCCTCGGCGGCCTCCTGCTCTGGTACGGCGTGCTGACGCCGTTAAACATGGCGAAGGGTTGGGCGCGCGCCGAACGGCAGGCCGCCGCTGCCGACCTTGCCGCCGTCAACGCGCTGGCGCGTGTTGGAACGGCCGGAAGCGCCGCCCGGCCGGCCGGTGGCGGCCTGGCCGGCGTCGTCGATGTCGCCGCCGCGGCGTCCGGCATCGTCATCGAACGGCGGCGCGAGGAGGGCGATGGCCGCCTGACCGTCTGGATCACCACCGTCCAGCCGCGGATCCTCATGCAGTGGATCAGCGGCCTTCGCAGCGCCCACGGCGTGACGGTCGTCGGGATGAGCGCGGCCAAGGTCGACGCCGGCAGCCTGACCGTCGAAGTCTCGTTCGAACAGGCAGGGTCATGACCAACCGCAACCTGCTGTTCGTCTTCCTGGCCGCGCTGCTGGCCGCGCTTCCGCTGACCGTCCCGCTTGCGGTCGGACTGGGGGCGCAAAGTCTCTGTCGTTCGCCGAGGCTCGCGGATCGATCTGGAAGGGCGAGATCCGGCGTGCGGCGCTCGGATCTCTCAAGCTCGGCGACCTTACGGTGGGGCTGGATCCGCTGGCGCTCCTGACGGGCCAGACCAAGGTCGCGATCCGGGCGTCCGGCGGCGACGTGAAGGGGGACGGGCGGATCGCGCTGACGCGCCGGTCGCCGGGGGTGGAGCGCTTCTCCGGGTCTATCCCGCTGTCGGCGCTCGGCCTGGCCGGCTCGCTGAGCGGTGATCTCACCGCCCGTGATGTGAGCGCCGAATTCGACGACGGCGCCTGCCGCAAGGCGGAGGGAGACATCGCGGCGGTGGTTCAGGGCCTGGGACCCAACCCGGTGGCGCTTAAGGGACGTCCTGTCTGTCAGGGCCCGGTTCTGGCCGTTCCGCTCGCCGGCGCCGTCGAAGGCATGGCGCTTGACCTGGTGGTCAGGCTGCAGGCCGATGGCCGCTACAATCTCGAAGCGACGGTCAAGACGACGGATCCGGCCTTCGGCGCGATCCTCGCGGCCGAAGGGTTCACCAGCGTACCCGGTGGCTATGGCCGGACCAGTGAAGGAAAACTGTGATGAGGACGTGTTGGCCAAGAGCGATCAGCGGGGCGCTCGCGGCGATCTGCTGCGCGACGTCGTCTTCGGCGTTTGCTGAAGCCGCGCCGGCGCCGACCGGCGGGCTGCCGCTCGAGGCGCTGCCGACCCAGAGTCTGGCCAGCGGGCAGTGCGCGCTGTTCCTGTGGGCCCGCACCACCCCGCCCCGGCGCGTGTTCATGGCGCTGCAGGATCCGGCGGTGGCCCGCATCCGGATCGAGGGCCGCAGCATCGACCTGCCGCGCACCGCCGCCGAGGGCGAGAGCGCCTACGGCCATACGCCGATGCAACGCTACGAAGGCGAAGGGATCACGCTGACGATGACGATCCAGATGGATGCGCGCAGCGGCCTGGTCGGCGGCGCGGTGATCCCGACGGGGTCGCTGGAGTATCGCGACGCCAGGGGGTGGGAAACCGTCATCCCGGTCGCCGGCATGGTCGGGTGCCAGCCCTAGGCCAGAGCTACCAGCCGGAGCGGCCCAGCGGTCCGTACAGCCAGGTCAGCCAGGCGCCGATCGCCAGATAGGTCCCGTAGGGCAGGGCGGTGTCCAGGCTCGGGGCCCGGCGCGCCACGATCCGGGCCAGCACCCAGCTGAGTCCCGCCAGCGAGGCCCAGACCACCACGCTCGGCAAACCGGCCCAGCCGACCCAGGCGCCGATGGCGCCCAGCAGGCGGGCGTCGCCGCCACCCAGCCCGTCGCGCCCGCGCAGTCGCTTGTAGAGGGCGGCCAGACCCGCCAGGACCGCGAAGCCCAGGATCGCTCCAATGAGGTGGTCGACGAAGCGGCCCGGGCCGATGAAGGCGCTGGCCGCCAGACCGGCGGCGCCCAGCGGCAGGGTCAGGATGTTCGGCAGCCAGAAATGCTCCGCGTCGATCACCGCGATCAGCAGCAGCGCGACGGCGAGCAGGACGCCGACCACCGCCAGAGGCCAGCCGACGGCAAGCACCGACCAGACGCCGAGCAGCACCCCGGCCAGGCCCATCGCCGTCCAGCGACGCCACGTGGCGCGCGAACGTGAATCCTCGAACGGCAGGCGCGCCGATAGCGCGGCCGCGATTAGGCCCAGGGCGCCGCCGAGGGCAGGGGGATCAGGTCGGTGGGCATGTCACGATCCGGCGAAAACGGCGAAGACATAGCATCTGGCCGGCGGCCGCGAACCGAATAGCGCGCGTTTTGTGGCGACGTTGATCCGAACTCTAGACGGCGTTGATCGGGATCTTCAGGTATCGGACGCCATTGTCCTCCGGCTCCGGAAAATGCCCGCCGCGCATGTTGACCTGAACCGAGGGCAGGATCAGGCGCGGCATGTCCAGGGTCCTGTCGCGCGCTTCTCGCAGGGCGACGAAGTCCGCCCGGTCCACGCCGGAATGGACGTGGACATTCTCCCGCCGCTGGGTCCCGATCGTCGTTTCCCAGACGAAGTCCTCACGGTCGGGCGCCTTGTAGTCGTGGCAGAGGAAGACCCTGGTTTCATCTGGCAGCGCCAACAGGCGCTGGATGGAGTTGTAGAGGGTTCCCGCGTCGCCGCCCGGGAAGTCGCAGCGGGCGGTCCCGTAGTCCGGCATGAACAGCGTGTCGCCGACAAAGACCGCATCGCCGATGACATGGGCCATGCAGGCCGGCGTGTGGCCGGGGACATGCAGCGCGACCGCCTCCAGCCCGCCGATCGCGTACCGCTCGCCGTCCTGGAACAGATGGTCGAACTGCCGGCCGTCGCGGGCGAAGTCCGACCCGGCGTTGAACAGTTTGCCGAAGGTGTCCTGCACCTTCACGATCCGCTCACCGATCGCCAGGCGGCCGCCGAGCGTCTCCTGCAGCAGAGGGGCGGCGGAGAGGTGGTCGGCGTGGGCATGGGTCTCGATCTGCCAGACCACCTCAAGCCCCTCGGACCGGACGTAGTCGATCACCGCCTGGGCGGACCGCTCACTCGTCCTGCCGGAGGCCGCGTCGTAGTCGAGGACGCTGTCGATGATCGCGCAGGCGTTCGAGCCGGGATCCCGGACCACATAGCTGACCGTGAATGTGGCCTCGTCGAAGAAGGCCTTGACGATCGGGCGCCTGGCGGGCGCGTCTAGGGCGCGCCGAATGATGGCGGCGGCGTCCTGGACGGTGGCGTTGGCGGCTGGGCTCGGATCGGACATGAAGATGCTCACGAGTTGCGTTTGTCGTCGATAACATATATGCGAATGTATGCAGATACAAGGCTGCCCGGATCCGGATCACATGACCGAAGCCATGATCATCACAGCCGTCCTCAGCGGTGTCCTCGTGGGCGCCCTCCTCGGTCTGTTCGGCGGCGGAGGCTCGGTGCTGGCGACGCCGCTGCTGCTCTACGTTGTCGGCATTGACGACCCGCATGTGGCGATCGGCACTTCAGCGGCGGCCGTCGCCGTCAACGCGCTGATCAATCTTGTCGGTCATGGCCGCAGCGGACGGGTCAAATGGCCCTGCGCGACCGTGTTCGCGATTGCGGGCCTGGCGGGCTCCTTCCTGGGGTCCAGCCTCGCCAAGCAGGTCGACGGGCAGCGACTTCTGCTGTTCTTCGCCATCGCCATGGCGGCCATCGCCCTGTCGATGCTGCGGCGGCCGAAGGCGGAGGGCGATCCGCAGGTCCACATCACCTGGCGACTGACGCTCAAGCTGGCGCCGCTCGGCCTCCTGACCGGCATCGCCGCCGGGTTCTTCGGGATCGGCGGCGGCTTCCTGATCGTGCCGGGCCTGATGGCGGCCACGGGGATGACCCTCGCTAACGCCGCCGCCTCGTCGCTGCTGTCGGTGGCGCTCTTCGGCGCCGCGACCTCGGCCAACTATGCGGCGTCAGGACTCGTGAACTGGCCGGTGGCGGGCCTCTTTATCCTCGGCGGCGTCGCCGGGGGTTGGGTCGGGTTGCGGGGAGCCGGCCTGCTGGCTGACCGGGCGATGCTGGCGCGGCGGCTGTTCGCCGGTCTCGTGCTGGTGGTCGCCGCCTACGTCGCCTGGCGCGCCATAGGCGCATGGGCGCTGTAGGCGTCCGGCCTCACCTCCGTGTCGGGGGCAGTTTCCGTCTCGCTATGGTCCGGTCCATCGAGACCTGTCCCGCCCCACGGACGTAGATGAAGAACAGCGCGCCGAGGATCGCCACATTCTTGAAGAGGGGGCCCATCTGGCCCGGCGCGACATGGATGGCGATCGTGATCGGGACCAGCGTCACGAACAGCATCAGGGCCGAGAGGCGCGCCCAGAGGCCAAGGGCCAGTGAGGCGCCGAACCCGACGAAGACAGCCCCCGAGAGCCAGAGCAATGCGGAAGGGTCCCCGATCATGCCGATCTGATCACGCCAGGGCGACTCCGCGATCCGCTGCAGCATCTCGTCGTGCTGGCCAAAGTGGCCCAGGCCGCCAACGATGAAGATCAGGCTGGTCAGCACCCGGAACACGGGATCGGCCGAATGGGCCAGCCAGCGCGGCCTTGGAAGCGCGTCGTTCAGACGGGTCAGCATCGTTCGGTTCCATGATGCGGCCGACGGCGATCAGGCTCGTCAACGCGAGGTCGGTTCGGTCGCCTACAGTCCGCGATAAATCTGGCTCAGCGCGGCCAGGATATGGGCGGCGTTAGGGTCGGCCAGCCGGTAGAAGATCGTCTGGCCCTCCCGGCGTGTCGCGACCAGCCCTTCGGCGCGCATCTTCGCGAGATGTTGCGACGTCGCCGACTGGGCGAGCGCCGCATGGTCCGCCAGATCGCCAACCGATGTCTCCCCTTCCATCAACCGGCAGAGCAGCAGAAGCCGCTGCTCGCTCGCCAGCAGTTTCAGGAGTTGGGCGGCAGGATGCACGCAGTCGCGCAGGCTGGCGAGGTCGTGGGGGGACGCGTCGTCGGCGAGAAACGGCTTCATCGACGACATATTAGAATATGCGCATTGAAATTCAATCGACACCGGAGCGGCGGATCATGGCCGTGCCTCCGCCGTTTCCGCCGGGCGGCCATCGTCGCGCAACACGATGTAGATGGCCGGGATGACGAGCACCGTGAGCAGGGTCGACGAGGCAAGACCAAACAGCAGTGAGATCGCCAGGCCCTGGAAGATCGGGTCGAACAGGATCACAGCCGCACCGATCATCGCCGCCAGCGCGGTCAGCACGATCGGCTTGAACCGGATCGCACCGGCCTCCAGCAACACCGCCCGCATGGGACGTCCGTCGCCCTGGCTATGGCGGATGAAGTCCACCAGCAGGATCGAGTTTCGAACGATGATCCCGGCCAGGGCGATGAAGCCGATCATCGAGGTGGCGGTGAACGGCGCCTGGAACAGAATATGGCCGATGACGATGCCGACCAGGGTCAGGGGGATCGGCGTCAGGATCACCAGCGGCAGCCGGAAGCTTTTGAACTGGGCGACCACCAGGACGTAGATGCCCAGGATCGCCACGCCAAAGGCCGCGCCCATGTCCCGGAACGTCACCCAGGTGATCTCCCACTCGCCGTCCCACAGGATGGTCGGGCGACTTTCGTCGGTCGGCTGGCCGTTGAGCCGGATTTCCGGCTTCGGCGTGGCCTTCCAGTCGGCCTGCTCCACGGCCTTGTTGACCGCCAGCATGCCGTAGATCGGAGCCTCGTAGGCGCCGGCCAGCTCGCCTAGGATCATGTCCACGTCCCGTCCGTCGCGCCGGAAGACGTGGGTCGAGCCGGCTTCCTGGCTGGCGGTGACGACCTCGCCGAGGGCGACCAGGCGGCCGTCCCGTGACTGCGCCACCGGCAGGGCGGCGAGACCCTCGCCCCAGGTGCGGGCCGTCTGCGGCAGCCGCACGGAGATCTCGAGCGGGTCGCGGCTTTCGCCGCGGTGGGCGTAGCCGACAACCTGTCCGCCAAGCGCCGCCGCGATGGAGTCATAGACGTCGCGGTCGCTGACCTTCAGAGCCTCAAGGCGGGCGCGGTCAGGCGTCAGTCGAAGCCCGGGGCGCGGAACGCCGTAGCTGTCGTCGACGTCGACGATGAACGGCACGGACCGGAAGATCGCCTTGAGTTGCTCAGCCACCGCGCGGCGGGAGGCGGCGTCGGGGCCGTAGACCTCGGCCAGCAGCGTCGCCATCACCGGCGGTCCGGGGGGCGCTTCGACGACCTTGATCGACGCACCCGCAGGCAGGGCCAGTTTGGCCAGCCGTTCGCGCAGGTCCAGGGCCACGGCGTGGCTCGAACGGTCGCGATCGCCCTTCGGCGCCAGGGTGACGGACAGGTCGCCCATCTCCGGCCGGTTGCGCTGGTAGTAGTGTCGCACCAGGCCGTTGAAGTTGAAGGGGGCGGATGTGCCCGCGAATGCGTCGATGGCGGTCACCTCCGGCACGGTGCGGGTGACCGCGGCCAGATCGTTCAGCACCCGCTGCGTGGCCTCCAGCGATGTCCCCTCGGGAAGATCGGCGATGACCTGCAGCTCGGACTTGTTGTCGAACGGCAGCAGCTTCACCGTCACGGTCTTGGTGTAGAACATCGCGCCGGCCAGGAGGGTGGCCAGGCCGACGGCGATCAGGAAGGTCCAGGCGCTGCGGCGGGTGGCGATCACCCGGCCCGCGACCTTGCGATAGACGGCGCCCAGGCGGCCTTCGCCATGCTCGGCATGGCCGGTGTGGCCATCGGCCACCGCCTTGCGGGCGAACCGCACCATCAGCCACGGCGCGATGACCACGGCGACGAAGAACGAGAACACCATCGCGGCCGAGGCGTTCACCGGGATCGGGGCCATGTACGGACCCATCAGCCCGGACACGAAAAGCATCGGGAGCAGCGCGGCGACCACGGTGAGGGTCGCGACAACCGTGGGGTTGCCGACCTCGGCGACCGCTTCGACCGCCGCGTCCAGCCGGCTGCGGTCGTCCTTCATCGCCCAGTGCCGGGCGATGTTTTCGATCATGACGATGGCGTCGTCGACGAGGATGCCGATCGAGAAGATCAGCGCGAACAGGCTGACGCGGTTGATGGTGTAGCCCATCAGATTGGAGGCGAAGAGCGTCAGCAGAATGGTGGTCGGAATGACCACGGCGGTGACGGCGGCCTCGCGCCAGCCGATGGCGAAGCCGATCAGCACGACGATCGAGATCGTCGCCAGCGCCAGGTGGAACAGCAGCTCGTTGGCCTTCTCGTTGGCCGTCTCCCCATAGTCGCGGGTGACGTCGACGCTCAGGCTGTCAGGCAGCAGGGAACCCTCCAGCGCCTCGACGCGCGCCAGGACGGCGTGGGAGACGACCACCGCGTTGGCGCCCTTTCGCTTGGCGATCGCCAGGCTGACGGCGGGGGCTTCGGACCAGCCATCGCCCTGCCGGGCGAAACGCCAGGCCCGCGCCTGGTCCTCGCGGGGCGCCTCGACAACGTCGGCGACGTCGCGGACGTAGACGGCCTGGCCGCTGGCGGAGGGGAGGGCCAGCATGCCGATCTGGCCGGCGTCGGCGAAGGTCTTGCCGGCTGTGACCTGCACGGCCTCGCCGCCGTTGCGCAGCTGGCCCGCCGGGAACGCCCGGTTGGCCTGGCGCACCGTGTCCATCAGCCCGGCGAGGGATACGCCGTGCCGTGCCATGCGCGCGGGGTCCGGCTCGATGCGAATCTCGCGCGGCCGGCCGCCGACGATGAAGGTCAGGCCGACGTCGTCGACCTTCGACACTTCGGTGCGCAGCTTGCCGGCCAGCTCATACAGCGCCTGGTCAGTCCACTGGCCCGCCGCGCCGGGTTTGGGCGAAAGGGTCAGGACCAGGCTGGGGACGTCGTTGATCCCCCGGGTCTGGATCAGCGGTTCGGGGATGCCCGCCGGGATGCGATCCATGTTGCCGCGGATGCGCTCGTGAATGCGCACGGCGGCGGCGTCGGGATCGACCCCGACCTTGAACCGGGCGGTGACCATGACCTGGTCGTCGTCGGCGAAGGTGTAGACGTGCTCGACGTCGGTGACGCTGTTGACGATCGATTCCAGCGGCTTGCCGACCAGTTCGACGGCGTCGGCGGCGCGCAGGCCGGGCGCCGACACCATGATGTCGACCATCGGCACGCTGATCTGCGGCTCTTCTTCACGCGGAATGCTCATCAGCGCCAGGAAGCCCACCGCGATCGCGGCCAGCAGGAACAGGGGGGTGAGCGGTGACCGGATGGTCGAGCGGGTCAGCCGCCCCGACAGGCCCAGGTTCATCGGACCGCCTCCGGAAGGGAGAGGACGTCGCCGGACTTGAGGCCGGACAGGATCTCGACTTCATCGGCGGATGGCCCGGTGCGGGTCTGGACCGGCGTATCGGAGGCCGCGCCGTCGGTGCGCACCAGGCGCACATAGTCGACGCCGAACCGGGTCGAGACATAGCGCCTGGGGACCACCAGCGCCCGCCGCTCGCCGACCCGCACCATGACCGTGGCGCGTTGGCCGACCAGGTCCTGGGGCAGGCCCGCTGCGGTCACATCGGCGACCACCTGACCGGCGACCACCGAAGGGTAGATCTGGCTGATCACGCCCGTGGTGGAGGTCGCCGCGCCGTCGAGCGACACCTGCACGCTGTCGCCCAGCCGCAGAGTCCGGGCCTGGCCTTCAGGGAGCTCCAGCCGAACCACGGCCGGTCCGGCCGTGATGCGGGCGACGGATTGTCCCGCCGTCACGACCGAGCCCGGCGGGACGTCGGCGACAAGCACCCGTCCGCTGGCCGGCGCCAGGATCGCGCCCTGGGCTCCGAGTTCGGCGCTGGCCGAGCGTTGCGCCCGGGCCGCCGCGAGCGAGGCGCTGGACGCCTTGGCGATGGCCTCGACCTGGTCCAGACGGGCCTGGGCGTAGATGCCCTGGGCGAACAGGGTCCGGGTCCGTGTCAGGTCGGCCTGGGCGCGGGCGGAATTGGCGGCGGCGGCGGCGACCTGGGCGTCATAGGCGGCGGTCAGCAGGGCGAGGCGATCATCCTTGACCGTGGCGATCAGCTGGCCCTTCCGCACCTGATCCCCCTCCTTGACCAGGAGGTTGACCAGAATCCCTGATATCCGCGCCCGCGCCTCGCCCATGTCCTGCGTTGTCAGGGTCGCGGGAACAGGCTTGAGGTCGGCGATGGTCCGCTCAACGATCTGCAGGCGGCCACTTGCCGGCGCGACCTTGGCCACCGGCTTTTCGGGCGCGGATTCGCCGCAGCCTCCCAGCAGCAGGGCCGCGGCCAGCGGAGCGATCAGGAACAAGGTCTTGGGCATTTCAGGTCGCCTGGTTTTCGATCAGAGAAGGTGGATCAGCTGGGGTCCCGGACCGAGCCGGTGGCGCTGTCAATCGTGACGGTGGAAAGCCCGGCCGCCTTCCAGGCCATGATGCCGCCGGCCAGGTGGCTGTCGATCACGTGTCCGGCCTTGCGGCACTGCTCGACGGCCATGGCGGACCGCTTGCCCGAGCCGCACTGGAAGACGATCAGCCGGTCTCCGGCCTCGGGCAGCGCGCCGGGGTCGAAGGTCGAGAGCGGGAAGTTCAGGGCGCCGTGAATCCGCTCGGCCGCGAACTCCGCAGGCTCTCGGACATCGATCAGCAGGATCTCGTGAGCGTCAAGCGACGCCCGCACCTGGTGCGGCGTCAGGTCTTTGGTCTTCGGTGCGCCGAACATTGCGTACTCCCTTGGTGTTGGCCCGGTCACGAGACCGGGCAGAAAAGGTCGGAAAGCGTTTCCACCACGGCCCGGGCCCCGGGGCTCTGGAGGCCGTAGTAGACAGTCTGACCATCCCGGCGGGCGGTCACGAGGCCGTCACGCCGCAGGAGGCCCAGGTGCTGTGAAGCCAGGGTCTCCCGCACGCCCAGCGACTGCGCGAGCGCGCCCACCGACTGTTCGCCTTCAAGAAGCGAACAGACGATCATCAGCCTGTGCGGATTGGCCAGCGCCTTCAGAAGGTCGCAGGCCTGCCCGGCAGAAGCCTTCAGAGCATGGTCATTCAAATTCATAGTTGCGTATATGCGGTTATATGAATATGAAGTCAAGTCAGGAGCGTGGATCACCCTAGGCGCGGCGCCGGTCGCCCCATGTGATCCATATCAAGGCGCGCCGGCCGCAACGGGGCGCCAATCACAGGGTGTGGAGGAGGCTGACCATGGCCAAACCGCGAATTGTCATTCTGGGCGCCGGCCTCGGCGGCGCCATCGCCGCTTTCGAGATCAGGGCCGCTGTTGGCGACCAGGCGGAGGTCAGCGTCGTCTCGCAGGGCGACACCTTCCACTTTGTGCCGTCCAATCCCTGGGTCGCCGTGCACTGGCGCAAGCGGGAAGCGATCGAGGTGAAGCTGCCGCCTGTCTTCAAGAAGAAGGGCATCGGCTTTACGGGCGTGGGCGCCCGGCGGGTCGACCCGACCCAGAACCGTATCGAACTCTCCGACGGCTCGACGATGGATTACGACTACCTGGTCATCGCCACGGGCCCCGAACTGGCCTTCGACGAGATCAAGGGGCTGGGTCCGCACGGCGGCTTCACGCAGTCGATCTGCCATGTCGATCACGCCGAGACCGCCGCGGCGGCCTTCGACCGCTTCGTCGAGACCCCCGGCCCGATCGTGGTCGGCGCCGTGCAGGGCGCGTCCTGCTTCGGCCCGGCCTACGAGTTCGCGATGATCCTGGACACCGAGCTTCGCCGCCGGAAGATCCGTGACCGGGTGCCGATGACGTTCGTCACCTCCGAACCCTATGTCGGCCACCTCGGCCTTGATGGCGTGGGCGACACCAAGGGCATGCTCGAGAGCGAGATGCGGGAACGCCACATCAAGTGGATCACCAACGCCCGCGTCACCTCTGTCGAGGCCGGAGTCCTGCATGCCGAGGAGGTCGCCGAGGATGGAGCGGTGAAGGCGACGCACGACGTCCCGTTCGCCTTCTCGATGATGCTGCCGGCGTTCAGGGGTGTCGAAGCGGTTCGCGGCGTCGAAGGGCTGACCAACCCCCGGGGCTTCATCCTGGTGGACAAGCACCAGCGGAACCCGACCTTCCCGAATGTCTTCGCGCTGGGCGTCTGCGTCGCCATCGCCCCGACCGGCAAGACACCCGTCCCGGTCGGTGTGCCCAAGACCGGCTTCATGATCGAGAGCATGGTCACCGCGATCGCCCACAACCTCGGCGACCTGGTCGCCGACCGGCCCGCGACGCACGAGGCGACCTGGAACGCCATCTGCCTGGCGGACTTCGGAGACGGGGGCGTGGCGTTTGTCGCCCAGCCGCAGATTCCGCCGCGCAACGTCAACTGGTCGGCTAGCGGCAAATGGGTGCACCTGGCGAAGGTCGGCTTCGAAAAGTACTTCCTCGCCAAGGTGAAGCGCGGCGAGAGCGAACCCTTCTACGAGAAGCTGGCGCTTGAGGTCATGGGCATCCGCAAGATCAAGCCCTGAGGGATCGCCGCCTCTCAATTCGGCGCTCGCATCCGGCGGGCGTCTCGCCGGGCCTCGGCCCGGCTCCTGCAAGGAGATTCATATGACCATTGATCGCGCCGTCTTCGTTTTCGCCGGGCTCGTGGTGCTCGCCGGGCTGGCGCTGGGCTACTTCGTCAATCCGCTGTGGTTCCTGCTCAGCGCCTTCGCCGGCCTGAACATGATCCAGGCGGCTTTCACGGGCTTCTGTCCCGCCGCGATGGCGTTCAAGGCGCTGGGCTTCAAGCCGGGCGCCGCGTTCCGCTAGGCGCCGGCCCGCTCTTCGGCAAGCGCGACCTGACCGCTTTTCAGGCCGGTTCACCTTGCTCGGCGGACAGCATAGCCCGCAGTTCGGCCTTGGCGATCTTCTCCAGGGTCGAACGCGGCAGGGCGTCGATCAGCCGGACCTCATGCGGATGCTTGAAGCTGGCGAGCGCCTGCCGGCAGGCGGCGAGCGCCCGGTCCGGCAGCGTCGCGTCATTCGGGTCGCGCGGAATGACGAAGGCCACCGGAACCTCGTCCAGCATCCGATGCTTGCGGGCGACAACGGCTACCTCCAGCACCCCCTCGACCCCGGCAACGACCCGCTCGATCTCGGAGGCCGCGACGTTCTCGCCCCCGACCTTGAGCATGTCCTTGGAGCGGTCGGCGAAATAGAGGAAGCCGTCCTCGCCGACCCGCACCCGGTCCCCCGTGATGAACAGGCCGTCCTCGGTGAAGGCGCGGGCGGTCGCATCCGGATCGCCGGCGTATTCGAGGAACAGCGACACCCCTCGGCGGCCGCCGACCAGCAGATCGCCGGTTTCGCCCGGGCCGACCGGGCGTCCGTCATCGCCCAGGACGTAGATCTCGTACGCCGGGGACGGACGGCCCATCGACATCGGCGCATCCGGCAGATGGGCCGAGCCGACCGTGCCGTGGGTCATGGTCTCGGTCATGCCCCACCAGCCGATGGTCTTGACCCCGAAGTAGCCGTCCGTGGGCGGCGCGCAGACGCCGTTGCCCCAGTGGCGATAGCTGTGCGCCTCCGGCCTGGGCTGCTCCATGAGCGCCTTCAGGCAGAAGGGCACCATCGAGCTCCAGGTCGCGCCGTGCTTCTGAGACACCGGCCAGAACCGCGAGGCGGAGAACTTCGGCTGCAGGACGATCGTGGCCCCGGCCCAGAGCGCGGCCGCCACGGAGTAGACCTGGGCGTTGGTGTGGAAGAGGGGCAGGTGAACCAGATGCACGTCCTCTGGCCGCAGGTCCTCGTTCTGGGCGCACATCCGCGCGCCCCACAGGAAGTTGGCGTGGGTCCAGAGCACCGCCTTGGGCCGCGCTGTCGTGCCGGAGGTGTACTGGATGCCGAAGTGCGCCCACGGATCGTGCGGACGCTCAGTCAGATTGGCGGGATCGCCATCGATGGCCGCAAACGGCTCGAAGCCGGCGACGTCCGCCTCGGCCGGCGCGCCGTTGTCGGTCTCGGTAACGGCCAGCCAACCCAGGCCTGGCGCGGCAGCCGCGACCAACGCCGCGAACCGGGGCTGGGTGATCCCGCCCACCGCGCCGCTGTGCGAGGCGAAGTAGGCGATCTCGTCGGCGCTGGACTTGGCGTTGGTGGTCACCGCGACCGCCCCCGCATAGGCGCAGCCCAGCCATGCGATCAGCGACTCCGGGCAGTTGTCCAGATGCACCAGAACCCGGTCGGCGGGCTTCACTCCTCGCGCCTGCAGTCCGGCGGCGAACCGGCGGACGGCCTCGCCGAACCCGGCGTAGGACCAGGTCCGGCCCTCGCCCTCGAACGGCTCCCAGATCAGGCAAGGGTGGTCGCCCCGGCGGGCGGCCTGGGCGTCGATCAGCGTTCGTGTGTCCATGCCCTCGAAGGGCGTCAGCGGGCGCGGTGTCATGGCGATCCTGAAGTTCAACCGCTGAGCGCGGCGTCCACGAAAAGGGCCTGTCGAACGATCTCTTCCGCCGACTGGGCAGCGATTGTCTCAGCCTCGAGCGACGATACCCCGAGCCCGCGAAGCAGCAACGAAGCCATCTGCTGCGAGAAGGACACCGTCGTCGCGAGGGTTCTCTCCGGGATCGTCCTGATCAGCGAGACGGTGCCGACGCCCATGATCAGCAGCACGCCCGCTTCAACGGTGGCGACCATGAACCGTCCGCTGGCCAGGCCGCCCGAGACATCCTGGACTAGGCCCGAGTTCAGCGGCGCATCCATCGCCGTCAGACCGCTGTAGACCCTGACCAGGACCGAAGCCCGGACCGGATCATCAATGGCGTAGCGAATGTAGACGCAGAGTGCGCGCGCTACCCGGCGGGCCGGATCGTCCACCCCGGCGTTTGCCCGCCCCACGGCCCGTTCCACCCCTGCGCGAATCTCGCCGGTGACCGAGCGGACCAGCGCGTCCTTGTCCGGGAAGTGATTGTAGAAGCTACCCTTCGCGACGTCCGCGGCCCGCACGATGTCGTCGATGGCGACCGCGTCGACCGGTTGCTCGGCGAACAGCTTGCGACCGGCGCGGATCAAGGCCTCCCGTGTGCGTTCGGCGCGTCCGGACGGCTTCGCTGTCGATCGCCCCTCGCTCATGTCCGCCTTCAGCCTCCAGCCATCAGTGTCATGTCGTCGCCCAAGGTCGCGGCGATCGCCGGGCGGGAAAGCACTCTTTGCTGGAAGGCGTCGAGGTTGGGAAGGTCCGGCAGACGCCCCGCCAGCGCCGGACCCCGACGCCACAGCAGGAAGACGGTCAGGTAGAGGTCGCAGACGCTGAAGGCGTCCAGCAGATGCTCGCGTCCGGCCAGGTGCGCGTCGATCGAGGTCAGCGCCGAGGACAGCGCCTCGAGCGCCGCCCCGCGCACACCCTCGGCGCCGTTGGCGTCGGTCGTGAAGCGCTCGGGAAACATCGACCGCGTGAAGGCCGGATGCACGGTGCTGGCCAGAAAGCCCATCCAGCTCTGCGCCTGCGCCCGCGCGACCGGGCCGGTCGGCAGCAGGCCGCGCTCCGGCGCCAGGTCGGCGATCAGCGGCAGGATGGCCGACGAACTCGGTGACGACGCCGCCTTCGGTTTCCAGGGCCGGCACCTTGCGGCGCGGATTGATCTGTCCGTACGCCTCGGTCAGGTGTTCGCCGGTCCGGGTGCGGACGACGACGATCTCATGGTCGAGCCCGGATTCGGCGAGCGCGAAGCGGCTGGCCAGCGAACAGGCCATCGGGCTGTGGTGCAGTCGAAGGGTCATGGCGTCCTCACGCGGCTTCGTGGACGGGGGAGAGGGCGGCGGCCCAGGCCCGGGCGAGATCGTCCGCCCGGCCTGTTCCAAATACGTACCGGTCCGGCCGGACCAGGACCGCGGACGCGCCATGCTCGTCCAGCCAGGCCTCCACGGCGGACCGGAATGGCGCGAGCCGCGCGTCGGAGAGCGCGATCGCGACCAGTCCTGCGGCGAGATCATGCGGCGGGTCACCGCCGATCAGCCAGCCGCCCTCGCCCAGCACGTCATCGAGCCGCGCGCCGTCAGCCCAGGGCTGCGGAAACAGCGTACCGGCCGCCGGCGTCCCGGGCAGCAGGCAGCCTTCGGCCAGGGCCGGCGGAGCCGACGGCGGCAGGGCGTTGCCGCCCGCCGCCCGGACGGCGAGCATGCCCGCATCCCGCGCGGCGGCGGCGGCGGGGTCCAGCGTGCAGACCACGCGACCCATGCCGATGGCCAGCTGGATATAGGCCCGGACATGCGGCTCCCGCTCGGGCTGGTAGGTGTCGAGCAGCGCCTCGTCGGCCTCTCCACGCAGGACCAGCGGCAGCTTCCAGGCCAGGTTCGCCGCGTCGCGCATCCCCGAGCACATGCCCTGCCCGGCGAACGGCGGCATCTGGTGAGCGGAGTCCCCGGCCAGCAGCACGCGGCCCGCGCGCCAGGACTTCGCGACGAGACCGTGAAATCGATAGACGGCCTTGCGCTCGATGGCGACGTCGCCGCAGTTCCAGGGCTTGAGCAGCGGGGCGATGAAGGCGTCGTCCAGAACCTGCTCGCCCGTCTCGCCGGGCAGCAGCATAAACTCCCACCGGTGCCGGCCCGGCCCCATCAGCACGCAGGTCGTCGGACGGACGGGGTCGCAGATCTGCAGGTTGATGTCCGGCAGGCTCGCGCCCTCGCCGACATTGACGTCGATGACCAGCCAGGGCTCGTCGAAGGCGTAGTCGTCGAGCCCGATGCCGGCGCCGGCGCGCACGGCGCTGGAGGCCCCGTCGCAGCCCACGACATAGCGGGCGCGCACCGTACCGTCGGTCAACTCGGCCGTGACGCCTTCGGCGTCGGGCGTCATCGCCACGAAGGCGCTTCCCAGCCGGACGTCGGCCAGCGGCGAGGCGGCGAGGCGCGCGCGCAGCGCATGTTCGACAGCCGGCTGGTGGAACATGTAGCCGGTCGCCCAGCCCGATGGACTGACCGGCGGCAGGTCCATGCGCACGAGAGGCTGGCCGTCCGCGGACCTGAACTCGTAGGCAGGCGCTGGGCGGCTGCTGGCGAGCACGGCGTCGGCAATGCCCGCCTGCTGGAACAGCCGCATGATCTCGTGATCGAAGTGCGCGGCGCGGGGCAGCGGATAGACCTCGACGTCCTTGTCGACGCAGATCGTGCTGACGCCCGCGTCCGTCAGCAGGGTCGCCAGCAGCGCGCCAACAGGGCCGAGGCCGACAACCAGGACGTCGCACTCGAAATCCGGGGCCGTCACGGTCAGGCTTCCTTCTGCATGGGGTTTTCGATGGCGCCGAGGCCGTCGATCTCCACCCGGACGACGTCGCCGGGCTGCAGGAACCGCATCGGTTTCATCGCCGCCCCGATGCCGCCCGGCGTGCCGGTGAAGATCAGGTCGCCGGGCTCCAGGGTCATGGCCTTCGACAGGTGTTCGATCTGGGCCCAGACGTCGAAGACGAGGTGGGCGGTATTGGAGCTCTGTCGCGTCTCGCCGTTGACCAGGCAGCGAATGCCAAGGCCATGCGGGTCCGGCATCTCGTCGGTCGTGGTGATCCAGGGACCGAAAGGCGCGTGGGTGTCGAAGGACTTGCCCAGCACCCACTGCGGCGTGCGGTGCTGCCAGGCGCGCTCGGTGACGTCGTTGCCGACGCAGTAGCCGAAGATCGCGCCGGGAGCATCGCCGAGGCCGATGTGCCGGCCTCCAGAGCCGATGACCGCGACCAGCTCGGCCTCATAGTCGACCGCCTGCCCGGCCTTAGGGATCTCGATCGGATCGAACGGGCCGTTGGCGCTGGTGGGGGCTTTGGAGAACCAGACCTGGTGCTCGGGCGTCGCCATCTGGCTCTCGGCGATATGGTCGGCGTAGTTCAGGCCGATGGCCATGATCTTCCCCGGTCGCCGGATCGGCGCGAGCAGCCGGGCCTGATCGAGCGGCAGGGCGTCGACGGCGGCCGCGGCGATGGCCTCGACCTGGGCGCGCGCCTTGGGCCAGGCCTTGATGAGGCCGATCATGTCATCGCCAAGAGCCGGCGCGGCGCGGGAGATCGACACGATGCGGTCGCCGGTGACGACGCCGAGTTCCGGCGTCTCGCCGGCCAGGAAGGTCGCGAGTTTCATGGATGCGTTTCCGTTTCTGGTCTCAGGCCATGGTCGGCGGGGCCGAGGGACCCCACTGGACGCCCATCAGGTCCTGCAGGCTGGCGATGTTGGAGCCGTCGGCGGCGGTGAACAGGTCGCCGTCGGTCCAGTGTTCAAGGGTGTGGCCCCAGGGGTCGCGCCAGTAGTCGAAGACCTGACTGCCCAGCAGGTGGCGACCCACGCCCCACTCCTGAGCCCGGCCGGCGGCCTTCAGGCGCTCGTGCCCGATCATCAGATCGTCGAGATCGGCGACCTCGAAGGCGGCGTGGTTGAAGCCCGGGCCCTTGGGGCTCTGGACCAGGAAGAGGCTGTGATGATCTGTGGGGGCATCCCCCCGGTCGCAGCGCAGGAAGGCGCCGATCGAGAAGCCCGGCGCGACCTCGATCTCGTCGGAAGTGATCAGGCCGAAGCGGGACTTGTACCATTGCTCCGAAGCCCGGAAGTCGGAGACGTTGAGCACGCAATGTCCCAGCCGAACGACGGTCGCGGCGTTCGCCGGGATCCGCTTGGTGGCGCGCAGACGGTTCTTCGCCGCCGCGTGGTTCCAGGCCTGGGCGGGCGGAAGGGCGAGGTCCCCGGCCTGGGCCTGTCCCGCGACCACCTCGATACGATGCCCGTCAGGGTCGGTGAGCATGACGACCTTGCCGCCGCCGGGCGCGTCGAAGGGCTCGATCTTCACCGTCTCGGCCGCGGCCAGAGTCTCGAGATCGGCGAGGGATGAGGCCCGCAGCCCGAGGCCGGCGAAACCAGCCTCGCCGCGTTCGGTGATGTGAAGCGCCGGCATCGGGCCGGCGCCTGGGCGACGAGGCGTTCGTCGGTCTGCTCAACGACCTTCAGGCCGAAGTCGACCAGAAAGTTCGCCATGGCGTCCAGGTCCGGAGCCCTGAAGCGCACGAACGCGACGTCCTCGATCTTGATGATGCCCATAACCACCCCTGATATGACTATTTGGTCATATTGAGGACGAGACCGGTCTTTGGCAACCGGAAAAATGCTACGAGGGTGTCGGTTAGGCCGCGACCCGAAGCGACCGTATGGTCAAATAGTCCCGGATGGCGCCATGCCTCGCAGGAGCGGCTCTGCGTCGCCGGCATCCAGCCGGCATCCATCAGACGCATCTGTGCGGTCCCGTCGGGAACGCGGGCGCCTGAGCGAACCTGGCCAAAGCCCGGCGCGGGGTCGAGGTCGGCGAGCCTGAGACGGCTCAGCGCGCCGTGTATCCCCCGTCGATCACCAGTTCGGCGCCGGTGATGAATTTCGCCTCGTCGGAGGCCAGGTAGACGACGCCCCAGGCGATGTCGTCGGCCTCGCCCAGGTGGCCCAGGGGGTGCATCGCCTCGACGGCAGCGCGGGCCGCCTCCCGGTCTTCCATCGTATCCAGGTGATGTTCGACCATGGGGGTCTCGATGAAGCCGGGATGGATCGAGTTCACGCGAATTCTGTCGGGCGCGTAGATCAGGGCGTCCGTCTTGCTCATCAGGCGCACGGCGCCCTTGGAGGCGTGGTAGGGCGGCACGTCCGCGCCGCCGACCAGCCCGTAGATCGACGACAGGTTGATGATGCTGCCGCCGCCGGCGCGCTTCAGGTGCGGGATCGCGTGCTTGGCGCAGAAGAACACGCCCTTGACGTTGATCTGCTGCACCCAGTCCCACTCGGCCTCGGTGATTTCGTGGGTCGGCTTGTTCACCCCGGCCACCCCGGCGTTGTTGACCAGGATGTCGATCCGCCCGTAGCGGTCGGCGACCGCGTTGATGACTTCGGCGACCTGCGTCTCGCTGGAGACGTCGCAATGCCAGAAGTCCGCCTTGCCGCCGCGGGCCAGGATGGTCCGGGCAAGGTCGGCGCCCGCCTCGTCGAGAACGTCCAGGACCGCCACCACGGCGCCTTCGTCGGCCATGCGCAGGGCGGAGGCGCGCCCCAGACCGAGCGCCGCGCCGGTAACGATCGCGACCTTGCCTTCAAGTCTGTTCATCGATCCACTCCCATGGAGCGCCCTGGAAAGGCGACGAGTTTAATCATGATCCCATCATCGCCGGTCGACCTTGATATGGCGCAAGGCGCGGGGCGGCCGGCGAGGCCAACGTGACTGCATGACGGGGAACCAGGAATGATTGCCGCGAGCGACGAGGAGAGGGCGGCGAACGATGCCGGGGCCTCCGGGATGACCGGCGCCCTGAAGGCCCGGCCGCTGGGGCTCGACAGCTTCCGGGAGAACGTCGTTGTTCTGGCCCGGTGCAGCACTGTCATGCGACCCGAACGCCTCCGGGGTTCGCGCAAGGTCGAGCTTCGCGTCCCGGGACGAACGTTGCACGCGTCCACCATGATCGGTGGCGATGACCTGCTGGCGCCCGACGAGATCGGCCTGCCGCAACCGCTTTTCCGACGGCTCGGCGTGAAGGCCGGCGACCTGGTCCAGATCGCGCCCGCTCGCCCGCCGCAAAGCCTGTCGGCCATTCGCGCAAAGATCGACGGGTTGACGCTCGACGACGCCACGCTGGCCGCCGTCGCCCGCGATCTGGCCGACCAGCGCTGGAGCGACATGGATGTCACGGCCTTCCTGATCGCCTGCGCCCGGTTCATGTCTCCGGAGGAGACCCTTGGTCTGACGCGAGGGATGATCGCCGCCGGGACCCGGCTCAGCTGGGGTGACCGGCTCGTCGTCGACAAGCACTGCATCGGCGGCATTCCGGGGAACCGCACGTCCCTGATCGTTGCGCCCATCGTCGCCGCGCACGGTCTGACGATCCCCAAGACCTCGTCCCGCGCCATCACCTCGCCCGCCGGCACCGCTGACACCATGGAGGTGCTGGCCCGCGTCGACCTTTCCGAAGACGAGATGCGCGCCGTGGTCGAAACCTGCGGCGGATGCATCATCTGGGGCGGACGGGTGAATCTCTCGCCAGCCGACGACGTGCTGATCTCGGTCGAACGGCCGCTGTCGATCGACACGCCCGAACAGATGGTCGCGTCGATCCTGTCCAAGAAGGTCGCCGCCGGCGTGGGGCGTCTGGTCCTGGACCTTCCGGTCGGCCCGTCCGCGAAGCTGCACGACAGGCCGGCCGCGGTGCGCTTGAGAAAGCTCTTCGAGTTCGTGGCCAGCAACCTGGGGCTGGAGATCGACGTGGTCTTCACCGATGGCGCGCAGCCGATCGGCCGGGGCGTGGGGCCGTTGCTCGAGGCGCGCGACGTCATGGCGGTGCTGGCGGGCGACGCCGATGCGCCGGCCGACCTGCGCGAGAAGGCGATCCGGCTCGCGGCCCGCGTTCTCGACGCCGATCCCTCGCTGCCAGGCGGAAAGGCGGAGGCCCGCGCCCGCGACCTGCTGGAGTCCGGCGCCGCGCGCGCCGCTATGGAGCGGATTATCGAGGCGCAGGGCCCCTCGCCGCTGACGGCTTCGCTGGGCGACCGCGTGCATGAGGTCGTGGCGCCCAGGGCCGGCGTCATCGAAACCATCGACTGTCTGCGTATCGCCAATGTCGCCCGGCTGGCCGGAGCGCCTACGGACGCCGGCGCCGGGGTCGACCTGCTGCGGCGGCTCGGCGACACGGTCCGGGCCGGCGACCCGCTCTTCCGCATCCATGGGTCCGACGCCTCGGACTTCGCCTTCGCGGTCGAGGCGGCCGAGATCGACAGCGGGTTCCGGATGGCCCCCTCATGACCGGCCTGCAGGTGCACGGCTTCGCGGACGAGGCCGCCGAGGTCGGGCGTCTGGCGGATGCTCTGGGCGTCGCCGCGGGCGAAATCGGGCTGCACCGGTTTCCGGACGGCGAAAGCCTGCCTACCGTCCCGCAGGGCGCGCGACGCGTGATCCTCTACCGGTCCCTTCACCACCCCGACGACCGGCTCGTTCCGCTGCTCCTGGCCGCCGACGCCTATCGCCGGGCCGGCGTCGAGCGGCTCGTGCTCGTCGCGCCCTACCTCTGCTACCTGCGCCAGGACGCGGTCTTCAGGCCGGGACAGCCGCTCAGCCGGGATGTCATCGGCCGCTTGCTGGGGGGCGCGTTCGACCGGGTGGTCACCGTCCAGGCCCACCTCCACCGGACGCCGGACCTGGGCGCTGCCCTGGGGGCCGCCGCCGACAACCTGTCCGTCGCCGCGGACCTCGCCGCGCTCTTCGCCCACGGTCTTGAGCGACCGCTGGTCGTGGGGCCCGATGTCGAGTTCCGGCCCTGGGTCGAGGCCGCCGCCGATCGTCTGGGAGCGGACTGGACCACGTTCGACAAGGTCCGACACGGCGACGAGGACGTCCGCCTGACCCTGGGCGCGACGGTCGCGGTCAAGGACCGCAGCGTGCTCCTGATGGATGACGTCTGCTCGACCGGGGGCACCCTCGAGGGAGCGATCGCCCGGCTGGTTCAGGCCGGGGCGATCTCGGTCGATGTCGCTGTGGCGCACGCCCTGTTCGGCGCCGATGTGGAAGAGCGGCTGCGAAGGGCCGGCGCGCGGCGGATCGTCTCCAGCGACTCGGTCCCGCACCCCACCAACGCCCTGCCGCTGTCGAGGGTGCTGGCCGCGGCCTTGCGGGACGAGGTCAGCCCCTGATCCTGCGCCGTCACTCGATGCGGCGAAGCGTGACCCGAACGCCGTCGGCGAGCCGGTCGCCGGGATAGGTGACGACGGCCTCCCCCTCGGTCAGACCCGACAGCACCTCGGCGAAGTCCTCGTTGCGGCGACCGATGCGGACCGTCCGCAGCTGCGCCCGTCCGTTGACGATGCCGTAGACCGCCCAGTCGTCGTCCTGCCTGAACAACGCGCTGGCCGGGACCCGCAGTGTCTTGGGCGTCGAAGAGGTGATTATGCGCGCGGTCACGCGATAGTCGTGCCCCAGCTGGGCCGCCTGCCGGGGATCGACAAAGTCCAGGTAGACCAGCACCCGCTGCTCCTCCACGCCGAGGGCGGAGACCTTCGTGAAGCCGGAGGGCTCGACCCGGCGGACCCGTGCGGCGAGCGGCGGACCGCCCCAGCCCTCGATCCGCGCAGCGGCGCCGGCGCGAACGACCACGGCGTCGCTCGACAGGAGTTCGACGATGACGTCGATGTCGCGCGGGTCGCCGATCTGGATGATCGGCTCACCGGCCTGCACCGCCTGTTCGCTCTCGCGCAGGACCCGCAGGACGCTGCCGCTCACCGGCGAGCGTAGAGGCGTTGGCGCCCGCGCGCCGTCGAGCGGGTCGGCGAGGCGGCTGCGGGCGCTGTCGCGCTCCCGCAGACGCACGGTAACCGCCGCACGAGCCGTGGCCACGGCGGCGTTGGCCGTATCGCGCGCCAGCTTGCGCTGATCCAACGCCTGGGCGGAAATGACGCCGCGCTCTGCGAGCGTCTGTCCGCGGGTCCACTCGGCGGCGGCGAAGGTCGCCTGGGCCTGGGTCCGCGCCAGGTCGGCCTGGGCGAGCCGTACGGCGGCGTCGGCGGCGGACACCGCCGCCTGCATCTCCGCCCGCGACCGGACATCGATGAGGGGCGGGTCCAGCGGGCGAATGAAGGCCACGGTCTGGCCGGCGGTGACGACGTCGCCGGCGTGGAGCGTTATGCGAGCGGTTTTCCCGGTCAGGGGCGCCGAGACGATGTAGACCTCGCGCACGCGGGTCCGGCCCGGTTCTTCCAGCCAGACTTCCAACGGCCCGCTTGTAACCTTGCCTGTGTCCACCGGGATGCTGGCCGGCATCATCATCCAGACAAGCGCCGCGACCGCGAGGGCGGCGAGCGCGATCAGCACGAGGACTCGGGCGAGTTCAGTTTCACCGGTCAGTCCCTTGTCTTGAGAACGGCCACCAGATCGAGCCGGTTCACGCGGTTGCGGACAATCATCATCGAGACGGCGGCCGCCGCCAACACGGCCAGCGCGGCGCGGGCATAGGTGGCCGGCGAGACAATCAGCGGAATGCGGAACAGCTCGCTGTCGAACGCCTCGACCATGGCCGCCGCCAGGCCGTAGCCGAGGAGCCATCCGAGCGGGATGGACAGCAGCACCAGCAGACCAATCTCGATCAGCAGCACGCGCGAGGTCTCGCCCGCCGTGAAGCCGAGCACCCGAAGGCTCGCCAGCTCCCGGGCGCTCTCGGACAGCTGGATGCGCGCGCTGTTGTAGATCACGCCGAAGGCCACGGTCATCGCCAGGCCCAGATAGGTGGTCATCATCACGTCGATGTTGCGGGCCATCGTCTCCCGGAACTTGCTCAGCGCGCGGTCCTGTAACTGAAGCGCGCCGATCGCCGGGCTGGCCTTGACCGCACGGAAGAACTCACCGGCCCTGTTCGGATCGAAATCGACATAGGCGCCGGAGATGCGCGGCCCCTCGCCGAGGAGCGCGGCCAGGGCGGTCGGATGCATGAAGGTCGCGAGACCGAAGTAGCTTTCCACCACCGCGCTGACCCGAACCTGCGCCAGACGTCGGCGACCCTCAAGGACCTCGACATTGAGCGTGTCTCCCGGCTTCACCCGCAGGATGGTCGCCAGCTTGGAACTGAGCACGATGCCGCTGGGCGGGATGTCGACCGGACGGGACGCGGCATCGAGCGCCCGGCTTAGCCGCCCGTCCGGAGCCTTCGCCACGATCACCGCCCGGCGGCTGACCGTACCGCTGCGCAGCCGCACGGGCGCCGCGCGGAAGGGCTCGGCCCGCAGGACCGCCGGCAGGTGGCGGATGTCGGCCAGCGCCTCCGGTCCCCGCGGTTCGATGAAGCTGAGCGTCGCGTTCTGGCGGTCGGCGCGGTTGAAGGTGATGTCGATCATCACCTCCAGCGAATCCAGCGAGAAGAGAGACCCCACGAGCAGGGCCGCCGACAAGGCCAGGCCCAGCATGGTGAGTCCGGATCGGACCGGCCAGCGGATCAGCCGCCGCAGCGCCATCATGGTCAGCTGCGAGCCGGCCAGCGGTCGCACGAGGGCCTCCAGCGGCGACTGCGAGAAACTCGGCGGCGCGGCGGGGGCCATCGCCGTGGCGGGGGCCAGGCGGGTAATGCCCCAGACCGCGCGCGCCGCGCCGAGCACGGCCGCGCCTGACGCGGTGACCACCGCCAGCAGGTAGGTCCGCGGATCCTGGACGAAGACCAGGAAGGGGAAATGGAAGAAGTCCCCGTAGAGCCTCGTCATGCCTCGCCCGAGCCACACCCCGGCGACCAGGCCGATCAATACGCCGACGGCGGTGATCAGGAGCGCCAGCTTCATGTAGTGCCAGGCGATCGGCAGGTCCTGGTAGCCGAGCGCCTTGAACAGGCCGATCTGCTCCCGCTCGAGGGCGAGAAGGCGCGAGAGGGTCATGTTGATGAGGAAGGCCGAGACAACCAGGAAGATGGGCGGCAGCACCCGCCGCATGGCGTCCAGCTGTTGCAGTTCGCTATCCAGATAGCTGTTGGAGCCATGGTCCTTGCGCCCGTAGGCGCCGGCGCCGCCGTAGGGCGCCAGCAGGTCGTCCAGACGCCGGATCAGCTCGGCCTCGCGCGCGCCGGGCCACAGCTTCAGGCTCACGCTGTTGAACGCGCCGCGCAGATCGTAAGCGGCCTCCAGCGTCTCGCGCGGCATCCACAGCACGGCGAACCGCCGGTCGTCGGGCACGATGTCCCCCGGCCCCATGGCGTAGACGTACTCGGGCGACAGGGCGACGCCGACGACGCGCAGGCTGCGCTTGCGGCCATTCATGATGACGTCAAAGCGATCCCCACCCCGGAAGCCATGAGCCTTGGCGAAGGCCTCGTTGATCACCGTCTCGTCGATCGCGGCGGGGTCTGGCAGCCGTCCCGAGCGCAGGGTCAGCCGGTTGAGCCGCGACTGACCGCCCTCCGGCAACGATACCAATACCGCCGAAGCGGGCTCCATGACGCCGACCAGATCCAGCAGGGCGCCTTGGACGATCCGGGTCTCGGCCACCGCGACGCCCGGCAAGGCGCCGATCTCCCGAGCCAGGCCCTCCGGCGCGCGCCGGACCTGGACGAAGACGTCGGCGAAGCCGCCCCGGTCGTAGTAGGCCGCGCGGGTCTCGTGAATGGAGCGATAGGCGCCGTCTCCGAGGACCAGCGTCGCCACGCCGCAAGCCATGACCAGGGCGATGGCCAGGGCCTGGGCCCAGATCCGGCGGGTATCGCGGAGCAGCTTGAGGTCCAGCGCCCTCACCAGCTCAGGTCCTTCGGCGATTTGCGGGCGCCGTTCACCTCGACACGGCTCACCCGTCCGTCACCGAAGTAGAGCACGCGGTGGGCCATCTCGCGGATCGAGGTGTTGTGGGTGATGACGGCGGTCGTCGCGCCCAGGGTCTCGTTGATGAAGGCCAGGGCCTCGAGCACGCGAATCCCGGTGGCCAGGTCCAGCGCGCCGGTCGGCTCGTCGCAGAGCAGCACCTCCGGGCGTTTGGCGATGGCTCGGGCGATGGCCACCCGCTGCTGCTCGCCGCCGGAAAGCTGGGCCGGGAAGTGGTTTGCCCGAGCGGTGAGTCCGACCATCTCCAGGGCTTCGTCGGGCGACATAGGCCGTTCGGCGATCTCGGTGACCAGCGCCACATTCTCGCGCGCCGTCAGGCTCGGGACGAGATTGTAGAACTGGAACACGAACCCGACATTGCGCCGACGATACTGCGTCAGCTCACGCTCGCTGAGCGTCGTGAGCTCCTGCCCCTCGAACTTCGCCGAACCGCCTGTCGCCCGGTCCAGCCCGCCGAGAATGTTGAACAGGGTCGACTTGCCGCTACCCGAAGGCCCGAGGAAGACGGCGAACTCACCGGCGTAAAGGTCAAGGTCGAGCCCGCGCAGGGCCGCGACTTCAACGTCTCCCGAGCGGTAGACCTTGGTCAGGCCCCGGGCCTCGAAGACGCTTGGACGATCAGGCTCACCCATCCATTCTGCCTATCCAGTCGAATTGTGCCGCGCATTGACGGCAATCAAACCGCGACGGGCGGATGTTGACCAATGTCAAAGCGCCTGATCGGGTCGCATGTCCACCTGTCCGCGTGATCGGGGCAGCGCCGCGCGACCTGTATCGCCGCCCCCGGTCGAGCCAGCGGCGACACAGGAGTGAACAACGATGACGGCGCGTGACGGCTCCACCGCCGAATGGCACGTCTTGCCGGCCGAGGAAGCCCTTGTCCGACTCCAGTCCCGCCGCGAGGGGCTCTCGGAGCCTGAGGCGGCGGCCCGCCTGGTCTCTGTCGGCCGCAATATCCTGCCCGAGCCGTCGGTCTCCTCGAAGCTGGCGGTGTTCCTGCGGCAGCTAAGGAGCCCCCTGATCTATGTCCTCATGGCGGCGAGCGTCGTCTCGCTGGCGCTGGGCGCCTGGAGCGACGCGCTGTTCATCTTCGCCGTGCTGCTGCTCGACGCCGGCATCGGAGCGGTGCTGGAGTGGAGGGCGGAATCCAGCGCGGCGGCGCTGAAGAAGGTCTTGCACGTCGCGCCGACGGTGCTGCGCGCGGGTGTGCGGCGCGTGATCGACGCGGCCGACCTGGCGCCGGGAGACGTCGTTCTGCTGGAGTCCGGCGGCGCCGTGCCGGCTGATCTTCGACTGCTGTCGGTCCATGACCTGCGCATCGACGAGTCACTGCTGACCGGCGAGTCCGCCGCAGTCGAGAAGGCCGAGGCCGCACTCGGCGCCGACACGCCCCTGGCGGACCGGCGCAACATGGCCTTCGCCGGCAGCATGGTGATCGCGGGACGTGGAACCGGCGTGGTTTGCGCGACCGCGGGGCGGACCCAGCTGGGCGACATCGCCCGGGCCCTCGGCCCGGACCAGACTCCGCCGCCGCTGTTGCTGAGGATGCGGGCGCTGTCCCGCCGCATCGCCGTCGCCACCGTCGCGGTCGTGGTCGTGCTCGCCATCGGCCAGTACCTGCGCGGCGCGCCTCTGACCGAGATCTTCGGCATGACCATCGCGCTGGCGGTCTCTGCCATACCGGAGGGGTTGCCGGTGGCGATAACCATCGCCCTGGCGGTGGCCTCCGCCCGCATGGCCAAAAGGCACGTCATCGTTCGTCGCCTTCCGGCGGTGGAGGGCCTGGGGTCCTGCACCCTCATCGCGACCGACAAGACCGGCACCCTGACCGTCAACCGGCTGACCGTGAAGCGCGTCGCGCTGCCCTCAGGCTCGGTCCTCGAGATCGAAGGCGAGGGACTGGACCCCGACGGTCGCCTCTCGCCCTCGACGTCCGAGGGGGACCGGGACGCCATGCGCCGGCTCGCGACGGCCGCGGCCCTGGCGAACGAGGCGCGCCTGCACAGCCACAACGGCGTGTTCGAGGCCAGCGGCGACACCGTCGACGTGGCCTTCCTGGTGCTTGGGGCAAAGCTCGGCCTGGATCGCGATGCGCTCCTGGCGGCGGCGCCGCAGGATTCGGTCATTCCCTACGAATCGGAACTGGGCTTCTCAGCCTCCGCGGGCGATGGACTCGCGCGGGTGAAGGGGTCTCCCGAGCGCATCCTGGCGATGTGCGACGGGTTCGACCGCGCGGCTGCCGAGGCGCAGGTTCACCAGCTGGCCGAGGCCGGCTACCGCGTGATCGGCGTGGCCGAAGGGCCGGCAAGCGCGGTCGCGGGTCGCCTGTCGCCGTCGGACCTCAGCGGTCTGCGGCTCCTTGGCTTCGCCGGTCTGATCGACCCGATCCGGCCGGAGGTTCCCGCCGCCGTCGCCGCCTGCCGCGCCGCCGGCGTCGAGGTGCGGATGATCACCGGGGACCACCCTGAAACGGCGCTGGCCATCGCCCGACAGATCTACGATGGGCCTCCGCCGGAGCGGGCCGTGACCGGCGGCGAGCTGGCCCGGCTGTCAGGTCCCGAACGAGACCGGTGCATTCTCGAGGCCGAGGTCTTCGCGCGGGTCGAGCCCGGCCAGAAGACGATGATCGTCAAGGCGTTGCAGGCTAGCGGACACTTCGTGGCGGTGACCGGAGACGGCGTCAACGATGCGCCGGCGCTGCGGGCGGCGGAGGTCGGGGTGTCGATGGGGGCCAGCGGCACGGACGTGGCCCGGGCCGCCGCCGAACTGATCGTCACAGACGACAACTTCGCCTCCATCGTCGCAGGCATGGAGGAAGGCCGCACGGCCTACGCCAACATCCGCAAGATCGTCTGGCTGCTGATCAGCACCGCGATCGCCGAGGTGCTGCTGTTCTCGTTGACCCTGCTCACCGGACTGCCGATGCCGCTCACGGCGGTCCAGATCCTGTGGCTGAACCTTGTGCACGAGGGAATCCAGGACGCCGCACTCGCCATGGAGGGCAAGGAGCCGGACACCATGCGCCGTCCGCCCCGTCCGCCGCATCAGCCGATCTTCGACCGCCAGATGATCGAACAATGCGTGCTGACCGGCGTCTACATCGGCGGAGTCGCCTTCCTGCTGTTCGCCTGGCTGCTCGGGCCGGGCGGCTACGAGCTGTTCGAAGCGCGGAACATGACGCTGCTGTTCCTGGTTCTGTTCGAAAACGTCCATGTCCTGAACTGCCGCTCCGAAACCCGGTCGGTGCTGCGGATTCCGTTCCGGGCCAATCCCGTCCTGATCGCGACGCTGGTCGGCGCGCCGATCCTGCACGGGCTGGCCATGCATACGCCGGGCTTGCGCGATGTTCTCGATCTTCAGCCCGTGAGCGGGGCGGAGTGGCTGGTTCTGGGCCTGCTGGCGGCGAGCGTCCTGCTTGTGGGCGAAGGCTACAAGATCGTGCGTGCGAGGCCGCTGCTGCGACGCACGCGGCTCCGCCCAAGGCCGCCCCGGGATGCCGCCATCCCGCGCTGAACCGGCTTCGCCCGGGGCCTGGCGCGCAACCCGCGAGATCGCGGCGCGCAGCGTCCCCGCCTAGCCCGGCTTCAGGCCCAGGCGTGTTCTCACCGAGTTGACCAGCACCGCGCGCTTGCCGAACACCAGGCGATTGACGCCGAGCGCGAAGGCGACACAGGCGCCGAGCGTCACCACCATCAGATGGATGTAGTGAGCGGGCGTCCAGACGAAGGTGAAGCCGGCATAGAGCAGGGTGCCGAACACGACCGCGCCCATGACCGCGCGTGCGTCCACGTTGCGGAACATCAGCCCGACGATGAAGGCCGACAGGATCGGCATCGACAGCAGGCCGTTCAGCTGCTGCACCAGATTGATGATCGACGCCGCCCCCATGTAGATGGGCACCAGCAGCACCGACAGCACCATGAAGGCCAGCGAGATGATGGTGTTCAGCCGGCCGACGTTCGGCTTCTCGGCGATGAACTTCTCATGCAGGTCGCAGACGTACAGCGTCACCGATGAGTTCAGCACCGATGTGTAGCTGGTCAGCAGGGCGGCGGCCATGAAGGCGGCGAAGGCGCCCGACAGCCAGCCCGGCATAACCGTCGCAACGATCCGGCCATAGGTCGCGTCGCCGGCGTCGCCGAACAGCTTGTAGGCGGCCACGCCCGGCACGACCACGATCGCGGGAACGATCAGCAGGCGGATCGCCGCGGCGGCCAGAACGCCCTTCTGCCCCTCCCGCAGGCTGGGCGCGGCCATCGCCCGCTGGGTGATGGTCTGGTTGGTGCTCCAGTAGAACATCTGGATGAAGATCATCCCGGTCAGCAGGGTCTGCCAGGGGATCGGCGAGTCCTTGCCGCCGATCATGCTCAGGCGCTCGGGCGGTATGCCGCTGAAGTCGAAATCGATCGCCGCCAGGGCCAGCACCATGATCAGCAGCGCCATGGCAAGCACGCCGATCCCGGAAATCGTGTCGTAGACCGCGACGGCGCGCAGGCCGCCGCCAATGGCGTAGGCGCCGCCCAGGACAGCCATCGCCGCGGCGATCACGATCAGCGGGATATCGACCCCGAACATCGTCTTGAGGAACAGCGAGCCGGTGTAGAGCATGATCGGCAGGTAGATGAACACGTTGCCGAGCAGGAACAGCACCGACACGACGGCCCGCAGGTGTTTTGAGCCGTACTTGCGCTCCAGCAGTTCGGTCGTGGTGGTGCAGTTGTTGCGATAGTAGATCGGCAGGAAGATCCAGCAGAGCATCAAGAGCCCGACGATCGCTGACAACTCCCACCAGGCCAGCAGCAGCATCTGGTTGCCGTTCATGCCCACCAGCTGATCGGTCGAGAGGTTGGTCAGGGTGATCGAGCCGGCGATGAACGGCCAGGTGAGGTTCCCCCCGGCCAGGAAGTATTCGCGGTTGGAGTTGCTCGACCGGCCTCCCATGAGCGTCACCTGCCAGCCGGTGAGGATGGCCATCAGGGCGGTCAGGCCGATGAAGACGGCCCACTGGATCAGATCGGTCTGCACGGCTTCCCCCCGGGGCCGCAGAGTCGCGGTATGCGAAGTTCGCCGTGCTGATCCTCCCGCCGTCAACCCGACGGGTTGAATCGGGCGAACGACCTGCTCGCCAACGGCTCCCTGCGTGCTAGCTTCGAGCGAACATGAGGCGGGCCGTCCGATGCAGGCGGCCCCTGAAGGAGGATGCATGAAGGGCCCGGCCATTTTTCTCGCGCAGTTCGCGGGTGACGAGGCGCCGTTCAACAGTCTGGAGGCCATCGCCCGCTGGGCCGGCGGCCTCGGCTACAAGGGCGTGCAGATCCCGACCTGGGACCGGCGGCTGTTCGACCTGAAGCTGGCCGCCGAAAGCGATACCTACTGCGACGAGGTCAAGGGCGTCCTGGCCGCGGCGGGCCTGGAGGTTTCCGAGCTCTCGACCCACACCCAGGGCCAGATGGTGGCGGTGCATCCGGCCTATGACGAGATGTTCGACGGATCGGCTCCGGCGCGGGTGCGCGGCAATCCGGCGGCGCGGCAGGCCTGGGCGGTGGAGCAGGTCCTGTTGGGCGCGAAGGCCTCGCGGCGCATGGGCCTGGACGCCCACGTCACCTTCTCGGGCTCGCTGGCCTGGCCCTACCTGTATCCCTATCCGCAGCGGCCGGCAGGGCTGATCGAGGAAGCGTTCGACGAACTGGCCCGGCGCTGGCGGCCGATCCTCGACGCCTTCGAGGAGGCCGGCGTCGACCTCTGCTACGAGATCCATCCCAGCGAGGACCTGTTCGACGGCACGACCGTCGAGATGTTCTGGGACCGCGTGGACCACCATCCCCGCGCCTGCCTGCTCTACGACCCCAGCCACTTCCTGCTGCAGCAGCTGGACTATCTCGAGTACATCGACCTCTACCACGAGCGGATCCGGATGTTTCACGTCAAGGACGCCGAGTTCCGGCCGACCGGGCGGCAGGGCGTCTACAGCGGCTATGCGCCGTGGAAGGAGCGGGCCGGCCGCTTCCGGTCGCTGGGCGACGGCCAGATCGACTTCAAGGCCATCTTCTCCAAGTTCGCCCAGTACGGTTACCAGGGCTGGGCGGTGCTGGAATGGGAGTGCGCGCTGAAGGCCCCGGAGGACGGGGCCCGCGAAGGCGCGACCTTCATCCGCGACCACATCATCAACGTGACCGGCAAGAGCTTCGACGACTTCCTGGCCACCGATGTCGACGCGGCGGCCAATCGCCGGCTGCTGGGCCTCGACCGCTGAGATGCGTCTTTCGCTGGGGATGATCGGGGGCGGCGAGGGCGCCTTCATCGGCGGCGTGCACCGCATGGCCGCGCGGCTCGACGACTGCTGGACGCTGGTCGCCGGCGCGTTCAGCAGCGACGCGGGGCGCTCGCGGGCGTTCGGCCGCACGCTCGGCCTGGCCGACGACCGCTGCTACGGCGACTGGCAAGCGATGGCGCAGGCGGAGGCCGCGCGGCCCGACCGGATTGACGCGGTGGCCATCGTCACCCCCAACCATCTGCACCATGCGCCGGCGCGGGCCTTCCTCGACGCCGGCATCGCGGTGATCTGCGACAAGCCGCTGACCACCGGTCTGGCCGACGCGCTGGATTTGGCCGACGCCGTGGCGCGGACCGGGACGCCGTTCGTGCTGACCCACAACTACAGCGGCTACGCCATGGTCCGGCAGATGCGGGCCATGGTGGCGGGCGGGACGCTGGGCGCGATCCGGGTGGTCCAGGCCGAGTACGCGCAGGACTGGCTGGCGACCGCGCTGCCCGGCAACAAGCAGGCCGACTGGCGCGGCGATCCTGACCAGGCCGGACCTGGCGGCGCCTTGGGCGACATCGCCACCCACGCCTATCACCTCGCGACCTTTGTCCTCGGGCATGCGGCCGATCAGGTCAGCGCCGAGACCTCGCGGTTCGTGGAGGGGCGGCGGCTCGACGACGACGTGCAGCTGCGCCTGCGCTGGGCCGGCGGCGCGCGCGGGCAGCTGTGGGCCAGCCAGGTGGCGGTGGGCGCAGCCAACGGCCTGCGCCTGCGGATCTACGGCGAGACCGGCGGTCTGGAGTGGGCGCAGGAGGACCCGGATATCCTTCGGTTCACGCCGCTCGGCGAGCCGCCTAGGATCCTGCGGCGCGGCGGGCCCGGGCTGTCGGCGGCGGCCCAGGCGGCCACGCGGATCCCGGCGGGCCATCCCGAGGGCTATCTGGAAGGTTTCGCGCAGATCTACGCCGACGCGGCCGATCTGATCGCCGCGCACAAGGCCGGGAAGCCGGCGCCCGCGACGGACTTGCCTGGCGTGTCGGCTGGCGTCGAGGGCGTGCGGTTCATTGAGGCGTCCGTGCGCAGCGCCGCGGCCGACGGCCGCTGGACGTCGCTGGGCGAGGAGACAGCGTGATGCGGCAGAGCTTCGCCTGGTGGTCGTTCACCGCGGGACGCGAGATTGATCCCACAACCCTCCTGCGCGAGGCCGCCGAGGCCGGCGTGCAGGGGGTCGAGATGCTGCCCGAAGCGCTCTGGCCGGTCGCCCGGGACGCGGGCCTGTCGCTGGTCACCCTGACCGGCCACACGCTGGAACGCGGGTTCAACGACCCGTCCCTGCACGCGGCCCTCGCCGACGAGGTCCGCCGCAACATCGACACGGCGGCCGCCGGCGGCTGCGAGGCGGTGATCGTCTTCTCCGGCGACCGCATCGGCGACGGCGCCGACGCGCCGGCCATCGCGGCCTGTATCGAGGGGCTGGCGCCCGTCGTCGCCCATGCCGAGCAGGCCGGCGTGCGGCTGCTGCTCGAACTGCTCAACAGCAAGGTCGACCATCCGGGCCATCAGTGCAACCGCACCGCCTTCGGGGCGGAGGTGGTCCGGGGCGTCGGCTCGCCGGCCCTGCGGCTGCTCTACGACGGCTATCACATGCAGCTGATGGAGGGCGATCTGAGCCGGACGATCCGCGCCAACTTCGACCTCATCGGCCACATCCACACCGCCGGCGCGCCGGGACGCCGCGACCTGGACGATCGTCAGGAAATCCACTGGCCGGCCATCGCCGGCCTCCTGCGGCATCTGGGCTACCAGGGCTGGGTCGGCCACGAGTTCGTACCGCGTGGCGAGCCCGTCGCGGCGCTGCGGGCGGCGCTCGCCCAGTTCGAAGACCCCATGCAATCAAAGGGAGCGGCGTGATGTTCGACGCCATCGTCGTCGGCTCCGGCATCAGTGGCGGCTGGGTCGCCAAGGAGCTCTGCGAGCGCGGCCTGAAGGTCCTGATGCTTGAGCGCGGCCCCGATGTGCCGCACGGCGCCGGCTACAGCCACGACCAGGCGGCGAAGCTGCGGCGTCGTGACGACCAGATCCCGGACGACGAGAAGGCGCTGCACTATCCCTATCACGTCGGGGTTTCCTACGCCCTGTTCAACTCCAACAAGGCCTTCTGGGCCAGCGATCACGACCACCCCTACGAGACGGTCCCGGGCAAGCCGTATCGCTGGATCCGGGGCTATCAGTTGGGCGGCCGGTCGCTGACCTGGGGCCGGCAGTCCTATCGCTGGTCGCCGCAGGACTTCCTGTCGAACCTTCAGGACGGTCACGGCGTCGACTGGCCGATCCGCTACGAGGACCTGGAGCCCTGGTACGATCACGTCGAGGCCTTCGCCGGGATCAGCGGCGACTTCGACGGCCTTGAGCAGTTGCCGGACGGCGACTTCCTGCCGGCCTTCCCGTTTAACGATGTGGAGCTGGCCGCCAAGGCCAGGATCGAGGCGGACTTCCCGACCCGCCGGATGATCATGGGGCGGACGGCCAACCTCAGCCGCGTCGCCAAGCCCCAGATGGATATGGGCCGCAAGCGTTGCGAGCAGCATGTCCGCTGCCACCACGGCTGTCCGCTGGGCAGCTACTTCTCGACCCAGGCCGCGACTCTCCCGGCGGCGCTCGCCACCGGCAACCTGACGGTCCTGACTGATCGGGTCGTCGTCAGCGTCGTCCACAACCCGGTGACCGGTCGCGCCACCGGCGTGCGGACCGTCAACCGGACCGACAAGGGTGGCGAGACGTTCGAGGCGAAGCTGGTGTTCCTGAACGCCTCGGCGATCAACACGGCTGTCCTGATGCTGAACTCGAAGTCCGACGCCTTCCCGCGCGGCCTCGCCAACGGCAGCGACCAGGTCGGCCGCAACCTGATGGACCACGTCAGCAGCAAGAACATCGTCGGCAAGATGCCGGGCTTCTCCGGCGTCTACGACCAGCACGACCGGCCGACCGGCATCTATGTGCCCCGCTACGGCAACGTCACCGAGGGCGACAAGCCCTACCTGCGCGGCTTCGGCATGCAGGGCGGGGCGGCCCGCTCGCGGCGCGCGGAGAGCTTCGCCCAGGGCGTCGGCGGCGGCGATGACGAGGGGCTGCACGGCTGGCACTTCTCGTTGCTGCCGTTCGGGGAGGTGTTGCCGGATCCCGACAACCGCGTGACCCTGTCCGCCGTCCGCGCCGACAGCTGGGGCATGCCGGTGCCGATCATCGAGGTGACCCACGGCCCGAACGAGTACGCGATGATGCGGGCGGCTGCGCGGGACGCGTCCGACATGCTCCGGGCCGCCGGCTGCGTCGACATCACGCCTTGGGAAGAGGCCGCCGAGCAGCTGACGCCGCCGGGCGACCGCATCCACGAGATGGGCGCCGCGCGCATGGGGCGTGATCCGGCTACGTCGGTCTTCAACGGCTGGGGCCAGGCGCACGAGGTGCCCAACCTGTTCTGTTCGGACGGCGCGGTGATGACCTCGAGCGCGTCGATGAACCCGTCGCTCACCTATATGGCGCTGTCGGCGCGCGCCGCGCACCACGCGGCGGATCTGCTGCAACAGGGAGGCCTGTAGGCCCATGAGACCGATCGGTCTGCAACTCTACACCCTGCGCAAGCCGTTCGCGGCCGATCCGCTCGGCACGCTCAGCCGCATCCGGGAGACCGGTTACGACGCGGTGGAGTTCGCCGCCCCGCTGGGCTCCGACTTCGCCGGTTTCGCGGCGCGCATGCGGGACATCGGCCTCGACTGCCCCTCGGCCCATGTGGGCCTCGCCGACATGGCCGAGCGGCCGGACGATGTGCTGGCGATGGCTCAGGCGCTGGGCTGCCGCTACCTGGTGATGCCCTATGTGCTGCCGGACCAGCGCGACTGGGCATCAGTCATCGCCACGCTGGGCGTCTTCGCCAAGCGCGCCCGGGCCGAGGGATTGAGGGTCGCCTATCACCACCACGACTTCGAGTTCGAGCGGACGGACGGCCAACGGCCGTTCGACCGGCTGGTGGCCGAGACCGACCCGGACCTCGTCGATTTCGAGCTCGACGTCTACTGGCTCAGGAAGGGCGGCGAGGACCCCAAGGCGTTCATCGAGCGAATGGCCGGCCGGGTGAAGCTGGTTCACCTCAAGGATTTCGCGCCCGATGGCGGCATGGCCGATGTCGGGGCCGGGACCTTCGACTTCGCGGGCCTGATCGCCGCGGCGGACGCCGCCGGCGCCGAGCACTACTTCGTGGAACACGACTTCCCGCCGGCCCCCTGGTGGCCGAGCGTCGAGGCCAGTCTGGCGCATCTGCGGACGCTTGGTTGACGGGTGCGCAGGCGGACAGCGCCGGCGTAACAGGGTGCTGACACTTTAAGTCGGCCTGGCCGGACTGGCGCATCTCCAGCCCCTGGATCAGGCGGCGACCGTCGCGGCTTCCCACGCCCGGTCCGCCCGGGCCCGCAGGATCCGAAGAGCTGGTCGGGAGATCAGATGGGACCACAGCCTCCTCGGCTGCCGTTTGCCAGGTTCTCGAAGCGGCTGGTTATCCGGCTACCGGGGCCTGAACAGGGGCGATGTCATGAGCAGGCGCACCGCGATCTCCATCGTGGGCGCTCGCCATCCATGCGGCCCGGGCCGGGCTCGTTAACGACAGTCGGAACGACCGCTTGTCGGCCATTTCGAGGGGTGTGGCCCGGCGCTGCGTATCTACCTTCAGCCGCGCACACGACGTGAAAATTGAATGCAGGAGCCGTTCATGAAGACCAAGCTGATGATCGCCGCCGTCGCCGCGATCCTGTCCACCACCGCCGTCACGATGCCGGCGATGGCCCATTCCGGCGAAGATCACGCCCCGGTGCCGCAAGCCGCCGAAGGTCAGGGCGTCGTCAAGGCCATTGACGCCAAGGCGGGCACGATCACCATCGCCCACGGCCCGATGCCGGCCCTGAAGTGGCCGCCCATGACCATGAAGTTCAAGGTCGAGAGCGCCGCGGTGCTCAACGGCGTGACCGTCGGCAAGAAGATCCACTTCGTGCTCAAGAACGTCGGCGGAAAGCCCGTCGTGACCCAGATTCACGTCATGTGATCCCCGAGGGGTGCGCGGCGACGCGCGCCCGTTCGGGGTTCGAGGAGGGGCGCGTGGTGACTGTTCAAGCTCTGAGGGCGGGTGCGTTCGCCGTTCTCGTGGCGATGACCGTTTCGGTCGCGCCGCTCCATGCGGCGGCGTCTGTGAGCGCGCCCGCGGAGTTGGTCGCTTCCGCTCCGGCGGCGAGTGATAGCGCCCCGGCGCCCGACGACATGCCGGTCACCGAGATGGCATGGCCTACCGAAGTCGGCATGCAGATGTCGCATGACGAGCCGAAGACGCTTCAGGGTCGCCTGCTCGCCTGGCTCGGCATGTGGCACCCTGCCGTTATTCACTTTCCGATCGCACTGGTGCTGACCGTCGGTCTTCTGGAAGCGGCCGCGGCGCTGCGCCGTCAGCCGCTCTATGGCGCCAGCAACAAACTTCTCCTCGGCATCGCGACGCTCGGCGCCTTCGCGGCCGCGCCGCTCGGCTGGGCGAGCGCGGGCATGCCGGCGGTCGACGACGAGAGCGCGCTGGCGATCCATCGTTGGCTGGGCACAGCCTTGCCGTTCCTGATCCTCGCGCTCTGGTGGCTCAAACGCCCGGCTGAACAGGCGGCGCGCCGGCTGGGTGGGAGAGGCTATGAAGCCGCTCTCGCGCTCACGGTGGTGCTCATCCTTGTCCAGGCCTACTTCGGCGCCGAGGTCACGCACGGCGCGGGCCACTTCAACTTCTGAGTGGTTGTCGCCGGCAAGGAGCGCGCTGCCGGCGGATCTACGAAACGACGCTTCCTGATACACTTTAACTTCGGCCAAGCGGCCCGAAGACCCGAGGTTCCGAATGACTGATCTGGCCCGCCGAAGACTACTTCTGAACTCAGGCCTGATGGGGGCCGGCCTCGCCGCGACGAGCCTGTTCCCGGCCTGGGCGCGAAGCGGCGCCACGGGATTGGTGCGCGACCTCCCGTCGCTCGCCGGCCCCGACATCGCGCTGCGGATCGGTCACACGCAATGGCCGGTCGACGGGCGCCGGGGGCACGCCGTCACCATCAACGGGACGGTGCCTGGCCCGCTCATTCGCCTGAAGGAAGGCCAGATCGCCCGCATCGCGGTGACCAACGATCTGCATGAGGACACCTCGATCCACTGGCATGGGCTGATCCTGCCCTTCCACATGGATGGTGTGCCGGGCGTGAGCTTCCCGGGCATCAAGCCGGGCGAGACGTTCGTCTACGAGTTCCCGGTCGTCCAGGCGGGGACCTACTGGTACCACAGCCACTCCGGGCTGCAGGAGCAGGAGGGCCACTACGGCCCGATCATCATCGAGCCGAAGGACGCCGACCCCGTCGCCTTCGACCGGGAGTACGTGGTCGTGCTCTCGGACTTCGCGTTCATGCACCCGCACGAGATCTTCAAGAAGCTGAAGGCGCAGGCGGGGGTGTTCAATACCCAGAAGCAGACCGTCGCCGGCCTGCTCGCCGGGAAGGATCAGCCGCTCAAGGACCGCCTCGAGTGGGGCGCGATGCGGATGGACCCGACGGACGTCTCGGACGTCACAGGCTCGGTCTACACCTTCCTCATCAACGGCCATGGTCCGGACGACAACTGGACCGCGCTGTTCAATCCGGGCGAGCGGGTTCGGCTGCGTTTCATCAACGCGGCGGCGATGACCATCTTCAACGTCCGCATTCCGGGCCTGTCGATGAAGGTGGTCCAGGCGGACGGCCTGAATGTGAAGCCGGTCGATGTGGAGGAATTCCAGATCTCGGTCGCCGAGACCTACGACGTCGTCGTGCAGCCGACCGAGGACAAGGCCTTCACGCTGGTCGCCGAGGCCGTGGACCGCTCCGGCATGGGCCGGGCCACGCTGGCGCCGCGCCCGGGCATGGCGGCCGCTGTCCCGCCTCTGCGGGAACGCCCGCTCGCAACCATGAAGGACATGGGGATGGACATGTCCATGCACGGTCCGATGGCCGGCATGGAGGGCATGGACCACGGGCCGGACGGCGGCATGCAGATGGATATGTCCGGCATGGACATGTCGATGCGCAATCCGGACAACGCCCCCCAGGTGAAGATGGGACCTGGCGTCCAGACCATTTCACCCATGCCGATGGATCGCACCGGCGAGCCGGGTCAGGGCCTTGAGGGCGTCGGCCACAAGGTGCTGGTCTACACGGACCTCGAAGCCCTCGACCCCAACCCCGATACGCGCACGCCGTCCCGGGCGCTGGAATTGCATCTGACCGGCAACATGGAACGCTTCATGTGGTCGTTCGACGGGGAGAAGTTCTCGGAGGTGACCGAACCGATCCCGTTCCGCCTGAACGAGCGGGTGCGGGTGACGCTCGTGAACGACTCGATGATGGCCCATCCGATCCATCTTCACGGACATTTCTTCGAGCTGCTCACCGGGCCCAAAGGCAGACATCCGCGAAAGCACACCGTGAACGTCGCGCCAGGCGGCAAGGTCACCTTCGACCTCACCGCAGATGCGCCGGGCGACTGGGCGTTCCACTGCCACATGCTCTACCACATGCACGCGGGCATGTTCCGCGTGGTGAGCGTGCGGCCGATGACGGGAGCGGCCCAATGAGACGCGCCGCCTGTCTGACCGCTCTGGGCCTGCTGTTCGCAACGCCGGCCTTCGCGCAGCATCACCCGCACCATCCGATGCCGGCGCAGCCCACGCCTGAGCCCGCAGCGGCTCCCGCTCCCGCACCCGCCTCGACGCCGGAGAGCCTGCCGGAAGACGACGCGATGCCCGCGATGGACTGGCCGACCGAACTGCCGCCCGGCGACGCCCCGACGGGCGACATGGAAGGCATGGCGGGCATGGAGGGCATGGACCACAGCGCGCATGGTGAAATGGACGAGGAGGCCGGCAGCGAGCCCCCGCCGCCGGCCCCGACCGATCATCCGGCTGACGCCATCTTCGGTCCGGCCGCCATGCAGCCCTCGCGGGACCAGCTGCAGGTGGAACACGGCGGCTCCAGCACCTGGATGGTGCTCATCGATCAGGCCGAGTGGCGCGCGCGGGACGGCGAGGATGGTTTCGCCTGGAGCGGCGAAGCCTGGTGGGGCGGCGACGACAACCGCCTGGTCGTGAAGTCGGAAGGCGAGGGCTCTGACGGCGATCTCGAGGCGGCCGAGGTGCAGCTGCTCTATTCGCGGGCGATCTCGCCCTACTTCGATCTTCAGGCGGGCCTGCGGCAGGACCTTCAGGGCGGCCCGAAGCGGACGTACGTGACGGTCGGCGTCGAAGGTCTCGCGCCCTACTGGTTCGAGACGGGGGGCGCGCTGTTCGTCTCGAACGAAGGCGAGGCGTTCGCCCGTCTCGAGGGCAGCTACGATCTGCGCCTGACACAGCGGCTGATCTTGCAGCCAAGCGCGGAAGTGAACCTCTCCGCCCGGGACATCCCCGAACTCGAACTCGGCTCGGGCGTGACCGACATCGAGCTTGAGTTGCGGCTTCGCTACCAGGTGACCCGCGAGTTCTCGCCCTACGTTGGCGTCACCTTCGGTCGCAAGTTCGGCGGGACCGCGGACTATGCGAAGGCGGCCGGGGAAGACGACACCGAGACCAGCGTCGTTATCGGCGTGCGCACATGGTTCTAGCGACACGCCGGATCTTCCTCGCTCTGCCGGCCGGGCTTCTGCTCGCGTCATGCCAGCCCGCGAGCGCGGCTTCGCAGGCGATCAGGGTCTACAAGGACCCCAGCTGCGGGTGCTGCACGGGGTGGGTCGAGCACCTCAGGAAGGCGGGCTTCACCGCGACCGTCGTGGCGACCGCTGATCGCACGGCGCTGCAGTCACGCTATGGCCTGCCGCCCGACGCCGGCTCCTGCCACACCGGCGTGATCGGTCCCTACCTCATTGAAGGTCACGTGCCGGCCGACGACATCAAGCGGCTGCTCAGGGAAGCGCCGAAGGCAAGCGGTCTCGCCGTCCCGGGCATGCCGATCGGTTCGCCCGGAATGGAGATGCCGGACGGATCGCGCGAACCGTACGACGTTCTGCTCGTGAAGAGGGATGGCGCGACCGCCGTCTTCACCCGCTACCCATAGCTTGCCCCGCATCGCCCCTATCCACTGGTCGTCGCGCGCAGCTCCGGCCACGTAGAGCCTAAGCGTCCTCAAGCGACAGGGTGGAAGAAAGCGCCTTGCGCGCGCGGTAGACCCTTACCTCGACGGCCTTGGCGCTCAGGCCGAGGAGCTTGCCCGCGTCATCCTGAGACAGGCCTTCGAGCGCGGTGAGGATCAACGGCTCCTTGAGCCCAGAGGGCAGGTTCGCGATGGCGCGATCAAGACGCGCAAGCTGTTCCTGATCGGAGACATTCGTTTCGGGCGAAGGCTCATCCGTGGCCAGGTTCTGGCCGGTCCGGCTGTCGAGGCCCTCGTTACGCGTGAGCCAGCGGCGGACCGCCCTGCGCCGCGACCAATCCCGGCATTTGTTGAGCGCGATCCGGCGCAGCCAGGTCGGGAACGGCCGGGTCCGGTCGTAGCGCTTCAACGCCCCCCAGGCGGCGGTGAAGCTCTCCTGCAGAAGGTCGTATGCCTCCTCCGCATCGCCCGTGTAGCGGCGGATGAAGTGATACAACCCGTCCTTGTGCCGCTGCATCAGCCACGAGAAGGCGCGCTCGTCGCCCGCGACCGCGCTGGCGGCAAGTTCGGAATCGTGCGGCTCGGAAGCCGCGCTCACTGTCCCTCTTCGGTAAGCGCCGAGGTAATCTCGGCGTCGAACGTCTTCGCCTGCTCCGGCGTGAGGACAGCGCGCATGTCGAAGACATGCCCGATCGTGGCCTTCTGCAGCGCGCCCATGGCCATATGCAAATGGTCGATGGCCGCGTTCAGCTCAGGCGAGTCCTTCTCGCCCCTCCGGATGGCGGTCGCCAGTTCGCGATTGGCGGCGCGAACCTCATCCTCAAGCCGCGTACGCTCGGCGGCGTAGCTCTTCTCGATCGCGTCCAGTCGACGCGATTGGTCGGGCGTGAGGTCCAGGTCCTTGTGGACCATGTCGTGCAGCGACGCGCCCGGGGCGTGGTGCGTCACGACATAGCGGGCGCAGACCCACGCGCCGCCGCCGGCCGCGACCACGACGAGCGCTATCGTGATCAGGAGATTGCGGAGACCGGGTGTCATCCCCGTCCCTCCAGAAGTTCGGAGGGCGCGAGTGTGGTCGCGGTCAGCGAGGCGGACGGCTGCTGCGTGCGCATCAGGGCGGTGGCTTCGGCCCCGCCGAGGGCGACGCCGGCGACCAGCGCTAGAGAGGTGGCCAGCACCTGAGCCCTGCGCCATTGGCGCTCGGCCGCCGCATCAGCCCGCGCCTGCCGGACGCGGCCCCAGACCTTGTCTTCCAGATCGTCCAGCGCGGGCGCCCGGTCGAGGCGCGCAGTGATCGCAAGGTTTGTTCCAGCGTATTCATGAAGCGGCGCACCTCCCACACCCCCTTTTACGATACGCATCAAGACATGCGATCCCTCACGCGCGCGAGGGGCGGGAAAGCAGGGCGCCTGGATGGAAGGCGCGTGCTGGGAGGCCAACGGGGAAAACGGCAACTTCCAGCCCCACCTGATCTCAGATCCAGCCTCCCGATCCTGCGCGCCCGGGCGGATGGGTGTGGGAAGCCGCGACCGTCGCCGCCTGATCCAGGGGTGGGGGAGGGGCCTTTCCGACCGGGCGGACTTAACGTGCCAGTATCGGTGGCGAGGGGTATATATTCACGCACGCGATAGTGAGTATTGACGGTCGAGGCCTGTCCGCTGCATGGTGACCGCAACACCGACGCGAATGATCGGTGTCCCAGGGGGAGTGAGCCGGATGGACGATTGCACGGTCGCGCTGAGGCCCGCGCGCGGGGAGGCGGCCCGCTCGCCGGAACCGATCCCGACCTGTTCCTCTCCCTGCTCACCGGGCGCCTAGGCCATGGCGCTGCAAAATGCTCACGGATCGGCCGACGCCGTCACGACCCATCCACGACCCGATGGGCGCGCATGGTTCGTGCTCGGCATGCTCTGCTTCGTCTACGTCCTCAACTTCCTGGACCGCCAGCTACTGTCGATCCTGGCCAAGCCGATCCAGGACAGTCTCGGCGTCACCGACGGTCAGTTGGGCCTGATCGGCGGCCTGTACTTCGCGCTCTTCTACTGCACGATCTCGATCCCGGTCGGCTGGCTCGCCGACCGCACCAACCGGGTCAAGGTGCTGGCCTTCGCCTGCGCGCTGTGGAGCGTGGCGACCATGGGCTGCGGTCTTTCGGCGACCTACGGCCAACTGGTTGTCGCGCGCATGACCGTTGGCGTCGGCGAGGCCGGCGGCGTGCCGCCGTCCTACGCGATCATCTCCGACTACTTCCCGCCGGGCCAGCGCGGCACGGCCTTTGGGCTGTTCAACCTCGGCCCGCCGATCGGCCAGGCGCTGGGCGTGGCCTTCGGGGCGGCCATCGCCGCGGCCTACGACTGGCGGCTGGCTTTCCTGCTGCTCGGCGGCGTGGGGGTTGTCGCGGCGCTGGCGGTGCTTCGGTTCGTCCCGGAGCCCCGTCGGGGCGGACTTGACGGTCCGGCGACGGCTGCCCTGGCTCCCGCGACGCCGGAAGCAGCGGGGTTCATGGCGACGTTGAAGATGTTCTTCTCCAGGCCGACGCTGGTCCTGATCGCGGTGGCCAGCGGCGTGACCCAGATCGTCACCTACGGCGCGGGCAACTTCACCACCCTCTTCCTGATGCGGGAAAAGGGCATGACGCTGCAGGACGTGTCGCTCTGGTACGCGCTCGTTGTCATCGTCGGCATGGGCGGCGGGATCTATGTCTCCGGCCGGGTGATCGACATGTTCACGCGGCGATCAAAAGCGGCCTACGCCACCATTCCGGCCATCAGCCTGACGCTCGCGATCCTGCCGTTCCTGGGCTTCGTCTGGGCGCCGACCTGGCCGGTGGCGCTGATGTTCCTCGTTGCCCCAACTTTCCTGAACTACTTCTACCTGTCCTCGGCGGTGACCCTTGTCCAGGAAGAGGTGACGCCTCACCAGCGGGTGATGTCCGGAGCCCTGCTGCTGCTGATCATGAATCTGACCGGCATGGGTCTGGGCCCGACCTTCGTCGGATTTGCCAGCGACGCCCTGCGCGCCAGCCATCCCGACAACTCCCTGCAACTGGCCTTCGTCGCCCTGGTGCCCGTCTACCTCGTCGCCATCGGCCTGTTCGTCTGGCTGGCGCGGGTGCTGCGGAACGAAGACCGGCAAGCTGGAGCGGCCGTCGCATGAAACTCATTCGTCTCCTGGCGCCCTGCGCAGCCACGGCGGCGACTCTCGCCGTCGGTTCCGCGGCCATGGCCGCTCCGCCTCGCCCGGTCGTGGAAGCGCCCGCGGGTGTGGCCATGGGCGTCAGCCAGCCGGGCGTGAACATCTTCAAGGGGCTGCCCTACGCCCTGCCGCCGGTCGGCGCCGCCCGCTGGACACCGCCGCGGCCCATGCCGAGGTGGACCGGCGCCAGGGACGCATCGGCGTTTGGGCCGGCCTGCATCCAGAACAAGGCGGCCAGCGCCTGGAATATCTACTCCAACGATCCGGGCAAGATGAGCGAGGACTGTCTCTCGCTCAACATCTGGACGCCGCCCGGCGCGAGTAAGGCGCCGGTCATGGTCTGGATCCACGGCGGGTCGCTGTGGGGGGGCTTCGGCCACGAGGCGATTTACGATGGTTCGAAGATGGCCGAGCAAGGCGTCATCGTCGTCTCGATCAACTACCGGGTCGGGGTGCTCGGCTACCTGGCTCATCCCGGCCTCAGCGCGGAGTCGCCGCTCGGCGTCTCGGGGAACTATGGCCTGCAGGACCAGATCGAGGCGCTTCGGTGGGTCCAGCGCAACATCGAGGCGTTTGGCGGCGATCCGTCGAACGTGACCATCGCCGGCGAGTCGGCCGGCGCGCTCAGCGTCCTCTACCTGATGGCCTCGCCGCCTGCGCGAGGCCTGTTCTCGAAGGCCATCGCCCAGAGCGCCTACATGATCTCCACGCCTTCCCTGAAGGCGCGGACGTTCGGGGAAACGCCGGCCGAGGAGAGTGGTCTGGCCCTGTCGGCCAAACTCCAGGCGTCCGACGTCGCCGCCCTGCGCGCGATGGATGCGACCCGGTTGACCAAGGCTGCCGCCGGCGCCGGCTTCGCGCCGTTCGGCGTCGTCGACGGTCAGTTCCTGAACCGTCAGATCGTCGAGGTCTTCGACCGGGGTGAACAGGCGTCCGTGCCGGTGCTCGCGGGCTTCAACAGTGGTGAGATCCGGTCCCTGCGCTTCCTGGCGCCGCCGACGCCGGCGCTCGCCTCGACCTACGAGAAGACGATCCGCGAACGCTACGGCGCCCTCGCGGACGAGTATCTGCGGCTCTACCCGGCCCGGGACATGGAAAGCAGCATCCTCGCCTCGACCCGTGACGTCATCTACGGCTGGACCGCCGAACGGCTGGTCCGCAAGCAGACCGCGCTGGGGCAGCCGTCCTACTTCTACATCTTCGACCACGGCTTCCCGGCGGCCGACAGCCTGGGCCTGCGCGCGTTCCACGCCGCCGAGTTGCCCTACGTTTTCGGTACGCTCAATCGCACGCCGCCCTATTGGCCCAAGGCGCCGCGCACGCCGGCCGAGGCGAAGTTCTCGGCGGCGATGACCGCCTACTGGACCAGCTTCATGCGCGCAGGTCGGCCGACAGCGGTCGACGCGCCTGACTGGCCGGCGTTCGGATCACAGGGCGCATTCATGGCCTTCCAGGACACACCCCGCGTCTCGGCCAACCTGTTCCCGGGCATGTACGCGTTGCACGAAGAAGTCGTTTGCCGTCGCCGCGCCAGCGGCGACCTGGTCTGGAACTGGAACATGGGGCTCGTCTCGCCGCCGCTCCCGCCGCGCGACCAGGCCTGCGATTAGTCTTTCAGCGCGTGGAAGCCCGCCGCCATGAATTTGGCGATACGCTTCTTGACCGCCTCGAAGTCGTCGGAGCGGCACAGGCCGCCCGAAAGGCGGTCGATCCGGCCGCTGCGGGCCAGGGTGTTCATCAGCGCGCCCGTGACGAAGTGGTAGCCCCAGAAAATGTCCTCTTCCGGCGTGTCGGGAAGGGCGCGTTTGAGAATGGAGACCAGCTTCAGAACCACCGGGTCGAAGTGGACGTCCATCAGCACGGCCCCTTCGGGCGTGTTGCTGACGCGGGCGCAGAAGGCGGCGTAGTTCATCCAGGGCTCGCCGCCCTCAATGTAGAGATCAAGGTCGGTGTCCAGAAACACATGCAGCGCGCCTTCGACGGTGGGCTTGTCGCCGGCCTCCGCCGCGTACAGGTCCAGCGCTTCCATCCGTCGGCCGCTGGTCACGCTCGCCCGGCGGGCGAACACCGCCTCGAACAGGGTCGGCTTGTCCTGGAAGTAGTAGTGGAGCAGCGTCGTGTGGACGCCCACGCGCTGCGCGACATCGCGCAGCGTCACACCGTGCAGGCCCTGCAGGGAAAACAGGTACTCCGCCGCGTCGAGGATCTGTTCAAGGGTCTCCGCGCGCTGTTCCGCCTTGCTGCGGCGCACCCGCTTCGCCGTTGAACCCTCTGACATCAAGTCGACCTCTTCACGCCTCGCAGCCGCTGGCTTCGCTTGGGCGGTCACGACCCGGAGGTCTTCCCCGCGACGCCGTCGCTTCCGTAGTCGGCACGTAGCCGGTTCTTGTCAATTTTCCCGGTCGCGGCAAGGGGCATGGCCCTGATCTGCACGATCTGATCTGGCAACCACCAGTCGGCGACCCGGCCTCGAAGAGCGCCAAGCAATACCTGGTCGTCGACCGACAGGCCCTGCCGAAACTCGACGATCAGCACCGGACGTTCACCCCACCTCGCGTCCGGGCGACCGATGACCGCCGACAGGCCGACGGCGGGGTGGCGGCCGATGATGTCTTCGATCTCGGCGGGGTTGATCCACTCCCCTCCCGACTTGATCAGGTCCTTGGACCGCCCGCAGATGGTCAGGTTGCCGGCCTCGTCGATGCGCGCCAGGTCGCCGGTGTCGAAATAGCCTTCGGCGTCCAGCGCGTCGGCTTCGGCCTTGTAGTAGCGGTCGACGACGCTGGCGCCCTTGACCTTCAAATGGCCGACGACGTCCCGCTGCTGTTCCAGCGTCCGCCCATCCGCATCCGTAAGCTTGAGGTCCAGGCCGATGACGGGGCGACCCGCCCCGCGCGCCGCCAAAGCGGCCTGCGCGGGTGGCGCGACGGTGCCCAGTGGGGAGAGCTCGGTCATGCCCCAACTGGTCTGGACCCTGGCGCCCAGCCGCTCCTCCATTCGCTGGATGAGGGCGTCAGGACAGCTCGATCCGCCGATGATGACGCGCTTCAGATCCGGGACCTCGCCTCCGGTGGCGTCGAGGTGATCCAGCACGCCCAGCCACACGGTCTGTACGCCGGCGGCGACGGTCACGCGCTCATCCTGAAGCAGCCTGGTCAGGCTGGCGCCGTCCGTGTCCCGCCCGGGCAGCACCAGGTTGGCTCCCACCGCAGGCGCCGCGAACGGTAGTCCCCAGCCATTGGCGTGGAACATCGGCACCGCGACCAGAACGGAGTCCGCCGCGGTCAGGGCGAAGGCGTCGGCCTGCAACGCTCGGAGCGTGTGCAGGTAGTTGGAGCGGTGGGTGTAGAGCACGCCCTTGGGTCGCCCCGTCGTGCCCGATGTGTAGCAAAGCCCGGCGGCGGACTCCTCGCTGAAGTCGCCCCAGGTCACGGCCTGGCCGTGACGGTCGAGCAGCCCCTCATGGGTCCAGACCTGCGCTGGATGGACTCGGTCGGAGGCAGGATCCTCGTCGGGGCCATCCATCAGCACAACATGTCCGACGCCCGGGCAGAGCGGCAGCAGGTCGTCGAGCATGGACGAAAGGCTGGACGCCGCGGCGAGAACCCGATCGTCGGCTTCGTTGATCATCGCCGCCAGATGCTGGACGGTGAGGCGCGGGTTCAGGGTGTGGCAGACAAAGCCCGCGCCCATGGCGGCGAAATAGACCTCGACGTGATGCTGGGTGTTCCAGGCCAGGGTCGCGACCCGGTCGCCCGGAACGAGGCCGAGGTGGGCAAGCGCACCGGAGAGGCGGTTGCTGCGATCCCTCAGCGCGGCGTAGCTGATCCGGCCAGCCCCCGCCGTCACTACTTCCCGCGACCCTGTCCACTTGGCGGCATGGTCGAGGAACTTGTCGACCGTCAGGGCGTAGGACTGCATCGCTCGGATCACTCAATTCTCGGTCTGGCGACTTCGGAGGATCGCCGGTAAATCAGAAATGGCTGGCCGCCTGGTGTCGCCAGACGGCCAGCCCAAAGCGCGGGAGGAAATCGCGCTAGAAGACCTTCATGACGCGAAGGCCGAACTGACGTGGCGCACCGGCGAAACGAAGCCCAGAGTTGATGGCGGCGACGTAGTGCTGGTCCGTCAGGTTGGTCGCGTAGAGGGTGGTGATGAAGGCGCCGTGGTTCCAGGCGAGCTGGGCGTTGAAGATGTTGCGCTCCTCGATCAGGTCGCCGCGGGCCTTGTTCTGGAACAGGGTGGCCCACTGCTCCGACACGTAGCCGTAGTTCAGGCGCGGTGTGACGGTGTCGCCGTTGGCCAGGGTGAACCGGTACTGACCGCCGATGTTGAACGTCAGTTCGGGCGCGTAGCTTTGTTCGCGTCCGCCGAGGTCCAGGCAGGTGGCGCTGACCGGACCTGTCTCCGGGTCGCAGGCGGTGAAGGTCGCGCCGCGCGGGTCGGTCGCATAGAAGGTCCCGATCTCACTCTTCATCCAGCCGAGGCCAGCGTCAATCGAGAGCGGTCCGAAGATCGCCTCCGCCTGGGCTTCGAAGCCGTAGATGGTCGACGGCTCGGGCGTGTTGAGGCCATAGCCGAAGATGGGCAGAACCGGGTAGCCGATGGTCACCTGGAAGTTTTCGTAGTCGTTGTAATAGACGTTCATCTGGGTGCGCAGCCGGCCGCCGAAGAAGCCCGCCTTCCAGCCCAGTTCGTAGTTCGTGACCTTCTCCGGCTCGAACGGGTCCGGGCGCCGAAGCCCACCGGCACGTTTAGGCCGCCCGGCTTGTAGCCCGTCGCGACGAAGGCATAGAGGAAATTATGGTCGTCGACGGTCCAGCTCAGCGACACCTTGCCGGAGATGTTGTCCGACGAGGCCGACTGCTTCTGCGCGATCGGCGTGCCGTACTGCATGATGGTGATGTCGTTGCTCGTCTTCGATTCCGAGTAGCGCGCGCCGACCTGCAGTTCGAAGCGCCGCGGCAGCTTGAAGGTCACCTGGCCGAAGACCGCGCTTGTCTCCTTCGGGTTCGTGCCCTGGAGCACATACTCGCTGAAGGGATTGCCGGCCGGCAGGCCGATGACGAACTCGCCGGGCAGGAAGTCGAGCTCGTCCGACTGGTGGTAGAGGCCCAGCACCCATGACATCGGGCCGTCGCCGGGCGAGATCAGGTTGATCTCCTGGGACCAGATCGTCTCGTCGACGGAGTCGGTGAAGGTCCGGTTGCCGACGCTCGTGCCGTCCAGGTCGGCCGTGTAGTAGGTGTTGCCGTCCTGGTAACCGCTGACCGAGCGCAGGGTGACGCCGTTGTCGAACACGTAGTCGACCTTCAGCACCGACCGCACGAACCAGTCCCGCGCCGCCATGTCGCCGTTGGCGGTGATGTCGAACAGGTCGTTCGTCGAATTCACCGGATCGGACGGGTAGCCGCCGTAGTCGAGGTGGTTGTAGTCGGTCTTGAAGTTGACGGTCAGGGCTTCGGTCGGGGTCCATAGAAGGCCCAGGCGCACGCTGTTGGTCCGCACGCCGTCATTGCCGCCGGCCGGGCCGCTCACGTCCCAGAAGCTGTCGCGGCGCTCGGCGTTGAAGGCGATCCGCGCGGCGAAGGTGTCGCTGATCGGCAGGTTGATCGCACCCTGGGCGGCGATGTCGGAGTAGTTGCCGACCTGACCGGCGATATAGCCGGCGTAACCGTCCCCAATGACAGGGTTGTTCGAAGTCACGAACACCGCGCCGCCGGTGGCATTCTGGCCCACGAACGTGCCTTGCGGGCCCCGCAGCACCTCAAGGCTGGCGATATCGTAGTAGGGCTCGCCCATGAAGTAGCCCGGGAAGGTCGCCACGCCGTCGCGGTAGGTGATCACGCCCGTCAGGGTTTGGGAATTGTGCTCGGCCTTCCCGATGCCGCGAATGTTGAAGTCGATGCCCTGGCCGAAGTTGTTGATGACGGCGCCGGGGACCGCGAACTGTAGCTGGTCGACCGTCGTGATCCCTTTCGCCTCAAGAGCGGCGCCGCTCATCACGGTCGCCGAAATAGGCGTCGTCTGCAGGTTGGAGCTGCGCCGCTCGGCGGTGATGACGAGCTCGTCCAACTCCTGCGTTTCGGCCGCGGGCGGCGGCGCGGGCGTCGTCTGCGCCGCGGCGGCCCCGCACCAACCCAGCGTCAATACGGACGCGCTCAGCAGCAATGCTCGAATCTTCATGGTCCCTCCCGGTGCCCCTAACGGCGAGCGCTCTTCGGCGCATGACGGGAAAGCTGACACGCACTCATACGGGCGTCAACACTGACTATCACGCTAGTGAATATCTTTGGGCAGGCAGGATCGCGAGGTCGCGGGCGGGATCGCGTGGGTGGGTGCTGTCAGACAAGCGCTAACCCGGCTCCACTAAGGGCTTGGTGGATGGAGCGGACGCCGCGTTGAGATCGATTTCATTCAAGCGGCGCCGGTTCCTGCCGGACGTGATCCGTCATGCAGTCTGGCTGTATTTCCGGTTCACTCTGAGCTTTCGGGACGTCGAGGCGCTGCTCGCGCAGCGGGGGGCGAGGTCAGCTACGAGACCATCCGGTGCTGGACCCTCAGGTTCGGCCGGCAGTTCGCGCACAACCTGCGCAGATCACGGCCGAGGCCAACCGGACGGTGGCATCTCGACGAGATGGTGGTGAAGGTGGTCGGCAAGAGGATGTTCCTCTGGCGGGTCGTCGACGATGAGGGTGAGGTGCTGGACATGCTGGTTCAGGAGCGGCGCAACAAGGGCGCAGCCCTCAGGCTGCTTCGGAAATTGCCGAAGAACCAAGGTGTCCGGCCCGAGGGGATCGTTACCGATAAACTCACATCTTCCGATCCGCAGGCGGGAGCGAAAGCAGCAGACGTTCAAGTCCAGAGCGTCGGCCCTGAAGTTCCTCTCCACCCATGCCGGCGTCTACAACGCGTTCAACCTCCAGCCCCGTCTGATCCGACAGCCGACCCTCCGCTACCCCCGCCTGCCGCCGCGCCTATGGCAGCGGCGGAGAGATGATGCCGACGTTCCAGTACCAGGCGATATCCGCAATGCGCCGTCTGCGCACAACACTCTCATGGAGCTCAAAGGCGTTGGGCGGGCCGCGGCGCAGGCGGGGAGCTGCCTCGAACGCCATGTAGGCGCGGGTCGCCCCGTAGGGGCGCCAGGCCGGCTCGCCCGTCGCTCTCGGCCGTCCATCGCGCGCGAAGCTCGCCCAGTACCCCAGCATGGCCTCAGACAACCGGCCCTCCCTGAGGGTGGCGGGTACAGCGGGCCACCAGGCCGGGGTCGACGCCGAGGTTCCGAATACGAAGGGAAGCTCGGCGCCGTGGAAGGCGCGCAAGCCGCCGGCGTCGGCGGCCGGATAGCCGTGGTCGAAATGGTACAGGAAGGACGGCGCGCCGGCGGCCGTCTGGGCCGCCGCCAGTCGTTCGGCGCTCCAGCCGTAAAGAGCATCCCGGGTCGTGGCCAGCATGCTGCCGTCGATGTCGTCTGCCGGGTACCGCGCCAGGAAGGCCCCGGCGAGATCGCCGTAGCGGGCGCGAATCTCGCGATTGTAGGTTGATGCGTCCTTGGGCGGCGGCGGCAGCAGGAAGCGCAGCGACCGGATCTCGCCCTCGTTGTAGCCGGTGAGGATCGGCACGGGCGCCTGCTCGCCACGGTCGAAGACATCCACCATCTGGCGCGGCAGGATCCTTCCGTCCACGGTTCCAAGTGGAAAATAGCCGGTGCGTCCGACACCCTCGATGACCGCGGCGGCGGTCATGGCGCGCAGGGCGGCGGGATCGGCGGCGCCCAGCTTGCCCGCCAGCGTGACGCCGACCGTCTCGGCGTCCGGCCAGTCCCGGAAACGGCTTTGCCGCAGCTCCGGCATGGTGATCAGGTAGGGACTCTGTGCGATGGCGCGCTGGAACAGGCCGCGAGCCTGGGGGGACGCCATCAGGTAGGCCACGCTCAGCGCGCCGGCGGACTGGCCGGCGATGGTGACGTTCGAGGGGTCGCCCCCGAACGCGGCGATGTTGCGCCTGACCCAGCGCAGCGCCTCGATCTGGTCGAGCAGGCCGTAGTTGCCGGAAACGCCATCGGCCAACTCGGCGCTGAGCCCCGGATGCGCCAGCCAGCCCAGAGGACCGAGACGGTAGTTGATCGAGACCACCAGGACGCCGTGTTCGGAGAAGCGCGCGCCGTCGGCGACCGCCTCGCTGCCGGCGCCGCTGACCAGCGACCCGCCGTGGATCCAGACCAGCACCGGGGCGCGGCTGGCCTGCGCCGGAGCCCAGATGTTGAGGAACAGGCAATCCTCGCTGACCGCCGCGTGGCTGTAGAAGGGCGACGGCGGCTGCATGCAGGCCGCGCCGAACCGCGTGGCGTCGCGCACGCCCTCCCAGCGCGGCAGGGTGACGGGCGGACGCCAACGCAGCTCTCCGACGGGCGGCCGGGCATAGGGAACGCCGCGGAAAACCCGGACGTCGCCAGATGGGACGCCGCGAAGGACGCCGGTGGGCGCATCGACGACCGGCGCTTCGCCGGCGACGGCGGTCGCCGTCAGGCCAAGGGCCAAGGCGACCGTCACCACGCCGAGCACCTGCTTCACCCTACCCTCCCGAAGCCTTTCCGGCCCTCGCCGCGAGGTCGGCGATGATCTGCGCATGTCGCTTCCGCGTCAGGTGGTAGCCGAACAGAAACAGCGGCGCGATCAGCGCGAAGGCCGCGGGCAGCGGGCCGGAGATCAGGGCCAGCTTCGCCAGCACGTCGGCCGGAACCACGAAGCCCGCCCCCCTCGCCGCGATGTCGGTCGGGAAGCGGATGGCGTCGAGCGCAAGGCCGGCGATCAGGCCACCCAGGCCAGACGCCGCCTTGTAGGCCAGCGTGAGGCCGGAGAAGAACAGGCCTTCGCGCCGGACGCCGAACAGCCACTCGTGCTCGTCGGCGGTGTCGGCCAGCATCGACTGGAATCCGACCCCGCCGATCATGATGGCCGTGCCGACCAGCAGGCCGTTGACGAACAGCAGGGGGGCGGCCGCCGTCGGATCGAGCGGCGCCGGCCCGTAGAGTTGCAGAAGCGGCGGCCAGCTCAGTAGAACGCCGATCGAGAGAAAGGCGCCGATCGACAGCGTCCGCTTCTCGATGTGGCGAAGCGCGAAGGCGCTGATCGGCGCGCCAAGCAGCGGGCCCAGCGTTGTGCTCAGCAGGATCAGCTGGATGGCGACCGAGTCGAGCTTCCAGAAGTAGCGGCTGGCGTGGAGGGCCAGCGAGACGTGGGCGGAATAGGCGAGGAAGTAGGTCAGCACCGTCCCGAACAGGACCAGGAACGAGCGGTTTCGGGACAGCTCAATCATCTCGCGGACGAAGCCGGTCAGGAAGGGGCCTCCCCCCGCCTCCGGTCCGTGCAACCGGGGGAGCGCCCCGCGCACAGCCCTTATCGCAATGAGGCCGGCGACCAGCATGACGACGGCGCAGGTCCAGGCGAAGGGTACATAGTTCTCGCGCGCCAGGAGGCCATCGGAGCCCGACATGAACACGCCGAGGCCCAGTACGACGCCGCACAGGATGCCGACATTCTGGAAGGAAAGCCGGAAGGCCACGACGCTGGCGCGTTCGCGATGGTCGTCGGTCACCTCGGCCCCGACCGCCGTGAGGGGCAGCACGAAGAACGAGAGCGACAGCCGCAGGACGATCAGGCAAGCCGTGGCGTACAGGAACAGGCCCGCGCCGCTCAGGCTTGCCGGAATTGAGAACAGCAGGCCAAAGCCGCAGGCGAACGGGACCAGACTCCAGACCAGGAAGGGCAGCCGGCGCCCGTGGCGGGAGCGAAGCCGGTCGCTGGCGAGGCCGATAGCGGGATCGGCGACCGCGTCGACCAGCAGCGCGATCAGCTTGGCCAGGCCGGCCTCCGTGCCCGACATGCCGCAGACGGCGGTCAGGTAGAACAACAGGAAGAAGCCCAGCCCCGCCGCCGCGACACCGTCGGCGAGGGCGCCGACGCCGTACTGCGCCTTGAAGCTCCGGGTCAGCGGCGTTGCGCGCACCCTCGGTGCGGCGGCTCCGCCGGACGCCTGCGCGCTCATCCCGCGCGCTCCAGCCGGGGCTCGTCCCCCAGCGCGCTGTAGATCGCGCGCTGATACACGGGCAGGCCGCCGCGTCCGGCCGCACCGCGGCCGGTGGCGATCGTCGAGCCTGAGTTCGCCGACACGGGCACCTGGTGCTGGATGAGGTAGATCATCACCAGGTCGTTCACCGGATCGGCCTGCCACCATGTCCCGAAGATGCCGGGCCAGGTCATCGAGCCCACGGCGCCGACGGCGTAAGGATTGTCGACCAGGTCCTCGGCGACCGAGAGGCCCAGGCCGAACCCGGACTTGCGCCACAACGGCATGCCGGCGAACGGCGTCTCGCGCTGGGCGTCTGTCAGCCGGTTGGTGTGCATAAGGCGGACGGTCTCGGGCCGTAGCAACCGGACCCCCTCGAGCGCGCCGCCGCCGAGCAGCATGCGCGCGAAGCGATGATAATCCCCCGCCGACGAGACCAGGCCTCCGCCGCCGGGCGTGTAGGCGGGCGGAGCGTCGTACATCTCCAGCTCGACCTTCGAGAGCCGGCGCTCGCTCTCGTCATAGCGATACAGACTGGCGAGGCGGCCGCGCCTGGTCTTCGGCAGCCAGAAGTCGGTGTCCGGCATGCCGAGGGGATTGAAGATCCGCTCCCGCAGCACCTCGCGAAGCGGCGCGCCCTCGACGCGGCCGATCAGGAAGCCGAGCACATCGGTCGAATGACCATAGTGGAACCGCTCGCCCGGTTGGAAGGCCAGCGGCAGCGTGCCCAGCGCGGCCAGCCATTCATCGACGCTGAGATGGTTCATGCCAGGGTCGCCGAGGGCCTGCTCATAGGCCCGCTGCAGCGGTCCTTCCGAGAAGGGCGCGTAGGCGATGCCCGAACGGTGCGTGAGCAGGTCCTCGACGGTGATCGCCCGCGCGGCCGGCGTCGTGTCGTCCAGCGGTCCGGCCGGGTCCCGCAATACGCGCAAGTCGGCCAGTTCGGGAACCCAGCGCGTGATTGGATCGTCGAGCGCGATCCGTCCCTCCTCCACCAGCATCAAGGCGGCCGCCGAGGTGATCGGCTTGGACATTGAAGCAATGCGGAACAGCGTGTCCGTTCGCATCGGGGTCGCCGTCTCCACATCGCTCATGCCGATCGCCTCGGCCTGCACGATCTCGCCGCCGACGGAAGTCAGGGTAACGACGCCCGCGAGCTCGCCACGATCGACAAAGGCCTGGAGGGAAGGCCGGATCGCGGCGAGCTTCACGGGATCGAGGCCGTGAGCGCGGCCACACACAGAGTTGGTCATGAAAGGTACGCTTTCGGCGCCGATGTCCCGGCGAGCACTCAGAAGGACTTGCGCAGGCTGAGCGCCACCGACCGTCCGATCGGATTGTACGCGCCGCCGATGCCGTCGCTGGCGGGGAAGAACGGCGGCGTCTCGTCGAACAGGTCATTGACCTGCAGCGCCAGCACCGTGCCCCGGGTCCAGCTCTCGTCAGGCAGCGTCCAGAACACCCGCAGGTCGACGGTCATGTAGCCATCGGCCTCGTAGGCGTCGACGCCGGTCGGGGTGGTGTAGTTGTTCGTGATCCCGGCCCGGTAGTTGACGTAGCCGGCGAAGGACAGCGCGCCGGCGTCGACGCCCAGGGTCCCTCTCGTCGTCCAGCGCGGCACGCCGAGCTTGAGACTGTCGGCCACCGGCGCTCCTGGCGAGAACTGGGTGTCGAAGTTGAGGATGTAGTTGCCGGCAAGATCGGCGAACACCGACCCGAAGCCGGTCGACCAGCGGTAGTTGACGTCGAAGTCGAGGCCGTCGGTATTGCGGACGCCGAAGTTGTTCAGCCGCAGGTCCAGCACGTTGCCGATGGCCGGAAGCGGGGCCGGCAGGTTGACCGGCGTGGCCAGCGCCAGAAGGTCGTTGAGCTGGGTGTTCGTCGGGTTCCGGTAGACCAGCGAGGCGAAGGTCGGATCGGTGAACACGTACGGCACCGTGGGCGTGCCGATCACGCCGGTGTATTCGATGTTGTAGTAGGTCAGGCTGGCGCGAAGGCTCGGCAGGAAGGTCGGGTTCAGATCGATGCCGAACGAGTAGGTGGTGGCCTCCTCGGGCTGGAGGTTCTTGTTGCCGCCCAGCAGGTAGACGGTGTTGACCTGCGCCCCGCCGCGGGTCGGGTCGTTGGCGTAGGTCGTCGCCTGGGCGGCGCTCAGGTAGTAGACGCCCACCGTGGCGCCGACCTGGCGCAGACCCGGCGCCCGGAACGAGGTGCCATACGACGCCCGCAGGCTGACGCCGTCGACCGGAGCCCAGGTGACCCCGACCTTCGGATTGGTCGTCGAGCCGAAGTCGCTGTAGTCGTCGTACCGGCCGGACAGCGAAAGCGAGAGGGTGTCGAGCACCGGCACGAACAACTCGCCGTAGACCGAGGTGATGTCCCGCTCAAGGTTCTCCGGCACCGCCGCGGCGCCGACGAAGCCGCGCTGCTCGAAGGTCTCGCGGCGAATTTCGCCGCCCACCGCGAAGCGCAGCGTTCCGCCCGGCAGGTCCATGAGCGGACCATCCAGCTTCACGGCGCCGAGACTGACACGCTGCTCGATGGCGACGTCGGTCGAGGAGTCCAGGATCGCCGCGCGCACGCCGGGCGAGGTGCCGGCGCCGAACGGATCCACGGCGGTCGCCGTCGTCGTGCCGGCCGCCGCCGCGGCCAGGGCCGCGGTGTTGATCTGCGGAATGAAGGCGTCATTGTCGGCCCAGCCGAGCGAGCCGTAGACGCTGAGGTTCAGGTCATTCGGCAGACCGTAATCGATGCCGAACGACGAGTTGCCGACCCTCCGCTCGTCGGTGTTGGTGAAGTGATCGGCCCCGATCAGGTTGTCCGGCCGGAACAGGACGTATTCGTTGGTCGCCCCGGCCGGCCCCTGGAAGAACGGGTTCGTGTTGAAGAGGAAGATCGTCTGGGCCGGCGGCGCGACGCGAATCTCGTCCTCCCGGTCGGTGTAGAGAACCTCCGCCCACAAGGTCGCGTGCTCGCCCAGGTCCTGCCGGGCGGACAGGAACAGGCTGTGCAGTCGCGAGCTCGGCAGGAGGTCGGCCACCGCGCCGTTGTCGCAGTAGTTGACCGAAGTGAACCCCGGTGCGCCCTGCAGGACCGACCAGAAGCTGGTGTTCGCCAGGACGTTCGGCGACGGGCAGGAGGTGGCGCGGGTGTCGATGCCGCCCCGGGCCCGGAAGTCCTGGACGCGATAGTCGCGGTCGCCGCCGGTGATGTTGTCGTTCTCGGTATACTGGTAGGCCGCGAGCAGCGAACCGCTGTCCCAGTCCGTGCCGAACAGGGCCCCGACGTAGCCGGACTGGTACTTGTCGGCGTCAGCGAAGCTGGCGTTGATCTCGACCCCGTCGAACCGCTTGCGGGTGATGAAGTTGACCACGCCGGCGACCGCGTCCGAGCCGTAGATCGACGAGGCGCCGTCGGCGACGACCTCGATGCGCTCGATGGCCAGGCCGGGGATCAGCGGATAATCGGGATTGGTCTCGTTGGCCGCCGCGGCGACCAGCCGATGGCCGTTCATCAGCGGCAGGGTCGCGCTGGCCGGCAGGCCACGCATGCCGGGCGCGAAGGAGCCGAAGCCGCCGAGGCTGGCCTGGGGCGCGGTGTTGAAGCTGTTCAGCTGCGGGACGGTGGCGATCAGGTCGGGCGTGTTCGCCGCGCCGATGGCCTGGATGTCTTCCCGCGTAACCGCGATCAGGTTCGACCCTGTCGGCGGAACGCCTCGAATGCTCGTGCCGGTGACGACCAGTTCGTCGAGCGTGGTGGTCTCATCCGTCTGCTGCGCCGGGGCCTGGGCCCAGGCTGGACTCGCCGCGAGAACCATCACGGCGACCAGCGCCGTGCCCGACAGGGCGACCTGACGCGCGCCCTTCCGATATCCGACCATTGTACCCTCCCTTTATTGCTTGGTTGACGCAGGGCTAACCCGAAGAACGCAGGCATGTCAAACTCATTCACTTAGCGCTAAATGTAATTTCTATGCGAGGCGCCGGTCGCTTGACCCGGTACGGCCACCGCACCATCGTCGCGGGGACAGTGGAGTGGACGGCGCCTTCCTCGGACGCGTCCGATCAGGAAGGCCGATTTGCATGGCGGCGAGACCGAAACGGGAGGGCCCGAACAAGCGCGAGGCGCAGCGGGCCGCGACGCTCAAGTTGATCCTCGACACCGCCGAAGATCTCTTCGCGCAGCTCGGCTACTTCGGGGTGACGATCAAGGACGTGGCCGACCGGATGGGCATCCACCCGGCGCTGATCCACTACTACTTCGACGGCAAGAAGGCCCTGTTCGACGCGGTGTTCGAGCGTCGCGTCGAGTACGCGGTGACGGCCAGGACGGCCGGGCTGGACGCCTACGAAGCCGAGGCCGGCGACCACCCCACGCTCGAGGGCGCGCTGCGCGCCTACTACGACGCCGCCTTCGACGTCTACATCGCCGGTGACGACGGCTGGCGGAACTTCGGCCGCATCTTCTCGCAGGTGAACAACGCGCCCGGCTACGGCGTCGAGAAGATGGACACCTTCTTCGACCCACTGGTGCTTCAACTCATTGGCCTCCTCCAGAAGGCCCTGCCGGATGCGAAGCCGGAGGACCTGTTCTGGAGTTTCCAGTTCACGTCCGGGGCCTATTCCCTGATCCTGTCGCGCACCGGCCGGATCGACCGGCTGTCGAGCAATCTGTGCAGATCGGACGACTTCGAAGCCGTCCGCGACCGCTTCGTGACCTTCATGGCCGCCGGCTTCGAAGCGCTCTACAGGCGCAGCAAAGCTCGGCCGGCCTGACCCGTCACGTCGCCGCCGCGCCCTCGAGCCGCGCCGATCTCAGCGCCGCCCGCCGCACCTTGCCGGCTTCGTCCCGCAGCGGCTCGCTGGTGAACTCGATGGCCCGCGGCAGCTTGTAGCGGGCGAGCCGTTCGGCGACGAAGGCGAGCAGATCGGCCTCGTCCAGCGCCGCGCCCTCGACGGGCTGAACAATGGCGTGAACGCGCGCGCCCCACTCCTCGTCCGGCAGCCCGATCACCGCGCTGCCCCGCACCGCCGGATGCGCCTCGATCGCCGCCTCAACCTCGGCCGGATAGATGTTGGCGCCGCCCGAGATGATCAGGTCGTTGCGGCGATCGGAGAGGTAGAGATAGCCGTCGGCGTCCACACTGCCCAGGTCGCCGGGAGTCTCCCACTCGCCGATGCGCTTACCTTCGGTCCCAAGGTAGTGATAGGTCGAGCCCGGCCCGCCGGCGGGCCGGAAATAGACCTCGCCGACCTCGCCGACAGGGCGCTCGCGCCCCTCGTCGTCCAGTATCCTGAGCTCGTAGCCGTCCCGGACCTTCCCGACCGAGCCGGGGTGCGCCAGCCAGTCGGTTCCCGAGATCATCGTCGAGCCGATCCCCTCGGTCGTGCCGTAGTATTCCCAGACGCGTTCGCTCCCGAGCCAGCCGATCCAGGCCTCCTTCAGCCAGGCGGGACACGGCGCGGCCATATGCAGCATCATCCGCAGGCTCGGCAGGTCGAAGCCGGCCAGCACCTCCGGCCCCAGTCGCCAGATGCGGTGCATCATGGTCGGCACCATGGTGACCCAGTTGACGCCGTGCGCCTCGATCAGCTGCAGCGCGCGCAACGCGTCGAACTTGCCCATCTCGACGATGGTGGCGCCCACGAACATCCCCATCGTGATGCAGTGGAAGGGGGCGTTGTGGTAGAGCGGCCCCGGATTGAGGATCACGTCGCCCGGCCGCTGACCCAGAAAGCCCTCCTGCGGATCCCAGCGCGCGGGCATGGCGTCGACGATCACCTTCGGGCGGCCGGTCGAGCCGCCGCTCGTCATCGCCTTCCAGTGCGGCGCGACGCGCTCGGGCAGCGGGTCGGCCGAGTAGTCGTCAGCCAGCTCGGCGCTCGCGCCGATCGCGGGGACGCCGGGCGCCGGTGGATCGCCGACGAACAGCCGCGGCCGGACGATGTCCAGAATCGCTTCCATCTCCGGCCGCGTCAGCTTGGCCGCGACGATGTTGGGGATCGCGCCGAGCTTCCAGGTCGCGAAGACCGTCTCGTAGAACGCCAGCCCGTTGGGCAGCGCGACCGTCACGAAGTCACCCGCCTCCACGCCATGCGTCGCCAGCATCCGCGCCCGCCGGTTCGAGCGCGCATCCAGCTCGGCGTAGGACACCGCCCGGTCGGTCAGGACCAGAGCGCTGTGGGTCGGACTTCGGCCGGCGTGATGGGCCAGGATTGACGCCAGAGCGACACCAGATTTCGACACGATGACAACACCTCCCCGCGGCCACGTTTCAACCCCGCTCGCAGGCCTCGTTGGAGAGGTCGCGCGGCGCAGGGACGTTTCACTAGCTTAGCAGTAAGTGAATGAAAAGGGCGCGACGGTGCAGGTGCCGGCAGGCAAACGCTAACCTGTCTCCACTTTGGCCCCCTACGGTGAGGCTCACCGGGGGAGGGAACCATGCGGCCGATCTCATTCAAGCGGCATCGGTTTTCTCCAGACGTGATCCGTTATGCCGTCTGGCTGTATTTCCGCTTCACTCTGAGCATCCGCGACGTCGAGGAATTGCTGGCGCGACGGGGCGTGGAGGTCAGCCGCGAGGCGGTGCGCTGCTGGGTGAACCAGTTCGGCCCGCTGATCGCAGCCAGCCTGCGCCGGCGCCGTGGGCCGCCGACCGGCCGCTGGCATCTGGACGAGATGGCGGTCAAAATCGGCGGCAGGCGGATGTATCCTTGGCGCGCGTTTGACGACGAGGGCGAAGTGCTGGACGCCTTGTTCCAGAAGCGTCGCAACAAGGATGCCGCGCTGAAGCTGCTCCGAAATCAGGGCATCCACCCCGAGTCGATAACGACGGACAAGCTGGCGTCATACCGGGCCGCGGCCAAGATTCTCGGCGTCACCGGTCGTCATCGGCCAGGCGGGATGCGCGAGAATAGCCGGGGCGCGAACTCCCGTCTGGCCATCCGCCGACGAGAACGAAAGCAGCAGAAGTCCAAATCTCAGGGCTCGGCCCAGAGGTTCCTCGCAAGCCACGCCGCCGTCTACAACACGTTCAACTTCCAGCCTCACCTGATCTCAGATCCAGCCTCCCGATCCTGCGCGCCCGGGCGGATGGGTGTGGGAAGCCGCGACCGACGCCGCCTGATCCAGGGGTGGGGGAGGGGCCTTTCCGACCGGGCCGACTTAACGTGACAGTACCGGCGTGACCGCGTGGCGGTGAGAGTGGGATTCGAACCCACGGTAGGCGTTAACCTACACACGCTTTCCAAGCGTGCGCCATCGACCACTCGGCCACCTCACCCCACGTCGCGGCGCCTGAGCGCCGTTTGCGGAAGGCGCGGAATATACTGATCAGGCCCCCCGGGCAAGCGCGCTTCGGGATTCGTGAAATTTCGTCGCGGCGCGCCTATATCTGTCGCCTGAGAGATCGCGAGGACATCATGCTGTTCGGCAAGAAGACCCTGGACATTCCGACCGCCGCGCAGGCCTTGCCCGGACGGGCGCAGGCCATCCCGACCGCGCAGGTCCACTTCGTCAACGGCAGGCCGCTGCAGGGCCCCTGGCCCGAGGGGCTGGAGCAGGCGGTGTTCGCCATGGGCTGTTTCTGGGGCGTGGAGCGGATCTTCTGGCAGATCCCCGGCGTCTGGAGCACGGCGGTCGGCTATGTCGCCGGCGCGACGCCCAACCCCACTTACGAGGAGGTGTGCAGCGGCCGCACGGGCCACACCGAGGCGGTGCTGGTGGTCTATGACCCCGCGGTGGTCAGCTACGACGACCTGCTGAAGGCCTTCTGGGAGAATCATGACCCCACCCAGGGCATGCGCCAGGGCAACGACATCGGCACCCAGTACCGCTCCGGCGTCTATACGCTCAATGAGACCCAGGCCGCCGCCGCCACGGCCTCGCGCGCGGCCTATGAGCAGGCGCTGGCCAAATACCGCATGGGGCCGATCACCACCGAGGTCGCGCCGCTGGGCCCGTTCTACTACGCCGAGGACTACCACCAGCAGTATCTGGCCAAGAACCCCAACGGCTACTGCGGCATCGGCGGCACCGGCGTGGCCTGCCCGATCGGCGTCGGCGTCGGGGCGTGAGCCCGGACGCCTTCGACGCAGCCTGCGCCGCCCTGCCCGGGACGCGCATGGACGTCCAGTGGGGCGATGACCGCGTCTGGAAGGTCGGTGACAAGATGTTCGCCGTCCGCTCGCCGGCCGGAAGTTTCAGCTTCAAGGCCAGCGACATCGCCTTCGAGGCCCTGACCGCCGACGGTCCCGGCAAGCCCGCACCCTATCTGGCCCGCGCGAAATGGGTCTGGTTCGCCGATCTGGCCGAGCAGGACGAGGACGAGGTCGCCGACTGGCTGAAGTCCGCGCACGGCCTGGTCGCGGCCAAACTCACGAAGACGCAGCGCGCGGCGCTAGGGCTGGCCTGACGCACCGTCGATCGCCTTGCGAAGGTTGGCGATGGCCCCGGCCGCCGACGACCGACGCTGGCGCCAGACGAGCAGGGCCACGGCCCCGACGGTGGCGATGAGGAAGGCCAGCGGGCCGAACAGCCAGGCCGCGGCGGCCAGCGCGAAATAGTAGCCCCTGACGCCGGCGTTGAACGAGGACAGCGCCGGGTTCAGCGTCCGCGAGGCGGCGTCGCCGAAGGCGGCCTGCAGCGCCGGATCGACCGCCTCGCCCTCGGGCGTCGCGCCCATGATCGCCAGACTGTAGTTCATCTGGCGGATGGCCCAGATGAAGGCCAGCAGACCCCGGGCCAGGACCAGCACCATCAACGCCAGCTGTCCCTCGAACAGGAAGCGGGTCGAGGTCCGGATCACCTCCAGGCTCGACACGCTGGCGAAGGTGCTCTCGCCGCCGAACAGCGCCCCGGCCGAGGCGGCGATCAGCAGCAGGTTGGACGAGGCGAAGAAGGAGGCCGAGTTGAGGGCGTGTCCCAGCAGGTTGGCGTCCATCAGCCGGTTTTCCCGGCGCGCCATCTGGCCCATCCAGGCGCCGCGGATCACCGTCATGTCGCTGTTCAGCGACGTCCCCCGCGACAGCAGCTTGAGCAGCGGTTCATAGAACAGCCAGCAGACCAGGAAGAAGATCAGGGCGGCGAGATCGAACGTCGGCATGGCCGGGCCTCAGTCCTCCTCGATCAGGCTGGTCTTCTTCGTATCCGGCAGCAGGATGACGGTGATGAAGCCGACCAGCAGGATGATCGAGACGTAGATGTAGAAGTTGCTCTCGGCGCCGTCAGCCTTGAACTTCAGCGCCACGGCCTCGGCCGAGCCGCCGAAGATGGAGTTGGCCAGGGCGTAGGGCAGGGCCACGCCCAGGGCGCGGATGTGGGCGGGGAACATCTCGGCCTTGAACAGGCCGGAGATCGAGCTGTAGCCGGACTGGAAGATCAGGGCGATCATGATCAGCCCGAAGGCCACGAAGGCGTTGGTCGTGCCGGCGATGGCGGTCAGCAGCGGCCAGGTGGCCAGCATCCCTCCGCCGTAGGCGAACATCAGCAACGGCTTGCGGCCCACCTTGTCCGACAGCCAGCCGAAGAGCGGCTGCAGCAGCATGAAGCAGAACAGCGCCACCACCATGATCTGGCTGGCCGTTTCCTTGGAGAAGCCGGACGTGTTGATCAGGAACTTCTGCATGTAGCTGGTGTAGACATAGTAGGCGAGCGACCCGCCGGCCGTCAGACCCATGACCATGAAGGCCTGCTTGGGGTGCAGCCGGGCCAGCGGTACGACCAGGGCGATCAGCGACAGGCCGAGGAAGACGCCGGCCAGCGTCCAGCCCGCCTTCGACAGGTCCGTGCTGGTGAAGCCGATGACCGTGCAGACGACCACCAGCAGCAGCAGGACCGCGACCCAGGTCACCTGGGTGCGGTTGACCGCCATCCGCTCCTGCACGTTCTCGAACGACGGGCTCTCGTGGATGCCGCTGCGGATCCAGAACACGATCACCGCCAGGGCCGCGCCGATGAAGAACGGAATGCGCCAGCCCCAGGCCTTGAGGTCGGCCTCCGGCATGACCTGCTGCAGGACCACGACCAGGCCTTGGGCGGCCAGCGAACCGGCGATCAGGGTCACATACTGGAAGCTGGCCCAGAAGCCGCGGCTCCGGCGGCCGGCGACCTCCGAAAGGTAGGTGGCGCTGGCGCCGTACTCGCCGCCGACCGACAGGCCCTGCAGGATGCGGGCGCCCAGCAGGATGGCCGGCGCCAGGGCGCCGACCTGGGCGTAGGTCGGCGCCAGCGCGATGATCAGGCTGCCGCCGCACATCATCGCCACCGACAGGGTCAGCGCCGCGCGACGACCGGCGCGGTCGGCGTACATGCCCATCAGCCAGGCGCCCAGCGGCCGGGCCAGAAAGCCGACGGCCGAGACCGCGGCGGCCTTGAACAGCTGCGCGGTCTGGTCGCCCTCAGGGAAGAAGTGACTGGCGAAATAGACGGTGAAGAAGATGTAGGCCGACCAGTCGTACCACTCGACCAGGTTGCCGGCCGAGCCGCCGAGGATAGCTTTCAGCCGCTGGCCGGGGGTCAGCCCCGGCGGGGTCGGGCCCGACGGCGTCTCGTCGATCGCGCCTGTTTCCGTCACCGTCATGCCGCTTCCCCGCCTGGCGCTTCGAACGCGCGAGGTTAGGGGAAGCGGCGACGGCTGCAAGCGTGCGTAAGGCTCAGAGCCTGCCCATCAGCACCAGCACGATCAGGATGACCAGGATCAGGCCCAGGCCGCCGGAGGGAAAGTAACCCCAGGACTTGGAGTGTCCCAGGTCGGCAGGGCGCCGACGACGAGCAGAATAAGAACGATGATGAGGATGGTCCCCAGCATGTGATGTCTCCGTGAACAGCGAACAGCTTCGCCTGTCACAATCCCTGGAGGGGGGCGGAGGTTCCGGGGCCGGCCATCGCGGCGGGCGAGCAGATCGGGCGATGGAGGTCGCCGACGACCGGCTCACCCGGCGCGGATCCTAGCTGTTGTCCTCGACCGGCGCGTCGGGCGCGTTCTTCTTCAGGGAGTCGATGGCGTTTTGGGCGGAGGCTTTGGAGCTGTAGCCCTCGGTCGAGAACATCGTCTCGCTGTTGTACTTGAACCGGACTCTGAACTCGCCGGCCTTGTCCTTGTAGATCTCGAACTTGTGGGCCATCGGCGCCGCTCCTTGACTGTTGGGAACCCGACAGTCGGGCGGGCGACGCGCCGGTGTCAATCGCGGCGCGGCCACATCGCCGTGAGCGACGGTCTCAGCCGTGCGGGGGCGCGGGCCGGATCGACCACAGGCCGCCGATGAAGGCGCCCTTGATGCGCGGCAGGATGGTCAGCACCAGCGCGCTCAGCAGCGTCAGGGACACCGGCACGACGATCCAGGGCGAGGCCTCCCAGATGATCGGGAACAGCAGCATCGGCGCGATGATCAGGTGGCCGACCAGCAGGATGGTGAAGTAGGCGGGGCCATCGTCGGCGCGATAGGTCGAGAGGTCGTGCCCGCAAGCCGGGCAGGCCGCCTGGACCTTGAGGTAGCCTTTGTAGAGCTCACCTTCGCCGCAGTTGGGGCAGTGGTGCTTCAGGCCCCGCGACAACCCGGTCAGGAACGGGCGGGGTTCGGCGTCGACGTGCGCTTGTGACATGGCCCCCATATGTACCCTGGGGCGCGGTCGCGAAAGAGGCGTGTGGTCGAATGCCGCGACCTTTTCGCCTCCCGACGCCGGGCGGGGAACCGGCGCTTCGAGGGGGCCGTTGGGTCGATGGCGCACAAAGGGCGCCTCCCGAGGAGATCGATTTGACGACGGCAGGATTACAGGGTGCGTGCGGTCGCGCCACAGTCGCGGCGGAAATTCGCGTTCCGGATGACAACGGTGCGCGAGTCCACGGAAGCTCTGCTACCGTTGCCGCGATGAGCTTCAAGGGGCGTTCGACGGCGATGTCGCAGGGTTTGCGTTTGGGCGCGGCGGGGCTGCTGGTCGCGGGACTGGTCGCGGCGCAGAGCCAGGGTCCGGCGCTGGCTCAGACGCCGCCGGCGGCCGCTGTCCCCTACGCCCGCCCGGTCGATGGCGTGATCGTGCTGACGCCGGCGCAGGCCGACCTGCTGCGCGCCACGCTCGCCGCCTCCGACCGGCACGGCTTCGCGCCGGGGGAGTTCGCGCCCCGCGGCGAGGGTGAGGCGGCCCTGATCGACGCCACGCTGCGCTACGCCAAGGCTGTCAAGGTCGGGCGACTGGACGTCGCCAACTTCCGCGCCGACTGGGGGCTTCGGCCGCAACCGTTCGACGCCCGCGGCGGGCTGGCCCGCGCCGTTGCGGACAACCGCCTGCAGGCGTGGCTCGACGCCCTGCCGCCGCCCTATCCGGGCTACGAGACCCTGCAGGTCGGCCTGACCACCTATCGCGACATCCAGGCGCGGGGCGGCTGGCAGCAGCTCGCGGCCGGACCGGATCTCAAGGTCGGCGCCGTCGGACCCGCCGTCGAGGCGCTGCGCGCCCGGCTGGCGGTCGAACTCGCTCACCCCGGCCGTGACGGCGATGACGCCGCCTGTCCCGGGGCAGACATGGGCCAGCCGCTGTTCGACGCCGCGCTCGGCGAGGCCGTCAAGCGCGCCCAGAAGCGGATGGGGCTGGAACCCAGCGGCACGGTCGGAACGGCGACCCGCGCGGCGCTCAACGTGACGGTGGAGCGCCGGATCGACCAGATCGTCGCCAACATGGAACGCTGGCGCTGGCTGCCGGCGGCTTTGCCGGCCAAGCGGGTCCAGGTGAATGTCGCCGCCGGCGTGCTGACGCTGTTCAAGGACGACCAGCCGACCCTGTCGATGCGCGCGGTGACCGGCAAGCCCAACGGCGGCGAGACGCCGCTGCTCAGCTCCGAGATCCACTCGGTCGTGCTCAATCCGCCCTGGAACGTGCCGTCCAGCATCGCCACCAAGGAACTGATCCCCAAGGGCAGGGCGTATCTGGCCAGCGCCGGGTTCCGCTTCCTGCCGGGCGGCGGGCTGCAGCAGAAGCCGGGCCGCAACAGTGCGCTGGGCGTGATCAAGTTCGACTTCCAGAACCCCTACGCGGTCTATCTGCACGACACGCCCAGCAAGGGCGGCTTCGCCCGCTACACCCGGCTGTCCAGCCACGGCTGTGTTCGCCTCGAGCGGCCGCTGGCGCTCGCCCGGGCCCTCATGGAGGGCGACCCGACCTGGACGCCCCAGCAGATCGACGACACGATCGCCGGCGGCGAGACGACGCGGGCCAGGGTGGCCGATCCGGTGGCGGTCTACCTGCTTTACTGGACGGCCTATGTGACGCCGGACGGCCAGGTGAACTTCCGCCAGGATCCGTACGGCTGGGACGCGCTGCTGATCAAGCGCATCGCCGCGCAGGGCGGGGCGTGACGGGAGACTGCCCCTGCTGTTCCGGCGGCCCGATGCTGGGCCGTCGTCGGCTGTTTTCCCTGGCCGCCGGCGGCATGGCGGCCCTGACCACGGCCACCGCCGCAGCGGCCCAGGACTCCCAGGTCCCGCCGGTCGATCCGGAGGACGCCCGGCGCCTGACGGGTTCGCCTCGCTGTCGCCCACGCCGCTGACGCCGCCCCCGCCGGGGCCGCGCCACCTGAAGTTCCGCCACCTTCACACCGAGAAGGACCTCGAGGTGGTCTACTGGGACGGCGGCAAGTACGTCTGGGACGCCATGCAGGCGGTCAACGCGCACCTCGCCGACTTCCGCAGTCTCGAGGTTCATCCGATCGACGTGCGCCTGCTGGACATCCTGTTCACGCTGCAATCGCTGACCGGGTCCAGGGAGCCTTTCCGGATCATCTCGGCCTTCCGCTCGCCGGTCACCAACACGATGCTGTCGGACCAGAGCGCGCAAACCAACGGGACCTCCCAGGTGGCCAGGAAGAGCCTCCACATGGAGGGCAAGGCGATCGACATGCGGCTGAACGACGTGTCGCTGACCGGGCTGCGCGACGCGGCTCTGACTCTGAAGGGCGGAGGCGTGGGTTACTATCCCGACTCCGGCTTCGTACATGTGGATATCGGTCCCGTGCGGACCTGGCAGGGGACCTGAAGGGTAGTCGGGGATGGCTGAAAAGAAATCGGGTCTGGGCGGTTGCCTGGTGCAGATCGTGCTGGGCTTCCTGGCGGCGGTCGCGGCGGCGCTCGCCGTGCTGTTCTTCCTGAGCTCGGCGCCGCTGGACGCCGAGCCGGACGGGCCGTCTCTCGCCGATGAGGCGGCGGCCCGCGCCCAGACCGACGCCCCGGCGGAGACCCCGGCGGTCGCGCCGCCCTCGGTGCGAGACATCACCGTGCCGGCCCCGCCGCTGGCCGACGCCGGGATTGATCCCCGGTCGGACGACCAGATGGCGGACGACGCCGCGGCGGCCGGCATGACGTCGCGTACCCCTTCCCCCGCGCCCGAATAGGGGTATCGTTACAAAACTGACGCGCAGCGGCCGCGCGTCGACTTAGGCCGCAAACAGCATTCTGTGCATGGCGTTGGGCGAGCCGCCCGGTCGGCTCTCCCTCCACCGAACGACACAGGAGCGGGGGGAAGGAGCAGTACGCGTTGGAGCCGACCAATACCGAGGCGCCCGAGTATTTTCACAAGGTCGTCGATTGCCAGTGGGCCTGTCCGGCCCACACGCCCGTTCCAGAGTACATTCGACTGATCGCCCAGGGGCGTCACGCCGACGCCTACATGGTCAACTGGAAGTCCAACGTCTTCCCGGGGATCCTCGGACGGACCTGTGACCGGCCCTGCGAGCCCGCCTGCCGGCGCGGTCGTGTCGACGAGGAGCCGGTGGCCATCTGCCGCCTCAAGCGCGTGGCCGCCGACAGCAAGGGCGATGTGACCGCCCGGATGCCGACCCCCTCTCCGGTGAAGATCGGCAAGACGGTCGCCTGCATCGGCGCCGGACCCGCCTCGATGACCGTCGCCCGCGACCTGGCCCCCTTCGGTTTCGACGTCGTGGTCTATGACGCCGAGGCCAAGAGCGGCGGCATGATCCGCAGCCAGATCCCCCGCTTCCGCCTGCCTGAAAGCGTCATCGACGAGGAGATGGGCTTCGTCACCGCCCTTGGCCCGAAGATGCGGCTGGGCGAGCGGGTCGACAGCCTCAAGGCGCTGCTGGCCGAACCCTACGACGCCATTTTCGTCGGCACGGGCGCGCCGCGTGGCCGTGACCTGAACGTCCCCGGCCGCCAGGAGGCCGCCGCCAATATCCACATCGGCATCGACTGGCTCTCCAGCGTCTCGTTCGGCCATATCGAGAGCATCGGCCGCCGTGTGGTCGTGCTGGGCGGCGGCAACACCGCCATGGACTGCTGCCGCACCTCGCGCCGCATGGGCGGGGAAGAGGTCACGGTCGTCGTCCGGTCCGGCTTCGAGGAGATGAAGGCTTCTCCCTGGGAGAAGGAGGACGCGATGCACGAAGGCATCCCGATCCGCAACTTCATGGTTCCCAAGGCCTTCACCCACGAGGGCGGCAAGCTGACCGGCGTGGTGTTCGAGAAGGTCGCGCCGGTCATCGACGAACGCGGCCGCCGCGTGACAAAGCCGACCGGCGAGCCCGACGAACATATCGCCTGTGACGACGTCCTGCTGGCCATCGGCCAGGAGAACAGCTTCCCCTGGATCGAGCGCGACATCGGCATCGACTTCGACGAATGGGGCATGCCCGTCGTCGATCCGGTGACCTTCCAGTCGACCAATCCGCGCGTCTTCTTCGGCGGCGACGCCGCCTTCGGCCCCAAGAACATCATCTGGGCCGTCGCGCACGGGCATGAGGCGGCGGTGTCGATCGAACACTACTGTCGGGGCCAGGACGTGCGACTGCGGCCGCCGCCGGGCATGGCGATCTCGTCCCAGAAGATGGGCATCCACGAGTGGAGCTACGACAACGACGTCTCTCTCGAGGACCGGCAGAAGGTCCCGATGCTGGAGACCGTCGTGGCGCTCGCCGACGTGAAGGCGGAGGTCGAGCTCGGCTTCGACGTGGCCCGGGCTCTGGCCGAAACCCAGCGCTGCCTGAACTGCGACATCCAGACGGTGTTCGCCACGCCGCTGTGCATCGAGTGCGACGCCTGCGTCGATATCTGCCCGACCGACTGCATCACCTTCACCGTCAACGACGAGGAGGATGCGCTGCGGCCGCGGCTGAAGGCGCCGGCGTTGAACCTGACGCAGGATCTCTATGTGTCGGGGACGCTGCCGACGGGCCGGGTGATGGTCAAGGACGAGGACGTCTGTCTGCACTGCGGCCTCTGCGCCGAGCGGTGCCCGACGGGCGCATGGGACATGCAGAAGACGCTGATCGAGATGACCCAGGCCAGCGGGGGGTGCCTGAAATGACCCGCCCGCTGACCGCCACCAACGACTTCGTCGTCAAGTTCGCCAACGTCAACGGCTCCGGCTCGGCCAGCGCCAATGGCCTGTTCGTCAAGTCGATCCTGCGGATGGGCGTGCCGGTCGCGGCGCGCAATATCTTCCCGTCCAACATCCAGGGCCTGCCGACCTGGTACGAGATCCGCGTCAGCGGCCAGGGCTGGATGGGTCGTCGCGGCGGCGTCGACCTCATGGTCGCCATGAACCCGCAGACCTGGGATCGCGACCTGGGTGAGATCGAGGCCGGCGGCTACCTGTTCTACAACTCGACCAAGCCGATGCCGCCGGAGAAGTTCCGCGCCGACATCACCGTGGTGGGCGTGCCCCTGACCCGGATCTGCAACGCCGCCTACGCCGAGCCGTCCAAGCGCAAGGTGCTCAAGAACATCATCTATCTGGGCGCCCTGACCTTCCTGCTCGGCATCGAGCGCGACGTGGTCGAGGCGCTGCTGGCCGAGGAGTACGCCTCCAAGCCGGCGCTGATCCCGGCCAACATCGAGGCGCTGTCCCTGGGCTTCAACTGGGCCAGCGAGAACCTCAAGCCGCTGGGTCTGCAGCTGAAGCGCGCCGACGCCGTGGGCGACCGCATCTTCGTGGACGGCAACACCGCGGCCGGCCTCGGCGCCGTCTACGGCGGGGCGACGGTCTGCGCCTGGTATCCGATCACGCCGTCGACCTCCCTGGCTGAGGGCTTCATCGACTACTGCAAGAAGCTGCGCCACGATCCGGAGACGGGCGAGGCGCGCTACGCCATCGTCCAGGCCGAGGACGAGATCGCCTCGATCGGCATCGTCGTCGGCGCCGGCTGGAACGGCGCGCGGGCCTTCACCTGCACCTCCGGTCCTGGCGTCTCGCTGATGCAGGAGTTCATCGGCCTCTCCTACTTCGCCGAGATTCCGGCGGTGATCTTCGACGTCCAGCGCGGCGGACCCTCGACCGGCATGCCGACGCGGACCCAGCAGTCGGACATTCTCAGCGCCGCCTACGCCAGCCACGGCGACACAAAGCATGTGCTGTTGCTGCCGGAAGGCCCCGGCGAGTGCTTTGAGTTCGGGGCCCAGGCCTTCGATCTCGCCGACCGGCTGCAGACGATGATCTTCGTCATGCTCGACCTGGACATGGGCATGAACGAGTGGCTGGTCGACCCCTTCACCTGGGACGACAGCAAGAGCCTCGACCGCGGCAAGGTTATGACGGCCGAGATGCTCGACGCCGGCGCCGACTTCGGCCGCTACAAGGACGTCGACGGCGACGGCATTCCGTACCGCACCCTGCCGGCCACCCACCCGTCGAAGGGCGCCTACTTCACCCGCGGCACCTCGCGCGACCCCTACGCCCGCTACAGCGAGGAGGGGGCCGTCTATGTGGACAACATGGAGCGGCTGCTGCGCAAGTTCGACACCGCGCGGTCTCTGGTGCCGGCGCCCATCACCCGGGCGGCGAAGAAGAAGACGTCGTACGGCGTGATCTACTACGGCTCGACCTCGCCGGCGATGGACGAGGCGCTGGCGGCGCTGGAGGCAAAGGGTCTGCATCTGGACGCCATGCGCGTGCGGGCCTTTCCGTTCCCGGGCGAGGTGTTCGACTTCATCGCCCATCACGAGCTGGTCTTCGTGGTCGAACAGAACCGCGACGCCCAGCTGCGCACCCTGCTGATCAACGAGGGCGGCGTCGATCCGGCCCGGCTGGTCAAGGTGCTGAACTACGACGGCTCGCCGATCACCGCGCGCTTCATCGGCGGCGAACTGGCCCGGGGCATGGGCGCGGCGGACATGGCCAACACCGGGGAGATGGCGAAATGACCTACATCACCAAGCCGCAGTTCCATCACCCGTCCCTGAAGGAAAACGCGCTGGGCTTCACCCGCCGCGACTACGAGGGCAAGGTCTCCACCCTGTGCGCCGGCTGCGGTCACGACTCGATCAGCGCCGCCATCGTCCAGGCCTGTTTCGAGATCGACCTGGAGCCGCACCGCCTGGCCAAGCTGTCGGGCATCGGCTGTTCGTCCAAGACGCCGGACTACTTCCTGGGCGCCAGCCACGGGTTCAACACCGTGCACGGGCGGATGCCGTCGGTGCTGACCGGGGCCAACCTGGCCAATCGGGAGCTGATCTATCTGGGCGTCTCCGGCGACGGCAATTCCGCCTCCATCGGCCTTGGCCAGTTCGCCCACGTCATGCGGCGCGGCGTCAACATGACCTACATCGTCGAGAACAACGGCGTGTACGGCCTGACCAAGGGCCAGTTCTCGGCCACCGCCGACAAGGGTTCGAAGTCCAAGAAGGGCGTGGTCAATTCCGACAGCGGCATCGACATGGTCGCCCTGGCGCTGCAGCTGGGCGCCAGCTTCGTCGGCCGCAGCTTCTCGGGCGACAAGGACCAGCTGGTGCCGCTGATCAAGGCGGCCCTGACGCACAAGGGCGCGGCCTTCATCGATGTGCTCAGCCCCTGCATCGCCTTCAACAACCACGCCGGCTCGACCAAGAGCTTCGACTGGGTGCGCGAGCACAACGAGGCGGTGAACCGCCTGGACGTCATGCTCGGCCGCGCGCCGGTCACCGCCGACTACGCGCCCGGCGAGCTGGTCGAGGTGGCGCAGCACGACGGCTCGATCCTGATGCTGCGCAAGGTGGCGACCGACTACGACGCCACCGATCGGGTCAAGGCGATGGCCTACCTGCAGGAGCGCAACGCCGTCGGCGAGATCGTCACCGGCCTGCTCTATGTGGATCCGGACGCAGAGGACCTGCACGACGCGCTGAACACCGTGTCGCGGCCGCTCAACCGGCTGTCGGACGCCGAGCTGACCCCGGGCTCGGCGGCGCTGGCCAAGGTCAACGCCCGCCTCCGCTGACCCGGTCGATCGCCGCCCGCACCTGATGGCCGGACTCCAGGTCGCAGACCATCACCGCGCCCTGGTCGACGATGACGGCCAGGTTGCGGGCGCCGACCACCGCCACCGTCATGCCGTCCGCCGCCCGGACAAGACAGTTGGACGCGGACTGCAGGACCACGTGCCCCTCGGCGCTGTTGCCGTCGCCATCACGGTCTGACGCCGCCAGCACCGCGTCCCACCCGCCCAGGTCCGACCAGACCAGGTCGCCGGTCTCGACAACGGCGCGGTTGGTCTTCTCCAGCACCGCGATGTCGAACGACAGGGCAGGGGCCTCCTCGAAGACGGGGTCGAGCAGGATGCTGCCGGCGACGCGCTGCCGGCGACGGATGGCTTCCCAAACCACGGCGATGACATCGGGCGCGTGGCGGGTCATCTCCTGCAGCAGGACGTCGGCCCGCACCGCGAACACGCCGGCGTTCCACAGGCAACCGTCCGCGATCAGCTGCGCCGCGCGGTCGGCGTCGGGCTTCTCGATGAAGCGAGCCACCCGGTGCGGCGACTGGTCGCCGAGCTCGGGAAGCAGGTAGCCGTAAGCGGGCGAGGGACAGCGCGGCCTCAGGCCCAGCAGCGCGATCCAGCCGGCCCGGGCATGGTCGGCCATGGCCGCCACATGACGGGCGAAGGCGGCGGTGTCCGGAACGAAGTGGTCCGACGGCAGGAACACCAACACCGCCTCAGGATCCCGCGCGCCGATCACCAGCGCCGCCGCCGTCATGGCCGGGGCGGTGTCGCGTCCGGCCGGCTCGAGGATCATCAGCGCGTCGCGCCGGGTCAGCGCTTCGCGCACACGGCGCTCATGGCGCCGGCCGGCGACGATCGTCACCGGCTCGGCCCCGGGCAGGCCCGCCGCGCGCCGTAACGCACCCTGGAAGGTGGTCTCGTCCCCGACCAGCGGCAGGAAGGGCTTGGGTCGACTGGGTCTGGATGCGGGCCACAGGCGCTCGCCAGCGCCCCCGCACAGGATCACCGGATGCAGCATTGCCCCTCCGAACGACGCGCCCGTCCGGAGTGGTACGCTGAAAATATGTGTTTGGCGAGTCCGCTACTATAGGAAGAGTAAGCGGCGCCTCAGGCCAGGCTGATCGCGCTGAGCAGGCGGCCGTAGTCGGGCTCGCCCTGCTTGAAGGCCCGCCGGTTGGAGAAGAACAGGTCGGCCTCGGCGCAGGTGTCGTGGCCGATCCATTCCGCCCGCGAAACGCCGGCGTCGGCCAGCCGCTCCAGCACAAAGCCGGGCAGGTCGAACATCCGCTTGTCGTCGGTCTCTCCGGCGCCGAAGAACCGCGCCGAGCCGGGCAGGCCGGCCTCGAACCGATCCAGGAACTCCAGCCCCACCTCGTAGGACGCCGGGCCGATACAGGGCCCGACGGCGGCGACCATGCGGGCCGGGTCGGCGCCCAGCGCCACCATCTGCTCGACGGTGGCGGCGACGATGCCCGACAACGCCCCCTGCCATCCGGCGTGGCAGGCCGCCACGATCTTCGCCTCCGCATCGGCGAACAGCACCGGCGCGCAGTCGGCGGACAGGGCGCCGCAGATGACGCCCGGCCGGTCGGCGACGACCCCGTCGGCCTCGGGCCGCGCGTCGCCCCAGGGCTCCAGCGCCCGCACCGCGATGGCCGAGTGGATCTGGTAGCAGGTGTTCAGCGCCTGGGCGGGCAGGCCGAACCAGTCGGCGGCGCGGCGGCGGTTCTCGGCCACGTCGGCCGGTTCGTCCCGCGAGCCGCGCCCGACGTTGAGGCTGTCGTAGACGCCGGTCGAGACCCCGCCCTTGCGGGTGAAGAAGGCGTGCCTGACGCCCGCGACCCGCGCCAGCAAGGGGCTCTGGACGACCGGAAGCGTCATCCCGCCGGCGCCTCGAAGCCCGGCGGGACCAGGTCCGGCGCGTGGATGCAGGCGGCCTTGAACAGCTCGCCCATCTGGTCGGGCGCCACCAGCCGCGCCAGCTGCCGGTCGATGACCTCGGCGCGGTCGGGGCGGGCGGCCTTCAGCGAGTCGGCGCGGTGCTGGATGCCGAGCATGCCCAGGAACAGGCCCTGGGGGATGGCGTCGGTGGCGGCGGCGCCGGCCTTGCGGGCCGCGTCGCGGACGACCGGGAAGTCGGCGTAGACGGTCAGGTCGGACTCGCCGGGGAAGGCGAGGGGGTCGACCTTCTCGTGGCCCTTGAGCGCCTGAAGCGTGTCGCCGAACTCTGGCTCGCCCCGGCCGTAGTCGATCAGCAGCGCCGCGCCGCCCTCGCGCGCGATAAGGGCGCCCAGCGCCTGGCCCAGGGCCTCCTGGGCGTCGGAGACTTCGAGGATCGGGCTGTCGGGCGGCGGGGTGGAGCCGTCCTTTGTCGGGGCCAGGCCGAAGGCCAGCGCGCCGTCCGGTCCCACGCCCACCAGCCGCTCGACCCAGCCGCCGCCGGCATGGACGAACTGCCGCGCGGGCAGGCAGTCCAGCAGCTCATTGGCGATCAGGATCACCGGCGCGCCGGCGGGGATGTCGTCGATCGAGGCCGCCCAGGTCGGGGTCAGGACCGCCCCCTCAAGCTTCGCCCTCTGCAGGGCGGCCAGCGGGGCGGAGGTCTCGATCATCCACAGGTCGGCGGCGGCCACGAAGTCCGGGGCCAGCCGCACGGCGCGCAGCAGGTCGCTCATCAGCGTGCCGTCGCCTGGGCCCATCTCGACCAGGCGGAACGGCGAGGGCTTGCCCAGCCGCGTCCAGGTCTCGACCGCCCACAGGCCGAGCAGTTCACCGAACATCTGGCTGATCACCGGCGCGGTGATGAAGTCGCCACCGTCGCCGATGGCCGGACGGGTGGCGTAGTAGCCGTCCCGCGGGTCGTGCAGGCAGCGGTGCATGTACTGGGCGACGTTGATCGGGCCGTCGGCCTCGATCTCCGCCCGCAGGCGATCCAGCAAACTCATCAGGCGGCGGCCTTCTCCGGGGCGGCCGGAACGATCGGCTCCTTCAGGCCCCGCCAGATCATCCAGACGCCGAGAAGCAGCATCGGAATGGACAGCAGCATGCCCATGGTCAGGTAGTCGCGCAGGAAGGGCAGCATCTGCGCGTCAGGTTCGCGCACCCACTCCAGCGACAGGCGGAAGGCGCCGTAGCCGGCCAGGAACAGGCCCGCCACCACGCCGCGCCGCTGCAGCCACAGCTGCCGGTGGGTGGCGATGCGCAGGATCACGAACAGCAGCAGGCCTTCGAGCAGCGCCTCGTAGATCTGGCTGGGATGGCGGGCGTAGCCGTCGGGAACGCCGGGAAAGCCGGTGACGCCCCAGGGCATGTCCGTGGGCCGGCCCCAGAGCTCGCCGTTGATGAAGTTGGCGATGCGGCCGAAGAACAGCCCGATCGGCACGGCCGGGGCCACGTGGTCGGCGACGCGGAAGATGTCGAGCTTGTTGGCCCGGGCGAACAGCGCCATCGCCAGGCTCACGCCGATCAGGCCGCCGTGGAAGCTCATACCGCCTTCCCACACCTTGAAGATGTTGAGCGGCTCCTCCCAGATCATCGACGGGAAGTAGAACAGCACATAGCCCAGCCGGCCGCCGCCGATGACGCCCAGCGTCACCCACAGGATCAGGTCGTCGATCTGCGCGGCGTTCAGCGTCGGCTGCCGTCCGCCCCACAGCGCGGCATTGCGGCTGAGCAGGATGGCGTAGCGCCAGCCCAGCAGGATGCCGGCCACATAGGCCAGGGCGTACCAGCGAATGGCCAGCGGGCCGATCTGGAACAGGATGGGGTCGAAGTCGGGAAATTGCACGTCAGCGGTCTCGCCGTCGAAGGGATGGCCATGATTAGCGATGATCCTCTTCGCTTTCACCCCCGCTTTCCATATTAGGAAGGATAGGCGCTCGAGGGGCGCTCCGAAGGACCGTTCGATGCAGACCCAGAACCCTTTTCTCGACGAAGTCGCCAAGCTGACCAACGCCGCCATTGGCCTGGCCCAGGCCGCCGGTGATGAGGCCAAGACCGCCTTTCGCGCCCAGGCCGAGCGCTTCGCCGCCGAGATGGACCTGATCCGCCGCGACGAGTTCGACGCCCTGAAGGCCGAAATCGCGGCGCTGCGGGCCGAAATTGCGGAGCTGAAAGGCCCCGCGGCCGCCCCGGCGCCCAAGCGGCCCAAAAAGGGCGAGTAGGGCTCGCTCCCGACAAGAACCCCCTTACGCGCGCTGCGAAGCAGTCTACGGTCCCTGTTCAAGGACGCCGTTTCTGCTCGCCGGGCGCTTCCCCGCCCGGCCTAGGTCGGAGGGACTTAGAGGCTCAATGGACACGCCCCATCCCGAAGAAGACGACGCCCTGATCGCGCTCGATCCGCTGGAAATCGTTGAACATGTCCTCGTCGCCGAGAACCTGACGTTCGACCGCACCGAAGATGGTGATCTGGCGTTCGCGCTGGCCGGCGACTGGAAAGACTACGAGCTTTGGTTCGCCTGGCGGCCGGAAGCCGACTGCCTGCAGCTGTGTCTGTCGATCGGCCGCACGGCGCCCAAGTCCAAGCGCGCCTCGGCCTATGAACTGCTGTCGCTGATCAACCAGCGCTGCTGGTTGGGTCACTTCGAGGTCTGGGCCGAGGACGGCGAGATCGTCTTCCGGCACGCCATGAGCCTGCCGGGCGGCGACCGTCCGACCCTGGCCCAGGCGGCGTCGATGATCGACGCCGCCGTGGAAGCCGCCGACCGGTTCTACCCGGCCTTCGACTTCCTGCTGGCCGGCGCCAAGTCCCCGGACGAGGCGATGGCCGCCTGCATGTTCGAGACGGTCGGACAGGCGTAAGCTTCGGACCATGGATCCCAGGATCGTTCTGCTGGTCGGCGCCGGTCGCATGGGCGGCGCCATGATCGAGGGCTGGCGCATCGCCGGCCCCGTCTCGATGGACGAGCTCATCGTCCGCGACCCCCATCCTTCACCTGAAGCGCAGCGCGCGGCGGCGGACGGCGCGATGCTCCATCCGGCCGACGCGGACCTGGCGCGGGCCGCCACTGTCGTGCTGGCGGTCAAGCCGCAGCTTTGGCGGCAGGTGGCCGCCGAGATCGAACCCTTCCTCGCCCCTGAGGCCATCATCGTCTCGGTCGCCGCCGGAGTCGCCGGCGGCGACATCGCCGCGGCGCTCGGCGGCCGGCTCGTGGCCCGGGTCATGCCGACCACGGCGGTGGCCATCGGCCAGGGCGCGGTCACCATCCATTCGGACTCCGACGAAGCGCGGGCCCGCGCTCATGCGCTGTTCGGCCCGCTGGGCAGCGTCGTCGACGTGGAGGACGAGGTCCTGATGCACGCCGCCACGGCGGTGTCGGGGTCGGGCCCGGCCTATCTCTACGCCTTCGTGGAAGCACTGGAGGCGGCCGGCGCAGAAGCTGGCCTGTCCCCCGAGGACGCCGCCACGCTCGCCCAGGCCACCGTGTCCGGCGCCGCCGCGCTGATGGCCGCGGGCGATACACCGCCGGCCGAGCTGCGCCGTCAGGTGACTTCGCCGGGCGGCACCACGGCGGCCGGCCTTGAGGCGCTGACCGGCTCGGGCGACCTGGAGGCCCTGCTGACGCGGACGGTTGCCGCCGCTGTCGCCCGCTCGAAGGAGCTGGGCTAACCCGGCAGCCTGAACACCGCCCGCAGGCCGCCCAGCGGGGACCTGTCCAGGGTCAGGTCGCCGCCATGGCTCCTGGCCACGTCGCGGGCGATGGCCAGGCCCAGACCGACGCCCTTCTCGTTCTGGTTCCGGGACTCGTCGAGCCGGTTGAACGGCTTGAACGCTTCCTCGAACTGCTCGGGCGGGATGCCGGGGCCGTTGTCGTCGATGATGATCTCCACGCCGCCGGCCGGCGTCGTCTTCACGGCGATGGCGATCCTGTCGGCGTGGGCGGCGGCGTTCAACACAAGGTTGGACAGGGCCCGCCGCATGGCATTGGGCCGCAGCGACAGCTGCAGGTGCGGGTCGGCGTCGATCTCCACCTTCGCCCCGGCCCGGGCCGCGTCCGCGCCCACCGCATGGACCAGCTTCCACAGGGTGACCGGCTCCACCGCCTCGCCGCCCTCGCCGCGGGCGAAGGCTAGGTACTCGTCGATCATGTGCTCCATTTCGGAGAGATCGGACTTCATCGCCTCGATCCGCTTGCTCGGCTCGGCCAGGGCCAGCTCCAGCTTGAGGCGGGTCAGCGGCGTGCGCAGGTCGTGGCTGACCGAGGCCAGCATGGCCGTGCGCTGGTCGATGTGGCGCTGGATGCGGTTCTTCATGGCGATGAAGGCCTGCGCGGCCTGCCGGACCTCCTTGGCGCCATAGGGCTTGAAGTCGTCGACGTCGCCGCCCTTGCCGAAGGTCTCCGCCGCGTCGGCCAGCCGCTCGATGGCGCGCACCTGGTTGCGGATGAACAGGATGGCGATCGCCGTCAAAAGCAGCGTGGCCAGCGCCATCCAGAAGATGAAGATGTGGCCCTGGGTGGCGTAGGCCCGGTCGCGCGGCGCGATGATCCGCAGGACGCCGCCCGGCGCCTCCACCCGGATGTCGACATAGGCCGGAAAGCGGATGGTGTCGTACCAGTAGGGGACGTCCAGCTTCTCCGACAGCGCCTTGTCCAGCGCCCGATCCAGCGCGGCGAACAGCGACGACGGCTGCTGGGGCGGCAGCTTCTTGTCCTCGAGCAGCACGATCGACAGTGACATCGACTTCTCGGCGCGCTCGGCGATCCTGGTCAGGACCTCGGGGCGCGGATCGTCGTGGTAGCTCTCCACGGCCCAGGCGATGTCGCCGGCCAGGCCGTCCGAGAGGCGGCTGGTCACCGTCTGCCAGTGGGCGTCGAAGAAGATCCATGTCACCGCCAGCTGCATCAGGGCGATGGGCAGCACGATGATCAGCAGGCTGCGGCCGAACAGCGAGGTCGGCAGCCACCGCTTGATCTGGCGGGGGATGAAGATCCTGAGCGCGCGGATCCGCATCAGTCCGGGGCCAGACGGTAGCCGACGCCGCGCACGGTCTGCAGGTAGCGGGGCGTCTTGGGATCGTCCTCGATCTTGCGGCGCAGGCGGGTGACCTGGACGTCGACGGCGCGGCCGGTCACGTCGGCGGTGTCGCGGGCCAGTTCCAGGCGGTCGACCGGCGCGTTGGCCGAGCGGGCCAGGCGCCGCATCAGCTCGATCTCGGCCTCGGTCAGGCGGATCACCGCGCCGTCGCGGGTCAGCTCCCGGTCGATATCGAACGAACAGGCGCCAAGGCCGATGACCGTGGGGCCGGCGTCGCGGGGACCGGCGCGGCGCAGGATGGCCTCGATGCGCAGCAGCAGCTCGCGCGGCTCGAACGGCTTGGCCAGATAGTCGTCGACGCCGGCGGTCAGCCCCTCGATCCGGTCGCCGGCCTCGCCGCGGGCGGTGAGCATCAGGATCGGCGTGCGGCCGGGCGCGTCGCTGCGCGCCCGCAGCCGGCGGGCGAAGGCGAGGCCGTCCTCGCCGGGCATCATCACGTCCAGCACCATCAGGTCGAAGTCGAGCGTGTCGATCAGGCGCGAGGCCGAGGCTGCGTCCGACGCCCCGGTGACGCGGAAGCCCGACCGCGCCAGATACTCCTTGAGCAGCTCGCGGATACGGTCGTCGTCATCGACCACCAGAAGGTGACGGTCCGAACCGGCCAACTCAGCTCTCCTCGCGGCGCAGGCCCACGCCCGTGCGCGGTCCAGCCAAGGCGGCGAGAATGCGCCGGGCGCCCGCCACGCCGTCAAGCCCGCCCGTGCGGTAGGCGCGGCCGAGCAGGCCCCGCAGGCGTTCGGAGATGCGCGCCTCGAAGGCAATTCCGCTTTCCGTCAGCCGGGCCGGCCGGCGCCGGGCGTCCAGGTCGCCGGTTTCGACCTCGGCGAACCCGAGCCTGAGCAGGTCGGTCAGGGTGCGACTGGCCGCCTGTTTGGAGAGGCCGGTGAGCCGGCTGAGGTCGCGGGCCCCCACGCCGGGACGTCGCCGCAGCAGGAAGGCCGCCCGCCAGTGGGGGCGTCCCAGGCCGCTGGCCTCCGCCTCCAGGGCCGCGTCCACGCCCGCCCACAGGCTCGCCTCGGCAAGGAGCATCAGCTCCAGGCCGGAATCCAGCTCCTCGTCTCGCAGGATCAGGCGCGGATCAGCCGGAGCACTCATAAATTCAGGCCATTCTGTTTGACGAAATGGCGCCCAGAGAGTCTAAGGTCGCCGCTTCCTTGAAAGGAGGAATACTCGAAATGTCTCTCGTTCCCTTCGATGATCGCGACGGATGGATCTGGCTGGACGGCCAGTTCGTGCCCTGGCGCGAGGCGAAGGTGCACGTACTCACCCACGGCCTCCACTACGCCTCGTCGGTGTTCGAGGGCGAGCGGATGTACGGCGGCGAGATCTTCGAGCTCACGGCCCATACCGAGCGGCTGTTCAAGTCGGCTGAAATCCTCGATTTCGAAATTCCGTACACGGTGTCGGAGATCGACGAGGCCTGCAAGGCGACCTGCGCGAAGAACGGGCTCAAGGATTGTTACGTTCGTCCGATCGCCTGGCGCGGTTCGGAGATGATCGGGGTCTCGGCCCAACACAGCAAGATCCACGTCGCCATCGCGGTGTGGGACTGGCCCAGCTACTTCGACCCCGAGCAGAAGAAGAAGGGCATCCGCCTGACCTGGGCGAAGTATGACCGCCCCTCGCCCAGAACGGCCCCGGTCGCGGCCAAGGCCGCCGGCCTGTACATGATCTGCACCATCTCCAAGCACGCCGCCGAACAGGACGGCTACTCGGACGCGATGATGCTCGACTACCGCGGCTATGTGGCCGAGGCGACGGGCGCCAACGTGTTCTTCGTGAAGGACGGCGTGCTCCACACCCCGACGCCGGACTGCTTCCTGAACGGCATCACCCGCCAGACGGTCATGCGCCTGGCGCGGGAGCGCGGCTTCGAACTCATCGAGCGGCACATCAAGCCCGAGGAGATGGCCGGCTTCGACGAGTGCTTCATCGTCGGCACGGCGGCGGAGGTCACGCCGGTGGCCGAGGTGGGCGAGTACCGCTTCACCCCCGGCAAGGTCTCGCTGACGTTGATGGATGACTATGCGCGGCTCGTGCGGCGGGAAGTCGTACCGGCCTGACCGCCATCCACGGGTGGTAAGCAAAACGAAGAGGGCGCGGCCGGTCGGCTGCGCCCTCTTTCGTAGGTCCGGTGGTCTCAGGCGGCCCGATCCGGTCGGGCGGTGTCATGAGCCAGGGCGTCAGACTGCGGCGAGGCGGGCTTCCAGCTCGCTCAGGCGGCGGCGCGTGACCTGCAGGTCCTCGCCGTACTTCTGCGGATCGACGGCCGCCAGCTTGCCGGCGATGTCGAGACTTTCGCGATAGAGATCCAGGGCGCGCACGCGATGACCCCGGTCCTCGCGGGCGTCGCCGAGACGCTCGAGCGCCAGCGACAGCGCGCGGCGGGCCTCGGCGCCGGCGTCATCCCGGGCCAGCTGGCGCCGGATTTCCAGGGCTTCCTCATAGGCCTCGACAGCGGCGTCGAGGCGACCTTCGTCCTGCGCCGCGTCGCCGACGCCGGTCAGGACGCCGGCCAGCATGGTCAGGCGGACGGGATCGGTCGGGGCCTGGGCCGCCAGGCCCCGGGCGCTGGCCAGCGCCATCTCGTAGGCTTCGACCGCCTCATCCCCGGCCCCCTGTGATCTGGCGAAGTCGCCCAGGTCCTGGGCGGCGAGCAACCGCTCCTCGTCGTTGGTCGCGGATGCGGGAAGCCGCCGCGCGAGGGCGGCGGCCGTGGACCACTGTTCGGTCCGGACCAGGGTTCGAAGCCGCTCGCGCAGGTCGGCGAAGCTGTCGTCCGCGACCGCCTCCATGCGCGGCGGCGGCGAGGCCGTCGGCGGCGGAGCCTGCGGGGCGAGGGCCGTATGGCCCGCGCTCGCGGCTTCCCCGTCCGCCGCCGACGGCGCCGGCTCGGCGTCGAAGTCGACCTGCGGCGCCGCCCGCCGCTTCCCGCCGCCGCCGCCTCCATCGCGGGGCAGGACCGAGGACAGCAGGGCGACGATCCCCAACACCGCCGCGCCCCAGCCGATGAACGGCCGATGTCCCTCGAACATGCCCAACGCTATCGCCGGCGGATCTATGCCCGCGATGCCGCCCGGGGCGATCAGAGCCCAGCCGATGCTTGCGAACAGGACCCCCGCAAGCAGACTCAATATGCGCGCCGCCATGAACACCCCCGTCTTCTTCACCCCGAACAGGAGCGAGTGCGGCAGCGAAACGGCGGGGGGTCAAAACGCCACAACTGGCAGGGGAACCCCTTGGCCAGATGCGCCCGATCCTTAGGCAATAAGGGGTTGCGGCGCCTCTAGATCAGCCACGCGTCGGGCCGGGGATAGGGTTCGTCCTGGATCAGATAGATGATCCCGGCGGCGCACCGGACGTAGAACCAGACCCCGACCAGGCCCGCTCCGCCCCAGCCGATGATCATCAGCGGGATGCCGATCGGCGCCAGGATGAGGGTGACGGTCATCACCAGTCCGGCCAAGCCGACCCCGATGCCGATCACGAACCACCAGATGGTCTTCCAGAAGGTCTGGATCAGGAACTGGTAGTGGGTGTCCATCCGCGGACCGGCGGTCGCGCGATTGGCGTAGGCGATGACCAGGCCGATGATCACGGTGATCAGCATCGACATCGCGCCGAACACATAGAGCCCGTAGACGACGGCGGGCAGCACCCGATCCTCGTGGGTCTTGGCGACGGGAACACTATCGGTCATCGGCAGACTCCGCTTTCTCGATGGGCATCGTCGCCGCAAACGCGCGGCGAGGCAAACCGGCTCCGTCAGGGCGCCAGGGAGTGGGGCAGGTCGCGCGGGTCCAGGCCCGCGATACGCGGCTTCAGCCAGGGCGTCACGGCGAAGATCAGGATCAGCGCGAACAGCAGCCGCGCCGCCAGGCTGACGCCCAGTCCGGCCGTGCCGGCCATCAGGGAAAAGCCCAGCAGGGCCGCCACGCCCGCGCCCAGCAGGCCGATGGTCCAGGACATCCCGGCCTGGCCGTCCAGACCGGCGGCGGCGATGCGCGCGCCCGGCGCCACGTCGGCGAGGCGGGCGGCCAGGGCCCGCACCAGCGGGCCGTAGCTGACGGTATGGTCCTCGAACCGACCCGGTCCGCTCCAGCCGTGGGAGACGATGGTCACCCGCCCCCGTGGGAAGGCCAGCCAGGCGGCGCAGCGCCCTCCGGCCCCCGGCGGCGCCAGCGTCAGGCCGCGCGCCGAGGCCAGGGCCCAGCGACGCTCACGCTTGCCGGTCGTCTCGATGAGGGTGTCGCCGTCCAGCCGCCACGTCGTTCCGGGCCTCAGGGGCGCGAGCCGCGCCGCATGGGTGAGGACGCTCAGGCGCGGACCGCCGTGATCTCGACCCCGGCCGCCTCGGCGTCGGGGGCCAGCGCCATCGGCTTTTCAACCCGGACGCGGGCGCGGGTCACCCGCGGATCGGCGAGGCAGAGCTCGGCCAGGCGTTCGGCGAACACCTCGACAAGCTCGATATGGCCGGACGCGGCCAGGGCGCGGGCGTCGTTGCGAATGGTTTCGTAGTTCAGGGTGTCGGCCAGATGCCGGGCGCCGGCGGCGGCGACATCCAGCTCGACGTCGATGACCAGCGGCTGGGTCTTGCCCCGCTCATGGTTGTAGACGCCGACCTCGGCCTCGACCTTCAGGCCGCGCACGAACACCTTGGTGATCACGACCCTGGCGTTGGGCGCGATGTCCAAAGGCGGGTCCTGCAGGGGGGAAACGGCCACGCGCGCCCTCTCTAGAAGTCGACGATGTCCGGCGTCCGCCAGGCGAGGTGCTGGCCGCTGTCCACGGCGATCATCTGACCGGTGACCGCGCGGGCGTCAATGAGGTAGCGCAGCGCCGCGGCGATGTCCTCGCCGGTCACCCGCCGGCCGAGCGGCGTGCCGTCGGCCTCGGCCTCGAAGCTGCCCGGGGCCTGATGGGTGGAGCCGAAGGTGGGGCCGGGGCCGATGGCGTTGACCCGGATGCGCGGGGCCAGCGCCTGGGCCATGGTCTGGGTGGCGTACCAGAGCGCCGCCTTCGACAGGCTGTAGCTGAAATACTGCGGCGTCGGCCGCCAGACCCGCTGGTCGATGATGTTGACGACCAGCCCGGCCCGGTCGGCCTGCAATGCCGCGACGAAGGCCTGGGCCAGCATGACCGGCGCCCGGACATTGGTCGCCATATGGGCGTCCAGGTCGGCGGCGGTGGTCGTCTCCAGCCGGTCGTCGAGGAACAGGGAGGCGTTGTTGACCAGCAGGGTCACGGGCCCCAGGGCCTCGGCCCGGGCGATCAGCGTCCCGGCGTCGTGAGCCGTCAGGTCGCCGGCCAGCACCAGCGCCTTGCGGCCCTCGGCCCGCACCTGCGCCGCGGTCTCCTCGGCGTCGTCGGCGGAGGCGCGATGATGGACCGCCACGTCGAAGCCGGCGCGCGCCGCTTCAACGGCCAGGGACCGTCCGATGCGCCGGGCGGCGGCCGTGACGAAGGCGACGCCGTTCACCGGGGAAGGTCCGGGTGGAACGTCAGGGTCAGTCGACCTTGCCGAACTCGAAAACGTTCAGCGCGCCCAGGACGATGATGAAACCAAAGATGATGCCGACGGCGATCATGGCGGTGCTCCGCGAAAGAATGTCCGCCCGGCTTTAGCCCCGCGTCTCGCGCGCCGCAAGCCGGCGCCCTAGGCTGCGACCATGTCGCTTCTGCGCCGCCTCTACCGACTGCTTCAACCCGGCTACCGCGTCGCCATGCGAACGGTGCGCGGGCTGACGGTGGGCGTGAGGGTCATGGTCTTCGACGACCAGGGCCGGGTCCTGCTGATCGAGCACAGCTACACGCCGGGCTGGCACCTGCCTGGCGGGGGCGTCGAGCGCGGCGAGTCGGCCGAGATCGCCGCCGCCCGCGAGCTGGAGGAGGAGGCCGGCGTCCGGCCGGACGGGCGGATGATGCTGGTCTCGATTCACGATAACGCCCGCACCTTTCGCGGCGACCATGTCGTGCTCTATCGCCTCGATTGCTGGACCGCGACGCCGCCGACCTCCCGGGGCGAGATCCTGCGGCGCGACTGGTTTCATCCCGGCGACCTGCCCGCCGGGACGACCGAAGCGACCCGCCGCCGCATCGCCCAGGTGCTGGACGGAACGGCGCCGGACCTGTTCTGGTAGCGCCAACGAGAACAGGCACGCAGGGAGGACGGCATGGTGGCGCGTATCGCGGTCGAGGCGTTCACGAAGATCGCCGTCGGCATCGACCGACCGGAGGATGTGGTCGTTGGCAAGGACGGCCGGGTCTTCGCCTCGGACCACCAGTGCGCGGCGGCCGAGATCCATCCCGACGGGACCTTCACCCGCATGGGGCCGAAGGGCGGGGCGCCCAATGGCGTCAACATGGATCTGCAGGGCCGCATCCTGATCGCCAACTTCGGCATCTATGACCGGGAGGAGGGGCCGCTGCAGCGGTTCGATCCGGCGACCGGCGTCCACGAGACCCTGCTGGCCGAAGTCGGCGGCAGGCGGCTGACCAGCGCCAACTATCCGGTGCTGGACCGGGCCGGCAACATCTGGTGCGCCAACTCCACCCACGCCGAGACCTGGCCTCAGGCGCTGGATGGCCGCGCCGACGGCTTCATCTTCGTGCTGCGCCCGGACGGCTCAAGCGAGATCGTCGCCGAGGGACTGAAGTTTCCCAACGGCATGGCCCTGTCGGCCGATGATCGCTGGCTCTACTGCGCCCAGACCAGCGGCGCCGACGTCATGCGCTTCGAAGTCCTGCCCGGCGGGAAGCTCGGCCCGGGCGAGCGCTACGGCCCGGTGCTCGGCCGGCTGGTCGACGCCGCGCAGGCCCAGGCGGAAGCCGACGCGGCGCATCATCCCGAGGACCTGGGCTACACCGACGGCGTCGGGATGGACGCCGACGGAAACCTCTGGGTCTGCCTGCCGGCCGCCAACAAGGTGGTGGCCATCACGCCGTCGGGCGCGGTGGAGGTGGTCTGCCACGATCCCTCGGGCGAGGTGATCAACCACCCGACGAACGTCACCTGGGGCGGGCCCGACCTGAAGGACCTCTACATCGGCTCGATCCGGGCGGGCTATGTGCTGAAGGCGAGAAGCCCGATCGCCGGACAGCCGCACGTGCATCAGCTTTGAAGCTGGATGCATCAAGTTTTGAGTTCGCCCCTTCCCGAGGTGAACCGCGATAACTAAACTAGCGTTTGAAGAGGTCCTCAGAACGGGCCCGCCTCGACGCCCAAGGGAGATGGTGATGCGCGACTACACGAAGTTCTACATCGATGGTCAGTGGGTCGATCCCATCACGCCCAGGACGCTCGATGTGATCAATCCGGCCAACGAAGAGGTCTGTGGCAAGATCTCGATGGGCACGGCCGCCGACGTCGACAAGGCCGCCAAGGCCGCCCGCAAGGCGTTCGCGACCTTCTCCCAAACCACCGTCGAGGAACGCGCCGACCTGCTCGAGCGCATCATCGTCGAATACCAGAAGCGCTACGGCGACATGGCCGACGCCATCACCGAGGAAATGGGCGCCCCGCCTCGCTGGCGCAACGCGCCCAGGCGGCCATGGGCCTGGCCCACACCCAGACGGCCCTGGCCGTTCTGAAGAGCTTCAAGTTCGTCGAGGACCGCGGCCCGACCCGGCTGGTCAAGGAACCGATCGGCGTCTGCGGCATGATCACGCCCTGGAACTGGCCGGTGAACCAGATCGCCTGCAAGGTCGCCCCGGCCCTGGCCGTGGGCTGCACCATGGTGCTCAAGCCCTCGGAAGTGGCGCCGTTCTCGGGCTACATCTGGGCCGAGATCCTGCATGCCGCCGGCGTGCCGGCCGGCGTGTTCAACCTGGTCAACGGCGACGGCCCGGAAGTGGGCGCGGCGATCTCCAGCCATCCGGAGATCGACATGGTCTCCTTCACCGGCTCGACCCGCGCCGGCATCGAGGTGGCCCGCAACGCCGCCCCGACCGTCAAGCGCGTGGCCCAGGAGCTGGGCGGCAAGAGCCCCAACATCATCCTTGATGACGCCGACTTCCAGTCGGCCGTCACCGGCGGCGTCCGCTCGGTGATGATGAACTCCGGCCAGTCCTGCAACGCCCCGACCCGCATGCTGGTCCCCGGCAAGCGCATGGACGAGGTGATCGCCATCGCCAAGGCCGCCGCTGACTCCACCACGGTCGGCGACCCCAAGGGCAACGCCCAGATGGGTCCGGTCGTCTCCGAGGTGCAGTTCAACAAGATCCAGAAGCTGATCCAGGCCGGCATCGACGAGGGCGCGACCCTGGTCTCCGGCGGCGTCGGCCGTCCGGACGGCATCGACAAGGGCTACTTCGTCAAGCCGACCGTCTTCGCCAACGTCACCAACGACATGACCATCGCCAAGGAAGAGATCTTCGGCCCGGTCGTCTCGATCATCGGCTACGACACCGTCGATGAAGCCGTTCAGGTCGGCAACGACACCGAGTACGGCCTGGCGGCCTATGTCTCGGGCACGGACGTCAACAAGATCCGCGAAGTGGCCTCCAAGCTGCGCGCCGGTCAGGTCTCCATCAACGGCGGCGGCGGGGACCTGATGGCCCCCTTCGGCGGCTACAAGATGAGCGGCAACGGCCGCGAGTGGGGCGACTACGGCTTCCACGAGTTCCTGGAAACCAAGGCCATGCTCGGCTACGCCCCGCCGCAAGCGGCGGAGTAGGCTTCACTACCTTCCAGATAGATCAGAGCCGTCGGAGCGATCCGGCGGCTCTTTTTCTATCCTCTCCCTCTTGGGAGAGGGGGACCACCCGGAGGGTGGTGGAGCGGGACGTGCTCCCCCATGCCGGGACGGTCGCTGCCTTCATGACATCCGAGCTTCATCGTTCGCCGGGAGCACATCCCTCTCCACCATGCTTCGCATGGTCCCCCTCCCCCAAGTGGGTGAGGACCCGTTGCCTCCTCCGGCAAATTCAGCATCCTTGTCCCACCAGCGCCCGCCAGAGGCGCGGACAGTGAGGACGCACCCATGACCGACATGGCCGACATCCGTTCGGTGGCCGACATCCCGCGCCTGCAGGCCCGCCTGCGGCCGGACGCCGAGGCGATCTGGTTCGAGGGGCGGACGACAACCTTCGCGCAGCTGGACGCCATGGCCAGCCAGTGCGCCAACGCGCTGCTGGCCCAGGGCCTGAAGCCGGGCGACCGGGTCGGGGTGCTGGCCAAGAACACCGACGACTTCTTCCCACTGTGGCTGGGCTGCGTGAAGGCGCGGGTGACGCTGGCGCCGGTCAACTGGCGGCTGGCCCCGCCGGAGGTCGCCTTCATCCTCAAGGACGCGGGCGCCAGGATGCTGTTCGTCGGCGAGGACTTCGGCGGTGTGGTCGACATGATCATGAGCGACCTGCCGGACGTCCACGGCCTGGTGCAGTTCGAGCCCGGCCACCCGCGCTGGCCGGCCTTCCGCGACTGGATCGGCGGCCATCCGGCTGTCGACCCGATGCTGCCGGTCGACATGGATGACGACGTCATCCAGCTCTACACCAGCGGCACCACCGGCCTGCCCAAGGGCGTGCAGCTGACGCAGGACAACTTCATCGCCCTGTTCGGCCTGGCGCTGGAGGCCGGCTGGGCGAAGTACGACGCCGGCAAGACCAACCTGGTGGTCATGCCGCTGTTCCACGTGGCAGGCACCAACTGCGGCCTGCTGGCCACCCTGCAGGGCGTGCGCAACATCCTGACCCGGGAGGTCAATCCGGTCGAGATCATCCATCTGCTGCAGGACAAGGGGGTGAACTACGCCTTCCTGGCCCCGACGATCATCAACCTCTTGCTGCAGACGCCGGGCGTCGAGAGCGCCGACTTCAGCCGGCTGGAGCGGATGTTCTACGGCGCCTCGCCGATCTCCGAGGCGGTGCTGCGCCAGGCCCAGGCGCGGTTCGGCTGCGACTTCACCCAGCTCTACGGCCTGACCGAGACCATCGGCGGCGCCACCTTCCTGCCGCCCGAGGACCATGCGCCCGAGCGCGACAAGCTGCGCTCCTGCGGCAAGCCTTGGCCGGGCTTCGACGTGCGGGTGCTGACCCCCACCGGCGAGGCGGGCAAGCCGGGCGAGGTCGGCGAGGTGCAGATCCGCGCCAAGGGGGTGATGAAGGGCTACTGGAACCGGCCGGACGCCACGAAGGAAGCGATCTGCCCCGAGGGCTGGTTCTCCAGCGGAGACGCCGGCTACTTCGACGACGAGGGCTACCTCTACATCTACGACCGGGTGAAAGACATGATCGTCAGCGGCGGCGAGAACGTCTATCCGGCCGAGGTCGAGAACGCCCTGTTCAGCCACCCCGCCGTCGCCGACGCCGCCGTCATCGGCGTGCCCGACGACAAGTGGGGCGAGGCGGTCAAGGGCGTGGTGGTCCTCAAGCCCGGCGCGACGGCCACCGCCGAAGACCTCATCGCCCACGCCCGCACCAGGATCGCCGGCTACAAGGCCCCCAAGAGCATCGACTTCGCCGACACGCTGCCGAGGAACCCGTCGGGCAAGGTGCTGCGGCGCGAGCTGCGCAAGCCCTACTGGGAAGGGCGGGAGCGGCTGGTGGGGTAGGTCACTCCGGCTTGCGGGCGGCGTGGCGGACTTCGAGAATGATCACGCGGGCGCCCTCGACGCGATAGCGGATCAGGTAGGGGCGCACATGAACAAGCTCGCGGCGCCCGTCCGAGCAGGGCGGCCTCTGTTGGGCCGCCTGTCCAGCGAAGCCGCAGCAGCCCTGAGCCTCGTCTCCATTCGTTGGGCTGCCCGGGGACGGTCAGGCGCGATCCAGGCTCGGATGTCGTCCAGATCGCTTAGCGCCTGGAAGGTCCAGGTTACCGACGCCACGACCGGGGGAGCGGCGTTTCATCCGGGGTGCCCCAGGTCTTGAGCCACTTGGCCACCTCCTCGTGCGGCACGACTTGTCCGGCAGCGACGTCCGCGTCCGCAGCGGCCGAGCGTTCATCGTAGTCCGCGTCGAACTCGACGGGGGCTTCCTCTACGCCTGGCTGCTTGGGTTCGCTCATTGGGAAAGCCTAGCAGTTGACTCGCGAAAACGGAACGCAAATCTTACATAACAACCAAAGATTGTTCTCAACGCTCCTCACCCAGCCCGCGTCAGCACCGTCAGAACCGCCGCCTGCCGGACCCTGAACCCCAGGCTCTCATACAGCCCGATGGCGGCGCTGTTGCTGGCGTAGGAATGCAGGAACGGGACCTCGCCCCGCGCCTTGATCCGCGCCATGCCGACGCGGATCAGGGCGCCGGCCAGGCCCTTGCCCCGGTGGTCCGGCAGGGTGCAGACGCCGCTGATCTCCGTGAAGCCGACCGGGCGCATGCGCTCGCCGGCCATGGCGATGATGACGCCGTCCTGTTTCACGCCGATGAAGGCGCCCAGCCGGCCGGTCCGCTCGGCGAAGGGGCCGGGGCGGGTCAGGGTCGCCAGCGCCAGCATCTCGGCGGCGTCCGCCTCGCCAAGGTCGACGAAGGCGAAGGCGGGATCCGGCGCGGCGACCGGCCCGTCGGCGATCATCTGCACGCAGTCGGCGTTGTGGGTCACGACCATCCCCTCCGGCGCGGCGACCGCCTGGGCCTCGAGCAACCACAATCCATCCGGCGCGTCGGGCAGGCGGGCGAGGGCGGCCTGGCTCTCCGGCGAGGCGTCGCGCGCGCCGGTCAGCGGCCCGTACTGCGGCGCGAACCTTCGTGCGAGACCCTCCCCCAGGGCGCAGTCGCTCTGGCGGCTGGTCAGGGCGTTCCAGACCGGGCGGTCGAGAGGGTGGGTGGCGGTCATGAGGGCGTTCTTAAAAGCGAGACTCTGGAGACATATACTCTGGAGACAGATGGGGACATTGCGGGACAATCCGCCCCTCGCCCCGGAGCCCGTTTCAGGCCGTGCCGGCGCCTTCCGGACCCCGCGAGACCCGTGCGGGATCGAGTCATGATCTGGCGGAACTACTGGAACTGGCGAGGATCTCGCGGGATTTGGCGCGTTTTTCCCCGTCCTTCGCAGGGGCTGTAGAATGTCCCGAATACCTGGCCGGATCCCTCGGCCGGACAACGAAAGGGCGGCGCAAAACCGCGATGAAGACTCTCGACCCATCCGGCGCTTGCCTGACCCGGCGTCGACCGTGATCGTCTGATGCAAAATCGGGGAAACGCCATGCCGAACTTCGTCACCATTCCGACCAACGGGATCAATGTCCGGGCCGTGGTCGAGGGCTCCGGGCCGCTGGTGGTCATGGTCCACGGCTTCCCGGAGAGCTGGTACAGCTGGCGTCACCAGATCGGGCCGATCGCTGAGGCCGGCTTCACCGCCTGCGCCATCGACGTGCGCGGCTACGGCGGCTCGGACAAGCCAGGACGGGTCGAGGACTACAGCCTGGAGCGGATCACCACCGACGTTGCGGGGGTGATCGAGCACCTGTCGCCGGACGGGAAGGGCATCCTGATCGGCCACGACTGGGGCGCGCCGATCGTCTGGAACACCGCCCTGACGCGGCCTGACCGGGTGAGCGCCGTGGCCGGGCTTTCGGTGCCCTACACCGGCGTGCCGCAGGTCCAGTTCCTGGACGTGATCAAGGCGGCCTTCACCGACAAGGGCCGGTTCTTCTACCAGATCTACTTCCAGGACGTCGGGCCGGCCGAGGCC
>CBDIPM010000002.1:0-40000 GCA_965283745.1 Caulobacteraceae bacterium
GTCGGTCGAGCTCACGGCGCCGGTGCGGATGGGCGTCGGCGTTGACGCCCGGGGCGAGCTGGCCGTCGCCTTCCGGCAGGCGGCTCCGCGGAGGGCCGAGTTGGCCGTCGAGAGCGACGCGCGGATCCAGGTCGCGCCCGACAGGCTCATGGTCCCGACCGAGGGGCGGTCGGGGGCCCTGAACCTCACCCTCAGCCCCCGGCGGCGGGGCGAGGCGAGCATCGAGCGCGCCTGGGTTCGCTGGACGGGGCCGCTGGGCCTTGTCTGGAGCCAGCACAGCCGCGCTCTGCGCCGGAAGATCGTGCTGACCCCCGACATCGCCGGGGTGAAGGCGGAGGCCATGCGCCTGTTCGCCCGCGACGCCATGTTCGGGGTCAAGGCCCAGATCGACACCGGCGAGGGCGCCGAATACCACGCCCTGCGCGACTACACCGACGGCATGGACCCGCGCTCGGTCGACTGGAAGCAGTCCGCCCGCCACGGCAAGCTGATCTCCAAGGAATACCGGACCGAGCGCAACCACCACATCCTGCTGGCGCTCGACACCGGCCGGACCATGTGCGAGCCGCTGGCCGGCCTGCCGCGCATCGACCGGGCGATCAACGCCGCCCTGACCCTGGCCTATGTCAGTCTCAAGATCGGCGACCGCGTCGGCCTGTTCGGCTTCGACGCCCGCCCGCGCCTGTCCACGGGCATCGCCTCCGGCGTCGGCTCGTTCCCGTTGCTGGAGCATCTGGCCGCGTCGCTCGACTACAGCGACGAGGAGACCAACTACACACTCGGCCTGACGCAACTGGCGTCGGACCTGGAGCGCCGCTCCCTGATTGTCGTCTTCACCGAGTTCGCCGACCCGACCAGCGCCGAGCTGCTGATCGAGAACGCCGCGCGGCTCGGCAAGCGCCACCTGGTCATGTTCGTGGTGTTCCGCGACGAGGAGCTTGAGGCGTTCGCCCAGGCCGAGCCGGCGACCGCCGACGACGTCTCCAGGGCGGTGGCCGCCGCGACCCTGCTGCGCGAGCGGGATCTGGTGATCTCCCGGTTGCGGCGCACCGGCGCGCACATCGTCGATGCCCCGGTCGGGAGCGTGGGGACAAGGCTGCTCAACGCCTACCTCGACCTCAAGCGCCGCGACCTGCTGTAGGAATCCCCGATGGCCGAACTGCAGCTCAAGAGTCACCGGTTCCGCAACGAGCGCGAGGCCTCGTGGCGGCGGCTCGACTCCCTGATGACCAAGGTCGAGCGGCAGTCGGTCGACAGCCTGACCGACGAGCAGCTGCTGGAGATCCCGGTGCTGTACCGGTCGGCGATGTCGTCGCTGTCGGTGGCGCGGTCGATCTCGCTCGACCAGGGCGCGGCGACCTATCTCGAGAACCTCTGCCTGCGCGCCTATCTGTTCGTCTACGGCGTCCGCTCGACGCCGCTGGAGCGACTGGCCCGCTTCTTCCGGGAGGACTGGCCCCGGGCGGTCCAGTCGATCTGGCGCGAAACCCTGCTGGCCGCCCTGCTGTTCGCGATCGGCGCGGTGGCGGCCTTCGTGCTGACCAGCCAGGACCCGGACTGGTTCTACTCCTTCATACCCGGCGGCATGTCCCAGGGACGCGACCCGGCGACCAGCACCGAGGCCCTGCGCGCGACCCTCTACCATGACGAGGGAACCTCGGGCCTGACGGGCTTCGCGGCCTTCCTGTTCACCCACAACGCCCAGGTGGCGATCTTCGCCTTCGCCCTGGGCTTCGCCTTCGGCCTGCCGACCGCGCTGCTGATGATCTACAACGGCTTCTCGCTGGGCGCCCTGATGGCCCTGTTCGTGAGTCGGGGACTGGGTCTGGAGCTGGCCGGCTGGCTGATGATCCACGGCGTCACCGAGATTTTCGCGGTCACCCTCGCCGGCGGCGCGGGCTTCCACATCGGCCGGTCGATCATTGCGCCGGGCGACCGGCCAAGGGTCGAGGCGGCCGCCGAGGCCGGGCGCACCGCCGCCCTGGCCATGGCCGGCGTCGTCGTCATGCTGATGTGCGCCGGCCTGCTCGAAGGCTTCGGCCGCCAGCTGATCACCCTGGACGCCGCCCGCTTCGCCATCGCCGGGGCGACGGCGCTGATCTGGGGCCTGTACTTCTACCTGCCCCGCAGGCGGTCGGCATGAGCGTCGTGGCCGGATCCAGCCGCGCCGACGAGCGGTCCCTGATCACGCCCGAGGGCGTTGACCTGCGCGTCCGCGTGGCCGGGCCCGCCGAGCGGCTCTCGGCGCTGATGATCGACGCGGCGCTGATCATCGGCATCATGATCGTCGGCCTGCTGCTTTGCCTGGGCGCGGGCTGGGTCATGGGCTTCAAGAACGCCGAGTTCCTGCTGGTCATCGTGATGGTCGGCGGCTTCCTGCTGCGCAACGCCTGGTTCATCGCCTTCGAGCTGACGCCCTACGCCGCGACGCCCGGCAAGCGCGCCACCGGCCTGCGGGTCGCGGCCCGCAACGGCGGACGTCTGACCGCCGGCGCCATCCTGGCCCGCAACGGCATGCGCGAGCTGGAACTGTTCCTGCCGCTGACCATGGTGTTCGGCGGCGGCGGCGAGGGCGTCGACGGGTGGATGTACCTGTTCGGCGTGATCTGGGCGGGCGTGTTCGCGCTGTTCCCGCTGTTCAACCGCGACCATCTTCGGGTCGGCGACCTGGTGGCCGGCACCTGGGTGGTTCATGCGCCGAAGGTGACGCTGCTGCGCGACATGGTCGACGACCAGCCGGTGCTGCACTCAGACTTCGCCTTCACCCAGGCCCAGCTCGACGCCTACGGGGTCAAGGAGCTGCATGTGCTGGAGGACGTCCTGCGCAAGGCCGACCGCAAGGTCATGGCGGCGGTGGCCGACCGCATCCGGGGCAAGATCGGCTGGACCGCCACCGAGTACGAAATGGATCGCTCGTTCCTGCAGGCCTACTACACCGCCGTACGCGGGCGGCTGGAGACGCGGATGCTGCTGGGCAAGCGCAAGCGCGACAAGTTCGACCGCGACTGACCGCTCAGGCCGACAGCTTCCGCCGGAACAGGCTGAGCACCCGCTCCCAGTGCCGCTCGGCCGAGGCGCGGTCGTAGGCCGGCCGCTGGGGGAAGACGAAGCCGTGCTCGGCGCCGGGGTAGGTCTCGACCTCGGCGTCGACGCCGTGGGCGGCAAGGTCGGCGGCCAGACGCGGGATCATCTCCTCCGGGAACCAGCGGTCGATCTGGGCGCAGCCGAAATAGAAGCCGGCGTCGCGGTCCCGCGCGACCCGATGCGGGCTGTCCGCCGCCTCGGTCATCAGGGAGACGCCATGGATCGAGGCCGCCGCGCGGACAAGGCCCGGGAAGGCGCCGGCCGTCTGGATCGCGTAGGGGCCGCTCATGCAGTAGCCGACCGTCCCGACCCGCGTGGCGTCAGCCGCCTCGTCAGCATCGGCGAAGGCCAGCATCGCGGCGCAGTCGCTCATCACCAGGGCCGGCGACAGCGAGCCCATCAGCTCGAACATCCGCTCCCGCGCCGCCTCGAGCGCCGCCGGTTCCGTCGGGAACGGCCACAGCTCCATCACGCCTGAGCGGTAGTAGAGGTTGGGCAGCATCACGTAGTAGCCGACGCTGGCCAGTCGCCGGGCCATGTCGCGCAGTTCCTCGCGGATGGCCGGGGCGTCCATCAGGAACAGCACCACCGGATGGGGCCCTTCCCGCTCGGGGTGCACGATGAAGGTCGTGCAGACCCCGTCAGGCGTGGCGATGTCCAGCTGGCGTTCAATCATGACGGGGCTCCCGGGGCGTCAGTCTCGAGTATAGGCCGGGCGAGGCGGAAGTCTCACGCCTCGCGAACCGGGCCCCAGACCTCGACCTGGTCGCGCCGTTCCACGCGGCGCCGGGTCCTGAGGGTCGCGATCTCGCCGAGGCCGGCGCGGTCGAGCATCGCCATGACCGCGTCATGTCCCGGTTCCCCCGCAGCGGGGATCGCGTCCTGGACCTTCTGAAGCAGGTAGAGGCGGTAGGGCATGACGTTGACGGTGATGGGCGCCCCCCGCCAGTCGAACGTCGCCTGTCCGATCACCCGGTCGCCCGGCCGCTTGAGCCCGCTGGTCCCCGGCGCGATATCCGGCCGCTCCGCCAGCCAGCAGTCGGCGAAGGCGACCATGGCCCGCAGCTCGGGCAGGTAGTCGCGGGCGATGAAGGCCATCAGCGCCTCCAGCGTGGGCGGCGGAACCTCGGCGTCGACCAGGTCGGGCTGGTGATCCGGATACTCCGCCGCATCGAGGCCGCCGACGTTCATCCGCTCGACCCAGCGCCAGACGCGGTAGGCGCGCCGCTTCATCAGGTCGGCCGGATAGGGGTCGCGCCCCAGGTGGGCGTAGAGCGGGCCGATCAGACCGTAATCGCTAACCGTCGGCCGGCCTCCGAGCAGGTAAGGAAACGCGGCCAGGTGGGCGTCAAACAGATCCAGGAACTCCTCGTAGGCCGCTTCGATCAGCGGGATCGACGGGGGACCCCGAACCCCGCCATCGCCCGCCGCATGCGCTCGGCCGCGAAGGCGAAGGTCGCCTCGCCTTCGGCCGCCGGCGCGCCGGGGGCCGCCAGTCCGGCGGCGAAATCGCGGGCGATGAAGGGCTGGTTCACCGCGTCGAAGTTCCAGCGGTAGTGCATGGCCGGGCGCAGCAGGCCCTCGCCGCCGAACAGCTCGAACAGCCGGGCGACGACCTGAAGGACCGGCGTCGTCGGCAGCGTCGGCCAGCGCAGACCGCCCTGGCGCTCGAACCGGTCGATAATCTCCGATCCGTCCTGGATCAGCTCACCCTGTGGCGTCTCAAGGACCGGAATGATCCACCGACCGACAGCGGGAACCACCCTCTCGCGAAAGTCCGGCGCGCCGGCCGGGACGTTCTCGAACGGAATGCCCTGCTTGATGAGGAAGGACCTGGCCTTGGCCGTGTAGAGCGACCCGGGCGTGCCGTGCAGGCGGTGGGGAGCGGTCATGGCTCGCTAGCCGAGGCGGCGGCGGGCCAGCAGCAGGATCGCCACCAGCACGGCCTCGATGACCATCGGCGGCAGCATGGCCGGGGCATAGCCGTCCATGGCCACGGTCACCAGGCGTCCCGCCAGGGCCAGACCCAGCAGCAGCGCCGGCGGCGTCAGCAGTCTCCCCTCGCCCCGGATCGCCCCGGCCAGCGCGAACAGGCCGCCGGCGGCGAAGAAGCCGCCGACGTCAGCCCGCAGGGTCGCCAGGCCGAGCAGGCCATCGGCCTTCAGCCCCAGCGCCGCGGCCGGCGTCTCGGGGCCCACCCAAAGCCGCGCGGCGACGAGCAGCGCCAGCACGCCGATCACGCCGACAATCAAACGAAGCCCCGTCCGGATCATCTGTCTTCCCCCATGCTATCTTTCGACATGGACTATGCCGCTTTCGGGCGTGCGCCGACAAGAGCGCGAATGACCGTGCGCGCGACGCGCGGGGACTTGCGACAACGATGACGGAGGGCGCCGGACGAACTCCGGCTCCGCGATGGTACCGCCTCTCAGGCTTGAACTGAGGACCTCCGGTTCCACAAACCGGCGCTCTAACCAACTGAGCTAAGGCGGCGCGCTTTCGCGAGCGGCTGGTTTAGTCGCAGCCGCGCTCTGGATCAAGCCTCGACCTTGCATGGCGCGCCAACGGGCTACACCCTCGAGACATGACGAAAATCACCACGCGCACGATCGAGGCCAACGGCCTGACCTTCACCATCGACGAGGCCGGGACCGGCGACAAGGTCGCCTTGTTTCTGCACGGTTTTCCGGAAAGTCGCTTCTCCTGGCGATTCCAGCTGCCGCTGCTGGCGGCGCTGGGCTGGCGGGCCGTGGCGCCGGACCTGCGCGGCTATGGCGATTTCGAGCCGGCCGAAGGCGACGTCCGCCTACAAGGTCGAGAACCTCACCGACGATGTCGCCGCCATCTACGACGCCCTGGGCGCCAGGCGGCGACTGCTGATCGCCCACGACTGGGGGGCCATTGTCGCTTGGGTGTTCGCGATGCGGAAGCTGCGCCCGCTGGACGGGCTGGTGATCATGAACGTGCCCCACCCCGCCGTCTTCAGCCAGGCCATGCGCAAGGGCGGCGGGCAGCTGAAGAAGTCCTGGTACGTGATCTTCTTCCAGATCCCGTGGCTGCCGGAGAAGATGCTGACCGCCCGCCGCGCCGAGGGCGTCGCCCGGGCCTTCAGCGGCATGGCGATCGACAAGAGCCGGTTCCCGGACGAGGTGCTTGATGTCTATCGCGCCAACGCCCTCAAGCCCGGGGCGATGACAGCGATGATCAACTGGTACCGCGCCAATTTCGCCGGCGGCCTCAAGCCCTGGAGCGACTTCGACCAGCCGCCGATCGAGACCCCGACCCTGATGGTCTGGGGCGAGGAGGACACCGCGCTCGGCATCGAACTGACCGAAGGCTATGGCCCCTATGTGAAGGACTTCACGCTGCACCGGCTGCCCGGCGTCTCCCACTGGGTGCAGCAGGAGGCGCCTGAGGCGGTCAACGCCCGGCTGGAAGCCTGGCTGGGCGAAAAGGGCCTCGCCAGCTGAGCCTCCGGCCCGGCTCTTCTCCACATCCGGTCATCGCGGCGTAGGCCGGCATTCCAGACAGCAAAACGCCCCGGAGGTTTCCCTCCGGGGCGTTCGCATGTCTCAGCCGTGGCTACTGGGGCAACTTCCAGACCAGCGGAATGCGAACCGTGCCGCCGTCCACAGGTTGGCCATCCTTGGTCTGCGGCCGCATCTTGAACAGACGCGAGGCGCGGAGGGTGGCGTCGCCGAAGCCCATGTCCGCCGGATCTTCCGACACGATGGAGCAGGCTTCCAGGGTGCCGTTCGCCTTCACCTTGCAGGTGATGGTCGCCCGACCTTCCCGTTCCAGGCGCTGGGCCCGTTCCGGATAGTACCGCGCCAGATCCTCGGAGCTCGGACGGCGTGACCAGTCCGGGTTCGTGATGATCGACGGACGCGGCGGCTCCACGGGACGAGGCGGCGCGATCACGGGAGGCGCGGGCGTTTCGACCCGTTCATCCTTCTTGACCGGCGGCACGTCCAGCGGCGGCGGCGGCGTCACATCCGGCGGCGGAGCGACCGGGGGACGCGGCTGCAGCCTGGGCGGCGGCGGCGGCTTGTCGGTCGGCGGCGGCGGCGGAGGCGGCGGCGGCGGCGGCGGTGGCGGCTTGATCAGCTGGGTGTCCAGCTTCTCGTCCTCGAAGAGGCGCTCCTTGATGGTGAAGCGCATCGTGTAGAGGTACCAGCCGATGATCGCGTGGACGCCGAGAACGATGAGGGCTGCAATCAGCACAGCCGTCGGGTTCATCTTCGTCTTCGGCGGGTCGAAGGGGTTGTGCACCTTAAGCGGAGCGTCGTTGTTCTGCTCTGCCATGCGTCACCCCCCCGCCGCGTTGGTGTTGTCCTGCCCGATCAGAGCCACGCTGTAGAAGCCATTGTCCTGCAACGTGTTCATAACCTGCATGAAATCACCGTACCGAACTTCCTTGTCGGCCCGAATGAACAGGCGTTCCTTGGAAGGGTCCCGCTTGCCGACCTGCTTGCGCAGGTCGTCACCCATGGAGGCCAGGTCGGTGGGGAAGTCCCCGATATAGAGGGCCCCACCTTTCTGGATCGAAATGTAAACCGGCTTCGGCGGGTTCGGTCGGGGCTTGGCTACCGCGTCTGGCAGCTTCAACTCGACCGAAACGCTTGCTAGCGGCGCCGCCACCATGAAGATGATCAGGAGGACCAGCATGACGTCCACGAAGGGCGTCACATTGATTTCACTGTTCTGTTCAACCTGGTACCTGTCGCTGCCGCCGGAGCCTCCGAGTTTGGCTCCCATGGTGCTTAGGCCCCCTTGTCGAGCTGCCGCGAGATGGCGTTCAGGAGTTCAGCGCTGAAGCCGTCCGAGCGGGTGCCGTAGGCCGAAACGCGGGTCTGGAAGTAGTTGTAGAAGATAACGGCCGGGATGGCGGCGAACAGACCGATACCCGTGGCCAGCAGGGCCTCGGCGATGCCGGGGGCCACGACGGCGAGGTTGGTCGTGTTGGTGTTCGCGATGCCGATGAACGAGTTCATGATCCCGTAGACGGTGCCGAACAGACCGATGAACGGACCCGACGAACCGACCGAGGCCAGGAACTGCATCCCGCTCGACAGACGCTTGGAGAGCGACGACTGAACGGCGGAAACAGCGATCTGGGCGCGGTTGATGGTGGTTTCGCGGTGCGCGCCGGTGATGGCGAGACCCGCTTGCCGGGACAGTTCGACTTCGGCGGCGGCCGCGGCGGCCATATCGGCCAGCGGGTTGCCTTCGAATTCATCCGACATGGAGATACGGCCCATGTCCTGGATGTTCTTGGCCCCACGGAACGCTTCGACGAAGCGGTCCGACTTGCGGTTCAGGGCGCCGAACTCGACGAGCTTGGTGATCAGCAGCACCCACGAGAAGATCGAGGCGAGCACCAGGCCGATCATGACGACCTTAACGATCAGCTCGGCGTCCATGAACATGGTGATGGGCGTGAGCTTGCCGCCGTGGCTGTCGATGACAGGCGGGGCCTTGGCTTCCGGAGCCGCCTCAGCGGCCGGAGCAGCGGCGTCAGCCGCGGGAGCAGCCGCGTCAGCGGCCGGAGCGGTGGCGGCGGCCGGATCGGCGGCCGGAGCGGCCGCATCCTGCGCAAACGCCGGAGCGCTCATCATAAGCGCCGCGGCGCCCATGATAGCGATGAGAGGGTTCAGTCGTTGTTTGTCGAGCATCTTTCGCCAGTTCCTGGTTGGTCTAGCTAGTTTGGACCGAGGGTCGTCACGCGAGAGCGTATTCCACCCTACTTTGAAATCTTTTGTGAATCGCGGCGAGAGCCGCGCTTCGGTAAACCGCTGTCGCTGCACCGACCCGTAACGCGTTCCTCGATCATTCGTTGTCGAAGATGGCGTTCCGAAGGCGCAAGACGGCCCGACGGCTTGTGACCGTCAGGTCGTTTGGCCAAGTTAGACTTGGCGTACCCGCCCTTTGGCAACCCCTTTCTGTATCGTCAAGGGTCTTGCCAGAGGGTTTTTATTTGGCTGATTCCGCGCCGGCGGTGAATTGTTGCGGTGCACAATCTGATTATCGAGGAGGATCGGGAGTTTTTCCCTTTCCAAGGGAATTCCGATGCTGCGCCGCAGCATCACTCATCAAACGCGGGTCTTTTTTCTGGACGTCCCTGCTCGCGCAATCAGAACGCGAAGAGAGGAATGTGCGGTGGTGCCTGGGGCCGGAATTGAACCAGCGACACGCGGATTTTCAATCCGCTGCTCTACCAACTGAGCTACCCAGGCCAAGGCCAACGCGGGGCCCGCCAATCGCGGGAGGTGGCGTCTATAGAAGAGCCGTTTGGGCAAGTCCAGCGGGGACCGCTACGGTTCGTCGTTTTCCGTAACCGGGGCGCTGTCGGTCTCGTCATCCTCGACGGCCGGGATGGCGTAGACGCCGCTCAGCCACCGCTGCAGGTCGACATTGGCGCAGCGCTTCGAGCAGAACGGCCGATACTCCGCCACGATCGGCCTGCCGCAGATCGCGCAGCCCGCGGTCATCGCGCCGCCACCTCGAGCCGGTCCGTCGGCCAGCCGTCGCAGGGCTCGACGGAGAATCGGCCGCCGAGTTGGTCGGTCAGGCCGGCTTTCAGAGGCTCGAACGCCGCCAGCACCGCCGGCGACGCCAGTCCGACCAGCCGCCCGCCGGGCGACGCACGGCCCTGACGTTCGAAGGCGCGCGCCAGGTCCAGCGCCCCGGAGACCGGCGACAGCGCGCCGTCGGGACCGAGCAGGGTGTCGAGCACCGGCCGGCGACGGCGGGGAACGGTCAGGGTCAGGGTGCCGAACCGGCTGATCTTGTCGATGGCCACGCCGGGGTTGTCGGGCCCGAAAGCCGCCCGGGCCGCGCCGTCGATGGCCTTGCCGTCATGGCCTCGCCCGACCAGGTCGAAGATGACGAGGCCGCCAAGCCCCTTGAGGCGCAGCAGGCGCGCGGCCATGCCCAGCGCCGTCAGGTTGGCCTGGCGCGCCGCGCGCTTGGTGTCCGAGCCCCCTCGCCCGCCCAGGTCGACGTCGATGGAGATCAGGGCGCGGGTCGGCTCGATGGCGATGTTGCCGCCGCCGGGCAGGGCGTGGATCGTCTCCAGCGCCTCGGCCTGGGCCGCGTCGGCCGCCTCGCGGGCGCCGTAGCCCTCGACGAGCTTGCCGTCCTTGGCCAGGGCGCGGAGCTCGGATTCGATGTCGGGCGCGGCCTCCAGGATGCGGGGCTCGCCCTTCGCCTCGCCGATCAGGCGGACGGTGGCCAGCTTGTCGCGCCGCGATTCGGTGCGGATCTCGACCTCGACGGCCGCGCCGCGCACCGGCGGGAGCTCGTCGGGACGCAGGGACAGCAGCGCTTCCTCGCCGCCCGGCAGGTCCAGGAAGGCGGCGCCGATGGCCTTGTCGACCGTGCGCACCCGGGCCACGCACCGCGCGCCCAGCAGGGTGGTGGCCGCCTCGCCGTCCCGCGCGATCAGCAGCCGCTCGGGACGACCGTCCAGCGTCACCACGCCGCGCGTCTCGCCGACGCACCGGTCAATAAAGAAGGCCCGTCCGCTCATGCGCCTGGCCCCCCGCGCCAGCCCAGCCCGCCCAGCAGGTTGAGTGTCTCGTAAAGCGGCAGCCCGACGACCGAGGTGTAGGAGCCGCTGATGTCGGTGACGAAGGCGCCCGCCAGCTTGTGAATCTTGTAGCCCCCGGAGGCGTCGGTCCAGTCGCCGCCGGCGATGAAGGCGTCCAGTTCCCGGTCGGTGATCCGCTTGAAGGTGATGCGACTCTCCACCACCCGCGACGCCGCACGGCCTTCGGGGGCGATCACCGCCACGCCGGTCAGCACCTTGTGCGGCCGTCCCGAAAGCAATGTGAGCATGCGCCGGGCGTCGGCGTCGTCCTCGGGCTTGCCCAGGATGCGCCGGCCGACCGCGACGATGGTGTCGGCGGCCAGCACATGCGCCTGCGGATGACGCGCGGCCACGGCCTGCGCCTTGCCGATGGCCAGGCGCGCGACCAGGCGGCGCGGCGTCTCGTCGCGCTGCGGCGTCTCGTCGATGTCGGCGGGATCTACGAGGTCGGGCTCGATGCCGACCTGGCGGAGCAGTTCCAGGCGCCTGGGGCTGGCGCTGGCCAGGACCAGCGCGCCGGCCGGACTGCTCACTTGAAGCGGTATGTGATGCGGCCCTTGGTCAGATCGTAGGGCGTCATCTCGACCAGCACCTTGTCGCCGGCCAGCACGCGGATGCGGTTCTTGCGCATCTTGCCGGCGGTGTGGGCGATGATCTCGTGGTCGTTTTCGAGTTTCACGCGGAAGGTGGCGTTGGGCAGCAGCTCGCTGACCGTACCCGGAAACTCCAGAAGTTCTTCTTTAGCCATACGGCCTCTCGTTAGGGTCGCGGAGCGCGAAAATAAGCAAAACGGCCCGCGCCGAAGTCGATTCGGGTCGCGAGCCGCGGCTCCAGAAATCTCTCTATAGCGCGTCTAGCCCCCGAACGTCGATGCCTTGCCGAAACGCTCGCGAATCCGCCGGGCCAGCTGGTCGCGGACCTCGCGGTAGGCGTCAAGCCGCTGCTCGCGGCTGCCTTCGGCCAGGGTGGGGTCGTGGGTGGGCCAGTACTCGATGTCGACCGCCCTGCCCCGCGACAGCTCGACGGCCCGGTGCTGCGCCTCGGGCGTCAGGGAGATGACCAGGTCGAAGGAGTTGTCCTCCAGGTCGTTGAAGGTCTTGGGCTTGAACCCGTGCAGGTCGCCACCCAGCTCGTCGATGACCGCCAGGGCGAAGGGATCGACCTCCGTCTCGCCCGGCTCGCGCTTGAGGCCGACGCTGTCGACGAACACCCGCGAGCCGAACGCCATCTTCATCAGCGCCTCGGCCATCGGCGACCGGACCCGGTTGAAGTTGCAGGCGAACAGAACCGCGCCGGGAAGCCCCTCCACCGGTCCTCAGCCCCGCCAGTGCAGGGCGCAGACCAGGGTGAAGAGCCGCCGGGCCGTGTCGAGGTCGGTCTTCACCTTGCCCTCGAGCCGGGCCTGCAGCAGCGAGGAGCCTTCGTTGTGCAGGCCGCGCCGGCCCATATCCAGCGCCTCGATCTGGGCCGGCGTGGCGTTGCGGATCGCCTGGTAGTAGCTCTCGCAGACCATGAAGTAGTCGCGGATCACGCCCCGGAACGGCGACAGCGACAGCAGGTGCGTCTGGTCAAAGCCGGTGTCGGGCCCGGTGATGTGCAGGGCCAGCCGGTTCTCGGCCAGCGCGATCTTCAGGTCGTAGGGACCGGAAGTCGCGCCCACGGGCTGGAAGTAGTTGTCCTCGACCAGATCGAAGATGGCGATCTGCCGCTCCTGCTCCTGGTCGCGCGAGACGGCGGCGAGGGACGCCTCGTCGATCTCGATGCTCTGCAGGCGGTGGGCGGCGCGGTCGTCGGTCATGCTCCCTGTGCTTTAGAGCAAGCCGACCCCGTTCGTCATCCTGAGGGCGGCGGAAAGCCGCGCCTCATGACGGCGGAGTGTCATTCAGGCAACCGGATCGCCGCGCTGAGCGCGTGGGCCGGCAGCCCCTCGGCCTGGGCCAGGGCCGCGGTGTGCGGACCCAGGATGCCGAAGGACGCGGCGTCGCACTTCACGATCGAGGTGCGCTTGAGGAAGTCGTAGATCGACAGCCCCGACTGGAAGCGCGCCGCCCGGCTGGTCGGCAGCACGTGGTTGGAGCCGGCCACATAGTCGCCGATGGCTTCGGGCGTGTAGCGGCCCAGGAAGATGGCCCCGGCGTGCCGCACGCGGTCGGACAGGGCCTCCGGATCGGCGGTGCAGAACTCGACGTGCTCGGGCGCGATCAGGTCGACCAGGCCCGGGCTCTCGGACAGCGGCGCGATGATCACCGCCCCGTGGTCGCGCCAGGAGGCGGCGGCGTCGACGCCGGTGGCGATCTCGCCCAGCAACCGCTCGACGGCGGCCTCGACGGCGACGGCGAAGGCTTCGTCGTCGGTGATCAGGATCGACTGGGCGGCCGGGTCGTGCTCGGCCTGGGACAGCAGGTCGGCGGCGATCCAGTCGGGATTGTTGTCGCGGTCAGCGACCACCACGATCTCGGACGGGCCGGCCAGGGCGTCGATGCCGACCACGCCGTACAGCCGGCGCTTGGCGGCGGTGACGTAGGCGTTGCCCGGGCCGACGATCTTGTCGACCGGCAGGATCGGCCCCGCGCCATAGGCCAGCGCCGCCACGGCCTGGGCCCCGCCGATGCGCCAAATCTCGCTGACGCCGGCCTCTTTCGCGGCCGCCAGCACGGCGGGCTGCAGCTTGCCAGGCGGCGTGACCATGGCGATGCGGTCGACGCCGGCCACCTGGGCCGGGACGCAGTTCATCAGCACGGTCGAGGGATAGGCCGCCCGGCCGCCGGGCACATAGACCCCGACCGCCTCGATCGGCGTCCAGCGCCAGCCCAGCGCCACGCCGGCCTCGTCGGTCCAAGCCTGGTCGGCCGGCCGCTGACGGGTGTGATAGGCGCGGATGCGGGCCGCGGCGAAGGCGATGGCCTCGCGGACGTCAGGCGCGCAGGCGGCGGCGCCCGCCTCGATCTCTTCGGGCGTGACGCGGATGGTCTGCGCGGTCAGGTCGGCGCGGTCGAACTTGCGGGTGTAGTCGAGAACGGCGTCGAGCCCCCGTGTTCGCACCGCCTCCAGCACCTCGGCCGCCGCCGCATCGACATCAGCGGGCGATCCCCGGCGCTCGTTCAGGAACGCGCGGAAGGTCTGGGGGAAGTCAGGGTTGGCGAAATCGAGGCGGCGCATGGCGGGCGATATAGGGCATTGGGCCGCCCGGGCGAAGAGCAGGAAGGCTGATAGCGGATGAAGCCTCTATTCGAAGCCCTCCTCCTCGATGGAGGAGGGTCACTCTTTTTCGACAGTCGATTTGTGCGTCTGGAGACAAGCTAGCGACGGCAGCCGCCCGCGCCGCCCCTCCACCGCGCTCCGCGCGGTCCCCTCCCCTCGCCGCGCTCCGGGGAGGACGGCTCAGTCGTGCTTCGGCGTCCTGGGCGTCGGCCACGCCGTCGAAACGTCAGCGAGGATCACGTCCACACACTCGACCTCGGCCCGCAGGTCGCCGCCGCCGGAAAAGGTGAAGACCACCGCCCCGCCCGGCGCCTCGCCGGGCTCGAAGGTGATGGACAGCAACTCGACCACCGCGCCCTTCGCGTCCCGGCGCAGCTTGCGGCTTTTCACGCCCAGCACGCCGCCGACCTGCAGGCCGGCGCGCACCCGCTCGCCGCTCTTGCCGCCCGCCTCCCAGCGGTAGCGGTTGAGGGCCAGCGTCAGACGGCGGGCGCGGGCGTCGAAGCTGATGTCGCCGATCTTGCCGATCGAATCCTGGAGGGCGGCCGAGATCACGGCCAGATCGTCGGCGTCCTCGGCCAGCAGGCGCAGCGGTGCGGTCTCGGCCATGGTCAGCCGTCCATCTCCGGCACGGTCTCATCACTCTTGATGCGGCGAACATTGGCCCCGCAGGCGCCGAGCTTCTCCTCCAGCCGCTCGAAGCCGCGGTCCAGATGATAGACCCGGCCGACGACGGTCTCGCCGCTGGCGACCAGACCGGCGATGACCAGGCCGACCGAGGCGCGCAGGTCGGTGGCCATGACCTGGGCCCCTTCCAGCTTCTCGACGCCGCGTACGCGGGCCTCGGTGCCCGAGACGGTGATGTCGGCGCCCAGGCGCGCCAGCTCCGGCGCGTGCATGAAGCGGTTCTCGAAGATGGTCTCGCGAATGACGCTCTCGCCGTCGGCGAGGGTCATCAGAGCCATGAACTGCGCCTGCAGGTCGGTCGGGAAGCCCGGATAGACGCCGGTCTCGATGTCCACGGCCTTCAGACGCGCGCCGTTGCGGCGGATGATGACGCCGTCGTTGGTGCGCTCGACGCCGGCGCCGGCTTCCTCGATCTTCGCCAGCAGCGCCTCGATCAGGTCGGCGCGGGTGTTGGTCAGGCGAACCTCGCCGCCGGCCATGGCGGCGGCCACGGCATAGGTGCCGGCCTCGATCCGGTCGGTGATCACCGCATGGGTGGTCCCGTGCAGCTTCTCGACCCCGGTGATTGTGATGGTCGGCGTGCCGGCGCCCTCGACCTTCGCGCCCATCTTGTTCAGGCATTCGGCCAGATCGACGATCTCGGGCTCGCAGGCGGCGGTCTTCAGCACCGTGACGCCCTTGGCCAGCACCGCGGCCAGCATGGCGTGCTCGGTGGCGCCGACCGAGACGAACGGAAACTCGATCGTCGCGCCCTTCAGACCGCCGGGGGCGGTGGCGTAGACATAGCCTTCGTGCAGCTCGATCTTGGCGCCCAGGGCCTCCAGCGCCTGCAGGTGCAGGTCGACCGGCCGGCCGCCAATGGCGCAGCCGCCCGGCAGCGAGACCTTGGCATGGCCGGTGCGGGCGATCAGCGGACCCAGCACATTGAAGCTCGCCCGCATCTGGCGGACCAGGTCGTAGGGCGCGAACGAGCTGACGATCTCGGGCGTATGCAGGACGGTCTCGGATCCGGCCTCTCCCTCACGCTCGTCGACCAGCGTCCCCAGCCGGGTCAGCAGATGGCCCAGGAACCGGGTGTCGGCCAGACGCGGCATGTTGGTCAGGCGCAGCGGCTCGTCCGTGAGGAGCGAGGCGACCATCAGCTTGATGGCGGAGTTCTTGGCGCCGCTGATCTGGATCTCTCCATTCAGCCGCGCGCCGCCGACGATGGCGATGCGGTCCATTCAGGCCCCTCGATACGCCGGCGGAATGCTCCCCGGCGGCAGAACGGTATGTGAGGCGCGCCTTCTATCCGGCGCAAGCCCCGGCGCAGAGTCACGTTGTCGTTGATGGCCGTGGCCGGGGCCGCGGGCAAAGGGATTTTCGGAGGAGAATCCGCGCAGCCGGCTCAGGTCTTGTCCTCGGCCGGCGGCGTCTCGCGCGGCGCGGCCTTGCGGCGGCGCAGATTGAGGCGCAGCGCCTGCGCCAGCTTCTGCTCGCGCAGGGCCTTGTCGGACAGGGGTTTGGGCGGCTGGCTGACCATGATCCCTGAGGTGCGATGACGACAAGTCGGGCGTCAAGAGGATTAGGGCTTCCCCCACCCCCCGACTTTCGCTATCAGGCGCGCCTCGCCTTTCGCCGCCGTAGCTCAGTGGTAGAGCGCATCCTTGGTAAGGCTGAGGTCGGCAGTTCAATCCTGCCCGGCGGCACCACCTACGAACCACGACACAGCCCCGAGCGCCATGCGCCCGGGGCTGTTGCGTTTGGGGCCCGACTTGTCCCGGCGAAGAGGCCGGTTCAGCTGAAGCGCGAGGCCGCCGCCCAGCCGGCGAAGCCCGCCGCCGTGGTCACAAACATCCCCCAAGCCAGGTCCGGCAGGACCACGTTGGCCGGGAAGCCCTTCAGGGTGGCGAGGTTGGTCAGGTCATAGGTCGCGTAGGCGATCAGCCCGAACAGCAGGCCGTGGATCAGCACCGTCTTCCAGGATCCGGACTCAAGCCCGGGCTTGATGACGAAGAAGACAATTCCCAGCAGATAGAGGCCGTAGAAGATCACCGCCGCCGTCATGTTCGGCTTCTCGAGCAGCATGGCGCCGAACGAGTCCTGGTAAAGCCGGCGGGCGATCACGCTCAGCCAAAGGGCGTCCAGGCCGGCGAAGACGAGGCCGGCGGAGATGTAGGCGGCAATCCAGCTGGTCACGGGCGTCTCCATGCGTTCGGAAGGAACCTAGCGCGGAAGACGCCCCCGCCAAGGTCAGCTCTCGCGCCGGGGCGCGCGGTCGCCGAACCACCAGGCCAGTGCGGTGGACGCCGAGAAGGCGATGGTCTCGACCGCCGTCCGCACCACGCCTGCCGCGGTCTCCGCCTCCAGCGCGCCGCCGACGGCCGACAGGAACAGCATCGCGAACAGCACCCACAGCAGCAGGGTGAGCGCCGGCCGGGTCAGGGCGCGGACCGCCGACACCCAGGGCCAGTCCGACGCGAGACCGGCCTCGGCCCGGACCGATTCCGCCAGCCCGGCCCAGGAGCCCCGGGCCTGGGTGCGGGCCAGGGCCTGACGGGCGGCCTCGGCCCGTCCCTCGCGCTGGTCGGCCGCCAGCTGCAGGTCGTGGGACCAGCGGTCCTTCTCGTGCGCCATCTCGAGCTGGCGATCCTTGCGCTTCTCGCGGGTCTCGAAGATGGCCAGGCCGCGATTGAGGATCGAGCCCAGGGCCCCGAACGCCGCGCCGAGCGCGCCGCCGGCCAGGCCCGTGCCGGCCAGCCCGGCGGTGGTGGTGATGATGTCCATTGTGAGTCTTCCCGTCTCTCAACCGATGGCGATGATCCAGACTTCTCCCGGGCCCCGGCGCCGCCGGCGCCCGAGGTGAAGCTGTCCCGGCTGCCGCCGCCGCCTCCCCCGCCGCCGCCCGGCGCGCCGCCCGCGCCGCCCGCGCCGCCGTCGGCCGAGGCGATCCCGCTGCCGCCGCCGCCGCCGGCCCCGCAACCGCGCTCCCATGCCTTCGCCGCGCCGGCCGATCCCGGGCCGCCGCCGGTTCCGCCGTCGCCGCGCGCGGCCCGCCGTCCGGCCGGGGAGCCATGGCCGCCTTCGCGGCCCGGAGCCGTGACCGAGGCCGTGTTCACGCCGCCGCCCCCGCCGCCGCCGCCCGCGCCCGTGCCGCAGATCAGCTCACCGCCGGCGGCGGCGTTGCTGGCGGTTCCACCTCCGCCGCCGGCATTGCCCGGGGTGGCGCCGAAGCCGCCCATGCCCGGAGCGCCGCTGCTGGTGCTTCCGCCCGCGCCGCCTGAGCCGCCCCCCGCGGCGACCAGCACCGCTGCGCCGTCGAAGACGCTGCTCTCGCCGGCCGCGCCGCCCGCGCCGCCGGTGCTGACGCCTGTGACGCCCGCTCCAGCCGCACCGCCGACGCCCACGACGACGTCCAGGGCCGCGCCGCTCAGTTCACTGATGTCGAGACTCTCGCGCGCTATGCCGCCGGCGCCGCCCCCGCCGCCGCCGGCGCGATTGGCGGCGCTCGTGCCCGCGGCTCCGCCGCCGCCTCCTCCCCCGCCGCCGATGGCGACCAGGACCAGCCGCCGGGCCCAGTCCGGCGCGTCGTACGCGCCATCGGCGGTGAAGACGGTCACTTGCTGAGCGCGCGTCGGCGACCGGGCGAACGTCGCCCGACCGGTCGCCCGGTCTATGCCCAGCGCCTGGGTCCAGGCCGCGCCGTCAGGCGAGACCTTGATGCTGAAGTCCTCGTCGCCGGTCAGGCCGAACTCGGCGCGACCGGCGTAGCCGGACTGGAACAGGACGCTGGCCGTGTCGCCCGCCGACTCCTTGTTGATTGTCAGCCTCAGGTCGCCGTCTCCGCCATCAGCGACCGGATGGGCGGTCAGCAGCACGCCGTTGACCCGGGCCGAGAGGGGATTGGCCGCGTCGGCGGTTGTGCCGACCCCGAGCAGCGCGATGTTCTGAAGGTCGACCTCCGGGACGACCGGCGCCCAGCCGTCGTCGATACGCGCGACCAGCAGGCCTTCGTCCCGGATCCAGGCGAGGCAGCCCTCCGTTACGGTCAGCGCCGCCCAGGCGCCCGCCTCGAACCTCACCAGCGTCCCCGCCGGACGGCCTGCCCAGGCCTCTCCAGTCGCGTCGGCCGGCAGAATATACAGGGCGCCGTCAGCCGGATCGGCTGGTTGCGCGGCGACGGCCCGGCTGTCGACCGCCGTCTGGACCAGGCCGTCCAGCCTGGCCAGCGCCTCGTTGAGCGTCACATGCTTCTGCGCCTGGCCGGCCGCCAGATAGGGCAGGCCCAGGCGGGGCGTGGCGTCGTCGGACATGTGTCGATCTCCCTGTCGTCGGTGACGACAAGAATGGCCGCGCGCGGCGGGAGGGGGATCGAAACGCAACCGCCGGAGCCAAGCCTCTGGAAAGGCTCGACTCCGGCGGCGATAGGCCGTGCGTTCGGCGGTCGGCTACTGGGCGGCGAAGGCCAGCTTCACGCCGGCGGTCAGGGCCGTCTTGGCGGCCAGCTCGGCCTTGGCGGCCTCGTACTCTTCGGCGAACTTGGCGACCAGCTCGCCGGCGCTGAGGATCTGATCGATCGCGCCGATGCCCTGGCCACAGCCCCAGATGTCCTTCCAGGCCTTGGCTTCCTGGTTGCCGCCCGAGCCGAAGTTCATCGCCGAGGGGTCGCTGACCGGCAGGTTGTCGGGGTCCATGCCCGCCCGCACGATCGACGGGCGCAGATAGTTGCCGTGCACGCCGGTGAAGAGGTTGGAGTAGACGATGTCCTCGCCCGAGCTCTCGACGATCATGTCCTTGTAGCCCTGGACGGCGTTGGCTTCCTTCGTGGCGATGAAGGCCGAGCCGATGTAGGCGAGGTCCGCGCCCATGGCCTGGGCGGCCAGGATGGCCCGGCCGCTGGCGATGGAGCCCGACAGGGCCACCGGCCCGTCGAACCACTGGCGGATTTCCTGAACCAGCGCGAACGGCGACAGGGCTCCGGCGTGGCCGCCGGCCCCGGCGGCGACGGGAATCAGGCCGTCAGCGCCCTTCTCGATGGCCTTGTGGGCGTGCTTGTCGTTGATCACGTCGTGCAGGGTGATGCCGCCCCAGCCGTGCACGGCCTGGTTCAGCTCCTCGCGGGCGCCCAGCGAGGTGATGACGATCGGGGCCTTGTACTTCTCGCAGAGGGCCAGGTCCTCCTCGAGGCGGTTGTTGGTCCGGTGGACGATCTGGTTCACCGCGAACGGGGCCGAGGGCAGGTCCGGGTTGGCCCGGTCCCAGGCGGCCAGCTCCTCGGTGATCCGGGCCAGCCACTCGTCCAGCATGCTGATCGGCCGCGCGTTCAGCGACGGGAAGGAGCCGACGATGCCGGCCTTGCACTGGGCGATGACCAGATCGGGGCCGGAGATGATGAACAGCGGCGAGGCGATCACCGGAAGGCGAAGGCGGTCACGAAGAATCGGCGGCAGGGCCATGGCGGGAAGCGCTCCGTCTATGAATATACGCTGTAAGTAAAACGCCCGTTTGGCGTTCGCAAGCGGTAATTGCCTTCCCCTCGCGGAAGGCAAATCCCGGCGCCGACGCTTGACGCACCTTACGGCAGGGGCGCATCACGCCCGGAAATTGCTGCAACGCACAGACGCGCAAGGGGAGATGCAAGGTTTGTCCGGGACGATCCTGCCGCTGGCCGACGATTTCGCGCCGCCCGCCCGTGAGGACTGGCTGCGACTGGTCGAGAAGACCCTCAAGGGCGAGACCTTCGACGACGCCCTTGTCCGCAAGACTCCGGACGGCCTGGCCATCCAGCCGCTCTACACGGCCGAAAGCGCGCCCGATGTGGTCCGGGACCTGCGTCCCCGCGACGCTGATCGCCCCTGGGACCTGCGCATGCGGGTCGGCCACCCCGATCCCAGGCAGGCCGGCGCCGAGGGCCTGAAGGACCTCGAGAGCGGCGCGGCCTCCCTGCTGCTCGCCATCGACCCGACCGGCGAGGCCGGCGTCGCGGTCGGCTCGGCCGACGACCTCGCCAAGGCGCTGGACGGCGTGCTGCTGGACCTCGCCCCGGTGGCGCTCGACGCCGGCTACCTGGGTCCCAAGGCCGCCGACTGGCTGGGCGCCCTGGCCAAGGCGGCGCCCAACGCCCCCCTCGCCTTCCATATGGACCCGCTGACGACCTTCGCTGTGACCGGCGCCAGCCCCGGGCCCGTCGAGAGCCACATCGTGTCGGCCGCCACGGTCGGCGCGCGGCTGTCGGCGACCTACGCCAAGGCCTCGCTGTTCCTGGCCAGCGGCCGCGCCGCCCACGAAGCGGGCGGATCCAATACCGAGGAACTGGCCCTGATGGCCGCCTCGGCCGTCGCCTACGCCAGGGCGCTGGTCCGCGCCGGCCTGCCGATGGACGAGGCCTTCCGCCGCATCACCCTGGGCGTCAGCCTGGACGGCGAGTACTTCACCGGCATCGCCAAGGTCCGCGCCGCCCGCGCGCTGTGGTCGCGGATCACCCAGGCCTGCGGCGTCGACGTCCGGGCCGTGGTCGAGGTTCGCTCCTCGCACCGCATGCTGACCAAGGCCGACGCCTGGACCAACCTGCTGCGGCTGACCAGCGCCGGCGTCGCCGGCGCCCTGGGCGGCGCGGACGCCATCGTGCTGGGCGCCTTCACCGACGCCATCGGCCTGCCCGTCGCCTTCGCTCGTCGCCAGGCCCGCAACACCCAGCTGGTGCTGATGGAAGAGAGCCACCTGGGCCGCGTCGCCGATCCGGCCGGCGGCGCCTGGTACCTGGACACCCTGACCGACCAGATCGCCCGCGCCGCCTGGGGCGGCTTCCAGGCCATCGAAGCGGCCGGCGGCGTCGTCAAGGCGCTGGAGACCGGCCTCGTCGCCGACGCGGTCAACGCCACCCGTGAGGCCCAGGCCGCAGCCTACGCCGACAAGTCGCGCAAGATCCTCGGCGTCACCGTCTTCCCCAACGCCCACGACAAGGCACCCGACGTCGCCGTCATCGATCCCGCCGCCTTCGCGGTCGCCGGACCCGATCCGCGCCTGCCGGGGCCGGACTCGACCTGCCCGCCCCTGCCGTCCATCCGTTTCGCCGCCGCGTTCGAGGAGGCCTGAGCCATGACCAAGACCTTCCCGAACTTCGCCGATCTCGCCTTCGCGCCGGGAGACCTGGCCGCTCCGCCGACCGACGGCACGATGTGGCAGACACCCGAGGGCGTCGCGGTCGCGCCGGCCTATGGCCCCGCTGATGTCGCGGGCCTCGACTTCCTCGATGGCTATCCGGGCCTGGCCCCGTTCGGCCGCGGGCCCTACCCGACCATGTACGTCACCAATCCCTGGACGGTGCGGCAGTACGCCGGCTTCTCGACCGCCGAGGACTCAAACGCCTTCTACCGCCGCAACCTCGCGGCCGGTCAGATGGGGCTCTCGGTGGCCTTCGACCTGGCCACCCACCGGGGCTACGACAGCGACCATGAGCGGGTGAAGGGCGATGTCGGCATGGCGGGCGTCGCCATCGACAGCATCCTGGACATGCGGACCCTGTTCGACGGCATCCCGCTCGACAAGATGAGCGTGTCGATGACCATGAACGGCGCGGTGCTGCCGATCCTGGCGCTCTACATCGTCGCCGCCGAGGAACAGGGCGTGCCGCCGGAAAAGCTCTCCGGCACGATCCAGAACGACATCCTCAAAGAATTCATGGTGCGGAACACCTACATCTATCCGCCCCTGCCCTCGATGCGGATCATTTCCGACATCTTTTCATATACTTCGAGCAAAATGCCGAAGTTCAACTCGATCTCGATCAGCGGCTATCACATGCAGGAGGCCGGAGCGACGGCCGACCTGGAGCTGGCCTACACCCTGGCCGATGGCATCGAGTATGTCCGCGCCGGCGTCGCCGCCGGGATGACCGTCGACCAGTTCGCGCCGCGCCTGTCGTTCTTCTGGGCCATCGGCATGAACTACTTCATGGAAGTGGCCAAGATGCGGGCCGCACGCCTGCTCTGGGCCCGTCTGATGAAGCGTGAGTTCGACCCCAAGGACGACCGCTCGCTCTCCCTGCGCACACACAGCCAGACGTCCGGCTGGTCGCTGGCCGCCCAGGACGTGTTCAACAACGTCGCCCGCACCTGCGTGGAGGCCATGGCCGCCGTGAACGGCCAGACCCAGAGCCTGCACACCAACAGCCTGGACGAGGCCCTGGCCCTGCCGACCGACTTCTCGGCCCGGATCAGCCGCAACACCCAGCTGTTCCTGCAGATGGAAAGCGGCACGACCAACGTCGCCGACCCCTGGGGCGGCAGCTACTACGTCGAGCGCCTGACCCACGACCTGGCCGCCCGCGCGCTGGAGCACATCGAGGAGGTCGAGGCGCTGGGCGGCATGGCCAAGGCCATCAACCAGGGCCTGCCCAAGCTGCGCATCGAGGAAGCCGCCGCCCGCACCCAGGCCCGCATCGACAGCGGCAAGCAGAGCCTGGTCGGCGTCAACCGCTACAAGCCGGAGGTCGCCGACGACATTCCGGTGCTCAAGGTCGAAAACACCACGGTGCGCAACGCCCAGCTCGAAAAGCTGAAGAAACTCAAGGCCGAACGCAACGAAGCTGAGACGACCGCCGCGCTCGATGCGCTGGAAGCCGGGGCGCGCGCCGACGGCAACCTGCTGGAGCTCGCCGTCAACGCCGCCCGCGCCAAGGCCACGGTCGGCGAGATCAGCTATGCTCTGGAGAAGGTCTTTGGCCGCCACCGCGCGGAGATCAAGTCGATCACGGGGGTCTATGTGTCGGAAGCCGGCTCCAACGCCACGGTCGCCCGCGCCAAGGCCATGGTCGAGGCCTTCGAGCAGGCCGACGGCCGCCGGCCGCGCATCCTGATCGCCAAGATGGGCCAGGACGGCCATGACCGCGGCCAGAAGGTGATCGCCACCGCCTTCGCCGACCTCGGCTTCGACGTCGACATCGGCCCGCTGTTCCAGACCCCGGCCGAGGCCGCCCGTCAGGCGGTGGAGAACGATGTCCACGTCGTCGGCGCCAGCTCGCTGGCCGCCGGGCACCTGACCCTGGCGCCGGAGCTCAAGGCCGAGCTCGAGAAGCAGGGCCGGGGCGACATCATGACCGTCATCGGCGGCGTGATCCCGCCGCAGGACTGGCAGGCCCTCAAGGACGCCGGCGTCGCCGCGATCTTCCCGCCGGGCACGGTGATCGCCGAGTCGGCCATCGAGCTGCTGGAGAAGCTGAACAAGCAGCTGGGCTACGACCAGGCTTAAGAACCAGTCGGGGACATGTACCGTCTTCGGTACGTGTCCCCCGCCGCTTCAAGCGGATGGGGACACGCACTGAAGTGCATGTCCCCGGCCGCTATCCCCCGTCTTCCCGGCGAAGGCCTGGATCCATGACGCCGCTCCAGCCCTTGCCCCGTATGGGCCCCGGCCTGCGCCGGGGAGACGGCGATAGGGGGATAGACTGGAGTTTATCCCCCTCGCCCGAACCCCGCCCATACTCTGCAAGTCCCCGTCGCGGGGGAGGGCGTACGGATCCGGCCCGATACGGCGACACGGGATGCGGAGATGCGGGATTTGCCCGTGGACCCTGGCCCGCTCCAAAGGCGCGCCGGGGCAAGAACCACGGGGTCCGGGGATCGTCGGTTGATCCCCGCCCGCCGGGCCTGGCCGTGAGGAACGGCCAGGACGCCGGGAGGTAGAAGCCCCGGCGAGGCGAAAGCGAGCGGGAGGAAAATGCCCATAGCGCTCAGCCTCCGAAGCCTCTCCGCGGCGGAGCGCGTCAGGCTTTCGTCGAAACACACCCTACTACCCCCACGGTCCCGGACGGGAGCCGTGGCGCTCCGCCGGCCTCCCCAACCTGTTCGGGCATCGCCCGCCGGGGCGGCGCAGCCGTGCGGGGTTCCCCCGGATCAAGTCCGGGGTCGCCCAAGAGCTCGCTCCTCACCCTGACGAGCTTTGTAGGGCCGCCCACTCCCCTTCGTCATCCTGAGGAGCGGCGCAGCCGCGTCGCGAAGGACGCAGGGTCCCAGCGGCTTCCCTCACCGCGAGCGAGGCCTGCCGCGCAGGTCTCAGCTGATCCCCGTCAGTCCGCTGTCCACGGCCAGCGTCTGCCCCGTCACATAGACGCTTTCGTCGCTGATGAAGAACAGGGCGGCGTAGGCGATTTCCCAGCCGGTGGCCTGGCGGCCGAAGAACTGGCGCCGTGCCCCGGCTCGGCCGGCCTTGCGTGGCGCGGCGGCCGAGCGGGGTGTCGACCAGCCCCGGGGCGACGATGTTGGCCCGCACGCCCTTGCGGCTGCCCTCCATCGCCACATGCCGCATCAGGCCGCCCAGCGCCGCCTTGGAGGCGTCATAGGCCGGCAGCCGCGAGCCGGCGACCAGGCCGGCGATCGAGGAGATGAACACGATCGAGCCGCCGCTCTCCATCCGGGGCAGCGCCTCGCGGCAGCAGAGCATCGGCCCGCGCAGGTTGACGGCCAGCACCTGGTCCCACTCGCCCGGCTTGACCGAGGCCAGCCCCAGCCCGCCGACCCCGATGCCGACGTTCAGCACCATGCCGTCCAGCCCGCCCAGCTTCTGGGTCGCCTCGTCGACCATGCGGGAGACATCCGCCTCGCGGGCGATGTCGGCCTCGATCATCACCGCCTCGCCGCCCTGCTGGCTGATCAGGTCGGCCGTGGCCCAGGCGGCGTCGCGGTTGCGGTCGGCGACGGCGACCTTCGCGCCCTCGCGGGCGAACAGCAGCGACATGGCCCGGCCGTTGCCGACCGGATCGGTCGCGGCGTCGACCACCTGTTGTCCCCCGCCGACGATCAGGATCCTGCGGCCCGTCAGCCGGCCGCGGCCGGGCGCCAGCCCCTGCGACTCCGCGCTCAGCGGGCGGACGTAGCGTTCGGCGTCACTCATCGTGGCATCTCCCCTGACAGGCAGCCCGGGCCGGGCCGAGGCGGGAAACTAGGTCGCCCGCTTCTGCAGCCGGGCGCGCAGCACGCTCAGGATCACCAGCACCACGGCGCCGGCGATCAACACGATCGGCAGGCTGACGGCATAGTCCGCCACCGCAAGGCTGGCGTTGTTGAAGGCATAGCTCCAGCCATGCCGGGAGAGCTCGTTGAAGTCCGAGCGCCAGACCGCGACGACCAGCCCGAGGACCAGCGCCAGGACGAGCCAGCCCAGTCCCGTGGCCTTGCGACGCGGTTTGCGGGCGGAGGTGAAGTTTCCCTCCGGCAGGCCGTGCCGGCCCTCGATGTCCTTCTGCAGCGCCGTGGCGGCCATCAGGTGGCCCTGCCAGAGCAGGTCGAACAGGTCGGCGACGCCCGGCACCGGAAAGTCGGACAGCACGACGTCCAGACCCAGATAACCGGCCATCTTCAACAAGGTGCCGGCCGAGGCTCCGCCGCGCAGCGCCGTGTAGAGCAGGAAGAGCGAGGCGCCGGCGCTGTAGACGATGCCCGCGCCGGGGATCCACGTCAGAATGCCGTCGAGGCCGACGCTGAACGGCCCGATGCCGATCACCCGGTCGGAGAGCTTCTTGACCGCTTCCGCCGATTTCCAGGCGCTGTGGGCATGTTCCCTGCTCATGGGACCGGAGCGTATGGGAGAAGCGAAGGTTTCCGCCAGCGGTATTGTTGCCGGCCTGTCCTAGACCTTCGGACTCTTCCCCAGGAAGACCACCCGGCGCTTCTCCTTGCCGGCCCGGACCCGGGCCATCAGGTCGCGGTACTCGGACGAGGCCTGGGCCTGTTCGCGCGAACCCTCGAAGTAGATGGTCTCGTCCATGTGGCGCAGCAGCAGATCAGCCGCCCATTTGTGGCCGGTGAACAGGGCGTCGATGATGCCGCCGGCCTTGGGGATGTACGGAGTCAGGGTGTCGATCGCCAGGATCAGGATCATCTCGGCCAGCACCATCGGCGCGGCCCGGGCGCGGACGCCGTCGATGACCAGAACCAGACCCGCGCCGGCGCTGTAGGCCGAGCCCAGCGGCGGCACGAAACCGAGCAGCGCGTCGAGGCCCAGCCCGAACGGACCGATCTTGATGACGCCGTCCGACATCTTCTTGGTCCGGTCGATACTGTTCCGGATGTTGTGCAGGTCGAGGTGCGATCGCGCGAGGACCATGTCGGGCGCTTCTCCCGGGGCGGCGGCGCCCTGCCGGCGGATACTCTGCCTCAGAGGCCGTAAACCTCAAAGGCCGATGGCTCGCTTTTCGCCCGCCGCGCAACGCCTTGCGCCGCAAGGTTCGCCTGTCAGGAGAACACTCGCTCCCCGGCGCGTTTACCCTTAATACTGGACACTACGCTTTTCCGGAGCAGGCGGATGCTGGTCACGACCACCCCGTTTATCGAGGGCCGGCCCGTGCAGGAGTACAAGGGCGCGATCTACGCCCAGTCGATCCTTGGCGCGAACGTTGTGTTCGACCTGATGGCCGCCATCCGCGACTTCATCGGCGGTCACTCCCGCTCCTACGAGCGCCTGCTGGCCAAGGCTCGCGAGGACGCGATGAAGAACCTGATCAAGGAAGCGGAAAAGGTCGGGGCCAACGCGGTGATCGCCGTCGACCTCGACTACAATACCGTCGGCCCTCAGGCCTCGATGCTGATGGTTTCTGTTTCAGGGACGGCGGTGGTCATCTAGACCGCTGCGGTGACCCGGATTCCCGACATCGCCGACATCGAAGCTCGCATCCTGGCCGGCGACCGCGCGGCGCTGGCCAGGGCCATCACCCTGGTCGAGAGCCGCCGCCCCGACCATCAGGACGCGGCCCGCGCACTGCTCGAACGGCTCATGCCGCATACCGGCAAGGCCCAGCGGCTGGGCATCACCGGCGTACCCGGCGCGGGAAAGTCGACAACCATCGAGGCGCTGGGCGTCAACCTGACGACGGCGGGCCACCGGGTGGCGGTGCTGGCGGTGGACCCGTCGTCCAGCCGCACGGGCGGCTCGATCCTCGGCGACAAGACCCGCATGGAGCGGCTGTCCGTCGATCCGAACGCCTACATCCGCCCCTCCCCCTCGGGCGGCACGCTCGGCGGCGTGGCGCGCAAGACGCGCGAGGCGATGCTGCTTTGCGAAGCGGCGGGGTTCGATGTGGTGATCGTCGAGACGGTCGGGGTCGGCCAGTCGGAGACGGTCGTCGCCGACATGGTCGACCTGTTCATGGCCGTGCTGATCCCCGGCGGCGGCGACGAGCTTCAGGGCATCAAGAAGGGTCTGATCGAGATCGCCGACCTGATCCTGATCAACAAGGCCGACGCCGACCCGCCGCGCGCAGAACGATCTGCGCGCGAGTACCGCACGGCGCTGCACATCCTCACGCCCGCCTCGCCGGACTGGACGCCGCCGGTGCTGACCGCCTCGGGCCTGAACAACGCCGGCCTGGACGTGCTGTGGCGGCAGATCGAGCGGCACCGCGAGATCATGACCGCCAACGGCGACCGCGCGGCGCGGCGGGCCTCGCAGAACGCGCGGTGGATGTGGGCGATGGTGCTGGACCGGCTGGAGGAGGCTTTCAGGACCCAACCGGATGTCGCGGCGCTCTCCCCGGATCTCGAAGCCCAGGTGCGCGCCGGTCGCCTGCCGGCCTCCGCCGCGGCGGACAGACTGTTGAAGGCGTTCGGGCTCTAGGATGCCCCCCTTATTCGGGGTGTGGGCGCGGCGCGCCGGCGGCAGGATCCCCGCCATGATCGTCGCCGCGCTCGCGTCCGCCGTCCTGCTGCTTCAGGCGCCGCCGTCCTCCGCTGAGGATGAAGGCGACTGGGGCATCGAGGCCTATCTGAAATCAACAGCGCCCGCCGTTGCACCCACGCCGGCGCCCGCGATCGTGCCGCGCGCCCCGCTGGTCCTGAAGACGGGCGATGGCTGGAGCGCTCCGCTGACGGTCGACGAGAACGATGCAGCCAGGTTCACGCCGGGTTTGCCCAAGCCCGTGGAAGGAAACTGCCGTCAGGACGACAGCGGCTTTTCCTGCGGAAGCAGCGAGACGGCGCGAAACCTGGCCGAAGACCTGGCCAAACGCGGCCAGGACCCCGACTGAGTTGGCCTAACTGGCGACGGCTTCGACGTAGCGGCGCGCCTGGGCGATCCAGGCTTCGCGGTCGATGCGGCCCATAAGCTTCATGTCCTTGTCGAACATCTCGACGTCGGCCGGCGTCCAGGCGGCGATGTCAGCGAAACGGGTCACGCCGCGCTCGGCCAGCAACCCTGCGAGCTTCGGGCCGATGCCCGTCAGCTTCGTCAGGTCGTCGGCGACGACATCGGCGGCCTCGGTCAAGGCTTCGACAGCGTCGGGAGCCGCCTCGATGAGCGGTTCAGCGACAGCTTCGACGACCTCGATCGTGTCTTCCACCAGTTCAGCGGTCGCCTCCGTGGTCGCCTCGATCATCTCGGCGGCGACTTCCAGCGTGGCGTCCGTCGTCTCGACGGCCAGCATGACGGCGTCCTCGACGGCCTCGATGACCGGGTCGGCGATTTCGGGATCCGCTTCCGGCACCGGCGCGAGCACCGCTTCCAGGTTGGTCGGCTTGAACCAGGCGCGGGCCCAGAACATGGCGGCTCCGGCGGCCGCCGCGCCGGCGAACATCAGCCAGAGCGGCGACGCCATGCCGACGGGCAGGGTCAGGGCTTTTTCAGTTTCGGGGGTGATGAGTTTGGTCATGGGGCGGCCTCCGGGGGAGCAGAGCGCGAATTTGTGCGCCGCAACATAACATGAATTCCGCGTTCGCAAGTGCGAAAGATTCGTCAATCCCCCGTCGACCAGACGTCGGCCTTGCCCCCGGCTTCGCCGAGCTTCCCCACCACCCAGGCGCAGATCGCTTCAAGGTCGGATTCCACGCCCGCCGGCGCATTGGCGATGACCATGGCGCAGCCGTTCATCTTCATCGGATCGACCAACGGCTTCAGTCTGGCCTCGGCGATCAGCAGCGACGGCGCCGCCGGCTCGATGCGCCGCAGGAAGGCGTCGAAGGTCTCGAGATCCTTCAGCGGCAGCCAGACGGCCACACAGGCGCGCGCATCCAGACTGAGCACCATGTCCAGGGTCTCGGCGATCCGCTCATAGTCGTCAGCCCGCTCGAAGGGCGGATCGATGAGCACGAACAGCCGCCCGCCCTGGCCGGAGGTTCGCTGGGCGATCATGAAGCCATCCGACTGCAACGCCCGTGCGCCGCGCGTCCGCTCCAGCGTCCGGCTGAGCAGGGCGAAGTCGTCGTCGCGCAGTTCGCAGGCCGTATAGTGGTCCCGAGCTCTGAGCGCGTCCGCGATCAGGCTCGGCGACCCGGGATAGAAGCATACGCCGCCCTCGGAGTTGCCCTTCCGCACCGCAGCCCGCAGCGGGTTGAATACAGCCGGCGCGTCATCCGCCTGCATGAGCCGGAACACGCCCTGGGCCGCCTCGCCCGTACGCCGCGCCAGTTCGCCGTCCAGATCGTAGCCGCCCGCCCCTGCATGCGTATCGACGATCGTCAGGGGCGCGGGATCCGACATCAGCGCCTCAAGGAGCCGCGTCAGTGTCGCGTGCTTCACCAGGTCAGCGAAGTTCCCGGCGTGGAAGGCGTGGCGATAGTTCACGAAGGGGCGCGCTCTCGGCGTGGAAGGAACCGGAGATTTCCTATCACGTTCCCGATCCTCCGGAAGGAGGGCGCGGTGCCGACGACAAATGGCCGGGAGCTGCCGGCGAAGCTTTCGTGGTGCAACGACGAGGGCCCAGGCATTCGAAGGCGCGGCGTCGCCCCGTCCTGGTCCTATCGCCACGACGACGGGAAGGTCGTCGAGGACGCTGCCACGCTGGACCGCATCCGCAGCCTGGTCATTCCTCCAGCCTGGACTGAAGTCTGGATAGCACCGAGTCCGTCCTGCCATATCCAGGCCACGGGTCGCGACGCGCGCGGCCGCAAACAGTACCGCTATCACCCGCGCTGGGAAGCGGCCCGCGCGGAAGGCAAGTTCGACCGCATGGTTGCCTTCGGACGGGCACTGCCCGCGCTGCGAAAGCGACTCGACAAAGATCTGCGGCGGCGCGGCCTCCCCCGCGAAAAGGTCCTCGCCGCCATGGTGCGGATGCTGGAGCTGACCTTGATCCGGGTCGGCAATGACGAATACGCGCGCAGCAACAAGAGCTTTGGCCTCACCACGCTGCGCAAGCGTCACGTGACGCTGAAGTCCGCCGGCGCGGTGTTCACCTTTCGCGGCAAGAGCGGGAAGGTTCACTGCACGGGCTTCCACGACCGCCGACTGGCGCGCGTCGTCGGCAAATGTGCGGAGCTGCGCGGACAGAGGCTGTTCCAGTACGTTGATGAGTTGGGCGTCGCTCAGGCCGTGACGTCCGGCGACGTGAACGACTACCTGCGCGGGGCGATGGGCGAGGCGTTCACGGCCAAGGATTTCCGGACCTGGTTCGGGACCCTTTCGGCAGCCCGGGCGCTCAGCCAGCACCCGCCTCCGGAGGACGAGGCCGCCGCCAGACGGGCCGTCACCGAGTGCATCAAGAGCGTAGCCGGCCTGCTTGGAAACACCCCGGCGGTCTGTCGCTCGGCCTATGTCCACCCCAGACTGATCGACCTGTTTTCATCAAGGAGACTCACGCTACGCCCTGCGCGTGAGGGGCGACGGCTCGAAACTGCCCTGATCAGGCTGCTGGAGAATAACTGAGTTTCCAGCACGACTGCCCGCGTTGACTCCCGCGCGCCGACAAGAACATAGTGAGAACGAGGTGCGTGATGAACATGGCTGAGAACGATAGCCGCCGGGTGATGCCGGCGCGTGAAGTGCGGGAATGGCCCGTCGCCTCGGCGCTGCGGGAGGGCATGCATCTGCGGGCGCGATGTTCCAATCCCAGATGTGAGCGGGTCGCTGTGTTCGACGCTTCCTGGTGGGCGCGCGGTCATGCGCCGCAGGACCGGCTTCATATGTTTGAGCGACGGATGCGGTGTTCGGTATGTGGTGCGCGGGAAGCCGGGCTCGAGGTCTGGAGCGGTCCGCAACCCGGCCGAGGCGATCGCGGCCCCTACCTGTTCTGCTGACCATAAATTCTGTCGGGGTGACCCGACGTCGCCCCTAGCCAGCCCGCGATGCGCGCGTCAGAGTGATCGCAGATCACATAATGATGTCCGGGGAGGGCACGCCGTGGCCGGGACCAAGCTTCGCTTCGGGGCGTTCATCGCCCCCTTCCATCCGCTCAACGAGAACCCGACGCTGGCGCTTGAGCGCGACATCGAGCTGGTCCAGCACATGGATCGCCTCGGGTATGACGAAGCCTGGATCGGTGAGCATCACTCCGCCGGCTACGAGTTGATCGCCAGCCCGGAACTGTTCATCGCCACGGTCGCGGAACGCACGAAGCACATCAAGCTCGGCACCGGCGTGGCGTCCCTGCCCTATCATCATCCCCTGATGCTCGCCGACCGCATCAACCAGCTGGACCACATCACCCGCGGCCGGGTGATGTTCGGTGTCGGCCCCGGCGCCCTGCCTTCCGACGCGTTCATGATGGGCATCCCGGTCAGCGCCCAGCGCGACCGCATGGACGAGGCTATCGACGTTCTTGTGCCCCTGCTGCGCGGCGAGCAGGTGACGAAGAAGACCGACTGGTTCGAGTTGAACGAAGCGCGCCTGCAGATGACGCCGTACAGCCGGCCGTCGGTGGAGATTTGCGCGGCGAGCCAGGTCTCGCCGACCGGCGCCTCGGCGGCGGGCCGCCATGGCCTTGGCCTGCTGTCCATCGGCGCCACGCAGAGCGGCGGGTTCAACGCCCTCGCCTCGAACTGGGCGATCGCCGAGGAAAAGGCCCGCGAGACCGGCCACACCATGGACCGTTCAGGCTGGCGCCTGGTCGGGCCGATGCACATCGCCGAAACCCGCGAACAGGCCCGCGAGGACGTCCGGTTCGGCCTCCAGAACTGGCTGTACTACTTCCAGGAAGTCGCGGCCTTGCCGCTGGCCCCGCAGGACGGCAGCGACCCGGTCGACGCCCTGATCGCGTCCGGCATGGCCGTCATCGGCACGCCGGACGACGCCATCGCCCAGATCGAACGGCTCGAGAAGCAGTCGGGCGGCTTCGGCGCTTTCCTGTTCATGGACCACAACTGGGCTGAATGGGACCGCAAGAAGAAGTCCTACGAGCTGATGGCCCGCTACGTGGTCCCGAAATTCCAGGGCCTGAACGAGAACCGCGAAGCCTCGCTGAAGTGGGCGGCCGAAAACCGTCCGCGCTTCATCGGCGAGGCCATGGCCGCGGTCGGCGCGCGCGTGGCGCAGCACATCCAGGAAAAGGGCGTGGACAACATCCGCCCTGAGATCCTCGAAGCCATGGGCATGGGGAAAAAACCGGCGGCTGAGTAGTCCGGCAGGCCGCACGGCCGCGCAGGTAGTCGCCAGATTGCGTCAGCCGAAGAGGCGCGCCGCCAGAGTGCGCCGCGCTTGAGGCTCGTTGTTCAGTTGGCGCGCCGCTTCCTCGAGCACCTTGCGGCGTGCGGTGCGGTTGGTCGGCCTTGCGGCCTTTTCCTTGGCCACCTGCGCAGCGCCGTCGCCGTGCAACTTGCGCAATATCTCGATCTCGATCTGCACCTCGCGATCGAACGCGCTACGCCTTGCCTTATTGCCGAACATCCAGTCCCCTTGGTTCCGTCGACAACATAGCCATCGACGGCGACGGAACATCCCTCAAAATGGGGGTGCAAACAACCGTTCGCAGAACGCTGCTCGACAAAAATTCACGAGATTGTTCAAATGCTAGCCCCGACCGCCCGCCGTTCTCAACGGGCCCGTCCGGAATTGGTTGCCGCCGATAACTAACGCGGGCGGATATCCTTAAGGACGGTACGCGCCGCGTTGTGGCCTGGCGCTCCGGTGACGCCGCCACCCGGATGCGTTCCCGCGCCGCACATGTAGAGTCCAAGGACCGGGGAGCGGTAGGCGCCGTGTCCGAGCACCGGCCGCGCGGAGAACAGTTGGTCCAGACTGAGCGCGCCCTGGAAGATGTCGCCGCCGATCAGACCGAACTCGCGTTCCAGATCCAGCGGGCTCTTGACCTGTCGGCCAATGACCGACGCCTTGAAGCCTGGCGCCCATCGATCGACCGTGGCGATCATCAGATCGGCGACTTCGTTGCGACAGTCGTCCCAACTGCGACCATCCGGCAGAGTTGGCGCGACATGCTGGCAGAACAGACTGGCGACATGCTGGCCCTCGGGCGCCAGGCTGTCGTCCAGGATCGAGGGGATCAGCATCTCGACAATGGGCTCCCGCGACCAGCCGTCACGGCGCGCATCAAGAAAGGCCCGATCCATATAGGCCAGATCCGGGGCAATGATGATCCCTGCGGTCAGGTGGTCACCAAACTCGGGCAGGGCCGTGAACCGCGGCGCCTCCGACAGCGCGACGTTCATCCGGAACGTGCCTGATCCCGACCGGTAGCGTCCGATGCGTTCCCGGAAATCTTCCGGAAGCAGGGCCGGGTCGAGCAAACGTTCGAATGTAATCTTCGGGTGGGCGCCCGACACGACCGCACGGGCGTCGATCCGTTCGCCGGAATCGGTGACCACGCCGGTGGCCCTGCCCTTCCCGGTCAGGATCTCGGCGACCCCCTCGCTCGTGCGGATGTCGACACCTTTCTCGCGACACGCCGCCGCCATGGCCTGGGTGATCGCCCCCATGCCCCCGATGGCGTGGCCCCAAGCGCCCTTCTTGCCATTCACCTCGCCAAAGACATGGTGCAGCAGCACATAGGCGGAGCCCGGCGTATAGGGGCTGGCATAGTTGCCGACGACGCCGTCGAAGCCGAGCACGGCCTTGATCGGGTCACTCTCGAACCAGCCGTCCAGCCAGTCGCCGGCCGACTGCGAGAACAGCGCCAGAAGATCGCGGCGCGCGGTCAGATCCAGGCCGGCAATACGCCGCGCCAGGCCCGCGCTCTTCAGGATCTCGGGAATGGCGGCGGCGATCCCGCCCTCCACCATGTTGGGAGGCGTTTGCAGAATGACGGCGCGCAGCACGTCGGCGATCGCCTCCAGGCGGGTGTCGTAGGCGTCCAGTCGCTCTGCGTCGCGCGCCGAATACTTGGCCACCTGCGCCCTGGTCCGGCCCTCGCCGGTCAGCAGATAGCCGTCCTCACGGGGCAGGAAATTGGCGGCCCGGCGCTCAATGACTCGCAGGCCGTGCCGCGGCAGCTCCAGGTCGGCGATGACCTTCGGATTGAGCAGGCTGACCGTGTAGCTGGCCACCGAGTTGCGGAAACCGGGATGGAACTCTTCCGTGACGGCCGCCCCGCCAACCACCGCGCGGCGTTCAAGCACGGTTACCTTCAACCCCGCCGCCGCGAGATAGAAGGCGCAGACCAGGCCGTTGTGCCCGGCGCCGATGATGACGACGTCGGTCATTGGTCCTGCAGGAAGCCGGAGATGGCGGGAAAGGCGGCGCGATCCTGGATCAGGAACATGTGGCCGCCCTCAAACATGCGAAGTTGGGCGTTGGGGATCCGCTCGGCCAGGCGGGCCTGGGTTTCCGGCAGCGCGATGCCGTCGTAGCGGCCGCCGCACACCAGAGTCGGGGCGGTGATCGACGTCAGCCGGTCCCACGCATCCATATCCTTTCGCGCCAACAACTGCAGTTCCGCGCCCATGGCCCGGCGCGGCTCCTCCGCCCAGGGATCGCTGGTCCGCAGATCCATCATCATTCGGTAGGCGTCCGGGTTGCCGGACTGCCAGGCGGCGTCGTGGCGCGTATCGGAGATGGGGATCATCAGCCTCGCCTCCGCCTCCCGATCCATGCCGATCAGTGTGTGAAGGGGGTAGGACGCGCCGCCCTCGCCGCCGGGCGAGGTGCAGCACAGCACCAGCCTGCGAATCCGGTCCGGATAGCGGATGGCCAGCTCCTGGGCGACCATGCCGCCGAAGGAGACGCCGACGACATTGGCCGTCGCCCAGTCCAGCTCGTCGAGCAGCCCGGCGGCGTCGGCTGCGTAGTCGGCCATGGCATAGGGGCCGTCGGGCTTGTCGCTGCGACCGAGGCCCCGCTGGTCGTAGGCGACCATCTCGAACTGACAGGCCAGCGGACCGTCCAAGGCGTTGGGCTTGTTGCGCAGGTCGCCGCCACTGCCGGAGATGAACAGCAGGGGCTCACCCTCGCCCTTCCGCTCGACCCACAGGTTGAGGCCGCCGACAGTGATGTAGCTCATCGCAGCAGGTTCCAATGCGCCGCCGACGGCGCGTTCGCGTCGCGGGCCGCGACCGCGTCGGCCCGTTCTCCGGATACAGCCCGCGGGCCGGGCTGGCCACTGCCCGATCGCCGGCCGGGCGCCTGAAGTCAGACCGGCGCCAGCGGCCGATGCGGCGGCGGCGGAAGGTCAACCGCGATGGCGTCGCCGGGACGGACCTCGCCGCCGGCGACCACGATCCCCATGACGCCGGCCTTGCGGACCAGGCCGCCCTCGGCGTCCCGATCGAGTACGGCGTACATCAGGCCTGGCTGAAAGTGGTTCAGCTGCTGGCAGGGGTTTCGCAGGCCGGTAACCTCGATCACGGCCTGCCCGATCGTGAGCCGGGCGCCCGTCGGCAGGGCCAGCAGATCGAGGCCGCGGGTGGTGATGTTCTCGCCCATGTCGCCCGGCCCGATCCTGAACCCTTGTGCGACAAGGGCCTCGAGCAACTCGGCGTGGATCAGGTGGACCTGCCGCAGATTGGACTGGTCGGGGTCGCGCGCCACCCGCGACCGATGCTGGACGGTCAGACCCGCATGACAGTCTCCCTCAACGCCAAGCCCCGCCAGCAAGGTGATCGCGGGCTCTTCCACTTTGGAAAAGCGGTGGTCACGGCTGCGGCCGACCGCAACAACATGACACGGAGTCGGGGCGATATTCAGGGCTGCGCCGCCCTGAGCTTGAAGGTGAAGCCCGGCGGCGCGGCGGTCTCGATATGGTCGGGGTGGTACATATCCATGAAGATCGTGCTTTCGACCGGCTGGGCGCCCGCGGCGCAGGTCACGCGATAGCCGTCGATGATCGAGCCGAACACGCCGGGACCGAAACTGCCGACGCGTTCAAACTGCGGCGCCTTGTCGTCTGAGCAGCGAAGGCGGCGCAGATAGGCCTGCTGGCCCCGCGGCATGCTCACGCGAACGGGGTTCTCTCTGCTGCCGAGCGGGTAGTGGGACGCCTTCAGGATCGCGGCCTCCAGCGGAGCGCCCTTCAGGCGGCCACCACCGAGCAGGTCGGCCAGATCAAGTGGCCTATCACCCCGGACTCGTCGGACTGATCGGCGGCGGCTGCGGGCGGCGGTCCCGCCGCCGTCTGCCTGGCGGCAGCCGGGATGGGGCCGGCGACAATGGCCGTCGCTGCGGACAGCAGGATCAGAGTGCGCGTTATGGACATTGGAGCCCCCGGTGAGGGCAGGTTCACGCTCTTCGGCGAGCCGATCAAGCCTCCAGGCATCGGGAAATGGTCCGGAAACGACAAAACCCGCCAAGCCTGAGCCTGACGGGTTTTGTAGAAAGATGGTTGCGGGAGCAGGATTTGAACCTGCGACCTTCAGGTTATGAGCCTGACGAGCTACCGGGCTGCTCCATCCCGCGGCAAACCGGGAAGACATCGTAAAGGAAGGGTCAGTCAGACTTTCAATTTATCCCCTCGGCGGACCTGGCGGCGACCTACTCTCCCGCGCCTTGAGACGAAGTACCATTGGCCCTGGGGGACTTAACGACCGAGTTCGGAATGGGATCGGGTGGGGAACCCCCGGCATAGCCACCAGGTCGGCGGAAGGGATACATTGAAACCCGCATCATTTCAGATACGAGTGTGAAGACATCATCGAAAGGCAAACAATTATTAGAGTGCGCTTCATGAGTTCAACTAAGAACGATCAAGCCGATCGAGCGATTAGTACCAGTAAGCTGCATGCCTCGCGGCACTTCCACACCTGGCCTATCAACGTAGTAGTCTACTACGGCTCTCAGCGAAGCCTTGTTTTGAGGTTAGTTTCCCGCTTAGATGCTTTCAGCGGTTATCTATTCCACACTTAGCTACCCTGCTGCGCGGCTGGCGCCACGACAGGTCCACCAGAGGTGTGTCCATCCCGGTCCTCTCGTACTAGGGACAGATCCTCTCAAGCTTCGTACACCCACGGCAGATAGGGACCAAACTGTCTCACGACGTTCTGAACCCAGCTCACGTACCACTTTAATCGGCGAACAGCCGAACCCTTGGGACCTGCTCCAGCCCCAGGATGTGATGAGCCGACATCGAGGTGCCAAACTTTGCCGTCGATATGGACTCTTGGGCAAAATCAGCCTGTTATCCCTAGAGTACCTTTTATCCGTTGAGCGATGGCCCTTCCACGCAGGACCACCGGATCACTATGGCCGACTTTCGTCTCTGCTCGACTTGTCAGTCTCGCAGTCAGGCGGGCTTATGCCATTGCACTCGACGACCGATTTCCGACCGGTCTGAGCCCACCATCGCGCGCCTCCGTTACACTTTGGGAGGCGACCGCCCCAGTCAAACTGCCCGCCACGCCATGTCCCGGACCCGGATAACGGGCCGCGGTTAGACGTCAACAACAATAAGGGTGGTATTTCAAGGTTGGCTCCACCGAGACTGGCGCCCCGGTTTCATAGCCTCCCACCTATCCTACACATGTTGTTGCTAACGCCAAGGCGAAGCTGCAGTAAAGGTTCATAGGGTCTTTCCGTCTGACCGCGGGAACCCCGCATCTTCACGGGGAATTCAATTTCGCTGAGCCTATGCTGGAGACAGTGGGGAAGTCGTTACGCCATTCGTGCAGGTCGGAACTTACCCGACAAGGAATTTCGCTACCTTAGGACCGTTATAGTTACGGCCGCCGTTTACCTGGGCTTCAATTCAGAGCTTGCACCCCTCCTTTTAACCTTCAGGCACCGGGCAGGCGTCAGACCCTATACGTCGCCTTGCGGCTTCGCAGAGCCCTGTGTTTTTGATAAACAGTCGCTACCCCCTGGCTTGTGCCACTCTGCAAAGGTTGCCCTAAGCAGAGTCACGCTTATCCCGAAGTTACGCGTGCAATTTGCCGAGTTCCTTCAGCATAGTTCTCTCAAGCGCCTTGGTATACTCTACCTGACCACCTGTGTCGGTTTCGGGTACGGTCTCTGTTGGAGTTATTTCCAGGGACCTCTTCGCTGCCATTCCAATCCAATAAGGTTTGACAACTTACGAGATCCGTCACTTCCAACTGGCCCAGGAATATTCACCTGGTTCCCATCGACTACGCCTTTCGGCCTCGCCTTAGGGGCCGGCTAACCCTGCGCAGATTAGCTTTACGCAGGAACCCTTGGTCTTTCGGCGAGAGTGTCTCTCACACTCTTTGTCGCTACTCATGTCAGCATTCTCACTTCCGATACCTCCAGGAAGGCTCACGCCTTCCCTTCGCAGGCTTACGGAACGCTCCGCTACCGCTTGCAGTAAACTGCAAACCCATACCTTCGGCGTCTGGCTTGAGCCCCGTTACATTTTCCGCGCAGGATCGCTTGACCAGTGAGCTGTTACGCTTTCTTTAAATGATGGCTGCTTCTAAGCCAACATCCTGGTTGTCAAAGCAATCCCACATCGTTTCCCACTTAGCCAGAACTTGGGGGCCTTAGATGATGGTTAGGGTTGTTTCCCTTTTCACGACGGACGTTAGCACCCGCCGTGTGTCTGCCGGACAGTTCTCTTGGGTATTCGGAGTTTGGTTAGAGTTGGTACAGCTCGCGCCGCCCGCATCCATCCAGTGCTCTACCCCCCAAGGAATACATCCGACGCACTACCTAAATAGTTTTCGCGGAGAACCAGCTATGTCCAGGTTTGATTGGCCTTTCACCCCTATCCACAAGTCATCCCAGAATTTTTCAACATTCACGGGTTCGGTCCTCCAGTTGGTGTTACCCAACCTTCAACCTGCTCATGGATAGATCACCTGGTTTCGGGTCGTCATGCGACGTACTTATTCGCCCTATTCAGACTCGCTTTCGCTGCGCCTACACCTAACGGCTTAAGCTTGCACGGCACATGAAGTCGCTGACCCATTATACAAAAGGTACGCCGTCACCACGCGAGGTGGCTCCGACTGCTTGTAGGCTTCCGATTTCAGGTTCTATTTCACTCCCCTCGTCGGGGTGCTTTTCACCTTTCCCTCACGGTACTTGTTCACTATCGGTCATTGAGGAGTACTTAGGCTTGGAGGGTGGTCCCCCCATGTTCAGACAGGATTTCACGTGTCCCGCCCTACTCGAGTTTGTCGCTATTTGACGCCTACGGGGCTATCACCCACTATGGCCGCTCTTTCCAGGAGCGTTCGGCTTTATGTCACGACAGCACTGGCCTGGTCCCGGTTCGCTCGCCACTACTACGGGAGTCTCGGTTGATGTCCTTTCCTCCGGGTACTGAGATGTTTCAGTTCCCCGGGTTTGCTTAATGACCCTATGTATTCAGATCATTATACCTTTTAACGATCGACCAAACCCGGCCCTGACCGAAGT
>CBDIPM010000002.1:42500-391836 GCA_965283745.1 Caulobacteraceae bacterium
CCACCGTTTAACGCCCGGTGGCGGCGAGGAGCGGCGTATCTAGTCGCTCCAGATTTCCGTGTCAACCGACTTCTTTCGAAGCGTTCCGGTTTCTTCGGGCCCCGCCGACCCGGCGGACCGGAGAAGCGGGAGCGGCGTCTCTAAGGAAACCGCTGAACCAAGTCAACCAGTTCTTTTCTAGAAGAACCGATCTTCTTGCCCCGATGCGTCGAAGAACTCTTCGACCTTCCCAGGGAGCGGCGTCTCTACTGAAACACCTTTTTCAAGTCAACCGCCTTTACTTAGAAAGTAAGGCCGCCTTCTTGAAGCGCCGTTCCGAAAACTTCCGGTCCGGCGAGGAGCGGCGCTTCTAGGCGAAGCAGCGATCCTCCGTCAACCGCTCTTTTCTGCTTTCGCCAACTCGGGGCCGAAGGCCTGTCGTAGGGCGCAAACAGGGTGAAGGGCCGCTGAGGAGCTTCCCTCTTGGTTCCATCACCGAGTCGATTGAGGCTGCGGAAACTAGCGGCTGGCCTTGCGAAAATCAAGGGCCTTTCGGCTCCAGATCCGCGCCGGCTGGCCGTGGCCCCGAGCGAGGTGCGGCGTATATCCGCCCGGCTCGGACGCTGGCAAGCCCTGTCGCGCGCTTTTGTCGGAAACAGCGTTCCCGGAGCGCCGGAGTCCCGTCCAGGATCACTCTATAGAGGCATCACGGCGCCATCCCCTTGCGCCCCGCCTCCCCGCCCTGCGATGACGGCCCGAGGGAGACAAAGAAGAAGATGCTTTCGCACAAGGCCCGCTACGCACTGCGCGCGCTCGTCGCGCTGGCGCGCGAGAACGGCGATCAGAAAACCGCATCCGACCTGGCTGTAGCGGCCGACGCGCCGCGAAAGTTTCTGGAGGCGATTTTCTGGAGCTGTCGCGCAGGGGCCTTGTTCGCAGCCGGCGCGGGAAGTTCGGCGGCTACGTCCTGGCGCGATCAGCCGATTCCATCACCTTTGCCGAGGTGATCCGCGTGATCGACGGCCCCCTGGCTCTGGCGCCCTGCGTAAGCCGGACCGCCTTCCGCAAGTGTGACGACTGTCCGGACCTGGCCACCTGCTCTCTGCGAGAAGCACTGTTGCGCGCGCGCGATGCGACGTCCGATGTGCTTGACCGCTACAGCTTGGCGGACGCCGCCAAGGCCGGCGCCACGGAAATCCCCTCGAATCCAACTCAGCCGGCCGCGATATAGGCCTTCAGGCCGTCGGCCTCGGCCTCGACCTCGCTGATCTTGTGCTTCACCAGATCGCCGATCGATACGATTCCGGCGAGTCGACCATCGCGCAGGACGGGCAGATGCCGAATCCGCCGATCGGTCATTCGGGTCAGGAGTGAGTCGACGGTCTCCTCCGGCGTGGCGAAGACCACGTCCCGCGTCATGCAGATGCTCACGGGCTTGCCCAAGGCGCCGGCGCCGTCCTCAGCCACCATTCGAACGATATCGCGCTCGGAAACGATGCCGACGACGCTTTCGGCGTCGACGACGATCATCGCGCCGACCTTGCGGGAGTGCAGCAGCGCCGCCACCGCGCCGACCGTCTCCCCGGGGCCCGCTGTAAAGACAAGGTCCCCCTTGCCCCTCAGGATCTGTGAAACGAGCACGCTTTCTCCTCCCTCACTTTTCCTCTTATGGGGAAGCGTCTCGCAATACGGGCCGGGAATCAATGAACTCCGGGTCACGTCGTCGTGGAGCGCCCGGCAAGGCCTGCCTGGCCGGAGGGGGAATCCCCGCCATTCCGGCGGTGAACCCGTGTCGCCGCCGGCCCGCGCCAACGGCCGCGCCCCGTTTCCTTAACCAAATCGCATGAGGTTCGCGCTCAGGATGAGGGCTGTCCTGTTTTGGCACGACCATTGCTTGCCTGCAGGCGCGTCTGTTTATCCGTACGGAGTTCCTGCCATGGTCGCGCACCCTCTGAAGACGGTCGTCGTCGCCCTTGTGGCAGGCGTTGGCCTGACCACGGCCGCCCAGGCCCAGACAATGACGACCAACTCCGCCTCGATGAACGCCGGCTACGGTCGCGCGTCGGGCGAGGAGAACCGCCTGACCGACTTCGGCGGACGCGACGCGAACGGCAACCGCCTGATCGTCGATGGCGTGATCCAGACCGGTGAGGATCAAAGCGTCTTTGCCCGCTCCGGCGGCGGCGTTTCGGGCAGCATGTCGGGCGTCGGCGCGCTGGGCGGCTCTTCCACAGCCATCGGCAACAACCTCGTGGTCGTGACCCAGGGCAACTGGAACACGGTCATCGTCAATTCCAGCCAGACCAACAATGGCAATGTCTCCGCCGGCTCGAGCACGAGCGGCGGAGTCGGGGGCAACTGATGACCATCCTGACCGGAACCCGGGCCGGCGCCGCCCTTTCCGCCTGCGCCCTGGCGCTGTCGGCCTGCGCGACACCGGTCGCCGGGCCCAGCGGCCTCTACGCCAAACCGATCGGCACGGCGCCGGTGACCTCCAACCCGACGCCCTATTCCCTGGCGCTGGTCTGCATCGGCCAGTACGCGCGGCAATACAATCTGAGGGCCCCGCGCATCGCGATCGGCCGCATCGGCGACTACACCGGCAAGGAAGAGGCTGACGGCTCCGGGCGCAAGCTGACCCAGGGCGCCTCGCTGATGGCCATGAGCGCCTTCGCCAAGGCCGGCATGCCGATGGTCGAGCGGTTCGACACCTCGGTGACCGAGCTGGAGCTCAAATACACCAACAACAAGCTGATCGGCGACGGGCCCACGCCCAGCGCGGAAGGTCCGTCCGAGCCGCGCAAGATCTACTCGGGCCAGATGCCGGGGTCCGACTTCCACGTCGTGGGCGGCATAACCGAGCTCAACTACAATATCCGGTCGACCGGCATGGACGCCGCCGCCGGCGACACCGACTCGGACGGGCTCAAGGGCACCTTCCGCAACCGCATCTTCGTGATGAATATCGCCATGGATCTGCGGCTGGTGAACAGCCGCACGCTCGAGGTCGTCGACGTCATCTCCTACCAGAAGCAGATCGTCGGTCGCGAGATCGGCATCGGTCTCTTCGACTTCCTGAACGGGAACGTCTTTGACGTCTCGGCCGGCTCCGGCGCGCTCGAGCCGCTGCAACTGGGCGTCCGCGCCCTGGTGGAGCGGGCGGTCGTTGAAATGTCGGCCAATCTCTACGGCATGCCCGGTCCGCAATCCTGCCTGACCAGCGACCCGCTGGGCGGCGGCACGTTCGGCGTCACCGGCGGCTTTACGCCCGCGTACAATAACCTGGGGACCAACAATGCCTCGACCCGCGAAGAACCGTCTCGCTGGAGCGATCGCCGTGATCCCGATGCTGGTGGCCTGCGCGGCCGGTACTAGCCACGCCCAGGACGCCACGGTCCTCAACAATCAGGTCCAGCTGGGCGACATCTTCTCGAACCAGACCCTGAATGTGGTCGAGGTCGAGGAAGGCGTCGGCGCGGAGACGACCGCGACCGGCAACAGCGTGCTGGCCGGCGCCGAGGGCGTCGACATGGCCATCACGTCGAACCAGACCATGGCCGCCTCGGCGCGGGCCGTGACGACCGTCAACGTGTCCGACGGCCTTGGCGAGGCGTCGCAGGTCAACACCAGCGCTACGGGCAACAGCGCCGACGCCTCGGTCACCCAGTCAACAATGACCGGCGTGCTCTCCCAGATCGCGACCTTCTCGCCCGATGTAACCGCGCAGGGCTACGTGGAGGCCGAGACCGCGTCGGCGGGCGACCTGGGCGTCGCCACCACGGCGATGTCGAATACAGCCTCCCTGGGCCTCACCAATGGCTCTGCCGGCGTGCGGGTCAACCAGACCAGCGCAGCCGACGTGCTCGCCGACGGGGGCGCGGTTGTTCAGTACGTCTCCGGAACGGCAGACGTGTCGGGGGTGGCCGCAGGCAATAACGTCGGTCTGGTGGGCACGGACACTTCGGCCGCCCGGATCGCGGTGAGCCAGAGCAACACCGGCGACCTGGTGCAGGCCAGCCAGTTCACCGCCTACGGCAACGCCCAGACGGCGAGCACCAGCGCCACGGCCGGCGGCAACATCGTCGGGGCTGTGAATGAAGGCCCGCTGCTGGACGTCTCCGCCAACCAGTACAATGAGGCCTACGTCAGGGCTCAGGCCGAGGGCAGCGCCTGGCAGTTCGGCGCCGGGTCCGCGACCGCCTATGCGGTCGGCAACTCCACCCTGGCCGGAAACACCGGCGAGGCAGTCGTGCTGGACAATGTCCAGCTCAACACCGGCGGCGGCGTCGAAGCGGTCGCCGGCTTCTCGGGCCAGGAAGGCTACGACAGCTACAGCCGCGCCACGGCCGTCGGCAACGACGCCACCGCCTACAGCTGCTCAAGCTGCGCGGGGTCGATGAGCATCGGCAACGCCCAGACCAACAGCGCCGATGTCGGGGCGACCTCGACCACGACCGTCAACGGTGCAGGTCGGTTGATCAACAGCACCTCGACCGCGATCGGCAACAACGCCAACTTCTACGTCACCCAGCCGGGCAACTAGGCCAGCAAGCCTCGCATCAGGCCGATTGCCGCGCAGGCGACGATCACCAGCACAACGTTGGCCTTGAGCCGCATCAGGGCCAGGCCGGCCGCGACAGACAACAACGCTGTAAGCGGGTCAAAGGAGGCCAGGTCTGGCAGTGACAGCCGAGATCCCCATGGCGTCGAGAAGGTTTCGACGTGGGAGAACAGCACGTGGATCGCGAACCACAGCGCCAGACTGGCGATGACGCCTAGCACCGCCGCCATGACCGCCGCCAGCACCCCCCGCGCCGCCCGGCTGCGACGTAGGCGCTCCGCGTAGGGCGCGCCGGCGAAGATGAAGAGAAAGCTCGGCGCGAACGTCTGCCATAGCGCCATGCCGGCTCCGGCCAAAGCCCAGCCGGGACTGCCCCCCTGCCCCCAGCCGGCCATGAACCCCACGAACTGATTGACCAGCACCAGCGGCCCGGGCGTCGTCTCCGCCAGCCCCAGCCCGTCGACCATCTGCCGAGCCTCGAGCCAGCCGTGAGTCTCGACCGCCTGTTGCTGCAGCCAGGCCAGCAGCGCGTAGGCGCCGCCGAAGCTGGTCGCGGCCAGGGTGGCGAAGACGCCGCCAAGCTGCGTCAACCAGTGTCCGCGCCCCAGCAGGACCGCCGAGGCGGCCAGGGGCGCCAGCCATAGCGTTGACCAGACCACGACAGTGATCGCCAGATCCCGCTTCCGGGGCGACGCGGCGACCGGACCGGGGTCCAGACCCTGACTCCCGGGCGGCCGCATCAGACCGAGGATCGCCGCAGCCAGGATAACCACCGGGAATGGCGCGCCGAACAAGGTCAGAGCGACGAAGGCGGCCACTGCCACAACCAGATCGGCGCGCCCCTTGAGAGCCCGCTTTCCTACGCGCGTGAGCGCCTCGACAACCAACGCCAGGACAGCCGCCTTGACCCCTGTCAGGGCTGCGGCAACCAATGGCGCCTCACCGTGCGACGCATAAAGCCATGACAGCGCTAGGACGACAGCCGCGCCAGGCATGACAAACATCAGCCCGGTGATCAGACCACCGACGACGCCGCGCAGCGTCCAGCCGACGTAGGTGGCGAGCTGTTGCGCCTCAGGACCCGGCAGAAGGGTGCAGAAGCTCAGAGCGTGAAGGTAGCGCGCCTCGTCGATCCAGCGTTTCTCGTCGACGAACACACGGTGCATCAGCGCGATCTGGCCGGCCGGTCCCCCGAAACCCAGGCAGCCGATCCGAAGCGAGGTCAGAAAGAGGTCCCGCAGCGACGGGCTCAGCGACGTCTTCACCGGCGCCGATTCCATCGTCATCCCCGCTCCTGAGGCCAGTCCGGGCGTCACCGATCCTCGGCGGTCGTACCTACCAGCCACGCTGAGGCTGAACAACGCGGCGAACAGCTGGCAACGCCCGGCCTCCGCGCCGCCCCGAAGCGGCCTTGCCTTCGCCGCTGGGCCCGGCGAATGTGAACGCCAACGCTCTTGAAGAGTTTCCGAGACCCATCACCACATGATCCGTTTCACCCGGCCGGCACTCGCCGCCGTGATGGTCCTGTCCCTCGCCGCCTGCGCGGGCCTCAAGGATCGCCTTCCTGACCTCCCTCGCCTGCCCTCGTTCGGGGCCGACAAGGCCACGCCGACCGAGCCGGTCGCGCCCGTAGCCGGGCGGCCGGCTACGGGGACCTGGCCGCAGGCGACCTCAGATATCGAGGCCGATCCGGGCGTTCGCTTCGGCGTGCTGCCAAACGGCATGCGCTACGCTCTGGTCAAGAACGCCACGCCGCCGGGACAGGCGTCGTTCCGTCTTCGCTTCGACGCCGGCTCACTTATGGAGTCCGAAGCCCAACTCGGCCTCGCCCACTTCCTTGAGCACATGGCCTTCAACGGCTCGAAGGGCATCCCGGAGGGCGAGATGGTGAAGATGCTGGAGCGGCAGGGCCTTGCGTTCGGCGCCGACACCAACGCCTCAACGGACTTCGAGGAAACGATCTACAAGCTGGACCTGCCCCAGACAGACGACGCCACCGTCGATCTGTCCCTGAAGGTGCTTCGCGAGACCGCCAGTGAACTGCTCATCGACGCGGCGGCCGTGGACCGTGAGCGCGGCGTCGTGCTGTCGGAGGAGCGCAATCGCGACAGCCCCGGCTGGCGGGTGTTCAAGGCCCGCTTGGGCTTCATCCTGAAGGGCCAGCGTCCGCCCGAGCGGTTCCCGATCGGCACGGTGGAGGTCCTGAAGACCGCGCCCCGTTCGGAAATCGCGGCCTTCTACAACGCCTACTATCGTCCGGAGCGCGCCACCTTCGTGGCGGTCGGCGACTTCGATCTCGACGCCATGGAAGCCCGGATCAAGGCGACCTTCAGCGACTGGCGCAATTCGCACCCCGACGGCGCAGAGCCGGCGATGGGACCGGTCGCCAAACGCGATCTTGAGACGATGATCGTCGTCGAGCCCGGCTCGTCGACGACCTTGCAGATCGGCTGGACGACGCCGGCCGACCTTTCCGCGGATTCGGTCGCAAAACGCCGCCGACAGTGGACCGAGCAGTTGGGGTTTGCGGTTCTCAACCGCCGACTGGAAGCGATCGCCCGCAGTGGAGAAGCGCCCTTCCTCAGCGCCGGCGCCTTCTCGGGCAATCAGGTGAAGGCCGCCAAGGTCACCACCCTGGCCGTCACCGCCCGTCCCGGCGCCTGGAAGGCCGCCCTGACCGCCGTCGAGCAGGAGCAGCGCCGTGCTGTTCTCTTCGGCGTTCGTCAGGACGAGCTCGACAGGGAGATCGAGGAATATCGCCAGGCTCTGAAATCCCGCGCGGCCGCGGCCGCCACGCGCAGGACACCCGCTCTCGCCAACGAGCTGGTGGGCACGTTGACGGACAGGGACGTCATAACCAGTCCCGCCCAGGATCTGGCGCTGTTCGAAGCCGTGACCAAGGACCTGAAGGCCTCTGCCGTCTCGGAGGCGCTGAAGGCGACCTTCTCAGGGGGCGGCCCGCTCGTCTTCGTGGCGACCCCGACTCCGATCGAAGGCGGCGAACGCGCCGTCGCCCAGGCTTTCGAGACATCCCGAAAGACGGCTGTGGACGCGCCGACCGCCCCTCGCCAGATGGCCTGGCCCTACGAGTCGTTCGGTGCTGTCGGCAAGGTCGCCGAGCAACGCGACATCACGGACCTGGATTCGGTCTTCGTTCGCTTCGAGAACGGCGTCCGGCTGACAGTCAAGCCGACCAAGTTCCGGGACGACCAGGTGCTGGTGAAGGTTCGGATCGGCGATGGCCTGCTCGCCCAGCCCGGCGACCGCCAGTCAATGTACTGGGCCGGGTCGGCGGTGATCGAAGGCGGCCTGGCGAAGATCAGCGCCGAGGACATGGAGCGGGTGCTCGCCTCCCGCCTCTACGGCGCCCGCTTCGGCATCGAGGATGATGCCTACGCCTTGTCCGGGACCACTCGCCCCGAAGACCTTGCGGTGCAGATGCAGGTCCTCGCCGCCTACGCCAGCGAGCCGGGCTGGCGTCCCGAGGCCTTCCAGCGCGCCCGCACCTACGCCGGCACGCTTTCGGAGCAGTGGCAGGCGACGGACAACGGCGTATTCAGCCGCGACCTCGCCGGTCTGCTGCACAACGGCGACCGCCGCTGGACCTGGCCGACGGCGGAGGATATCGCCGCCAGCCGTCCCGAGGACCTGAAAGCCGCGCTCGCAAGATCCCTGACGACCGGCTCGATCGAGGTGGTGATCGTCGGCGACATAACCGTCGAGAAGGCCATTGCGGCGGTGGCGGCCACGTTCGGGGCCTTGCCGCCGAGGCCTGACCAGCGCGCAGCGCCCTCCGGTTCGGTCGGCTTCCCCGCGCCGGTGACGACGCCGGTGATCCTCACCCACAAGGGGCGGGAGGACCAGTCCGTGGCCTATATCGCCTGGCGGACGGACGACTTCTACGCGGATGTGCAACAGGCCCGGAACGCCGCCCTGCTCGGCGATGTGATCGACCTGCGGCTGACCGAGGAGCTTCGGGAGAACCAGGGCGCGACCTACTCTCCGTCGGTCGGCTGGAACGCCAGCGACGTCTGGACGGGCTGGGGGTATCTGTCGGCGAGGGTGGAGATCCCGCCGGCGCTGATCGACGGCTTCTACCGCGATGTGAACAAGATCGCCGCCGACCTTCGCGACAAGCCCCCCACCGCCGACGAGATGGACCGCGCCCGCAAGCCTCGGCTGGAGCGGCTGATCAAATCGCGCGAGACCAATGACTACTGGCTCGACGAGCTGGCCGGCGCCCAGACCGATCCGCGCCGCCTGGCGGCCACCCGCTCGGTGATGGCCGGCTACGAGCGGATCACGCCGCAGGACATCCAGGCCGCGGCGCGACGCTACCTGACTCCGGACCGGGCCTGGATGCTCGTCGTCCGGCCCGAGGGCAAGCCCGCCCCGGGAGCGGTCCAGTGAGCGGCCGGGCCATTAGAGCCGCCGGCCTCGTTGCGGCGGGGCTGATCGCCGTCGCCGCGCCGGCGCTGGCGCAGGAGGCGCCCGAGCGCGAGCTGCGGATGCTGGGGCGCTGCGCCCTGGCGACCAGCGTCTACCGCTCGCTCATGCCCCCCGCGCCGACGCCGTTGATCGTCACCGACGAGGACAAGGCCCTCTATGAGCGGATGAAACAGGTCGATCCCCTGCTGCGGACCCGCGCCGACAAGGTGGCGGCGTCCGTTGATCCCGCCGTCAGCGCCGCCATCGGCGAGGAGCTCAAGGCCCAGTACCGGGCCCAGATGGCGCCGCCGGACGGGCCCCGCAAGACCCCGCGCGAGGCGCTGGACCTCTACGCGCCGATCCTGGAGGCCTGCATCGTCCGGGCGGACATGCTGCCGAAGGACTAGGCCTAGTAGACGACCCCGCCGACGCCGCCATCAAGGCTCATGGTGAAGCTCGAGGCGGTCGATTCGGTGACCACCTCCTCGCGGTAGGCGGTGTACTTCTCGAACGTCACAATGGTCAGAACCTTCATGCCCGCGCCGAAGCGGCGGAGCAGGCTGCGTTCGTTGCACTCCCGCGCCGGCGCTTGCGGACGGCAGACCAGTTGGCCGCCCTCGGCGCCGGTTCCGCGCGTGCGGTACAGGGCCTCGCCCTTGGCGCACATCATCGTCTGGCCGCCGTCGAACGTGATGCGCTCGGCGAACTCGGCGATGGTGATCTGCATCCGCGTGCCGGCGATGCAGCGGTAGAGCTCGCCGTCATAGGCATCCTGGATGTCCCGGTCGGGAAACACCTGCGCGGCGGGATGGGGAATGTCGCGGTCGTCCAGGCAGAAGGCCCGGATGACGACGCGGCGGGTCTTGGTGCGGGTAGCCTCGTAGGCGACCTGGCGCGTGCGGCGCAGGCCCTGGACGTCCAGACCCTGGATCACGCCGGTGGCGCTGGGCGGCGCATAGTAGCCCCCCCCCGCCGCCGCCGTAGTAGGCGGCCGCGCCGGCTCCGGCGCCGCTGACGGCGACGGCCACGGCGCTGCTGTTGACGATGACGTTGGTGCGATTTCCGCTGGTGCAGCAGCCCGGAGGGCTGGGCGGCCGGGGCGGCGGCGCCGGCGGCGTGCAGCAGGGCGGCGGCGCGGGCGGGGTGCAGCACGGCGGCGGCGGGGGCGGCGCGCAGCATTGCGCGGCGGCGTCCTGACCGGGCATCGCCGAGGAGGCCAGCCACAGCACAGCGCCGCCGGCCAGTCCGAGCCACCAGTTTCGAGGCGCCATGGTCCAAATCCTCAACAAAATCCGCACGCGCCCACATGCAAGAAGCACGCCGAAGCGGGCTTTCGCGTCCCGAAAGGGGACATTGCGGACCTGGCCCGAACCTTCCCTGCAACCCCCATGCGACCGTCGGGGGTCGCGCCAAGGACGGCAGGACCATGGTCCATCCCAACACGGAACGATTGACGGAGTATTGGCGGTCCCGTCGGGGCGAGGCCGGGCTGCCCGCCCGCGCCGACATCGACCCCATGGCGTTCCACCAGCTTCTGCCCCAGACCTTCATCGTCGGACGCACGGCCCAGGGCCTGTATCCGTTCCGGCTGGTCGGCGGGATGATCGCCGACCTGCACCAGAGCGACCTGCGCGGCCGGTGTCTGCTGGAGCTCTGGCGGACAAGCGACCGCTGGCAGCTGAAGTCGGCGCTGGAGTTCGCCCGCCGCCGTCCCGAGCCCGTGATCGTCAACGCCGACGTGCTGGCCGACGGCGTCCCCCCGCTGGGCATGGAGATCCTGTTCGCGCCGCTCGCCGGACCGACCGGCGAGGTCGACCGCTTCCTTGGCCACATGCAGCCGGCCGCGCCGCTGATGCGCCTGATGGGCCGCCCGGCCCGGGCGCTGGCCATCGCCGCCATCGCCCGCTCCGACGACGGCGCCGAGGCCCCGTCGCTGAAGCTGGCCGCCGTCGACGGTCGCCGGATCGCCTGACGCCGTCGCGGGACGCTCAAGCGGGCGCTGAAGTGTCTCCAGTGTCTCCGTGACGCGCTGTAGCCGCGCGATGCCCCGGCGCGCGCCTCGTCGATAGGGGGATAGACGCCCGGTGCAGCGCCCGGCGCGCGCCGCCGGCATTGCCCGCCCCCAACGTCCCATCGGGACCTGACGCCTTGCGACGCTTGTCCCGGCGGGGGTTCAAAGGCCTGTTCGAGGTCCTGCATCCGGCCAGTATGAGGCCGGCGAAGCGGGTGGGGATGAACGGCGGGCGGTTCGCCGGCGGCAATGTCCCGCAAAGGGGCCGAATGTCTCCATTTGTCTCCAGAGTATATGTCTCCAGAGTCTCGCTTTTCGGGGGCAAGGCTGCCCCTGCTTACGCGTCATGGCCCGACTTGTTCGGGCCACCCAAGCGTGATGGCTCTGGCCATTCGTCCGCAGCGCCATGGGCCATCCGGAAACCGGCCGCGTTCATGGGTGGCCCGAACAAGTCGGGCCATGACGGGTTTGGTGGGTTAAGGCGCCAAGCCCCCTACCCGCTCGCCGCGTCCAGCCGCGCCATCTGCCCGGCGTCCAGCGTAAGGCGGGCCGCGCCCATCAGTTCGTCGAGTTGCTCAAGGCTGGTGGCGCTGGCGATCGGCGCGGCCACGGCGGGACGGGCCATGACCCAGGCCAGGGCCACCTGGGCCGGCGTGGCGCCGAGCTCGGCGGAAACCGCATCCAGCGCCGCGAGGACCTTCTGGCCGCGCTCGCTTTCCAGCAGCGCTTTCGACCTCGGCCCGCGCGGGCTCTTCCCGAGGTCGGCGACCGATCGGTACTTGCCGGTCAGGAAGCCGTTGGCCAGGCCGTAGTAGCTGATGATCGCCACGTCCTGGTCGACGCAGAGCTGCTGCAGCGGCCCTTCGATCGCCCGGTCCACCAGATTGTAGGCCGGCTGCAGCGTGTCGTAGCGCGGCAGGCCCTGGTCGGCGGCGATCTTCAGCGCCGACCCCAGCCGGGCCGCGTCGAAGTTGCTCGCCCCGATCGCCCGCGCCTTGCCGGCCTTGACCAACCGGCCGAAGGCCTCGGCGGTCTCGTCCTGCGGCGTGTCGGCGTCGTCCCGGTGCGACTGGTAGAGGTCGATGTAGTCGGTCTGCAGCCGCTTGAGCGACCCCTCGCAGGCCGCCACGATGTTGGCCGCCGACAGGCCGGGCTGGGCCGGCCACATGCCGACCTTGGTGGCGATGATCACATCATCGCGCCGGCCTCGGGCCTTCAGCCAGGTCCCGATCACCGTCTCCGATTCGCCGCCCCTGTGGCCCGGAACCCAGCCCGAATAGACGTCCGCCGTGTCGATGGCGTTGAAGCCGCCGGCCACGAAGGCGTCGAGAATGGCGTGCGACGTCTTCTCGTCCGCCGTCCAGCCAAACACGTTGCCGCCCAGCATGAGCGGGGCGATGGACAGGCCGCTGCGGCCGAGGGGGCGGTGGGTCATTTGCGAGGCTCCTTGCATGCAGGCCGTGCGTCCTTCGCGACGCGCTTCGCGCTCCTCAGGATGACGAAGGTTGGCGGGTCGCCCCTACCTTCGTCATGGTGAGGAGCGGCCGCAAGGCCGCGTCGCTAACCACGCAAAGCCTCTACGCCGCCCGCACCGTCTCGCCGTCGAACACCGGGGCGTCCTGCGGGGCCAGGAAGGGCTTGCCGCGCAGCAGGTCGCTGATCTTCTCGGCGATCATCATGGTCGGGGCGTTCGTGTTGCCGCCGATCAGGGTCGGCATGACCGAGGCGTCGACGACCCGCAGGCCCTCGATGCCCTGGACCCTCAGGTCGCCGTCGACCACGGCCATGGCGTCGCCGGCCGCGCCCATGCGGCAGGTGCCGACCGGGTGGTAGATCGTCTCGGCGTTGGCGCGGATCCAGGCGTCAATCTCGGCGTCGGTCTTCACGTCCTTGCCGGGCGAGTACTCGCTGGTGCGGTAAGGGTCGAGCGCCGACTGGCTGGCCACGTCGCGGGCGATCCGGACGCCTTCGCGGACCGCGCGACGGTCCTCGTCGGTGGCCAGGTAGTTGGCGAAGATGGTGGGATCATCGGTCGGATCCGCCGAGCGCAGCCCGGTGCGGCCACGGCTCTCGGGCCGCAGCTGGCAGACGTGGAAGGTGAAGCCGTCCTTGCCGACGCTGACCTTGCCGTGGTCCTGCATGATGGCCAGCACGGTATGGAACTGCAGGTCGGGGCGGTCCAGATCGGGGCGCGAGCGCAGGAAGGCGCCCGATTCCAGCATCTGCTGGCGACCGCTGCCCTGCTTGAAGAGCAGGTAGTTGAGACCGGTGGCCAGGGTCTTGAGCCCCTTGGTCATCGAATAGGCGGTGATCGGCTTGGGCATTCCCAGGACAGGCAGACGTCCAGGTGGTCCTGCAGGTTGGCGCCGACGCCCTTCAGCTCATGCTGCACCTTGATGCCGTGCGGCGCGAGGTCGTCCGGCGCGCCGATGCCCGACAGCTGCAGGATCTGCGGCGACTGGACGGCGCCGGCGCTGACCAGCACCTCGCCGTCGGCATGGGCGGTCTTCACCTCGGTCCCGACGATGTATTCGACGCCGATCGCCTTGCTGTTCTGCAGCAGGATGCGGCTGGTCCGGGCGCCGGTGACGCAGGTCAGGTTCGGGCGGTTGAGGGCCGGATAGAGGTAGGCCTTGGCCGCGCTCCAGCGTTCGCCGTCCTTGACGGTCAGCTGGTAGGGGCCCCAACCTTCCTGCTGGAAGCCGTTGAAATCCTTGGTGGTCAGGTAACCGGCCTGGGCGCCCGCGTCGATGGCGGCCTTGTAGATCGGGTTGGGGGTCGAGGCGTGGCTGACGTGCAGCGGGCCGTCGCCGCCGTGCCAGGGATCGGCCCCGGTATCGAGCCCCTCGGAGCGTTTGAAGTAGGGCAGCACGTCGGCGTAGCCCCAGCCGGCCAGGCCCATCTGCCGCCACTGGTCATAGTCGCGCGCGTGGCCGCGGATGTAGATCATGCCGTTGATCGAGGACGAACCGCCCCAGCCCTTGCCGCGCGGCCACCAGAGCTTGCGGTCGTTGAGGTTCGGCTCCTCCTCGGTCCAGAAGCCCCAGTTGTAGTCGCCCTTGGCCTTGATCAGGCTGCCGACCCCGGCCGGCATCTTCACCAGGATGGACTTGTCCTTGCCGCCGGCTTCCAGCAGCAGGACCTTGGTGGTCCCGTCCTCGGTGAGGCGGTTGGCGAGCACGCAGCCGGCCGAGCCGGCGCCGATGATGATGTAGTCGTAGCGGTCGGCCACAGCCGTCTCCCCGATAGATTATCGTTGTTAAGGGAACAGTGACGCCGGCGTAGGTTTGGGCAACGGAAAAGGGAGGGCGTTGTCGGCCCTCCCTCTCCTTTTCACGGCGCCCGGCTCACGGGCGGAAGGTCTGCGACCGGGCGGCTCCGTTCATGAAGGCGAGGATCTGGCCGTTGTCCAGGGGTGGCGGCTTTGTGGCGGACACGGCTTCGCGGCCTCTTCGCAGGGAGAGGGTGGGGAGGGGGCGGAGCGCCGGGCCTCCGCCCGGCATAGGGGTAGTCATGGGCCGTTTCGACGAAGACTGACGCTCCGCGTGGCCGTTCTCCCGCAGGCCCAGGACGCGCAGGGCTGTTCACCCTTTTATCCCGGACTCTCCCCGCCCGGCCTCTCCGGTCGGCTCGAATTGCTGCCCACGAACGGGCAGGCCTGCACACCAGCGCACGCCTGGAACGGAGGCTTACGTCCCCTCCGCCTGGTCCCGCTCGACCACTCCCCGCCGCCGCATCGGGCTGGATCCGTACGCCCTCCCCCGCGACGGGGACCTTTGAAGGGTAAGCGGGCTTTCGAGGAGGGGGATAGAATTGAGTTATCCCCCCATTTCTTCCTCTCCCCCTTGGGAGAGGGGGACCACCCGGAGGGTGGTGGAGCGGGAAGCGCTTGTGCGTGAACTCCTTGCGCGGGCAGGGATGAAGGCCGAACGCGGCGGCCGATCGCCGATCGCCTGCGCATCCCTCTCCACCCTGCTCCGCAGGGTCCCCCTCTCCCAACAGGGAGAGGATAGAAGGCGCCGGCGGCGTCACCGACCGCGCAATGCTCCGCCAAGGCATCAGGGCGGGAACTGCCGCAGGGGACGGGGACATGTACCGTTTTCGGTACGTGTCCCCTGCAGCTTCAAGCGGCGGGGGACACGCACTGAAGTGCATGTCCCCAAACTCGCGCCGCCCCTTCCCCGCGGTACTCACGGAGCGCTACGGTCGTTCCATGTTCGACCGACGCCAGATCGTCATCGGCGGGGCGCTGGCCGCCGCCATTCCGGGAGCCGCCATGAGCGATGTGAGCGACAAGTACGGCCTCTTCGGCAAGCTGATCGCCGCGCCGGGCAAGCGGGACGAGCTGATCGGCTACCTGGGCGAAGGCACGGGCGGAATGCCGGGCAACATCCTCTATGTGCTCTCCACCTCCGCGACCGAGCCGGACGCGGTCTGGATCTACGAGGTGTGGGAGACGAAACAGCACCACGCCAACTCGCTGAAACTGCCATCGGTCCAGGCCGCCATCGCCAAGGCCCGGCCGATCATCGCCGGCTTCGGGCCCGAGCAATTCGAGATGACGCCCGTGGGCGGCGTGGGGATCTGAGAAACTGTCCCCGACCCTCCCGCCGTCATGGCCCGACTTGTTCGGGCCACCCATGCGTGGTGAGCTTGCGGGAATGATCCGCCCTGTCCCCGCGCGCCTTCCAGAGCGCGGTGTTCATGGGTGGCCCGAACAAGTCGGGCCATGACGAAAAGAAGAGCAAGGAAACCACCATGACCTTCGGCGCGACCACCACCACCGACGAGGTCCTCGCGGGCGTCGATCTGTCCGGCAAGCGGGTGCTGGTCACCGGGGCCTCGGCCGGGCTGGGCGTGGAGACCTGCCGGGCGCTGGCCGCCCATGGCGCGCAGGTGGTCGGCGCCGCGCGGGACCTGAAGAAGGCGGAAGCGGCGACGCAGGTCGTGCGCGACCAGGCCGCGAGCGGCGGATCGCTGGAGCTGGTCCAGCTGGACCTGGCCGACCTGAAGAGCGTGCGGGCCTGCGCTGACGCGCTGCTGGCCGACGGGCGCAAGTTCGACATCGTCATCGCCAACGCCGGCGTCATGGCCTGCCCGCAGGGCAAGACGGCCGACGGCTTCGAGACCCAGTTCGGCACCAACCATCTGGGCCACTTCGTTCTGGTCAACCGCATCGCCGGCCTGATCAAGGACGGCGGCCGGTTCGTCAGCCTGTCCTCGGCCGGCCACAGGTTCTCCGACGTCGACCTGGACGACCCGAACTTCGAGACGACGCCGTACACCGAGTTCGGCGCCTATGGCCGCTCCAAGACCGCCAACGCCCTGTTCGCGGTCGGCTTCGACAAGCGGCACAGGGCGCGGGGCGTCCGCGCCGCCGCCGTTCACCCGGGCGGCATCCAGACCAAGCTCGGCCGGCACATGACGCCGACGCTGGTGCAGGACATGCTCAGCTCGATCAACACCGCCAACGAGGAGGCCGGCGCCCCGGCCTTCGCCTGGAAAACCATCCCGCAGGGCGCGGCGACGTCCGTATGGGCGGCCACCGCGCCGGGCGAACTGGTCGGCGGACAGTACTGCGAGGACTGCGGCGTGGCGGAACTTCAGGAGACCGGCCGCGGCGGCGTGCGCGGCTACGCGATCGACCCGACGCGGGCGGACGCTCTGTGGGCGAAGAGCGAGGCGATGGTGGGGGAGCGGTTCTGATGATCCACACCGTCCTTCCCAAACTCGCGGTAGGCGTCGCCTTGCTGTTGACGACCGCCGCCAGCGCCGCGCCTCTGCCCCGGCAGTTCGACTATGCCTGCGAGGCCACCCTCACCATTACGGCGCAGGTCATCGGCGTGCGGCCACCTCCTCGCAAGGTGACGCGCCGCTACTCAGTAGACTTGGACCGAAACCTCTGGTGCTGGAACGACGACGCCTGCAAGGAAACGCTCGCGCCGATCAACCGCCTGACCGACGAGGCGATCGTCTTCGTCGACAAGCCTGATCGACAGTTCACGATCAATACGCGAAACGGAAAACTGAACTTTGTCGTGCCGGGTCTGCAGACCACCGTCGGGACATGCCGACTTGAGGCCTACACGCCGATAACCGATCCCGTGGCAGACGGTACAGTTCCTTGACTTTCCCATGCTGCACTGCCACATGACCCTCTGCGCAGCGATCTCGCCGCGCCATCGGCCCTGCCCGGCCGCGTAAGGCGCCACCTCGGCGCCCCCCGGGCCTTCCGCCGACCGACCCCATAGCGACGCCATTACGCGGGGCGTCTCCCAACGAGACCCCGCTTCCGACCGCCGGCCCGCAAGGCCGCGCGGGTCAAGTCGCATACGAAAGAGACCTATGTCCAACTTCGCTTCGCTTGGCCTCGCCAAGCCGCTGCTCACGGCGCTGGCCGCCGAGGGCTACACCACCCCCACCCCCATCCAGGCCCAGGCCATCCCGCTGGTGATGGAAGGCAAGGACCTGCTCGGCATCGCCCAGACGGGCACCGGCAAGACCGCCGCCTTCGCCCTGCCGATCCTGCACCGCCTGGCCGCCGACAAGAAGCCGGCCCCGCGCCGCGGCTGCCGGTGCCTGGTCCTGTCGCCCACCCGTGAACTGGCCACCCAGATCGCCGACAGCTTCCGCGCCTACGGCGCCGGCATGGGCCTGTCGGTCGCCGTCGTGTTCGGCGGCGTCAAGTACGGCCCGCAGGTCCGCGCCCTGGCCGCCGGCGTCGACATCCTGGTCGCCACCCCCGGCCGCCTGATCGACCACATCAACGAGAAGGTCGCCAACCTGTCGGAGGTCGAGGTCTTCGTGCTCGACGAGGCCGACCAGATGCTCGACATGGGCTTCGTGGTGCCGATCCGCCGCATCGTGAAGGGCCTGCCGCAGAAGCGTCAGAACCTGTTCTTCTCCGCCACCATGCCCTCGGAGATCGAGAAGCTGGCCGGCGAGCTGCTGAAGACGCCGTCCAAGGTGTCGGTGACGCCGCAGGCCACGACCGTCGAGAAGATCGACCAGAAGGTCCTGTTCATCGAGACCGCCCGCAAGCGCGCCCTGCTGGCCGAACTGTTCGATGACACCGCGTTCAAGCGCGTGCTGGTCTTCACCCGCACCAAGCGCGGCGCCGACCGCGTCGCCAAGGGCCTGACCGCCATCGGCATCGAGGCCGCCTCGATCCATGGCGACAAGAGCCAGGGCCAGCGCGAGCGCGCCCTCGCCTCCTTCAAGGCCGGCGAGACCCGCGCCCTGGTGGCCACCGACATCGCCGCCCGCGGCATCGACGTCGACGGCATCAGCCACGTCATCCAGTACGAACTGCCCAACGTGCCGGAAGCCTATGTCCACCGGATCGGCCGCACGGCCCGCGCCGGCGCCGGCGGCTCTGCCATCTCGCTGGTGGCCGACGACGAGCGCAACCTGCTGCGCGACATCCAGAAGGTGACCCGTCAGACGGTCCCGGCCTGGGATCGCCGCAACGACAAGGTGCTGGGCCAGGCCCAGGCGGCCATGCAGGCCATCGAGCCCGAGAAGCCGCATCGCGACCCGCGCGCGGCCAACGGCCGGGGCGCTGGCGGCGGCCGCAACGGCCAGCAGAACCGCAACGCCAAGCCCCAGCCCCTCGACGCCAGCGGCAAGGCCCAGCCCGAGCGCGGCCAGCGCGCCCGTCACCGCCCGGCCGGCTATGATCCCCTGGCGGGCGTCACCAGTCTGATCGGCGCCGCCGGCGAGGCCGCGCCCAAGCGCAAGAAGACCCGCAGCCGCAACCGCGGCAAGGGCGGCGGCGGCGGCGGCGGCCAGACGGCAGCAGCCTCCTAGAACGACAAAGGGCGGCCCCGGAAACGGAGCCGCCCTTTTTCTTCGGTAGCTGTGGTGGCCAGATCAAGGTCGTCATCCTGGGCCTTGTGCCCAGGACCCCTCGTTCCGGTTCACCGTGAGAGCGTGGCTACCCGCTGCACATGCAGCCGACAAAGGGGTCCTCGCCACGAGGGCGAGGATGACGGGGATTGTGAAGCTACCGACCCTTCCACTGCGGCGCGCGCTTCTGGGCGAAGGCCATCGGGCCTTCACGGAAGTCCTCGGACTGGAAGAGCGCGGCGACGGCCGGCATCTTGAACTGGCCGCCGATGGCGTCGGCGAGCGGCATCTCCAGCCCCTGCAGCACCGCCTGCTTGGAGGCGCGAATCGACATCGGGCTGCATTCGCCGATCAGACCGGCCCACTTCTTGGCCTCGGTCATCAGGTCGGCGGCCGGGACCACGGCGTTGACGAAGCCCAGTTCCTTGCCCTCGGCGGCGCTGACGCGGCGGGCGGTGAATCATGCCCATCGCCTGCTTCAGCCCGATCTGGCGCGGCAGGCGGTGCAGGCCGCCGGCCAGGGCGGCGAGGCCGACCTTGGGTTCGGGCAGCGCGAACACCGCGCCCTCCGACGCGATGATCAGGTCGCAGGCCAGCGCGATCTCGAAGCCGCCGCCCATGGCCACCCCGTTGACGGCCGCGATCAGCGGCTTGTCGAGGTCGAAGCGGCTGGTCAGGCCGGCGAAGCCCGACGGCGGGCTGCCCATCTTGCCGCCCATGGCCTGGTGCTTGAGGTCATTGCCGGCCGAGAAGGCGCGCTCGCCGGCCCCGGTGACGATGCCGACCCACTGGTCCGGATCGGCGGCGAAGGCGTTGAACGCCTCGTCCAGCTCGAAGTGCATCGGCGAATGGAGGGCGTTCATCACCTCCGGCCGGTTCAGGGTGAAGATGGTGACCGGCCCCTCGCGGTCGACCGTGATGAATTCGTAGGCCATCGGCGCTGCTCCCTGTTCTCGGCCGGGGACATGTTCCGGCGCAGCCAGTACGTGTCCCCGCTTTACGCTCCGTCCGTCAAACGGGGACACGTACGCCCGAAGAGGGCGAACATGTCCCCGCCCCTACCCCACCACCGTCATTTCGCGGCGGTAGCGCTGCCAGTTCTGGACATAGTGCATCGCCGAGCCGATCAGGGCCGCCGCCTGGGCCTCGCCGAGCTCGCGGACCACCTTGCCGGGGCGCCCATGACCAGGCTGTTGTCGGGGATCTCCTTGCCCTCGGGAATCAGCGCCCCGGCCCCGATCAGGCAACCCCGACCGATCTTCGCCCCGTTGAGCACGATGGAGCCGATGCCGATCAGGCTGCCGTCGCCGATGGTGCAGCCGTGAAGCATAACCATGTGACCAACCGTCACGTTCGCGCCGATGAGCAGCGGACTGCCGTGGTCGGCGTGAAGCACAGATCCGTCCTGGATGTTGCTGTTCTCGCCGACGGTGATGGTGTCGGTGTCGCCTCTAGCCGTCGCCCCACCAGATGCTGGCGTTCTTCTTCAAAATCACGTTTCCCATCACGGCCGCCGTGGGCGCGATCCAGTATTCGCCTTCCGAAGGCAGCGTGGGGCTTAAGGCGCCCAAAGCATAAACAGTCATACCCTCGCCTCGTATATTTGTCGTGACGGCTTGCTTAACGAGTCAGAAACCAAGTTAGCATCAATCTTGTCAGGCAATTCGAGGCGGTCTCGGCCCTCTCAAATCCAGCACGGACGACTTTCCGTCCGTGGTCTCCTGACGACGGAGAACCGGGTGTCGCGTTTGGTGTCCAGGCGTCCAAGGACGTCTCCAGTACCGCGAAGTGCAAGCGAGCCTCCCGGCCGCGTGCGCACCCTCCGCTCCGCTTTCCTGTCCCAAGGGCGCGCCGTTCCGGCGACGCCCTTCATGCCCCAATGGAGGCTTCCCGATGACCAAGCGAGCCCTGAAGCGGACCGTGCGTGAAGGCGCATTCGATCACGCCCAGTTCCAAGATGACGGCGGCAAGGTGCGCCGCCTGCCCGTCGGGAACGGCTGGTCTCCGCTCGGCCGGGATGAGGATCGCGAGCAGGGGTACCTCAAGACAATAAAACCAAAATCGGAAGGGCAGTCAGAGCTCATCGCGGCCATCGACGCCAAGAACCTGGTCATGGCGCTCGGCCCGGCAGGCACCGGCAAGACCTATCTGGCCATCGCCAAGGCGGTCGAGGCGCTGGAGGCCGGCAAGGTGGCCAAGATCGTCCTCAGCCGCCCGGCGGTCGAGGCCGGCAAATCGATCGGCTACCTGCCCGGCGACATGGAGGACAAGCTCGCCCCCTACCTGCGGCCCCTCTACGACGCCCTGTCGGACCGGCTGTCCATGAAGCGGGTGCGGGCCCTGATCGCCGAGGGCGCCATCGAGATCGCCCCGGTCGGCTACATGCGCGGCCGGACGCTGAACAACGCCTTCGTGGTCATCGACGAGGCCCAGAACTGCACCTACGGCCAGCTGAAGATGCTGCTGACCCGGCTGGGCTGGCATTCGACCATGGTGGTGACGGGCGACCCCAACCAGTCGGACCTGCTGCCGGGCCTGTCGGGCCTGGGCGACGTCGCCGACCGCTTCGAGGCCGTTCCCAACATCGCCGTCGTCCGTCTGGCCGAGCAGGACATCGTCCGTCACCCGCTGGTCGCGGAGATGCTGGGGGTTCTCTAGGCCTTCGGAGCCAGCCACCCGCGATACCGCACGATCATGCCGGTCAGCGGGTGGCCGATCTCGACATCGAACCGGAAGCGGCCGTCCACGACTTCTTCGTGGGCGGCCGTTGTCGGTCCAAGCCATAGCGGCAGCGGCACGCCGAAAGCGGTAAAGTTCCGGATGACCAGGCTCATCCGGCCGTCCTCGACCACCGGCGCCATGGCGATGGCCAGCGGCCCGAAGCGTTCGACGACCAGATGGCGGAGCGACAACCGCCCTGGCTCCTGCCAGCTGCTGAAGCTCTTGCCGGCGAAGGTCCGGGTCCAGAGCTCCCCCACCCCTTCCGTTCGAAGGCTACCGACACGGGCACGTCCGCGCCCGCCTTCGGAAAACCGATCACGGCGCCGACCAACCGCGCCAGCAGCCCGCTGCCCCGCTCGACTGACGCTCGTCCGGCGACGGTCAGCGAGCCTTCACGCAGATCGTGCACCGCCCGCCACGCCGCCGGCATGGCGTCGTAGGCATTCGCCATCACCTGGCGATAGACGGGCTCGGTCACCGGAATCTCGTCGCGCACGCCGCTGATGATGGCCTTGCGGGCGAAGGCGGCCTCGAAGTCGGCCAGTTCGAGGTCTGACGTCGCGGGTCGCGCGCCCGGCTCGGGCCGCCGCCCATCGAGCAGCCGACGGATGATCGCCTCGGCCGGCATTGAAGGAATGAAGGGCCCGTCGTCGCCCTCGGCGATCAGATGCCAGGACCGGCGGATGGCATGGCCCTCGCCATCCCGACCGCCCACCGCGACGAACATGCCGCCGCGATGCTCGCCCCAGCGGAACCGGTTGATCGCCCAGTGGAACAGCGATGCGAGCGGCGACAGGCTGGGCAGCAGCCCCAGCTCCACCAGCCGCGCCAGGCCATTCAGCATGCGGTGGAAGATCACCGGCGTCGGGCCCGCGCCGAACCAGATATGCTGCAGAAGCGGATAGAGCGGCGGCAGGACTTGAGGTCCGGCGTATCAACCAGCGAGAAATGCTGAACCCTTAGCGGTACGGCGCCGGGGGGGCGACTGTGCGCTCGCGGGTCCAGACCAGCGCAGTGCCGGTGGTTGAACGACCGAATACCAGCACCGGCACCGGTTTGCCCGCATAGCCGGCGATCGCCTTCACGACGCTGACTCCCAACCCGGCCCAAGGCGTGGGCGCGATGCCGGCCTTGATCGAGCGGACCTCGCGCCAGCCCTGCGTCAGCCGGCGCACCACGGCCGCCGTCAGCGCCGGACAGGTGCTGACGCCCGACAGAACGAAGACGCCCGCCGCCTTGGCTCGCGCGTCCAGCGCACCGATGCCCGCCACGAAGTCCGAACCGTCCGCCAGGTCGATGTAGGAAACGCCCGCCGCGATGCAGGCCTCCGCCACCCGGTAGGGTCTGTCGCCATAGGCCTGGAACGGCCCGCTGGCGTCGACCACGAGGTCGGCCCTGGCTTGCGCCAGCTGCGCGGCCAGGTCGCCGTCGCGGTCGAAGCGGAACGGGATCAGCACCGCGTCCGAGCGCAGCGTGCCGATCAGCTGCTGCGCCTTGGCCTCCGACCGCCCGGCCAGCAGCAGCACCACGCGCCACTCATTGGCCAGCAGCCGCGCCAGGCGGCCGCCGAACGTGCCGTAGCCGCCGATGATGAGGACCCTCATGCGCCCGGCGCCCTGTCGGGCGGAAACGCCGGAGCGGCGGGGTCGGCGTGATAGCTGTGCGGCGACATCCGGACGTTCGGCATGGAGAGAACTCGGAGCCGCCGCTTCGAAGGTCAAGCCACCGCTGGACAGCGTCATGGCCCAACTCGTTCGGGCCACCCATGAACACCGCATACGAAGAGAGGGCGCGGCGCTTCGGCCACGCCCTCCCGATCACACTCACCAGGCATGGGTGGCCCGAACAAGTCGGACCATGACGGCCTGGAGTGGAGCCGCCTACTCCAGGTCTTCCGCCAGGATGGCCATCTCGAACAGGAAGGAGCCGGGCTCGTCCTCGTCTTCGTAGATGACGCCGATGAACTCGCTCTTCAGCTCGACCTCGGCCAATCCTTCTGCTTGCGGGCCTTCACCGCGAAGTGAGGATTGCCGAAGGTGCGCTTCAGGTGCGCTTCGATCTGCTTGATATGCTTTTCGTCCACGGCGTGGCTCCTGGTCACTGGGGCGCCGGGGCGCTTTCGGCGCGAACCTACTGCGCTCGCCCCGGGAGGCAAGACAAAAGCCGCGTGATAGCGGACGCGTCAGATGACGTAGTCGTAGACCGCCTCGGCCAGGGTGTGGTCCATCGTGCGCGCCGGCTCTTCGCAGGTCGGGCAGTTCACCAGACGAGCGGGGACCCCCGCCGCCGTGCAGTGGGGCGGCACGGGCTTGAGCACGACCGAGCCGGAGGCGACCTTGGCGTACTCGCCGATCTCGATATTGCCGAGCACCTTGGCGCGGCAGAAGGACGCCCCGGCCGATCTTGGGGTGACGGTCGCCGCGCTCGGCGCCGGTGCCGCCCAGCGTCACGCCGTGCAGCATGGAGACGTCGTCGCCGACGACAGCCGTCTCGCCGATGACGATGCCGGTGCCATGATCGAGGAAGACGCCCGAGCCGATGCGGGCGTTGGGATGGATATCGACCTGGTAGACCTCGCTGCCCCGGCTCTGCAGATAGAAGGCCAGGGTGTCGCGGCTGTGGGTCCAGAGCCAGTGCGCCACGCGATGGTTCTGCAGCGCCTGGAAGCCCTTGAAGAACAGGAAGGGCTGGACATAGCCCTTGCAGGCGGGGTCGCGCTCGAACACGGCCCGCAGATCAGCCTCGGCGGCGGTGATCAGCGACGGATCGGCCTCATAGGCCTCCTCGGCGATTTCGCGGGCGCTCATGGCCCGCAGCTCCTGGTCGGCGATCTTGCGGGCGAACTGGTAGGACAGCGCCTCGGCCATGCTGTCGTGGGACAGGATCACCGCGTTGAGCAGGCTGGCCAACGTCGGCTCGTCGCGCGCCGCGCGCTCGGCTTCGTTGCGCAGGCCGGCCCAGACGGGCGGGGGACCGGCGGTGACCACTTCGAACTGTCTGGGCATATCCGCCCTCCCGTTTTCGCGTCGGCCCTATAGCACAGGTCGCCGACGTCGCCGAATTTCGCCCTGCCTCGCGATATGGGGGCGATAACGGGGTTCGCCAAGGGGCGGTTGCCGGGGGCGGTTATCCGCCATAGGTGTTGCTCATGCGCGCCCTTCAGGTTCTCGCCCTCATAGCCGCCGTCTCCGCCCCCAGCGTGGCGCTGGCGCAGGCGGATCGTCCCCTGACCCGGGACGGCCTTGTCGCCACGATCAAGTCGGAGCGTCCCTGGTGCGCCGGCTGGCGCGAGGCCGACCAGAGCTGCGAGGAGGTCGTGTTCCTGGAAGCGATCGAGGGCGCCGTCAGCCAGACCCGCCGGTACCGGATCTACGAAGGCAGCGACTTCGAGATGGTCGTCCGCAACACGGCGAAGTTCGAGGGCGGCAAGCTCTGCTGGACTTACCGCTTCGTCGAGATGGACATCGCCTTCCTGGAGGCCGGCGTCAGGGCCCCCAAGGAGCAGGCCGCCGCCATGATGATGGTGATGCGCGAGACCATGTCCGACCTCGAGGGGAAGGTGTCGTGCGAGGCCTTCTCCCGCGACGAGACGACCGGAGAAATCGCCGCCGCCGCCACCCTGGATGGCGAGCGGGCCCCCGAGTACGACAGCCGCTTCCGGCTCCTGGCCCCCGATGCCCGGGTGAAGCTGCGCGGCGTATTCGAGGACACGCCGGATCCGACCACAACCTGAGTTCGAGGCCAGCGTGACCCACGGCGTACCGAAGTCCCCGGCGTTCGGGGAGTCCCTGCCCCTGGCGGCCGCGCCGCAGGTGCTGGCCTTCCTGGCCCGGCGGCGCTCGGCCTCGGCGCTGGCCCTTCGCGCGCCAGGGCCGACGCCGGATGAGCTGTCCGACCTGCTGACGATCGCCGCCCGGGTTCCGGACCACGGCAAGCTGGCGCCCTGGCGCTTCGTGATCCTCGAAGGCGCCGGGAAGGACGCCTATGCCGATCAGCTGGAGGCGCTGGCGGCCCCGCGGCCCGATGCGGCGAAGCTGATCGCCAAGCTGGGCAAGCTGCGCCCCCGCCGCTGGGCGTCGCGGTCATCTCGCGCACCACGGCGGGCGACATCCCCGAATGGGAGCAACTGCTGTCGGCCGGCGCCGTCTGCACGACCCTCACCTACGCCGCCCTGGCCATGGGCTACGGCGCCAACTGGATCACCGACTGGTACGCCTATGACATCGAGGCCCGGGCCGTGCTGGGACTTGCCGAGGACGAGCGGGTGGCCGGTTTCATCTTCATGGGAACCGCCGCCGAGGCGCCTCAGGAGCGGGTCCGCCCGGACGTGTCGTCGCTGACGACGCGGTTCGAGGGCTAACCCCGCCCGCGATAGGGCGCGACGCCCTGATCGGGCAGCCAGGCCCTCCGGAGCCGGACCGCTCTGCCAGAAGACATCGATCGGGATGCCGCCGCGCGGATACCAGTAGCCGCCGATCCGCAGCCACTTCGGCCGGGCGACCTCGACGATCCGTCGGCCGATGGCCACCGTGCAGTCCTCGTGGAAGGCGCCGTGGTTGCGGAAGGCGCCCAGGTACAGCTTCAGGGACTTGGACTCGATCAGCCAGTCGCCCGGCGCGTAGTCGATGACCAGATGGGCGAAGTCGGGCTGGCCGGTCACCGGGCACAGCGAGGTGAACTCCGGCGCGGTGAAGCGAGCCAGGTACAGGGTGTCGGCCTGCGGGTTGGGCACGCGCTCGAGCACGGCGTCCTCGGGGCGGGCCGGCGCGTCGACGATGCGGCCCAGCTGGGTCAGATGATCGGTCATGGCCGCGATTTAGTCCCCCTCCCCGCGCGACAAGCGCGACCGCGCCGGTGTAGGGAGAACCAAAGCAAGGGAGAGAGACAATGTCGGGCAAGGATTTCGACGGCTACGTGGTGGTGGTGACCGGCGGCTCGACGGGCCTGGGGCGGGCGATCGCCGTCGAGACGGCCAGCCGCGGCGCCGCGGTGGTGGTGATCAATTACGCCTCCAGCCAGGCCGAGGCCGAGGAAACCGGGCGGCTGTGCGAGGCGCAGGGCGCGAAGGCCGTGCTGGTGCAGGGCGACGTGGGCGAGGACGCCGACTGCCGCAGGATCGCGGCCGCCGCCGAGCCGTTCGGCCGCATCGACGCCCTGTTCAACAACGCCGGCGTGACCAAGTTCGCGCCCAACCACGGCGACCTGGACGCCGTCGACGCCGAGGACTTCCTGCGGCTGTATCGCGTCAATGTCGTCGGGGCCTTCCAGATGGTCCGCGCGGCCCGGACGCTGCTCGAGGCGGCGCCGCAGCCGGGCGCGGTGGTCAACACCGCCTCGATCGCCGGGGTGACCGGCATCGGCTCGTCGGTGCCCTACGCCGCCTCGAAGGGGGCGATGAACACCATGACCCTGTCGCTGGCCCGGGGCCTGGCGCCGAATATCCGCGTCAACGCCATCTGCCCGGGCTTCATCGACACGCCGTGGTTCGGCAAGGCGATGGCCGACGACACCGTATCTCGCATGCGCGAAGGCGTGATCCGGTCCACACCGCTGAAGGCCGCCTCGACGGCCGAGGATATCGCCGGCGCCGCCGTGTTCCTGGCCTCGCCGGCGTCGCGTCACGTGACGGGCGAAACCTTGCTGGTAGACGCTGGGACCCACCTGGGCTTCGCCACGATGTCGATGCGCTGACCCCGGGTCGGCGGTGCGGGACTCAGGCTCCCCGAAGGTTCCGCACCGCAGCATTCCGTAACGAAAGCTCGCCGTCGAGCGCTCAAAAACCGTGCAGCCAAGCCTCCCGGCGCCCGATCACCCACCGGGCGCGGTCTGCCGCTTCCTGAGCGCGCGGTCGTTAGGGGGTTTCCGGACCTTAACCCAATGTCGGAGTCGCTCGACGTCGCACGACGGGGGCGACGCTGGCGCGGCCACGATCCGTCCGGCGCTAACAACAAGGGGATAGCGATGAAAGCTCTTAAACTGGCCATCTGCGCCGCCACGGCGTCTCTCGCCCTCGGCGGGGCGGCTTACGCCCAGGACGTTTCGTTCAACGTCGGCGTGGCTTCCGACTACGTGTTCCGCGGCGTGTCGCAGACCGACGAAAGCCCGCAGATCTTCGGCGGCGTCGACTACGGCAACGGCATCTTCTACGCCGGCGCCTGGGCCTCGAACGTCGACTTCTATGACTCGACCGACGCCGAGATCGACATCTACGCCGGCATCAAGCCGACCGCCGGCCCGGTGACCTTCGACCTGGCCGCCATCTACTACGGCTACCTGAACGAGCCGGGCGGCGCGGACTACGCGTTCTGGGAATTCAAGGCCGCCGCCTCTGTTCCGGCCGGCCCCGCCACGCTCGGCGCCGCCGTCTACTACTCGCCGGAGTTCTTCGGCGGCATCGGCTCGGCCGTCTACTATGAAGTCAACGGCAGCGTTTCGCCCGCCGAAAAGTGGACGCTCGGCGCCGCCATCGGCACCCAGACGTTTGATGTCGGCGCCGAGTACTCGACCTGGAACGTCGGCGTCGGCTACGCCTTCAACGACACCATCTCGGCCGACCTGCGCTACCACGACAACGACCTGGCCTGCGGCACGATCTGCGACAGCCGCGTGACCCTGTCCCTGAAGGCCGTCCTGCCCTAGCCGCAGGTTGACCTGAAGACAAAAGGAGCCCGCCGCGACCCTCGCGGCGGGCTTTTTTCGTTGCGCCCTGCCGGCGCCTGGTAGGGACGGTGGGACTCGAACCCACACGCCTTGCGGCTGCGGATTTTAAGTCCGCTGCGTCTACCATTCCGCCACGTCCCCGTGCGCACCCGACTTAGCGTCGGACGCGCGCCGACGCCACCGCTGTCGCGCGATCGGCGCGAGCGGCGGCGCGGCGAACGGGTCGGGGCTAAGAGCACGATGCGGTCGGACGGAACCGTCCGACCGTTAAATGGTCTCAAATCAGAAGCTTAGAGCCTGTTCAGGGTTCAGATGATTCCATCTGAACCCATCAGGCTCTAGGGACCGCCGGGGCCGGCGGGCGGGGCCGAGGCGCCGCGCTGGTCGGAGAGCATGCGCGCGGTCGCGTCACGCAGGCGGTCCCGCTCGGCGACGGTCATGCAGATCTTCTGCGGGCGGTTGCTGCCCACGACGTGCTGGCGAACACAGACGATCCGGCTGGGGTCATCCTTGGCCGGCTTGGCCTTGGGCGCGGGCGGCGGCGCCGCGACGGGCGCATCGCCCGCGGGGACGGGCGCTGAAGCGGGTTCGCCCGCCGCGCCGGCCGGAAGGGCCGCCGCGACCAGGGCGGTCACAGCCAGGGAAATCAACAGGCGACGCATACGGGATCCTCTCAAGACCGCCGGAACTGAACCTCCGCCGGTTGAAGCGCGCGCCGTCACACGGTGTCAAGCTGGGTCACGTTGGCGATCCCCGCCGCGCGAAGCGCCGCCTCCAGTTCGACCAGCGTGGCGGCCAGTTCCTCGGGATCGCGCCCTTGACTACCAGATTGGAGCCGTAGCCCTCGCCGGAAAAGAAAGGGTAGCTGCCCAGCGACAAGGTCGGATGGGCCTTGGCCACCGCCTCCAGCGGCGCGGCGATGACGCCTTCGCCCGAGCCGTCGACCCGGACCGTGCGCGAGATCGTCACCGCGCCGCCCTTCAGCCGGGGCCCGACGTCCTCGAGCATGCCGCGCATGATCGACGGCACGCCGGCCAGCACGAAGACATTGCCGATCTGGAAGCCGGGCGGGCCCTGCACGGGGTTCTTCACCAGGCTGCCGCCCTCGGGCACGCGGGCCATGCGGCGGCGGGCGGCGTTGAGCTCGCCCTGCCAGCGCGCCGTCATCATCGCGATGATCTCAGGATGCTCGTACAGCGCCACGCCGAACGCCTTGGCCACGCAGTCGGCGGTGATGTCGTCGTGGGTCGGGCCGATGCCGCCGGTGGTGATCAGGTAGTCGTAGCGGTCGCGCAGGTGATTCACCGTCGCGACGATCTCGTCCTCGACATCGCCGACCACCCGGGCCTCGGCCACATCAATCCCGTGGACGCCCAGGTAGCGGGCGATGGCGTTGAGGTTGGTGTCCTGGGTCCGCCCCGACAGGATCTCGTCGCCGATGATCAGGACGGCTGCGGTGACGCGATCTTGGGTCATGGGTAACTCCATCTGTCCCGCGCCTGCGGCGACCCGGGTGTTTTATCGAAGGGCGCGGCGCTGTCAGGACAAAAAAGCTCGGGGCCGCACTTCGCCGGGACGACCGGAAACGGTAATCCCGGACCATGCAGTTCCCCGCCCCGCTCAGCCACGGCGTCCTGATCAGCCGCTACAAGCGGTTCTTCGCCGATGTTACGCTCGACAGCGGCGAGGAGATCACCGCCCACTGCCCAAACCCCGGCGCCATGCTGGGCGTCAACACGCCGGGGCTGGGCGTCTGGCTGTCGAAGTCGGACGATCCAAAGCGCAAGCTGGCCCACACCCTGGAGATGGTGGAGACCGCGGGCGGCGCCCTGGCCGGCGTCAACACCATGCTGCCCAACCGCCTTGTCGCCGAGGCGCTGGCGGCGGACGCCATCCCCGAACTGACCGGCTACGACGCTCACCGGCGGGAGGTGAAGTACGGCGAAGCCAGCCGCGTCGACTTCCTGCTGGAGAAGGGGACGGGTGAGCGCTGCTGGCTGGAGATCAAGAACTGCCATCTGTCGCGCACCCCGCCGCTGGCTGAGTTCCCCGATTGCGTGGCGGCGCGCTCGACGAAGCATCTGGGCGAGCTGGAGGCCATGGTCCGCGCCGGCGACCGGGCCGTGGCGCTGTTCGTGGTCCAGCGCACCGACTGCGACGCCTTCAGCGCCTGCCATGACCTGGATCCGGCCTTCGCCGCTGCGCTGGAGCGGGCGGCCGATGCGGGGGTGGAGGTGCTGGTCTACGGGTGCGAGATGAGTCCGGCGGCAATCCGTGTCGCGCGGCCGTTGCAGTGGCGTCGGGCCGCGGTCTGGTAGCGCGGCGCGAGGCTGGACAGGCGTCTCCGTCGGCGTAACCTCGTCCCTGGCGGGCGCCTGTCGGGCCGGCGTCGGGCCTCTGTCGCCCGGATGACGGGTTGCTGACGTGGCGGCGAAACAGGGCCGGAACGAGCGTCTGGGCGACCACCGACGAGGGGACGTGAACATGTTGATCCAGAAACTGCGGCTGCAACGGGGCTGGTCCCAGGAGCAGCTGGCCGAGGTCTCCGGTCTCAGCGTGCGCACGGTTCAGCGGCTTGAGCGCGGCCAGCCCGGCAGCCTCAAGTCGATGAATGCTCTCGCGGCGGTCTTCGAGATCGACCTCGATCGCCTCAAGGAGCCCGCAATGGACACGCCCCGATCCGACCTGCCCCCCGACGAAGCTCTCGCCCTCGCGCACGTTCGCAAGGTGAAGGCCTTCTACGTCAACCTGACCTCCTATGTGGTCGTCATCTCCGGCCTCGCCGCCATCAACCTGATCGGCTTCCCACAGTACCTGTGGTTCATCTGGCCGGCGCTCGGCTGGGGCCTCGGGATCGCGTCCCAGGCCCTCGCCGTCTTCGGCGCCGTGCCGTTCCTGAACGGCGACTGGGAGCGGCGGCAGGTGGAGAAGTATCTGGGCCGCAAGCTGTAGGCCCGATCGCCACCGGCCGCCGTGACAACCCGGCGGCCGGCTGGCATAACAGCGGCATGCGTACGTCGCTCGCCTTCTCGAACCGCAACGGTCCCACCGGGGTCGCGCGGTTTCGCGTGGGCTGACGCCCGCACGTTCGACCTCGCACCCCGCCGCATCGGATGGGGTCGAGGAGACGAACACGAGCCCACCCGACGGTCTTCACCCTCGGAGACGCTCATGACCACCCCACCCGAAACGCCCTGGTATCCCATCCGAACGGAGCGGCTGCTGCTGCGCGGCTTTCGCCCGGAAGACCACGACGACATCCACGCCTACGCCACCGACCTCCAAACCGTCCGGTTCATGGAGTGGGGTCCCAATACGCCGGAGATGACGCGCGACCATCTGGCCATGCGGATCGACGAGCAGACGCAATGGCCGAGAGAGCACGTCAGCCTGGCTGTCGAGCTGGTCGAGCGGCGCCGGGTGATCGGCGGGATGCACCTGGGTCTGGACGGGCTAGGCGGCGCGGACTTCGGCTATTGCTACGGAAGCCGCTGGTGGGGCCGGGGCTATGGCTTCGAGGCCGCCCGAGCCTTGGTGGCGACGGCGTTCGAGACCCTGTCGCTGCATCGCGTCTGGGCGACCTGCGACGTCCGCAACGCCGGATCGATCGCCGTGCTGGAAAAGCTCGGCATGCGGCGGGAGGGCACGCTGAGGAAGAACCAGTGCGTCCGCGACGGGTGGCGGGACACCCACATCTATGGCCTGCTGGCCGACGAATGGAGGGCGCGATGACCGACGGGTGGGATCAGTCCGCGGACGCCTGGGTCGCCAGCCTTGGCGAGGCCGGCGACTTCAGCCGGCGGCATGTGCTCGACGGGCCGATGACGGCGCGGGTCGCGGCGCTGGGGCCGGTCCGGGCGCTGGACGTCGGCTGCGGCGAGGGGCGGTTCTGCCGGATCATGCAGGGACTGGGGGTCACGCCGACCGGTGTCGATCCCACCGTGGCGTTCATCGCGCGGGCCCGCGCGCTCGACCCGAAGGGCGACTACCGCGTCGGCCGGGCCGAGGCGCTGGATTTCGCGGACGACGAATTCGACCTGGTGGTCAGCTATCTCAGCCTGATCGACATCCCCGACATCCGCGCGGCGATCCCGCAGATGACGCGGGTGCTCAAGCCCGGCGGAACGCTGCTGATCGCCAACCTGACCAGCTTCAACACCGCCGGCCTCGGCGAGGGCCTGGGGTCGTCGTTCGGGGCGGACGGGTCGCACCGCTTCAGCCTCGACGGCTATCTCGACGAGCGGCCGCAGTGGGTCGAGTGGAGCGGCATCCGCATCGTCAACCACCACCGGCCGCTGGAGACCTACATGTCCCTGCTGCTTGAGCAGGGCCTGACCCTGACCTGGTTCGCCGAACCCGCCCCGACCGGCGGCGACCCGGCCACGGTCGACCGCTACCGGCGGGCGCCGTGGTTCCATGTGATGGAGTGGCGGAAGTGATAAACCGCTAGCGCCGAAAGACGTCCGGCGCGAATGCTTCCCTGAGCCGGGCCCGCGCGGCCTCGAACGCGTCGGGATCGCGCTCCACATCCCGCAGTGCCTCGGAAACGCGGAAGGCCGTTCGTCCGTCAGCGTGCCTCACCGCCAAAGCCAGACGGTCGATGGCCTGCGGGTCGTAGCGGCCTTCAAACTCCCGACCAAGAACGTTGGCCCACGAGAGCTGGGGCAGAAACCGATACTGACGTCGCTCTTTGAGGCGATGGCGATCAGGGCTGCGCCAATCGCCGAGGGACGAAAGCCAACCGGTGAAACTGCCCTCGCCCGCAACGGGCCCCTCGAAACGATCTAGCCCTTCGCCTGCAGGATAGCTCTCCAACTCCCGCTCCGTGAACAGGTGGAGCATGGCATACGCAGGCTGGGTGATTTCAACCAGTCGGTCGAACAATGCGGACCAGTCGGTTCGGGGCGACCAAGCGTAGTCGAGTTCAATCGTGTAAGCGCCGTTCGGGTCAATCTCGGAAGGAACAAGGAGTTGGCCTGTACCCGCTGGAGAGCGCCATTCGAGACCGATCCGGTATGTGCCCCTTTCGATGACAGGACCCTTCCCCGGTTCGCGCGCTTTTCGTAAGGAGTCAGGGTCAACCAGTGCTCGGCGAAGGTCTCCCGCGAGTCGATGTCGTACCTGACGTCCCAGATCAGGCCCTTCTTCGGCCCGGTCCGCGGCGACACCTCGGCGAGGGCGTCGTAAACGGCGGCGCCGACGGTCGGATCGGAGAGGTCGCGGTAAGTCGTTATGCCGATGGCTACGCGGGGCTTCATAACCGGTGCCTAGCCGACCTGCTTGATCGGTCAAGCCAGCCGGTTGAACTTCCGTGCTATAGACGCGACATAGACGCTTCACCCGCCCTCCCCGGCGGGCCCCGAAGGACCGACCAGATGAGCACGATGGACAGCGTCTCGGACGCGGAATACCGCACCGGGGCGATCCGGATTCACGGGGCCGAGGGCTTCGAGGGCATGCGCAAGGCCGGCCGGCTGGCCGCCGAATGCCTCGACATGCTCAATCCGCACGTCGTCCCCGGCGTGACCACCGAGCATCTGGACAATCTGGCCCGCGAGTTCGTCCTCGACCACGGCGCCCTGCCCGCCTGCCTCGGGTACAAGGGCTACATGCACACTGTGTGCATCTCGACCAACCACGTCGTCTGCCACGGCATTCCCAGTGAGCGGCCGCTGCGCGAGGGCGACATCGCCAACATCGACGTCACGGTCATCGTCGACGGCTGGCACGGCGACACCAGCCGCATGTACGGCGTCGGCGAGGTCTCGCCCCGCGCCCGGCGACTGGTCGACGTCACCTACGAGGGCATGGCGCGCGGTCTGGCGGCCATCAAGCCGGGGAACACCTTCGGCGACATCGGCCACGCCATCCAGAAGTACGTCGAGGCCCAGCGCTGCAGCGTCGTGCGCGACTTCTGCGGCCACGGCCTGGGCAAGGTGTTCCACGACAGCCCCAACGTCCTGCACTTCGGCCGGCCCGGCGAGGGCCCGGTGCTGAAGGAAGGCATGTTCTTCACCGTCGAGCCGATGGTGAACCTGGGCAAACCGCAGGTGAAGGTTCTCAGCGACGGCTGGACGGCGGTCACCCGCGACAAGTCCCTGTCGGCCCAGTGCGAGCACAGCTGCGGCGTGACGGCGGACGGGGTGGAGCTTTTCACCGCCTCTCCGGCCGGGCTGTTCCAGCCGGCGATCGCGGGCAGCTGATCAGCCCTGCGTGCTTCGCGACGCGCTGCGCGCTCCTCAGCATGACGAAGGTTGGTGGGCTCCACTGAGTTCGTCATCCTGAGGAGCGAGCGCTTCGCGAGCGTCGCGAAGGACGCATTGCACAACCCTCGCGCGCCCGGCATCATGATGCGCGCAATGGGCATCTATGGGCCGCCATGCCGGATCAATCCCCCCAGCCACACCAGCTCGGCCATCGCGAACGCTTGCGCGAGCGGGCGCTGAAGAGCCTGGACGCGGTGCCGGACTATGAGCTGCTGGAGCTGTTCCTGTTCCGCACCTTCCCGCGCGGCGACATCAAGCCGGTCGCCAAGGCGCTGCTGACGCGGTTCGGGTCGCTGGGCGCGATCACCACCGCCTCGGTCGAGGACCTTCGTACGGTGCCAGGCGTGGGCGAACAGGCGGCGCTGGATCTGAAGCTGCTGGGCGAGGTGACCTTGCGCGTCGGCCGCGAGACCATCCGCAAGCGCACGGTGATCGGCTCCTGGAGCGCGCTGCTGGCCTATGTGAAGGTCGCCCTGGCCAATGAGCCGCGCGAGCAGTTCCGGGTGCTGTTCCTGGACCGCAAGAACCAGCTGATCCTCGACGAGATCCAGAACCGCGGCACCGTCGATCACGCCCCGGTCTACGCCCGCGAGGTCATGCGCCGGGCGCTGGAGCTGTCGGCCAGCTCGGTGATCCTGGTCCACAACCACCCCAGCGGTGATCCGACCCCCAGCGGCGCCGACATCACCATGACCCGCGAGGTCGTCGACGCCGGCCGGGCGCTGAAGATCTCGGTCCACGACCACCTGGTCGTTGGCCGCGAGGGCGTGGCCAGCTTCAAGGCGCTGGGGCTGTTTCGATGAGCGAAGCACGGCTACAATCAGTTCCAATCACTATGATTGGAATCGCCATGAGCAGCCGCGTCCTGACCGCCCACGTTCCGACCGACCTCGCGGACAAGGTCGACGAAGCCGCCGCCCGCCTCGACCGGTCGCGGGCCTGGATCGTCAAGCAGGCCCTCAGCGCCTGGCTCGACCGGGAGGAGCGCCGCCATCAGATGACTCTCGAGGGTCTCGCCGACATCAGGGCCGGACGAACCGTAGCCCATGAGGACATGCAGGCCTGGGCCAACTCCCTGTTATCGGACAACCCCAAGCCTCGTCCCAGATGAGGATACGGTGGAGCCAGCAGGCCTCCGACGACGTCGGCAGGCTCCATGACTTTCTCGCCGCGTTCAGCGCCGAAGCCGCCGCGCGAACCACAAGGATGCTCCTGGCGCCTCCCCTTGTACTTCTCGATTATCCCGAGCTTGGCGCGCGCGTTCCGGTCGCCGACGATATGGACGTGCGCCGCATGATCGCCGGCGACTACGAGATCCGGTACGCGCTGGAGGCCGATGTGATTCACATCGTCCGCATCTGGCACTGCAAGGAAGATCGCTGATCAAATCCCCGGCAGGCTAGGCCCGCCGTCTCCGCGACCATTCCCACACCCGCCAGCCCAGCAGCGCCGCGACGATGGCGGCATAGATCAGCGGCGGCCGGTGGTCGGCCTTCACCAGCATGTAGTAGTGGATCACGCCCAACGGCACGATGAGATAGGTCAGCCGGTGCAGCCTTCGCCAGCGCACCGGCCCCAGCTTTCGCAGCGCCCAGTTGGTCGAGGTCACCGCCAGCGGGACCAGCAGCACGAAGGCCGCCATGCCGACGGTGATGAACGGCCGCTTGAGGATGTCCTTGCCGATCGCGGCCCAGTCGAACCACTGGTCGGTGACGACATAGTTGGTCAGGTGCAGCAGCACATAGGCGAAGGCGAACAGGCCGACGGTCCGCCGGAAGCGGATCAGCCGGGGCTGTTTCAGGATCCTCGCAAGCGGCGTGATCGCCAGGCCGACGATCAGCAGCCGCAGGCCCCAGAACTCCAGCTCGCGGATCAGCCTGTCGATGGGATTGGCGCCCAGGTCGTTGGTGTAGCCGCGCCAGGCCAGCCACAGCAGCGGCGCGAGGCAGGCCAGCCAGACGAGGCCGTAGACGACGCGGTCCAGCGCCTTGCGATCCATCAGAAGTTCTTCTTGAGGTCCATGCCGCGATACATCCCGGCCACCTGCTCGCCGTAGCCGTTGAACATCAGGGTCTCGCGGCGACGGAACTCGCCGATCCGGCGCTCGGTGGCCTGGGACCAGCGCGGGTGATCCACGGTCGGGTTCACATTCGACCAGAAGCCGTACTCCTGCGGCGCGCTGTCGTTCCAGGCGGTGCGCGGCTGCTTCTCGACGAAGCTGATGCGGACCACGCTCTTGATGCTCTTGAAGCCGTACTTCCACGGCACGACCAGCCGCATCGGGCGCCGTTCTGGTTGGGAAGGCTCTCGCCGTAGAGGCCGACGGCCATGATGGTCAGCGGGTGCATGGCTTCGTCGATCCGCAGGCCCTCGCGGTAGGGCCAGTCGAGCACCGCGCGGCGCTGGCCGGGCATCTCGGACGGCCGATTGAGGGTTTCGAAGGCGACGTACCTGGCCTTGCTGGTCGGCTCGTACTTCTTCAGGAGGTCGGCGAGCGGCACGCCCAGCCAGGGGATGACCATTGACCAGCCCTCGACGCAGCGCAGGCGGTAGATGCGCTGCTGCAGCGGATTGCCGCGCAGAAAATCGCCGATGTCGTATGTCCCGGGCTTGTTGCAGTGACCGTCGATCTTCACCGTCCAGGGCGAGGTCGTCAGCGACCCGGCGTTGCGGGCCGGGTCCTCCTTGTCGAGGCCGAATTCGTAGAAGTTATTGTAGCCGGTGATCTCGGCGCGGCTGTTGGGCGGCTCCTTCGTCGAATAGGGACTGGCCACGCCCTTGAGCCCCGTCGCCGCCTGGGCGCTCGCGGTCGCCCCGCCCGCCACGGCCAGGCCGCCGCCGATGAGGCCGCCCATGAACTCCCGGCGGCGCAGGTAGACATCCCTGGGCGTGACGTCGTTCTCGGTCAGCTCTTCGCCGTGCCGGATCAGCATTGGTCGTCTCCATCAGGCCCCGTCGGGGCTACGCCACCCGGGAGCCTGTGGATCACGAGGGCAGGATCACGGACCAGTCAATTGGCCGGCGCCGGGGCGTGATCGTCAGGCCGCTGCTTCCCACTCCAGGAACTCCGGCGTCGACAGCAGCACGTCGCGGTAGGCAGCCGCCTTGCCGTCCGCGTCGCCAAACGCCGACAGATCGACGCCGTAGCTGCGGAACCGCGTCGCCACCGGCGTGTAGAAGGCGTCGGCGATGGTCCAGTGTCCGAACAGGCACGGCCCGCCCGAGCGGGCGAGGCATTCGTTCCAGACCTGGACGATGCGGCGCACATTGGCCTGGACGCCGTCGGGCAGGTCCTTCGTGGTCACCAGGCCCAGGTCCATCGGGCATTCGCGGCGCAGGTCGCCAAAGCCGCTGTGCATCTCCGCCGTCACCGACCGGGCCAGCGCGCGCGCGTCGGCGTCCTGCGGCCACAGCCTCGCTTCCGGGAACCGCTCGGCGAGGTATTCGCAGATGGCCAGCGAGTCCCAGATCACCATTCCGTCGACCTTCAGGACCGGCACCAGCCCGGAGGGCGAATGCTTCAGGATCTCCGCCGTCGAGGTTTCCACCTCGCGCAGCTGGACAAGGGTTTCGCTGAACGGCGCGCCCGTGCGCTTCAAGGCCAGCCAGGGGCGCAGCGACCAGGTGGACCAGGTCTTGGTGCCGACGACGATTTCCATCCGTACTCCCCGGTATGATGTGACGCCCTGTTGACGCCTCCCCCTAACCTGCACGTAAGGTGCGGCCAACAAATAGAACAAGTGTTTGAGGAAACCGCCCATGACCGACGCCGCAGCCCCGGCGCCGACCCAGTCCGAGCTTGCCGCATCCGCGGATGACGGCCCGGGCATTGAACCCCTCAGCACAGGCTTCCGGCGCTACGCGCTGTGGACCCTGATGATCATCTACACGCTGAACTTCCTCGACCGGCAGATCGTCAACATCCTGGCGGAGCCGATCAAGAAGGACCTGCACCTGGCTGACTGGCAGCTGGGCATGATGACCGGCCTGGCCTTCGCGCTGTTCTACACCGTTCTGGGCATCCCGATCGCCCGCAAGGCCGAGACCTCCAATCGCCCGATGATCATCGGCGGCGCCCTGGCGGTCTGGAGCGGCTTCACCATGGTCTGCGGCCTGGCCAACAACTTCTGGCAGCTGGTGCTGGCGCGGATCGGCGTGGGCATCGGGGAGGCCGGCTGCACGCCGCCGGCCCATTCGCTGATCACCGACTATGTGCCCAAGGAAAAGCGCGCCTCGGCCATCGCCTTCTATTCGATCGGCACGCCGCTCGGCAGCCTGATCGGCATGGCCATGGGCGGCCTGATCGCCGACGCCTACGGCTGGCGGGCGGCCTTCTTCGTGGCCGGCGCGCCGGGAATCCTCTTCGCCTTCCTGACCTTCTTCACCCTGCCCGAGCCGCGCAAGAAGCTGACCGCCATCATGGCCGCCAAGGCCACCGCGACCATTCCGCTTCGGCAGGCCTTGCGGGTTCTGGCCTCGAAGAAAACCTTCTGGCTGATCGCCTTCGCGGCGGCCATCAAGGCCTTCATCGGCTACGGCCACGCCCCGTTCACCGCCAGCTTCTTCTTCCGCAGCCATGCGGGCCAGATCGCCGACCTGTCGGCCTGGATCACCAGCGTCACCGGCTTTTCCATCGGCCCGATCGGCACGGTCGGCGTCGCCCTCAGCGTCGTCAGCGGCACGGCCGGCGTGCTCGGCGTCTGGCTGGGCGGCGTGATCGCCGACAAGCTGGGCGCCCGGGACCTGCGGGCCTATGTGATCGTCCCGGCCATCGCCTCGCTGATCACCATCCCGATCTACATCACTGCCGTCTCTGTCCCCAGCGCCACGGTGGCGCTGATCCTGCTGGCCTTGCCAGCCATCATCGGCTCGCTCTGGTACGGCCCGGTCTACGCGACCGCCCAGAGCATCGTGCAGCCCCAGATGCGGGCGACCTGCGCGGCCGTCCTGCTGTTCATCATCAACCTCGTCGGGCTGGGCCTCGGCCCGCTCTTCGTCGGCCTCCTCAGCGACATTTTCGCCGGCGGCTTCCTGCAGCAGTCTGGCCTGACCGGCGCCGACTGCGGCAAGGCCATGCTGGACATCAACAAGGCCGCCTGCGGCGTGGCCCAGGCCGAAGGCCTGCGCTGGGCCCTGATCGTCTCCATGGGCTTCAACGTGCTGGCCTTCGCCCTCTTCTGGATGGCCCGCAAGACCATCCGCGAGGAAATGGTCAGCTAGCACGAGCCGCCAATTCGCCGCTGGCGCAGCGCGCCGGCGGCGTCCTACTTTGCGCCCCGACCATCGGGGGAAGGACGAATTCATGACCAATTCCACGGCGCCCGCCGCCGCGCCGCATCCGGGCTACGGGACCAAGCCGTATCGCGCCTACGTCCTTGGTCTCCTGCTGGTCGTCTACACCTTCAACTTCATCGACCGGGTGGTGGTGTCCATCATCCAGGAGCCGATCAAGCTGGAGTTCGGGCTCAGCGACTTCCAGCTGGGCCTCCTCGGCGGACCGGCGTTCGCGGTGCTCTACACCCTGCTGGGCATCCCGATCGCCCGTCTGGCCGAGAAGAAGAACAGGATGACCATCCTGTCGATCTGCGTTGCGCTGTGGAGCCTGGCGACCGCCCTTTGCGGCTTCGCCGTCTCCTTCGCCACCCTGTTCGCCGCGCGGGTCGGGGTGAGCATCGGCGAGGCCGGCTGCACGCCGCCCGCCCAGTCGGTGATCAGCGACTACTTCCCGGCCGACAAGCGGGCCACCGCCATCTCGATCTACGCCCTGGGCGTGCCGCTCGGCTCGATGCTGGCGGCGATCGGCGGCGGCTATATCGCGACCTACCTCGGCTGGCGGGAAGCCTTCTGGCTGCTCGGCTTCCCGGGCCTGCTGCTGGCGATCCTGGTCAAGCTGACGGTCAAGGAGCCGCCCCGCACCGGCGTCGTTGTCGGCGTTGAGACCCCGACCTTCCTCGAGGCCTTCGCGGTGCTGTCCAAGAAGGCCACGTTCTGGCACGTGTCGCTGGGGTCGGCGGTGGCCTCGTTCGTCGGCTACGGCGTCGGCCAGTATCTGAACTCCTTCCTGATCCGCACGCACGACCTGAACATCCTGCAGGCCTCGCAGCTGACCGGCGTGGTTCTGGGCGCGGCCGCCGCCTTCGGGACCTTCTTCGCCGGCTGGCTGGCCGACAAGATGGTCAAGCGCCACCCCAACGCCCTGGCCTGGCTGCCGGCGCTGGGCTTCTTCATCGCCACGCCCTTCTACCTGGTGGGCTACATGTCGCCGAGCCTGTGGGTCGGCGTGCCGTTCATGGTGGTCGGGGCGATCACCCACTACTTCTACCTGGGCTGCATGTACGCCTCGATCCAGGGCGTCGCCCCGCCGCGGATGCGGGCCACCGCGACCGCCGTGCTGCTCTTCATCGTCAACATCCTGGGCTACGGCCTCGGCCCGCCCGTCATTGGCGCCCTGAGCGACTTCCTGGCCAACACCAGCCTGCAGCAGTTCGGGCTGACCACCGCCGATTGCGGACGCGGCATCCTGGACGCCAGCAAGGTCAACTGCGCGGTCGGTCAGGAGTTCGGCCTGCGCTGGGCGATCTTCATCGGCCTGTTCGGCTACCTCTGGGCCGGCGTCCACTTCCTGCTGGCCTGGAAGACGCTTCGCAAGGACTGGGTCGGCTAGCACGCCTGTAGCGGTTGACAGGATCATGCGCGGGTATCACTAGCCCGCGCATGATCCCTCGCTACGCACGCCCCGAAGCCGTCGCCATCTGGTCCAACGAGACCAAGTACAAGATCTGGTTCGAGATCGAGGCCCACGCCGCCGACGCCATGGCGGAGCTGGGTGTGATCCCCAAGCTGGCCGCCAAGGCCATCTGGGACGGCGGCCGCGACGCCGTCTGGGACAGCGACCGCATCGACGAGATCGAGCGCACCACCAAGCACGACGTCATCGCCTTCCTGACCCACGTCTCGGAAGTCGTCGGGCCGGAAGCCCGCTTCCTGCACCAGGGCATGACCAGCAGCGACGTGCTGGACACCTGCCTGTCCGTGCAGATGGCCCGGGTCACCGACCTGCTGATGGAGGACGTCGACCTGGTGCTGGCCGCGCTGAAACGCCGGGCCTTCGAGCACAGGCTGACCCCCTGCACCGGTCGCAGCCACGGCATCCACGCCGAGCCGACCACCTTCGGACTGAAGCTGGCCGGCCACTACGCCGAGTTCCAGCGCGCCAAGGAGCGACTGGCCATGGCCCGCTTCGAGATCGCCACCTGCGCCATCTCCGGCGCCGTCGGCACCTTCGCCAACGTCGACCCGCGTGTCGAAGAGCATGTGGCCAAGAAGATGGGCCTGGCCGTCGAGCCGGTCTCGACCCAGGTCATCCCGCGTGACCGCCACGCCGCCTGGTTCGCGGCCCTGGCCGTGGTCGCCTCCTCGATCGAGCGCCTCGCGGTCGAGATCCGCCACCTGCAGCGCACCGAGGTCCTGGAGGCCGAAGAGCCCTTCGACCCGGGCCAGAAGGGCAGCTCGGCGATGCCGCACAAGCGCAACCCGATCCTGACCGAGAACCTGACCGGCCTCGCCCGGCTGGTTCGCTCGGCGGTCGTGCCGGCGCTGGAAAACGTCGCCCTCTGGCATGAGCGCGACATCAGCCACTCCTCGGTCGAGCGCGGCATCGCGCCGGACGCCTCCATCCACCTGGACTTCGCCCTGCGCCGCCTGGCCGGGGTGGTCGAGCGGCTGGTGATCTATCCGGAGAACATGCTGAAGAACCTCGACCGCCTCGGCGGCCTGGTCCACAGCCAGCGCGTCATGCTCGCCTTGACCCACAAGGACGTCAGCCGCGAGGAGGCCTACGCGGCCGTTCAGTCCAACGCCATGAAGGTCTGGCGCGGCGAGGGGAAGTTCATCGACTTCCTGAAGGCTGACCCGTTCGTCAGCGCCAACATGACGCCCGCCGAGCTCGAGGACCTGTTCGACAACGGCTACCACTTCAAACACGTCGACACGATCTTCGCCCGGGTGTTCGGGGAACAGGCCCACGCGTAAGCGCAGCTTCCCGCCGGTCGTCGCGGCCGACACCCGGCTGCTGGTCCTGGGCAGTCTGCCTGGAGAGGCCTCGCTGGCGGCCGGCCGCTACTATGCCCATCCTCGCAACGCCTTCTGGCGCCTGATGGGCGAGGTGGTCGGGGAAGACCTCGAGGCGCTGGACTACGAGGACAGGCTGGCGACCCTGCTCCGGCATCGGGTGGGCCTGTGGGACGTGGTCGGCGAAGCCACCCGCCCCGGCAGCCTCGACACCGCGATTCGCGACGCGGTCCACAACGACCTGGCCACGCTGGTCGAGACCCTGCCGGACCTGCGCGCGGTCGCCTTCAACGGCGGCAAGGCCGCGAAGGCGGGAGCGGCGCTGCTGGCCGGCTACGCCGGGCGCATCGCGCTCCTGTCCCTGCCCTCCTCAAGCCCGGCGCTGACAACGCCCTTCGCGCGCAAGGTCGAAGCCTGGAGCGTGCTGCGCCACTCGCTCCGCCGACACGACGACTGATTCTCGGCAATCCATTCTCCGCCCGGCATCGCATGGTCGACATTCGCCGAAGCTGTGCGAGGCTGAAGGACGATCGGGACGGGAACCCTCCGAATCATGACGCAGCAGACGCCCCAGGGCGTGGCCTATGCCGAGGTCGACGCCGGGTACTTCGGCCGCAGGACCCTGCGCAGGCATGCCGGTCTGTATTCACTCTGGGCCCTGGGCGTGGGCGCGGTCATTTCCGGCCAGTTCTCCGGCTGGAACCTGGGCATGGGCCTGGGCGGCTGGGGCGGCATGCTGATCGCCACCCTGGTGATCATCGTGATGTTCGCCGGGCTGACCATGTCGGTCGCCGAGATGGCGTCGGCCCAGCCCTGGTCGGGCGGCGCCTACGGCTACGCCCGCGCCGCGCTGGGGCCCTGGGCCGGGCTGTTCACCGGCCTGTGCGGCGTCATCGAGTATGTGATGGCCGCCGCCGCGGTGTGCTTCTTCCTGGGCAGCTATCTGGGCGGCATCTTCCAGACGCCGCCGGAGATGCTGCCGCTGTACTGGATTGGCGGCTACTGCCTGTTCGTCGGGCTCAACGCGGCCGGCGTGGCGGTGTCGTTCCGGATCACCGTCGCCCTCACCCTGCTGGCGCTGATCTGTCTCGCCGTCTTCTGGGCCAGCGCCGCGCCGCTGGTCGAGTTCAACCGCTACGCCCTCAACATCGGCCCGGGCGGGGTTGAGCTCAGCGGCGGACATGGCCCCTTCCTGCCCGGCGGCTGGATGGGCGTGCTGGCGCAGCTTCCGTTCGCGGTGTGGCTGTTCCTGGCCATCGAACAGCTCCCGCTGTCGGCGGAGGAGTCGGTCAACCCCAGACGGGACGTGCCGATGGGGCTCCTGCTGGGCATGGCCACCCTGGCGATATCCGCCCTCGCGGTGCTCTGGCTCAACAGCGGCGCGCCGCCCGGAGCCTTCGCCCTTTCGACGTCGGGAGAACCGATCCTGGACGGCCTGCGCGCCATCTTCGGCGACGGCGGCGGCCGCGCCCTCGCCCTGGTGGCCGTCGCCGGCCTGGTCGCCAGCCTGCACGCCATCGTCTACGCCTACAGCCGGCAGATCTTCTGCCTGTCGCGCGCCGGCTACCTGCCTCAGGGCCTGTCCCTGACCAGCAACCGGACCGGCTCGCCGGATCTGGCGCTGACGGCCGGCGCCGCGGGCGGCCTGATCGTCATGCTGGTGCTGTGGTTTGTGATGGGTCACGCCCGCGCCGAGGAGCACCTGGGCCGGCTGTTGCTCAACATGGCCGTGCTGGGCGCGATGATGTCCTACGTGATGCAGGGCCTGTCGTTCATCGTCCTGCGCCGGACGCGGCCGGACCTGGAACGTCCGTTCCGCAGCCCGCTCGGCGTGGCCGGCGCGGCGATGACGATCGGGATCGCCGTCGTGACGATCGTATTCCAGCTGCGCGACCCGGCCTTCCGGACAGGTCTGGCCGGCGTCAGCCTGTGCCTGGCGGCAGGCGCGATATGGTTCTGGGCAGCCGCCCGGCGACAGCTGGCGCTGTCACCGGAAGAGGCATTCGCCGTGGCCGATCCCGGCCAGGATGCGGCCTAGGACTGCGTCTTGATCTGCTCGCGGGCCTGGGCCAGCAGTTCGTCCATCTTCATGCGCACGTCGCTCTCGCGCATCTCGACGCCCGAACCCTTCAGGTCCTCGAACACCTTGCGCAGGACATCGTCGTCGCCCGGCTGTTCGAAGTCGGACTTCACGACGGCGCGGACGTATTCTTCCGTGGACTCCAGGCCCATCAGACCGGCCGCCCACTCACCCAGCAGACGGTTGCGGCGGGCCGCGGCCTTGAATTCCTGCTCGGCGTCGAGGGCGAACTTCTTCTCAAAGCCCTTCTCGCGGTCGTCGAACGTGCTCATGTAAACTCCGGTAGGTGACGGGCGCCCTGATATCCCCTTGCGGTCCGCACCGCAATCGCGCGTGCCGTCTCACGGGCGCATCCTCGCCGCCGTTGCGGGGTTTGTTTGCGCCAGCGGCCCTGTTCGGGTAGGTTCCGACGGACTTTCAGCTACAGCCGCTCCGAGTCGTCTATGCGCGCGCAGGCTTCTTGGCCCGCGCGCGATTTTCGTTCCCGGACCGGCTGCCGCGACCCCCATGGGGAACCCCACGACCATGACGACCCGCCGCAAGAAGATCTACGAAGGCAAGGCCAAGATCCTCTACGAGGGCCCCGAGCCCGGCACCCTGATCCAGTACTTCAAGGACGACGCCACCGCCTTCAACGCCCAGAAGAAGGCCGTGCTCGAGGGCAAGGGCGTGATCAACAACCGCATCAGCGAGTTCGTGATGATGCGGCTGGGCGCGATCGGCGTTCACAACCATTTCATCCGGCGCCTGAACCTGCGCGAGCAGCTGATCAAGGAAGTCGAGATCGTCCCGCTCGAGGTGATCTGCCGCAACATCGCGGCCGGCAGTCTGTCGACGCGCCTGGGCCTCGAAGAGGGCACGCCCCTGCCCCGCTCGATCATCGAGTTCTGCTACAAGGACGACAAGCTGGGCGACCCGCTGGTCACCGAGGAGCACATCACCGCGTTCAACTGGGCCTCGACCCAGGAGATCGACGACATCATGGCCATGACCCTGCGCATCAACGACTTCCTGACCGGGATGTTCGGCGCGGTCGGCATCACCCTCGTCGACTTCAAGGTCGAGTTCGGCCGCGTCTGGGAGGGCGACTTCGCCCGCATCATCCTGGCCGACGAGATCAGCCCCGACAGCTGCCGCCTGTGGGACAGCGCGACCAACGAGAAGCTGGACAAGGACCGCTTCCGCCGCGACCTGGGCGACGTCATAGAGAGCTACACCGAGGTGGCCCGCCGCCTCGGCATCATGAAAGAAATGCCGACCGTGATCCGCGGCGGCCTGCACTAGACCCGAACAGACGAGTTCACGACCCGATGAAAGCCACCGTCCACGTCTTCCTCAAGCCCGGCGTCCTCGATGTTCAGGGCAAGGCTGTCGAGAGCGCCCTTCACGGCCTGGGATGGGCCGATGTGAAGAACGTCCGCGTCGGGCGGGAGATCACCTTCGACGTCGGCGCGACCGACAAGGCCGCGGCCGAAGCCGAGGTCAAGGCGATGTGCGACAAGCTCCTCGCCAACACGGTGATCGAGGGCTACCGGATCGAGGTGGCCTGACGTGAAAGCCGCCGTCATCGTCTTCCCCGGATCCAACTGCGACCGGGACTGCGCCGTCGCCGTCGAACGCTCGACCGGCGCCAAGGTCGAGATGGTCTGGCACAAGGACACCGCCTTGCCGGACGGCCTGGACCTGATCGTGCTGCCGGGCGGATTTTCCTACGGCGACTACCTGCGCTGCGGCGCCATGGCGGCGCTGTCGCCGGTGATGAAGGAAGTCATCGCGGCGGCGAACCGGGGCGTGGCCACGGTCGGCATCTGCAACGGCTTCCAGATCCTGTGCGAGGCGGGCCTGCTGCCCGGCGCCCTGCTGCGCAACGAGGGCCTGAAGTACGTCTGCAAGCCGATCGCGCTGGAAGTCACCAACGCCCAGACCCGCTTCACGGCCGGCTATCAGGGCCGCCGCGAGGTGATGATGACCATCGGCAACGGCGAGGGCAACTTCTTCGCCGACAAGGAAACCCTGGCCCGCATCGAGGGCGAGGGCCAGGTGGTGTTCCGCTATGTGGACAATCCCAACGGCTCGGTCGCCGACATCGCCGGCATCATCAACGACGGCGGCAACGTGCTGGGCCTGATGCCCCACCCCGACCGCGCGTTCGAGGTCGACCTCGGCTCGGCCGACGGCGCCATCCTGTTCCAGAGCGCCCTGGCCAGCGCCTGAGGCGCGGGCGAGCGGGCAAGACGAAGGGGCCGGCGCTTGCGCGTCCGGCCCCTTTTTCCTTCAACGACCGATCAGATCACCGACCGCTCGTCGATCAGGCCCTGAAGGACTGTCAGGCGCCCTTGCGGTCCGCGTCCGGCGCGGGCTTGTCGGCCTGATCCGGAGCCGGCGCGTTCTTGTCGCGCTCGCCGCCCTGCTGCTGCTGCTGCTGATCCGGAGCCGGGCGCTGCGGATTGGCGGGCTGCTGCTGCGGAGCGTTCTGGTTCGGGGTCTGGTTGTTTTGGTCAGCCATGGAGGTCTCCCTTTACGCGCGCCGCCGGGGTTGGGGGGAACGTGAGCGGCACAGGAGGAGAACGACCTTGGCGGGTGGCTGTTCCGGGCGCCGCCATCACGCCTGCGAGAGCGCCACGGCGGCTTCCCGACGCTCAGCCGGCCCGGGTGATGGCCGCGATGGGCACGGTCGGGTCCAGCATCTGGCCCTGCATGCCGAACTCGGCGCCCTTGGTCGGGGAGATCGGCGACTGGTGCAGCCGCTGGACCACGTCCAGTCCCTCCACGACCTGACCGAACACCGCGTAGCCGGCATTGTCGCCCGGCTGGCCGGGCGCGGCGTCCAGGCCGTTGGACATGTCGCCGAGGCAGATGAAGAATTCGCAGGTCGCCGAGCCCGGCGCCTCCCGCGCCAGGGAGATGGCGCCGTTCTTGTGCGAAAGGCCGGTCTGGTTGGTCGGCTCGTGCGCGATCGGCGGCAGCATCTTCTTGCCGCGCCCGTTCAGCCCGCCCTGCAGCAAGCCGATGTTCGGCATCCCCGCGAAGCGGATCGCCCGGTAGAAGTGCGCACCCTCCAGCCGGCTTTCCTCGACATAGCGCAGGAAGCTGCCGGCGGTGATCGGGGCCTTTGCGGTGTTGAGTTCGACGACGAAGGCGCCCTGCGGCGTGTCGAAGCGGATGCGGGGCAATGGCGCCGGCGGAACGGGCGCCGCCGGGGTCTGCCCGAACGCCGAAGCGCCGGGGCCGACCAGCGAAAGGCCCGCGAGCCCGCCAAGAACCTGTCTGCGATGCTTTTTCATGTGACGAAGACTGCCTCGCCCGTCCTGACATTTCGAGTGGAATCCGCTAACAGCCCGTCATGACCGCCTCCCCCGCGAAGACCATGGCCGAAACGGCCGTCGAGTTCGGCCTCAAGCCGGACGAATACGCCGTCATCCTCAAGCGTCTGAACCGCGAGCCCAATCTCGTGGAACTGGGCGTGTTCTCGGTGATGTGGAGCGAGCACTGCTCGTACAAATCCAGCCGCAAGCACCTGGGCAAATTCCCGACCACGGGACCGCGGGTGATCTGCGGACCGGGCGAGAACGCGGGCGTCATCGACATCGACGACGGCCAGGCCTGCATCTTCAAGATGGAGAGCCACAACCACCCCTCCTACATCGAGCCCTACCAGGGCGCGGCGACGGGCGTGGGCGGCATCATGCGCGACGTCTTCACCATGGGCGCCCGGCCGGTGGCCCTGCTCAACGCCCTGCGCTTCGGCGATCCGAGCCATCCCAAGACCAGGCGGCTGGTCAGCGGCGTGGTGGCGGGCATCGCCGGCTACGGCAACTGCGTGGGCGTGCCCACCGTGGCGGGCGAGACCAACTTCCACCGGGGCTATGACGGCAACATCCTGGTCAACGCCATGTGCGTGGGCCTGGCCGATGCCGACAAGATCTTCTACTCGGCCGCGCCGGGCGCGGGCCTGGCCGTGGTCTACTTCGGCTCCAAGACCGGCCGCGACGGCATCCATGGCGCGACCATGGCCAGCGCCGAGTTCGACGAGGACAGCGACGAGAAGCGCCCCACCGTCCAGGTCGGCGATCCCTTCGCCGAGAAGCTGCTGATCGAGGCGACGCTGGAGCTGATGAAGACCGGCGCCGTCGCCGCGATCCAGGACATGGGCGCGGCCGGCCTGACCTCCTCCTCGGTCGAGATGGCCGGCAAGGGCGAGGTCGGCATCGAACTGGACCTCGACATGGTGCCCCAGCGCGAAGAGGGCATGACCGCCTACGAGATGATGCTGTCCGAAAGCCAGGAGCGGATGCTGGCCATCCTCAAGCCCGGCCGCGAGCACGAAGGTCACGCCATCTTCGAGAAGTGGGGCCTGGACGCGGCCGTCATCGGCTGGACCACCGACACCGGCCACATCGTGCTCAAGCACAAGGGCGAGGTGGTCTGCGACATCCCGCTGGCCCCGCTGTCGGAAGACGCGCCGCTCTATGACCGCCCCTGGACCGAGCCGGTGAAGCACCCGCGCCTCGACCCCGGACAGGTGCCCGCCCCGACCGACTGGGAAGCCGCCGTGCTCAAAGTCATCGGCTGCCCGGACATGGCCTCCAAGCGCTGGCTCTGGGAGCAGTACGACCGGCACGTGATGGCCGACACGCTGGAGGACAGCGCCACCGGCGCCGACGCCGGCATCGTGCGGGTCCACGGCACCCGCAAGGCGCTGGCGGTGACCAGCGACTGCACGCCGCGCTACGTCCAGAACGATCCCTACGAGGGCGGCAAGCAGGCGGTGGCCGAGGCGTGGCGCAACCTGACCAGCGTCGGCGCCGATCCGATCGCCATCACCGACAACCTCAACTTCGGCAACCCGGAGCGGCCCGAGATCATGGGCCAGATCGTCCGCGCCATCGACGGCATGGCCGAAGCCTGCCGCGTCCTGGACTTCCCGGTCGTGAGCGGCAACGTCAGCCTCTACAACGAGACCAACGGCGCCGCGATCCCGCCGACCCCGACCGTAGGCGGCGTGGGCCTGCTGACCGAATACAGCCATCGGGCCGATTTCGCCGGCATGAAGGCCGGCGACACCCTGGTGCTGATCGGCTCCAACGCCGGCGAGCTGGGCGCCTCGATCTATCTGCGCGAAGTGCTCGGCCGCGAGGACGGCGCCCCGCCGCCGGTCGATCTGCCCTTGGAGCGGGCGACCGGCGACTTCGTGCGCGGGCTGATCCGGTCCGGGCAGGCGAAGGTCGTGCATGACCTCTCCGACGGCGGCCTGATCGTCGCGGCGGCCGACATGGCGCTGGCCAGCAACGTCGGCGTGTCGCTGGACGCGACCAGCCCCGCCAACGCCCACCCGTTCCTGTTCGGCGAGGACCAGGCCCGCTACCTGATCGCCACGGACGCGCCGGAGACCCTGCTCAAGGCCGCCGCGGACGCCGGCCTGCACGCCAGCGTCGTCGGCCAGGCCGGTGGCGAGGCTTTCGCGTCCAAAGGCCTGTTCAGCATCCCGCTGGCGAAGCTGCGATCTGCGCACGAGGACTGGATGCCGGGCTACATGGGGTAGCCCATGCGATTCCTCCCCCTCTTGGGGGAGGGGGACCATGCGGAGCATGGTGGAGAGGGATTCGCTCCCACCACCGATTGCTCTCAGACTGCGTGACGACAGCCGCTCCCCGGCCGTCGAGAGTGCTTCCCGCTCCACCACCCTTCGGGTGGTCCCCTCTCCCAATAGGGAGAGGATTATCTGAGCACCTCCTCGAACCGCTCCAGCGCGAACTTCGCGAAGGCCATCATGTTGCCGGCGCGGTCGCTGTCGCCGGTCTCCAGCGTGAACGACGCCTCTACGGGGCCGACGATCCCCACGCAGGTGTGCCCGGCCGCGTCGCCGTAGGGGTTGCCCTCCGGGCCCGCCGCACCGGTCTCGCAGAGGCCCCAGGTCCCGCGCAGCTTCTCCCGGATCACCCCGGCCATGAACAGCGCATAGGGCTCGGTCGAGGAGCGAATCCCCTTGGGCATGGTCTCGCGCGTGATGCCCAGCAGGCCGCGCGCCACGTTGGGCGTGTAGGTGATCGACGAGCCCTGGTACCAGACGCTGGCCTTGGGCACCGCCAGCAGGGCGGCCGAGACCAGTCCACCGGACGAGGACTCCGACACCGCGACGCTCTCGCCACGTTCGACCAGCCGGGCGGCGATGCGTTCCGCGATGGGGATGAGGGTCTGCATGGGGACGTCTCCAGGGTCTGGCCTGACTTTTGTTGCCGTTTGGCGTCGTCGTCCAGCATCCAGATCCTGCATCCCTGCGTAGACGTGAGGCGTTCCCCGCAGTCCATCCCGGAGAGTTCCCATGTCCTCGCATCAACGGCTCGGCCTGATCGGCTGCGTCCTGCTCTCCGGCCTGTCCGCCTGCGCCACCGCGCCGACACCCGACGCCGGATACCTCAGCCGCTATGACAACCTCGGAGGTCGGGGTGACGGCCTGCGGGCCAGCGTGCGGGAATGGGCCGATCCGGAGGCGCTTCGGAACGTCTCGGCGGTGCGCCTGCAGCCGACGGCGTTCCTCGACGGCGCGGACGCCTCCCGGGCTCTCACTCCGGCGGAACAACGCGGCCTGCTGCGCGAGATCGACGCCCAGCTGTGCTTCGAGCTGTCGGAGCGCTTCGCGATCGCCGGTCCGGGCGCCCCCGCCGATGCCGAGGTTCGGTCTGCGGTGACCTGGTTCCTGCCGACCGGGCGCGCCGCGTCGGCGGCCTCGGCGGCGGCGGCCTTCTTCATTCCCGGGCCCATTGATCTGCGCGCGCCCGGCACTCTGGGGGCGCTCGGCGCCGAGGCGGAAATGACCACGCCCGACGGACGACAGGTCGCGGCGATCGCCTGGGCGCGTCAGGCCAACGCCATCGGGACGGACGCGCCCTCGTTGATCAAAACCGGGGACGCCCTTCAGTTCGCCGAACCCTTCGCCGACGACGCCGCAAGGGTGATGACCCCCTCCCCGACGCCGGTCATCGCCCGGTTTGACCCCGGACAGGACCCCTGCCGCGCCTACGGACCGCGCATTCGCGCCGGCTCGTTCGTCACCAAGGTCATCACCAACCTCTACGTCCCGCAGTCCACGGAGGCGCCGCCGGAGCCGGCCGGCGCGGCCGGTACGGCGGAAGAGCCCTAACGCGCCGGGATCGTGTCCAGCTGCGCGTCGAACAGGCGGGCCGCCGCGATGACCGTATCGACCGCCTTGACGAAGAAGGCCTGGGGCACGGTCGCGAAGTCGTCGGTCGGCTTGTGGTACTCGGGATGGTCCTCGACCCCGAAGTAGACCCAGGGAATCCCCGCCCTGGCGAACACGCCGTGGTCGGACTGGTAGGTCCAGTTGTCGAAGCTGTCGTCGGGGCCCGTATCGTGGCCGAGCTTCAGGCTGACCGGCGCGGTCGGCACCAACGCTTCCAGACGGGCCTTGACCCAGGCGTCCGGCGAACCGCCGGCGGCGTAGAGCTCGCCCTTGGCGTTCTTGGCCAGCATGTCGAAGTTGACGTTCAGCGCGATGGACGCCGCAGGGACTGGCGGTGTTTCGAGGAGGGCCCGGGCGCCGCGCAGGCCGACCTCCTCCGCGTCCAGCGCGACGATCAGCACCGTGTGCTTCGGCGGCGCGGCCTTGAAGGCCTCGGCCACGGCCAGCAGGCCGGCCACGCCCGAGGCGTTGTCGTCCGCGCCGTTGTAGATCTGGCCGTCGTGGATGCCGAGATGGTCGTAGTGGGCGGTGATCACCATCACCTTGCCGCCGGGCGTGGCGCCCTCGATGCAGGCGATCAGGTTGACGCCCCGGGCCTCCGTCCCGTCCTTGCGCTTGAAGACGAAGGACTGCTCGACGGGAACCAGGCCGATCTCGCCCATCCTGCCGAGGATGTAGGCGCGCGCCTTCTCTCCGCCGGGCGAGCCGACCAGCCGCCCCTCCATGTCGTCGGCCGACAGGATGCGGACGTCCTCGACCGCGCGGTCGCCGGGCGCGGCGGCGACGGGAGACGCCAGCAGCGCGACGGCGGACAGGGCGAGCAGGAAACGGCGCATGGGCCCTCCGGAAATCTGTCCCTGCTGAGTGCCCGCCGGAGGCCCGCCGCGCAAGCTGCGTCATGCGCCGTTCAGGTTGGCGGGACCACGGTGCCGTCATGAAAAGCACCGCCCTCGCCGCCGCCCTCACCCTGGCCATCGCCGCGCCCGCGGCGGCGCAGTCGCCGACGCGCGGCGGCCCCGCCCCCGAGGCCTGCGCCGTCAGCGTCCGCTTCGGCAGCTACGCCATGGGCATCGACCAGCGATCCTTCGAGCGCGTGCAGCGCTATGTCGCCTCGCACCGGCGTCTGGTCGCCCGCAGCAGCGTCCAGACCTGGGGTCGGGAGGGTGAGCGCACGGTCTGCATCACCACCACCTCCCGCCGCGCCACGACTCAGGTGTTCAGCGACATCCGCTCCATCATCCGCAAGCGGGCCGAGCGCGGACCGACCGAGGTCCAGGCCGTGACCGGTCAGGTCTGGAACAGCCATCCCGGCCCGCCGCGGTAGCCCGTACCGCTTTTTCGACTTCCCTTTTTCCCGCCTGCCCGGTCATCATGCCGGCAACGAGAAAAGAACGGGAGCGAGACATGGACGCGCAGTCGCAGTGGACTGGACTGGACGCCGACCGCCTGGAGCGGATCACCGGCCACATTGAGCGGAACTACATCGCCACCGGCAAGATCGCCGGGTGCCAGGTGCAGGTCACCCGCCACGGCCACACCGCCTATGCGAAGAGCTTCGGCCACCGCGACCGCGAACGCTCCACGCCCTGGAGCGACGACACCATCGTCCGCATCTATTCGATGACCAAGCCGATCACCTCGGTGGCGCTGATGACCCTGTTCGAACAGGGCCGGTTCCAGCTGGATGACCCGGTCAGCCGCTTCGTGCCCGAGTGGAAGAAGCACCGCGTCTGGGTGTCGGGTGAAGGCGCGGGCATGGTCACCGAGGCCCCCAACCGCCCGGTCACCTTCCGCGACATGCTCTGCCACACCGGCGGCCTGACCTACGGCTCGATGCTGGCCCACCTGACCGGCCTGCCGATCGAGCATCCGGTCGACAAGGCCTATGACGAGATCGGCGTCCGTCGCGGCGAGGGCGAGACGCTGGACGACTTCCTGGCCAAGCTCGGCGAGATCCCGCTGCGCTACCAGCCGGGCGAGCGCTGGATGTACAGCCTGGCCACCGACGTCTGCGGCGCCCTGGTCGAGCGGGTCAGCGGCGTGCCGTTCGACCAGTATCTGCGCGAGGTGATCTTCGAGCCCCTGGGCATGACCGACACCGCCTTCCATGTGCCGGCCGCCAAGGCCGACCGCTTCGCCGCGAACTACAGCCGCATGCCCGACAAGAGCCTGCGGCTGTCGGACGATCCGACCAGGAGCCCCTATCTGCGCGATCCGACCTTCAAGTCCGGCGGCGGCGGGCTGGTCGGCACGATGGCGGACTACGTCCGCTTCGCCGAGATGCTGTGCCGGGGCGGCGAGCTGGACGGAGCCCGCATCCTGGGCCCGCGGACGCTGGACCTGATGACCCACAACCACCTCAAGGGCGGCGTCGACCTGACCGAGATGGCCATCGGCAGCTTCTCCGAGACCGCCAACGCCGGCATCGGCTTTGGCCTGGGCTTCGCCATGACCATCGACCAGACGGCCACGGGCGGCCTGTCCAGCGGCGACTACTACTGGGGCGGCGCGGCCTCGACCATCTTCTGGGTCGACCCGGTCGAGGACCTGACGGTCGTGTTCATGACCCAGCTGATGCCGTCGGCCAGCTTCGACTTCCGGGGCCAGCTCAAGAGCCTGGTCTATTCGGCGATCGTCGACTGACCGATCAGCGGCCGGCCTCGCGGATCCAGCGCGCGTCCTTCAGAGGTTCTGTGAGGGCGCGGCTGGCCGCGACGGCGTTGCGCAAGGCCGCCTCGTCGGCGGGGAGGCAGCCGCCGCCTTCCATGGTCAGACCCGGAAACGGGGCCTTGGTGACGGCGTCGGACAGGGTCTCTTCGCGGTCCGTCGGCTTGTCCGGCGCGGGTCCACAGAGCGCCGGCCAGGACCGGTAGCGGATGATCCGTCCGCGGCGGTCGAGTTCAACCGGCTCGAGGCCGGCATAGAAGCTGATCTGCTTGCCCTCGGCGTCGGTGATGGTGACCTGCCAGACGCGCGGCGTCCCGGAGGTCAGCAACGCGAACACCTTGCCGTCGGTTTCGGAGGCCTTTCCGCCCTCCGGGAAGGTCAGCTCCCCGTCGCGGTAGATCATCCAGTCGGCGCAGTCGGGCCAGCGGCGCAGCGGCTTTCGCGTATCGACCTTGCAGTCGCCGCTGTCGGCCAGCCACAGGCCGTTGCGCAGGTCCGGCGGCGCGGCGTCCCCGGCGTCGAACATGGGCGTAGGCGTCACCACCATGTTGCAGCCGCCCAGCAGCGTCAGCGCGGCCAGAACGAAAATGATCCTGCGAACCATGGCCCACTCCATCGAGACGATCACGCGTCCGTGAACACTGCGCCTCAATGCGCCGTCCGACAAGCGAACCGACGGCCGGATCAGCCGTTGTTAAGCTTTCTCGGGCATTGAACCTGTTCAGCCCCGTGGAGAAGCCACACCGTGCCGATGCCCGCCGCCGATCTCGAAAGCCGCCTGCGCGCGGCGTTTCCGGACTCCGAGATCGTGATCACGGACCTCGCCGGCGACGGCGACCACTACAAGGCGCGCATCGTCTCCCCCGCCTTCAAGGGCCTGACCCGCGTGCGCCAGCACCAGCTGGTGAACAAGGCCCTGGCCGATGTGCTGGGCGGCGCCCTGCACGCCCTGGCGCTCGAAACCGCCGCGCCGTCGGACTGAACCCGGATGCGGTATCGCTCCTTCGGCAAGTCCGGCCAGGTCGTTTCAGCCGTATCGGTGCTCCTGGACGGGCGAACCCATCGCTCGGCCAGGGAGTGGCGCGACCTCGTCCGCCTGTCCCTGGACTGCGGAATCAACGGCTTCGAGATCGCCGGCGACAGCCCGTCGGTCCTGGAAGGCGCCGCCGAGGGTCTGTCCGAGGTCGAGCGCGAACTGCTGTTCGTCACCTGGCGTCCGGCCGCCTTCACCGCCGATCCGGCCAACACGGTCGAGGCCTTCGTCGCCCGCCTGGGCTTGGAGTATCTCGACCTCATGGCCTTCGACGGCCCGCCGCCGGCCCTCGACACGCTCCGCGGCACCCGGCGGGTCCGGGCCTATGGCCTCGCCGGCCAGGACGTCGAAAGCGACCTGCTGCTCACGGGCGGATCGTTCGACGCGCTGTCGGCGCCCTACAGCCCCGCCTCGGGCTGGAAGGAGCGCAACCGGATCAAGGCCGCCGCCGCCAGGGACATGGCGGTCGTCGCCCACTCCATCTGCCCCGAGCACATTCTCCCCAAGCCCGAGGGCATCCTGAAGAAGTCGCTGTTCCGCGACCGGGCCAATCCGCTGGCCGGCGCCGGCGGCTATCGCTTCCTGGACAACACACCGGGCTGGACGGCCGAGGAGCTCTGCCTCGCCTATGTGCTGACCGAGCCGTCCGTGACCACGGTGCTTTTCGAGGTCGACCGGCCCGAACGCCTCGAGCGACTGGCCGGAATCGCCGAGAAGGATCTGCCCACCGGCGTGGCCGCCCAGATCGAGATGGCGCGCTTCTCGGTCGCATCGGCTTGACCCGGACCGTCCGCGTCCCTAGCTGATAGGCTTGTTCCCCAAGGCCCAGAGGCTCCTGCCGTGACCGACGCCGCCGTCGCCAACCCCGCCCATGACTGGATCGCCAACACCCTGGCGACGAACCCGGTGGTTCTGTTCATGAAGGGCGAACCCGAGCAGCCCCGCTGCGGCTTCTCCGCCCAGGTGGTGCAGATCCTCGATCACCTCGGCGTCGACTTCGTCGGCGTCGACGTGCTGCAGAGCGAAGCCCTGCGCGACGGCATCAAGAGCTACAGCGACTGGCCGACCATTCCGCAGCTCTATGTGAAGGGCGAGTTCGTCGGCGGCTGCGACATCGTGCGTGAGATGTTCCAGGCCAGTGAGCTGAAGCCGTTCCTCGAGGAACAGGGCGTCCTGCAGGCCTGAGCCTCCGGACCCCGGGCATGAGCAGACTTCTCGAACCGCCTGAAGGCCGGCAGGTCTTCACGCGGACTTTCACGCCCGTCCCCGGCGACATCGACGCCAATGGCCATGTGAACAACGTGGTCTATCTGGGCTGGGTGCAGGATATCGCCATCGCCCACTGGGACTCGCGCGCCCCTGTTGAGGAGCAGGGGAAGTGGGCCTGGGTCGTGGTCCGCCACGAGATCGACTACCGCCGTTCACTGCTGCTGGGCGAGACCGCGCACGCCCGGACCTGGGTCGGCGAGCGCCGTGGCCCGCGCTTCGACCGCTATGTCCGCATCGACGGCCCCGACGGCGAGATGTGCGCCCAGACCCGGTCGGAATGGGTGCTGATCGACGCGATCACCAAACGTCCCGCCCGGGTGCCGGCCTGGATGGAAGAGATGTTCAGCTAGCGGCTGGACCCTCTTCCTCTCCTTCTATTCGTCATGGCCCGACTCGTTCGGGCCACCCATGAACACGGGCCAGGCCGTGCGTCCTTCGACACGCCGCTTCGCGGCTGCTCAGGATGACTATGAGAAGAGGCCTACAAACCAAGTCATGCTGAGCAGCGCCGCAGGCGCGTGTCGAAGCACGCAACCTGCCTTCCGGCTCACCACGCAGGGGTGGCCCGAACGAGTCGGGCCATGACGGTTTGGATTTAGCGCGAAGCCGCCAGCGGATTGACCACCGCCACCGCCGCCCCCTTCGGCAGCCCCAGTTCCGCGAACCCGAATGTCAGGTCGACCGGCCGCGCCATGGCTTTGCAGGCGTCGATCTTCCTGCGCCCGAACGCCACCGCGTAGCGGTTGGCCTTGCGCTCGACGAACCAGGCGAAGTCCTCCTTCGCCGTGCAGCCGTTGGACATCACCCGGATGGTCAGACTGTCGGCCGCGACGCTGGCGGCGATCAGCGGCTCCAGCTCGACCATCCCGGCGTCCGGCGACGAATAGACGGCGCGGGTGGCGCAGCCGGCGAGCAGCAGGGTTCCGGCCCCGGCGATGATGAGCAGACGGCGGTTCATTCGCCGAGCAAAGACCACGGGCGTCCCGGATGTCCAGCCCTGGTGACATCGCCGTCATGACCCCGAGTTAACTGGCAGACCGGCGTTCGCGGCTGATAGCCAACGGCGTGTTGCTGGAGACCCGCATGCGCAAGATCGCCGCCCTGTTCGCTTCGCTGGCCGTGCTGGCCGCCCAACCCGCGGCCGCCGCGGAGCCTTTCGACGCCGCCGGCTGGCGCGCCGATGTCGCCCAGATGCGCGACGCCTTCACGACCCGCTACGCCAATCTAGAATGGGCGCAGACCGTGCGCGAGGCCGACCTGGCGAAGGCATTCGAGGACCTCGACCGGCGGCTGGGGACGGTCACGAGCGACGCGGAGGCCCGCGCGCTGTTCGACGGCCTGGCCGGCGGTCTGAAGGACGGGCATGTGCGCATCAACTGGCCGTCCCCGAACGCGACGGTCGCGTCCGCCGCCGCGCCCTCGCCCTGCGCCGGTCTGGTCATCAAGAGGACCCGGGTCGGCGACACCGCGCTGGCGCCCCTGCCCGGCTACGAGCCGCTGACCACCCCGCAGTCATCGGTCTTCCCGGCCGGCCTGCTGACCGTCGACGGCCGCCGGATCGGCGTCGTCCGGATCGCCCAGTTCAGCGCCGACATCGCGCCCGGCTACTGTGATGAGGCGGTGGCCGCCGGAATCCGGGATGATCTCTACGATGTCGTCTACGGACGAATGACCCGGGACTTCGCCGCCCAGCTGCGGGCGCTGAAGGCGGCCGGCGCGCAGGTGCTGCTGGTCGATATCACCGGCAACGGCGGCGGCTCCGACTGGACCGAGGCGCTGGTCCGGATGGTCAGCGGCAAGCGGCTGGTCTCCACCCGCGTCGACTTCATGCGCGGCGCGCACTGGGTGGCCGCCTTCGACCGGGACATCGCGGCGCTGGAGACGGTGCACGCAACCGCCAAGGGCGCCGACCGCGCCCTGTTGGCCGATCTGCTGACCCAGCTGAGGGGGCGGCGGGCCGAGGCGGCCCGGCCCTGCGACGGGTCATCCTGGCTGAAGGGCGTCGCTCCGACCTGCGACATCCTCGGCAGGGGTTTCTACAGCTCGGGACTTCTGGCCTCGGCCGATCCGGCGACGCTGGCCGGCAAGCCCTGGGCCGGCCAGGTGTTCAGCCCGATGTGGTATCCCTACGAAGAAGGCGTCTGGTCGGGTCCGCTGATCGTGGCGGTCGACGATCGCACCGCCTCGGCCGCCGAGCAGTTCGCCGTCGTGCTGCAGGACAACCGCGCCGCCGTCATCGTCGGCGACCCGACGCGCGGCGCGGGCTGCGGCTACACCGGCGGCGGAACGCCGGTGACTCTGACGCACAGCAAGGGCGTGTTGCGCCTGCCCGACTGTATCCGCATCCGCGCAAGCGGCGAGAACGAGGTGACCGGGATCAGCCCCGACGTGCTGGCGGGCTTCCACGCCGGAGACGGACCCAGGGCCAGGGCCCGCAGGCTCGCCGCGGCCCTGCCGGCCGCGCTGGCCAGGGCGGCCCGATAGCAAAAGGGCCCGGAGATCGCTCTCCGGGCCCTTCGCATGGGTTTCGAGGTCGGCGGCGTCTTACGACGCGTAGAATTCGACCACGAGGTTCGGTTCCATCTTCACCGGGTACGGCACTTCGGCCAGTTCCGGCGCGCGGACGAACGTGGCCGACATGGCCCGGGCGTCGACGGTGATGTAGTCGGGGGTGTCGCGCTCGCCCGAGCTCAGGGCTTCAAGCACCAGCGCCATGTTGCGCGACTTCTCGCGGACGGTGACGACGTCGCCGGCCTTCACGCGGTAGGAGGCGATGTTGACGCGCTTGCCGTTCACCAGCACGTGGCCGTGGTTGACGAACTGGCGGGCGGCGAACACGGTCGGCACGAACTTGGAGCGGTAGACCACCGCGTCCAGACGGGCTTCCAGCAGGCCGATCAGGTTTTCCGAGGTGTTGCCCTTGCGGCGCGCGGCCTCGGTGTAGGTGCGGGCGAACTGCTTTTCGGTCAGGTTGCCGTAGTAGCCCTTCAGCTTCTGCTTGGCGCGCAGCTGGAGGCCGAAATCGGAAATCTTCTGCTTGCGGCGCTGGCCGTGCTGGCCGGGGCCGTAGGAGCGCGAATTGACCGGGGACTTCGGACGACCCCAGATGTTTTCGCCCATCCGGCGGTCGATTTTGTACTTGGCGCTATGGCGCTTGGACATAGTGTCTCTTTCACATCGACGCGGGCCGGCTCCTCCAGGATGGAGGTGCGATCTCAACGGCGGCTACGCATCACCCGTCATGTATTTCCGCGCCGACGGCGAACCGGCGGCGTTTGGAAGGCGCGCTTATGATGGAGGGGGGGCGGAGAGTTAACTTTCAGGGCTGGAAGCAGGCTATTCGAGCTCTTCGTTGATAACCCGAACCTTGCCCTTGAAACCAGCCGCCTCGATCAGACCATAAACGTGAAGGAACTCGCCGTAGGACACGCCCGCGTCTGCCCGAATGAAAACCCACCGCCCCGACACGGCCTTGAACTCCTCGCCCAGCACGCCCGCGAGGGACACGTCCGTCACCCGCCTGCTGCCGATGAACACACCATCCGCCTGAATCGAAACGACAGGCTGGCTCCAGGCTTTCGAGCATTGGGAGAAGCAATCAGCAGGGGGTTGATCGAGCAGGATGGGCTGTTCTCCCGCCTGCGCCGCCCCGCCGAAGATCAACGTCGCCCAGAGCGCCAAGGCGGCGGTCCCCCGGCGAGCGTCGCTCGATGGTCGCTTGAGCATCCGGTTCCTTCCTCAGGCGCAGACTGAACCCCTGCCGTCAGGCGAGCAAGCGGCCGTCAAAACTCTACCCCTCCCCCGACTCGCGCATCGCCCATACAAGTCCCTCGGGCAACCTCCTCGAACCCCACAGGGCCGATGGCTTTCGAAACACCCGCCGGCGGCCGCGCCATCGCCATCGTCGGCGGCGGGTTCAGCGGGACCCTGCTGGCGCTGAAGCTCGCCGCCGCCAGGCCGGACTGGCGCATCACCGTGGTCGAGCCGTCGAGCCGGCCCGGACGCGGGCTGGCCTATGGCGCCTGCGCGCCCTCCCACCTTCTGAACGTGCCCGTCTCGCGGCTGGAGACCGACCTGACCCCACGGTTCGACGCCTGGCTGGGCGCGCGGGGCGGCATGGCGGCGGCGTTGGCCGAGAGCGGCGGCGACCTGCACGCCGCCTTCGCCTCCCGCGAGGCCATGGGCGCCTATCTCTCCGAACGGCTGGACGAGGCGCGACACGCCGGAACCGTCACCGTCCTGCGCGGCGAGGTCGTGCGGCTGCTGGACGGCGCCCGGCGCGGGGTGATGCTGCGCGATGGCCGCACGGTGGAGGCCGAGACCGTGGTGCTGGCCACCGGCAACCTGCCGCCGCGCCCGCCGCTGCCCGCCGGCCACTGGCTTGTCGACGATGCGGCCTTCGTGACCGATCCCTGGTCGCGGGAGGCGCTGGAGGATCTGGACCCGCAAGCGCCGGTGCTGCTGCTGGGAACCGGCCTGACCATGGTCGACATCGCACTGAGCCTCGCCGAACGGGGCCATCGCGGACCCATGCTCGCCGTATCCCGCCGGGGCCTGCTGCCCGGCGCCCACCGCTACGGCGGGCGCTGGGAGCCGTTCCTCGCCCCGATGCTCCCGGCGAGCCCTCTGGCGCTGTGCAAGGCCATCCGGGCGGAGGTCCGCCGCGCACAGGCCCAGGGCCAGCCCTGGCAGCGGGTCATCGACGCCGTGCGCCCGGTGATCGGCCGCATCTGGTCCGGCTGGAGCCCGGCCGAGCGGGGCCGGTTCCTGCGCCATCTTCGGCCGCGCTGGGACGTCCATCGCCACCGCATGGCCCCGCGCATCGCCGCCGGGATCGAGACCCTGCTGGCCTCTGGCGCCCTGGCGACCCGCGCCGGCCGCCTGCGCGACTGGCGACGGGCTGGCGGTCTGGTCGAGGCCGACCTGTATCCGCGCGGCGGCGGACCGGCGCGGACCGTGAGGGCCGCCCGCATTCTCAACTGCACCGGCCCGCGCAGCGACCTGCAGGGTCTGGAAGAGCCGCTGTTCGCCGATCTCGCCCGCAAGGGCTTGATCGCGCCGGACGCGCTGGGCCTCGGCCTTGAGACCCAGGACTGCGCGGTGCTGACGGCGCGGGGCGAAGCCTCGACCTGGCTCTACGCCGTCGGGCCGCTGACCCGCCCTGCCTGGTGGGAGATCACCGCCGTCCCCGAGATCACCGCCCAGGTCGACGGCCTTGCCCACGCGCTGGCCCAGGATGCGGCCGGGGTCCCGGCGCTGGCGGACGTGTTCGTCGACATGGGCGCGGGGATTTAGGGCGGAGACGGCACAAACCCTTACGCCGTCATGGCCCGACTTGTTCGGGCCACCCATGAACACCGGCGGCCGGGAATAGTGCACGGGACGTCACAGAGAGCCTGTCAGGCTCACCACGCATGGGTGGCCCGAACAAGTCGGGCCATGACGATCAGTGAAAGTGGTCGTCCCGTATCTAGCGCCGCAGCTTGGCCGCGTGCCAGGCGAGGTGGTCGGCGATGAAGCTGGCGATGAAGAAGTAGCTGTGGTCGTAGCCGGGCTGGCGGCGGACAGTCAGGCGCTGGCCGACCTTGGCGGCGGCAGCTTCCAGCAGTTCGGGCTTCAGCTGGTTTTCGAGGAAGCTGTCGGCCAGCCCCTGCTCGACGAGGATATCGTCGAACCGGCCCCTGGCCACGCCCGCCTCGATCAGCAGCGCCGCGTCATGGTCGCGCCACGCCCGCTCGTCTGCGCCCAGATAACCGGTGAAAGCCTTGCGACCCCAGTCGCATCGGGTCGGCGAGCAGATCGGCGAGAAGGCCGAGACGCTGCGGAACAGGTCCGGATGGCGCAGGGCCAGCGTCAGGGCGCCGTGGCCGCCCATGGAATGGCCGCTGATCCCGCGCCGGCCGGCGTCGACGGGGAAGTTGGCGCCGACGACGTCCAGCAGGTCGCGGACGACATAGCTCTCCATGGAGAAGTGCGGCGCCCAGGGCCTCTGCGTTGCATCGACGTAGAAGCCGGCGCCCTGCCCGAAGTCATACGCCTCGTCATCGGCCACGCCCCCGCCGCGCGGACTGGTGTCCGGCGCCAGGATGGCCAGACCCAGGTCCGACGCCGGACCATAGGCGCCGGCCTTGGTCGTGAAGTTGTCCTCGGTGCAGGTCAGGCCTGACAGCCAGACGACCAGCGGAAACGGCCCCTCCCCGTCCGGCAGGAACAGCGAGAACCGCATGGGCGTTCCCGTCGCGGCGCTGTCATGCCGGCAGATGCGCAGGGTTCCACCGAAGGTGCGGTGGGTGGAGAGGATTTCGAGGGTCACCTAGAACACCACCACCGACCGGATGCTCTCGCCCGCGTGCATCAGGTCAAACGCCTTGTTGATGTCCTCCAGGCCGAAGGTGTGGGTGATCATCGGGTCGATCTCGATCTTGCCGTCCATGTACCAGTCGACGATCCTGGGGGTGTCGGTGCGGCCGCGGGCGCCGCCGAAGGCCGTGCCCTTCCAGACCCGGCCGGTGACCAGCTGGAACGGGCGGGTGGCGATCTCCTTGCCGGCCTCGGCCACGCCGATGATGATGCTCTCGCCCCAGCCGCGATGGCAGGCCTCCAGCGCCTGGCGCATGACCGTGACGTTGCCCGTGGCGTCGAAGGTGTAGTCGGCGCCGCCGTCGGTCAGGGCGACCAGATGCGGGACGATGTCGCCCTCGATGGTCTTGGGGTTGACGAAGTGGGTCATGCCGAAGCGGCGGCCCCATTCCTCGCGGTCCGGGTTGATGTCGACGCCGATGATCATGCCGGCGCCGACCATCTTCAGGCCCTGGATGACGTTCAGCCCGATGCCGCCCAGGCCGAAGACGATGCAGTTGGCGCCCGGCTCGACCTTGGCGGTGTTGACCACCGCGCCCACGCCCGTGGTCACGCCGCAGCCGATGTAGCAGGCCTTGTCGAACGGGGCGTCCTTGCGGATCTTGGCCAGCGCGATCTCCGGCAGCACCGTGTGGTTGGCGAAGGTCGAGCAGCCCATGTAGTGGGCGATCGGCTCGCCCCTGTAGCTAAACCGGCTGGTGCCGTCCGGCATCTGGCCCTTCCCCTGGGTGGCGCGGATGGCCGTGCAGAGGTTGGTCTTGCGGCTGAGGCAGCTTTTGCACTGCCGGCATTCGGGCGTGTAGAGCGGGATCACGTGATCGCCGGGGACCACGCTGGTCACCCCGGCGCCGACCTCCAGCACCACGCCGGCCCCCTCGTGGCCCAGGATCGAGGGGAAGATGCCCTCGCTGTCCAGACCGTCCAGCGTGTAGGCGTCCGTGTGGCAGATCCCGGTGGCCTTGATCTCGACCAGCACCTCGCCGGCCCGCGGCCCCTCCAGGTCGACCTCGACGATCTCCAGCGGCTGTTTGGCGGCGAACGCGACGGCGGCGCGGGTTTTCATGCGGGAATCTCCTTGGGCGAGCGAGGGACTATAGCCGCCAAATCTGGTTGTCAGTCACTGCCTCGCCGGGCAAATTGCGCGGGCTGTGGCGCACGATTCTTCAAGCCCAGGGCGGCGGCGGTCGCCTGCGTGGTACTGGACAAGCTATTGGCGCGGCGGCGCCGGATTTTCCTGCTCGCACGGACAGCCGGGCGGGCGTAGCGCCGACGTGCTCGAAAATCAGTGGATGCAGCTGTTCCAGGCGACGCCGCCCGGCGCGCGCGTGCTGGACCTCGCCACCGGCGGCGGCCAGGTGGCGACGTGGGCGGCGGCGGCGGGGCGCGGGTTCGGCGTCACCGGCGTCGACTTCGCCGACATCCCCGCCACGCGGGCGGATGCGCCGGGCGTGACATTCCTGGGCAATGTCGGCCTTGAGTCCCTGCCGTTTGAGACGGCCAGCTTCGACCTCGTCATCTCGCAGTACGGCTTCGAATACGCCGACCGGCAGAAGGCCGCCGCCGAATGCGTCCGAGTGCTGGCGCCGGGCGGACGCGGCCGGTTCATCATGCACCATCCGCAGAGCGCCCTGTCTCTGGACTACGATGCCCGGGCGCGCGTGTTCCGCGCCGCCCTGCGCGAGGTCGACTGCCTGCGGCCGGGCCGGCGGGTGTTCGAACTGCATGCGCGCAACGCCGCCCCGGCGCAGCTGGCGGAGGCCGAGGCCCGCTTCAGCGCCGCCGTGGACAAGGCGCGCGCCCGGCTGCAGGGCGGGCCGGCCCATGCCGAGGCCAAGACCTATGTCGACTACCTGGCCGCCCTGGCCGCCGAGCCGGCGCGGTTCGACCCGCGGGACGCCCTGGCCAAGCTGGACCAGGTCGAGGAGCTGACCGGGGCCTGGCTGCTGCGCTACGTGGCCCAGACCCGGGCGGTGCTCGACGCCGGCGGGGTGGAGAGCGTGCGCTACCGGCTGGAGCGTCAAGGCCTGACCGTCGCCCCCGCCGCGACCCTGTCCAGCGAGACAGGGGCCCTGCTGGCCTGGACGCTCGATTTCGCCAGACCCTGACGCCGGACTCGGGGTGCGGCGCTACGCCTCCACCACCGCCGGCAGGCGATAACGGCCGTCGAGCAGCTCGGGCCTCGGCAGGTAGCCGCGCATGAACAGCGCGAACGGGCCGGCCGGAGCGGGCAGCCAGTTGCTCTCGCGGTCGGGATGCGGCGGTTCGTGGCCGATCCACAGGTCGAGCGATCCGTCATCGTTCCACCGCAGGCCCGGCGTGCGATCGCCGATGGCGTAGCGGCCCAGCGGGTTGTCGGTGAAGTAGAACTGCCCCTCCGGCGTGATCTCGTACATCGACAGCGACCAGAAGCTGTTCACCGGGATCTGGCGGTCAGCCGGGATGTGCAGACGCCAGTTGCGGGTCCCGTCGAAGGCGCCGCCGCCGCCCGGCGCGCCGGCCCGCAGGTAGGTCGCCTCGGCTAATGGCAGCGCCGCCAGCCCGCCCAGCGCGACCACGGCGCGGAAATGATAATCCTGCCCGAAGTCGCCCAGCTTGCTGGCCGGGTAGGCCCAACCCTCGATGAAGTTGGAGCCCGACAGGCCCCCGCCGCCGCGCGCCGCCTTGCGGGCCTCCTCGACCCCGGCCTCGATCTCGGCGGCTTGCGCCACGCTGAAGCGCGAGGGATCGAAGGTCCCCTGCCCCAGGCCCAGCGGCGCGATCCGCTTCAGCACGGCCCCGTCGGTGGCCGGCGGCGGGTTGAGCGCCATCAGGGCGTCGGCGCTGGCGAAATAGGCGGCCCAGCCGTCGCGGCGTTTGGCGTGCTCGGCGGCCGGCGCAGCCTGAGGTCCCTGGGCCGAGAAGCCGCCCTGGACCACCGCGGCCGCCTCCAGGTCGTGCGGGCCATCGACGAGGATGCGGGCCAGGGCCCAGACATGACGGGTCGGGGCGCGGACGACATTGCGCCCCTCGGCCGCCTTGGTCGGCCCGACCAGGGTGTAGACGCCGCCGTCATTGCCCGTCGTCCGGGTGCCCAGCACCGCGAAGCTGTTGGACCAGGCGTCCATCAGCTGCAGCGAGACATAGCGGTCGCCGGACGGCGGGATGGTCAGGGCGACCGGCCCGCCGGTCAGGTCGATCTGGCAGGTGGCGTACAGGGTGTCGTTGTTGGGCGTCGTCACCGCCCGCGCCTTGTGGTCGGCCAGCCGGCGCATCATGCCGAAGCTGTTCAGCGGCGTACCGACCGCCTGGCCGACGCTGCGGATCGCCGCGATCTCGATCAGCGGCAGGGTGTAGAGCCAGGCCTCGCGGGCGGCGGCGCGCAGATCGGTCATGGTCAGGCCTTCACAATGGCGGGCAGGCGCCAGCGGCCGTCGAGCACCTCGGCCCGTGGCAGGTACAGGCGCATGGTCAGGCTGAACGGCCCGGCCTTCGGAGCGGGTAGCCAGTTGGCGGAGCGATCACCGCCCGGGTCCGTACGGGCGATCCAGACGTCCAGCGAGCCGTCGGCATTGCGCCTGGGACCCCGCGTGCGGTCGCCGATCGTGTAGCGGTTCAACGGATTGTCGGTGAAGAACGCTGCCCGTCGGGCATCACCTCGTACATCGACAGCGACCAGAAGGCGTCCAGCGGCAGATTGGCCGGCACCGTCAGACGCCAGGTCGCGTCGCCGGTGAACAGCCCCTTGGTCTCGCCCTCCGCCCGCAGGTACATCGCCTCCGCCACCGGCAGGGCGCCCAGGCCCAGCAGGGCGACCACCGCGCGGTACAGATAGTCCTGGTCGTAGTCGCCGAGGTTGGCGCGGGTATAGCTCCAGCCGCCGACAAAGGTCTGACGCGCCTTGGCCAGACGGGCGATCGTCGCGGCCTGGGCGGCGCCGGCCTGGGCCTCGGCGCTGTCCGGCCTGAAGGATTCCAGCCTGCTCAGAATGCGCCGGTCGGTGGCGGGCGGCGGGTCGGACTCGAGCAGGCGGCGCAGGCTGGCGAAATACTCCGCCGCCGACGCGGTGCGCTCGGCATAGGCCGGTGTCGGATCGGCCGCCGGACCGCTGAGCTTGAACCCGTCCTGGAGGGCGTGCGTCACCGGCAGGTCCGGGCCGCCATCGGTCAGGAGGCGCAGCAGGAGCCAGGCGTGCGGGGTGGCCGAGCGCACCACGCCCGGACCGCTGCCCGGCTGGCCCGGCCCGACGATGGTGAAGGTCCCGCCGCCGGCCCCGACGGTCCGGGTCCCCAGCACGGCGTTGTTGTTGGTGTACATGTCCATCAGCGCGACCGACCAGTAGCGGTCGACGGCCGGGACCGAGAGGGTCACCGGCCCCTTGGTCAGATCCAGCCAGCCGAACGAATAGAGGGTGTCGTTGTTGGGTGTCGTCACCGACCGGAAGCTGTGGTCGGCCAGAACCCGGGTGTGGGTGAACTGGTTGATCTTCGCCCCGGCCTTGAGATGCCGCGCGCGGGTGGTGGCCATCTCGATCAGCGGCAGGCCGTAGAGCCAGAGGTCACGGGCGTCGGTCGTTTCATCCGCCCGCGCCTCGCCCGGTCGCATCGCCAGACCCGTCACGCCAAGCGCGGCCATGGCCGCGAACAGTTCCCGCCGGTTCATCGTGACCTCCCCGGGGATTTTAATGTTACCCCTTGGTCTCATTTAGAGCGGAAGTGTTGAGCTTCGCAAGGACGATCCCGCGATCTCCGTCATGGTCCGACGTGTTCGGGCCAGCCATGCGTGATGAGTTCGACAGGGAGGACGCGACCCGTCGTCGGCGCCCCCTTCTGTTTTTCCGGTGTTCGTGGGTGGCCCGGACGAGCCGGGCCATGACGGTGGAAGACGGGGCAGGAACCTACCGCCCGCCCTTCTCCGCCTTCTGCCGCGCAAGCTTTTCCAGCACCCGGCCGCGGCCCTTCGACAGGGCGGTGACCACGCCGCGCCAGGTGCGGACCTCCTGGTCGGTCAGGCGGGCGCGACCCAGCGCGACGCGCAGGTTGCGGACCATCGACGGCCGCTTCTCCGGCGGATGGAAGAAGCCGGCGTCATCCAGCTCGGCTTCGAGCTGTTCGTAGAGGCCGACCACGGTCTCCATGTCGGCCGGCTCGTCGATGTTCAGGGCGAAGGCTTCGCGCGGGCGATCGGCGACGCCCATCCGCCACTCATAGGCGTTCAGCGCCACGGCCTGGGCCAGGTTCAGGGACCGGAACCGCTCGTCGACGGGGATGGTTACGATGCCATGGCAAAGCGCGATATCACCGGTCTCCAGTCCCGCCCGCTCGCCGCCGAACAGCAGGCCGACGCGGTGGCCCCGGGCGACGGACTTGTGGAGCTCCCCGGCCGCCTCGCGGGGGGTGAGCACCGGCATCTGGGTTTCCCGCGGCCGGGCGGTGGTGGCGTAGACCAGCCGCAGGTCGGCGACCGCCGCCTCCAGCCGCTCATAGACCTTCGCGCCGTCCAGCGGCCAGTCGGCCCCCGAGGCGCTGGCCCAGGCCCGCTCCTGTGGCCAGCCGTCGCGCGGCCGGACCAGGCGCAGCTCCGCCAGGCCGAAGTTGGCCATGACGCGGGCGACCGCGCCGATGTTCTCGGCCAGCTGCGGTTCGTTGAGGATGACGACGGGAGGAGCACTCTGCATGAGCGCTTGATAAGCCTTTCCCCCGTCGGCGGGAAAGGGCGGTATGAAGGCGGCATGCGCCGTCGCTCCTTTCTCGCCGCCCTCGGACTCCTTCCCACGGCGAGCCTCGCCGCCTGCGACGAGGCTCGCCCCGGCGGCGGGGCGAAGACGCCGGTCATCGACGCGGCGATTCTCGACGAGGAGATCTCCGCCGTCGCCGAGCGCGCCCAGCCCGGTATTCTCGAAGTCGCCGTCCAGAACCTGGAGGGCGGCGAGATGTGGGCCTGGAACGGCTCCCGCGCCTACCCGATGCAGAGCGTGTTCAAGGCGCCGCTGGGCGCCGCCGTCCTGGCGGAGGTGGACGCGGGCCGCCTGCGCCTGAACGACGCGATCACGCTCGTCGAGAAGGACATTTCCCCGCCGCTCAGCGCCATCGGCGCGGCCTGGCCCGGCGCCGCGACCTGGACCGTCGGCGATCTGCTCGTCGCCGCGGTCGGCCAGAGCGACAACACCGCCGCCGACGTGCTGATGAAGCGGATCGGCGGCCCGGGCGCGGTGACCGCCTGGCTGCGGGACAAGGGCGTCCTCGAGATCCGCGTCGACCGCTACGAGCGGGAGCTGCAGATGGAGGCCAGCGGCATGGACTCCTTCCGCATCGCCTGGAAAGACTGGCCGGCCTTCAAGGCCGCGCGTGACGCCCTGCCGGAGGCCCGCCGCCGCGAGGCCATGGCGCGCTACCTCGCTGATCCGCGCGACACGACCACGGCCACGGGGATGCTGACCTTCCTGGGCAAGCTGTCGAAGGGCGAACTGCTGGGGCCGCGCTCGACCATACGATTGCTGCGGATCATGACCGAAAGCACGACCGGCGCGAACCGGCTCAAGGCGGGCCTGCCGCCCGGGGCCACGCTGGCCCACAAGACCGGGACCTCGGCGACCGACCTGGGCGTGACCGCCGTGACCAACGACGTCGGCCTGCTGACCCTCAAGGACGGGCGGCGCTATTCGGTGGCCGTGTTCCTCGCCGCCTCGCCGCAGGACGAGACCGCGCGTGAAGCCGCCATCGCCGATGTCATGCGGGCCATCGCGAAGGCCGTCGGCTAGCCGTTGACGACCGCCGCGTCGGGGGCCGGAACCTCGGCCGCGGCGGCCAGGGCGGCGACCAGCTGGGCCGGGCGCAGGGGCTTGGCGATGTGCAGGTCGGCCCCGGCGGCGTGGGCGGCCTCGACATGCTCATCCATGGCGTTGGCGGTCAGCATGATGATCAGGGCCCTGGGCCGCCCCTCGGCGGCTTCGCGCTCGCGGATCGCGCGGGTGGCGGTCAGGCCGTCCATGACCGGCATCTGCATATCCATCAGCACCGCGTCGAAGCGGCCGGCGGTCCAGGCGGCGACCGCTTCCTCGCCATTGCCGACGATGGTCAGGTCGATCCCGAACGGATCGAGAATGATCTGCACGACCTTCTGGTTGGTCGGATGATCCTCGGCCATCAGGACCTTCATGCCCTTGAGGACCTGGACGTCGACCGTCGGCGCGGCCCGCTCCTCGCGCGGCGCGACGGCGCGCGGCAACGGCAGCCGCACTGTGAACTCCGCGCCCTCGCCCGGCTGACCGGCGGCCTCGATCTCGCCGTCCATCATCGTGGTCAGGGCGGCGCAGATCGACAGACCGAGCCCTGTGCCGCCGAAGCGGCGGGTGATGGAAGTCATCGGCCTGCTCGAACCGCCGGAACAGGCGCTCGCGCACCGTTTCGTCAAAACCGACGCCGGTGTCGGCGATGACAAACCGCAGGTGCTCGCCGTCGCGGTCGACGCTCAGCCGGACGCCGCCACGCTCGGTGAACTTCACCGCGTTGGCCAGCAGGTTGGACAGGATCTGGGCGATCCGGCCGCTGTCGCCCAGCCAGACGCCCTTCGCCGGCTCGGCGATACTCCAGGTCAGGGTCAGACCCTTCGCTTCGGCGGCGGCGCGGTGCAGGTCAGCCATCGCCGCCACGGTCTTGGTCAGGTCGAACGGGGCCGGTGACAGGCGGAACTGCCCGGCCTCGATCTTGGAGACGTCCAGCACGTCGCTGAGCACCTGCTCGAGCAGCCGGCCCGAGGACGACACCAGGTTGGCCAGCTCCCGGCGGCGGCCCTGGTCTTCAGTGTCCGCCAGCTGGTCGGTCAGAGCGATCACGCCGTTGAGCGGCGTGCGCAGCTCGTGGCTCATGTTGGCGAGGAAGGTGGACTTGGCGCGGTTGGCGCGTTCCAGTTCGGCGGTGCGGACCGCCACGCGCTCCTCGAGCGAGCGCAGCAGGTCGTCGTTCCGCCGCCGCTGGCCCTGGAGCATTCGGGCCAGGGCGCCGATCTCGTCGCGGCGTTGTTCGACCTCGGAAACCTCGACCTCGCCCCCGCCCTGCGCCTGGGTCAGGCCTTCCAGCGGGGCCACCACCTCGCGGCGGATGATGCGATAGAGCAGCGCCGCCTGGATGATGATGCCGAGCAGGCCGAACAGCAGGACCCAGGACGCCGTCCGCGCCGCCGCCCAGGCGATGTCCGACGTCGGCATGGTCATCACGAAGTACCAGTCCGGCTCCTTCAGCAGACCGTAGGCTATGACCTTGCCGTCGCGCTCGAACGCCCCGGCCGAACCCCCGCTGCGGCGGATGTCCCGCACCAGACCCTTGATGTCGCGTCGAGCCTCCTGGGCAGCCAGCTCCCTGGGCGAGACAATGCCGCGCGATCCCATGCCTGGCGCCGCGATCAACTGGCCGTCGCCGGAGACGATAACGTTCTCGCCCCCCGGGATGGCGTCCTCGATGGCCTCCATCAGGTAGCTGTCGAGCGTGATGGTGGTGCCCCAGGAGGCGACGTGCCGGCCGTCGATGTCGACCGGCGTCATGCAGCCGGTGGTCAGGGTCTTGCCGGTCGGATCGCTCAGCAGCTTGCGCAGCTTGGTGCAGCGCATGGTGCGCCCGGGATTGTTCCGGGGGAGCACGATCTCCGCCATTTCCTCATGCTGGAAGGAGAAGCCGGCCGGCGCCGTCTTGCGGTAGTAGGACAGGCGGTCGTCGCGATCCGGCCCGAACATGACCAGCCGGTTGTCGGTCGTGAACATGTAGAAGTTGTCGTAGCGCGAGTGCTGCGCCTCGCCGACCATCGCAACCACCTGCAGGGTGGCGACGAAGAACGCCTTCTGGTCCTCGGTGACGGCGCCGCCATCCGCCAGGAAGGCCCCCAGGCCGTACATGTAGGCGCCGTCGCCGCTCTGGCGGCCGTCGAACAGCGCCGGCGCCGAGCGCCGCGTGCCGTCGGCCTGCAGCGGGAACAGCCGGTCGAACCTTGCCCCGAGGTCGGGGCCCTTCACATGCTCGATGCGCCGCATCAGAGCGTCGGTGGCGTCGGCGTGGACCTTGACCAGGTCCGAGAACAGACGGTCCTCGGCGGCGGTCCGCTCCTGGACATAGATCTGCAGGCTCGCCACCTGGCGTTCCATCGAGGATCGCTGGACAAAGGCGAAGGTCGCCGCCGAGGCCAGACCCGTGACGGCGATCGACAGCACCACCACGATGGCCAGCAGCTTGCGCGCCAGCGGCTTTTCGACGGTCGTCATTGTGCGGGCGGCCTTCCCATGGCCTCACAGGGTTAGCCGCGATCCCTGAACAGGCCGTTGATTTGGCGAATGGATTCCGATCGGCGACAATCGGTCTTCTCGCTGCGCCCCGCAGCGGCTATAGCCGTCCCGCTCGCGCGCCCCGCCCGGCCCTGTGCGCCGTGCGGCATCGGACGCGCCCCAACGGAGACCCTTCCCCCATGGCCAAGATCAAGGTCGCCAATCCCGTCGTCGACATGGACGGCGACGAGATGACCCGCATCATCTGGAAGCTCATCAAGGACAAGTTGATCTTCCCCTATCTCGACCTTGAGCTCGACTACTACGATCTGTCGGTCGAGAACCGCGACGCCACCAACGACCAGGTGACCATCGACGCGGCCGAGGCGACCAAGAAGCACGGCGTCGCCGTCAAGTGCGCGACCATCACGCCGGACGAGCAGCGGGTCGAGGAATTCGGCCTCAAGAAGATGTGGAAGTCGCCCAACGGCACGATCCGCAACATCCTTGGCGGCGTGATCTTCCGCGAGCCGATCATCTGCCAGAACGTGCCGCGCCTGGTGCCCGGCTGGACCCAGCCGATCATCGTCGGCCGCCACGCCTTCGGCGACCAGTACAAGGCCACCGACTTCCTGTTCCCGGGCAAGGGCAAGCTGTCGATCAAGTTCGTCGGCGACGACGGCAAGGTGATCGAGCACGAGATCTTCGACGCCCCGTCGGCCGGCGTGGCCATGGGCATGTACAACCTCGACGACTCGATCCGCGACTTCGCCCGGGCCTCGTTCGCCTATGGCCTGAGCCGCAAGTACCCGGTCTACCTCTCCACGAAGAACACCATCCTCAAGGCCTATGACGGGCGCTTCAAGGACATCTTCCAGGAGATCTTCGACGCCGAGTACAAGGACAAGTTCGCCGAGTTCGGCGGCACCTACGAGCACCGGCTGATCGACGACATGGTCGCCTCGGCGCTGAAGTGGTCGGGCGGTTACGTCTGGGCCTGCAAGAACTACGACGGCGACGTGCAGTCCGACATCGTCGCCCAGGGCTTCGGCTCGCTGGGCCTGATGACCTCGGTGCTGCTGACCCCGGACGGCAAGATCGTCGAGGCCGAGGCCGCCCACGGCACCGTCACCCGCCACTACCGCCAGCACCAGAAGGGCCAGTCGACCTCGACCAACTCGATCGCCTCGATCTTCGCCTGGACCCGGGGCCTGGCGCACCGCGCCAAGCTGGACGACAACGCCGAGCTGATGAAGTTCTCCCTGACCCTGGAAAAGGTCTGCGTCGACACCGTCGAGGCCGGCTTCATGACCAAGGACCTGGCGCTTCTGGTCGGCGACCAGCAGGGCTGGCTGACCACCGAGGGCTTCCTCGACAAGGTCGACGAGAACCTGAAGATCGCCATGGGCGTCTGATAGGCCGGGGACATGCACTTTAGTGCGTGTCCCCGGCAGCTTCACCGGGACACGCACTGAAGTGCATGTCCCGAACCTAAGGAGGGCGGATCATGAGCAGCATCAGGGTCCGCCCTCTTTCCGTTTCGGACCGCCCCGCCTGGGACCGGCTGTGGGCCGGCTACCTGGCCTTCTACGAGAGCACGCTCGATCCGGCGGTCAGCGAGACGACCTGGACCCGCCTGCTCGACCCGGCCTTCCCGATCTTCGGCCTGGTCGCCGTCGATAAGGCCGATGCGCCCGTGGGCCTGACCCACTACGTCCTGCATCCGGCCACCTGGGCGGTGGGCCCCTACTGCTACCTCGAGGACCTGTTCGTCGACCCGCAGGCGCGCGCCGGCGGCGTCGGCCGGGCGCTGATCGAGGCGGTCTACGCCGCGGCCGACGCGGCCGGCGCGGCCCGCGTCTACTGGCTGACCCACGAGACCAACGCCGGCGCCCGGGTGCTCTACGACCGCGTGGCGAAGAACAGCGGGTTTATCCAGTACCGGCGGTGAAGCGCCAAACGGGGCGGCCGGCCCGGAAACCTTCGAGAGGGGTTTGCCGATGAGACTCCTGAACGTGCCGCGCACCGTCTGGGCTTTGGGTTTCGTGTCCATGTTCATGGACATCTCCTCGGAGATGATTCACAGCCTCCTGCCGGTCTTCCTCGTCGTTGGACTCGGAGCCTCGCCCGCCCTAGTCGGCCTTATCGAGGGCGTTGCGGAAGCCACGGCCTCGATCACCAAGGTGTTTTCCGGCTGGCTGAGCGACCGATTGGGGCGGCGAAAGATTCTGGCCGTCCTGGGCTACGGGCTCGGCGCCATAACCAAGCCCGTCTTCCCGCTTGCGGTCACGCCCTTCGAGGTTCTCGGAGCGCGGTTCGCCGATCGCATCGGAAAGGGAATACGGGGGGCTCCGCGCGACGCGCTGGTCGCCGATGTCACGCCGCAAGACCTTCGCGGCGCCGCATTCGGTCTGCGGCAGTCCCTGGACACCGTCGGCGCCTTCCTCGGCCCCCTGATCGCCGTGGGCCTGATGGCGTTGCTGAACGATGACATGCGGGCCGTGTTCGGCTTTGCGGTCATCCCGGCCGGGATCGCCGTTCTGTTGCTCGTGGTCGGGGTCGAGGAGTCCCGGCCAGCAAGGCCCACCATGAGGCGAAGGCGCCGATAAGCTGGGCCGAGGTGCGGAACATCGGCGCGCCGTTCTGGCTCGCCGTCGCGGTCGGCGTTCTCTTCACCATGGCCCGCTTCAGCGAGGCCTTCCTGGTGTTGCGGGGCAGCGACGCGGGCATCCCCCTGACCCTGGTCCCGTTCGTGCTGATCGCGATGAACCTGGTCTACGCGCTGGTGTCGGCCCCGGTGGGCAGCCTGTCGGACACTCTCGGCCGCAAGTCCCTGCTGGCATGGGGCATTGTCGTTCTGATCATCGCCGACCTCGTTCTCGCCCTGGTCGGCAGCATCGCGGGCGTCGTGATCGGCGTGGCCCTTTGGGGGCTTCACATGGGTCTGACGCAGGGGCTGCTGGCGGCCCTGGTCGCCGATACGGCCCCGGCCCGCCTCAGGGGCACCGCGTTCGGGCTGTTCAATCTCGCGACGGGGGTGACGATGCTGGCCGCCAGCGTCCTGGCCGGCGCGCTCTGGTCCGCGCAGGGCGCCGCATCGACCTTCCTGACCGGTGGCGGATTCGCCGTCATCGCCCTGTTCGGGGTCCTGCTGCTCCTGAAGGACCCGCCAAGGTCGGCCGCCTGACAGGCCCTGTCCGCCGCCCCGCGGCGCTCTATGTCCGGGCGTTGGCGGATCAGGCGGCGGCCTCCGCCCGGGCGCCTTGAGGACGGAGCCGATGTCGACCCCAGCCACACCCCCTGTCCCGTCTCCGGTCCTGCTCTATGGCCGGCTCGGGCTGATTCCCTTCCTGGCGCCGGCGCCGGCGGCCTGGCTCTGGCCGGACCTCGCGCCGGCGGCTGGAGCACTGCTGGCGGTCTATGCGGCGCTGATCCTGTCCTTTCTGGGCGGGGCGCGGTGGGGCCTGGCGGTGGCGGCGCCGCACGTCGACGGGCGGATCGTCTCGCTGGCCATGCTGCCCAGTCTTGCGGGCCTGGCCCTGCTGATGCTGCCGGAGGCCTGGCGCGGCGGGCAGCTGGCGGGCCTGGCCGCCGCCCACGCCCTGCAGGGGCTGTGGGACCTGAGGGCGACGACGGTTCCGGCCTGGTACGCAAGCCTGAGGGGTCAGCTGACCCTGGCCGCCCTCGCCGGCCTGGCCCTGGGCGTGGCCGCGTTCGGGCTCTAGCCGTCGGCCAGCATCCGCTCGGCCAGGGCGACGCCGGAGTCCCAGGCGCCCTCGACGCGCGGACCGGTCAGCCAGTCGCCGCAGCAGCCCAGGCCCGTCGCGGCCAACCACAGGGCGCCGTCGGTCCCGTCGGCCGAGCGGGCGTAGCGCCAGCGGTGGGCCGAGGCGGCGACCGGCGCGGGCAGCGGCCCGCCCGCCGCCTCGGCCAGCGCCGCCAGCAGCGCCGCGCTGACCGCCTCGGCCGGGTCCTCGAGATGATCGCGCGACCAGTCGGGACCGGCCTGGAGCACCCAGGCCTCGATCGGGCCGCGTCCGGGTTTGGACCCGTTGCGGGCCGCCCAGCCGAGCGGCCCGGCGTCGCGCAGCACGTCGGGCAAGAGGTCCAGCCGCCGGTCGAACGCCGCCATCACCGTCCAGCAGGGCCGGCTCATCGACGCCGCCGCGATCGCCGCCAGCGCGGGGTCGTGATCCCGCAGCAGGACCGCCGCCTGCTCGGCCGGAACGGCCACCACCACCGCGTCGAACAAGTCGCCCGGGCCCTCGCCCGTGCGCAGGCGCCAGCCCGCCCCGTCCCGCGCCAGCGCCTCGACCTGCGCCCCCCAGGTCACGGCCTGCCCGGCCGCCAGCGCCCGCACCGGCGCGTTCATGCCCGGAACCCCGACCCAGGCCCCGGGGCCGGCGGCGGGCCAGGGCGCCGCGACGCCGTCCGCCGCCCACCGGGCCACCTGGTCCCGGAACGAGGCCCCTCGCACCGTGAAGTACTGCGCCCCGTGGTCGAAGGTGGCCTCGCCCAGCGGCGTCGCGATCCGCCGCACCGACATCCGGCCCCCGGGGCCACGCGCCTTGTCGAACAGCGAGACCGCGCCCCCGCCCTCGCCCAGCCGCGTGGCGCAGGCCAGGCCCGCAAGGCCGGCGCCGATGATGGCGACTCGCTGGCCGGTCAGGGGCATGGAGAGATCCTCGGGGGTGACGGCGGCGGGCGTACGGCCGGGGGCGATCGACCTCCGCTATCTAGCGTGGCCGCCCGCGCGGGAAACCGCGAGCTAAACGGGGACACCCCACTCATTTGCGAGCAAATGAATGGGTGTCCCCGTTCCCGACGCTGATTGCTGCGTCGTCCGCCCAACGCGCCAGAAGCAGGCCAGTACGTTCGATGGCGGCCTGCGTGCCAAGTTCTTGTTCTAGACGAGTGCAAATGTCCGCAATGGGCAGTGGTTCAACCAATGCAGCGAAAATCTCGGCCTCATCGGGGTCCAGCACACGAAAACAGGGAAGCCAGTTGCTTCGCCAAACCAGGATGTCGACAGGCGCTAAGGCAGGCTTCGCAAGTGGCGGTTTCTTGGCGCGCGACAGAGCTGACCAGATTGCCGCGGCGTTACTATGGTGGCGTAAAACTCGCCCTCCTGACGCATGGACCAGACCAGCGAGCTCCCAATCAAGCTGGGCGAACATCGCGCGGGTCAACGGCGGCTTGTCGGCAGCGGTCAGGGCGTCGTCGAGCGCCAGTTCCAGCCGAACGAGATCAGCCGTTACAGTGTCATCAGGAAACAGCGCCTCCACTTCGGCAGCGAAGGTTTTTGGGTAGGCGTCAAGCGTCCAGTCGGTTGGCGGCTGCGCCATGATGTGGCGCCGAGCAGCGGCCTCGAAGCTGGGCCTGCCGAGCCATGCTAGCGTGTGGGGAAAAACGACCTCCAGACACTGCAGCAACTGCATTCGATAGTTGTTGAGATAGACATCCAGTCCCGGCCGCGCACTTTCGCCAAACCGGGCGGCGAAGTCAGGGTTTCCGGTTTCGAGCCATTTTCGCATGGCCTCCTGGAGGCTTGCCAGGTTCATGGCCGCGATCCCCGCCCGGCCGCTTTCGCTGCCCGCGCGCGCGCGATTGCGAGCTCATCGAGCAGGGCGTCAATCGGTGGAATATTGTCGTCGCGTTCGATCATGACCGCGACAGGCCCCGCTCGGGTCATCGCAGTCTCGAAAAGGTCCCAGACATTGTCGCATACGGGCTGATCGTGCGTGTCGACCAGAAGGTGCTCGCCCGCCGTATGTCCGGCGATATGGATCTGGCGTACGCTTTCCATGGGAAAACCAGCGATATAGTCCGCTTGATCACAACCCAGGTTGCGGGCGGTTATATATGTATTGTTGACATCAAGCAGCAGACCGCAGCCCGTGCGGACTGACAGTTCGCCGAGAAATTCCCACTCGGGCATCTCGGATTCAGGAAAACCGAGGTAAGCGGACGGATTCTCCAACAGGATCTGTCGCCCGAGTATGTCCTGCACCTCGAGCACGTGGCAGATAACGGCACTCAGAGCCTCCCGAGTGAACGGCAGGGGCAAGAGTTCGTGCGAACTGAAGCCTGCGCCCGGGTCCAGCACAAATGATCCGAAACGAACAGCGGATCGATTACATCGATCAGGTCGCGCAACCGCCGCACATAGTCCCTATCGAGACCAGTCGCTGAGCCTACCGACAAAGAAACACCATGCAGGGCGACGGGGTACTTCGCCCGCACATCCAGCAAGGTCGCAAGCGGACTTCCCCCGGGGAACATGAAGTTTTCCGAAATCACCTCGACAAAATCGAGCTTCACGTTTCCCGAAAGAACGTCGTCAAAGTGCGGTTTGCGCAAACCAAGTCCGAACAGCGGCATGGCTGGGACCTGCACGTAGGCATCCAAGTCGCTTACTTGTTGGCAGGTGGCTTGGTCTTGCCGCCTTCCTTTTCGCAAGTGCCCTTGGCGACATACTTCCATTCATAAGGATCATTGTTGACCTTCGCTTGGCCAGCGCAGCTGTGAACCCCCTTAGCATCCGCACAGTCATTTTGGCCCGCTTTGGCAATGCCATAGCACTTTTCTTTGTCGCCAGCAGCCAGAGCGGGAGGCGTGCTGAGAGCCACAGCAACAGCCATTGCGGCGAGAGCGATAGTCCGTTCAGCTTTATGGCACACGTTAAGGACCCCTCCTTTGATAACATCTCTCTATAAATTCAGATCAAAGGTTCGAACAGAATTTCTGTCAAGTATTATCCGGTGCTGACTGCCGTGTCCGTCGCCAGAACATTTGACGAAGATCGCGGCACAAGACAGCGGAGAGAAAACGGGAGATAAAACAGGGACACACCCTTTATGGATAGTCGAATATCTCCAACGTATAGTCAACGCCAGCCCCGGATCGCTGCTTAGCAATAGACCGTGAGTGTCCCCGTTTCCCGTTTCGGGAGTGACACTCCCGAGACATATATTCCGGAGACAAGGCGGGACATTTCGCCCCTTTCGGAGACATCGGGCGGTTCGGCCCGGCGCCGACTTGTCCCCCTCCGCCGGAGCGGCCGTAGACTGCGCCCATGACGCCCGTTCAGCCCGCCCCTGCCGCGCCCGCGCGCCCCTTCACCGGCGCCCGGGGGCGCGCCGCGCGGGGCGTCAGTCCCCGCGACGGCGGTGTTCGGCGCGTTCCGCCGAACCACCCGCAACGGTGATGAAGACTCTGGAGACAACCTGATCGCGAAAAAAGTTGCGGTGAGCGAAAGAGAACATATTGCGAACAGGAACAAACCGTGCACATCATGCCTGCGTTCGGCGAGGGCCGCTTCCGCAATCCGGCGGAGGCACGCGGGCGGGACCAGAATCGGAATAAGGATGCGCACTCCCATGAACCAGGCGGCTTTGAACTCGTGACACGCGACGAAGGTGACAAGCAGCGCGCTCTTGAAGCGGCGCTCTCCCAGATTGACCGCGCCTTCGGCAAGGGCTCGGTGATGCGGCTCGGGTCCAAGAGCAAGATCGAGGTCGAGGCGATCTCGACCGGCTCGCTGGGCCTGGATATCGCGCTGGGCATCGGCGGCCTGCCCAAGGGGCGGATCGTCGAGATCTACGGCCCGGAAAGCTCGGGCAAGACGACGCTGGCGCTGCATGTGGTGGCCGAGGTCCAGAAGGCCGGCGGAACCGCCGCCTTCGTCGACGCCGAACACGCGCTCGATCCCCAGTACGCCCGCAAGCTGGGCGTGAACCTGGACGAGCTGCTGGTCTCGCAGCCGGACACCGGCGAGCAGGCGCTGGAGATCACCGACACCCTGGTGCGCTCCAACGCCGTCGACATCATCGTCATCGACTCCGTGGCGGCCCTGACGCCGCGCGCCGAGATCGAAGGCGAGATGGGCGACAGCCTGCCCGGGCTTCAGGCGAGGCTCATGAGCCAGGCGCTGCGCAAGCTGACCGCCTCGATCTCCAAGGCCGGCACCCTGGTGATCTTCATCAACCAGATCCGCATGAAGATCGGCGTGATGTACGGCAGCCCGGAGACCACCACCGGCGGCAACGCGCTGAAGTTCTACGCCTCGGTCCGCCTCGACATCCGCCGCACCGGTTCGATCAAGGTCCGCGACGAGATCCTCGGCAACAACGTCCGGGTGAAGGTGGTCAAGAACAAGGTCGCCCCGCCGTTCCGCGAGGTCGAGTTCGACATCATGTACGGCGAGGGCATCTCCAAGCTGGGCGAGATCATCGACCTGGGCGTCAAGGCCGGGGTCATCGACAAGGCCGGCTCCTGGTTCTCCTACGGCGACCAGCGCATCGGCCAGGGCCGCGACAATGTCCGCGAGTTCCTGAAGGGCAATCCGGATATCGCCGCCAGCATCGAGAAGGCCGTCCGCGCCAAGTCCGAGAAGATCGAGGAAGAGCTGCTGGTCGGCGGCCCCGAGGGTGACGAAGCCGAAGAGGGCGAACCCTAGCCCCAGTCGGGGACAGGATCCGCGCAGCGGTTCGTGTCCCCCGGCCTTCGGCCCCGCCCCTTCCACAGGACACCGTCGGGACCGCCGCCTCGCGCCGGCCCACCCGCCCACAAAGCCCGCGCGAACCCCGCGCGACGGCCCGACGGCAAGGACGCCTCAGCTCTCCCACGGAGCGGGGCGTCCTTTCTTCGTTCGGGCAGGCGGCGGGCGAAGCCTTCGGCTGCGGTGCGGGGACATCAGCCGGCCGCCACCCTGCGTGCGGAGGCCGCACCCGACGCCTCTCGCCCGCCGGGCGAGCCTTTTCCTTTGGGATTTGGCCGGGGCGCGGCTATGGAACCGGCTCTGCAAATGTTAACCGGCCAAGGGCCTCGCGCCCGGCCCTGACAGCGACAACCTGACCGGACCATGAAGAGCCTCAACGATATCCGCGGCGCGTTCCTCGACTACTTCGGCAAGACCGGCCACACGGTCATGCCCTCGGCCCCGCTGGTGCCGCAGAACGATCCGACGCTGCTGTTCGTCAACGCCGGCATGGTGCCGTTCAAGAACGTCTTCACCGGCGCCGAGACCCCGGCCTCGCCGCGCGCGGCCAGCTCGCAGAAGTGCGTGCGGGCCGGCGGCAAGCACAACGACCTGGACAACGTCGGCTACACCGCCCGCCACCACACCTTCTTCGAGATGCTGGGCAACTTCAGCTTCGGCGACTACTTCAAGGACCAGGCGATCGAGCACGCCTGGGCCCTGCTGACCCGCGACTTCGGCCTGCCGAAGGACAAGCTGCTGGTCACCGTCTACCACACCGACGACGAGGCGGCGGCGCTATGGACGAAGATCGCCGGCCTCTCCGACGATCGCATCATCCGCATCCCGACCAGCGACAACTTCTGGTCCATGGGCGACACCGGTCCCTGCGGCCCCTGCTCGGAAATCTTCTTCGACCACGGCGACAAGATCGCCGGCGGCCCTCCGGGCAGCCCGGACGAGGACGGCGACCGGTTCATCGAGATCTGGAACCTGGTCTTCATGCAGTTCGAGCAGCATGCCGACGGCACGCGCACGGAGCTGCCCAAGCCCTCGATCGACACCGGCATGGGGCTGGAGCGCATCGCCGCCGTCCTGCAGGGCCAGCACGACAACTATGACGTCGACCTGTTCCGCACCCTGATCGCGGCCAGCGAGGCGGAGACCGGCGTCAAGGCCGTCGGCGACCGCGCGCCCTCGCACCGGGTCATCGCCGACCACCTGCGCACCTCGGCCTTCCTGATCGCCGACGGCGTGACGCCGTCCAACGAGGGCCGCGGCTATGTGCTGCGCCGGATCATGCGCCGGGCCATGCGCCACGCCCACCTGCTGGGCGCCGCCGACCCGCTGATGCACCGCCTGGTTCCGACCCTGGTCGCCGAGATGGGCGTCGCCTACCCCGAACTGCGCCGGGCCCAGGCCTCGATCGTCGAGACCCTGCGCCAGGAGGAGGAGCGCTTCCGCACGACGCTGGGCCGCGGCATGGGCCTGCTCGACGAGGCCACCGAGGGCCTGGCCGCCGGCGCTGTGCTGAGCGGCGACGTCGCCTTCAAGCTCTATGACACCTACGGCTTCCCGCTCGACCTGACCCAGGACGCGGTGCGGGCCAGGGGGCTGACCGTCGACACCGACGGCTTCGACGCGGCCATGGAGAAGCAGCGCGAGATGGCGCGCGCCAACTGGTCGGGCTCCGGCCAGCAGGCCTCGGCCACCGCCTGGTTCCCGATCCGCGAGCGGGTCGGCGCCACCACCTTCACCGGCTATGACAGCGTCGACGCTGCCGGCGCCCTGGTCGCCCTGCTGATCGACGGCGTCGAGGCGCCGGCGGCCGCCGCCGGCCAGACCGTCCAGGCGGTGTTCGACGTCACCCCCTTCTACGCCGAGAGCGGCGGCCAGGCCGGCGATGTCGGCGTGGTCGAATGGGACGGCGGTTCGGCCCGGGTGCTCGACACCCAGAAGCAGGCCGGCGACCTCTTCGTCCACACACTGGAGATCCTAGCCGGATCGCTGAAAATCGGCGACCGCGCCGCGCTGCATGTCGATCCCGAGCGGCGCCTGACCACCCGCTCCAACCACTCGGCGGCGCACCTTGTGCACGCCGCCCTGCACCATGTGCTGGGCGCCCACGTGGCCCAGAAGGGCCAGATGGTCGACGGCGAGCGCATGCGCTTCGACTTCAGCCACGGTGGTCCGCTGACCGCCGACGAGCTCGAGCAGATCGAGGCGCAGGTCAATGCGGTCATCCGCCAGAACCTGCCGGCCGAAACGAAGCTGATGAAGCCGCAGGAGGCCATCGAGGCCGGCGCCGTGGCCCTGTTCGGCGAGAAGTACGGCGACGAGGTCCGCGTGCTGACGCTCGGCCGGTCGCTGACTGACGACGGCAAGGCCTATTCGGTCGAGCTGTGCGGCGGCACCCATGTCGGCCGCACCGGCGACATCGCGCTGTTCAAGATCGTGTCCGAGAGCGGCATCGCCGCCGGCGTGCGCCGCATCGAGGCCCTGACCGGCGAGGCGGCCCGCCGCTTCCTGCTCGACCAGGCCGGCGTGGCGAAGGATCTGGCTGACCGCTTCAAGGTGCCCGTGGCCGAGGTGGCCGCCCGCGTCGAGGCGCTCGACGCCCAACGCCGGACGCTTGAGAAGCAGCTGGCCGAGGCCAAGAAGGCCCTCGCCCTTGGCGGCGGCGGCGCGGCCCAGGCCGGCCCCGAGCAGATCGGCGACGTGGCCTTCATCGGCCGGGTCATGGACGGCGTCGGCGGCAAGGATCTGCGCGGGCTGATCGAGGAATTCCGCAAGCAGGCCGGCGTGGTGGCGCTGGTCGGCACGAGCGAGGGCAAGGCCGCCGTGGCCGTCGCCGTGGCCCCCGACCTGGTCGGCCGCTTCAGCGCCGCCGAGCTGGCCAAGGCCGCCGTGATCGCCATGGGCGGCCAGGGCGCCGGCGGCAAGCCGGACTTCGCCCAGGGCGGCGCGCCGGACGACAGCAAGGCCGCCGAAGGCGTGGCCGCCGTGAAGGCGCTGCTGGGCTAGGGCTCGTCCGGTTCAGATGGATCCATCCGAACCCGATCAGCAGGCGCTGCAGTCAAAGGCCTGACGCGCGTTCGGGCGGCGACGCCGAGTGCACGTCCGCGCAACGCTCTCCGGTACGCGCTTCTTTCAAGGCGCGACCTTCGGGCCGACGCCTGTGAAAGGCTGCTGGTCAGCCGTACTCCGCCGCCAGCATCGCCCTGTAGCCGTCGATCATCTCAGCCTGCTCGGGGACGACCAGCCGAAGCACCTCGACCGCGAAGCTGCCCGGCGCTGAGCCGGGCGCGGTGACCACACCGTTGTCACGCACCGCCCGGGGCGTGTCGACGTAGCGATCGGCCCCGGCGTAGCCCCCGGCGTGGGCCGTCAGGAAATCGCGGCTGTTGCTGGTGTGGGCCCGGCCGTCGAGAAGCCCGGCCCGCGCGGCCGCCAGAGTCCCCGCGCAGATCGCGCCGATCGGCTTTCCGGCCGCGCCGACCCGCCGCAGCAGGTCGACGACCTCGGGGTTGGCTTCGTCGCGCCAGCGTTCGCTGCCGATCACCAGCAGCACGTCCAGCTCCTCCGGCCTGACCTCGGCGAAGGCCAGGTCGGCGGCCGCCCGAACGCCGCCGATCGAGGTCGCCTCGACGCCGCCGGGCGTGGCGATCCGCACGGTGAAGCCGAAGTACTCGCGCAGCGCCGCCAGGACGAACCCGGCCTCCCAGTCGGCCCAGCCGTGGTGGAACAGAGCGATACAGCGTTTCATGACCTGGCTCCCGAGGTTCCTTGTGACACCTGGATGTATCCGGCGTCCCTGCCGAAATCCGTCAGCAGCCGGCTCCGGCCGTCACCATCGTCCCGACGGCCGGCTCCTGGCGAGCCGGCGCGGCGGACGATCACCCGGGCCGGTAGAAGGCCGACAGCTTGTTGCCGGTCGGATCCCGGACATAGGCCAGATAGTAGCCCTCGCCATAGGTCTCGCGCGGACCGGGCGGCCCCTCGCAGGAGCCGCCGTTGGCCAGGGCCGCCGCATGAAAGGCGTCGACCTGGGCCGGGCTGTCGGCATGCAGCCCGACCATGATGCCGTTGCCCGGCCTGGCGGCTTCCTCGTTGAACGGAGAGCAGAGCAGGACCGTCCCGTGATCGTCCCCCTCCGGACCATAGCCGGCCCAGGTTCCCTGCTGCCAGACGCGCTGGTTTCCCAGCGCCCCGAGCACGGCGTCATAGAAGGCGACGGCCTGGTCGATGTCGTTGGCGCCGATGGTGATGTAGCTGACCATGGCCTTCATGCGGAGGGCTCCTGGCTGGCGGTGCAGACGATCGCCAGCTTGTTGCCGGTCGGATCACGCAGATAGGCGGCGTACCAGTCGGGGGTGTATTGCGGACGGGGGCCCGGGGCGCCCTCGTCGGTCGCGCCGGCCGCCATGGCGGCGGCGTGGAAGGCATCGACCTCGGCATGGGTGTCAGCGCCGAAGGCCAGCATCGTTCCGTTGCCGAACGAGGCGGCGCCGCCGTCGAACGGGCTGCACAGCCAGACCGTCTGGCCTGATCCGTCGCCGCCGGGACCATAGCCCGCGTAGGCGCCATGCACCGCGAACCGCGACCAGTCGATCGCGGCCAGTACGCGGTCATAGAAGGCCAGAGCGGCGTCGAAATCCTTCGCGCCCAGGGTGATGTAGCTGATGCCGACCGCCATCGGGTCCTCCTGTTTACGGAGACCGAGGCTATGTCACATCGCGGAACAAATCAAGAACGCTATCGCGCCTGGGGGCGCGCTAGCGTTCGTCGGGCGGCAGCTGGATGTGCGTCAGCTTCCAGGTGAACAGCGCCCGACGTTCAAAGGTGAAGGTCGTCACCTTCTCCGGCTGGCCGGCGCGCTTGATCGCGATCCGCGTGCGATCAACGCCGAAGTAGGCGTAGGTCGGATGCGGGCCGTTGATCACCTTTTCGACGCGGTCGCTGAAGGTCGGCTTCACCCGCGCAACCGCCGGAGCCTCACCCGGACGATACCCGCGGCTCAGCGCCGAAAGGCCCTGCAGCGTCAGATACCGATCCACCTTGGGCGGCGGCGGGGCCATCGGCTCGATCGCCTTTCGCAGGGCGCCCAGCGGGTCCGTCCAGATCGACGGCGCTTCCGCGGAAACCGGCGGCTGCGGCACGAGTTGGCTGGACAGGCTTTTGCGGACAGCCGGGAAGTCGACGAGATCGGCCGTGGCCTGGATGTCCTCGGCGGCGGTCGCATCCTGCAGGGCCCGGAACGCCAGCCACGGCGCCGCGGCGAAAGCCAGGGCGAAGGCCAGGACGGAGACCAGGAAGATCTTGAAGAGGTCGAAACGCATCGGACCTGCCCGTTAACGGTGTGGCGGCATCAAGACCGGAAGGCGTTCCCGGGTGCAAGACTTCTCGCGTCGTGGGCGCATCCGATCCTTTACCCGAATTGTCGCGGCGTCCTGACGCAGGACCGGGAAACGCCCCCTTAAGCGGGATCGGCGACAGTGCCGCCTCCTCAGGGAGAACCGTCGTGACCATCGATCCCCGCCGACTTCTGGGCCTGGCCTTCGCGAGCGCCGACCTGCTTGTCGAGATCGGCGCCGACGAGCGCGTCTCCCTGATGCTCGGCGCGGGACAGTCGGTGCTCGGCGCGGGTGTTGGCGATCCCGTCGGCAAGGACTGGCGAGCGCTGATTCACGAGGACGACCAGGCGCTGGTCGAGGCCATGATCTTCTGCGTCGCCGACGGCGTCCGCCGGGCCTATGCGCCGGTGCGCATCGCCGGCGCCGATCGCGCCGTCTCGCTGAGCGCCCGCGGGATGCCGCAGAACGAGGGCCGGGTCTCCTGCGCGCTCACCGCCTGCCCGATGCCGCCCGTGCCCGAAACGGCGGACGGCCTGCATCGGCGGACGGACTTCGAGCAACTGGCCAGGGACCTGACCGAAGCCGCCCGGGCGACCGGCGCGCAGCTGGAACTGGCCATGATCGATCTGGCCGGTCTGGACGCCGCCGATCCGGAGCTGGCGCGTCGCGCCGCCGGGGCCTTGAGACTGGAATCCGAGGGCGGAACCGCCGCCGCCCGCCTGTCGCCCGACCGCTTCGCGCTGCTGCGCCGCCAGGGGGAGGACGCCGCGTCGCTGGTCCGCCGGCTCACACGGGCCATCGTACGCGACGGGGACCATGGCGAGGTCGGTGTGGCGGCCCATACGGTGTCCCTGGACGGAACTTCTCCGGCGCGGCTGAGCCGGGCGCTCGGTCTGGCGCTGGACGACTTCATCGCCGATGGCCTGAAGGACACCGCGCCGGGCACGCTCGCGGAGGCGATGAACCGCTCGGTCCGCCGCACCCTGGCGAGGGCCGGCGAACTGGGCGCGGCGGTGAGCCAGCGGCGCTTCACCCTGGCCTTCCAGCCCGTGGTGTCTCTCGCCGACGGCGCCCTGCACCATCACGAGGTGCTGGTGCGCTTCGAGAACGCCCACAGTCCGTTCGCCCTGGTGCGCATGGCCGAGGAGTTCGACCTGATCGAGGAACTGGACCAGGCCGTCGTCGAACAGACCGTCCGTCGGCTCAAGGCGGATCGAGGCGGCGCGGAGCGTCTGGCCGTGAATGTGTCCGGCCTGACCATCACCAGCCCCCGCTTCGTGGCCGAGGTCGAGTCGCTGATCCGCAAGGATGACCGGCTGCGCGGCCGGCTGTTGTTCGAGATCACCGAGAGCGCGGCCATTGACGATCTGACGGTCGCCGACCGGCATATCCAGCGCCTGCGGGCGCTGGGGTCGATGGTCTGCCTGGACGACTTCGGTGCGGGCGCCGCGTCGCTGACCTATCTGCAGCGGCTGTCGGTCGACATCGTCAAGATCGATGGCCGCTATGTCCGCGAGCTGGTGGCCGGCGGCCGCGACGCGACCGTGGTCTCGCACGTGGTCAACCTGTGCCGCGAGCTGGACGTGCGGACAGTGGCTGAGATGGTCGAGACGCCGGAGGTCGAGGCCGCGGTCCGCGCCGCCGGCGTCGACTTCGGCCAGGGCTGGTACTACGGGCGTCCGGCTGATCGCCCGGAGGCGCCGGAGGTGCGCACCGCAGCCGCTCCGGCCACAACCTCGCGAGTTGCCGCGCGGCGGACCGGGACCCGCGACGCCTGGCAGTAGGCGGCGCCTACTGGCACTGGGCGTAGTCGCCCGCCTTGCAGGCCGCGACCCGTGCCCGCCACGCAGCCATCTCCGCCTCGTAGCGGGCCTTGGAGGCCGCCTCCTCCCGCTTGATGCGGTCGGCTTCGGCCTTCTGGGCGGCGAGCGCGTCGCGGTACTCGCGCTGCCGGCGTTCGTCGGCGGCCTTGATCTCCGCATTACGCCGCTTGATCGCCGCGTCCCGCTCGGCCACCTCGCGGTTCAGGCTTGCGGTGCGCTCGGCCTCGGCGGCCGCTTCTCTTGCCTTAGCCGCCTCGGCCGCTTCGCGGGCCTGGGCGGCGCGCTCGGCGGCGGCGCTGGGCGCCTCGCGGCGATAGATGCCGTGCGTGCCGCTGGCCGTCATCACCCGTTTGGTTGGATCGACCGTCAGGGTGCAGGCCGCGTCGCTGACATCGTAGCTGTAGCGGCCGTTCGTCGTGCGGGTCGCAACCGTGGTGCAGCGGGCCTCATAGCGACACGCGCCCACCTCCTTCACGCCCCGGAACTTGGACTCGCCCTTGGGCCAGCGGTCTTCCGGATAGCGGTCCATGATCGCGTGGCCGCCGTTTCCGAACACGCCGACGCCGGTCATCAGCACGCGGGCCCCGTCGGCCCTGTGCCATGTGCCGTTGATGTCGTCCTTGCCGCAGGTCGCCACGGGCTTGGGCGGGCTGCCACGGGTCCAGCGCCCGGGCAGAAACGCATCGAGGCTCGGCGCGTTGATCGGTCCGTTGAAGAACGAGAAGCTGTCGGTCCTGGTGTTGTAGCGCAGCATCCAGTCGCCCGTGCTGGCGAGCGGCGAGCTCGTAATGCGGAATACGCAGATGTCTCCCGACCTGACGGGATCGGCGAAGCTCCAGACGCCGGATGGCGAGAGGCCGGAGCCGACCTCATGCTGATACTTGCTTTGCGCGACGAACTTGCCGTCCAGCCAGCCGGGCTTGCCCCCCTGCGGCTTGAGCTTGAGCGTCAGTCCCTTCTTCACATGGGCGGGCGCGTCGCTTTTCCAGTCGCCGAACAGGGCCTTGTCGCAGGCGACCGCCTTTACGGATCCAGACCCCGCCGGGATCGGCACGGTGATCCGGACCGTCCGGCTAGCCGTTGCCTGATAGCTCGACGGTCCGTTTATCCGGTTGGCGAGCCCGGAAAGATCCTTGAGCTTGTAGTCACATTTCAGGCTGCTGATGCCTGTCGGGGGCGACACGCCGAGCGTGGCGAACACATTCCGCGCGATGCCTGCAGCGCCATCGCACGATATCGACTCCCATCCAGGAGCCTCATACGCATTGGGCTGGATCCGCCGCACCAGAGCCGAGGCCTCCACGGTGAGGACCTGATCTTCGCCGACGCCTTCGATGCCCACGCTGGCGGAGTATTTGTTGCCGGGCGGGCTGACGTAGTTGCAGTTGATGCGCCCCGGATCGGTCCGGGACGCCGGATCCCGGACGATCTTCCCAATGGCCTCACGCCAGTAGTCGCCGCACAGCGGCTGATTGCCGATCTGCGCCCACCAGCCGGGCGCGCCCGCGGACTGACCGGAAGCCTGTTTCAGACCCCCGGCCATGCACAGCGTCGCGAGACCGAGCACCATGATCACGCGAGACCGCGGGCGGTCAAACCTCGGCGCCGCCCTCGAAAGTCGTCGCGACATGCCCATCCCCTGTCAGCCGTGCAGCGGCTCGGGACGCACAGGGCGAGCAACGGTCCGCGAACCCTGTGTAGCGGGTGGGGCGGCCGCGCAATCCCCGCTTGGGGGTTGCGCGGCCGGGTATGCGGGGCGGCTACTTCGCGCCGGCGATGTAGCCGTCGATGACCTTCTCGAGCACCGTCAGCGGCACGCCGCCCGACAGCAGGCCCACGTCGTGGAACTTGCGAATGTCGAACTTGCGACCCAGCGCCTTCCGGGCCTTGGCCCGCAGGCGCATCCACTCGATCTTGCCGACCATGTAGCTGCAGGCCTGGCCCGGCCAGACCACGTAGCGCTCGATCTCGGTGATGGCCGAGGCTTCCTGGTCGCCGATCGTGTCGACGTAGTATTTCACCGCCTGCTCGCGACTCCATTTCTTGTCGTGCATTCCGCTGTCGACGACGAGGCGGACGGCCCGGAACATGGCGTCGTGGATCATGCCGATCTGGCCCACCACGTCATCCTCGTACATGCCCATCTCGACGGCCAGCTCCTCGGCGTAGAGGGCCCAGCCCTCGCTGTAGCCCGAGAAGCCGATCATCTTGCGGATCAGCGGCAGGTCGCCGGCTTCGTTGTTGAGCGCCAGCTGCAGGTGGTGGCCCGGGATCGCTTCGTGGAAGGTCAGGGTCGGCAGGGTGAACCGCGGCTGCTCGGCGCTGTCCCGCAGGTTGATCCAGTAGATGCCCGGCCGCGAGCCATCGAGCGTGGGGGAGTTGTAGTAGCCGCCCGGGCGGGCCTCGATGGCCTTGGGCACGCGGCGGATTTCCAGCGGGGCTTTCGGGAGCTGGCCGAAGTACTTCGGCAGCTTGGGCATGATCTCGGCGACCTTCTTGTTCAGGTCCTTGATCAGCTCGATCTTGCCTTCGTCCGTGTTCGGATAATGCTGCTTCGGGTCGGCGTACATCTGGCGGAAGCGCTCGCCGACCGTGCCGGAGGTGTAGCCGGCCTTGCGCATCAGCTTGTCGGCCTGGGCGCCCAGGCTGGCGACCATGTCGAGGCCGGTCTGGTGGACCTCGGCGGGCGTGATCCTGGAGGTCGTGTAGCTCTCCAGCGCCGCGCGGTAGTATTCCTCGCCCTTGGGCAGGCGCCAGACGCCGGCGTCGTGGACCGCCTTGGCGCGCCACTCCGTCAGCAGCGCGGCCTGGCGTTCGAGGCCCGGGCGGACCTTCTCGGCGTACAGCTTGGCCGCCTCGCCGGCGTAGTCGCCCGCGATGCCCTTCTCCTTGGCCCGGCGAGCGACGGAGGTCACCAGCGGGGCCGCGTCCGGGGCCACGCCCAGCATGGCCTTGAACTGGATCAGGGCCTTGTCGATGGTGAAGTCGGCCGGGATGACGCCCAGGCTGGCGTCGCGACGGCCGACCTCGACCTCCTGGTCGAGCACGCGGCCGAACGCTTCCATCCGGGCCATGTAGGCGTCGGCGTCGGCCTTCGTCTCGATCACGTGCTGGCTGTCGAGGAAGTCGGGCAGCTGCTGGTAGGAGCCGGTCAGCTGGCTGATCACATAAGGCGCGCCGCCGTAGGCGCCGTTGTAGTCGAACTTGCGGGTGAACTCGTCACCGATGGCGAGCACGAACTCGACCGTGTCGTAATTCACCGCGTCGAAGTCCGGCCAGCTTGCTGCGGTCGACCTTGCGCAGGTCGGCCAGCGCCTGGGCGCCCTGCTCGCCGTTCTCCTTGAGGGCGATGAGCGAGAAGTCCGACAGCGCCGACTTGGTCCAGGCCCGGTCGCCCTTGTCGACGCCCAGGCTGGTCGCGGTCTCCGGCGAGCGGCGCAGCTGGCGATCGACCAGAAGGTCGAACAGGGCGTTCTGCTTGGCGACCTCGGCCGGGTCGCTGGTCAGCGAGGCGGCGAAAGCGCCCTTGGGCGCCGAAGCGGCGGCCATGGCGGCGGCGGCGGAAGCAGCAAACAGGAATTCGCGACGATTTTGCATGGGGACAGCCCTCCCGGGGTTTGGCATTTGTCCCAACGGGTATGCCGCCTGAGCCGAGGCGCGCAGTTAATTCCGCGTAATGCCGTGCCGCACCGGACGGCTCAGGCGGCCGCGGCGGCCTGGAGCTGCTGCTTGACCCGTTCGGCGAGCGTCTTGATGTCGAGCGGCTTGGGCAGGAAGGTGACCCCGGACTCGCCCTCCAGCAGGTCGGAGAACTCCGCCTCGGCGTAGCCGCTGATGAACATCACCGGCGCATCGCCCAGATGGTGACGCGCCTTCTTCAGAAGCGTCGGGCCATCCATGCCGGGCATCATGACGTCGCTGATCAGCAGGTCGATCTTGCCCGCGTACTGCTCACAGAGGACCAGCGCCTCGTCGCCGTCACCGGCCTCGAGGACCTCGTAGCCCCGCTTGCGCAGCAGGCTGGCGGCGATGCCGCGCACCGCCTCCTCGTCCTCGACGAACAGGATGCGGCCGACGCCGGACAGGTCCCGCGCCGCGCGCGGCCGGGCCAGGGTGGCCACCGGTGCGACCGGCGCCTTCACCGCCGCCGCGGCCTGGATCGGCAGGAATATGCGGAAGGTGGCGCCCTCGCCCGGCGGGCTCTCCACGTGGATCCAGCCATCGGACTGTTTGACGATGCCGTAGACCTGCGCGAGGCCCAGGCCCGTGCCCTCGCCCACCGGCTTGGTGGTGAAGAACGGGTCGAAGATCTTGCTCAGCACGTCGGCGGGGATGCCGGGGCCGTCATCGCGCACCTCGATCATCGCCATGTCGCCCACCGGCACGCCGGCGTAGCCCAGGGTGGCGGCTTCGGAACTGGTGACCCTGGCGGTGCGCAGGCGGATCTGGCCCCCGCCCTTGGCGGCGATCAGGGCGTCCTGCGCGTTGAGCGTCAGGTTCATCACCGCGATCTCGAGCTGGCCCTTGTCGACCTTAACCAGCGGCAGGTTACGGCCGTAGTCGGTATCCAGCTTGACGTTCTCGCGCAGCAGCCGGCGCAGCAGGACCTCGAAGTCGCTGATCGTCTCGCCCAGGTCGAGGATCTCGCGCTGCAGGGTCTCCTGGCGGCTGTAGGTCTTGAGCTTGCGCACCAGGTCGGCGGCGCGGGCGGCCGTGCCCTTGATCGACGACAGGTCCCCGTAGCTGGGATCGCCCAGCGGGTGACGCTCCAGAAGCTCGTCCAGGCGCAGCTGGATCGCGGTCAGCAGGTTGTTGAAGTCGTGGGCGATGCCGGCGGCCAGCTGGCCGATGGCCTGCATCTTCTGGCTCTGGGCCAGCTGCAGCTCGATCTGCTTCTGCTCGGTGACGTCAACCAGATAGGCGGTGAGGCGATCCTCGACGCGCGCCAGATAGAGGTGAGCGATGCGCGAGGGATCGTGGGCCAGGCGGACCTCGATCGGACCCGACCGACCCTCCGCCGCGCCGAGGCCGGCGTCGATGCGCGACGCCGGGTCGATCAGGTCGCCGAAGGTCGCGCCGGCGACAGCCTTGTCCGAGGTCATCTCGGCGAGCGCGGGGTTGGCCTCGACGATGCGGGCGCCGAACACTTCTTCGCCCTCCAGCATGGCCGCGCCGAAAGGCGAGGCGGCGGCCAGCGGATCGAGACCCATCGGACCGCGCGACCGGTGCGGCGGCGGCGCGGCGGCGGGGATGGCGGGCGCGGCTTCCGCTGCGGTCAGGCGCAACGGTTCATGGCCAGCGGTATCGAGCCTGAGCAGGAAACGTCCCGACCCCAGCAGCGCGACCGTCACCGGCCACGTCTCGAGCGCGACCTTCATCGACGCCCGGGCGATGTCACCCTTGCGGGCCTTGGCGAGCGCGGCGAACAGGCCGGGGGCGACATGCCCGTTGCGGGGCAGCCGGCGCATCCCCCCGAAGGCGGCGCGCCAGGGCGCGTTCGCCGCCAGGATGCGCCCGTCGGCGCCAGCCACCGCCGCCGCTTCCGGCAGAGCCTCGATGAAGGTTTCCGCGCCCTCGTCCTCGACATCGACAGGGGCGACCGTTCCACGAAACGCCATCAGGCCCAGCAGGGCAACTCCGGCCAGGCCCACGAGCAGCAGCAACCCGGCGAGCGTGTCGGGCCCGGCGCGCCACGCAGGCGCGCTTCCGAAGGCGATGGCGAGCAGAAACAGTCCCCCCGCCGCCCAGACGAGCGGGTCAAAGCGCCGCTCAGGCGGCTCGGTCGGCGCAGGTTCCGCCATCAGCTCAGCCGGGGTTCCGGGCGAATCACGCATGGATGGTACTCGCTAAAGCGGTCTGGCGCGCGGGGCGCCCGCGCGTCGCTGGGCGGCGCTCATGACAAAGCCGATGATCTTGGCCACCGCCTCGAAATGGGCTTCGGGAATCTGCTGGTCGACATCGACGGCGGCGTACAGGGCGCGGGCCAGCGGCGGGTCCTCGATCACCGCCACGCCGCTGTCCTCGGCCAGGGCCCGGATGCGCAGGGCGAGGTCGTCGACGCCCTTGGCGACACACTCCGGCGCGGCGGTCTGCCCCGCCTCGTAGCGCAGCGCCACGGCATAGTGAGTTCGGGTTCATGATCACGACCGTGGCGTTGGGCACGTTCTGCATCATGCGGCGACGCGAGCGCTCGGCCCGGATCTGCTTCTGCTTGGCCTTCACGTGCGGATCGCCGTCCGACTGCTTGTATTCTTCCTTCAGTTCCTCGCGGGACATGCGCATGCGCGCCGTGAAGCGCTGCCGCTGCCAGAACCAGTCGAGCCCCGCTGTCAGGGCGAGGAAGGTCATCACCGCGTAGAACAGGGCCTTGGTCAGATCGGCGCTGAGCGGCAACATCGCGGCCGGCTCCATGCTGGCCAGCGCGCTGAGATCGGCGGCCCGGGGCTTGAGCACCAGCCAAGCCACCCAGCCGGTGACCGCGATCTTCAGCACCGACTTGAGGAACTGCACCAGCCCCTCGACTTCGAAGATGCGCTTGAAGCCCTCCAGCGGCGAGATCTTCTTGGCTTCGGGCTTGAGCTTCTCGCCGGTCAGCATGAAGCCGGTCTGCGCCAGATAGCCGATGCCCCCGGCGACGCCCGCCCCGGCCAGAACCGTGATCGTCAGCGGCGCGGCGGCCAGGCCGGCCTGGAATACGACCTGCATGGCGCCCTGGCCCGACAGCTCGATCTCGTCGGGATGCGCGACGAAGGGCAGCAGATGCATGGCCATGTCGCGCAGGAACCAACCGCCGCCGATGGCCATCACCCCGAAGGCGCCGGCCAGAGATGCCAGCTGCGGGATGTCCATCGACTTGGCGACATCGCCCTTCTTGCGGGCGTCAGAGAGCTTCTTGGGTGTCGGCTCTTCTGTCTTGGCGGCGAATTCGTCGGCCATCTAGCTGAACGCCCCCAGCACGTCGCGGAAGCGGTCGGTCCAGACCATGCCGATGGTCCCGAGACTGAGGGCGAAGATCGACAGGCCGAAGATCACGGCCAGGGGCGAGGCGACGAAGAAGATCTGGAACTGCGGCATCACCCGCCCCACCAGACCGGTGGCGATGTTGAACACGATGGAGAACACCACCACCGGCGCCGCCAGCTGCAGTCCCAGGGCGAAGGAACCCGCGAAGGTCTGGACCGCCAGCGTCGCGGCGTCGCCGATCGGCGGCGTACGGCTGAACGGGAACAGGTCGAAGGAGTTGACCATCGCCGCGAAGAACAGGTGATGCAGGTCGGTGGTCATCACCAGGGTGACGCCGATCAGGTTCAGGAAGGTCGACAGCGTCGCGCTCGGCTGGGCTTGGCTCGGGTTGGCGGTCTGGGCGAACCCCAGCGTCGTCTGGATCGCCACCACTTCGCCGGCGACGGCCAGGGCGCTGAGCGTCATGCGCAGGACCGCGCCGATCATCAGGCCGATCAGGGTCTCGCGGATCACCTCGGCGGCGGCGCCGCTGACGGCGGCCGGCACCACGACCTGTGGCGCGACCAGCGGCGTCAGGATCATCGACATCAGCAGCGCGAAGGACAGGCGGATGCGCGGCGGCACGCTGGCGTCGCCCAGGCCCGGCACCAGCATGACCATGGCCCCGACCCGCGCGAACACGAGACCGGCGGCGTAGACCTGGGCTGCGGTGGCGTAGGCCTCCACCCCGCCCTCACATGGCCGAGATGCGGGCGGCGATCTGGTTCATGAAGCCGCCCATCAGGGCGCCCATGAGTGGCAGGAAGACCAGCAGGGCGATGAAGATCGCGACGATCTTCGGGGCATAGACGAGCGTGGCTTCCTGGATCTGGGTCAACGCCTGGACCAGGCCGATGCCGACGCCGACGATCAGGCCGACGATCAGCACCGGGGCCGACAGCTGCAGGGTCAGCCAGATGGCGTCACGGCCGATGTCGAGCACTTCGGCGCCGTTCATGGGAAAGCCTCGGAGGGAATCGCGGAGAACACCCTGCTAACTCGCCCGAACATGGTTAATGCCGGTTTACGAACCGCCCGTCCGGGACAAGTCTGGCGCATGATCGACCCTGCCCTGCTGACCCTGATCGACACGCTCGCGCATCGCCGTGAGGGCGCGGTGCTGATCGGGATCGCCGGTGCGCAGGGGTCGGGAAAGACGACGCTGGCCCGGGCGGCGGCGGACCGGCTGGGCGGCGTCGCCCTGTCGCTGGACGACGTCTACCTGACGCGGGCGGAACGAGCGGCTCTGGCCCGCTCGATCCATCCGTTGCTGGCGGTGAGAGGACCGCCCGGAACGCACGATCTGGACCTCGCCAACGCCGTTCTCGACGACCTGCTGGCGGGACGCCCCGCCATGTTGCCACGGTTCGACAAGCTGGCGGACGACCGCGGAGGGGCGGAAGCCGTCGCCGGAGGCGCGCGCGTCGTGCTGATGGACGGATGGTGTCTGGGGGCTACGCCGCAGGTCGACGCCGCGCTGGCGGCCCCCGTCAATGCGCTGGAGCGGGAGCAGGATGCGGACAGGATCTGGCGAAGCTGGATCAACGCGGCGCTGGCCGGCCCCTACAAGCGCTTCTTCGCGCGCTTTGACGCCATAGTGCATCTGGCGGCGCCCGACTTCGACGCAGTGCTGGACTGGCGATGCGAGCAGGAGGCCGGCCTGATGGGCGTGGCGCCCGGCGACCTGCCGACAGAGCGTCGCGAGGCCATCGCGGGGTTCATCCAGCACTTCGAGCGGATCACCCGGCACATGCTGGCGGGAGGCGTGGCGGCGACCGTGACGGTGCGCCTGGACGCCGGGCGTCGCGTCGTCGGTGTTGAGCCGACATGACAGAGGGGGCGGCTCGCGCCGCCCCCTCCTCAACTGTGTCGGACTTCGCCGCTCTTAGTAGCGGCGGTCGCCGTAGCCGTAGCCGTAGCGCTGGTCGTCGCGCATCTCGGTGCGCATGCGGCGCTCGAGCCGGTCGAGACGGGCGTCGAGGATGGCGATCTCCCGCGGGTTCAGGCCATGCGAAGCGCGGAACTGGCGCTCCATCCGGTTGATATCGCGGAGCTCATAGCCCAGCGATTTCGGCTTCGCGACGGGTGAGGCGACCTCTTTCGATGCCCCGATCAAGACGCTGGCGCAGCGCCTGCTGGCGGCCGTTGATGTCGCGCGAGTTGGTCCGACGATCGTAGCGGTCGTAGCGATCGTCCCGGTCGTAACCGCCGCCGCTGTAGCCGACTTCGTAGCCGCCGCGCGGGCCGCCGTAGGGTTGGGCGGAAGCCGCGCCGGCGCCGGCCAGAGTGGCGATAGCGATGGTCGCAACGAGAATTTCTTCATGGTCTTCACTCCTTCGGGGCCGTCCCGACCCGGGGAATTCCGGGGAGCGGGACCGTCGAAGGTGAAGATGCGGCGCCCGGCCTGAGCCGAACCTGATCGCGTCGTTGTCCGCCGTTCAGGTTCGCGGGGGTCCGGTAGGCGGAGGGACCTAGATCGGCATCCTCATGATCTCCTGGTAGGCGGAGATCACCTGGTCGCGGACGGCCATGACCGTCTCCAGGCTGGCCTCGGCCGAGGAGATGGCCGTGACGACGTCGATGAGTTCGGCCTTGCCGGCGACCTGGTTGGCGATCTGGACCTCGGCGGTCTTGGAGGCCTGCATGGCGTCGGACATCACCGACTTGAGCAGGTCTCCGAAGTCCTGCGCCCCGGACGGCGCGGCGGCGCCCAGACCGGCGGTCGCGCCCCCCTGGGTGGCGGCATAGGCCTTGGCGGCGGCGAGCGGCGTCATCATGGCGTTGCGGGCCTATCGCTTGAGCAGTTCGAGGGTGCGCATCTCCATGGAGCGCGCGGTCTCGATGACATTGAGGTTGGCCTCGTAGGCGCGCTGCGCCTCCTTCATATCGAGCGCCTCGATCAGCGAGTTGACATTGGGCAGCGCCACGTAGCCTTCGGCGTTCGCGGCCGGATGGCCGGGATCGTAGGTGGTGCGAAAGGCCTTCCGGTCTCCCTCGACACGCCCCATGCGCACGCCCTCGCCCCCGCCCACGGCCTGGGGTTCGAAGATCGGCACCTGGCGACGATAGGGATCGCCTCCGGCCACGCGAGACGTCGAGTTCGCGTTGGCGAGGTTCTCGGCGATGATCCGCATCCGCGCCTGCTGGGCGCGCATGCCGGACGCCGCCACCATCATGGCCGTGCCGGCCTGGGACTTGATCTCGGCCATTCAGAGGTCTCCTACCGGCCCGGGGGCCGCGCGGCCATGCGGAGCAGGGCCATGGATTTCTGGTAGAAGCCGATGGCGGCGTCGTACTGCATCCGCGCCTCCGACATCTTGATCATCTGGTCCTCAAGGACCACCGAGTTGCCGTCCAGCGTGGTCTCGGTGTCCGCGCCCTTGACGGCCTTGAACGCGCCCGCGGCCATACCGGGACGCCGGGCGTCGCCGCCGGGCATGTGACCGGTGCTGGTCTGGGCAGGCTGCATGGCCACGCCGATCTGCTGCGACTGGAGCTGGGCGGTGAACTTGAACGCCTTGAGGTCGCGCGGCGCGTAACCGGGCGTGTCCGCATTGGCGACGTTCTGGGCGATGACGCGCTGGCGTTCGCCCAGATAGCCGAGCCGCTGGCGAAGCATCGCAAACAGGGGAATCTGGGACGTATCCATCACCGATCATGATGAACAAACAGGGTTAATCGCGCCTTAAGGGTTGCGGGGCGAGAAGCGTCAGGATCGTTTTTCCGGTGCGCTTTCCATGGACCTCGCCGCAGGCGCCTTTCGCGCCGTCTTCGCCCTGCTGGTCACGCTAGGCCTGATCGGGCTGGCGGCGGTGGCGATGCGGCGGTTCGGGCCCGACGCGCTGGCCCGCTTCCAGCCCGTCCGCAAGAAGCGCCGCCTGGTTCTGGTGGAAAGCCTGATGCTGGACCCCGCCCGCCGCCTTGTCCTGGTCAGCCTGGATGGCGAGGAGAAGCTGGTGCTGCTGGGCGAGGGCCGGCTGCTCGACACCGCGAAGAAGCCCCCTGCCCCGCGCCGCAAAGTTCCGGAGATCGCCGCCTGATGCGCGCCGCCGCCAAACTCTGGAAGAGCCTGTTCGACGTCCGCCGCGAGGACCTGAAGAAGGCGCTGCTGATCTCGCTGGTCGCCTTCGTCGCCAGCATGATCATCCCCGCTGTCGCCCTGGCGCAGGCGGTGAACATCGACCTGGGCACCGGCGCGGGCCTGACCGAGCGCGTGGTTCAGCTGATCGGGCTGCTGACGGTCCTGTCGCTGGCGCCGTCGATCGTCATCATGACCACCAGCTTCGTGCGGATCGTCGTGGTGCTGAGCCTGCTGCGCACCGCGCTGGGCCTGCAGCAGAGCCCGCCCAACGCGGTGATCATCAGCCTGTCGCTGTTCCTGACCGCCATCGTCATGGGCCCCACCTTGCAGCGGTCCTACGATGAGGGCGTCAAGCCGCTGCTCGACCAGCAGGTCGAGCTGACCGAGGCGTTCGAGGCGGCCGGCGATCCGGTGAAGGCCTTCATGCTCAGCCAGGTCGACCGCGAGGATCTCGCCCTGTTCGTCCGGCTGTCGAAGATCGAACGTCCGGCGACCCTGCAGGACACGCCGATCCGGGTGGTGACGCCGGCCTTCATGATCAGCGAACTGAAGCGCGCCTTCGAGATCGGCTTCCTGCTGTTCGTGCCCTTCCTGGTCATCGACCTTGTCGTGGCCAGCGTGCTGATGAGCATGGGCATGATGATGCTGCCGCCGGTGGTGGTCAGCCTGCCGTTCAAGCTGATCTTCTTCGTGCTGGTCGACGGCTGGCGGCTGGTGGCCGGGAGCCTGGTGGAGAGCTTCCAGCGCGGCGGGGGTTAGCGCCCGCGGCGCCTAGCCCGTGGCCGCCGCAGGCGCCCCGGCCGTGCGCACCGGCGCAGGTCCGGTCGGCGAGGGCTTGTCGCGGAACTTCTGCTTCATGCGGGCCACCCAGCCGGAGAAGCCCTCGTTGTCGGCGACGGCGCGGCTGAAGTCGTTGGCGGTCAGGGTTCCGCCGTCGGCGGCGGCGAAGGCCACGCGCAGGGCTTCGGGATTGCGGCTTTGTTCGATGAAGCCGTCGAACCGTTCGCGCAGCCGTCCGAGCGCGACGTCATCGCCGGCCAGGCTGTAGGCCACGCCGGCGCGCAGCAGACGGCCCTCTTCGTCCGGACGCAGAGGCAGCGGTGATTTCCAGCGCTCGCCCAGACCCGCCTCGAACAGCGCCCCGGCGACGGCCCAGTTGCGGCCCTTCCAGGCGATCTCGGCCTTCACTTCGCGGGACTCGGGGGTAGCGTCCTGCTCGAGGATCTCCTCGGCCGCGTCCAGCCGCCCCAGCGCCATCAGCGACCGGGCCGTGATGATCCGGCGCTCGGCGTTGAGCGCCGGCGGCAGCACGGTGGTGCGGGAGTTGTTGATCGCGGCCAGCGCCTGCTCGGGCTTGCGGTCCATCAGCTGGATCAGCGCCAGATCGGTGGAAACCTGGGCCTTGGGCACGCCGTCGAGGCGGTTGTCGACCTGGTAACGCAGCAACTCGGCCGCCTGGCCCAGCAGATCGACGTCGACGAGCCGCCGGACCAGCCGGCGCACCATAAGGTCGCCGTCCGCGCCGATCGGCGTGAGTTCCTTGAAGTCGTAGAACAGCGCCAGCGCCTGGACCGGCTCAAGCCCGTCGGCGAGACCATCCAGGAAGAGGGAGCGGAAGGCCGCGCTGAGCTCTTCCTGCAGCGCAACGGCCTGCGGCAGGTCCGGCAGCCGCGTCCCGGCGGACCGCAAGGCTTCCAGCGCCTCGCGATAGCGGCCCTGCCCGATATAGAGCTGGCCCAGCGTACGGATGGTGTCGAGCTCGGTCGCGCCGCCGCGCCAGCGATAGCGAAGGCCGTCGTAGGAATCAGCGGCCTGCACCGGCGTGATCATGCCCAGCTCGAGCTTCAGCGCCGTCGCCCGGAGCAGCGCGGGGGTGGCCAGCTGGTCGAGCGGCGCCGTGCCGATCGCGTTGTAGAGACCGAGCGCGGCCTTCTTGGCTCCGCGCTTCTCGAGCATCTTCGCCTGGACCAGCCGGACGGCGAGCTGCTCGGCCGACGGCAGCGTCTCCTTCAGCGCCTCGTCAATGCGGCGCTGGCAGGCCGCGATGTCGCCAAGCTCCAGCGCCGCCTCGGCGTCGGCGCGCAGGAACCGCGCCTTCCAGACCGGTGAGAACTGGCCGATGGCGATGGCGCCCTGCTGGAACTTGCCGCGGGCGTCGGACCACTGACCGCTTCGGGCGGCGAGGTAGCCGCGCCAGACAGCGGCGGAGGGATCATCGCCCAGCACCGGGCTGGCGAAGTCGGTCTCCGCCTCCTTGTCGCGCCCCGCCATGACGCGGGCGATGCCGCGCAGGCCCCGGAACTCGGCCTCGCCGGCGATGGTCTCGCGCTCGCGGGCGGTGGCGTTGAGGACGCCGATGGCCTCGTGGGCCAGTTCCGCGCCGATCAGGAAGCGGGCCAGGGCCATGCGCGCCTCGGTCGGCGCATCCTTGCCCTTGGCGCCTTCCTCGGCCGCGGCCTCGGTCAAGGCCGCGTAGCGGGGCATGAAGCCGCCCGGACCGGTCCGGGCCCAGGTCTCGTCGATCAGTCCCGGCATGCCCGCCGCCTTGGGCGCGCCGTCGGCGGCGTCCGCCATCCGCGCGCTCGCGGTGGCGGGGGAGAGCGCCAGGCCCGACGGCCGACCGATGCGAACCAGGTCTCCCTCGGCCAGCACCTGCAGGTCGGTGGCGTAGGGCTCGATGGCCAGGCCCTGGAAGGTCGGCAACAGCGCCATCTCGACATAGTCGCGGCGCGTGGTGAGGCCCTTGGACGGGGCGAGCGCGGTGACGACGGCGATCCGGTCCCCCACCGCGGGGTCGTCGAGCCAGATCGGCGCGGTGGCCCCCGCGACGATGGCGGTAAGCGCGGCTTCCGCGGCTTCGCTGTCGCGTTGAACCGTGATCTTGCCAGGCTCGTCGCGCGGGCCCGGGCCCATCCGGATTGTCCAGCTGGCGCCCTCGCCGACCACCGCGATCGGCAGCGTGCGCGCCGCGACAAGGCGAATGGCCGAGTAGTCCCGCCCCCTGAACGCCTGGATCTTCGAATATTGGGACACGCCGCGCGGCGCCTTGGCGATGTCGAGGGTCGCGGGGGCGTCGAAGACGATCCAGATCGCCTCGCCGCGACGGAACACGGCCGCTCCGGCGGGATTGGCCCAGTCGAACCGGAGGTTGACCTGCGGGCCGGCGATTTCGGCGACGGCGCGGACGACGCCGCCGGCCGGCACAGGGTTGGGCCGGGGCGCGCGCGGCGCGGGTTCCGGCGCCGGGGTCGCGGCGGCCTGCGCGGCCTGCGGGACCTCGGCGGCGGCCGGACGGGCGAACAGGTTGACGTAGATGGCCCCGTCGGCCGAGCCGACCTTGGCCTCGGCGTCATCGGCCAGCAGCAGGTCGATCTCCAGACCAGCCGCCGTGCTTCGGGACTGGGCGCCCTTCAACCACTTCGGCGGCATGATCCGCAGGGTCGACAGGTCAGGTTTGGCGTCGCGGCTGAAGCGCAGGGTCAGGGTCTGGCCGTCACGGCGCTGGGAAACGCGCGCGCCACCGGCCCACCGGAACTCGATCCGCGTGAAGTCCTTCGCCTGGGCGGTCCGCACCTCCAGCGGCGAGGCGGCCGCGTAGGCCAGCGTCGGCAGGCTCGCCGGCGCGGCCATCGAGACGATGCAGGCCGCGGCGACGCCCGAGCGCAGGATGGCGCGAAGGCTCGCCACCTACCCCGCCTTGGCCGGGGGCGTGGCGGCGGGCGGCGCGGCGACGGGCGCCTTGGCCGGAGCGGCGGCCTGGGCGCGCGGCGCGGCCGGCGGCCTGGCGGCGGCGGTCGCGGCCGGAGCGGTGGCGGCGGCCGCATCCGGCGCGACGGCGGCCCGCGCGTCCGCCAACGCCCGGTTCGAGGTGAACCGCTTGGCCAGGTTCTCGGTCAGCGTCTTGGACTCGGCCGGGGACATCTGGGCCAGGATGGCGGCCAGCGTCCGCTCCTTCATCTTGGCGGCGATGGGCAGGCGAACGGATTCGTCGAGCTGGTTAAAGCGCGCCGCGGCGTCCTTGGCCTTCATGGCCGAGAAGACAGCGACCAGACGGCCGACCTCGGCCTCCTGCTGGGCGTCGGCCTGGCCAAGCAGCGCCTGGACGTCGCCCTTGAGCGCCGCCAGGGCCTTGACCCGCGCGTCGAGCTTGGCCTCGGCCGCCGCGATCAGCTGCAGCTGCGTGTCGATGCCCTGCTCACGCTCGTCGAGCTGGCCGCGGCGTTCGCCGAGATTCTGCAGGATGCGAAGTTCGGCGGGCGAGAGGTTGGCCTGACGCGCCAGCTCGGCGGCCGTCGGGGCGCAGACGGCGGCCGGCTTGGCGGCCGCGACCTTCTCGGCCGGCGTCGCCTCGGGCTTGGCGCCCGCCAGTTCCTCGGCGAACGCCTTGGCGCCGCTCAGCATGTCCGGCAGCGTGCGGGCGCCGGACAGGAAGTTGACGGCCAGAACGCCGACCACCGCGACACCGGCGAGCGGCAGAATGCGGGGCATGTTCTTCATCGGCGGCCTCCGGAGATCGCACGAAGCCGGCCGGCGTCGGGATCGGGATCGAACAGGTCATCGTCAACCCGCGCCTTGGAGCGCGGGGTGACAGCGGGTTCGGGTCGCGCGAACACCATGCGCTCGCGCACCGGCGCGGGCGCAGGCTGGACGACCCGCTCGTCATCATCGGCCAGACGGGTTGAGGAAGCGGTAACTCCCTGATCCAGGCGTGCGGCCAGGGCCCTGGCCGTCTCGATCCGACCGGCCAGGCTGTCGGCGGCCTCGTCGGTCGCGGCGCGCAGGTCGGCCAGGCCCTGTTCGGCCCGGGCCGCGGCGGCGTCCAGGTCGGCCACGGCGCGGGCGAAGCCCTCGTGGCTGTCGCGCAGCGCCTTCAGCCGGCGCTCAAGCCGCCAGCCGAACACCAGCGCCGCGACAAGCAGCGCGACCAGCAGCAGATTCAGTCCGATGACGGCGACGCTCATTTCAGCCTCTTCTGGACGGCCTTCTTCGCGGCGGGCGAAAGCGGGGCCTCACACCGGATGGCGATATGATGATTCCGCCGCCCCATGCGGCCCCGGGTCAGCGGGATCGTGCCGGCCCGCAGCTCGATGAGGCTGTCGGGCGTGGCATTCAGCGTGAGGGTGTCGCCGACCTTCAGATTGAGGACCTTGGACAGGCCGACCTGCTGCTCGTCGAGCACGGCGCGGACTTCCAACTGGGTGGTCCACAGCTCGGTCGCCAGGTGGCCTTCCCAGATGTTGTCGCGGCCGAACTTCTCGCCCATGAACTGCTGCAGCAGCATCTTCCGGATGGGCTCGAGCGTGGCGTAGGGCAGCAGCAGCTCGATCCGGCCGCCGCGGTCTTCCATGTCGATGCGCAGCTTCACCAGGATGGCGGCGTTGGCCGGCCGGGCGATGGCGGCGAAGCGGGGGTTGGTTTCCAGCCGGTCCAGGCTGAAGCTGACGGGCGTCAACGGCTCGAACGCCGCCTGGGCGTCCTGCAGCACGACCTCGACCATGCGCTGGACCAGAACCCGCTCGATGGTGGTGTAGGGCCGGCCCTCGATCCGCATGGCCGCCGTGCCGCGACGGCCGCCGAGCAGCACGTCGACGATCGAGTAGATCAGGTTGGAGTCGACGGTCAGCAGGCCGTAGTTGTCCAACTCCTCGGCCCGGAACACCGACAGGATGGCCGGCAGCGGGATGGAGTTGAGGTAGTCGCCGAACCGGATCGACGAAATGTTGTCGAGGCTGACCTCGACGTTGTCGCTGGTGAAGTTGCGCAGGCTCGTGGTCATCAACCGGACCAGCCGGTCGAAGACGATCTCGAGCATCGGCAGGCGCTCGTAGGAGACCAGCGCCGAGTTGATGATCGCGCGGATGCCGTTGCGATCGGCGGCGTCATCCTCGCTGAGGTCGAAGCCCAGCAGGCTGTCGATCTCGTCCTGGTTCAGGATGCGCTCTGCGCCGAGCAGGCCGTCGGCGCCGCCGTCGCCCCAGTCGGGGCCGCCGGTCCCGGCGTCGCCCTCGCCGTTCTCCTGGGCCCACTGGGCCATTGCCGCCTGGTCGTCGGTGTCCTGGGTCATGCGTTACGCGCCGCCAGCCCCCTTTCGGGCGCTAGTTGATCAGCATCTCCTCGATCAGGACGGCCTTCACCTTGGTGGGGGCGACGACCAGGTTCACGCGACGCAGGATTTCCACCCGCAGCTGATAGCTGCCCTGGCTGCCGGTCAGATCTTCCGGGCGCAGTTCGCGCAGGAAGGTCTGAAACATGTCCTGCATCCGGGGAATGTTCGGATCGAGCACCTCCACCGCGTCTGCGTCGGCGAGCTCGAAGGTCAGCTTCAGCTTGAGGAAGGTCGGACGGCCGTCGGCGGTCTGCATGTTCACGACGATGTCTGGCAGGGTGTAGAACACCACGCCGTCCGGCCCCTCGCGAATGACGGCCGCGCCCGGCTCGGCCTTGCCGCCGCCGTGCGCGTCCTTCTTGGGCTTCTTGGGCTTCTTCTCCGGCTTGGCGCCATGCTCACCGGCCGCCTCGGGCTTGGGCTTCATCAGGAAGAAGGCGCCGGCCCCGCCGCCGCCCAGCACGAGCACAGCCGCGACCCCGGCGATGATCACCAGTTTCAGGGGCAGCTTCTTCCGGGCCGGCGCTTCACCTTCCGCGCCCTCGGGGGCGTCGGCGTTCCCGGCCTCTTCGCCCTCTTTGCCCTTGTCTGCAGCCACGCGCGCAACTCCTTGGAATCTATACCCCTCCCTCATGCGTTCACGTTGGTTAAGGATCGGTTCCAAACGTGGTTAACGGCCGGGGTGCGGCGATGTGCGCATCGCCGAAATCGCCTGACGGGACTCCTCGGGAAATTGCGGAGGCCGGCAGCGACCGCCGGCCGAAATTCCCTTTCCGGGCAAGGCCTTGCGGTCGCCGCTCCGCCTCCGGTCGGTCGGCGACGATCACCCCGCCTTACCCGCCGCGACGAGCAAATCCGCCCCGGCAGCTTGACCGGGCGGCCGGCGTTAACCGTCTTGTTTGCTGATTTTATTGGTCTTTTCGTCTGGCCCGGACCTTGCATCGCTACAGCTTGACGCATTTCCAGTCGTCGTCGCCGCAGCAGAGGAGGCCCGCCATGGACAACACGATGTACGTCGCCCTGTCGCGCCAGATGACCCTGCGGCGCGAGATGGACATCATCGCCAACAACATCGCCAACAGCGACACGACCGGCTTCAAGGTCGAGATGGCGATGGTCAAGACCGACCCGTCCGAAGGCGCCCGGATGATCGATGGCCCCAAGTCGCTGAAGTTCGTCATCGACGATGGCGTGATCCGCGACTTCTCGCAGGGCGCCCTGCGCCGGACCGGCGCGACGTTTGACCTGGCCATCGAGGGCCAGGGTTTCTTCAAGGTCCAGGCGAACGGCGGCGAACGCTATACCCGCGACGGCCGGTTCACCCTGGGCGCCGATGGTCGGCTGACCACGCAGGCGGGCGACCCCGTCCTGGGCGACGGCGGCGAGATCGTGGTCAACCCCGAGGACGGCGAGGTCGCCATCTCCGCCGACGGCGTGGTCAGCCAGAAGGGCGAACAGATCGGCAAGATCGACGTCTTCGCCTTCGACGACCTGTCGAGCCTGGCCAAGGACGGCGACAACCTTCTGCGCAACACCTCCAACGTCGAACCCCAGGTCTCCACCTCCGCCAACGTGCGGCAGGGGATGCTGGAGGGCACAACGTCAATCCGATCATGCAGATCACCCGCATGATCGAAGTCAGCCGGGCCTACGAGAGCATGGCCCGGACCATTGAAGGGTCTTCCGAACTGTCCCGCCGCTCGGTCGAGCGGCTCGGGCGGGTCGGGTAAGGGAGCTTAGAAACCGATGCAGGCGCTTCGCACCGCGGCCACGGGCATGTCGGCCCAGCAGCTGAACGTCGAGGTCATCTCGAACAACATCGCCAACATGAACACGGTTGGCTTCAAGCGGCAGCGGGCCGAATTCCAGGATCTGCTCTACCAGACGATCGAGCGGGCCGGGGCGCAGTCTTCCGACCAGGGCACCGTGGTTCCGACCGGCGTCCAGATCGGCGGCGGCGTGAAGGCCGGCAGCACCTACCGGATCACGACCCAGGGCATCCTCACCCCGACCAGCAACCGCTACGACCTCGCCATCGAGGGGCGCGGCTTCCTGCAGGTGCTGATGCCGTCGGGCGAGACCGCCTACACCCGCGCCGGCAACCTGTCGGTCAACGACCAGGGCCAGCTGGTCACCGACGACGGCTACCAGATCCAGCCGGCGATCACGATCCCGCAGGACGCCGTCGACGTCTCGATCTCCAAGACCGGACAGGTCCAGGTGGTCAAGGCCGACTCCCCGACGCCGGAAGTGGCCGGAACGCTAGAACTGGCCGCCTTCGTCAACGAGGCGGGCCTCGAGGCCATCGGGGACAACCTCTACATGGAGAGCGGCGCCTCAGGCCCCGCGACGACCGGCACGCCCGGCTCGGTGGGCTTTGGCCAGATCATGCAGGGCTACATCGAAGCCTCGAACGTCGACGCCGTCAGCGAAATCACCGCGCTGATCGTGGCCCAGCGGGCCTACGAGATGAACTCCAAGGTGATCAGCACCGCCGACGAGATGCTGCAGGCCGCCAACCAGGTGAAGGCATAACGTGATGCGGGCCGCCCTCCTCCTGGCGCTCGCCGCGGCGCTCGCCGCCTCCCCGGCCCTGGCCGGCCCGGTGAGCCTGAAGGCCGACGTCGCCGATTCCGACGGTCGCGTGACCCTGGGCGACCTGTTCGACGGGGCCGGCGGCGCGGCCGAGATGCTGGTCGCCACCCGCACCGGCCCGACCGTCGTCCTCGACGCCGGCGCGGTGCAGATGATGGCCCGCCGCGCCGGGCTCGACTGGAGCAACCCCAACGGCCTGCGCCGGATCGTCGTCCGCGGCGGCGCGGCGGCATCCGCCCCGGCCGGACGCGGCAATGTCGAGGTCCTGGCCTGGGCTCGCAGCCTGAACGCCGGCGAGATCGTCCAGCCGCAGGACATGGTCTGGGCCAAGGCCGTCGGCGCGCCATCGGACGCCCCGCGCGACGCCGACGCCGTCATCGGCATGGCCGCCCGCCGGCCGCTGCGCGAAGGCGCCAGCGTCTCGCTGCGCGATGTCACCGCCCAGCAGGTGATCAAGGCCGGCGAGATGGTGCAGATCACCTGGTCCAGCGGCGGCATCACCCTGTCCCTTCAGGGCAAGGCCATGTCCGCGGCCGCCGTCGGCCAGACGTTCAACGTGCAAAATCCCGTCTCGAAGAAAATCATCGAGGCGGTCGCGACCGCGCCCGGGCAGGCCGTCACCGGCCCCGAGGCGCAGCGGCTGAAAGCCGCCGGACCTGCCCAGTACGCAGCCCGCTAAAGGATCGTCCCCATGCGTCTCGCCGCCCTCGCCATCATCGCCTTCGCCCCGCTCGCCGCCTGCTCGACCGTCGCGGAGACGGTGCGCGGACCGCAACTCACGCCCGTCGGCTACCCGGCCGCCCTGATCCCGCAGGAGCAGGTCATCCTGCCGATGGCCCAGCAGCCCCAGCCGGCCAACGCCAACTCCCTGTGGAAGGTCGGCGCCCGCACCTTCTTCGGCGACCAGCGCGCCGCTCGCGTCGGCGACATCCTGACGGTGCAGATCGACATCGACGACTCGGCCCGGACCCAGAACTCGACCACCACCTCGCGGACCAGCGGCCAGACGATGGGCTTCCCGCACCTGTTCGGGCTGGAGAGCTCGCTCGGAAAGATCCTGCCCGGCGGCTTTGATCCGTCGGCGGCCCTCGAGACCGGCTCGACCAGCAACAAGGCCGGCGCCGGCGCGGTCACGCGGTCGGAGAAGATCAGCCTGACCATCGCGGCGGTGGTCACCGGCGTGCTGCCCAACGGCAACATGATCATTCAGGGCACCCAGGAGGTCATGACCAACGGCGAACTCCGCCGCCTGACCGTCTCCGGCATCGTGCGCCCGGAAGACATCTCGGCCGCCAACACCATCCGCCACACCCAGATCGCCGAGGCCCGCATCGCCTACGGCGGCCGGGGCGACATCAGCCGGGTCCAGAAGACCCCGGCCGGCCAGGGTCTGGTCGAGGCCTTCTCGCCGTTCTGATCCTGTTCTGAACCTTAACGGCGCATGGCGCGTTCCCCCATCGAAGGGAGCGCGCCATGTCTCGTATTCTCGCTGTCGTCGGAATTGTTGGAGCCGTCGCGCTGGGGAGCTGTGTCGGTCAGCGCGCCACGCTGAACGACGGCCTGGCCTGGTCCTACCAGAACCACCCCGGCGAAGGGCCCAAGCTGGCCTATGGCGCCCCGATGTCCGACAACGTCGTCCTTATGATGACCTGCGACGCCGGCGAGGGCCGCGCGCGGCTGTCTCTGCTGGGCGGCTCGGCCAGAGCCGGACTGGTCCTGGCGTCCGGTGACCAATCAACGCGTTTCGGCGGCGAAACCGTCGCTTCGCCCGGCGCCGGCCATCTGATCGAGACCACCGCCCCGCTGGACGCCAAGCCTCTGGCCCGCTTCCGCAAGACCGGCGATCTGACGCTGGTCGACCGCGGCCGTGCGGTCCGGATCGACGCCGAAGGCAGCGAGCGCGCCGACGTGAAGCGCTTCTTCAAGGCCTGCCGGCGTAACGCCTAGGCCCGCCGCCCCGCCGTCGAGACGTTGTCCAGTCCCAGCGCCGACAGCGCGCCGGCGACGATGCCGTCGGCGTCCAGGCCGGCCTGGGCGTACATCAGGTCGGGCTTGTCCTGGTCCTGGAAGACATCCGGCAACACCAGCGTGCGGATCTTCAGGCCGCGGTCGAAGGCGCCGTGCTCGGCGAGGGCCTGAAGCACGAAGGCGCCGAAGCCGCCCATCGCCCCCTCTTCCACCGTGACAATGGCCTCGTGCTCCCGCGCCAGACGCAGGATCAGGTCGATGTCGAGCGGTTTGGCGAAGCGCGCGTCGGCGACGGTGGCCGACAGGCCCCGGGCGGCCAGCAGGTCGGCGGCCTTGAGGCTTTCGCCCAGGCGCGTGCCGAACGAGATGATGGCGACGCTGGTCCCCTCGCGGACGATGCGGCCCTTGCCGATCTCCAGCGGTTCGTTGACGGCCGGCATCTCCAGGCCGAGGCCCTCGCCGCGCGGATAGCGGAAGGCGCTGGGCCGATCATCGATCTCGGCGGCGGTGGCCACCATCCGGGCCAGCTCGATCTCGTCGGCGGCGGCCATCAGGATCATGCCCGGCAGGGCGCCCATGAAGCCGACATCGAAGCTGCCCGCGTGGGTCGGACCATCGGCGCCGACCAGGCCTGCGCGGTCCATGGCGAAGCGGACGGGCAGCCGCTGGATGGCCACGTCGTGCACCACCTGGTCGTAGCCGCGCTGCAGGAAGGTCGAATAGATCGCGCAGAACGGCTTCATGCCGTCGGCGGCCATGCCGGCGGCGAAGGTCACCGCATGCTGCTCGGCGATGCCGACGTCGAACATCCGCTTTGGGAAGGCCTTCTCGAAGATGTCGAGGCCGGTGCCGGACGGCATGGCGGCGGTGATGGCGACGATGCGGTCGTCCTTCTCCGCCTCCTTCACCAGCGCCTGGGCGAAGACCTTAGTGTAGCTGGGCGGACCGGCCGCGGCCTTGGCCTGCTCGCCGGTGACGACGTTGAACTTGACCACGCCATGGTACTTGTCGGCGGCGTTCTCGGCCGGGGCGTAACCCTTGCCCTTCTGGGTGACGACGTGGACCAGCACCGGGCGGTCGATTTCCCGGGCGTTCTTCAGCACCGGCACCAGGGCGCCGAGGTCATGCCCGTCGATCGGGCCGACGTAGTGGAAGCCGAGCTCCTCGAAGAAGGTGCCGCCGGTGACCATGCCGCGCGTGTATTCCTCGGCCTTGCGGGCGGCTTCCTGCAGGGGCTTGGGCAGGGCGTGGGCGACCTTCTTGCCGAGGTTGCGCAGCGACTGGTAGCCGCCGCCGGACACGACCCGGGCCAGGTAGGCGCTCATGCTGCCGACCGGTGGGGCGATCGACATGTCGTTGTCGTTGAGCACGACGATCAGCTGCTTGTGGGCCTCGGCATTGTTCATCGCCTCGTAGGCCATGCCGGCGCTCAGCGAGCCGTCGCCGATCACGGCGATGACCTTGTTGTCCTCGCCCTTGGCGTTGCGGGCGGCTGCAAAACCCAGCGCCGCCGAGATCGAGGTCGCCGCGTGGGCCGCGCCGAACGGGTCGTATTCGCTCTCGGCCCGCTTGGTGAACCCTGACAGGCCGCCGCCCTGGCGCAGGGTCTTCATGCGGTCCCGACGGCCGGTCAGAATCTTGTGCGGATAGGCCTGGTGGCCGACATCCCAGATCAGGATGTCCTTCGGCGTCTCGAAGACGTGGTGCAGCGCAACGGTCAGCTCGACCACGCCCAGACCGGCGCCCAGGTGTCCGCCGGTGACGGAAACCGACTCGATCGTCTCGGCCCGCACCTCCTGGGCCAGCTGCTTCAGCTCGGCGAGGGAGAAGTCGCGGGTGTCGGCGGGCGACAAAACCTTGTCGAGCAACGGCGTGGGTTCAGGCATGAAATTTCCGTGGATTCACTATTCCCGCGACAACAGCGCGGTTACGAGCGCCGGTCCAGTACGAAATCGACCGAAAGGCGTAAGGTTTCGGCGCGTTTTCCGAACGGATCCAGATGAGACCGGGTCTGGTCGGCCAGAAGCTCGACCCGTTCCCGGGCGGCGTCGATGCCCAAAAGCGTGACGTAGTTGGCCTTGCCCTTGTCGGCATCCTTGCCGGCGGCCTTGCCCAGCTCCTCCGCATCGCCCTCGGCGTCGAGCAGATCGTCGACGATCTGGTAGGCCAGGCCCAGGTCCTGGGCGAAGGCCATCAGCGCGTGGCGCTCGCCCTCCTGGGCATGGGCCATGGTCAGCGGAATCTCGAAGGCGTGGGCGATCAGGGCGCCGGTCTTCAGCCGCTGCATGCGGGCCACGGCGCCGAGGTCGTCACGGACGCCGAGCAGGTCGATCATCTGGCCGCCGCACATACCCTGGGCGCCCGAGGCGATGGCCAGCTTGCGGATCAGCTCGGTGCGGACATTGGCGTCGGGGTGGGTGTCGGGATGGGCGAGGATCTCGAAGGCCGCCGCCTGCAGGGCGTCGCCGGCCAGGATGGCGGTCGCCTCGTCGTACTGGCGGTGGACGGTCGGGCGGCCGCGGCGCATGTCGTCGTCGTCCATGGCCGGAAGGTCGTCGTGCACGAGACTGTAGGCGTGGATGCACTCCAGCGCGCAGGCGGCCCGCAGCACCGGACGCTCCGGCAGGTCGAACATCTTGCCGGTCTCGATGGCGAAGAACGGACGCAGACGTTTGCCCGGGCCCAGCGCCGCGTATCGCATCGCCTCGGTCAGTCGGCTCTCGGGGCCCTCGCCGCGCGGCAGCAGGGCGTCCAGCGCCACGGTGACGATATCGGCGGCTTCAACGATCCGACGGGACAGCGGCATCAGAACAGCTTGCCCCCGTTCGGCACGTCGCGGTCGACGCCGACCAGCACCACGCCGCCGTCTTCGTCGGGAAAGCCCAGACAAAGCACTTCCGACATCATCGGACCGATCTGGCGTGGTGGAAAATTGACCACCGCCGCGATCTTGCGGCCGGCAAGCTCATCGAGACCGTAGTGTTTGGTGATCTGGGCCGAGGAGCGTTTCACGCCGATATCCGGCCCGAAATCGACGGTCAGCCGGTAGGCCGGCTTGCGGGCCTCGGGAAACGGCTCGGCCCTGAGCACCGTGCCCACCCGGATATCGACCCGCTCGAAGTCCTCGAACGAGATCAGCTCGCGCGCCGCCCCGCTCACGTGAACTCGGCCGGCTCGACGCCGGAGGCCGCGCCCTGGCTGAGCACGACCTTCTCGACGCGCAGCCGCGCCTGCTCCAGCCGCGCCTCGCAATGGGCCTTCAGCGCCGCGCCACGTTCGTAGATCGAGATCGACTCCTCCAGCGGCGCAGAGCCGGACTCCAGCCGCTGGACGATCTTCTCCAGTTCCGCGAGCGCTTCCTCGAAGCTGAGCGCGGCGATGGCCGGGTGTGTGGCGGGAGCGTCGGTCATTTCGTGTTCCAGGAGAGTGGGGGCACCCTAAGCGCGGGGCCCGAAGTGAGCAATCGGCGGATTCTCCCGCACGGTTAAGGGCGTTCGAAGCGCCGGGCGCACCAGTAGTAGAACCCCTGGTCCAGCGTGCAGCGCCAGCCCCGTCGCTTCAGAGCCTCGCCGATCATGCCGTTGAAGAAGCCGTGGGCGACCAGCAGCACGTCCTGGCCCTCGCGTGCGAAGTCGATGAGCATCGCCGCGGCCTGGTCGGCCCGCTGTTCGGCCTGGGCCCGGGTCTCCTGACCCTCGTGGTGATCGAGGAACCACCACCAGACTCGCGAGATGAAGCCCCAGGCGCGGGGCGACAGGCGGATCCAGCCCGGCCAGCGCGGCGGCGGCAGCGGCGCCTCGACGAACAGCGGATTCCGCGCATAGGCCCGCCCCTCGCAGACCGCGCCGGCTGTCTCGATCGCGCGCGGTCGAACGGAGGAGATCATCACGCCGGCGTCGCGGGCCGTGGCCAGCAGGCCGTCGGGCGGCGCCTGGCCCGGCAGCAGGCCGCGCGTCTCGTAGTGGGCCCACCAGTCGGCGTACTCCCGCGCCGAGAGCCGCACCTTTCGGCAGATATCGGGCTCGCCGTGCCGCACGAGCGTGACCCGGCCCATGGGGACGCTGTCGGCGGACGGCTCGGCCACGGCGGTGAAGATCGCCTCGGTCATGTTCCCCCGAACAGGATTTCAGCGACGGGCCGTCAAAGGGCGATCCGTCACGGTTCCTGCAACGCCTGCACATGCGCCCGGGCCGACTGGCCGAGCGCCTCGAGGTCGTAGCCACCCTCGAGCGAGGAGACAACCCGCCCCCGGGCGCGCTGGTTGGCCACCGAGACGATGGCGCGGGTGGCCCAGGCGAAGTCCTCGGCCTCCAGCTGCTGGCTGGCCAGCGGGTCGCGGGCGTGGGCGTCGAAGCCGGCGGAGATGATGATCAGGTCCGGGGCGAAGGCGTCGACGCTCTCCATCAGCCGGTCGAAGACCTTGCGCCACTTCTCGCGCGGCGAGTTGGGGCCGACGACACCGTTGACGATGTTGCCGACACCGGTCTCCGACGGATCGCCGGTGCCCGGATATAGCGGCCGCTGGTGGATCGAGGCCAGGAACAGGGTCGGGTCGGTCTCGAACGCCGCCTGGGTGCCATTGCCGTGGTGGACGTCGAAGTCGACCACGGCGATGCGGGCCAGGCCGGCCGCTTGCGCCGCCCGGGCCGCGACGGCGACATTGCCGAACATGCAAAAGCCCATGGCCGCCTCGGGCTCGGCGTGGTGGCCGGGCGGCCGCACCGCGCAGAAGGCCCGGTCGATCCCGCCGGCTGCGACGTCGCGCACCGCCTGTGTCACCGCCCCGGCCGCGCGCAGCGCCGCCTGCAGGCTGCCCGGGCCCATGAAGGTGTCCGGATCAAGCTGCACCACGCCCGGCGCCCGGCCGGCGTCATAGATCGACTGCAGGAATCCCTCGGGGTGCACGCGCAGCAGGTCGCCGTGCTGGGCCAGCGGCGCCTCGCGGGAGTCCAGGTCGAGGTTGGTGGCGTCGTTCAGCGCGTCGATCACGGCGCCCAGCCGCTCCGGCCGCTCGGCGTGCGACGCGCCGGGGCGGTGATCGAACATGGCCTGGTGGGTGTAGAGGGCGATGGTCATGCGCGTGAGCTTACCCACTTCCGGCGGCGCGGCGGAATGGGTAACCGGACTCCATGACGACTCTCACCATCCGCCGCGCCACGCCCGCCGACGCCGAGGTGCTCAGCCGCATCGCGGCCGAGACCTTCACCGAGACCTTCGGCCACACCTATCCGCCCGAAGACCTGGCCGCGTTTCTGGCCAGCGCCTACGATCTGGAGAAAACCCGCCGCGACCTCACCGACCCGGCCAGGGCCGCCTGGCTGGTCGAGGCGGACGGCGCGGTGGTCGGCCACGCGCTGGCCGGCCCCTGCGACCTGCCGCACGACGAGGTCACACCGGCCTGCGGCGAGCTGAAGCGGCTCTATGTGCTGAAGGCTTTCCAGGGCGGGGGCGTGGGCTCACGCCTGCTGTCCGAGACCCTGGCTTGGCTGGAGCGCGACGGCCCGCGCCGGCTGTGGATCGGGGTGTGGTCGGAGAACTACGGCGCCCAGCGGCTCTACGGCCGGCTGGGCTTCGAGAAGGTCGGCGAATACGACTTCATCGTCGGCGAGACCCGCGACCGGGAGTTCATCCTGCGGCGGGGGTGAGGCGGTGCGTGCTTCGACACGCAGTCTGCGACTGCTGCTCAGCATGACTGGCTTTGAGCGTCACACTCTCAAGTCATCCTGAGCAGCCGCGTAGCGGCGTGTCGAAGGACGCACTGCGCCTGTCCAAGCTGGACAGGAGGCGAGGAAGCCCCCATCCTCTGTCAAACAACCGTTCGACACAGAGACACACCATGTTCATGCGCTTCTTCACCGAGCTCCGCGAGGCCAAGGTGCCCGTGTCGCTGAAGGAGTACCTCATGCTGATGGAGGCGCTCGACAAGGACGTCATCGACCGGTCGGTGGAGGACTTCTACTTCCTGTCGCGCTCGGCCCTGGTGAAGGACGAGAAGAACCTCGACAAGTTCGACCGCGTGTTCGGCCACGTTTTCAAGGGCCTGGATTCGCTGGGCGAGGACGTCACCAGCGATATCCCGGCCGAGTGGCTGAAGCTGCTGACCGAGAAGTTCCTGACCGACGAGGAGAAGGCGGCGATCGAGGCCATGGGCGGCTTCGAGAAGCTGATGGAGACCCTGCAGGAGCGCCTCAAGGAGCAGAAGAAGCGCCACGAGGGCGGCAACAAGATGGTCGGCACCGGCGGCACCAGCCCCTACGGCGCCAACGGCTACAACCCCGAAGGCGTGCGTATCGGCCAGGACAAGGGCCGCCACGGCAAGGCCGTGAAGGTCTGGGACAAGCGCGAGTACAAGAACCTCGACGACAGCGTCGAACTGGGCACCCGCAACATCAAGGTCGCCCTGCGCCGGCTGCGCAAGTTCGCCCGCGAGGGCGCGCCGGACGAGCTGGACCTGGACGGCACCATCAAGGGCACGTCTCAGAAGGGCTACCTCGACATCCAGATGCGCGCCGAGCGGCGCAACAAGATCAAGGTGCTGATCTTCTTCGACATCGGCGGCTCGATGGACAGCCACATCAAGCTCTGCGAGGAGCTGTTCAGCGCCGCGCGGACCGAGTTCAAGAACCTCGAGTTCTTCTACTTCCACAACTGCCTCTACGAGAGCGTGTGGAAGGACAACCGCCGTCGCCAGACCGAGAAGCAGAACACCTGGGACGTGCTCCACAAGTTCCCGGCCGACTACAAGGTGATCTTCGTCGGCGACGCCACCATGAGCCCCTACGAGATCACCTATCCGGGCGGCAGCGTGGAGCACTGGAACGAAGAGCCGGGCGCCATCTGGATGGACCGGGTGACGCAGATCTACCACAGCGCCGTCTGGCTGAACCCCACCGCCGAGCGTCACTGGGACTACACCCAGTCGATCCAGGTGATGAAGCAGCTGATGGGCGACCGCATGTACCCGCTGACCATCGACGGCCTCGACAAGGCCATGCGCGAACTCGTCCGTGGCCACTGACGACGCTTCAGCGGCCAACGCCGACCAGATCGCCTACTGGAACGCCCAGGCCGGCGAGACCTGGGCGGCGCAGCAGGACAAGCTCGACCGCCAGATCGCCCCGCTCGGCCACGCGGCCATCGACGCCCTGGCGCCGCGCCCCGGCGAGCGGCTGATCGACATCGGCTGCGGCTGCGGCCAGACGACGCTGGAGCTGGCCGGCGAGGTCGGCGACAGCGGCTCGGTGCTGGGCCTCGACATCTCCCGGCCGATGCTGGAGGTCGCCCGCCGGCGCGCCGAGGGCATGGCCAACGTCGACTTCCTCGAGGCGGACGCCCAGACCCACGCCTTTGAAGGCGGAGCCGCCGACGGCGCGTTCTCGCGGTTCGGCGTGATGTTCTTCGCAGACCCGACGGCGGCCTTCGCCAACATCCGCAAGGCGCTCAAGGCGGGCGGGCGGCTGGCCTTCGTCTGCTGGCGGCCGCTGGGCTTCAATGACTGGATGCGCGTGCCCATGGCCGCGGCCCTGGCCCATGTGCCGCCCCTGCCCCCGCCCGCCGATCCGCATGCGCCAGGCCCCTTCGCCTTCAGCGATCCGGAGCGGGTGCGCACCATCCTGGCCGGCGCCGGGTTCACCGGGGTCGACATCGCGCCCTATGACGCGTTCGTCGGCGGCCACCCGCTGGACGAGGCCGTGGCGCTCGCCATGAAGGTCGGACCGCTGGGCATGCTGCTGCGCGAGAACCCCGACAAACGCGAGGTCATCATCGCCGCCGTCCGCGAGGCCCTGGCGCCGCATGCCGGACACGACGGCGTCATGCTGCCCGCCGCCGTCTGGATCGTCACCGCCACGGCCTAGAAAGCCCATGCCCCGCAAGCCGAACATCATCGTCATCATGGCCGACGACCTCGGCTACGGTGACCTCGGCTGCGACGGCGGGACCATCATCCGGACGCCCAACCTCGACCGCATGGCGGCGGAGGGCACGCGGTTCACCGACTTCTACGCCAGCGCCAACCTCTGCACCCCGTCCCGCGCCGGCCTGCTGACCGGCCGCTATCCGGTGCGGATGAACCTGGCGCACGAGGTGATCCAGTCGCCGGAGGATCGGGGCCTGCCGCTCTCCGAACTGACCATCCCCAAGGCGCTGAAGCCGGCCGGCTACGCCAGCGCCCTGATCGGCAAATGGCACCTGGGCCACCGGGGCCAGTACTGGCCGCCCAACGTCCATGGCTTCGACGTCTTCAAGGGCCTGCCCTACAGCCATGACATGCAGCCGCTGGCGTATTTCGAGAAGGACGGCGACGCGCCGCTGACCAAGAGCCCGGTCGACTTTCCGAAGCTGACCCAGACCTTCTTCCGCGAAACCCTGGCCTTCGCCGAGGCGAACCGCGACCGGCCGTTCTTCGTCCTGCTGGCCCTGACCGCGCCGCATGTGCCGCTGGTCCGCAACGACGACGCGGCGTGGGACTCTCCGGCGGGGGCCTACGGGGATGTCGTCGAGGAGATCGACCGCAACGTCGGCCTGCTGCTCGACCAGCTGAAGACGCTGGGTCTCGAGGACGACACCCTGGTCATCTTCACCTCCGACAACGGTCCCTGGTTCGAGGGCTCGTCCGGACCGTTCCGCGAGCGCAAGGGCCAGTCCGGCTTCGACGGCGGCTATCGCGTGCCCTTCATCCTGCGCCAGCCGGGGACCGTGCCGGCCGGCGTCGTCACCGACGCCATCGCCAGCAACCTGGACCTGCTTCCGACCTTCGCGCAGCTGGCCGGCGCCGGACTGCCGGCGGATCTGGAGCTGGACGGCAAGGACATCGGGCCGGTGATCTTCGACGGCGCCGGCACCCCGCACGAGCAGATCCTGCTGTTCGACAACACCAAGGTCGCCGCCATCCGCACCCAGGCCTGGAAGCTGGTCACCCGGGTGCACACCCGGGGCTGGCATGTGAACCTCGGCCGTTTCAACTATCCGCTGCTGTTCGACATCGTCCGGGACCCCGGCGAGAACTACAGCGTCGCCTCGCTGCACCCCGAGGTCGTCGTCGACCTGAAGGCCCGGCACAAGGCGGCGCGGGAGAAGTACGAGCCGATGGTCGACCTGTTCCCGCCCTGGGTCAGGCCGTCGATCGCCGACTGGCATCCGGACTGAAAACCGCACCGCAATGCAGCATCGCCGCCCGCGATTCGAACGGGCGTTTATTGACGCTTGCGTACAGATTGAACGCCCGTAAAGCTCCCCCTCACGGAACGGAAGGGCAGTATCTTGAGTTCTCACCGACGATCCCGGCGCGGAGTCCCAGACTCCCGAGGCCGAGGCCGCCACCAAGCAGCTGGTGTTCAACGCCGCCGAGCGGCTGTTCGCCCTGCACGGCTTCCAGAACGTCTCGGTGCGCGACATCACCGCCGAGGCGAGCGTCAACCTGGCCAGCGTCAACTACCACTTCGGGTCCAAGGACTCGCTGCTGTTCGAGATCTTCCGCCGACGCACCCAGGAGCTGAACCGCGAACGCGCGCGGATGCTGCATGAGGCGACCGACCGCCACGCGGGCAAGCCGCCGGTGCGCGACATCCTGACCGCCCTGTTCGCCCCGCCGCTGCGCTGGCTGGACCCGTCAAACGATCGCCGTATCTCGCTGCAGTTCCTGATCCGCGCGCGCAGCGAGGGCACCGCCGAAATCCGCGAGGTGCTGGGCAGCGATGTCTCCCACCTCAAGCGCTTCGCCGACGCCCTGCTGGCCGCCCGGCCGGACCTGGCGCCGGAGGAGGTCTACTGGCGGCTGCACTTCGTGCTGGGGATGATCCACCAGAACCGCTTCATGGAGCTGGACCGGCTGCACGTCCTGTCCGGCGGCCAGACCCGCGAGGGCGAGGTCGACGCCCTGCTGGCCCGGATGCTGGACTTCGCCGAGGCGGGGTTCGAGCGGTAGCGGCACACATGTTCTGGCGATAGCCGACAGCCGCCCCGAGACCTGCAAGGAGATCCAGGTGTCGAAGACCCAAGACGACAGCCGCTTCTGGGACCGCATCGCCCGCAAATATGCGGCGGACAAGATCGCCGACGAAGCCGGCTATGAGCGCACGCTGGCGCGGTGCCTCGACTACCTCAAGCCCTCGGACAAAGCGCTCGAGTTCGGCTGTGGCACTGGCACGACCGCCCTTCGGCTGGCCCCTTCCGTAGGCGCGCTGATCGCCTCGGACATCTCCGGAGAGATGATTGCCATCGCCCGGGAAAAGCACGCGGCGGCGGAAACGGACACTGCCGCCAGTTCGCTTGAGTTCGTCCAGTCGGCGCTCGAAGCCCTGCCCTGGGCTGGCGAAAGCTTCGACGTGGTCATGGGTTTCAGCGCCGTCCATCTGGTCCCTGATCTGGGGGATGGTCTGGCCCAGGTTCATCGCCTCCTGAAGCCCGGCGGCCTGTTCATCTCCAAGACCCCATGCCTGGGCGACATGAACCCGATGATCGTGGCCGCCCTGCCCGTCATGCGCTTCTTCGGCAAGGCCCCGAACGTGTTGGTCTTCACATCCGGGGAGCTGCAGGCGGCCATGACCGCCGCGGATTCGACCTTGTCGACGTCGAGCGTCATGCCTCCAAAGGCAAGGACACCCGTCCCTTCATTGTGGCCAGGCGGCGCTAGAAAAGCCCTCCGCCAGGAAGCGGGGACACGTACCGGCTGCGCCGGAACATGTCCCCTTCGGCTACCCGCCGCGCTTCATCGTCTCCCGCGCGATGACGATCTGCTGGACCTGGCTGGTGCCCTCGTAGATCCGGAAGATGCGGACGTCGCGGTAGAGGCGTTCAATGCCGTAGTCGGCGACGTAGCCGGCGCCGCCGAAGATCTGCACGGCCTTGTCGGCGACGCGGCCGACCATCTCCGAGGCGAAGTATTTGGCGGCCGCGGCTTCCAGCACGATGTTCTGGCCGGCGTCGCGCTTGCGGGCGCCTTCCATGACCAGGGCGCGGGCGGCCATGGCCTCGGTCTTCATGTCGGCGATCATGCCCTGGATCAGCTGAAACTGGGCCAGCGCCTGACCGAACTGCTTGCGCTCGCCGGCGTAGGCGACGCTGTCGGCGATCAGACGCTCAGCCACGCCCACGCAAAGCGCGGCGATGTGCAGACGGCCCTTGTCGAGCACCTGCATGGCGACCTTGAAGCCCTCGCCCTCGCCGCCCAGCCGGTTCCAGGCCGGGACGCGGACGTTGTCGAAGGTGATGTCGTGGATCTGGGCGCCGTGCTGACCCATCTTCTTCTCGGGCTTGCCGACGGTGATGCCGGGCAGGTCCGCCGGGACCACGAAGGCGGAGACGCCGCCGCCGCCCTTCACGTCCGGGTTGGTGCGCGCCATCACCGTGAACAGCCCCGCCTTGCCGGCGTTGGTGATGTAGCGCTTGGAGCCGTTGAGGACGTACTCGTTCCCGTCCAGTGTGGCGCGGGTCTGGACTGCGGCGCTGTCGGAGCCGGCTTCCGGCTCGGTCAGGGCGAAGCTGGTCACCGTCTCGCCCGAGGCGATGCCCGGCAGCCATTTGGCCTTCTGCTCGTCGGTGCCGAACATCACCAGCCCCTGGCTGCCGATGCCGACGTTGGTGCCGATCTCCGACCGGAAGGCCGGGCTGGCGCGGCCCAGCTCGAACACCACCAGGCACTCGTCTTCCATGGAGAGGTCGAGGCCGCCGTATTCCTCGGGGATGGAGATGCCGAACAGGCCCAGCTCGCGCATCTGCTGGATGACGCTCTCGGGCACCTTGTCGTCGGCGGCCACCTGGGCCTCAAGCGGGCGGAGCTGCTCGCTCACGAACCGCCGCAGCGTGTCGATGAACTGGTCCCGGGTTTCGGCGTCGAGAGCCATGGCAGCGCGTCCCCTTCAAACGATTGTTGGGGAGATGCAGTAAGGGAGGAGTCGCGGAAGGGGAAGACACCTCAGGGACAGACACCTGAGGTGTCTGTCCCTACCCCGTGTTGCGCAGTCCCGCGGCCACGCCGGCCACGGTCAGCTGGATGGCCAGGCGCAGCTGCTCGTCCTGGTCGCCGTTGCGGCGGCGCGACAGCAGTTCGAGCTGCAGGTGGTTCAGCGGGTCGACGGCGGCGGCGGCGAGTTCGACGGACTCGGCCAGGTCGGGGCGGTCGTCGAGCAGCTTGTGGCCGCCACGGATCGACAGGGCCAGTTCGATGGCCTTGTCATGCTCGCGGCGGATCGTGTCCATGATCGCGTCGGCGCCGGGCACATCGGCGGCCAGCTTCGCGTAGCGGGCGGCGATGGCCATGTCGCTCTGGGCCAGGGCCAGCTCCATGTTCGACAGCAGGGCGGCGAAGAAATCGTACTCGTCGCTCAGGTCGGCCAGCTGCGGGACGGTCAGGCCCGCCCGCTCGACGCCGCCGGCGAAACCGTACCAGCCGGGCAGCATGAAACGCGCCTGCGACCAGCTGAACACCCACGGGATCGCCCGCAGGTCCTCGATCCGGCGGCTGGCCGTGCGCGAGGCGGGCCGGCTGCCGATGTTGAGGGTGACGATCTCGCCGATCGGCGTGGCCGACCAGAAGAAGTCGGTGAAGCCGGGGGTCTCGTAGACCAGCGACCGATAGGCGGCGAACGAGCCGGCGGCCAGCGCGTCCATGGCCGTCTTCGAGGCGTCGGACGGTTCGGGGTCGGGCGTCTGGCGCGTCGAGGTCAGCACCGCGGCGGTCAGGCTTTCGAGATTGCGGCGGGCGGTGACCTGGTCGCCGTAGCGGCGGGCGATCATCTCGCCCTGCTCGGTCATCCGCAGGCGGCCCTGGACGGTGCCGGGAGGCTGGGCCAGCACCGCCTCGGCGGCGGGGCCCCCGCCCCGGCCGACCGAGCCGCCCCGGCCGTGGAAGATGCGCAGGCCGACGCCGTGCCGCTCGCACTCGGCCGCCAGGGCGGAGGCCGCGCGGGCCACGCCCCGGCGCGAGGCGACATAGCCGCCGTCCTTGTTGGAGTCCGAGTAGCCGACCATCACCTCCTGCACCGGCGCCTCGCCGAGGAGCGAGCGGGTGAGCGGCAGCTCAAGCCAGCGGCGCAGGATGGCCGGGCCGTGGTCGAGGTCCTCAATGGTCTCGAACAGGGGCGAGATGCGCACCGCCGCGCGCGGCGCCGCGCCGCCCCAGGCCAGCCCCGACTGGGCCAGCAGGACCAGCGGCTCGAGAATGTCCGACAGGGTCGCGGTCTTGGAGACGACATAGGCGCCGATCACGCCCGGGCCATAGTGCTTCACCGCCTCGGCGGCGGCGTCGATGGTCGCCAGTTCCCGCGTCGTCTCCTCGCTGTAGTCGGCGAAGGGCGAGCGCAGCGGCCGCTGGTGGGTCATTTCGGCCAGCAGGAAGGCGACCTTGGCCTCTTCGTCGAGGGCCAGATAGTCGATGTCCTGGCCCGACCGCTGGATCAGCTCGGCGACGACCCGCTCGTGGACGTCGGCGTTCTGGCGCATGTCGATGGCCATCAGGTGGAAGCCGCAGGCGCGGGCCACCTCCAGCAAGGTGGTCATCCGGCTGCCGACCAGCCGCGCGCCGCCCTGGGCCGAGAGCGATGAGCGCACGGTCTCCAGATCAGCGACGAACTGCGCGGGACTGTCGTAGGCGCCCTCGGTCGACGGGCCGAGCGCGTAGGAGACCGGGTGCCCCGCCAGCTTCTGCGAGGTCGCCGACAGTCGGTCGAAGATGAACTCCAGCGCCAGGCGGTACGGCTCGTCGGCCCGGTGCGGCGACTGGTCGTCCGAGGACCGCGCCAGCGCCAGCAACGCCTCGGAAGCGCCGGTGTAGACGTCGGAGATGGCCAGATCGCCCCAGAGCTTGCGCACCTCGCCCGCGTAGAAGTCGAGGATGACGCGGGACTGGGACTTCAGCGCCAGGCGAAGGGTGTCGCCGGTGACGCCGGGATGGCCGTCGCGGTCGCCGCCCAGCCAGCTGCCCATGCGCAGGATCGGCGGCACGTCGGCCCCCTTCGCCACCCCCTCGGTCCAGCTCTCGTAGAGGTCGACCATGGCCGGCAGGATCGAGGTGCGCACGATCGACAGCGCGTTGCGGATCTCGTCGGCGACGGTGATCTTCACCGGCCGGTGCAGGCGCGTGCGCCACAGCAGCGCGATCTCGCGGAACAGGCCCTCGCGGATGCGGGCGTCGAGGTCCGGCGGCAGGCTGTGCCGGCGCAGGGCCATCAGGCGCGCGATCTCGGCCTCGCGGTCGACAAGCGCCCGGCGCCGGACTTCGGTAGGGTGGGCCGTCAGCACCGGCACGATGTCCAGGTCGTCCAGGGCGTCCGGGCCGAGGCCGAGCGCCTCCAGGGCGCCGGCGACCGTATGGGCGGCGCCGGCGCGGCTTTCGGCCTCGGCGTCGCGGCGACGGCCGGCGACATCCTCGCCGATGTTGGCCAGCATGGAATGGCAGGTGAAGGCGCGGGCCAGCAGCATGGCCTCGTCGGCCTTCACGGCGCTGAACAGGAAGTCCAGGTGCGGGCGGAAGTCGTCCTTGGACGCCGCCCGGCGCGCGGCGGCCACCAGATCGCCGGCCTCGTCGCCGTCGAGGTAACGGATCGCCTCATCAAGGAGGGTGTCCATCAGCTTGACGTTGGCGCGGACGTGGCGGCTCGTCTGCCCGGATCCGGACATGGGAATGCGTAGCGACAGCGGGTTTGCCATGACCAACTTCTAGATCAACGGCGCCCCGGTACAGAGGGATGACACCGGTGTCAGACGGCCTGTCGCAAGTTATCCGAGATCACCCGCCGCGGCGTCGAGCAGCAGCCAGGCCCGGCCGCCGTCGGAGGCCAGCAGGGTAGCGACCAGCAGACCGCCACGGTCGCGTTCGGCCGCCTCCTCGATCATGCCGCCGAAGCGCTGCAGGAACCGGTCGCTCTGGCCGCGCATGGCCGCGTCCGAGAACAGGCGGCGGACCAGACGGCGGATGGCGGCGGGCGCCAGGCGGCGGACGATCTCGCGGGCGCCGTGGGCGTCACGGGTCTGAACCGCCATGGCGATCTCGTCGATCCGGCCGCGCGGCAGCAGCGCGGCGGGGTCGATGCCCATGCCGGCGATCTCGGCCGCCATGCGGTCGGCGAGGGACTCGGAGTCGCTCTCGTCGCCGTCGATGGAGGTCAGCAGGTCCCGCCAGCTCCAGGGGCCATCGGGCCCCTCGCCGGCCGGCGGCGCAGCCGGACCGCGTCCACCGGCGGTGTCGAACACGCTGCGGAACTCCTCGTCGGTGGCGGTCGGAGTCAGCTTGAGCCGGGTGGTGCGCGGCTCGTCGGCCGCCGGACGCTCGACGGCCGGCGGCGGCGTGGCGCGAGACGACCGCGATCCGGCGGACAGGGCCGGCGCGGCGGCTCCCGCTGAGCCGGCGACCACGCCCATCACCTTCACGGCTTCGCTGAGCATGTCGTAGTTGCGGCGCACGCGCTCCTGGAAGGCGGCGTCGATGGTCTGGGTCTCGTCGGCGGCGCGGCGGGCGGCGGCCATCAGGTCGTCCATGCTTTGCTCGACGGAGACGCGGACCTCCTCGACACGGCCCTTGGCCATCTCGGGCAGCTGCGACGCCCGCTTGTCGACTTCGTCCAGCAGGCGCTCAAGGTCCGACAGGGCGCCGCGGGCGACCTGGGCGCCCTGCTCCAGTCGCTGCGCCGTGGCGGCGCCGGCCTGTTCGACCATCTGCGCCGACTGCTCGATCAGGTCGCGGGCGTCCTTGAGGCGGGCCTCGAAGATGCCGTCGGCCTTCTGGTGGGCCGAGAAGGCCGCCTCGCTGAGCTGGTCCACCCGCGCCTGGGCGGCGTCGGCGTGCGCCTCGGCGGCGTGCCGGGCGTCGTGGGCGGCCTGGGCCAGGCGATCGATCGACACCTGCATGTCGGAGGTCAGCAGCGCCCGCTCGCGGGCCGCGGCCTCGCCGACCTTGCCGACCACGTCGGCGGCCTCCTCGCCCAGCGCCTCACGCTCGGCCTTGGCCTGCTCGGTCAGCTGGCTGAACCGTTCGGCGGTTTCGTTGATCAGGGCGCGCAGAGCCTCGGCGCCCCGGGCGGCATGCTCGCCGACGTTAGTGGCGCCCTCGGTGGCCTGGACCATGAACTCGGCCAGCTGGGCTGAGCGACTTTCCGCCATGGCGGCGAAGTCTTCCTGGTCGGAGCGCAGGGCGTGGGCGACGGTGACCAGAGCGGCGCGCTGCTGCGTCAGGCCCTCTTCCACGGTGCGCATCTGGTCGCCGACGCCGACGCCGGCGGTCTCGAGACGCGCCACCTGGCGGGCCAGGTCCTCGCCGGCCACACGCGCGGCGTCGCTGGCCTCGCCCGCCGCGGCGGCCAGGTCGGCGGCGCGGGCGGCCAGGGCGGCCTCGGCCTCACGCAGCTGGGTCTCGGCCAGATCGGACGCCTCGGCGACCATCCGCGCCTGCTGGGTGATCGAGTCGGCCACGGCCGTGGAGCGGGCGTCGAGCAGGCCGCTCAGCTCGTTCAGCTGCTCGCGTTCCGAGCCCAGGGTGATGGAGAGGTCGGCCGCGGTGCGGGCCGAGATCGCCGCCGCCTGGGTCAGGCGCTCGGTTTCCTCGGCCAGGGCCTGGCGAAGGGCCAGCATGGTCTCGCGCGCCTCATGGGCGGCGCCGGCGGCGCTGTCGATCTGCAGGCGCACCGACTCCACGGCCGAGCCGGTCTCGATGGCGGCCATGGCCGCGGGCGCGAGCATCCGCTGCGACAGGTCCTGCATGCGCCGGACCTCATTGGCCAGCTTCTGGCCCTGGCGCACGAAGTAGGCGGCGACCAGCACCAGCGCTGCGGGGCCGACCGCCAGGATGCCGAACAGGGCGAGCGCCACCGGGTCGTTGTCCAGCGGGGCGACGCGGACACGCCAGCCCAGCGCAAAGGCGACCGGCGCGGCGGCCCACAGGGCGCAGACGAAAAGCGCCACGACCCAGACGGGCCAGCCGGAGGGGTCCTTGGCAACGCGCGGCGTGGAGCCGATCACCGCGGGCGTGAGCGGCGGCTCGGCATGGGGCGCGACCGGGCGGGCGGGCGGCGGGGAGACGGATTCAGGCGCGGCCATCTCGACCGCGGGCGCCTGGACGATGTCCAGCTCCGCCTCGGGCGGGGCCTCGGGCGCGCCGTCGCCGGCGTGAGTGTCCAGCCGCGGCTCGGGCGCGGCCTGCGCCCCGTCTGACAGGCGCGAGAAGTCGAAGGGGGCGCTGGTCTTCCTGGACGTCATACGCGGAGTGAATCCTGCCCGGGACCGATGCCAAAGATTTCCGCGCGTGGTGTCAGCCCCGTCACCTCGCGCACGAGGTGAAACCTACCGGCGAAACTCGCGCGCGCAAAGGGGCTTGAAAGGTTTCGTTAACGTGCGGGAACGGACGAAGCGACGCAGGCGGCTCAGACGGCGTGCCGAAGGGCCTTCCCGGAGGTCGGAACGCTGTCCGGACAGGGGATCGCGACAGGTCTGGCGGGCTGGGCGGCGGGGTCGCGCCCGGCGACCCGCTCGACCGTGGGCGGGGGGTCGCGCGACAGATCGACCTGGACGCCGAACTGCGACAGCACCACGGCGGCGATCCACACCGCGGCGGCCATCAGGAATTCAGCGATGATCTGCAACGGGTCCTCCCCCGAAGTCGCGCCATCCGTGTATGCCCTCGCCGAACGGCGTTCGCAATCGGGCGCCGGATGAAGTTTTGGTCATGTTCGGGTCGTCAGGCGAGGGTCCGTCCGGCGCGCAGCAGGCGCAGGGCGAAGACCAGTCCGACCAGGGCCAGGCCGCTCATCGCCAGATAGCCGCGCGGACCGACGGCGTCATAGAGCGGCCCGCTGGCCAGGGTGGCCAGGCCGATCACCAGGCCGCCGGAGAAGGCCGAGCTGATGGTCTGGGCCGCGGAGGCGGAGTGGGTCGGCGCCGACCGCTCGATGAGTTGCAGGCTGGCCATGAACACGGCGGCGAAGCTGAGCGCGTGAAGACCCTGCAACGGGAACAGCAGCCACAGCGGCGGCGAGGCGGCATAGGCCGTCCAGCGCACGACCGCGGCGAGTCCGCCGATGATCACCAGCCGTTCGGGACCGATTCGCCGCCGCCAGGGTTCGAGGAACCACATGAAGGCGACCTCGACCGCGACCCCTGTCGCCCACAGCAGGCCGATGGTCGCCTTGGGCAGGCCCTGGGCGGTCCAGAGGATCGCCGAGAAGGCGTAGTAGAAGGCGTGCGTCGCCTGGATCAGTCCGGTCGCGACCACCGCCAGCATGAACGGGCGGTTGCGGACCAGATCCGAAATGCCGCGCCAGCGGTCTCGTCGCCCGGGGCGTTCGCCCCCCTCGTGCACCGGGTCGGGCGGCAACAGGAATCGGGCGGCCAGACCCGCGCCGACGGCCGCCACCGCCGTCCAGACAAGGATCAGGTCCGGCCGCACCCAGGCCAGAAGCGCCCCCATCCCGACATTGGCGGCGACGAAGGCCACCGACCCGAGGCCGCGGGCGTGGCCGTAGTTGAAACCCTCGATCCGGGCCCGCTTCATCGCCAGCACATCGGCCAGCGGGAGAACCGTCGACAGGCAGGACGCCGCCGCCACCCAGCAGGCCAGCCAGATCCAGAAGCCCTGCGTCGCGCCGATCAGGGCGTAGAACAGCCCCGCCGCGAGGCCGAACAGGATGATCGGCGAGCGCCGAAGGACGAACCCGTCGGCCCAGACGGCCATGGCCGGGGTCACCACGATCCGCGCCAGCATCGGCGCCGCCAGGATCAGCCCGATCTGGGCGCCCGTCAGGCCATGGGCTTTGAACCACAGCGGCATGTAGGGCAGGCTCACACCCGTGCCCACGAAGACCGCGCAGTAGAACAGGCCGAGCTGGATGGCGCGAGGCATGGCCTGCGCTAGCAGAGTCGAGGGCAAGATGCACTTGGGCGCGGCCGACGATACGACGGCGCCATCCCCCCTTTCGTTGGTCGCGGGCGGCCGGCGTCGCGCCCAACCTGCGGGTCGATCCTGGAGGACCTCGCATGCGCCTGATCAGTCTCGCGGCCGCCGCCGCGCTCATCGCAACGCCTGCCGCCGCCGCCGACGCCAACATCCTGGATGGCGCGTTCGAGGGCGGCTACACCTGCGCCCAGGGCATGACCTTCCTGCGGCTGACGCTGGACGGCGACACGGACGGCTACGTCCGGGGCCGCTTCTTCTTCAGCAGCGTCAAATGGCAGGGCGGGTCGAACCTGACCGTGCCCGACGGTGAGTTCACGGTCACAGGCCGCCTGAACGACCAGGGACAGATCGTGCTGCAGGGGGAACGCTGGATCCAGCAGCCGCTGAACTACGGGATGGTCAACCTCGCCGGGCTGGTGAAGCGCCAGACCAACGGAGCCCTGGTGCTCGAAGGCAACGTCGGCGGGGCGCCGGGCTGCACGACCTTCCAGGTCGGCCGCATGTAGGTCAGCTGGCCGGCATCGGCGGCAGATCGAGACGTCGGGCGTCGGCCATCTTCACATAGAGGGCGCGGATCTGCGTATCGAGCGGGCCGTCGCGCGCCTCCTCGACCGCGATGTGCAGATCGATCAACGCCGTGCGCAGCGCCGCGTTTGCGCGGTCCATGGCCGCCAGAGACAGGTCGGTGTCGACGCCGACGGCCGCTTCCGCGAAGCGCTCGCCGTAGCGCCCGGCCGACGCGGCCAGCAGCGCCCGGATGGCGGTGTTCTCCCAGGCGCGCGCCTCGATGCCGCGCTCGGCCTCCTGGGCGCAGAGCAGGGAGATCATGCCGGTGACGCCGATCCTGGCCTGCATGAAGTCGCCGGTCGACTCCGCCGGCGGCGCATCCAGCATCGCCAGGAAGTTGCCCATCAGCAGTTCAGGGACGGTGGGGGTCATGACAGCGCCTCCAGGGCGGCGAGCCGTTCAGCGAGGATCACGTCCTGGCGACGGGCCGTGTACCAGCCGGACAGGCCGAGCACCGGATCCTTGAACCCGCCGGCGCGATATTCCTTCGCCGCCGAGGTCCAGATGGCCTGCCCTTTCACGGAAGCGAACAGCTCCCACCAGGCGAAGGCGGCCGGATCGACGGTCAGCCCGCTGGCCTTTTCCCAGATGGCGATGGCTTGCGCCCTGGGGACCATGCCCGACACACGCTCGGTCTCGCCGTAGCACCACAGCGGCTCCATGGCCCAGCCGAGGTCTTCCAGCGGATCGCCGATGTGGGCCATCTCCCAGTCGAGCAGGGCGATGACCTTGCCGGCCCCGTCATGCATGAAGTTGCCGGTCCGGTAGTCGCCATGGACCACCGACAGCTTCTGGGCCGGCGGCGGCGGACTGGCGCGCAGGCGGCGGATGCAGGCGCGAACGATCGGCTGGGGATGCTGCTCGTCCTCGTTGATCACGCCCTCCCAGTAGTCGAGCTCCTTCTTCCAGCAGCCGTCCGGCGCCGGGATCGGCGCGACCTGCGCGATCGGCAGCGTGGCCGGATCGGCGGCGGCGATGGCGCCCAGATGGCTGTAGAACTGCTGGCCGATGGTCTCGGCGTGCTCGCCGTAGGGCGGCATGCTGAACGGACTCTGGGCCTTGCCGCCGTCGATGCGGCCCATGATGAAGAAGGGGCGCTCGAGCTCGGCCCCCTCCTCCTCCAGCGCTACGGCTTCGGGCACGGGAAGACCGCTGCCGAAGAAGGAGCGGAAGGCCAGGAACTCCAGCCGCCGGTCCGTGTCGATCAGGCTGCCGACCGGGTCGCGGCGCAGGATCAGGCGCTTGAGCTCGCCGCCGACCTCGACATCGAAGCGGTAGGTCTCGCGGCTGGCCCCGCCCGGGATGCGGGACAGGTCGGTCACCACCGCCTGCGCGCCGAGCGTCCGCGTCAGATAGGCCTCGAGTTGGGACTGCAGGCTCACTCGGCGAAATCCAGGATCGCCTTGAAGCCCGACGGCGCGTGCGGCCCCATGACCAGTTGCTCCAGCACGCCCCTGCCCTTGCGAACCTTGCCGGCGGCGTCGGTGAAGGTGACGTGGGACAGGGCCTGGACGTGCAGGTTGAAGGGCAGCTGCGGGTTGACCTCCGCCAGCACGATATCCTCGCGCTCGACGGTCAGCTCGCCATGCAGCAGGCCGTGGCTCCATTTGGGATGGGTGTAGCCCAGGCCCATCATCTGGAACTCGTAGATCGGGTCGAATTCGACCGTGCCGGCCGGCTTTCCGAAGTCGTCGGTCAGCTTGATGATCGCCGACTGGGCGTGGCGCGTACCCTGTTTCCAGCGCACGTCGGCCTCGCCGTTCATGTGCTCGAAGTCGTCCTCGCCGTCGCCGTCCTTGCACCAGACGGCGCGGGTGTTCCAGGCGCGGCCGACGCCGTCCTCGTTGCTGTGGAAGAAGAAGCTGCCGTCCTCGAAGCTGCTGGGCGACCAGAGCCAGTAGAACTGCGGCGGCTGCTGGGGGACGATGTCCTGGCTGTCGCGGGCCCCGACCGGACGCACGCCCCAGGAGCGATCGCGGGTGCCGACGAAGCCGTCGATGGAGCGCCGCTCGCCGTCCAGCTCGATCCAGCCGGTGTAGCGGCCGTTCTGGGTCAGGCGGGTGTAGTCCATGAAGGTCCGGGTGCCCTGGCGGCGGACAAAGCGCGGCTCCTCGATCGGGAAGGCGCGGCCGTCGAAGATCACCTCGCCCTTCAACCCATGCTCGGGCGAGTCGACGGTGACTTTGAGCTTCTGGAGCGGTTCGAGAATCTCGATCTTCACCGGCCCGACGGTCAGGTCCATGCGGTCGCCGAGCCAGCGGCTGGCGTGCAGCGCGACCTCGACCCCGTTGCGGACCACCACGAAGGAGGCGTCGGCGACGTTCAGGTGCGGATAGACGCCGAAGGCGATGGCGAAGAAGTCGTCGCCCTCGACCGGATGATAGCCGTTGAAGAAGTACCGGTCGTAGAAGTTGCGATCCGTGCCCGAATAGGCGATCGGCTCGGCCGTCTGGTGGATGGGGTAATCGTCGCCCTTGGTAAGCGCCATGGTTGGTTCCTCCGTTTCGCCGACGCTTCTCATCCGAGCGTTTCAAGCCTACTGGGCGCTAACCTGAACGATGACAACCTGACTAGGCAACCGTGACGGAGGGGAAGCGTGATCTGGAACCGGCGAACCTGGATGACCCTGGGCGCGATCAGCGGCTTTCTGGCGGTCGCCATCGGGGCGTTCGCGGCCCACGGGATCGCTGACCCGCAGGCGAAGGAGTGGCTGAAGACCGGGGCCACCTACCAGTTCATGCACACCATGGCGACGCTGGCCTGCGCCACCTTCATGAACGTCGGCGCGCGCGGCGCGCGGCATGCGCCGGCCTTCTTCCTGGCCGGGATCGTGCTGTTCTCGGGCTCGCTCTACGCCATGGCGCTGGGCGCGCCGCGCTGGCTGGGGGCCGTGACACCACTGGGCGGGCTGCTGTTTCTGACCGGCTGGGCGGTGATGGCCTGGTCGGCGCGGCGGGTTGATCAGATCGAGGGCTGAGACTTCCGCGGCAGGGCCAGACCCCACAGCGCCGCGGCCGAGCCGAGCAGGCAGCCCAGCATCACGCCAGCCATCGGCAGGGCGGTGCCGTCGTGCAGCACCCCGCCGGCCCAGGACGCCAGGGCGCCCGCCCGAAGGACAGGCCGCCCATCAGGGCCGAGATCGAGCCGGCGCGGCGCGGGTCGACGCTGAGCGCCCCGGCCATGGTGTTGCCGGCCATCAGTCCGTAGCTGGCCAGGCAGCAGAACAGCAGCGGCAGGACCGTCCACTGGCCGCCCAGACCGGTCGCCGCCATGACCGTCAGCAGCAGTCCAAAGGCGATGGCCGAAAGGCTGGCGCGGCGCAGCACGTCGTCGGGCGACAGCCGGCGCAGCAGCATGCGGTTGACCTGGCTGGCCCCGATCACCCCCACCGCGTTGACCCCGAAAATCCAGCCGAAGGCCTGCGGCGTGTGGCCGTAGGTGGTGATGACCAGCTCCGAGGAACTGGAGATGTAGGTGAATAGCACCGCGCCGTTCAGCGCGCCGCCGGCCGCGTAGCCGAGCAGGCGGCGCTCGCGCAGCAGGGCGGCGAAGGCGCGCGCCGGGCTCTCCGAACGGGCCTGGGCGGCAGTCTCCTCGGAGCGGGACTCCTTGAGCCGCAGGAACACGGCCGCCCCGCAGGCCAGGCCGAACAGCGCCAGCACCCAGAAGATCATCCGCCAGTCGGCGACCAGCAGCACCCACCCGCCGAGCGCCGGCGCGACGATGGGCGCGATGCCCATCACCAGCGTCAGCAGGGACAGCACCCGGGCCGTCTCGGTGTGGTTGAACTGGTCGCGGACCACGGCGCGGGCGACCACGGCTCCGGCGCATCCGCCAAGCGCCTGGACGAAGCGGGCCAGCTGCAGGCCTTCGATGGAGGTGGTCAGCGCGCACCAGATCGACGCCGCCACGTAGACGGCGATACCGACCAGGATCGGGGTGCGCCGCCCGAACCGGTCCGACGCCGGGCCATACAGGAACTGGCCGATGGCCATGCCGAGCAGGAAGGTCGACAGCGTCAGCTGCGTCGCCTCGGGCGTCGCCTTCAACGCCCGACCGATCTGCGGCAGCGCCGGCAGGTACATGTCGATCGACATCGGCGCGAACGCCGTCAGGGCGCCGAGCAGGAGCACCAGCCCCCAGGGCGTGGCGGGCGGGCGGGCGGGGATGTCGGAGGACTGGCTCAAGATGGGGACGTGTTTAGAGCGCGCCGGGTCGCGGGGAAAGCACCTCCGTCCCTCTTGCCTTCCCCGGCGATCACCGTTCACCGTAGCGGCAAAACACCCAGGGGAACGTCCATGTCAGCCATCCAGACCATGATGCCGCCCGTCCGGTACGCCGACGTCAACGGCATCCGCATGGCCTATTACGAAGCTGGCCCCGAGGGCGAGGGCACACCCCTGGTCTTCTGCCACGGCTTTCCGGAGCTGGCCTTCTCCTGGCGCCACCAGATCAAGGCGATGTCGGACGCCGGGCGCTGGGTGATCGCCCCTGACCAGCGCGGCTATGGCCTGACCGACGCGCCCGCCGAGGTGGAGAGCTACGCGCTGGAGAACCTCTGTGCCGATCTGGTCGCACTGCTCGATCACAAGGGGATCAGGAAGGCGATCTTCGTCGGCCACGACTGGGGCGGCTTCGTCGTCTGGTACATGGCCATCCGCCATCCCGACCGGGTCGCCGGCGTGATCGGGCTGAACACGCCGTTCAACGAGCGCGCGCCGCTGGACCCGATCGAGATCATGCGCAGCCGACTGGGCGAGCGGATGTACATCGTCCACTTCCAGACGCCGGGCGAGGCCGACGCCGTGCTCGACCGCGACGTCCGCAAGACCATGAACCTGTTCATGAAGCGGCCGCTGGACATGCCGGGCGCGCCGCCGGAGGCGGGCGCCGGCTTCGCCACCGAACGCAAGCCGGGCGATCCCAGCCTGTTCGCCCTGGTCGACATGCTGGAGGTCTACGACGCCGCCGGCGACCCGCGACCGCCGCTGCTGACCGACGAGGAGTTCGAGGCCTTCGTCGAGACCTTCGAGCGAACCGGCTTCACCGGCGGCATCAACTGGTACCGCAACTTCACCCGCAACTGGCATGCGTCCAAGGACCTGGAGCACAGGGTCCATCAGCCCAGCCTGATGATCATGGCCGAGAAGGACGCGGTCCTGCCGCCGTCGGCCGCCGATGGCATGGAGGCGCTGATCCCCGACCTGGAAAAGCGGCTGGTGAAGGATTCCGGCCACTGGACCCAGCAGGAGCAGCCCGAGGAGGTCAACCGGATCATGCTCGACTGGCTGGGCCGGCGATTCCCGGTCTGACCGGGGACATGTACCGTCTTCGGTACGTGTCCCCCGCCGCTTCAAACTGATGGGGACACGCACTGAAGTGCATGTCCCCCTACCGCTTTGTCATTGGCCCCCGCCCCACCCCGGCGGTAGAACGACCTCATGGACCGTTCAGCCTTTGCGCCCGCCGTCGGACAGACCTCAGCTCGCCGGGGCCTGTATCCGGAGATCGACCCCTACAACTTCGGCTGGCTGGGCACCGACGGACCGCACGAGATCTATTACGAGGAGTGCGGCAATCCGAAGGGCAAGGCGGCCCTGGTGCTGCACGGCGGGCCCGGCGGAGCGGTCAATCCGACCATGCGGCGGTTCTTCGACCACGACAAATGGCGGACGGTGCTGTTCGACCAGCGCGGCTGCGGCAAGAGCCGGCCCAACGCCAGCCTCGAGGACAACACCACCTGGTCGCTGATCGAGGACATCGAGCGCCTGCGCAAGCACCTGGGCGTCGAGACATGGACGGTGTTCGGCGGCAGCTGGGGCTCCACCCTGGCCCTGGCCTACGCCATCACCCATCCCGAACGGGTCACCGGCCTTGTGCTGCGCGGGATCTTCCTGCTCACCCAGCGCGAATTGAAGTGGTTCTACCAAGACGGGGCCAGCTACCTGTTCCCTGACGCCTGGGAGCGGTTCAAGGCGCCGATCCCGGCCGGCGAGCGCAGTGACATGATCACCGCCTACCATCGCCGCCTCACCCATACGGACCGCAAGGTCCAGGCCGAGGCGGCCGCCGCCTGGAGCCAGTGGGAAGGCGACACCATCTCGATCCGCGGCCCCGAGGCGCGGCCTCCGAAGTTCAACGAGGTCGACTTCGCCATCGCCTTCGCCCGCATCGAATGCCACTTCTTCGCCAACCGCGGCTTCTTCAACGAGGACGGCTGGCTGCTGAAGAACGTCGACAAGATCCGCAAGATTCCGGGCTGGATCGTCCAGGGCCGCTTCGACGTGGTCACGCCGCTGGAAAGCGCCTGGGCGCTCCACAAGGCCTGGCCGGAGGCGAAGTTCGACATCGTCTGGGACGCCGGTCACGCCTCGACCGAGCCGGGCATCATCGACGGGCTGATCCGGGCGACGGACGCCGCCGTTCGCCTCTGACGGGCCCTCGTCTGGACTCCGCCGATCCCGCGGGCCACCGTGTCCGGGCGACGAGCAGGGGGACGGTCATGAAGCGCGCGGCGGCTCTCATCGGTCTGGGCGTCATCGCCATCGGCGGCCCCGCGGGCGCGTTCGGCACCGTCCGCCACCTTGGCCAGAACGCCGAGCATGAGCGGATCACCCGGCGGGCGCTGCAGTGCACGCCGACCTCGCCCACGACCTGCATCTCGGGCAAGACACTGGATGAACTGGCGGGCCGCACGGGCACGTTCGGGGCGGTCGGGTTCCCGGACAATCCCCGTAGCGGCCTCATCTCGGAGACAAAGGCCCACTGCGACTCCGGCGACAGCCTGCCGGGCAAGGGCTATCCGCAGACCGCCGCGCAAGCGCGAGCCCGGCTGGAAGGCTGCCGCGCCTGGATGGTGCTGAACCTGGACCAGGCGGTGACCGAAGCGGCCCGCCTTCTGGACGCCGACGGCAATATCGCCGCCCGGGAGACCCGGCTGAACTGCAGGTTCGGATCCGAGGTGAAGGGCGCCAAGTGCCGGGTGCTGCAGCGGTTCGGAACGACCCTGCACGGCGCGCAGGACTTCTACTCGCACAGCAACTGGGTCGACCGGCCCCGGCCCGGATCAATCGGACCGGGCAATCCGCCGGGGCTGGGCCGCAGCGGGCCTGCGCCCTGGATCTCGTTGCGCAAGGCCACGCCCTTCCCCGCAGGCCTGATCAGCGGCTGCTACGAGGGCTTCCCCGAAACGGCCTTCTGCAAGGGTAGGGTCAAGCATGAGGCGCTGAACAAGGACAACGGGGACATTGATCCGGCGGTCGGGGCGGGCTCCAGCCCCCGCGGCGGCGTCAACGGCAACTTCCAGCGCGCGGTCGAGGCGGCGGTGGCGGACACGTCGGACAAATGGGCCCTGCTGCGCGAGCGGCTGGAAGGCCGCTACGGGGCCGAGAAGGCCGCCCGCATGATCTGCGCCCTGAGCAAGGACCAGCCGGTCAAACAGTGCGCCTGACCACGTCGGCCGTTCCGTCCCTTCATCCTTGGCCTCGTCATGGCCCGACTTGTTCGGGCCACCCAAGCGTGGTGACGAAAGTGATTGCTTCAGAGGCGTCCGTTTCACCCTTGCAAGGCCGTGTCCATGGGTGGCCCGAACAAGTCGGGCCATGACGGACTTTGGAGAATAAGAGCGACCTTCGAGAGTCCTAGCTGGTCACCACCGCTTCATAGGCCGCATGCGCCGCCTTGCGCGCCGCCGCGAGGCGCTTGCGCAGCCCCTTCAGGTCCCGCGCGCCGCCCGCCCGGGCCAGCAGCGCCTGGAGCGCCTTTGGTTCCTGGTCCGGGTCGGCGCGGTCGTCCAGCGCCAGCTTCAGGAGTTGCGACAGGTCCTGCTGCAGCCGCCAGGCTGCGGCCAACTCCTCGAGTGACGTCGCCGGCGCGAGGCCCGCCGCGCCGATGGCCGCCAGGGCGTCGCCGGTGTTCTGGGCCAGGGGACCGCCCTGCCCGGCATGGATGATCTGCAGGAACTGGGCGGCGAACTCGATGTCGACCATGCCGCCTTCCGACAGCTTCAGGTCCCAGTCGCCGGACGGGGGGCGCTCCCGGGCCATCAGCGCGCGCATCTCGCGCACGTCCGCCGCTGTTCGCGCCGGGTCGCGCCGACGGCGCAGGGCGCGATCGACGGCCGCTTCGGCCTCTGTGGCGAACAGCTCGGAGGACGACCAGACCACCCGCGCCCGGGTCAGGGCCAGCATCTCCCAGGTCTCGGCCTCGCGATCATAGTAGTCGTCGAAGGCGCGCATGGAGACCGCGACCGGGCCCTTGCTGCCGGTCGGGCGCAGCTGCATGTCGACCTCGTAGAGACCGCCCTCCCCCGTCGGCGCCGACAGGGCCGCGATCAGCCGCTGGGTGAAGCGGGCGTAGAAGGTGTCGGCGCTCCAGCCCTTGGTCTGCGACAGCTCAGCCGGATCCCTTGCCCGGTACAGGGTCATCAGGTCGAGGTCGGACCGCGCCGTCATCTCGCGCCCGCCGCACTTGCCCAGCGCCACGACGGCGACGTCGCCGTCGAACGCCCCGCCCTGCCGCACCGTCTCGGCCAGCGCCGCTTCGGCCAGCCCGCGGATGCAGAGGTCGGCCAGGTCGGCGAAGGCGGCGCCCGCCGCCTGGGCGCTGGCCGTGCCGCTCATCACCTGGACGCCGATGCGGAAGGCCTGCTCGCGGTGCACGCGCCGCGCGGCGTCCATCGCCGCCTCGAAGCCATCAGCCTGTCTGAAGGCGAAGCTGAGGGCGGTCTCGCCCTGCTGCGTCTCGACCGGATCGAAAAAGGCGGGGTCGAGCAGCGCGTCGAGCGCGGCGGGGCGCCGGGCCAGGGTCTGGGCCAGCTGCGGCGCGAAGGCCATCACCTGGACGACCAGCTCGAACAGCCGGGGCTGGGCCAGGAACAGCGACTGCACCTGCACGCCCGACGAAAGCGCCCCGAAGAAGTCGGCGAAGCGGTTGAAGGCCACGTCGGGCGCGCCGGTGGCCTGGGCGGCGTCGAGCAGGCGGGGCGCCATGCGGGTGAACAGCTCGCGCCCCCGCTCGGTGCGGGTCGCGCCGATGCGGCCGTGGTGCCAGCCGCGGATGGTCTGGGACACCTGCGGCGGGTTGGAGAAGCCCATCCGCTTCAGCGTCGCCAGCGTCTCGGGGTCATCCTCGACGCCGGTGAAGACCAGGCTGCCGAAGCGGGAGGACAGCTCCTCCTCGCCCTTGAACAGCTCGCCATAGCGGGCGTTGACCGCCTTCAGCATCTTGCCGACGACGGCGTCGAAGGCGCGCAGGTTTTCGTGGCCCCAGAGGGCCGCCACCCGCTTACGCTCCGCATCGGACTCCGGAAGCTTGTGGGTCTGGTCATCGCCCAGCATCTGGGCCCGGTGCTCGAGCGCCCGCAGATCGACGTAGGCCCGAGCCAGCTCCTGGGCGGCGTCCGGCGCGACGTGCCCGGCGGCGGACAGGGCCTTGAGGGCGTCCAGCGTACGGTTGGAGCGCAGCTCCGGGTGCCGTCCGCCCAGGATCAGTTGCTGGGTCTGGACGAAGAACTCGATCTCGCGGATGCCGCCCCGGCCGAGCTTGAGGTCGGCGCCCTTGGCGGTCATCCGTTCGTCGACCTTCCAGGCATGGATCTGGCGCTTGATCGAATGGATGTCGGAGATGGCGCCCCAGTCGAGGTTGCGCCGCCAGATGAAGGGTTGCAGCTCGGCGAGGAAGGCTTCGCCGGCCGGGATGTCGCCCGCCGCCGCCCGCGCCTTGATGAAGGCCGCGCGCTCCCAGTTCTGACCCACGGACTCGTAGTAGGTGAACGCCGCCGCCGACGGCACCGCCGGTCGGGTCGAGGACGGATCGGGCCGCAGCCGCAGATCGACGCGGAAGACGTAGCCGTCGGCCGTGCGGTCCTGCATGGCGCGGGAGACGCCCTGGGCGATGCGCACAGCCTCGTCGCCGGGCTCGACGCCCTCGGCCAGCGGCAAGCGCTCGGGCTCGTAGAAGAAGGTGATGTCGATGTCGCTGGAGTAGTTCAGTTCGAACGCGCCGTGCTTGCCCATGGCGATGATCATCAGGCCCGGGATGGGGCCGGCGGGGCCATCGGGAACGGCGACCAGCCGGCCGCGCTCGACCTCGTCCCGGGCCACCAGCGCGACGGCGGCATGCAGGGCGGCGTCGGCGAAGCGGGCCAGGGCGCCGGTGACCTGGTCGAGATCCCAAACGCCGCCAAGGTCGGCCAGCGCTGTCAGCAGATGCAGATCAGCCTTCAGCTCGCGCAGGCGTTTGCGGGCCTCGTCGCTGTCCGGTTCGCGACCCGCCGCTTCGGTATCGGCGAGGATGCCGGCCAGCCGTTCGGCCGGATCGTTGTCCAGCGTCTGCAGCAGGGCCCTGGGCCGCCGCCGCGCGAGCCCGGACAGATAGGGCGAGGCCCCGAACACCGGCGCAAGCGCCGGCCACGCCGTTTCGAGCGCGGGCGCGCCGCCCAGCTTCTCGGTCAGGATATCCCGCGTACGCTCGGCCGCCTTGCCGTCGATGACGGGGCCGCAGGGGGTGAGGCGGTCGGCGAGGGCGGTCACTTGCGCACCAGGTCCAGATCTCCCTTGGGATCGTGGAACCTGACCTGAACCGGCTCGACGTTCCAGCGCCATAACACCAGGTTGACGCCGCCCGGCCGCATGACCGAGGGAACCAGCACCCCGTCCGCGTCGGTCGATAGCCGCGTGGCATGACGCCATGTCGGCGGCTCGCCGCCCTCGACGAACGCGATCTGCTTCCAGGGATCCAGCATCGAGGGTTCCGTGACGTCGAGGCGGTCCCGTGTGGCGGCGTCGGTCAGGTCGTGAACCCGGGCGCCGGTGACGTCATAGGCGATGAAGGTTCCCGGTCGTGTTCCGATCTCCTGCTGGTACTCAGCGAAGGCTGTCTCGACTTCCACGGAGAGGTACAGAGCCGGCTGCCCGGGTCGGTTCCAGCGGCCGCCATGCCGCGCCGCGCCGACGCCGCTGAGCGGATCGCTGATCCAGCGCGGACTGACGATGCGCCAGTACCGGCCGGCCAGCGGCGGCTTTGCCTTCACGCGTAGCCGCCGTCAGCCAGGATATCGAGGTGCTTGAGGACCGCGTCGCCTCGCCCGGCCGAAACCAGTTCCTCGGCGGTTGCGCCATCGAAGGCGGTCAGCGGCTGATGCCGGAACCACACCACGGCCCGGGCCTCATCGCCAATGATCTCCGCCGCTTGGGCGACAATCCGCGCCACCTCGCCGACACGCGCCTGTACGGACGGCGAGCCGGGCGTGCGGGTCAGGGTGTTTCGGTGCAAACGCGTGACGCGCGACATGTCGGCGACCGACATCTTCAGCGCGTCGCCCATGCGATCAGGCGACAGGCCGCCTCCTTGGGGATCAACCACCCGATCCAGAAAATCGCCGAGCATATGTGCGGATTTTGTGCGCATAGGGAGATAATGCGCACACGGGCGTCGAAGTTCAAGGCCGAAGGCTATTCCACCCGCGGCAGCACCAACGCCACCCGCAGCCCCGGGCCCGAGCCGTTGTACTCCCCGGGCCCCTCGTCCAGCTCCAGCCGGCCGCCGTGCGCCTCGGCCACCGCCGCGACCAGCGACAGGCCAAGGCCGCTGCCCGGCTCGCTGCGGCTGTTCTCCAGGCGCACGAAGCGCTGGACCACGCGGGCGCGATGCTCCTCGGGCACGCCCGGGCCGGTGTCGGTGACGGAGAACTCGATCTCGCCGGACGAACGACGGCGCACGCGCAGGGTCACCGCCCCGCCCGGCGGCGTGTACTTGATGGCGTTGTCGATGATGTTGGTCAGGGCCTGGGTCAGGATCGAGCGGGCGGCCCTGACGGTCAGCTGCGGCGTCAGCTCGGCCCGGAAGTCGAGACCCTTGTCCTCGCAGAGCGGCTCGTAGAGTTCGGCGACGTCGGCGGCCAGCTGGCCGGGGTCGAAGCAGGTCTGGTCCGGCGCCTCGCCGGCCGCCTGCAGGCGGGCGATGGCCAGCACGGCGTTGAAGGTGTTGAGCACGCCGTCGGCGTCGTCGAGCGCCTGGACCAGGGCCTGCTTGGGATCGCCCTTCCCCGCCTCGACCTCGATCAGCGCCGCCTCCATCCGGGCGCGCAGGCGGGTCAGCGGCGAGCGCAGGTCATGGGCGATGGCGTCGCCGGCGTGGCGGAGGCCGCCCATCGAGCGCTCCAGCCGGTCGAGCATCTCGTTAAGGCCCTCGGCGAGCTCGTCGTACTCGTCCTGCACCCCCCGGATCCGGGCCCGGGCCTTGAGGTCGCCGCCGCGCACGGCAGCCACCGTGTCGGTAAGGCCCGCCATGTGGCGGCTGACGTTGCGGCTGACGATGGCGCCCCCCGCCAGGCCGAGCACGATGACCAAGGCGCCTGCCCCCACAGGGCGTTGACGATGCCGCTGACGAACCCCCGGGACTCGCCCACGTCCGCCCCGACGAACAGGGTCTCGCCGCCCTCGAGCTGCTCCTGCAGTCCGCGGGCAGGCCGTTTGACCTCGCCGCCGTCCATGTCGATGTCGGTAACGGAGAAGCTGGCCCAGGTCTCGCCGGGACCGGCCTCATCGACGGGCGACTCGGCGATGGAGCCGGTCATCCGCTTCCCGTCCTTGTCGAGCAGAAGGTAGAGGAACGGCCGCTCACCGCCGGCCCGTTCGATCAGCGCCTGATTCAGCGCGACCGCCCCGCCCCGGCGATAGACGGCCTCGAGCGAGTTCATCTCGCGGGTGATCTCGGCGTCGGCGCGGCGGGTCACCTCGCCGGCCGTGGCGAACCAGGCGTAGAAGAGGAACGCCGCCGCCGACATGGCGAACACCGCCAGGAAGAGCAGCGTCATCCGGAAGGTGGTCGTGCGAAAGATGCGCGGCAGGCGCATGGGCGCGAGGTCCTAGGGGTCGAGCCGGTAGCCGGCGCCGCGCACGGTCTGCAGCATCTGGCGATCAAAGCCCTTGTCGATCTTCGAGCGGAGCCGCGAGATGTGGACGTCGATGACGTTGGTCTGGGGGTCGAAATGATACTCCCAGACCTTCTCGAGCAGCATGGTGCGGGTCACCGACTGTCCGGCGTGGCGCATCATGAATTCCAGCAGCTGAAACTCGCGCGGCTGCAGGTCGATCTCCGTCTCGCCCCGGTGCACGGTGCGGGCGATGAGGTTCATCTCGAGATCGCCGACCTTGAGGGTCGTCGCGACCGCCCCGGTCTCGCGGCGGCGGGACAGGGCTTCGACCCGCGCGATCAGCTCGGGGAAGGCGTAGGGCTTGACGAGGTAGTCGTCGGCTCCGGCCTTCAGCCCGTCGACGCGGTCACCGACCTCGCCGAGCGCCGACAGGAACAGAACGGGGGTGGCGTCGCCCTCGCGGCGCAGCGTTTCGACCACCTGGACGCCGTTCATCTTGGGCATCATCCGGTCGACGATCAGCACATCGAAGTCGCGCTTCTGAGCAGCGGCCAAGCCCAGCTCGCCATCGGCGGCATGGGTGCAGTCATAGCCGTTGTCGCTCAGACCCCGGACCATGGCCTCGGCCGCCTCGACGTCGTCCTCGATGATCAGAATGCGCATATCGGCCCCTCCGACAGACAGGTGGCCGACGCCGAATTCGGCGTCAGCCACCGCTACTCTAGCTTGATCCGCCGCCCACAAAAGAGCGGCGGATCTGGCGGGCCGTGGCCAGCCTAGTTGACCTTCACCGGCACCACGCCGGTCTGGCCGCGGCGATTGGCGAAGCCCAGCAGCACGGTCGGACGGCCCGCCTTCTTGGCCGCCTCCACCGCCGCTGTCAGGTCGGCCGCCGTGGAGACCGGCTTGAGGTTCACCGAGGTGATGACGATGCCCTGGGCCAGGCCCTTCTCGGCGGCGTCGGAGTCGCCGCGGACGGACTCGACCACGACACCCTTCACGTCGGCAGCGATGCTGTAGCGGGTGCGAGCGGCGGCATCGAGCGGGATGAGGCCCATGCCGAGCACATTGACCCGCGACGGCGCGGCCTTGCCGGGCTTGCTGTCCTTGCCGGCCTCGGTGTCGTCATCGCCGCTTCCGCCGGTAACATCCGCGAGCTGCTGATTGGACGGACGCACGCCGGACCGCACGTCGATGAAGCGCTTCTTGCCGCCGCGAATGATCTCCAGCCGCAGGTTCTCACCGGCGCCGACGCGGGCGACCTGACGGGTCAGGGCTGTCGAGGAATCGATGGCGACGCCATTGACCGAAAGCACGATGTCGTCCCGCAGCACGCCGGCCTTGTCGGCGGGGCCGCCCGGCGTGACCTGGGCCACGACGGCGCCCTTGGTCCCCGACAGGTCGAGGGCGTCGGCCATCTCGGGCGTGAAGTTCTGGATCTGGGCGCCGATGTAGCCGCGCACGACCTTGCCGTTGGCGATCAGCTGCTTGGTGATGCCGTCGGCCGTGTCGGCGGGGATGGCGAAGCCGATGCCCACGGAGCCGCCGGTCGGCGAGAAGATAGCGCTGTTGACGCCGATCACCCGGCCGAACAGGTCGAAGGTCGGTCCGCCGGAGTTGCCCCGGTTGATGGGCGCATCGATCTGGAGGTAGTCGACGAACTGCGAGGAGTCGTCGTTCAGGTTCCGGCCGTAGGCGGAGACGATGCCGGCCGTGGCCGTGCCGCCCAGGCCGAACGGGTTGCCCACCGCGATGACCCAGTCGCCGACGCGCGGCTTGGCCGTGGTCTCGAAGCTGACGAAGGTGAAGCCTGTCCCCTGGACCTTGATCACCGCCAGGTCGGTGTTCTCGTCGCGACCGACCACGGTCGCCTTCAGTTCACGGCCATCCTTGAGGGTGACGCTGATCTCGTCCGCGCCCTCGACGACGTGGTTGTTGGTCACGATGTAGCCGTCGGCGCTGATGAAGAAGCCGGAACCGGACGACTGCTGCCGCGGACGCAGGCCTTCGGCCCCCTCTTCGCCCTGGCCTTCGCCCTCGCCTTCTTCGCCCGAACCGCCGTTTCGGTCTTCATTGCGGCCCTGCGGCCCGAAGTTGAACGGTAGGCCTGGGAAACGCAGGGTGCGGGCGTCAACACGGGTGCTGACGTCGATGGACACGACCGCCGGCGAGACCTTCTCGAAGATGTCGGCGAAGGACATGGGCGCGCCCGGAGGCGGCGCGAACATCATCGGACCGGTCGAGGCGGTCTTGATCACCGCCGGAGGCGGCGCGGCCTCGGCGGGAGACATGCGCAGCCCGACGCCCGCCAGGGCCGCCGCGGCAACACCCGCACCAGCCACCGCGCCAACAAAAAACCCGGTCTTCTTCGCGACCATCTGTGTTCCGTTCCTGTCCCCGACGATGCGGGATCTGAGATACTTGGTTCGATGCCAAAGAGCCCCGCGGCTCTCAAGTTATCTTTCCGTCATGCACCGTGGCGTTTCTAGGGCGCGCCGACGCAACAGGATCAAGCCTCGCGGTCTTCGAGCAGCCGCGCAAGTCGCGCTTCCTCGTCCACGGTCAATCCTTCAGATAGGTCGCGGCGACGGACCCGCAACGCCAGGAAGGCCAGCCCGGCGAGCACCGCCAGGAACGGCCCCAGCCACAGCGCGGCGTTGCCCAGGCTGAAGGCCGGCTTCAGAAGCACGTACTCGCCATAACGATCGGTCAGAAAGGCCTTCACCTGGGCCTCGTCGCGCCCGGCGGCGACCTGTTCGCGCACCACACGGCGAAGGTCTCGGGCGAGTTCGGCGTCCGAATCGTTGATCGACTCGTTCTGGCAGACGAGGCAGCGCACCTCCTGGAAGATCACCCGCGCCCTGGCCTCCTGGGCCGGGTCGGACAGCCGCTCGGAAGGATCGGAGGCGGCCGCCATGCACAGGGCGGCGGCGATGACGACCAGGACGCGCTTCATGCGGCCTTCCTCCCCGCCGCAAGGCGGAGCCGGCGGTCGGACAGCGACACCAGTCCGCCCACGGCCATCAGCAGCGGCCCCAGGAAGATGAGCTGGACCCAGGGATTGAAGTAGGCGCGGACCAGCCAGGCCGGGCGCCCGCCCTCACCCGCTCGCCGCTCGCCCAGCACGATGTAGACCTGGTCCAGGCCGCGATTGCACAGGGCCACCTCGGACGTGGTCTGCTTGCCCGTCGGGTAGAAGCGACGCTCAGGCCTGGCCTGGCAGACGACACGTCCGCCTCGGGTCACGGTGATCCGCCCGCGCTCGGCGATGTAGTTGGGGCCCTCGCCGGTCCGGACGCTGTCCAGCGTCAGCGAATAGGCGCCGACATCGATCCGGCCGCCCAGGGACAGGGCCTCGGCGGCCTCGACCTTCCAGGCGGTCTCGAAGACGGCGCCGAGCGTGAACAGGCCCAGCCCCAGGTGCGCCAGGGTCATGCCCCAGGCCCCGCGCGGCAGGCCGACCAGCCGCCGCCAGGTTTCGGCCGCCGGCGCGCGGAAGGCGCGGGTGCGCTGGGCGACCTCGGCCAGGACGCCGAAGATCAGCCAGAAGCCCAGGGCCACGCCGGCCGCCGCCAGCGCCTTGCGCGGGCTGACCAGGGCGAACGTCGCCAGGCCGAAGATGATCGCCGCTGCAGCCGCCAGCATCAGGCGCTGCCCGCCCGCCCGCAGGTCGCCCCGCTTCCAGGCGGTCAGCGGTCCGAACGGCAGGATCAGGAAGGCGACCGCCATCAGCGGCGTGAAGGTCAGGTTGAAGTAGGGCGGTCCGACGGAAACGGCGTCGCCGTCCATTGCCTCGCGGATCAGCGGATAGAGGGTGCCCAGCAGCACGGTCGCCGTGGCCGCCGTCAGGATGATGTTGTTGAGGACGATCAGGCTCTCGCGGCTGACCGGGGCGAACAGGCCCCCGGGCTGCAGCGCCGGCGCCCGCCAGGCGAACAGCGCAAATCCCGCTCCGGCGGCGACGCCGAGAATGGCCAACAGCAGCGCGCCGCGCGTCGGATCTACCGCGAAGGCGTGGACGCTGGTCAGCACGCCGGACCGGACCAGGAAGGCGCCGAGCATGGAGAAGGTGAAGGCCGCCAGCGCCAGGAACAGGGTCCAGCCGGACAGCGCGCCGCGCTTCTCGGTGACGACGGCGGAATGCAGCAGCGCCGTGCCGATCAGCCAGGGCATGAAGGAGGCGTTCTCGACCGGATCCCAGAACCACCAGCCGCCCCAGCCGAGCTCGTAGTAGGCCCAGAAGGCGCCGAGCGTGATGCCGACCGTCAGCATGCTCCAGGCCGCCAGCGTCCAGGGCCGCACCCAGCGCGCCCAGGCCGCGTCGATCCTGCCACCGATCAGGGCGGCGATGGCGAAGGAGAAGACCACCGAGAAACCGACGTAGCCCAGGTAGAGGAAGGGCGGATGGAGGACGAGGGCCGGGTCCTGCAGCAGGGGATTGAGCGACCGCCCCTCGACCGGCGGGTCCAGCAGCCGGGCCAGCGGGTTGGAGGCGAACACCGTATAGGCCAGGAACAGGACGCCCAGCGCGCCCTGCACGCCGATCACCCGGCTGCGCAGCGCCAGGGGCAGATCGCGCCCGAAGCCCGCCACGGCGGCGCCGTAGCCGGTCAGTGCCATGCACCACAGCAGCATCGAGCCCTCGTGGCTGCCCCAGGCGCCGGCCACCTTGTAGAGCATCGGCTTGGCGGTGTTGGAGTTGGCGGCGACGTTGGCGACCGAGAAGTCCGAGGTCACGAAAGCGACCATCAAGGCCGCGAACGCCGCAGCGATGCAGAGGAAGGCGCCCAGCGCGGCGCCGCTCGCCGCGCCGGCCAGCGCCGGTCGGCGCGCGCCGGCCAGGCCCAGCACCGTCTGGACCACCGCCAGAGCCAGGCCCAGCGTCAGGGCGAAGGCGCCCAGTTCAGCGGTCATAGGCGCCCTTCGCTCCGTCTCCGCGCCACTCGCCCTGCTCCTTGATGGCGTCGGCGACTTCGCGCGGCATGTACTGCTCATCGTGCTTGGCCAGCACGCGGCGGGCGACGAAGAGTCCGGAGGCGTCGAACGCCCCCTCGGCCACGATGCCCTGCCCCTCGCGGAACAGGTCCGGCAGGTCGCCCTGGTAGCTGATCTTCGCCGAGGCCTTGTTGTCGGTCACCGAGAACTCGACCCGGCCGTCCGGGAACTTGCGGACGCTGCCGACCTCGACAAGGCCGCCCAGCTGGACGGCGCGACCGGGCGCGACCTTGGCCTCCAGCGCCTGGGCCGGGGTGTAGAAGAGGGAGATGGAGTCCCGCAGGCCCCACATGGTCAGGCCGACGGCGAGGACCAGAACCGGCGCGATCGCCAGCAGGATGGTCAGCCGCCGCCGGGCGGTGCGGGATTTCGGCCAGAAGCTCATCGCGGAGCCTCCGCCGCCTGGTCGAGCGCCTGAAGCACCTGGGGATTGTCCTTGAAGAGCGTCCGCGCCCGGGCCTGGGCCGCGTCGCGTTTGCCGGTCTCACCCAGCACGGTCCAGGCGCGGACGAGCCGCACCCAGCCCTCGGGGTCGTCGGGTTGTGTTTCGAGCCGGGCGGCGAGGCCCTCGACCATGCCGCGGATCGCCGTGTCGTCGGGAATTCCGGGCTGGGGCTGCGGGGCCGGCGTCGCCGTCGGCAGGGCGCCGGCCTTCTCCACCGCCGCGATCTCCGCGGTCAGGGCGGCGCGGACAGCCTGCTCGGAAGACCCGGTCGACGGCAGGGCCGCCAGCAGCGCGCGCCAGCCCGCCAGGCCCTCGGCGACCCGGCCGTCCTGGATCTCGGCCCGCGCCAGGAAATAACGGGCGCTGACGCTGGTCGGATCGCGCTTCAGGGCCTCGCTGAAGGCGGTGCGGGCGTCGCCGTCGACGCGGCCCTCGGCCTGGACCACGAACGACTCGCCGAGCAGCGCCCAGAGGTCGGCGCGTTCGGGCGCGATCTGCACGGCGCGGCGCAGGGCTGTGCCCGCGGCGATGGCGTCGCCCTGCCCCAGCTCGACGGAGGCGAGCTTGTAGTAGGCCTCGGCGTCGTTCGGCCGCTCGCGTGTAATGGCCCGCAGTATCGCCGCCAGACGGGGCATGTCGAGACGTTCTAGGTCGCCCGATCGCCACTCCGCGAGACGGGCGGCGTACGGCTGGTCCTTCTGGTCGGGCGCGCCGACGACGAAATAGGCGCCAAGGGCCAGCAGGGGCGCGACCACGGCCGCCGCGAGGGCCAGCCGGCGTCCGGCGGCGCTCTGCGGCGCGATGGCGGTGTCGGCAGCCGCCAGCAGACGTCGCCCGGCCTCGGCGCGGGCCGCGCGGACTTCGCCCTCGGGCAGCAGACCTCTGGCGGCGAGATCGTCGATTTCGTCAAGCTGGCGGCGGTGTACGACGACGGTGGGATCGTCGCCGGAAACGCGCAGCGTCTCCGCGCGCGAGGCGCTGAGTATCAGCCAGCCCACGGCCGCTGAAAGGGCCGCCGCCGCGATCCAGAATGCGAACATGGCCGGGTGTTAGCGGATCACGCGCGCGATAGCGAGAGGGTCAGGCGGCTGCGGCGCGACGACGCACCACCCCGCCGGCCTTGCGGTCCCGCACCAGGCTCATCAACTGCGCGGCGACGTCGAGAAACTCGTGAGCGCGGTGGAGGTCGATGGCGTCGCCCAGGCGGATCTGCTCCAGCACATCCTCGACATAGCGGTCGATCCGGATGCCGACGGTTTCGTGCACCTTGCCGCGGGCGCCGGCGAAGCCGCCCTCGTTGGCGCAACCGCGCACCGCCTCCGAGAAGGTCAGCAGGCCGATGGCAAGCTGCAGGGCGCCGTCGCTGGGCGGCTCGTCCAGCTTGGGCACGGTGGAGACCAGTCGCGCCGAGTAGCGCAGCTTCTGCATGGGCAGAGCCAGGCCGACAGCTTCCTCGATCTCGAACAGGCGCTGCTCGACGGTCGCGGCCAGGGCCTGCTTCAGCTTGACGACCCGCTGGCCCCAGGGGCCGTCCCGATAGAGCTGGACCGACTGGTCGAGCTCGGTGATCGTCTCGACCGCTTCCTGGACGGCCTGGCCGGCCCGTTCCGCCGCGCCGACGCCCGTGCCGGGACGCAGGCTCTTCACCAGGGTCACCTGCGTGTCGATGGCGTCGATCGCGCGCTCGCCGAAAGTCGCAAGTTCGGAGGCGGCGAGATAGCGCTCGCCCGGGTGATCCATGATCGCCGAAACCACGCGGAGGATCTGGCAGGGATGCTTCAGATGCCCGGCCAGCATCTCGAACATCAGCGGACCGCCGCCCTCGCCGGCCGCGCCGGCGTCCTTGTAGGCGATGCGGGCGCTGGCCCGGCGGTCGTCGGTCATGCGCTGAAGCCAGTCGGTCAGCTTCAGCAGCGGGGGACGGACGATCGGGGCCAGGTCGAGGGCCAGGATCAAGGTCTGGGTCGAGCCCCGCCGGTCCGCCTCGAGCATGGTCATGACGTCGAGGTACTCGGGCCGGTCAGCCGCGCGCAGGCCGCTGGCCGCGCGGCCGCACAGCACGTCGAAGATCTGCGGCGAAGGCTCGTCGGGATCGATGTAGTAGCAGGCGTCCTGGGCCTGTTTGACCCAGTCGGGCTTGTCCGCCGCGAGCGCTTTCCAGAGCAGCGAAAGCGCCGGGACGGGAAAGGCGGTGCGACCGTCGGCGTGGCGGGCGCGGAACAGCCCCTTCACCGGCGCCAGGACATGGGCGCGCACCGAGCGCAGCGCCACTTCGGACTCGATCATCGCGCCAATGGCGGCCAGCGATCCGCTCGAGCCTTCCTTGCACACGGCGCGCTCGAGGCCGCGCACCACGTCATCCGGCGACGCGGCGAGAAGGCCCTTCAACATCGCGATCTTGTCAGGCGACAAAGCGGTCAACCGTGCTCGGCGGAAGCCAGTCGCTCCCGCGCAATCCTTGCGCCGAACGGGGTTAACGGCGGCTGAAACCGTGCTTTCAGGTTTCCGCGCGCGGCAGGGTGATCTCGACCTTCAGGCCGCCCATCGGTGAGTCGCCCAGGGCGAGGGCCCCGCCATAGGCGCGGGCCAGCTCATCGACGATCGCCAGACCCAGGCCCGAGCCCGGCGCGCTCTCGTCCAGACGGGCCCCGCGCTTGAGCGCGTCCTCCCGCCGGTCGGCCGGCAGGCCGGGACCGTCGTCCTCGACCGTCACGATCATGACCTCGGCGCCGGTGGGCGCGGCGTTCACACGCACCCTGGCCTTGCACCATTTGCCGGCGTTCTCGATGACATTGCCGACGATCTCCATCAGGTCCTGCTTCTCGCCGCGGAAGCAGAGCTCGTCGGGACAGCGCCAGTCGATCTCGACGCCCTTGTCCTGGAAGATCCGCTCCAGCGTGACGGCCAGCTCGTCGATCACCGGCTCCACCAGGGTGCGTTCGCCATGCGACTGCGACCGGGCGGCGGCGCGGGCGCGGCGGAGATGGTGCTCGACATGTCCGCGCATGGCGTCGGTCTGGCGGGTGACGACATCGGCCAACTGGCCCGGCTGCTGGACGGCCTCGGTCAGCATGACCGAGATCGGCGTCTTCAGGGCGTGAGCGAGGTTGCCGACGTGGGTGCGCTGGCGCTCGACCACATCCTGGTTGTGCGCGACCAGCGCGTTCAGTTCGGTGGCCAGGGGATTGAGTTCGCTGGGATATTCTCCCTCGATCCGCTCGGCCTTGCCCTTGCGCACATCGGCGACCTCGCGACGCAGCTGGAACAGCGGCTGCAGGCCGATCCGCACCTGCAGGAAGACGCCGGCCAGGATGCCGGCCCCCAGGACGATCAGCGCGCCGGCGGTCAGCAGCGCGAACCGCTGCGCCTCGCGGTCGACGGGCGAACGGTCTTCGGCGGCCATGATGATGACCGGCGCGGCGCGGTCGCCGATGGTCACCTGCATGGCGCTGGCCCGCAGCGGCTGGCCGAGGGGGCCTTCGGTTTCGTAGAAAATCTGCTGTCCGGGACTGGCCGCCACCTCGGCCACGACCGCCTCGGGAATCTTCAGGTCCCGGTCGAACAGCGAGCGGGAGCGGACGATCAGCCGCACCTTCCCCGACGGCGCATGTTCGGCCAGCTGCCAGTAGCGGCCGGAATAGACCCGCAGGGCCCGGGTGTCGGTCAGGGGCGGAGCGATGACCCTGCCGTCCTCGATACTGATCCCCGCGTTGAGGCCCTGGGTCAGATCGACCAGGCCGAGGTCGAAGCGTCGCAGCGCAGCCTGCTGGAAGAAGGCGGTCAGGGCCACGCCGGTGACGATCAGGACCAGGACGCTCCAGCCCGCGGCCAGCAGAACCAGCCGCCCGACCAGCGAGCGGCGGCTCAGACCGGGCAGGCGGGGTCGCTTCACTCGGTCGCCTCACCCTCAAGCGGGGTCAGGCGGTAGCCGAGGCCGCGCACGGTCTCGATGCGGTCGGGGCCGATCTTCTTGCGCACCCGGCCGATGAACACCTCGATGGTGTTGGAGTCGCGGTCGAAATCCTGGTCGTACAGGTGCTCGACCAGCTCGGTGCGGCTGATCACCCGGCCCTGGTGCATGATCATGTAGTGCAGCAGCCGGTACTCGAGCGAGGTCAGGCGCAGCGGCTCGCCGTTTACGCTGGCCCGCGCCGAGCGCGGATCGAGGCGCAGGCCGCCGCAGGCCAGGTTTGGGGTGGCGTGACCGGCCGACCGCCGCAGCAGGGCGCGCAGCCGGGCCAGCAGCTCCTCGGTGTGGAAGGGCTTGGTCAGGTAGTCGTCGGCTCCGGCGTCGAACCCGGCGACCTTCTGGCTCCAGTTGTCGCGCGCGGTCAGGATCAGCACCGGCATGGCGATGTTCTCGCGCCGCCAGCGCTCCAGCACCGACACGCCGTCGATCTTGGGCAGGCCCAGGTCGAGGATCACCGCGTCGTAGGGTTCGGCCTCGCCCAGGTAATGGGCTTCCTCGCCGTCGGCGGCATGGTCCACGGCGTAGCCGGCGTCGCCGAGCGCGAGCTTGAGCTGACGCGACAGGTCCGGATCGTCCTCGACCAGCAGGATACGCATGCGGGGCCTAGTTCCTTCCGATGATCTGGCCGGTGGCGGCGTCGACGATGAAGTCGATGCGGCGGCCGTCGTTGGTCTGCCAGCGGACCCGATAGACCGGTCGACCGCCGCGGTTTTCCAGGCCCGCGTCGAGCAGCTGGCCGGGGTTGGAGCGGGCGATGTTGCGGATCACGGTCTCCAGCGGCACCAGCCGCCCGCCGCGCACGCCCTCGCGGGCCTCACTCTCACGCGGGCTCCAGCCGTCGCCCAGGGAGTTGCCGCCCCGGCCCGGCGGCCGCGAGCGGTCCTCGTCGTCGCCGCGACCGGGCGGCCGCCCGCGCGAGGACGGGCCATCGCCTGCCTGATCGCGCAGCGCCTCGCGGCAGGCCTTGCCGATCGCCCCGCCGGGGCAGTCGGAAGGCCGTCCACGGCTCTGCGCCTCGGCGACGGCGGGGACGCCGGCGCTGATCAGGGCAGCTGCGAAGAGGGCGACAAAGCGGTTCATGCCCGACGGTTTAGTGCGCCAACGCTGAATGCCGGCTGAATGGACGATTTATGGGGCCCCCGCGACAGCGTGTCACGCGGGGAGGGCCTGCTATCGCTTGCGAGGCGCGTAGGGCCGCTCCTTGCGCCACTGTTCCGCGAACTTTTCCAGCGTCGCGTCGGCGACCTCTGGCAGGGTGACGATCAGCCGGGCGACCAGATCGCCCCGCTGGCCCTTGGGATTGACGAACCCCCGTCCCTTGAGCCGCAGCAGCGCGCCGCTGTTGGCGCCCTTGGGCACCGAGACGTTCACCGGCCCGTCGGGCGTGGGCGCCTCGACCTTGCCGCCCAGTACGGCGTCGGGGACGGAGACCGGCAGATCCATGTGCAGGGTGTCGCCCTCGCGGCGATAGATCGGGTGGGGTTTGAAGCCGATCTCGATCAGCGCGTCGCCCGGACCGGACCGACCCTGGGCCCCCTGCCCCTTGAGGCGCAGGGTCTGGCCCTCCTGGGCGCCCTTGGGAATGTTCACTTCGAGGGTGCGGCCGTCCGAGAAGGCGATGCGCTTCTTGCCGCCGCGGATGGCCTCCTCGATGTCGATGTCGAGGTGGGCGCGCAGGTCGGCGCCCTTGCCGCCGCCAAAGCCTCCGGCCCCGCCGCCGAAGCCGCCGAAGCCGCCCCGTCCGCCGCGCCCGAAGGCCTCGCCCAGGATGTCGTTGATGTCGACGCCCTCGAAGCCGGGGCTGCCGGGGCCCGGCCGGTAGCGGCCGCCGGAGGCGCCGCCCGGGCCGAACGGACTGCCGCCGCCGAAACCGGGATGCTGCTCACGACCGTCGGCGTCGATCTCGCCGCGATCGAACTTCTTGCGCTTGTCCTCGTCGCCGACGATGTCGAAGGCGCCGGACACGCGCTTGAACCGCTCCTCGGCGCTCGCGTCACCGGGGTTCGCGTCGGGGTGGAACTGTTTGGCGAGCTTGCGGAAGGCTTTTCGGATCTCATCCGAGGTCGCCGTCCGCGGTACACCGAGTTCAAGATACGGATCGCGCGCCAAAGGCCCCTCGCAGCGGATTCTACGCCGCATCAGATAGAGCGTCCCGGCCCTCGGCGCTACAGGCTGCGGGTGGTTGTCGCGCCCGGCCCGAACACCGCTGACAATTGCGCCACACGGATGGTCACCGAGTTCGGGGATGCCGCCCGGGAAGTCCGACGACTGCATCGCCGGGGTCCAGACGAAGGCGGGGACGTCACACGCGACCGTTCGCACGACGGTCCCGCCGTCCAGGATCTCCAGTCGGTAGGCCTCCTGTTCCTCGGACAGCGGCGGATCGCCGTCCAGCGTGTCGCCAGCCAAACGTGCGCGGCGAGTTCAGCCGAACCGGATATCGCCACCGGGCTGGTCGACCCGCTTCAGGTGGCAGGGGCTCCAGGGACGATCCGCCAGGCCACGCCAGACGGTCTCGACCTGCGTCATCGCCTCGCCGCCCGGCGGGCCGCCGGCCGGCGCGGCGCGCCAGATCATCGGCAGACCACGTTCGGACAGCGCCATGTCGGCCCGCGCCAGCCCTTCACCCAGCAGGACGACGGGCGCGCCGGCAGGCGTTAAAGCCGACATCGCCGGATCGGAGCCGGCCTGTCCACGCAGCAGGCCAGACAGGGTCCAGACGTCAGCGGCGGCAGGTTCGGCGGTCAGGAACTGGACGATCTCCCATTCGCCGGCGGCCCCTCGCAGCGCCAGCGCGTTGGCGCCGGCCAGCACGGCGGCCATGGGGCGGCTCTCCAGCGTCGCGCCCTCCAGGCGAACCGTCAGCCGGCCACCCTGGTCAGTCCGGTGCAGCGGCCCCGCGGGCAGATCCTCCAGGGTCTCGCCGACCGCCGCCGGCTGGTCGACGCGGACCCGAACGCTGAGGGCGTCGACCATGGCGCCGACATGAATGTCGAACCCATGCCAGGGCTCGACAGCAGCGGCGACAAGCGGCCGGTTGTCGGTCTCCGCGCCGGGCAGCGCGGGCAGGTCGAGCACATGCAGCACTGGCGGCGCGGGCGGATCGACCGGCGGCGGCGGCGTCCAGTCGCTCTCGCCGCCTTCGCCTGCCGCGGCCGGTTCGACCAGCGTCAGGGCGGCGCGGGGCTGTTCGTCCAGCTCGATCCGCTCCACACGCCAGATCCGGTCATCACCCGGCAGTCGCACGCGGTCGCCGGGCTCAAGCCGCAGGGCGTCGAGCGGCGACAGGCAGATCTCGGCGTCCTCCACCGCCGCCGCGGTCCGCGCCAGCAGGCGTCGTCCGATACTCTCGGCCCGCGCCGTGGTCAGCACCATCGGCAGGTCCGCCTGGGCGACGTCGCCCGCCCCGGCCGGATCGCGGCGCACCGTCGCGCCGCCGATCTGGTATTCGGCCGTCTCGTCGATGTACCGCAGACGCACCACGTCGCTCGGCGCCTCAAGGGTGCGAGACAGCTGTTGCGCCGGACGACCTTCCGGCAGCGCCAGGCCGGCTTCGGCGAAGGTCATCGCCAGGGGGCCGTCCCGCGCGACCAGGGTCACCTGCCCGCCGCGCTCCGCCAGGTCGAAGTCGAAGGCCCCGGCCAGCGGCTCCAGAGCGTCTCGCAGCGATGTGGGTTGATCAACAATGTAGCCCGTGACCAGCCCGCCGACGTCGCCCGGATCGATCGTGACCCCCGCGCGCAGGCCTAGCTCCACGATCAGGTCAGCCAGCGGCGCGGCGCCCAGACGCCCGTTCAGCCAGTGACCGAGCGCCCAGTTCGGGCCGTCCGCCCAGACCGCCGCGCGCGCCGGGAAGTCCGGGAACGGTCGCGCGTCCCAGCACCAGGCGCTCATCGCCTCGACCATCGGCCCGCCATAGAGGGGCGAGACCGGATTGGCGGCCGGATCGTCGAAGTGGGCCAGGACCGCTTCCAGCGTCCGACGCTGGGCGTGGTCGTCCCGCAGGCCGGTGGAGAACGGCGGCAGCGCGCTCTCGCTGCTCCTGGGGTCGATGAACAGGTTGGGGGCGTTGGCGCCCTTGTCCACGGCCGGACAACCGAACTCGATCAGGCGGATCGGCTTGGAGCCCGGGACCCAGGCGGTGGGCGTCGCGTCGCGAACCCCGCCGGGACGGTTATGATGCGCATGGCTCCACCAGCCGACCAGGTCCTTGGGTCGGAACACCCAGGGCTCGCCGTAAGCCCCATCGCTGATCGGCGTGCGCAGGCCGGCGCCACGGTCCTCCGGCGTGGCGTAGAACCAGTCGAAGCCCTCGCCGGCCGCCACGGCGATGGCGTCGAAGTCCGGCTCGCCGCGCCAGTCGGCCAGCGGCGGATAGAAGTCGACGCCGACGAAGTCGATGGTCTCGTCCGCCCACAGCGGATCGAGATGGAAGGCGACGTCGCCCGACCCGTCCGCAGGCTGATGGCCGAAGTATTCCGTCCAGTCGGCGGCGTAGCCGATGGCGGTCCCCGGCCCGACGATGGCGCGACAGTCGGCGGCCAGCGCGCGCAGGGCCGCGACGGCCGGATAGCCGCCCTCGCCATCCCGGATGGTGGTGATCCCGCGCAGCTCCGAGCCGATCAGGAAGCTGTCGACGCCGCCGGCCAGCTGGGCCAGCCGCGCCTGGTGCAGCACCATGCGGCGAAGGCCCCAGTCGGAGCAGTCATGGTCGATCCGCTCGCCGTCGATGACGATGTCGGAAGGCGCTGCCGAGCCGAAAAGCGACGGAACGTCAGCCGCTTCGCCGCTGATCCTGCCGCGCCACGGGAAGCCGTCGCAGTCCATGAGGATGAACGGGCAGAGGGTGACCTTCAGTCCTCGCGCCTTCAGTTCGGCGATGGCCTGGACGACGCTGGCGTCAGCGGGCGTGCCGCCATAGGCCGGAGCCCCGTCGATCCGGCTGACCAGATGGGCCGAACCGCGCCCCACGCCGCCAGCACGCCAGGTCATGCCCAGGGTCGACTTGGACGCCTGCTCCACGCCCGGCCGGAAGGTGCAGTCGCCGACGTCCAGGCTGGTCCCGAACCAGGCGACGACCAGGGTGACCGCCTCCAGGTTCGGCAGCTGCGCCTGCAACTGGTCGAGCGAGACCAGCAGGTCGGGGCGTCCCTCGACATTGTTGACGTTCTCGGCGCTGAACCGGGTCAGGCCGTCGCGGCGCTGGATCGCCTGGGTCGCATAGGCGAACTCCCCGGCCCCGGGGATCAGGCAGACGCTCGTCAGCCGGTCCTCGAGCGCGAGCCCGCCGCCGCGCGGCCGGCGGAACACCTCGAACGACAGCTGCGGCAGGCGGTTGCCGAACGGCTCGAGCGGCAGGTCCTCGAAGACGACATAGGCGCAGCCGCGATAGGCCGGCGCGACGCCCTCGATGGCCTCGATCAACGGATCGGGCGTCTGATCGTCGGTCCCGCGATGCAGGCGCATGGCGACGCCGGTCAGATCCATCGCCTTGCCGTCGGCCCAGACCCGGCCGATGCCGTCGACCGGCCCCTCGCAGAGCGCCACGGCGAACGACAGGCTGTAGCGATACTCGACGACTTTCGGTCCGCCCTTGCCGCCGCCGGCCTGACGCTCGATCCGCTTCTCGCGGAAGCGGGCGGCCCAGATGACATGGCCCGGCAGGCGGGCCCGGCCGAACACCGCCGTGACCGGCGCACCCTCGGCGGCGGACATGATCTGCAATTCGCGCAGGCGCGGTCCCGCCTGGCGCGGGGCCTGCAGCGAGGCGATGGCGTGCTGGTCGACCGCCCGGCCAGCCATGCTGCCCAGCGCGGCCAGCACATTGCCGCCCAAGGCCCGGCCAATGCCGGTCAGGATCAGTTGCGCCATGATCTCAGTCGCTCGCGTTCGGAAAGGCGAAGGCCGCGGCCAGCCGTCGGCGCCACCAGGGGCCCAGCCAGCTTTCGACGACCGCCCGACCCCAGTAGGCGTGAATGATGCGCGGCTCCGGATCGCCGGGCCGCCGCTCGGAGACGATGGCGCAATGCTTGACGCAGGCGCCCGGGCTCATGCGGAACAGCAGCACATCGCCCGGCCGGAAGGCGTCAAGGGCGGCGGGAACCAGATGCCGTCCGGCGGCGGCCAGCAGGGTTTCGGCCGCCCCGGTCTCGGCCCAGTCGGGGCGGTAGGGCGGCGCGGCCTCCGGCTCCTCGCCGTACAGGTCACGCCAGACCCCGCGCACCAGGCCCAGGCAGTCGCAGCCGACGCCCTTCACGGACGCCTGATGGCGGTAGGGCGTGCCAAGCCAGCCGCGGGCTGCGGCGACGATCTCCGCCCTATCCACGACGGCTGGTCCCGTCGTGACGCTCGCCCCGGGCCGGCCAGCGGCTGAGGAAGTCGTTGCCCGGAATGGAGGGAAAGCCCCGAAAGTTCAGCCTGTTGTCAAAGCGGGCTGAACAGGTCTCGAACCGCTTGTCGCAGCCATCCCCGAAGTGCGGATGACCGGGCGCCACGCCGCAGCGATCATCGCCCAGATTGGCGTCGCACAGCCGGCCATAGCTGCGGCCCGCCACCCGCTCGAGTTGGGCCAGCGGCCCTTCCAGGTCGGCGGTGAAGGCCTCGCCGTCGCGGCGCACGCGGGTGATCCGGGCGGTCCACAGCGTGACGAACAGGTGCGGCGCGGACCAGTCGACGCGCCGGCACTCCACCGCCGCGCCGTCGTACAGCCCGGCGGCGAGGTCGACGGGATCCAGGCCGTCGGCGGCGAGCGCGCCGGCCGCGACCATGGCGCCGGCCTCGCCGGCTCCAAGGCCCGAACCCGTCACGCCCCCCGTCCAGCCCGCGCCGGCCACGCAGACCAGACCGTCGTGCAGCAGATCCCGGTCGTGGTCGGTGAAGCCGCTGACGGCGCCGTCGGCGCGGGTGAGGCGCCAGACATGGCAGAGGGTGGCGGCGCCGGACTCGATCCGGTCCGCCAGCGCGTCGGGGACGGTTCTCATGGTCAGACCCTGATCTCGATCAGCGGCGCGGCGACCACCCGGCCGGCTTCGAAGCCTTCCAGGGTGACGTCGATGCGGTCGGTGTCGAAGCGGACGGGGGTGTCGAAGGCGAAGCCCGCCGTCACCACGGCGCCCTCCGCCGGCGGCGCGGCGAAGGTCACGACCCCGGTCGTCGGGTCGAGCGCGAAGGTCGCGGTCTCCACGCCGCCGACGGCGATCCGGACCGACCCTTCGACAGGCTTGCGGATCGGGCGCTCGACATCCCCGTAGAGCTTGAGCAGCTGGAACGACACCGCCTCTCCGGTTCCCTCGCCAAGCCTCTGATCCAGCGGCGAAATCGCCGCCGATGGCATGCAGGACCGGAAGTCGGCGAAGTCCTTGAACCGGAAGCCGTGCAACCGACCGCGACGCGCCTCGAAGAAGGCGATGAGGACGGCCGCATCGTCGAGCGACCGCACGCCGGCGCCGATCAGGTAGCGACGGCGACCGTGGGCCCAGGGGGTGGCGCGCCGCTCGAACCCGCTGGCCACGGTGACGACCTCGGTGCGGCGCTCGACGCCGCCCGTGGAGCCGAACGCCAGCCGCGCTGGCAGGCGCACTTCATGGAATGACATGAACCATCCGTATGTTGACGCCGGCCGCCGGCCCGTGTGACCTCGCGTCACTGGGGAATTCGGGGGCTGCGATGGACTGGACGAAACTGTTCTTCTCGCCGGACGGCCGGATCGGCCGACAGGCCTACTGGATCGGCTGGCTGGTGCTGATCGGCGCGAACACGCTGCTGTTCTGGGTGCCGTTCCTGTCGCTGGTCACGGTCTACTGCTGGATCTGCGTCTGCTCGAAGCGCTTCCACGACATGGGCAAGTCCGGATGGCTGTCGGCCATTCCCGTCACCCTCAGCATCGTCATGCCGATCGGCGCGGTCATCGCCGTCGCCGGCGCCGCGGTCGCCTCGTCCATCTCCGGCGCCAGCGACGAGACGGTCATCGCCGCCGTGCTGAGCGCGGTCGCCGGATCGGCGCTGCTGCTGCTCGGCGCCCTCGTCATCGGGATCGGCTTCCTGATCTGGCAGGGCGTGGCCCTGGGCGAGCCGGGCGCGAACCGCTACGGCCCGCCGCCGCCGCCCTCGCTCTGATCACAGTCGGCGGGCGCCCAGGCTGACGGCCCGCGCCAGGGCCTGGGCGATCTGCGCCTCCGACCGCAGCAGCGACGGCGCGCCGCCCTCGCCCTGCACCGTGACGTTGACGGTCAGGCCGCCGCCGGCCGGTTCGACCGATCCCGCGGACGCGGGTCGAACACCTCCGGACCCCGCTCGCCGACCAGGTAAGCGCCGCCGGACGTCACCGGCCCGCCACCCGCCCGCGCGCCGCCGAAACCGCCGCCCAAGCCGCCGCCCAGCGCCGCTGTCAGCGCCTGGGCGAGGCCGCCTCCGGTCCCGGCGCGCGAGGCGGCGTTGATCGCCGCCAGCACCGCCTGGGCCAGCTCGGCCAGCGACACCTCGCCGTCGGCCGCGGCCCGGCCCAGCGAGCGGGCCAGGCTCTCGCCGGCGCGGGCGAAGGCCTCGTCGATGGACGCGGCGGCGCGGGCGGCGGGCTCTTCGAGCGCTTCCAGCGCTGCGGCCGCCTCGGCCGTCTGCCGCGGAGTCCGGCGAGGCCGTCTTCGTCGAAGGTCATGGGATCATCCATCCGGCCAGGCGCGGGCCAGGGCCTCCAGCCCCGCGCGGTTGAGGGCGCCCGAGGGCTCGTCGACCAGCGCCCGCCATTCGACCAGCGACAGCCGCCAGAAGGCCTCCGGCGCGATGCCGAAGCGCAGCGCGGCCAGCCGCAGCAGGCCCGGCCAGGGCGTCATCGCGCCGCCGCCGTGAACGCCGCCGCCACGGCCTGCGTCGCCTCGCGAAAGTCGATGGCCGAGACGTCGACGCCATCCTCGCCGCCGCCGCGCAGCAGGGCGGCCAGCACCACCGCCAGATCCCGCGCCGACAGCGTCCGCAGCCGCTCGGCCAGGGCCGCGAAGCCATCGACGGCGAAGGCGGTCTCCAGCTCCGCCAGGGCGCCCAGCGTCAGGCACAGCCGGCGCGGCGCGCCCGCCAGGACCACGACCACCTCGCCCCGCGCGGCGTTGGCGGCGATCACGCCAGCGCCTCGAAGGCGATCTCGCCGGCCGAGGCCAGGGTCAGGGCCCAGGTCGCCTCGCCCTCGTGCTCGCCCGCGTACTCCAGCGCCGCGACCAGGAACGGCCCCTGCAGCTGGCCGAAGTCGGGGATGATCAGCCGCCAGGTCCGCGCCGACTGGGCGAAGAAGGCCTCGCGGATCATCGCGTCGCTGGCGGCGTCGCGGAAGATGCCGGCCCCGCTGACGCTGGCCTGTTTCACCCCGGCCCCGGCCAGCAGCTCGCGCCAGCGGCCGGCGCTGTCGCCGTCGGTGGCGTCGACGCTGCGCGCGTTCAGCGAGATGGTCCGCGCCCGCAGGCCGGCGACGGTGGCGAAGCCCTCGGGGTCTTCGCCGTCGCCGATCTTGAGCAGGATGTCTTTTCCGCGTTGGGCGGTCATGGGTTTCTCCTTCCTCCCTCCCCGCATGGGGAGGGTGGCCGCGAAGCGGCCGGGTGGGGCAAAGGTTGGCGAAGGTCGGCGCTGACCGGCGACCAGGCGGCTCCCCACCCGTCCGGCCTTCGGCCGTCCACCCTCCCCATGCGGGGAGGGAGGGCGCTAAAGCGCTTCCGTCACCGCCCGGATGCGCAGCACGCCGTAGAGCGGCCGCCAGCCGGGGGCGCGGAAGACGTCGGCGTAGGTGACGCGCAGATTGACGAGCCGGTGGCCGTCCAGCGTCGGCGACGCGCCATGCAGCGCCGTGCGCAGGGCGGCGACCACCGCCTTGACCTCCTCGGCGCCGTCGAAGCGCGACACGCAGGTCAGGGTCAGCAGATGCTCGACCCCCTCCCCGTCCAGGCCGCCCCACGGCCGGGTCTCGGCGCGGCCGAGCGCGACATAGGGATGGACCGGAACCTCCGGCGGCGCGTCGTGGACGCGGGCCGGATCGCCCAGCAGGGCCTTCACCGACGCGTCGGCGCGCAGGTGGTCGAGCAGCGCCTTGTGCAGCGCCAGATCGGGGCTCATGGCCAGGCTCTTTCCAGCTTGAGGATCATGCGGCCTGGCCGCGGTCGGCCGGGCTGCACCGCGACGATCCGCCAGGGCTCGCCCCCGGCCTTCAGCCGCATGCCGCGGGCGGCGACGCCGGTCCGGGCCTCGGCCTCGGCGGTCTCTATGAGGACCGGCCGCGTCGCGCCGTCGCCGGCCTCGCGATGGCCGGCGGGGCGAAGGTCGATCCAGACGGCGGCCACTTCGGTCCAGGTCCGCGAGCGGCCGCCGAACACCGTCTCGGCCTGCGAAAGGGTTTCCAGCACCGCCAGGGTGCGCAGGGACGCGATGGTCACAGCCGGGCGCTCCGGTACGGGGCCAGCCAGGGCTCGATCAGCGCGGCGGGAACCTCGCCCTCGCGATGCTCGTGGCCGTGGGCGACCAGCATCAGGATCGCCAGCCGCAGCGGCGCGGGCGTCGGGTCGGTCAGGACAAGGCCGACCGCGAGCTCGACGCGCTCGGTCGCCGCGTCGATCAGCAGCTGGATCAGCGCGTCCTCGGCGGCGTCGGTGACGCGCAGGAACGCCTTGGCCTCGGCCAGGGTGATGGGGGGCATGGGAAGGCTCCTCCCTCCCCGCATGGGGAGGGTGGCCCCGAAGGGGCCGGGTGGGGCAAAGGTGATCAGAGGTCGGCGCCGGGCGGGCGGCTGCATTGCCCCACCCGTCCCGGCTTCGCCGGTCCACCCTCCCCATGCGGGGAGGGAGACCTGACCCCGGCGGTCTAGCTGGCCGCGAACTTCATCAGCTTGATGGCGTCGAAATTCTGGACGCCGCCGCCGACCCGCTTGGTGGTGTAGAACAGCACGTAGGGCTTGGCGCTGTAGGGGTCGCGCAGCACGCGGACGCCGGCCCGGTCGACGATCAGGTAGCCCTTGGCGAAGTCGCCGAAGGCCAGGGCGAAGGCGCCGGCCCCGACGTCGGGCATGGTCTCGATCTCGGTCACCGGGTAGCCCAGCAGCGTGGCCGGAGCCCCCGGCGCCGTGGCCGGCGACCAGATGTAGTTGCCGTCGGCGTCCTTGAACTTGCGGATCTGGGCCGCCGTGCGCCGGTTGAGCACGAACCGCCCGTTGGCGCGGTACTGCGCTTTCGGCGCGTAGATCAGGTCGATGATGCGGTCGACCGGCTCGGTGGCGTGAAAGCCGCCGGCCGCGCCGGAGAACACGAAACCGATCTCGCCCCAGGCCTGCGACGCGTCGGCGACCTTGGTGTAGCTGAGGAACCCCTTGGGCTTGTTGGTCCCGTCGCCGTTGACGAAGGCGTCGGTCTCCTGGGCCGCGAAGGCGTCCTCGCACTCGGCGGCCAGCCATTCGTCGAGGTTGACGAAGGCGTCGTCGAGCAGGGCCTGGGTCGCCGCCGGGCTGGCGTAGAGGTCGGCCGCCGGGAACTCCAGCAGGGCCAGAACCGGCGGATCGGTCTCCGGCCGCGCGTCGGTCTCGGCCACCCAGCCGCTCTCGATGCCCGCGGTCGACACCGGCTTGCGGAACACGCCGGCCCCGATGGTGCGCACCGTGGCGATGTCGCGCATCGGCGAGGACATCTGCAGCCGTCGCTCGATCATCCGCTCGGTCTCGGGCGGGGCGACGTAGCCGCCAGCCGTGGGCACGCCCTCGCTCAGCCCCTTGGCCTCGAGGATCATCGCCGAGCTCTGGCCGGTCTTGAGATAGCCGTCCCAGGCCTGCTTGCGCTCGTCGGCGACGACGACGCGGCCGCCCTCGCCGACGCCGAGCGCCGGACGCCGGCCGTCGGTCAGGGCCCGGTCGAGCCGGCCCTGCGCCGCCTGCAGCGTGGCGTCGATCCGCGCCACCTTCTCCTCCAGCAGGGCGTCGCCCCGTTTGGTCTCCAGCGCGTTCAGACGCTCGTCGTTGGCGGCCTTGAAGGCCTCGAACGCGGCCATGACTTCATGCATGGCGGCGCGCGCGGCGGGATCCGCCGCCGCGTGTTTGGTCTCTTTCATGGGGTCTCCAGGCTTCCTTCTCCCTTGGGAGAAGGTGTCAGGCGGAGCCTGACGGATGAGGGGTCACGCCACCGCGGCCGACCCGGGAACCGAGAGGGCTGGGAGCCCCCTCATCCGGCCGCTCACGCGGCCACCTTCTCCCGAGGGAGAAGGGAAACTGTGTCGATCCGCGCGCCCGGCAGCATCGGGAAGGTGACGATCGACACCTCCCACAGATCCACTTCCGTCAGCACCCGCAGCCGGCCGCTGTCGTCGGGCCGGGCCTTGGTGGTGCGGAAGCCGATCGACAGGCCGTCCATCGCCCCGGCCCGGACCAGGGCCGCGCACATGCGGCCTTCGGGTGTGACATCGAAAATACGGCCTCGTACAAAAAGGCCGCGCGCGTCCTCGACCACCTCGTCCCAGACCCCGACCGGCCGGTCGGCGTCGTGTTGGCACAGCATCTTCACCCCGCCCGCGCCGGTCTTCGCCAGCGAGGCGCCGAAGGCCCCCGCCGCGGTGACGTCGTCGTTGAGATCGCGCGTCCAGAACAGCGAGGCGTAGCCGCTGATTTGCGTTTCCATCACAGCTCTCCGCTCTCCAGCCGTCGTTCGAGCCGCTCCAGCGTCAGGCGCAGGCCGGCGATCTGTTCCTCGACCCGGGCCAGCCGCTCGGCGGTCGGGCCCTGGCCCTCGGCGCGGCGTTCCAGCTCGTCGATCCGCGCCGAGGCCCGCCCGGCCCAAAGCAGCCCGCCCGCCGCCTGGATGGCGAGGGTGACGATGACGGCGAGGGTCACCTGCCGGTCGAGGCGGAAGCGGGGGGTGGTCATTGAGCATCCTTTCCTCTCCCTTTTGGGAGAGGGGGACCACGCGGAGCGTGGTGGAGCGGGAGGCGGAGGCGGTCGGACGGCGTCCTGATCGGTAATGAAGACGAACACCGCGCCCGGCCGTCTCACAGCGGCGCGTCCCTCTCCACCAGCCTGCGGCTGGTCCCCCTCTCCCAAGAGGGAGAGGATCAGACGGAGAGCCCCGCCAACCTTCTCCGCTCCTCCGGCGTCAGGAACGTCGCCGCCCCCAGCCTCGCCCACAGGGCGTCGCGCTCGGCCGACAGGGCCGGAACCCCGTCCAGGTCGCAGGCGATCCGCACGCCGGGATGGCGCGCGGCCAGCCAGCCGGTCAGGGCCCGGGCCAGGCGCTCGGCCAGCGGCACGACGGTGTGTCGCCAGAAGGCGCCGTTGGCCTCGCGGTAGTTGGCGTAGGTGTTGTCACCCGGGATGCCGAGCAGCTGCGGCGGCACGCCGAAGGCAAGGGCGATCTCGCGGGCGGCGGCGTGCTTGCCCGCGATGAAGTCCATCTCGGCCGGCGACAGGGACATCGGCTTCCAGTCCAGCCCGCCCTCCAGCAGCATCGGCCGGCCGGCGGCGGCGGGACCCGTGCGGGCCTCCAGCTCGGCCTTGAGGCTGTCGAACTGGTCGGCGGTCAGCCGGTCGCCGGCGTCGGGGTTGGAATAGACCAGCGCCCCGCTCGGCCGGGCGGCGTTGTCGAGCAGCGCCTTGTTCCAGGCGCCGCTGGCGTTGTGGACGTCGATGGCGAAGGCCGCCGCCTCCAGCGGACTGGCGCCGTAATGGTCGTCGGCCGGGTTGAACAGTTTCAGATGCAGCAGCGGCAGCCAGCCGTCGGCCTCGCGCCCGATGCGCACGCTGCGCCCGGCCACGCCGTACTCATAGGCCGCCGGCCAGCCCTGGGCGCCGGGGATCACCTTCAGCCGGTCGGGGCGCAGGGCCCAGAGCTCGCCGGGACCGTCCCCGGCCGCCTCCAGGTAACCGTTGCCGCTGACCTGCAGGGCGCCGAAGAAGGCCTCCAGCAGGTCCGGCCCGCCCTGCTCGGGATTGGGCCGGTCGAGCAGCGCTCGCAGCGGATGGTCATCGGCCCGCCTGCCGCCGGCGAAGACGGTGAGGGGCACGGACGCCTCCGCCTCGGCGATCATCCGCACGCAGCGATAGGCCACCGGGTTCTTCGCGAAGCCCTCGCGGGCCAGGCTCTCGTAGTCGCGCGGCGTCCAGACCGGCCGGCCATGGCTGGTGAAGGCCACCAGCGCCGCCGTCCGCGACGCCTTGGCCTCCGGCGCCGCACGGGCGCGAAGGCGGGGGAAGAGGGGCATTGTTTCAACCTGATGTTGTGCAATCACAAAGGTTCGTCATCCTGAGGAGCCCTCCAAAGGAGGGCGTCGCGAAGGACGCACGAGGGTCGCGCCATGGCCGCCTGGGCCTACATGCTCCGGTGCGCCGACGGCTCGTTCTACGTCGGCTGCACCACGGATCTTGATCAGCGCATCGCGCAGCACCGCGCCGGGACGTTCGGCGGCTACACCTCCGCCCGCCTGCCGATCGAGGTCGTCTGGTGCGAGGAGTTCCCGTTCGTCCACGAAGCCATCGCGGCGGAGCGTCACCTGAAAGGCTGGAGTCGCGCCAAGAAGGAGGCGCTGGTGATGGGCGATCCGACGCGGCTCAAGGCGCTCGCGTCGCGAAGCCGGTCGCCGGAAAAGCGGCATGATCGGCTGCATCCGGCGGTCCGCTATCCTGACGCGGATGAGGACGCGGACTGAGGCGTTGCGTCCTTCGCGACGCTCGCCCGAGAGCTCGCTCCTCAGGATGACGAAGGTGGATGGAGCCCCCTGACTTCGTCATGCTGAGGAGCGGCGAAGCCGCGTCGCGAAGCAGGCAACTACAGCACCCGCACCCTTGGCTCCCGCCCGGCCCGGCCGAGCATCAAGTCGGTCAGCGCCCAGACCAGGGCGTCGGCGCGGTCGGGGCTCTCGCGGCTGCCGCAGCCGAGGGCCATCAGTTCCTCTTCCAGCGCCGGGAACGCGCCGCAGTGGATGACGCGGCCCTGCTCGTAGAGGGCGGCCACCGGCTCGGCGCGGGCGCGCTTGCTGTAGCGGGCGTGGACCATGCGCACCGGGCAGGGCGGGTCGGCCCCGGCCAGCACGCTTCGCACCATGTCGCCGCCCTGGTTGCCCTCGGCGACGATGGCCGATGCGCCCAGCGCACGGGCCAGGTCGACGGCGCGCAGGGCCCAGCCTCGCGGCGTCAGGCCCTGAACCGTCTCGTCGGCCAGCACGAAGGCGCGGTCGCCCAGCCGGCCGGCCGCGACGATGCCGCAGGCGTCGCCGCCCGCCGTGGCCGGCGGATCGACGGCGACGACAATCCGGTCGAGCCTCGGCGGCCGGGCGCCCCGGCACCGGGCCAGGTCCTCGGCGCGCCACAGGGCGCCCTCGCCCTCGACGATCAGGCCTTCCAGCTCCTGCGCCGCCAGCCGCGTGCCGCCGTAGAGGCTCTCCAGATGGGTCAGGAAACCGGGCGACAGGTTGTGGGCGTTGGTGACGGTGGGCAGGCGGGACTCCACCATCCCCGGCTCCTTCAGCAGGTCGCGCAGGGCTTTGATCGGCCGCGGCGTGGTGCTGACCAGCAGCCGGGGATCCTCGCCCAGCCGCAGGCCGAAACGCAGGTTCGCCAGGGTCTCGCCCGGCCAGGGCCAGGCGCAGAACTCGTCCGCCCAGGCCACTTCGAACTGCGGGCCGCGCAGGCTGTCGGGGTTCTCGGCGGAGAAGCAGTAGGCCTTCGCCTTGTTCGGCCAGATGATGCGGCGGCGCGCCTTCTCGTAACGCGGCCTGAAGTTGTCGGGCGACAGCGCCCGGATGCCGGACGGCCCCTCGATCATCACCTCGCGGATCTGATCGAGGCTGGCCCCGACCAGCGCCATCCGCCGGCCGTCGAGCGCCTGCTCCACGGCCCAGCCGGCGCCGAGCCAGGTCTTGCCCGAGCCGCGTCCGCCGAGCGCCAGCCAGGTCGACCAGTCCGGCCGGGGCTCACGCTGCGCGGGGTTGGCGTTCGTGCGCCAGCTCTTGTGGAAGATTTCGAGGTCGCCCGGCGTCAGGCGCGCCAGGAGTTCCTCCGGGGAGTAGCTGATCTCGGAGGCCATCCAGCCTCTCAGCGATGTCCCTTTTCTTTCTTTCCATGACGTCCGGATCGTCCAGTCGCTCACGCATGCCATCCTCGTTGTCTTCCGAAGGCCGCGCGGCCTCGCGACCCGCGGCGTCCAGCTGGAGGATCTTCCGCGCCGCTGTGGCCATATTGCCGGTCATGCGGACACGGCGGTCTCTCTCGACGGTGCTGTCCGCCGGCGGCTGGGCGCGGGCGCCGCGATGCAGGTCGCGCAGGTCCTGCTCCAGGTCCTCTGCAAAGCCCTCGAGCATCGCGGCCCCTCCGGGATTTGTGGTTGATGCCCAAACCATACGGGACCACCGCGCCGCGCGGATCGAATGTCGCGAGAAAGATGCAAACCTTTGAAACAGATACGGTTTCATCGGGACAGCGAGAGGATAGACCACGATCTATCCCCCTATCTGACGGGGCGAGCCGTCAGTAGGGGATGACCTCGCTCGCCGGGATCTGCGGCGCAGGACGACGCGGCGCCGGCGGCGCGGCCGGGTCAGGACGTCCAGGCTCGCCCGGAACCCCGGGCGCGCCGGGAGCGTCGGGATTGACCGGTTCGGCCGGAACATCGCCCGCCTGGGACTCCAGCGCGTCCGCGGCCCGGGCGAAGTCGCTGGCCAGCTCGCCGTAGAACGGGTTGCGGGGATCGTCCTCGGTTTCCGGGATCGGGTCGGGCAGCAGCCAGTCGAAGTCGCGGGCCTCCTTGCCGACGTGGGCCTCCATCATGAACCGCCGCCAGATGGTCGAGGGAATGCCCCCGCCGGCGACCCTGTTCATCGGCTTGTCGTCGTCGTTGCCGACCCAGACGCCGGCGATGTAGTCGGGCGTGAAGCCGACGAACCAGGCGTCGCGCCAGTTCTGGCTGGTGCCGGTCTTGCCGGCGGCCGGCCGACCGAAGGCGGCCCGCGTGCCGGTGCCGCGCTCCATGACGCCCTTCATCATCTTCACCATCATCGAGGCGTTGGCGATGTCGTAGACCGGCGATCCGGCCGTCTCCGAATGGGTGAACAGCGGCTCGCCGGAGACCGTGGTGATGCTCTCGATGATGTAGGCCGGGCGGCGCTGGCCGCCGAGCTGGAACACCTGGAAGCCGCCGACCAGCTCCAGCAGCGTCACCTCGCGGGCCCCCAGCGTCACGGCCAGGTCCGGGCGCGGCGGGATGCTGCTCAGGCCGAAGCGGCGGGCCAGCTCGCCGATGGCGTCGACCCCGACCTCCTGGCCCAGCTTGACCGCCACGGTGTTGATCGACTTGGCCAGGGCGTCGGCGATGGTCACGGTGCCGGCGTAGCCGCCGCCGTAGTTTTCCGGCTCCCAGTCGCCCAGCTTGACCGGCCCGTCGACGCGGGTGTCGGTCGGCAGCACGCCGCGTTCGACGGCGGCGGCGTAGACGAAGGGCTTGAAGGTCGAGCCGGGCTGGCGCTTCGCCTGGGTGGCGCGGTTGAACGGGGTCTCGTCGAAGTCGGTCCCGCCGACCATGGCGCGGATGGCGCCGTCGGGGGTCATGGCGAGCAGCGCCGCCTGTTTGGCGCCGGCCTTGGCGCCGTCGGTCTTCAGCGCCTCGCGGACGAACTTCGACCCGGCCGCCTGCAGCCGCGAGTCGATGGTCAGCCGCACGATCAGGTCGGGGCTGTTCTCGCCGGCGATCTTCACCGCCTCGGTGGTGGCGTAGTCGAGGATGTAGCCGAGGTCGCCCTCGTCCTGCACCGCGCCGGGCGCCAGCACCGGGGTGTTCTCCAGGGCCGCCTCGTACTGCTCGCGGGTGATCCAGCGCTCCTCGAGCATGTTGCCCAGGATCAGCCGCTGGCGCTTGAGCGCCTCGCCCATGTTCTTGGTCAGCGCCAGGCGGGACGGCGCCTTGGGCAGCGAGGCCAGCAGCGCCGCCTCGGCCAGGGTCATCCGGCTGGCCGGCTTGCCGAAGTAGGCGCGGGAGGCCCCGTCGATGCCGTAGGTGTTGGCCCCGAAGAAGATGCGGTTGAGGTAGAGTTCGAGCACCTCGTCCTTGGTCAGGATCTTCTGCAGGCGGGTGGCCATGACCGCCTCCTGCAGCTTGCGCTTCAGGGTCTGGTCCGGGGTCAGGAACAGGCCCTTGGCGATCTGCTGGGTGATGGTCGAGCCGCCCTGCACGATCCGTCCGGCCCGCCAGTTGATCCAGGCCGCGCGGGCGATGCCCTGGAAGTCGAGGGCGCCGTGCTTGTAGAAGCGCTTGTCCTCGGCCGCCAGGAAGGCCTCGGGCACATACTCGGGCAGCTGATCGAGCGTGATCCGCTCGCCGTAGCGGGGACCGCGGACGGCGATCTGCTGGCCGTCCTTGTCCTGGAACCGGATTCCGGGCGCCCGGTTGATGGCGAACAACGCCTCGCGGGCCGGCAGCGGCGGGACGTCGGTCAGATACTTGCGCCAGATGTAGATGCTGCCGGCGGCGGCGGTCGCCACCCCGATCAGGAACAGGACCAGCAGGGTCAGCCAGACCCAGCGCAGCTTCGGCGACAGGGCCCACTCGTACAGCACCGGCCAGCGGAAACCCTCGCCCGGCTCGCGCGGCGGACGGGACGGCTTGACCGGCTTGGGTTTGGTGGCGCGGCCGAAGACCTTTGGCGCGGCGGCCTTCGGCGGCCGGGGCTCTTTCGGCGCCCTGGGAGGCTTTGAAGCCTTTGGCGGCCTGGCCGCCTTGCCCTTCGCCGGCGCCTCGGGCGCGGCTTCAGGCTCCGGCGTCTCCTCGGACTCCGGGTTGAAACGGTACGGCGGAAGGGACCAGTCGTCGCTCAAAATGATCCAGACGCGGCTTGGGTTACGGCTACAACGGGTTTAGGACGCAAGGGTCATGCCGTGCAAACCCTTCTGGGAGACGAAGACTCTCCGCGAGATGAGTCCCGCCGAGTGGGAGAGCCTATGCGACGGCTGCGGCCTTTGCTGCCTGGTTCGCTTCGAGGATGAAGATACCGGCGAGGTCATCCCTACCGGCGTGCATTGCAAGCTGTTCGACGGCGACCTGTGCCGGTGCATCGACTACGCCAATCGCAAGAAGCATGTCCCGGACTGTATCAAACTGACCCCGGGCAACATCGAGCAGCTGGCCTGGATGCCGCGCAGCTGCGCCTATCGCCGGCTGCACGAGGGCAAGACCCTTCCCGCCTGGCACCCGCTGGTCACCGGCGACCCGGAGAGCACCCACAAGGCCGGCGTCTCGATCCGCGGGAAGACGATCAACGAGGACACCCTCGCCGAGCCCGAGGACGCCCTCGACCACATGGCCTGGGAGCTGAACCTGGATCGTGGGGACGAGCCTTACGAGGGGTAGCGATCCCGCCCGCCGCGCTGCGGGACGGAATGCGCTTTGAATGGGAAGGAAAAAGGGGGATAGACGCCTCCCGTCCCCCCTCCCTTCGCACCGCAGCATCCTCCCCCCATGGCCGCCCCGATCCTCGCCCTCAAAGACGTCCGCCTCGCCGACGGCGCCACCATGCTGTTCGACGGCGTGGACCTGGCCATCGAGCCGGGGGTGAAGGCGTCGCTGGTCGGGCGCAACGGGGCGGGCAAGTCGACGCTGATGCGGATCCTGACCGGGGGCATCGAGCCCGACGCCGGCGACCGCTTCATGACGCCGGGCGCGCGGATCGTGGTCGTGCCGCAGGAGCCGGTGATCGTCGGCGACACCCTGCAGGACCACGTCGAGGCCGGCGGGGCGACCCACTACGAGGCCGAAGCCGAACTGATGGCCTTCGGGCTGGATCCGGCCAAGTCGACCAAGGGCCTGAGCGGCGGCGAGATCCGCCGCGTGGCGCTGGCCCGCGCCTTCGCCGAGCAGCCGGACGTGCTGCTGCTGGACGAGCCGACCAACCACCTGGACATCTTCGCCATCCAGACCCTGGAGGACAAGCTGTCGGCCTGCCGGGCCGCCGCGCTGATCGTCAGCCACGACCGCGCCTTCCTCGGCCGGGTCACCCGGCGCTGCTTCTGGCTGGAAAGCCGCAAGGTCCGCCGGCTGGACAAGGGTTTCGAGTATTTCGACGAGTGGTCCGAGCAGATGCTCGAGGCCGAGGCCGACGAGTTCCGCCGCCTGAACAAGGCCATCGAGCGCGAGCAGCACTGGATGGCTCGCGGCGTCACCGGCCGCCGGGCCCGCAACGAAGGCCGCCGCCGCCGCCTGGTCGCCATGCGTGAACAGAAGGCCACGGTGCTGAAGGAGGCCCGCGGCAGCCTGAGCATGGGTCTGGCCGCCGGCGACACCTCCGGCAAGCGGGTCGCCGAGGCCAAGGGCCTTTCCAAGGCCTTCGGCGAGCGGGTCATCGTCAGCGGTTTTTCCACCCGCATCCAGCGCGGCGACCGGGTCGCCCTGGTCGGGCCCAACGGGGCCGGCAAGACCACACTGGTCAAGCTGCTGCTCGGCGAGTTGAAGCCGGACGCCGGCGAGGTGAAGCTGGGGACCGGGCTGGAGGTCGCCTACATCGACCAGGCGCGCGGCGACCTGAAGGAGGGCCAGACCCTCTGGGACGTGCTGACCGACGGCGGCGGCGACCAGATCATGGTGCGCGGCATGCCCCGGCACGTGGCCGGCTACGCCAAGGAATTCCTGTTCCAGGACAAACAGCTGCGCCAGCCGGTCTCCAGCCTGTCGGGCGGTGAGCGCAACCGCCTGCTGCTGGCCCGGGCCCTGGCCCGGCCGGCCAACCTGCTGGTGCTGGACGAGCCGACCAACGACCTGGACATGGAGACGCTGGACCTGCTCGAGGACCTGCTGGCCGACTTCGACGGCACCCTGATCCTGGTCAGCCACGACCGCGACTTCATCGACCGGCTGGCCACCTCGACCATCGCGCTGGACGGCCGGGGCCGCGTCGTCGAGACGCCGGGCGGCTGGACCGACTTCATGGGCCAGAACCCGGGCTTCTTCGAGGACCGCAATCCCGGCGGGGCCAAGGCCGTCCAGACGCCCCGCGGCGAGACGAAGAAGGCCGCCAAGCTAACCTACAAGGACCAGCGCCGGCTCGAGGAGCTGGAAGGCCTTATCGCGACGCTGCCGGTCCAGATCGCCAGGCTGGACGCCGAACTGGCCGACCCCAACCTCTACGCTCGAGACCGCGTCCGCTTCGACCGGACCATGAAGGCCGCCGACAAGGCCCGCGCCGATCTGGCCGCCGCCGAGGAAGAGTGGCTGGGCCTGGAAGAGAAACGCGAGGCGCTGGGCGCCTAGGCGGGCCTCAGAAGGCCGCCATCGGCGCCAGGGCCGCGACGGCCAGCCCGAACGGCGCCAGCGCGGCCAGGGCCATGGCGTTGCGGCCAAAGCCCCACAGGCTCCAACCGGCCACCGGTCCGATGACCAGGATGGCGTAGGTCAGGAAGAAGACGGTCATGTCACGGCCGCTCACCTCGCCGCTCGCCCCTTGGGCCAACACTGAAATGGCGGCGGGCAGGCAGCTGTAGAGCATGGCCGCCGCGACCAGCGCCGCGGCGAACAGCGCGCAGGCGGTGAACTCGCGCAGCGACACGGGCGGCGGCTCGCGATGGCGGGTCGGTCGGTTCTGGCTCATCCTGCGGCGGGCTCCCCGTTCCCGGCCGGTATAGCCCAGCGTCCCGGCCGGGGGAAATGGGGTGACGACCCCTTACCCCCCAACGCGGGGTGCGCCGTCAGGCCGGTGGGCCGATCCTCCAGGGCCCAAGTCAGCTTCCCGGAGTTCCGACCATGCGCCCGTCCCTTCTGCGCTACCTGCCGCTCGCCGCGGTCGCCCTCTGCCTCTCGATCGCGGCGCCCGCCACGGCCCAGACCTTCCCGATCAAGTGGAGCTCTCACCAGAGCTCCTACTTTCGCGGCGTGGGACCGATTGTCCTGCCGAGCTATCACCTGACCTTCATCACCAGCAAGGAAGCGACCGCCGTCGCCGGCTTCGGCGCCCGGGCGCGGCTGACCAAGTCCCTGGCCGGGGTGGACGAGGCGACTCTCCGTCGCCTGGCGGACGAGGCCTATGCCGATCTCAGCGCCCAGTTCACCGCCGCGGGCTTTACGGTCATCGCCCCCGAGCAGACCCGCGAGATCATCGCGGCAGGCGGCATCCAGCTGCAGCCCGGCAACGTCTCGACCGCGCAGGCCGGGCAAGCGATCGTGGTCAACAGCGCGGTGAGCACCGGCCACGCCATGTTCGGTCCCTCGGCCGCGCCGGCGCTCGCGCCGTTCCGCCCGGGGTCCAATCCGATGTCCTGGAACGCCCAGTATCCGAAGCTGATCGCCGGGCAGCCCAAGGACACCCTGGCGGTCCTGCCCTATCTCGTGCTCGACTTCGGCGACCTCGGCGGCGCCGTCAGCAGCAGCCGCGGCCGGGACAAGGCCACGGTCGGCGGCAACCTGGCCTTCACGATCCGGGGCGTCCAGTCGGGGCTGATCGTGGTCAAGGCGCTGGATCGCGGCCGCGCCTGGCCCGCCTTCATCCGGCCCGAGAACGAGCCGTCGGTCTCCGCCGCCTTCGCCACCGAGGTCCCGGGCGGCGCGGGCGTCCGGCCCCTACAGATCGGCACGGACAACCTGACCCGCGGCGACGCCGTTGTGCTGAACCTGCCGGTTTGGGAGGGCCTCGTTCGTCAGGCCTTCAAGGACTACAACGCCGCCATCGTCGCGGCGGTGGTCAAGGGACGGAAATAGCGCCCGGCCAAAGAAAAAGGCGGGGTCTTGCGACCCCGCCTCCCAGGCAGTCCTGTCCGGTGGCGGCTTTAGGCCGCCTTGCCGAAGGACAGGGTCTCGTAGCGGCGCAGGTGATGGTCGACCGAGCCGAACAGGCCCTCGATCATCGTGGCGCGCTTGAAGTAGTGGCCGATGGCCAGTTCGTCGGTCATGCCCATGCCGCCGTGGATCTGGATGGCGTTCTGGCCGACGAACTTGCAGGCCTTGCCGATCTGCACCTTGGCGGCGGAGACGGCCTTGGCGCGCTCGGCGTCGTCGGTGACCTTGATGGTGGCCATGTAGGTCATCGAGACCGACTGCTCGACGTTCATGAACATGTCGACCATCCGGTGCTGCAGCACCTGGAAGTTGGCGATGGCGGTGCCGAACTGCTTGCGCTGCTTGGCGTACTCCAGGGTGCCGGTGTGCAGCTGGCGCATGGCGCCGACGGCCTCGGCGCACAGGGCGGCGGTGGCTTCGTCGATGACCTTGTTGACCAGCGGCAGGGCGGCGCCCTCGGCGCCGATCAGCGCGTCAGCGCCGACCAAGACGTTCTCGAAATAGACTTCCGAGGCGCGCTGGCCGTCGACGGTGGGGTAGTCGCGGGTGGTGACGCCCTTGGCGTTCTTCTCGACGATGAACACCGAGACGCCGCTCTCTTCACGCTGGCCGCCGCCGGTGCGGGCGGTGACGATCAGGTGGGTGGCCCAGGGGGCGCCGACGACCACGGCCTTGTGGCCGTTGATCACGTAGCCGGCGCCGTCCTTCTTGGCCGTCGTCTTCAGGTCCTGCCAGGTGTAGCGGGCCTGCGGCTCGGCGTAGGCGAAGGCGAAGATGGTCTTGCCCTCGATGATCGAGCCGATCAGGTCGGCCGCGCCGGCGTGGCCGCTGTGCTTCAGGAAGCCGCCGCCGATCACCACGGTGCCGAGGTAGGGCTCGACGACCAGCGCCTTGCCGAACTCTTCCATGACGATCATGTTTTCGATCGCGTCGCCGCCAAGGCCGCCCAGGTCTTCCGAGAACGGCGCGCCCAGGATGCCCAGCTCGTTGGCGAAGGCCGACCAGACGGCCGGATCACGACCGGCGTCCGACGAGATCGCCTTGCGGCGCTTGTCGAAGTCGTAGTTGTCCTGGAGGTAGCTGGCGACCGTGTCGCGCAGCATCGACTGTTCTTCGGTGAAGTTGAAATCCATGGGGCGTCCCTGACGAGCGTTTCTTGGCGAGCGTTTCTTGGTTATGCGGCCTTGACCGGCGGTGTGGCTAGAGGCCCAGCACCATCTTGGCGATGATGTTGCGCTGGATCTCGTTGGAGCCGCCGTAGATCGAGGTCTTGCGGGTGTTGAAGTAGGCGCCGGCGCGGCCGACGGCGTACTCGGGGCCGATGCGGGCGTTGTCGCCGGCGTCGCGCAGGTAGGGCGAGGCGTAGTGGCCGGAGGCTTCCAGCGCCAGCTCGGTCAGGCGCTGCTGGATCTCGGTGCCCTTGATCTTGAGCAGCGAGGATTCCGGGCCGGGGCCCTTGCCGGCGCTTTCGGCGGCCAGGGTGCGCAGTTCGGTGAATTCCAGCGCCGTGAGGTCGATCTCCAGCTCGGCGACCTTGCGCTTGAAGGCGGCGTCCTGGATCAGCGGCGTGCCGTCGTCGTTCAGTTCGGCGGCGGCCATCTCGCGGATCTTCTCGACGCCGCGCTTGGAGCGGGCGACGCCGGCGATGCCGCTGCGTTCGTGGGCGAGCAGGAACTTGGCGCAGGTCCAGCCCTTGTTCTCTTCATAGACGCGGTTCTCGACCGGCACCTTGACGTTCTCGAGCCAGACTTCGTTGACCTCGTGGCCGCCTTCCAGGGTCGTGATCCGGCGGACCTCGATGCCCGGGCTCTTCATGTCGATCAGCAGGAAGGAGATGCCCTCCTGGATCTTGGCGGTCGGATCGGTGCGGACCAGGAAGAAGCCCCAGTCGGCGTGCTGGGCCAGGGTGGTCCAGGTCTTCTGGCCGTTGACCAGGTAGTATTCCTTGCCGTCGTCGCCGGTGAAGCGCTCGGCCTTGGTCTTGAGGCTGGCCAGGTCGGAGCCGGCGCCCGGCTCGCTGTAGCCCTGGCACCACCATTCCTCGCCGTTGTAGATCTTCGGCAGGAAGCGTTCCTTCTGCTCGGGCGTGCCGAAGGTGTAGATCACCGGGGCGACCATCACGACGCCGAACGGCAGCACCGGCAGCGCATCGGCGCGGGCCAGTTCTTCCGACCAGATGTACTTCTGGGTCGAGGTCCAGTCGGTGCCGCCCAGGGCCTTGGGCCACGACGGCGCGACCCAGCCCTTCTTGGCCAGGACCTTGTGCCACGACAGGTAGTCTTCCTTGGTCAGGTCGTCGCCCTCGTCCTGCTTGCCGCGCAGGTGCTCGGGGTAGTTCTGCTCGATGAAGGCGCGGACCTCCGCGCGGAACGCGTTGTCTTCGGCGGAGAATTCGAGGTTCATGTAGGGCTCCCGGCGCGGCCTCTGAAGGGGCCGTTTTAAGTCGGCGCGGACCATAGCGACCGAACAGTTGTTTGGAAAGATGACGCGAGCGTCAACGTAAAGCTGACGCATCGTTCGCCAAGGGCTCCATGCAAAAAAAGAACGCCCCGTCCCGAGGGACGAGGCGTCAAGGCTACTGGGTGCTCGGTCAGTAGTGTCGGTGGCGGGTCAGGCCGCGAGGCTGGCGCAGACCCCGGCCAGCTCGGCCGCGATCTCGGCCTTGCCGCCTTCACGGGCCGACCGCGCGGCGCGGGCGGCGTCGGACCTGGCGGTCGCGGCCTTGTCGAGCACGAAGCCCGCCCGGCCACGCTTGTTGGCCTTGACCACGGCGTCGAACTTTTCGGCCTCGGCGCCGGCCAGGCCGGCGCAGCGCGCGGCCTTGATGAACTGGGAATCGGTGAGGCGGCCTTCGGCGGCGAAGGCAGCGGTGGCGGTGAGGCCGGACATGGCGGTCGCGGCGATAACGGCGGCAGTGATGATACGCATGGGGGTCGCTCCATCTCCCTGATTGGTGCGAGATCAAGATGCTGCATGCGACATGTATTCACAAATTAAATACCTGACAGACTCCAATAATTACACAGCGTTCATATCTTACAAGTCTGTAATGGTGGTGTCTAAATCATGACGAAAACATGACTTTCCGGTAAGACTTGAAACGCCGGCCGGAGGTCGCGATGCTGGGGCGATGACCCAGGACACCGCGACCGGCGAGACGACCCTGCGCATGGACGCGGCGGCGCTGAACGATTTTCTCGGGCGGGCCTTCCCGTAGGCCGACCCGGCGGCGATGCCGCGGGTCACCACCGTGGCCGCCGGACGGGTGGAGCTGGTCCAGTCCACGGCCAGCCGCAACCTGCGGCCCGGCGGGGTGATCTCCGGCCCGACGCTGATGGCCATGGCCGACACCGCCGCCTACACCCTGATCCTCGCCCACATCGGCGAGGTGGCCATGGCGGTGACCACCAGCCTGACCATCCACTTCCTGCGCCCCTGCGCGCCGGGCGACCTGCACGCCGAGGCGACGATGCTGCGGCTGGGGCGCAAGATCGGCACCTGCGACGTGCTGATGTGGACCGAGGGCCGCGACCGCGCCGCCGCCAAGGCCACGGTCGCCTACGCCATCCCGGACGGAGCCTCGCGTTGACCCTGCCCGCCGCCCCGCCCCGGGCGATCGCCACGCCCTGCATCAAGGTCTGCATCGTCGACCCGGAGAGCAGCCTCTGCCTGGGCTGCTACCGCACCCTGATGGAGATCGGCGGCTGGTCCCGCCTGGCCGAGGACGAACGCGCGCGGTTGATGGCCGAACTGCCGGAAAGGCGGTCGAGGATCCGGCCGGAGAAGCTGGGGCTGGTGTGATTTCTCCCTCCCCCTTGTGGGGAGGGTGGCTCGGCGCGCCGCAGGCGAGACGAGACGGGTGGGGCCTGTAGCGATCCGGGGTCGGCGCCGAACACGGCCATCACTTGCCCCACCCTGCCCCGCTGCGCGGGGCTGTCCCTCCCCACGAGGGGGAGGGAGGCCTTACCCAATCCCTACACCCGTTCACGCGTTGCAAACCCCGCCGCCCTACTGTGGGCGGCGAAGGGGCGTGACCCGCCCTGCGGCAAAGCCAGAAGGCGGAGTGTCTGTGATGATCAGGGTGCTGGCGATCGGCTGTATCGCGGCGTTGTCGGCTATCGGGGCCGCGCGCACGGTCGCCAGCCTGGACGACGGCGCCCAGGCCGCCACGCCGGTGCTGCGCGCCGAGGCGGCGATCAGCGCCCCGGCCAGGCCGGCTGCGACCGCCCAGGTCACCAAGAGCGCCGACGGCCACTACTGGGCCGAGGCGATGGTCGATGGCAAGGTGGTCCGCTTCCTGGTCGATACCGGCGCCACCGCCGTGGCCCTGACCGCCGACGACGCCCGGCGCCTCGGCTACAATCCCTCGGGGCTCGACTACCGCTATGACGTGATCACCGCCGAGGGCAAGGTGAAGGCCGCCGCCGTCCGCCTGCGCTCGATCTCCATCGCCGGAGCCCGCGTCGACAATGTCGACGCCCTGGTCATCGAGCGCGGCCTGCACACCTCGCTGCTGGGCATGAGCTACCTGGGCAAGCTGCAGTCCTTCGAGGCGACGCGGACCTCGCTGATCCTGAAGCCGTAGGGGCGGATCCCGCTAGCGAGCGCGCGCGGGCAGGCCGGCAAGGCCGTCTCGCCATGCCTCCATGGTGAATATCAGCGTCACGGGCTCACTGTCGTCGGCCCGCAGCGGCAGAAAGATCACGGTCGTTGCCCGATCCTTGCCGCAGAGCTCGACTGGCCACACTTCTATCCAAGCTTGGTCCGCATCCACGCGTGGCCGGTAGCGCTCGTACTCCGATGGCAGTCCAACCGCCGATCTGCCGTCGGTCGGTCGCCAACTCGTCACGCCGCTGGGGAGGAGGTCGACCTGACCGGGCCGCGCGGACACATAGATGTCCCCAATGCGAACACCGCGGCATCCCGGTGGAAGTTCGGTTCGCGCGCTCTCCATCACCTGCTTCATGGCTCCACGCTGACGCACGGTGTCAGCCAAGCTCTCCCCGGGGGCCTGGAAGGCCATGTTCCATTCGCTGGCGCCGATTCGGCTTGTATTCACGTTCTGGAGCGAGCTTCGGCCGCAACCGGTCACGCTCAGACGCACCGCGAAGCCCTTGCCAGTCGGCGAGTTGCTCATGCGCGCCGGAGTGAAGCCTAGGAGCGCCACGCGGGAAGTTGGGCAATCCGAGCCGCCAAACTCGCGATCCGCGCGACGAGCGGTCGCTTCAAGTCGCTCACGGAAGGCAAGCTCCTCGCCAGCGGCGACGAAATCCGCCGGAAGTCCGCTGAGCGCGATGGCTGCCAATATGGCTGCGATCATCTTTCCCCCAATTGCCCGTCAGGCTGCGTCCCGCCGCCGCTCGAAGGCCTCTCGCACCGCCGCGAGGGCCGCGTCGACGACCTCCAGCCCGGCGCCGGGCTTGTTGCCGTCCACCGTCAGGATACGCCGCCAGATGCGGCCGCCGGGCATGGCGTGGAACAGGCCCAGCATGTGGCGGGTCATGGAGGCCAGCCGCCAGCCCTCGGCGAGGCGCGTCGCCAGATACGGCTTGTAGGCCTCCACCGCATCGAACGGATCAACGTCGGCGACGGCCTCGCCGAACAGGCGCCGGTCGACCTGCCCCAGAAGGCCGGGCTCGTGATAGGCGGCGCGGCCCAGCATGACGCCGTCGACGCCGCCGGCGATATGCGCCTGCGCCGCGTCCAGGTCCGGCACGCCGCCGTTGAGGATGATCGTCAGCTCCGGCCGTTCGCGCTTGAGCCGCTGGACCAGCGGATAGTCGAGCGGCGGGATGTCGCGGTTTTCCTTCGGCGACAAGCCCTGCAGCCAGGCCTTGCGGGCGTGGACAATGAAGGTGCTCACCCCGGCCTTCGCCGACAGGTCGACCAACTCGAACAGGCTTTGCTCCGGGTCCTGATCATCAACCCCGATGCGGCACTTCACGGTCACCGGAACCGCGACGACCGCGATCATCGCCGCCATGCAGTCGGCGACCAGCGCCGGCTCGCGCATCAGGCAGGCGCCGAAGCGGCCGCTCTGCACCCGGTCCGACGGGCAGCCGACGTTGAGGTTGATCTCGTCGTAGCCGAGGTCCTCGCCGATCTTCGCCGAGGCGGCCAGGTCCGCCGGCTCCGACCCGCCCAGCTGCAGCGCCACCGGATGCTCGACCGCGTCGTAGCCCAGCAGTCGCTCGCGATCGCCGTGGATCACCGCGCCGGTGGTGACCATCTCGGTATAGAGCAGCGCCCGGCGCGTCAGGACCCGGTGGAACGCCCGGCAGTGCCGGTCGGTCCAGTCCATCATCGGGGCGACAGAGAGGGTGTGGGGCGGAAGTCTGTGCACTTTGCAGGTCGTCTCAACGCGTCGGGCCGAGGCGGCCGCGCCGGGTTTTACGACGTTCCACGATGATTTTCGCGCCCTTTCGACGGACGCGCCGCCGCCAGGGTCGCCAGATCAGCGAGTCCCGGTGTCGCGCCCCTGTCGCCCGATCGCGCGTCAGTCGCCGCCGGCTTGTCGGACGCCTTCATGGGCGACCAGGGCGGCGACCAACGCGGCCCGCTCGTCCGGCGTATTGGCGCCGCGAAGGCGCATCGCCGCGTCCGGCGCGCAGGGCGGCCGCGCCAGTCCCGAGCGCTCGACCAGTCGCGCCACCGGCCAAGCGTCCTCGGCCTCGGCCGGCAAGGCGGCCAGGGCGACGACCAGGGGCAGGTGGAGGCCGACGTAGGCCGCCCCCGGGCCTTCCGCCCGCAAGAGGGGGGCGAGATCCTCGGCGCGCGCGGTCGGGGCGTCGACGGCGAGCACCAGCATCCGCGCGCAGCCGGCCTCGCGCAGACGCCGCGCGCCGGCCAGGATGCCGCCCACCGGTCCGGCGCCCGGCCGGTCATCGGGGATGTCGCCGCCGCCGCCGACGGTGAGGGCCGGGTCGGCGCCCAGGCCGAGCGCGAGCCGGACGCACCGCTCGCTCGCCGACAGGCCGTTCCAGACCAGTCGCGCCTTGTCGGCGCCCATCCGCGTGGAGCCGCCACCGGTCAGAATCAGAGCGCCCAGGGACACAGCGACCTCCTCGCACCCAACCGGTGCAGGGTTAGACGACACCGCCCGGTGAGGTCCATCCGGCACGGGGCCGTTTCGCGGGCCTTGCAGCCAAATCCGACCTCAGGCGTTGGGCGTCCGACAGCCGGGGAACTTCATGACACTGCAGCAGGGACTGGCTTTCGGGCTGGTGGGACTGACCATCGTCGCCTTCGTCTGGGGGCGGTTTCGCTATGACCTGGTCGCGGTGACCGCGCTGCTCGCCGGGCTGGCGATCGGCGTGGTCCCGGCCGAGCGCGCCTTCGACGGCTTCCGCAACGACGTCACGGTGATCATCGCCTGCGCCCTGATCGTCAGCGCCGCCTTCGCGCGATCCGGCATTGTCGAGCTGGTGCTGCGGCGCATCCTGCCGTTGCTGAAGACCGAGCGCAGCCAGGTTCCGGTGCTCACCGCCGTGGTCACCCTGCTGTCGATGGCCACCAAGAACGTCGGCGCCCTGGCCATCATGCTGCCGGTCGCCCAGCAGGTGGCGCGCAAGACCGGAACCTCGCCGTCGCGGCTGCTGATGCCGATGGCGTTCGGGGCGATGATCGGCGGGCTGGTCACCCTGGTCGGCACGGCGCCCAACATCATCGTGTCGGAGGTCCGCCAGCAGATCCTGGGCGAGCCGTTCGGCATGTACGACTTCGCGCCCGTCGGCCTGGTCATCACCGGCCTGTCGCTGGTCTTCCTGGCCTTCGGCTACCGCCTGCTGCCCAAGGAGCGGTCCGGAACCCTGAACCTGGACGCCGCCCTGTCGGCCAAGCTCTACCTGACCGAGGCCTCGATCCCTGAAGACTGGAGCTTCGGCAAGATGCGCCTCGGCCGGCTGCTGGCCATGGCGGAGGACGGCGCCGTGGTGATGGGCATGCTGCGGGACGGCCGCCGGCGGCCCTCGCCGCACCTCAACACCGTGCTCAAGCCGGGCGACATCCTGCTGCTCGAGGGCGAGCAGCAGGCCCTGAACGCCTTCGTTCAGCGGGCCAAACTGTCGCTGACCCGCAAGGACCATCCGGTCACCATGGAGGAGCCGACCGAGGAGGTCCGCGCCGTCGAGGCCGTGGTCGGCCCCGACTCGCCGCTGATCGGCCGCTCGGCCCAGGGCGCGCAGATCCACACCGAACTGGGCGTCAACGTGCTGGGCGTCAGCCGGGCCGGCTACCGGATGACCCAGCACCTGCGCAGCCTGCGCTTCCGGGCCGGCGACATTCTGCTGCTGCAGGGCGGCGAGCGGAACATCCCCGCCGCGCTGCAGGCGCTGGGCTGCCTGCCGCTGATCGAGCGGGACGTGCGCCTGGGCGGTCCCCGGCGGCTGTTCGCGCCGGCCATCGTCCTGGCCCTGGCCATGGGGCTGGTCGCGCTGCAGCTGGTCCCGGTGGCGATCGCCTTCTTCGGCGCGGCGGTGATCATCGTGCTTATCGGGGGCCTGCGGATGCGCGAGGCCTATGGCGCGCTGGACGGGCCGCTGCTGGTGCTGATCGCCGCCCTGATCCCGGTCAGCGACGCGATCCAGCGGACCGGCGGCTCGGACCTGATCGCCGGCTGGCTGTCGGGGGCGTTCGGCGACCTGCCCGGCATCGTCGCCATCGCCGGGGTGATGCTGGCGGCGATGATCGTGACGCCGTTCCTCAACAACGCCGCCACGGTGCTGATCATGGCCCCGATCGGCGCCACCCTGGCCGGCAAGCTGGGCTTTCGGCCCGACGCCTTCCTGATGGCGGTGGCGGTCGGCGCGGCCTGCGACTTCCTCACCCCCATCGGCCACCAGTGCAATACGATGGTCATGGCCCCCGGCGGCTATCGATTCGCCGACTATCCAAGGCTCGGCGCACCGCTGAGTCTGATGGTGCTGCTGATCGGCCCGCTGCTGATCTCGTTCTTCTGGCCGCTGGCCTGACTTGGCGTTTTGTCCGAACCCGTATCAAATACCATGAGGTATTGAACGGGGTGGGACATGGCCGGCGGCAAGGGCGCGCCCAAGGGCGACAAGCGCCAGCGCACGCGCGTGGCGCTGATCGAGGCCGCCGCGGGCGTCATCGCGGAGAAGGGCTTCGACCGCGCCTCGCTCGACGAGATCTGCGCCCGGGCCGGCATGACCCGCGGCGCCTTTCACGGCAACTTCAGGAGCCGCGAGGAGCTGTTCCTGGCCGTGGTCGACAGCCAGTTGCGACCGGTCAGCGCTGACTTCCGCCCCGGCGAGTCGTTCCGCACCCAGATGCGCATCCTGGGCCTGGCCGTGGCGGCGGAGGCCCGGCGGCGCGCGCCGATGGCGGCCGGCGCGGCGGCCTTCCAGCTCTATCTACTGACCAATCCGCAGGCGCGGGCCCGGACGGCGATCCAGCAGGCGTCCGCCTACCAGGCCATGGCAGAGGGCTTCACCCGCATCCTGCCGCCCGGCGAGCTGCCGATGCCGGCGGGGCAGTTCGTGATCGTGCTCGACGCGCTGATCACCGGCCTGATGTTCGTCAGCTACCAGTCGCCGGACCTGATCAAGGACGAGGACTTCGTCGCCGCCTTCGAGGCCCTGGCCGGGCCGGCGCCCAAGGCGGCGCCCTGGACCGGCGGCCAGACCTTCACCCTTTTGCGCTGAGCCGCTTGCGCAGGCCGAGACCGAACAGCAGCAGGAAGAGCAGGGTCATGCCGATCATGACCAGCAGCGGCGGGCCATACAGGTCGCCGGTCGAGGCCTGGTGGACGACGCCCTCCTGAAGCGGGTCCACGCAGCGGCCGGCCGCGTCAAAGCAGTCCCGCCAACGCCAGTAGGTGAAGTGATACAGAAGCCCGACCGCGGCGGCGATCAGGGCCGACAGCAGCGCCGGAATCAGCCACAGGACAAACAACCACCGCCGCATCGGAACCGCCCCCTCGTCGCCTGGAGCCTGACATGCCCTACGTGAACATCAAGATCACCCGCGAAGGCGCCACGGCCGAACAGAAGCAGGCCCTGATCGCCGGCGCGACGCAGCTGCTGGTCGATGTCCTGGGCAAGAACCCGGCGACCACCGTGGTCGTCATCGACGAGGTCGACACCGACAACTGGGGCGTCGGCGGCGAAAGCGTCACCGTGCGGCGGGCGCGGGGCAGTTAGCCGGCCGTCGCCCGCCCGTGAGTTGACACCCGCGTTCCGCGAGCGTACCTCGACCGCTCCACCGGTCCGATCGGACCTGTTTCCGCGAGCCCTCGAACCATGACCGTCGCCACCTTCATTGACTGCCGGACGCTCCCGTCCGCCGTTGATGGCGGTCGTTGCGCCGACCCTGCTCGCGAGGAAAAAGCCGCCTAGAACCGTCCGCGGGTTCAAGGCCTTCCGACCCTCCCGAGCCTGATGCTCCGGAGGGTTTTTCATTTCCACCTCCCCGCATCGGGCCCGGACACAAGAAAGTCCGATCGATGATCGACGAGATGAACATTTCCGCCGCGGTCCGCGCGGCCCCCGCCCCCGAGACCAGTCGCAGCGCGCGCCGCGACCGCTTCGTCGTGGAGGCGCGCGAACTGCTGATCCTGTCCGGCCCGCTGATCTTCACCCAGCTGGCGCAGATGGCCATCCTCGCCACCGACACCGTGCTGCTGGGCCGGCTGTCGACCCAGGCGCTGGCTGCCGCGCTGATCGGCAACACGGTCTACTACTTCTGCTGGCTGGTCGGCAGCGGTCCGGCCTCGGCGGTCTCGCCGATGGTCGCGCAGATGATCGGCGCCCGGCCGAAGGAGAAGGCCGGCGTCCGCCATGTGGTCCGCATGGGCCTGTGGAGCGCCATCCTGCTGTCGATTCCGCTGATGCCGATCCTCCTGTCCAGCCGCTGGATTCTCGACCATCTGGGCCAGGATCCGGTGCTGGCCATGGGCGCGGGACAGTTCACGGCCGTGCTCTGCATCGGCCTGCCCTTCTCGTTCGGCTTCCAGGTGCTCCGCAACTTCGCCACGGCCCTGAACCGGCCCAACGCGGCGCTGTGGGTGATGCTGTCGTCGATCCTGTTCAACGGCCTGCTGGCCTGGGCGCTGATCTTCGGCGAACTGGGCCTGCCGAAGCTGGGGCTGGTCGGGGCGGGGCTGGCGACGTCGCTGTCGGCAATCTGGTCGTTCCTGGCCATGCTGGTCGTGGTGCGGCTGACGCCGACGCTGCGCGCCTACCGGATCCTGCGCCGCTTCGGCAAGCCGGTCCTGCGCAAGCTGCGCGAGATCATGATGCTGGGCATCCCGATCGGGGTCACCATCCTGTTCGAGGCCATGCTGTTCAACGCCATGACCCTGGTGGTCGGCACGTTCGGGGCCGCGCCGCTGGCCGCGCACGGCGTGGCGCTGAACTTCGCCTCGGTGACCTTCATGATCCCGCTCGGCGTGGCCATGGCCGCGACCGTGCGGGTCGGACGGTTTGCCGGAGCGGGCGACCGCGAGGGCGCGCGGCGGGCCGGCTTCACCGCGATGGCGGTCGGCGCCGGGCTGATCAGCCTGTTCGGCGTGCTGATGTTCCTGAACGGCGAATGGATCGCCGGCCTCTACATCGCCGGCCGGGACGAGCAGAGCCTGCGGGTCATCGCCCTGACGGCGCTGTTCCTGAAGGTGGCGGCGGCGTTCCAGCTGGTCGACGCGCTGCAGGTGGTCGGGGCCATGGCGCTGCGGGGCCTCAAGGACGCCCGCATGCCGATGCTGCTGGCCGGCGGGGCCTACTGGCTGGCCGGGGCTCCGGTCTGCATCCTGCTGGGGGTCTACCTGAAGATGGAGGGCCTGGGCGTCTGGCTAGGCCTGGCCTTCGGTCTGGCGGTCGCGGCGACGGCGATGTGCCTGCGCTTCCACCTGCTCACCCGGAAGACCCTGCCCCTGTAGCGGAACTGTCCCCCTGGTCGTCCATCCAGGGGGACAGCATCCGGGCCAGGGCGTCGAGGCAGGCCTCCAGCTCGACCCCCTCCTCCTTTCGGGCCAGGGCGAAGATCATCTCGTTCAACGCCCCCATGACCAGCACAGACAGCGGCCGCGCCGCCGCGAGAGAGAGGTTGTCGCGGCCCGCCAGGTTGCGCAGTCCGCTGGTCAGCGTAGCAAGGCCGATCTGGGCGTCGACCTTGCGCCATTCGGCGTCGCCCAGCACGGTCGGGCCGTCGATCAGCACAACCCGCTGGTAGTCGGGCCGGGCGCCGAACGTCATCGCGGACCGGCAGCCGGCCAGGAAGGCGTCCATCGGCGCGCCGTCCCGCGACGCGGCGCGGACATGGGCGTCCAGCTCGCCCTCGAGAGCGACGAACACCTCGCGGAACAGGGCCGCCTTGGTCGGGAAGTGATGGAACAGCGCCCCCTCGCTGACCCCGGCGTCGCGGGCGATGCGGGCGGTCGAGGCGCCCGAGTAGCCGTCCATGGCGAAGGCCGCGCGGGCGGCGGCGGCGATGCCCTCTCGCGTGCGGGCGGCGTCCGTGGCGGATCGTCGCGGCATGGCGAACTCCTGGACGCTGGACAGCGCCGAGACAGGACCGCTATTTACCGAGCGACACTATGTAAACGCAACCGGTTCTCAAGGGGATGTGAACCGGAGGTCCGCAGCGCCCGCCCCGAGGACCCGGAGCCGATGGCCCGCAACCGTCAGTACCTCTGTCTGTTCTACGGCCTGGTGGCGACGATCGCGCTCATCGCGGTCTCGACCGGGATTTTAGGTCATTTCAGCTCGGCGGAAAGTCTCGCCGGGGTCGGCGCCGCGGCAGTCCGGTTCTTGGGCGACACCCAGGTCAACCCGGCGAGCCGGACCGTGACCATCGACCTGCTGATGCTGTCGCTGGCGGCGATGACCTTCATGGTGCTCGAGGCCCGCCGGCTCGGCATTCGCTTCGTCTGGGCCTACATCCTGCTTGGCTTCGCGCTGGCGATCAGTGTCGCCTTCCCGCTGTTCATGATCGCCCGCGAACGCCATCTGGCCTGGCAGGAGGGCGGCGAGTCCGCGCCGCTGGCGCCGGCTGATTGCCTGGCCATCGCGGCGCTGTCGGCCACGGTCGTCGTCCTGAGCGGCTGCGTGATCGGCGGCTGACGCCGATGAACGGCAGGTGACCAGACCGGTTCAGGTTCGGCTCAAGCAGCGAGGCCCATAAACCCCTCCAACGACGGCGTTCACGGGATAGTCCGGTGGGGCCGCCGCCCAGGAGAGCCTCCATGAAGAAGCTTCTGACCGCGGCCATCGCCCTCAGCGTGCTGGCCAGCGCCAGCGCCGCCAGCGCCCAGTCCTATGGCTACCCCCGTGACCGCGACGACCGCGGCGCCGAGCAACGCTACGACCGCTACGACCAGCGCGACGCCCGCGACGACCGCGATGACCGTCGGGACGACCGCCGGGACGTGCGCGAAGATCGCCGGGACGACCGCTACGAGCGTCGCGATGACCGTCGTGACAGCCGTTACGACCGTCGCGATGACCGCCGCGAGACCCGCTACGAGCGTCGCGCCGCGCGCCGCTATGACGGCGGCCGCTACTACCATCCGCGCGGCTACCAGGCCCGCGACTGGCGTCGTGGCGAGCGTCTGCCCGCCGCCTACCGCAGCCGGGCCTACGCCGTCGATTACCGGGCCTACCGCCTGTCGGCTCCGCCCCGCGGCTACGAATACCGTCGCGTCGGCGATGACGTGGTCATGACCGCGATCGCCACCGGCATCATCGCCTCGGTGATGTTCGGCCTGTTCAACTAGCCCCCCTAGACCACACAGGCCGTACGGCGCGCCCCCGGAGACTCCCGCTCCGGGGGCGTTGCCGCGCCTGGATCAGTCCTCCAGGCTCAGCAGCGTCGCGTTGCCGCCGGCCGAGGTGGTGTCGACCGACACCGTCCGCTCGACCGCGAACCGGGCGAGGTAGTGCGGGCCGCCGGCCTTGGGGCCGGTGCCGCTGAGGCCTTCGCCGCCGAACGGCTGCACCCCGACCACGGCGCCGATCATCGAGCGGTTGACGTAGAGGTTGCCCACCTTCGCCTTGCCGCGAACGATGTCGGCCGCCTCGCCGATGCGGCTGTGCAGACCCATGGTCAGGCCGTAGCCGGAAGCGTTGATGCGGTCGACCAGCGGACCGAGCTCCCCGGCCTTCCAGGTCGCCACATGCAGGACCGGGCCGAACACCTCGCGGGTCAGGTCCTCGACGCGGTCGAGGCGGATCACGGTCGGGGCGACGAAGGTCCCGTTCGCGCAGGCGGCCGGCAGCGGCATCTGGTGCAGCACCTTCGCGCTGTGGGCCTCGATATGGGCGTTCAGCCCGTCGCGCGCGGCGGCGTCGATCACCGGGCCGATGTCGGTGGCCGGGTCGCCGGGATCGCCGATCGTCAGCTGCGCCATGGCGCCGGTCAGCATCTCCAGCACCTTGTCGGCGATATCCTCCTGCAGGCAGAGCAGCCGCAGGGCCGAGCAGCGCTGGCCGGCGCTCTGGAAGGCGGAGATCACCACGTCGTTGACCACCTGTTCCGGCAGGGCGGTGGAGTCGACGATCATGGCGTTCAGCCCGCCGGTCTCGGCGATCAGCGGGACGAGCGGGCGGCGGTCGTCCTCCAGCAGGGTGCGGGCGATCTTGCGCGCGGTGCCGGTCGAGCCGGTGAAGACCACGCCCATCACGCGGACGTCGGCGGTCAGGGCCTGGCCGACCTCGGGGCCGCCGGGGACCATGGCCAGCACGTCGGCGGGCAGGCCCGCCTCGAGCAGCAGCCGGGCGGCCGCGTCGGCGATCAGCGGCGTCTGCGGCGCCGGCTTGGCGACCACGGCGTTGCCGGCCACCAGGGCGGCGGCGACCTGGCCCAGGAAGATGGCCAGCGGGAAGTTCCACGGGCTGATGGCGGCGATCACGCCCCGGCCGCTCAGGACCAGCTCGTTGCGCTCGCCCGTCGGCCCGGGCAGGGCCACGGGGACGAAGGTCTCGCGGGCCCGGGCGGCGTAGTAGCGGCAGAAGTCGACCGCCTCGCGCACTTCGGCGAGGGCGTCGGGGATCGACTTGCCGGCCTCGCGAACGCACAGCGCCATCAGCTGGACGTGGTCGCGCTCCATCAGGTCGGCCATGCGGTCGAGGATCGCGGCGCGCTCGACCACCGGCGTGGCGGCCCAGGCGGGCTGGGCGGCGTGCGCCAGCGAAAGGGCGCGGTCGACGTCGGCGACGCTGGCCTCGACCACCTGCCCGACCACGCGGCGCGCATCGGCCGGATCGGTCACGGGCTTGCCGGCGCCGGCCACAGCCTTGCCGCCGATCAGCGGCGCGGCCTTCTGCGACGCGGCCCACACCTTCGCCATCGCGGCGGTCAGGCCGTCCAGCACGGCGCGGTCGGTGAGGTCCAGGCCGGCGGAGTTGACGCGTTCGGGGGCGTAGAGGGCCATGGGGCTGGGAATCCTGCTGTGCGGCTGGAGGCCGGCGGCCTCGACGAGGGCGACGGGGTCGGCGAGCAGCTCGTCGTCGGAGATGGTCTCGTCGGCGATCTGGTGGACGAAGCTGGTGTTGGCCCCGTTCTCGAGCAGGCGGCGCACGAGATAGGCCAGCAGGTCGCGATAGCCGCCGACCGGCGCATAGACCCGCGCCGCCACGCCCTGCTCGGCGATCAGCCGCTCATAGAGGCCCGCGCCCATGCCGTGCAGGCGCTGGAACTCGAAATCCCGCCGCTCGCCCGCCCAATCCAGGATGGTCGCCACGGTCAGGGCGTTGTGGGTGGCGAAGGCGGGATAGATGCCGGGCGAGGCCAGCATGGCCTTGGCGCAGGCCAGGTAGGACACGTCGGTCGCCGCCTTGCGGGTGAAGACCGGATAGTCGGCGAGGCCCCGTTCCTGGCCGCGCTTGATCTCGCTGTCCCAGTAGGCGCCCTTGACCAGCCGCACGGTGATGCGCCGACCGGTGGCGAGGCCCAGCGCGTTGACCCAGGCGATCAGCGCCGGCGCCCGGCGCTGATAGGCCTGCACCGCCATGCCCAGGCCGTCCCAGCCGGTCAGGTCCGGATCGGCGGCGACGGCGGCGATGATGTCCAGACTCATCTCCAGCCGCTCGGCCTCCTCGGCGTCGATGGTCAGGCCGATGCCGTGCAGCTTGGCCAGCCGGGCCAGCCGCAGCGTGCGCTCGATCAGCTCGGGCACGGCTCGGGCGTCCTTGGCCGTCTCGTAGCGCGGGTGGATGGCCGACAGCTTGACCGAGATGCTGTCGCGGGCGTGCATGTCGCCCTTCCCGCCCTCGGAGCGGCCGATGACCTCGATGGCGTCGACATAGGCCTTCAGGTAGCGGTCGGCGTCGGCGGCGGTCTTCGCCGCCTCGCCCAGCATGTCGAAGCTGTGGCGGAAGGCCACGGAGCCCCGGCGGTCGGCGCGCTTGAGCGCCTCCTCGATGGTGCGGCCCAGCACGAAGGCTTCGCCCATCATCTGCATGGCCGTGGCCACGGCTTTCAGGATCGCCGGCTCGCCCAGCCGCCCGACCAGCTTCTTCAGGGCGCCGGCCTCGTCGTCCATCAGGCCGCGCGCCAGGATCAGGCCGAGCGTGGCGGAGTTGACCAGCACCGAGTCCGACGCCCCGCGGTGGGCGCTCCAGTCGGCGCGGCCCAGCTTGTCGCGCACCAGGTCGGCGGCGGTCAGCGGGTCGGGCACGCGCAGGTAGGCCTCGGCCAGCGACAGCAGGGCCACGCCCTCGTCGGTGGTCAGGCTGTATTCCTGCAGGAACTGCTCGACCCAGCCCTCGGTCCCGGCCTTGCGCAGGTCGGCCAGCAGCAGGCGGGCCTGGGCCTCGACCCGCGCGCGGCCGGCGGCGTCCAGCCGGGCGTCCGGGATCAGGGCGGCCAGCCGCACGGGCTCGGGGGCGCGGTACAGCGGCGCGATGGCGGCGCGGGCCGCGACGAGGGGCGAGGGCTTGCGCATGGCGGACGGCGACCGTGTTGGCGGAGAGGGCTGAAGATACGCCGGTTATGCCTGCGTTCACGCCAAATGTGCTTGGTATCTTCGCCCGTCGGCCGTAGATTTCCACGCATGAGCCCGCATCCGCCGAACAATCTTCATACGCTGGACGAGACCGACCGCCGCCTCCTGCGCGTGCTGCAGGCCGACGGCCGGATCACCAACCAGGACCTGGCCGCCGCCGTCGGCCTGTCCCCCGCCGCCTGCCACGACCGTTTCCGCCGCCTGCGCGAGCGCGGCTTCATCACCGGCTTCGCCGCCCTGCTCGATCCGGAGAAGATCGACCGCGCCCTGATGATCTTCGTCGAGATCCAGCTGGACCGCACCACCGCCGACACCTTCGAGAAGTTCGCAGCCACCGTGCGCAGAACCCCGGAGATCCTGGAGTGCCACATGGTCGCCGGCGGCTTCGACTACCTGATCAAGGCGCGGGTGTCGGACATGGCGGCGTACCGCGCCTTCCTCGGCGAGACCCTGGTCAACCTGCCGGGCGTGCGCGAGACGCGGACCTATGCGGTGCTGGAGGAGGTGAAGAATACGGTGGTGATGGGGGTGTGAAAGGGGGGGCTCTCGCTTGGCGTGTGCGAGATGGAGGCTAGCGCTTTTGTTCGCCTCCCGGCATTCATGGTCATCGGAGGGACGTCATGCAGCTCGATTGCATCCAGATCACCAACTTCAAGGGCCTCCGCGAAGTCGAGTTTCGACCAAGTTCGTTCAGCTGCCTAGTTGGTGAAAACAACTCTGGAAAATCCTCGGTCCTTCAAGCCATCGTCTACGCACTCAACAGGTCGGGACAACTTCCCCTCGCCCTGCACTATGACCCGGCGGCACCAGTAGAGTTTCGACTCCGCTTCTCGGGTGTCACCGAGCACCACATCGCGCGCCTCGCGGCAGAGCATCGCCAGCGAATTTCGGACTTAGTTGTCGATGATTGCCTGCAGCTAATTGTCCGATATCGGCCGGAGCAGAAATGCGAAACGGCCACAATGCGCCGCATGCCTCGGGAGCCTCGCTACAGGGAGGACGCCATCAGCGCTGCGCTCTCGGGTGCCAGGGGCGCAGCAGTCGCCGCTGCGGTTCAGGAGCTCACTCCCGAGTTCAGCGATGGATTGCCGAATGGCGCCAACATCACTGGCGCTAAGGAATACCTCGCCAATCGCATTGCCGCCTTGCCCGCAGACCAGTTCGATCTCGTAGAGGGAGCACTGCCGACCGGCATCGCATCCTCGATCGCAAACTTAATCCCAGAGCCCATCTACATTCCAGCGGTCAAGAACCTAGGTGATGATCTTAAGACCGCCCAATCGACCACATTTGGTCAACTCCTTGGTTTGCTACTAGATGAGCTTCAGCCCGATCTACACCAGATTGAGCACGCACTTACAACTCTCAACTCTCTTCTAAATAGAACGGAGAAAGATGGCGACGTCATTGATGGTCGCCACGCGCGGGTTCAAGCGATGGAGCAGCGCATCGAGGGCTTTCTCAACGAGAACTTTCCATCAGTTCGTGTCGAATTGAACATTCCACCACCAGAGCTCAAAGCAATTCTAAATAGCGCTCAGATATTCGTTAATGATGGCTCTCGCGATCTAATTGAAAACAAAGGAGACGGGATAAAGCGGTCACTGACGTTTGCAGTTCTACAAGCCTACGTTCATCACCGCAGTCAAATTCAGGAGCCAGCGGCGCAAGGGTCCGACGCGCCGGCACCCCGCCCCCTCCTGTTCTTGTTTGAAGAACCTGAACTCTATCTTCATCCGCGCTCGCAGCGCGTGCTCTTTGACACCCTGGCCAAGATCAGTGCCGAGCACCAGATGGTGGTAACCACTCACTCGCCTCTGTTCTTTGCACCGGGCGTCACCGCGAGCTTCGTTCGCATTGCGAAGGTTGATGCTGCACCCAAGCCGGAAGGCCATTTATTTCCAATCAACTTTTCTCTTGAGCCCGACAACGCTGAAGTATTTCGGCTTACTAAGTTTGAGCATTCGGATGCGGCATTCTTCAGTAGACGGGTCGTCCTGTTTGAAGGTGAGTCGGACGACGCGTTTTGCCGCCACGCGGCAAGAGTTCTCAACAACGATTGGTGCTTCGATCGTCGATGTATCGCGATGGTAAGGGTGTCAGGAAAGGGAAACTTCCGGAAGTTTCGTCGTTTTTTTGAAGCTTTTGGGATTGAGGTGAAAATTGTCGCTGACCTCGACGTGATTTTTGACGGCTATCAGCATCTCTGCGCGCCAATCCCGATTGCCGAAATTCGCGCCCAAGTTTTGCAGATGATCGACGGGCGCGTTCAGGCGCTAGGTCTCAAGCCAGAGCCAACCTCTCGCAAGATCAGAGACAAGATTCACACTAACAGTTGGCGCGATCGCTATGGCCGAGCGAAGGATGCGTTGGATGAGCTGCAACGCACCGGCCAACTGAGAGCCGACACGATCGATATGTTTGCAGGCCTGTTCACTTGGGAACAGGAGGACGCCCGCCTCAAGGCCTGCCTAGAAGACGATGATTCGAGAAACGCGATGGTACCGCTTCTCGACGCGCTCCGGGCCGTTGGCATCTGCGTGTTATCTCGGGGAGCGATCGAAGACTATTATCCGGCGGGTGCTGAAAACGGTCAGAAACCTGAGCGTGCTATTCGCGCGATCGAATTACTCAAGACGCCGGATGATATAGTTGGAATAAGCGTTCCTCTCGGACCTCGCCGCTCGTGTGAGCTAACCGAGACCTTCTCGGAACTCTTCAAGTAACCCTCAATCTCATGCCGAGCCTTCGCCGGGCGGGTCAGGTCGGTCAAGGACGGGCCTGCGGCCCGCCGCCGCGCGGCAGCGCGAAGCGCTGTCCTTGACGGACCTGGCCCGTCCGGCACGCTGGCGGCCATGAGATCGACGGGGCGGACCCTTCCTGACGGAAGGGCCACGAACCGCCCACTCCCGCCCGGCTCACGGCGTCAGAGACAGTTTCGAAGGCAGGTACGGATCGCAGCGCCGAGCTCAGCATCGGACGCAGCAAACGGAATGATCACGTCGGGATGCTGGTCCCGCCACGCGGGCTGGAACCCCTCGAAGCGCCCGCCGCGCCGTCGTTTCGTTGGAATCAGCAACACCTCCCCCAGTGACCATGAGGCGAAGCAGGACAGCATGCCGGCATAGAGCCTCGCCGGACCCGGGAGACCGAACGCGGCGGCCAGCCGGGAGTCCACCTCCGGCTTCTCCCCGTCCATTCCCTTGGTCGCCCACGCCTCCGGCGCCGGGACGCCGATACGGCTCTCGACGAGCGCGAAGCGCAGGTCCGCCCCCAGCGCGCTGTCGGGCGCCTCCGGGCCTTGCAGCCGGCAGGCGGCGTCAAAGTCATCGGTCGTCAGGCCGGTCCAGACACCGCGCTCATCCGGGCTCGCGCCATCCACCAGGGAGGCCGCGACCACGAGCAGCGCACCTCGGCGAAGGTAGATGTCAGCGGCGCCCTGGGCTTCGGCCACGACTTCGCCTACTCAATCTTAAGAACATCTCGGCTCTGTAGCACGCCCTTAGGGTGTGACAATCCCCTCGCTTCCGCGAGGATGAGCGGGGTGTTTGGGGAGCGCGGTGGGAGCGGACGGGGACACGTACCGAAGAGGTACACGTCCCCGGATGGCCGGCGGCGGCGCTGCCCCTCCACCACGCTCCGCGTGGTCCCCCTCCCCGGCAAGCCGGGGAGGACTGGCGCCTATCCACGCGAAAGCGCCTATATATGTGACGCAAGGTCATACTCGACGCGCACGTTCGGATGAGTAGATTGCCGCGAACGTAAACGAAAACCTCTCAGGGAGAGACCCCATGGGCGAAGCCTATATCGTAGCGGCGGGACGCACCGCCGGTGGCCGCAAGGGCAGCCGTCTGGCCGGATGGCACCCCGCCGATCTGGCCGGTGAAGTGCTCAAGTCGCTGGTCGCCCAGACCAAGGCCGACCCGGCCCTGATCGAGGACGTGATCATGGGCTGCGTGGGCCAGGGCGGCGAACAGGCCGTCAACATCGCCCGCAACGCGGTGCTGGCCTCGGGCCTGCCGGAAAGCGTGCCGGCCACCAGCGTCGACCGTCAGTGCGGCTCCAGCCAGCAGGCGCTGCACTTCGCCGCCGCCACCGTGATGAGCGGCCAGATGGACGTGGTCATCGCCGCCGGCGTCGAGAGCATGAGCCGCGTGCCGATGGGCAGCCCCTCGGTCCTGGCCGCCAAGGCCGGCATGGGCACCTACATGAGCCCGCAGATCCAGGCGCGTTACCCCGGCATCCAGTTCAGCCAGTTCGCCGGCGCCGAGATGATCGCCAAGAAGTACGGCTTCACCAAGGACGACCTCGACGCCTTCGGCTACTCCAGCCACCAGAAGGCCATCGCCGCGACCAAGGCCGGCGCCTTTGACGGCGAGATCATCGCCGTCGAGATCACCCTGGCCGACGGCACCAAGGAGATCCACGCGATCGACGAGGGCATCCGCTTCGACGCCAGCCTGGACGGCATCAAGGGCGTCAAGCTGCTGGTCGAGGGCGGCACCGTGACCGCCGCGACCTCCAGCCAGATCTGCGACGGCGCCTCGGGCGTGATGGTAGTCAACGAGCGCGGCCTCAAGGCCCTGGGCGTCGCCCCGCTGGCCCGCATCCACCACATGACCGTCACCGCCGGCGACCCCGTCGTCATGCTGGAAGAGCCGGTGTTCGCCACCCAGAAGGCCCTCAAGCGGGCCGGCATGTCGATCAACGAGATCGACCTGTACGAAGTGAACGAAGCCTTCGCGCCGGTGCCGCTGGCCTGGCTGCAGGGCAACGACGCCGACCCGTCCAAGCTGAACGTCAACGGCGGCGCCATCGCGCTGGGCCACCCGCTGGGCGGCTCGGGCACCAAGCTGATGAGCACCCTGATCCACGCCCTGCGCAAGAACGGCAAGCGCTACGGCCTGCAGACCATGTGCGAAGGCGGCGGCCTGGCCAACGTGACGATCGTCGAAGCGCTGTAGGGCGTTTCGATCATTCCAGACTTCAAAGCCCCTCCCTTACCGGAGGGGCTTTTTTATGCCTGTGGTCGCTCGAAATCGTCTGCGCCGGTCAGCGTGGACTGCCACAGGCCATTTGGCTCACTTGCATCCGGCACGTTTTGAACCAGAAGCCAAAGCGTCTTGATGACGTCCCTTCCGCCAGTACTCAGTAGTTGCCCGGTCCAGGCCGTCAGAGAAGCGGGTGTTGTCCAGTTAACGACGAACGTGATCAAATCACCATCAACGAAGCCCACGAGCTCGCCGTTGACACTGCTTCCATCACTACTGACCGGGCTCGAATACGTTCCCGTCACACGTTGACCCGCCACTGTCAGGATCATCACGGAGCCGAGCTGGTTTCTCCAAGCGCCGGAGAAATTAACAGTGGCCGCGCCCGAACTGGGGGCTGCTTGCAGGATCGCCTTAGCTGACAGCATGTTCGCCTCCTTGAGTTAGCGAGAAACATGTCGTCAACCAAAGGAAGAGTCCAGCGCCCTACCCCTTCGCCACCCGCCAGATGATGTTCCCCACATCGTCGGCCACCAGCAGCGCGCCCTTGCTGTCAGGGATCACGCCGACCGGCCGTCCCAGCGCCTGGCCCCTGGCGTCGAGGAAGCCGGTCAGGAAGTCCTGGGCCTTGCCGCTCGGCTTGCCGGCGGCGAAGGGCACGAAGACCACCTTGTAGCCGCTGACCGGCTTGCGGTTCCACGAGCCGTGCTGGCCGACGAAGGCCCCGCCGCCGTAGGCCGCGCCCAGCGATCCGCCGGCCGGATAGAAGGTCAGGCCCAGCGAGGCGGTGTGGGCGCCCAGCGCGTAGTCGGGGACGATGGCCCTGGCCACCAGGTCCGGGTTCTGCGGCTGCATGCGGTCGTCGACGTTCTGGCCGAAGTAGCTGTAGGGCCAGCCGTAGAAGCCGCCGTCCTTCACGCTGGTCATGTAGTCGGGCACCAGGTCGTGGCCGAGCATGTCGCGCTCGTTGACCGCCGTCCACAGCGCGCCGCCGGTCGGCTCGAAGGCCAGGCCGACCGGGTTGCGCAGGCCGCTGGCGAACTGCCGCAACGCGCCGGTGGCGAGGTCGAGCTCGAGGATGCCGGCCCGGTTCTTCTCCTTCTCGATGCCGCCCTCGGCCAGGTTGGAGTGCGATCCGACGGAGATGTAGAGCTTTGTCCCGTCGGCGCTGACCAGCAGGTTCCTGGTCCAGTGGCCGTTGGGCTCGCCGGTCGGCAGGTCGACGACCTTCTCGCCCGGGCCGGTCGGCGCCGGGCCGCCGGCGACGTAGCGCCAGCGCAGCACCGCGTCGGTATTGGCCACGTACAGCCACTCCCCGACCAGGGCCATGCCGAACGGCGAGTTGAGGCCCGTCAGCAGCGGGGTCTTCACCTCGGCCACGCCGTCGCCGTCGGCGTCGCGCAGCAGGGTGACGCGGTTGGCGCTGGGCACCCCGGCTCCGGCCCGCTTCATCATCATCTTCGCGACCCAGGCGGTCAGGCCCTTTTCCTCGCGCGGCGGACTGTTGCTCTCGGCGACCAGCACGTCGCCGTTGGGCAGCAGGTAGAGCCAGCGCGGATGGTCCAGGCCCTCGGCGAAGCGCGTCACCGTCATGCCCGCCGGCGCCGTCGGCTTGCCGCCCGCCGGCCAGCCGACCGCCTTGGCCGGATTCAGCGTCGGGATCGGGCCGTTGGGGTCCGGCGCGGTCAGGGTCGGCGACGGGCCGTAGGTGGCTTCGGACGGCAGCTCGGCCGCCCCGTTGCAGGCGGCGAGCGTCAGCGCGGCGAGCGCGGCGGCGGAGGGGCGGAGCATGCGGCGTTTCCTTGTTATCGTTCAACCATGGCGCCGATCCGGACGGCGTTCAAAGGCCAAGACGACGACGCGGCCAAAGGTTAATTCCGCGCAATGAAGACCGCCGTGCGCTTCCGGAGCGGCGAGCCGATCGGATAGGGCTTTCAAGTCACAAAATCCGGAGCCTGCCTTGTCCCTGATCCGCACCGCCGTCGTGGCCGGCCTGGCCGCCGCGCTCGCCGCCGCCCCCGCCGCCTTCGCCGCCCCCGCCGCCGCGCCGGCCGCGAAGACCTCGCCCGCCAAGGCCCAGGCCACGCCGCGCCGCCCGGTCACCTTCACCTCGACCGCCGTCGCGTTCGGCGGCCTGCTGGTCATCCCGGCCGGGAGCGCCGACCAGGCCGCCGCCCGGGCCGAGAGCCTGCCGTCCGAGCATCGCGCCGCCATCGCCCGCGCCGCCACGGCCGCCGGGTTCAAGTACGGGGCCCGCAAGACCCTGACGCTGCGCGGGATCGGCGGCTTCGACCAGATCCTGCTTCTGGGCCTGGGCGAGACGCCCACGGCCGCCGACGTCCAGATGTCCGGCGCCGTGGCCGGCAGGGCCCTGGCCGGAGAGGCGGCGATCGTCACCGTGCTTGCGGGCGACATGGACGCGGCGAGCCTCTCCGAGCTGGCCACGGGCTTTGGCCTCGGCGAATACCGCTCCGACCTCTACGCCACCGACCGCAAGTCGGCCGCGGCCGCGCCGGTCACCGTCGTCGCCGATGCGGCCAGGGCGGCCGACGCCCTCTACAAGACCCGCGGCCTGCCGCTGGTCGAGGCCATGGAATGGGCCCGCGACCTGTCCAACGAGCCGGCCAACGCCGTCTATCCGGAGAGCTTCGTCGACCGCGCCCGCGCCGCCTTCGCCGGCGTGCCGGGCGTGAGCATCGAGGTGCTGGACGTTGCGGCGATGCAGAAGCTGGGCATGGGGGCCCTGACCGGGGTCGGCGCCGGCTCGGCCCGGCCGCCCCGGCTGCTGGTCGTCCGCTACAAGGGCGCGGGCGCCCCGGCCGGCGGGCCGGTGGTGCTGGCCGGCAAGGGCATCACCTTCGACAGCGGCGGCATCTCGATCAAGCCGGGCGCCAACATGGGCAACATGAAGATGGACATGTCCGGCGCCGCAGCCGTGGTGGCCACGGTGCTGTCGCTGTCGAGGTCGGCCGCCCCGGTCGACGTCGTCGCCGTCGCCGCCCTGGCCGAGAACATGCCCGACGGCGCCGCCATCCGCCCCGGCGACGTGCTGACCGCCATGAACGGCAAGACGATCGAGGTGATCAACACCGACGCCGAGGGCCGGCTGGTGCTGGCCGACGCCCTGTCCTGGACCGAGCGCAACCTGAAGCCGGCCGTCGTGGTCGACATCGCCACCCTGACCGGCGCGGTGGTCGGGGCGCTGGGCGACGACTACGCCGGGCTGTTCAGCCGCCATGACGATCTGGCCGACAGGCTGGCCGCCGCCGGCGCGGCCACGGGCGAGGACCTGTGGCGCCTGCCGCTGCATCCCAGCTACGCCAAGGACACCAGCTCGACCATCGCCGACATCAAGAACAGCGGCGACGGTCCCGGGGCCGGCACGGGCGCCTGGTTCATCGGCGAGTTCATCAGCCGCGACATCCCCTGGGCGCATCTGGACATCGCCGGCGTCGCCTATGGCGGCCCGAACGACTGGAAGCCGGCCGGCTCGGCGGGCTACGGCGTGCGCCTGCTCGACCGCTTCGTGCGGGACTGGGGGCGGTAAGGGCCGCCAAAGTCGAGCACCGCGTCAACATCGCCCCTTCCCCGCGCGGCCGACAGCGCGCATAACTCGCGATAACCAACGGAGTCCGTCATGCGCGCCCCCTTCCCGCCGTCATGTTGACCATGGTCGCCGTGGTCGCCGTCCTCGGCATGGCCCGCCAGCCGGCCTCGCCGGCCGCCGGGGAGGAAACGCCCCCGGCGACGGCCCCCGCCGTCGTTCCTTCCGCCGAGCGCGGCCACGCCCTGGTCCAGCGCGACTGCGGCGGCTGCCATGCCGTCGAGGCGACCGGCTCCAGTGATTTCAGCCCCGCGCCGCCGTTCCGCACCCTGCACGACCGGTACCCGCTGGACACGCTGGAGGAGGCCCTGGCCGAGGGCATCCTGTCCGGACACCCGGCCATGCCGGAATACGAGTACGCCCCCGAGCAGATCGCCGACATCATCGCCTGGATGAAGAGCCTCGAGGGGCTCTAGAGCGCGCGATCGCCCGCCGGCGTGCCGTGACCGACCTCGTCTGACGGCGCATCGGTGTGCACCCGGCGATAGCCGCCGCGCAGATAGACCAGCGGCTCGTGGTCGGCGTCGTGGAACACCCGCAGGATCCGGCCGACGAACACCCGGTGGTCGCCGGCGTCGAAGCTGTGGTGCGTCTCGCACTCGAAGTTGGCCATGCAGCCCGACAGCGCCGGCACGCCGGTGCCCCAGACCTGGGTCTCCAGACCCTCGAAGCGGTCGCCGTCCTTGCGCGTGAACTGGCGGGCCACCGCCTCCTGGTCGACGTGCAGCACGTTCACGACGAACCGGCCGCTGGTCTGCAGCGCCGGCAGGCAGGAGGCGTTGAGCCCGATGGAGACCAGCGCCAGCGGCGGGTCCAGCGACACGGAGGTGAAGCTGTTGGCGGTGAACCCGACCGGGCGGTCGCCGTCCAGGGTGGTGACCACCGTCACCCCCGTGGTGAAACAGCCGAACGCGTCGCGCAGGGCGCGGGCGTCGCCGGCCGGATCGCCGCCGGGAACAAAGGTGTGCTGACCGCTCATGCCCCCTATCTGGATCGCGAGGGGGTCGGGGGCAAGCGCTCTCAGGCCGTGCGGCCGTAGAAGTTCAGCCGGAACGGCCCCCACCAGAAGGTCTTGCCCAGCCCGCGGGCGGCGCGGTCCAGGGCGGCGGCGCGGTCCGGGCGGCGCAGCGCCCATTTGAGCAGGGCGACGGGCCCGAACACGGCGGTCTGGGCCAGGCCGACCAGCATCCATTTGACGACGCCGGGCAGGTCGCGGGGCGTGGCGGACCAGCAGTGCTCGGTCGGGCCCTGGCCATAGCCGAACGCCCGCGCCAGCGTGTAGCGCAGGGTCAGCCGGGCCGGGACCGGGTCCTCCCACACCCAGGCCCCGGGCGCCCAGGCGAAGCGCGCGCCGGCCGCCTGCAGGTTGCCGAACAGCAGGTCGTCCTCGCCGCCGATCTGGTTGCGCTCGACCGCGAAGGGCTGATGAGCCGGCAGAGCGGCGCGGCGGATCAGGCTGTTGCCGCAGCCATAGAAGTGGTCGATCGGCCCCTCGGCGCTGTCGTCCAGCCGCGAGAAGAAGCGCTCGAAATAGGCGCGATGCTCGGTGACCAACTCCGGCGCGCGGGCCTGGACGGGCCCGAAGACGACATCGGCGCCGGTCACGGCCTGCACGGCCAGCAGCGCGGCCAGCCATCCCGGCGGGGCCTCCTGGTCGTCATCAAGAAAGGCGATCAGGCCGCCGCGGGCGACGGTCAGCGCGGTGTTGCGGACGTTGGCGACGCCGGCGGCCGGCTCATGGACGTAGGTCACCGGAAACGGCGCGGCCTTGGCGGCGGCCTCGACCGCCTCCCGCGCCGAGGGGACCTGGTCATTGTCGGCCACCACCAGCTCGACGGTGGCCGGATCGACCCCCGCCTGCGCCAGCGCCGAAGCCATGGCCGCGGCCAGCCCGGCCGGCCGGCGCTGCGTGGGGATGATGATGGAGACGGCGGGAGTCATGGGGGCGGAGTTTGCATGGCGGGGGGCGAAGGCAGGGTTAACCGCCCTGCGTGCTTCGACACGCGCCTGCGGCGCTGCTCAGCATGACGTAGGAGGATAGCCTTCAAACCACGTCATCCTGAGCAGCCGCGAAGCGGCGTGTCGAAGGACGCAACGCCTCTCAGCCGAACGTCGCCGCCAAAATCCGCTCCAGCCACCGGGCGTCCACCTCGTCGAAGGCCGCCGGCTGGTCGCTGTCCACGTCCAGCACGGCGATCAGCTTGCCGTCCGGGCCGAACACCGGGACCACCACCTCGCTCTGCGAGCGGCTGTCGCAGGCGATGTGGCCCGGGAAGGCGTGGACGTCGGGGACCAGCTGGGTCTGGCCGGTGGCCGCCGCCGCGCCGCAGACGCCGCGGCCGAAGGCGATGCGCAGGCAGCCGAGCGTGCCCTGGTAGGGACCGACGACCAGTTCATCGCCCTTGTCTGGATCGACCACATAGAAGCCGGTCCAGAAGTAGTGGTCGAAGCTGGCGGCCAGCATCGAGGCCACCGTGGCCATTCGCGCGGTCAGGTTCGGCTCGCCGTCGAGCACGGCGGCGATCTCGGCCGCCACCTCGGCATAGCGGGCCTCGCGGTCGGCGGAGAGGGTCAGGTCATTGAAGGCTTCGGCCATGGTGAGGGCGATATAGGCCGCCCGGCGCGGCCCTGCTAGCGTCGGCGCGAATCCGGATCGGAGCGCGCGCATGGCCTTCTGGCTGCTGAAATCGGAACCCGACGTGTTCGGCTGGGACGACCTGGTCGCCACCGGCGACAAGGGCGAGCCCTGGACCGGGGTGCGCAACCACACCGCCAAGCTGAACCTGATGGCCATGAAGACGGGCGACCGCTGCTTCTTCTACCACTCCCAGGCCGGCAAGGAGATCGTCGGGATCGCCGAAGTGATCCGCGAGCACTACCCCGACCCGACCGACGAGAGCGCCCGCTTCGTCTGCGTGGACATCAAGGCTGTGGAGCCCCTGCCCCGCCCCTTCACCCTGGCCCAGGCCAAGGCCGACCCGGCGCTGGCGGCCATGTCGCTGGTCACCTCGTTCCGGCTGTCGGTGCAGCCGGTGACGGACGCGGAGTGGGCGCATGTGTGTGAGGTTGCGGGGGTCTAGGGGGCGAGGACGGAACCGCCTTGCGTCCTTCGACACGCCGCTGCGCGGCTGCTCAGGATGACGTCGTTGGAAGGCTATCCATCCACGTCATGCTGAGCAGCGGTCGCAGACCGCGTGTCGAAGCACGCACGAAGCCGGCAGGCTCACCACGCATGGGTGGCCCGAACAAGTTCGGGCCATGACGCTCCGGGAGGCTCAATCCACCGGCTTGGAGTCGGTCCACCAGAGGATGGCCACGGCCTTGCCGTCCTTCGAGGTCGAGCAGGCGTAGCGGGTCGAGCGCCAGTCGCGGCAGGCCTCGATGACCACGCCGGTGAAGGCGATGCGGCCGACGTCGTCGCCGTAGCGTTCGACCAGCCTGCGCAGGCGATCATCCCGCACCAGGGTGTATTCGCAGGTCTCCGGGCCGCCGCAGTCGACAATCAGATAGTCGCCCAGCTCGTTCATGTATTCGCCGACGAACGGGCGCTCGTCCTCACGCGCCGTCGCCGCCGACGGGGCGCCGAGCAGCGCGGCGCAAACAAGGAGCAGAGCGGCGGTCCGGGCCATGCCTGCCTCTCCGGGGCCGTGGTTCCAACGCGGAACTACGCCCGGGGCGACACCGCCTCGTCAAGACCCGCGGGGCGGGACCAGGGTCTCCCCCGCCCTGGCGGAGGAGACCCTGCCGAAGACTACTTCACCAGTTCGAAGGTCGCCGAGACGTCGATGCGGACCTTCAGCTCGCCGGCCTCGACCGGGGTCGACTCGGCCTTGTCCATGCGCGCCATGGCGTAGACCGGCATCGGCGGCGGGGCGCTGTAGCCGCCGCCCTCGCTGAAGGTCACCAGCCGGGCGACGCGATAGCCCATGGCGCGGGCGTAGAGCTCGGCCCGGGCCTGCAGCGCCTTGGCCGCCTCGATCCGCGCCGCGTCCTCGGCCGCCGAGGCGTCCTGCAGGCCGAAGCTGATGCCGCCGATGTTGGTCGCGCCGGCATTGACGGTCGCGTCGACGGCCTGGCCCAGCCGGTTCAGGTCGCGCACCACGACGGTGACGGTGTTGGACGCCTGGTAGCCGGAGAGGCGCGGCGGCTGGTTCTCGACGTAGACGTACTGCGGATTGAGGTTCAGGCCGCTGGTCTGGATGTCACGGTCGGCGATGCCGCCCTTCTTCAGGGCCGCGATGACCTGGTTCATCTTCACGGCGTTCAGGCGCATGGCCTCGGCCGCCGTCGGCGCCTCGGTGGTCACGCCCAGGCTGATCGTCGCCTGGTCGGGACGCTGGCGGACTTCGCCATAGGCCGAGAGGCTGATCGTGGTGGCGCGGAAGACCGTGTCGGCGGCGCTGGCGGGAACGGTCTGGGCCGAGGCGGTCCCGGCGAGTCCGACGGTTCCGGCGACGAGCAGGGCCGAGACGGCGGCGGCGCGGAAGAGGGCTTTCATAAGGTGTTTCTCCAGTGCGGGGCTCGAACGTCCCCGTCGCGGCCTGTGTGGCGTATCCGACATGAACCGCAGCTTTAAGGCGCGTTGGCGACGAGACAGCGAAAGCTTGAACAGGGGTGGTAGGCCCGGAGGGACTCGAACCCCCAACCAGACCGTTATGAGCGGTCGGCTCTAACCATTGAGCTACGGGCCCCCGAAGCGCCCCCGCCGGTTAGCACGCGGCGGCGCGGACCAAAAGCTCGGCGCCCTACATCCCGCCCTTGGCCAGCGCCGCTTCAAGGCGGATGGCGATTTCGCGGCCCGGCAGGACGCCGGGGCCCTCCATCAGGGCGGCGTAGGCGAGATCTCCGGGCTTCGAAGCGGGGGTCTTCGGGACCGGCCCCGTCGCCCAGGCGACGCGGTTTTCGCCCGCCGGGCCGCTGTCGCAACTGATGGTGCGCACATCGCCGGCGGCGGCCAGCTTGGCCAGCGCGTCGGCGGTCAGGGTCGCGGCGGGATCGGTGCAGGCCGGCAGCACGCGGCTGCAGTTGGCGTAGGTGCCATAGCGGTAGACGACCTTGCCCGAGGGCTTCTCGACCAGCAGCACGCAGGTGTTGGGATCGCCCACGGCGTCGCTGACGGCGGCGTCGAGCTGGTTGACGTCGGTCCCCTTGGGAGCCTGGTTGCAGGCGGCCAGCAGGGCCAGGGCGGAAAGGCTGATCAGGAGGGCGCGGGTCATCGGACGAGCATGCGCCGCATGCCCGCCTTGCTCAACAGTCTTCGGCTGAAAACTCAGGCCGCGCGCTTGGGCTCGTTGGCGTCGTCCAGCAGGACCACGGCCGGGTTGTAGTTGCGGGCTTCCTCGGCCGGCATCTGGCAGTAGGTCACGACAATGACCTTGTCGCCCTTCTGCACCAGGCGGGCGGCGGCGCCGTTGACGCCGATCACCTTCGAGCCGCGCGGGGCCTCGATGGCGTAGGTGGTGAAGCGGGCGCCGTTGGTGATGTTGAGCACATCGACCTGCTCGTGCGGCAGGATGCCGGACGCGTCGAGCAGATCGCGGTCGATGGCGATCGAACCTTCATAGTCGAGATCGGCCTGGGTCACCGTGGCGCGGTGCAGCTTGGCCTTCATCATGGTCAGCAGCATCGGGTTACTACCTTCGATCGTCGGAGTGATCGCGGCGCCGCACAAACAAAGGCCGCCCTTGGGAGGCAGCGGATATAGCGACTCCGAAACGCCGTTTCAATTGCGCTGCAGCATGTCGCCGCAGCCGGGTCGCGGCAGGCTCTCCTTACGTGCGCGTCAACCTGCTGGAATCATTGGCAAAGGGGTTGCGAATGCCGCATGCCATATTTCACCGTTATCGCGCCGGCGACGCCGGAAAGGGACCTGCATGCGCCTTCTGATGCTCATCGCGTTGCTGATCAGCCTGCCACTGGGCGCCCGGGCCCAGTCGCTGGACGACGAGCCGGAGGTCTATGTGGCCGCCGTCTATGACCGCCTCGTCAGCCATCAGCCGTGGGAGACGCCGGCCGCCCTGTACACCCCGCGCCTCGCCGCGCTGTGGGCCGACATGCGCCGCGACGCCGGGGGCGAAGTCGGGCGGGTGGACTTCGATTTCTGGGTCAACGCCCAGGACTCCGAGCTGTCGGGCTTCTCGTTCGGCGGCGAGCCGGTGATCGGTAACGACGGCCGCCGGATCGTCATCGCCCGCTTCCGCAACATGGACCGCGACGAGGTGCTCGCCTTCTACTGGGAACGGATCGACGGCCGCTGGCGGCTGGACGACGTCCAGTCGCGGGGCAAGGATCCCTGGACCCTGTCGGTGATCCTCAAGTACGGCTGGGTCGGGGTGGACTGAGCGAGTCACGACCGAACGCCTCTCCCCCGTCATGGCCCGACTTGTTCGGGCCAGCCATGCGTGGTGACGCGGGAATCTGAACGCAAGGTCCGTGCTCCAACGGCTTCTCACTTGATCATGGGTGGCCCGAACAAGTCGGGCCATGACGAGCGCTCTGGATGTGGCGGCCGCCCCTACCCCTCCAGCCGCCACGGCGGAAACCGCCGCGTCTTCGGGGCGCTGTAGAGGCAGATGACATTGCCGGTCGGGTCGCGCAGGTAGGCCTCGCGCCACAGCCAGCGCTGGTCAACGGGATCGCTATCGAACGTCAGCCCGGCGACCTTCAGCCGCTCGACCGTGGCGTCCAGGTCGTCCTCCTCGAAGTAGACCGTCGTCTGGCGCACCCCGCTCGCCTGCGGGTCGAGGTGCAGCGAGAAGGTGGCCGGCTCGCCGCCGTCGGCGTCCGGGCACTCGAAGCGCACATAGTGGTCGGTCTGCACGATCAGCGTCAGGCCCAGGGCCTGGTAGAAGGCCGTCGAGGCGGCGAGATCGCGGGCGGAGGCGGTGATCTGATTGAGGCGCATGGCCCTAGGTAGGCGCCGACAGGGCCGTCGCTAGAGGGCGGTCTTGAGGAAATCGCTCATCTCGGCCAGCAGGGGCGCCTTGCCGCGCAGGGGGCGGGAGAGCGCCAGCACCGTGTCGGCGTGGTTGAGACCGGCGTAGTGGCGTTCCTCCACCCGCACCCCCGCCGCGCGCAGGGCGGCGGCCAGCTTGCGGGTGTTGCGCGGACGGACGGTGGTGTCGGCGTCGCCGGTGGCCAGGAAGGCGGGCGGCGCGCCGGCGGCGGCGAACCTTGTCGGCTGGGTCGCCTCCAGATCCTGCGCCTCGCCGAAGGTGCGGCGGGTGACCGGGCCGTCCAGCGGCAGGAAGTCATAGGGTCCCGACAGGCCGGCGAAGGCCCGCACCGGGCTCCCCGTCACCCCGGCCCGGCCCAGCCAGCGCCGGTCCAGCGCCAGCATGGCGGCGTTGTAGGCGCCGGCGGAATGGCCGACCAGCACCAGCCGGGACGGGTCGCCGCCGTGCCGGGCGATGTTGTCGACGGTCCAGCGGGCGGCGGCGGCGCAGTCCTCGACGAAGTCGGGAAAGCGCACCTGCGGGAACAGGCGGTAGTCGGGCACCACGGTCACGAAGCCCTGGGCCGCCAGGGCCCGGCCGACCCAGCCGTAGTCCTCGCGCCGGCCGGAGTCCCAGGATCCGCCGTAGAAGAACATCGCCACCGGCGCCGTGCCGCTGACCGGCGGGCCGTAGACGTCCAGCCGCCGCCGCTCGCCCTCGCCGTAGGCCAGGGCCCGCGCCTCGCGGCGGGCGGGATCCTTGGGCGTCAGGGTGGCGAACAGGCTGAGCGGCGAGCAGGCCGAAGCCAGGCTCGCCGCCAGAGTGGTCAGTCCGATCCGTCGGCTCATCATGCCCGGCAAGCTAGGGCGCGGCGCGGCGGACGCAACCCCGCCCTCCGCTCACCCCCGCCCTCACCGTCCCTCGACCAGCTTGCCGATGGCGTCGAGATAGGCGGCGAAGGCCGTCCGTCCGGCGTCGGTCAGGGTCAGGGTGGTCAGCGGCTTGCGGTTGACGAAGGCCTTCTCGACCCGGACGAAGCCGGCGTCCTCCAGCTTGCGCAGGTGGGCCGAGAGATTGCCGTCGGTGGCCTGCAGCCGGGTCTTGAGGGTGTTGAAGTCGGCCGATCCGGCGCCGGAGAGGTAGGCCATCACACCCAGCCTGACCCGGCCGTGGATCACCTCGTCGATGTGGTCGATGTCGAAGCCTTCCATGACGCGGCGCCCCTTCAGACGATGTCCGTCGGTTCCTGACGCATCAGGATCAGGCCGGGCAGCACGGCCAGCAGCACCAGGCAGGCGGCGTAGCCGAGCATCTGTTCGCTCACCCCGCTCAGGAAGCCCATCCCGACCGCGGCGACGAACGAGCCGAGCGCCGTAAGCTTGATCCACAGCTTGCCGGTCATGTCGCCGGCCACCATCCAGGCCGCGCCGTAGAGGGCGAAGATCAGGGTCGGGAAGATGTTCATCACCTCCCAGTGCCCGGTGCGGTAGCCGTAGGCCATCATGCCCATCCACATGGCGAAGATGGCGAAGCCGACGCCCGACCAGGCCGAGCCGGTCGCCTTGTTGACCCCGGCGCTGTAGCCCGGTCGCTTCGAAGCGCGGCGCACCAGCAGGGTGCAGACCACGCCGAACACCAGCGCCGCGCCCAGCCAGTTGATCAGGTAGGCCCAGTTCGAGACGACCAGGACGTCCGTCGCGATCATCCAGTGGCCGACCGAGCCGGCGCCGAAGATCAGGCCGGCGGCGACCATGTTGCCGCCGAACAGCAGCGGCGTGGCGCTGCCCTCGCGGGCCAGGGCCTTCATGAAGGCGATGTCGTCCTTCAGGGTCTGCATCTTGTTGTCGGTCATCGCGGGGCCCTCCCGGCCGGCTGGACTGCGTTGATCCGCTTCTATGCAGTTCACTTTGGATTGTAAAGTGCTTTCTCGTAGACGTCCCCAGCGGCGCCGGGGCCCGATGGCGGGTCAAGGGAGCCCCGCCATGCCTGACACGCCGATCCTGCACCACTTCGACGCCTCGCCCTTCTCCGAGAAGGTGCGGCTGACGTTCGGGCTCAAGGGCCTCTCCTGGCGCTCGGTCGAGATCCCCAGCCTGATGCCCAAGCCGGACTATCTGCCGCTGACCGGCGGCTATCGCCGCACGCCGTCGCTGCAGATCGGGGCCGACGTCTATTGCGACACCCAGGTCATCCTGGCCGAGATCGAGCGCCGCTGGCCGGCGCCGGCGGCGGTGCGCGGGGGCCTCGACTGGGCGATCAACCTGTGGGCCGACCGGCTGTTCTTCCAGGCCACGGTGCCGATCATCTTCGGCGTGCTGGGCGACCACGTCCCGGCCGACTTCATCAAGGACCGCGAGGCGATGTCGGGCCGGCCGTTCGATGTCGCGGCCATGAAGGCCGCAGGCGGTCCGCTGAAGGGCCAGTGGCGCGCCCACGCCGGCTGGATCGAGGACCAGCTGGCCGCCTCGGGCACGGGCTGGCTGAACGGCGACACACCCGGCCTCGCCGACATCGCCGCCTGGATGAATGTCTGGTTCCTGGACAACGCCCTGCCCGGCGCCTCGGGCCCGCTGACCGCCGGCTTCGTCCACTTCGGGGACTGGTCGGCCCGCGTCCGCGCCATCGGCCACGGGAACCGGGTGGAGATGCCGGCCGCCGAGGCCCTGGCGCTGGCGAAGGCCGCCTCCCCCGCTCCCGCCCCGGCCCACGACACCGCCGACCCGCTGGGCCTCAGCCCCGGCGCGGCGGTGGTGGTGATGGCCGACGACTACGGCCGTGACCCGGTCAGCGGAACCCTGGTCGCCGCCAATCGCGAGCGCGTGGTCCTGGCCCGCGACCACGACGCCGTCGGGACCGTGCACGTGCACTTCCCCCGGGCGGGGTACATCGTGGTGCCGGGGTAGGCGCCCTCTAGAGCCCGCGGAAGACCACGCCGGCGGTCAGCACCGCGAAGGCGGCGGTCAGGGTCTCGACCACATGGCCGCTGACCCAGGGGATGGCCACGCCGCCGAAGTGGGCGATCAGCGCGGCCAGCGCCAGCACCACGGCGATGACAAACACGGGCACGGTCGGGGCGGTCAGGACAAAGGCGGGACGGGTAGCCATGGCGGGTCTCCAGAGACACGCCGGTGAACGCGGGCGCTTGGCACCATGCGCCCCGGGGCCGGGACCTGGCAATGCACGCCCGCCCCGCCATCTCACCCGGCCGGCGGGGATCAGAGGCCGGAGGAAGGGTGGGCGCGCCCCGCTGCCGGGGTCGGTTCGACCACGCCGGACTGACGGAAAAACACCTCCGGCAGCGACAGCGATTCCGGCAGGATATAGACGACCCCGGCCGTGCCGTTGAACGAGGGCCGGACGACCTCGTCGTAGAAGGTCCCCGGCACATTGATGCAGCCGTACGAGATCCGGTTGTCGAGCGCGGTGTCCGTGGCGAGGCGCTGAAGACGACGATCCGCGGCCCGGGTGGTGATGACCGGATGCAGTGACAGCGCGGCCGCGTAGTCGATCCACAGGATGCTCTTGCCCCCCAGGTTCTGGCCGATCGAGGCGAGGAAGCGTCCCGCCGGCGTGATGCGCTCCCGCGGCGCGATGCCGGCCAGGGGACGGTCACCGATGCCGGGGGGCGAGATGTCCCCCTGCGCCAGGCCCAACAGAACCGGCGCCGTCCCGAGCAGCCGACCTTCACGGTCGAAGGCCAGAACCCGGGCGTTGATCTTGTCGATGATCAGGAACGGCAGGCCCTGATTGTCGGCGGTCTCAAGGACCCAGGCCGTGACCTGTCCCGTGGCGGTCGAGGCGTCGGCGACCCTGCCTGGGCCGCCGTTGTCGGGGCCCACGTCCGCCAGGCTGTTCCCGGCCAGGCCCAGCCCGAACACAAGACCGGCGACCGCCGCGCATCGCCGGAGGGCGCGAGCCCGCCGCACGGTCAATTGCGATCCTGCTTGGGCGGATAGACCGGGACGGGCGGCGGCGGGGGGGGCGGGCGGCGGACCGGCGGAACCTCGGCAACCTCCTCCACCGGAGGCCGCACGGAAGCCACGTCATACGCCGGCATGCGTACACCGGTGTCGACCACCAGCAGTTCATGGCCCGCCGTCGGCGTCACGCCCGGATAGGTCACCGTCGGGGAGGGCCAGAAGGGACGGGTGTCCGAAACAGGCGTCGGCGGAGGCGGAGGCGGCGGCGGCGGCGGAGGCGGCGGCGGCGGGGGCGGCGGAGGCGGAGGCGGAGGAGGCGGCGGCGGAGGAGGCGGCGGCGGCGGCGGAGGAGGAGGAGGAGGCGGCGGCGGCGGCGGCGGCGGAGGAGGCGGCGGCGGCGCGGCGGCGATGGAACCGCGAGTCCGGAAGGTCGGTACGCAGCAGGCTCCGGCCAGCGCATAGCGATTGGCGTTGGGTCCCGCGAGGCTATAGCCGCTGTAGGTGATTCCGACGTCCTCGCCCGCCGCGGCCGAGTCGAAGTCCGCCTGGGCGGCGGGGCCGGCCACCAGGTTGACACCCGCCGGCGTTCCAGAGACCGCCGTGGTCCTGAACCCGCTCAGGGTGGTCTCCGTCGTCCCGTCGAACACGCGGCTCCCGTCGGGATACAGCAGCATGCGCTGGGTCAGCGCCGCGCCTTCGGTCAGGGTGAACCGGATGGAGAAGTCCGTCGGGGCGCTGTAGGAAACCGGATTGTAGTGGATCGTCGCCGGCGCCTTGGTGACCGTGACCCGCGGGGCCAGCGGACTGAACACGATGGCGCCGCCGCCAACGCCCGGGCCCGTGCCATCGGCGCCGGCGATCAGGGCCAGGCCGACGGGCAGACCGAGGTTTTGCGTTGCGATGGTGCTGCCCCGGGTCAGGGTGATGGCGGCCTGGATGCGGACGTCGTGCCCGGCGCACAGGGCGATGTTTCCGTCCGTGGTGGTCATGGCGCGATTGACATTCACGTTGCGCCCGGCGGCCAGCAGCACGCTGCCGTTCGTGGTGGTGATGGGCGCGTTGACGTTCACGTCCCGCCCGCAACAGGCCACGAAATTGCCCTTGGTGGCGGTAATCGCGGCGTTGATGTTGACGTCCCGATTGGCGTTCAGGGTCAGGGTCGTCGGCGTGGAGGATGCGGTCCAGGCGATCGCGTCATTGACGTGGATATCGCCGTTCCCCGGCAGTGCTGCGCCCGCGCCGGTCATCGTGCTGATGACGACATTGGTGGTCACCAGCTGGGCCGACAGGGTCGCACCGGAAATGTTGCCGCCGGCCCCGATTGTGAAGTCCGCCGGATCGATCAGCCAGGTTCCGGTTTCGCCCGACGGGGCGTCGGTCGACACGCGAGCTCCCGAGGCGATGTTCACGTTTCCGGCGGACGTCTCGATGAAGCCGCCGTCGCCGCCGTCCGGCGCACTGGCGTCGAGAGCGCCGCCCACGGTCAGCACGCCGCTCGGCATGTCGCCCAGCAACAGGATCACGCCTTCGCGTTCGCCGATCGTGCGCGCCTGGATCACGCCGGTGTTGTTCACCACCGTGCGCAGCAGTTCGCCTGCGCCCTGCGCGGTCATCAACACCTGTCCGCCATCGGCCTGCAGCATGCCGCCGTTCTGGACCAGGGCGCTGGCCGCGCCGCGATCGACGACGACATTGAGCAGTCCGTCGCCGGCGACGTCGAGCGTCACCGCTTCACCCGCGGCGAGCACGATCGTCCCGAGCCGGGCCTGGATCACGCCCTCATTGCTGACCCGACCGCCCAGCAGCGCGACGTAGCCCCCGTCCGCCAGGATGGCGCCCTGGTTGAGCACGGCGCCGCCGGCCGAGCCGTCGAACCGGTAGTCGCCCGCCATGAAGTCGGCATCGGTCATGCCCAGGGTGGATGCGACCAGTCCGCCGACACTGACCTGGGAGCCCTGGCCGAACAGCACGCCATTGGGATTGATCAGGAATACCTGTCCGTTGGCGGTCAGGCTGCCGAAGATCGCCGACGCATCCGGACCCAGCACACGGTTCAGGGCCACCGAGCTGGCGTTGGGCTGGACGAAGACGACGCTGCCGCCCTCGCCAATCGAGAAACTCTGCCAGTTGATCGCGGTGTCCTGGGACGTCTGGTTGATCGTCATTGTCCCGGGACCGGAGACGATGGTCGCATCGCCCGCGGCGACGGAACCGCCGGAAGGCAGGGTCTGGGCCTGGGCCCCGCTCGCCAGGAACGCCGAGGCCGCCAGGCCAATGAGGGTGTAGGCCGCGGGTCCGGCCAGGCCGGTCGAGGCGTTCAGGGACACCTTGCGGCCAGGCCGCCTCTGCGGGCGTTCGGCTGCCGTAAGGTCGCCGGCGAGCACGTGATGGAGACTGGTCATCAGAGCGGCCTTGTCGGGAGGAACATGAAGGAGGGGCGGGCCGGAGCGGGCATCAGAAAAGCTTGACGATCTGGACCCAGACGCGGCCGCGTTCATCGGGCCCCGAGGTCGAAACCTGGTCATCGAACCGGCGCGCATAGGAGGCGCGAACGACAAGGTCGTCGCCGCCGAACCAGTTGACCCCGATGCCCCCACCGCTGCGGCGGGCCTGATTGGGTCCGGTGAACCAGGGGTCCTGCGCGAAGTCGACTTCGCCCGCGTCGACAAAGCCGATCAGCTGGAAGCGGCCCGGCAGGGCGCCGGTCCATCGGTTCAGGTCCAGGCGCGCCTCGAGCGTGGCGACATAGCCCTGGTCGCCGTAGGCCTCGCCTTCGGGATAGGCGCGGACGCCATAGGCGCCGCCGAGCTCCATCTTCTCGGAGCTGTCGAGATTGCCGGTGGCGATCTGCCCGCGAAGCGCGCCGAAAACCGAGAACGGGCCGCGGATCGTCTGGAGCCGGGAGATCGAGTACTGGACCTTGCTGAACCCGCCATGGGCGCGCGCGCTGATCGCGTCGGCGGCCCGGTCGGCGGGACTTTCGATGTCGAGATCGCCCGTCGTCCAGGACAGCGACCCGACAGTCCAGCCGCCGCCGGCGATCATGTCGCGGGAATCGCCCCGCAAGCCGACAGTCGCGGACCGTATCGCCTTGTCGGAGACCTGCGAGACCAGACCGATCTCGTCGGTCAGGTCCTTGGCGTCGAGGCTGGCCAGGGCGTAGAGATTCGCGGTTCGCGAGCGGATCAGCGGATAGCTGGCGAAGGCGCTGAAGATATTGGCCGTTCCGCCGGCGTCGAGCGCCGAGAACTCACGCCCCAGATCATACCGCAGGTGGGTGTAGGCCAGACCCACCGTGGCGTCGCCGAGCGGCGCCTGCCAGGCGGCGCGTCCGTAGGCCAGGCCTTCGGTCGAGGCGAGCAGGCGCAGGCTGAGCAGGTCGCCAAGGCCGGTCGGGTTGTGGAAATTGACCGAGCCGCCGAGCCGGTAGGCGCCGGTGTACCGGTTGCCGGCGTTGTCGGCCTCGAGGCTGCCGGAGATCCGCGGCGCCCGCGTCAGGTCCACGGTCAGATCCGAGGAGCCTACCTCCGCACCGGGGGACAGGGTCGACTGCACGGCGACGCCGGAGACGTCGGACAGCAGCAGGAGACGGCGTTCGAGGGGGGCGATGGCGACCGGGTCACCCGGGTTCAGGCCGCTCAACATGCGTTCGGCCAGGGCGTCGGACACGCCGGCACGGTTCCGCAGGTTGATCGCGCCGTAGCGGCCCTCGATCACGGCGATGGTCACCGTTCCGTCGATGACGTCCTGGGCGGGCAGATAGGCCTGGGCCAGCACAAAGCCACGGCGGTTGTAGAAGCGCGTGATCCGCGCCGCCGCGTTGCGAAGCTCCGGCAGGGTGAGGTCGCGGCCCGGCGTGAAGCCGGCAGCCGCCACCAGCTCCGCTTCCGTGAACAGGGTCGCGCCGGTCACTCGCAGCGCATCGACGCGAATCCTGGCCCCTTCCGCCACCGCGTCGATCGACGGTTCGGGGCGTTCAATCCGGATTCCAGGCGCGGGTGTTGGGGGGACGACGGCCGGCGGAATCTGCTGCAACTGCCCGGCGCTGGGGGGTTGCTGGGCGTGCGCAGTCTGGCTGCTCGCCAACAGCGCCGCCACGATAAGACCTGAACGCAGCATAGGCGCCTCGAAGTGTCGCCGCGGGATCAGGGCATGACGGCTCTCACGCAGCTGAGAGCACGCACGTAGGCAGGTTGGATGATCGTTACGGTCGACATCACTCCAAGAAAACTCCTCGCATTCGAGAGTTTATCTTCAGATTTCGACAGTCTCTATCTTAGCATAGTCGCGGATTAATAGGGTATGAACGCTGTGTTCACACGAACCCGTGCAATACATAATGGCGTAGCACGGAGTTTTGTTCCCGGAATAACGCAGAAACTTGAGCACGGCTCTGCGAACTCGTTTTCCCACGATCGCCCTGGTTAAGATGCGAAGACCTATAGCTCGACGGGTGGCTGCGTTTCGTTGATGAGAGAGACGGTGCTGCAGCGCGCCGAGGATGTCGTCGCCCGGCCCGCGCCGGACAAACTCTGGAGACATATACTCCCGAGACAAGGCGGGACATTTCGCCCCTTTTCGCTACCGCCGGCGGCGGTCCGGGGCGGGGTTCGGCGGCGTCCGGGCCGACCGGCGTGATCTGACGGATTTGCCGGAACTGGCCGAACTGCGCGGCTTTCTCGCTGGTTTTTCACCGGCTTTCGCCGGTTATCCCCCTCCCCCGTCGCGGGCGCATACTGACGGGGTCGGCCTCGGTCAGGGGCCGGCCGGCGGGCGCACGGGGCGGCCTTTGAACGGGAAGGAGGACTCTCGGCCCTTCAGGGCGACCATCGGGGGGCGATCATCCGGGACACAGGCCCTGCGGGGTTCGCGACGCGCCTGCGGCGCTCCTCACCCTGACGAAGGGGGTTGGCGTTCCAATGAGGTCGTCATCCTGAGGAGCCGCGAAGCGGCGTCGCGAAGGACGCAGGCTGTCGGGGACAGCGACCGTCTATCGACGCAAACCGCCCCCGGGCGCTCCGCCTAGATCCTGAACGCGCCCTCGTTGATCTTGCCGAAGCTGGCCTTGGTGACCTTGGTGAAGGCCTTCTTCTGCGGATTGCGGAAGTAGACCGGGTCCTTGACCCGCGAGGGGTCGTAGCCGTCGGTGACCAGATCGACCTTGCGGTACTTGAAGGTGCCGGTGGTCTCGATCTGGCGCTGCAGGCGGATGAACAGCGGCTGGGCGTAGGAGGGCAGGCAGGCCTCGACATGGGCGTGGAAGGCGGCCAGGTCGAAATCGTCGTCGACGGTCAGGGAGGCCATGCCGGCGCGGCCGTCATGGCCGGGCACGGCGACCCCGTAGACGTTGGCCTCCAGCACGCCGGGGGCCTCGGCCAGCCGGTCGGCGACCTCGCCGGTGGAGACGTTCTCGCCCTTCCAGCGGAAGGTGTCGCCGATGCGGTCGACGAAGTAGAAGTAGCCCTCGGCGTCCTGGCGCATCAGGTCGCCGGTGCGGAACCAGGCGTCGCCCTTCTCGAAGACGTCGTGGAGGATCTTCTTCTCGGTGGCCGACTTGTCGGCGTAGCCGGTGAAGCTGGTGCGGGAGTCGCTGGCGTCGATGCGGCCCAGGCACTCGCCGACCTGGTCGGGGCCGCACTCGATGCACAGCCCGTTCGGGCCGCGGATCGGGGTCTCGGTCTCGATGTCGAACTGGACGAGGCGGGCGTTGAAGCGCTTCTTCAGCCACTTGGGCACCCGGCCGATGGCCCCGGCCCGGCCGTCGAAGTTGAACATCGACACGTTGCCTTCGGTCGCGCCGTAGAACTCGAGGACACCCGGGATGGCGAAGCGCTCGGTCATCTCCTCCCAGACGTCGCCGCGCAGGCCGTTGCCGAAGGCCTGGCGCAGCTTGTGGGACCGCTCCAGCGGGTCGGGCGGGGCGTTGACGAGGTAGCGGCACAGCTCGCCGATGTAGACGAACATGGTGCAGTTCTCGGTGTGGATGTCCTGCCAGAAATGGGTCGTGGAGAACTTCTTGCGCAGCACGATCGACCCGCCGGTCAAGAGGCCCGCGCCCATGGCGCAGAGGCCTCCGGTGGCGTGGTAGAGCGGCAGGACCTGGTAGATGCGGTCGCTCTCGACCGCGCCGGTCGAGCCGGCGAAGCCGCGCATGTAGAGCTGGGCGCGCATGTGGGTGATGCGGGCGGCCTTGGGCAGTCCCGTGGTGCCGCTGGTGTAGATCCACAGCGCCGTGTCGCCGGCCCGCAGCTCGTCGCGGGCGGTCAGGCGGTCAGGGCGCAGGTTGCTGCAGCTCTTCAGCGCGGCGGTCAGGTCGCGGCGGTCGCCGCTGACCGGCCCCAGCGTCCACTGGGCGACATGCTTGGTCAGCTGGCCGCGCACGGCCTCGAACGCCGGCGACGTCTCGGCGTCGACCAGGCAGTGCAGCGCGCCGGAAATGTTCAGGCAATGGGCCAGCGCCGCGCCGGTCAGGTTGTTGTTGATCAGGGCGGTGGCCACCCCGACCTTGGTCAGGCCGTACCAGATCGGCAGGTAGTCCATGCGGTTGGGCATGAACAGCGCCACGGTCTGGCCCCGCGTGATGCCCTGCTCCTTGGCCCAGTGGGCGTAGCGGTTGGCCAGCGCGTCCATCTCGCCATAGGTGAGGGTCTTGCCCTCGAAGGTGATGGCCGGCCGCTCGCGGTGCTTGTCGATCGCGGCCTCCAGATCGTCGCAGATCAGGTTACGGCTGTCGGGGGCGATCGACTTGACCCACTTCAACGTCCGTTGAAGCCCCTTGAAGAACCGGACCTCCCGCGCGATCCGCGTCCCGAGTTTCATCTGTCACCTTTCAACGCCGCCGGACCGACGTTCGCCCGCAAGGCGAATCCCGGTCAAGCCGAGGCTAGGGGCCAGGCGTTGCGACGCGGTGAATGTTGCTCAAACACCGCACCTGGGGCGCGGCGGCGCATGGCGGCAATGTGGCGGACCGGTGTCAAGACTTCGTCACCACCTATGCCGATGAACGTGGCGTATGACCATGTATTGACCCACCCTTCGGTCCTGAGACGGACATTGTCGCAAACATTGTCATGCAACGTCCGGTCAAGGAGCGTCTCTGACAAGTCGCTGAATGCAGCCTCATGGGAACCCAAGGCGACGGTGTTCGTTGAACTGGCGAGCAAACAACATGGAAGGGTCAATCAATGACCTTGGATCGTGAAGCCGCCCGCGCCCTTTTTGGCGTCGACCCCACTCCGGCCGCCGCCGCTCCCGGCGCGGCCTATGCCGCGGCCGCCCCGCGCGCCGCCGCCGCCCAGGCCTCGCCGTTCGCGACGAACAGCGCGTTTGAACGCATGAACGGCCGCACCGATCGCAAGGGCGTCGACTGGCGCCTCGTCGCGCCGGTGGGCATCGCTGTGGTCTGTATCGGCGCGATCGCGCTGTTCGCGCTGCCGCGCAGCGACCAGGCCGTCGAGGGCAAGACTGTCGCCGCCGCAGACGTGGTCGCGCCGCCGCTCGCCCCGACGCCGATGGAGACCGCCGCCATCACGCCGCCGGCTGTGGTGACCCCTGAGCCGGCCGCCGCGCCGGTCGTCCAGCGCGCCGCAGCGCCGCGTCCGGCCGTGACTCGCCGCGCCCCGGCCCGCGCCGTCGCCGCCGCGCCGAGCGCCGGAGACTCCGCCGCGAACGTCAGCGCGACCGAGCCGGCCGCGCCGCCGGCGCCGACCCTGGGCGCGCCGGCCGCCGTAGACCTGACGCCGTCGATGCCCGCCGCGCCGCCGCCGATCATCGAACCGGCGCCCGAGCCTCAACTCTGAGCCGCTCTGAAGTGACGTAAAGGCGAAGGCGGGCTCCTGTGTCGGGGCCCGCCTTTGTCGTGTCAGAAGCGGCGCACCAGGACCACGCCCACGAAGACCAGGCTCACGCCCAGCAGCCTGACCAAAGTCACCGGCCTGGGGGCGATGCCGAAGCCGCCGAAATGATCCACCAGCATCCCCGCAACCAGCTGTCCGGCGATCATCAGGGTGATGGTCGAGGCCACGCCCAGCCTGGGCGCCGCGAACGCCGCCGCGACGACGAAGACAGCGCCGTAGGCTCCCCCAGCCAGGCATACCAGGGCAGCGCCTGCACACCGGCCCAGTCAGGCCGCACACGCAGCGCCAGGATGGCCGCGAGCAGCACCAGGGTCCCCACCGCAAAGGACACGAACGCCGCGTTGACCGGCGAGTTGAACGGCCGGGCCAGCATGGCGTTGGTCGGGGCCTGCAGGGCGGTGAACATGCCGCCGACAACGCAGGCGCAGACGGCGATCAGCAGGACGGAAGCGGCGGAGGGCGGCGTGCTCATGCCTTGTCCCATAACCGCCGGCGCGGCTCCGCGCTCGCGAAATCAGGCCGCCGCCGCGCCCAGCTGCTCGCGCCAGGCAGCCGTCGCGTCCTTGAGGGCCTGATCCAGCGACCAGGCCGACAGCCCCTCGCCGTCGATGACCTGCAGCTCCTCATAGGTGAACGCCGCCTCGCCATGCTCGCGCCAGGCCTGTTGCATCGACCGGTTCCGGCTGCTGCCCAGGCGCAGGGAGAACCAGATGCCGTTCTGGCGGTTGAACAGCTCACGGCTGGACCCGACCCAGACCTGTCCGGCGGCCGCGCACTGCACGGCGAAGATGCCCGGCCTGACCTTGCGCTCCTTGTAGGCGGCGGTCAGTTCCCGCTTGCGATCCCGGTTCACGGCAGCCTCGCCAGCGTCAGGGCATGGTCGCGAACGTCGGCCGGCCAGTCGGCGATGCGGGCGCGAAAGCCGCCTGCATCGCCGGCGAACAGGGCGCGGGTCGCCTCCTCGTATCCCGGCCGGTCGCCGGCCAGGGTGGTCAGGAAACGATACGCCGCCTCGCGCGCCGCCCTCGCCTCTTCAGCGGGATCACGCTGTGCGGCCTCGACCAGCTTGCGCAAGGCGACGGACGCGCCCCCGGGCTGGCGGGAGAGCCATTCCCAGTGCCGGGGCAGAAGGGTCACCTCACGGGCCGTGACGCCCAGCTTCGGGCGGCCAGGCCCGCGCGGCGCGGCTTCAGGAGCCGGCGCAAGACGCGCGGCGACTTGCTCCGGTGTTCCGCGCAGGTCGAGGTCCAGCGAGCGGCCGTTGTCGTCGCGAAAGATCAGAATCCGCGACGGCTCGGCCGCGGCCGCGACCGCCCTAGCGACATCCGCCAGCGAACCTCGGGCCAGCCGTCGGTCGCCGTCAAAGGCGGTTACAGGGGTCGAGACATCGTGCACGGCGGGCTCCGGAAGCGGGAGCCCTTTCTACCCGGGTAATTCAGAATGTCAATATTACCCGGACAATTCCGGATCAGGTCGTCACGCGATAGGGAATGTAGCCACGCTCGACGATCCGGCGCAGGCCCTCATAGGCTTCGGTCAGCTCCTCGAACGTGGCGCGCAGGTGCGCCAGCCGGGCGAGGTCCTCGGGCGTCACCCGCCCGCCCGTCTCGGCGACCTTCAGGGCCTGGCCGACCCAGACGGCGCGGGCATGGGCGGCGGCGACCGCCAGCTTCTGGAACTGCAGGGCGTCGGTCGACCCCAGCACCTGGCCGATCACCTCCTTGTTGGAGGCGAAGGCGGTGTAGTCGATCTGCTCCAGCTGGCCCCGGATACGGCGGGCCGCATTCGGGTCGCTGTCGTCCTGCGGTTCGAAGTGGTCGTGCTGCCGGCGGAAGCTTCCGGTGCGGGTAACAGACATGGCGGCCTCCCTTAAGGCGCTCTCGTTACGGCAAGGATGCCGACAGCGGGCTTAAGGGAGGCTGAAGAGCCTCAACCAAGGTCCAGCGCGTAGAGGGCGTCGTCGGCATATGAGCCGTCAGCCTGCTTCAGGGCGCGAGGCTCGGTCCCGTACTGCCGGAAGCCGGACGCCTCATAGAGGCGTATGGCGCCGTGGTTCCCGGCGTTGCAGGCCAACAGAAGCCGCTCGCAGCCCGCCGCGCGGGCGTGGTCGACCACCGCGGCCACCAGGCGCGCGGCCAGTCCCGACCCGCGGTGAGCGCGCCGAAGGTACATGCCAAACAGCGTCGCCTTGTGCGCCTGCTTGGGATTGGATTGCCGGGCGTATCCCGCCATTCCCACCAGCTCGCCGCCGGCGAAGGCGCCGATCACGCCCTCGGCGATCCGCTCTTCAAACCAGGTCGCCGGCTTGGCCGCCTCGACGCCCGCGTCGGAGGCGAAGGTCGCGGCGTCCACGGTCAGCGCCTCCAGCCGCAGGGCCCGGAAGATCTGCCCTTCGTCCTTCTGCAGGAGGCGAATGACCGCATCCGCCGGGATCACGCGGCCCCGCTCATCGCCATCAGCATGGCGCCCATCTTCTGGTGCAGCAGATTGATGGCCTTCAGCGGTCGAACCATGACCTTGAAGCGGGTGATCTTGCCCGCGGCGTTCCACCAGATCATGTCGACGCCATTGATCGTGATCCCGTCGATCTCGGTGGCGAACTCCAGCACCGCCGAGCCCTCCGCGTCCCAGCGGCCCAGGTAGTGGAAGCTGTCGTTGTTGAGCGTCGAGAAGGCAGCCATCAGGTACTTGGCCGTGATGTCGCGGCCAACCTGCGGAGTATGCACGACCGGCAACTCGAACACCGCCTCGGGGTCGAGCAGGTCGCGCAACAGCGCCTCGTCCTTGGCTTCGACGACCTCATGCCAGAGGGTCATCACGTCGCGGGTCATGTCTGGTCTCCTGTTGCGGGCCCATCCTAGCCGAACAACAGCGCCGTCGAAACGCGTCGAACGCAGTGCATATTTGCCTCACGGCCGGCGACAAGCTGTCGCGACATTCCGGGTAGTCCAGCCGCCGATTTCAGGAATTTCGCGTCGGCCCGGAGAAATCCACCACCCTTGCGCGAGCACCCCTGCGTGCTCCCCGACGCCGGGCTCAAAGCGGGTAAATACGAAATTGAGCCCGCGTGGGCGTAACCGGTATCAGACTACGATAGCAAGGTTATCCCAATGCGCGTGCGACTGTCCGGGGCGATGAATCTGTTCGGCCTCTTCCTCGGCGCTGGCTTCCTCATGCTGGCCATCGGCGCCTGGTTGACAGTATCCCAGGTGCGGATCAACGGGCCGCACTACGAGCGCATCCACGACAACGAAGTGCTGACAGCCGATATCCTGCCGCCGCCGATGTTCCTGGTGGAGTACTTCCTCGCGAACACGCAGTTCCACGAAGCGAGCGATCCAGTCAGCGCCGATGAACTGGCCGAGAGCGCCGAGGCGCTGGAGGAAATGGGGCCCCTCGTGAAGGGCTACCGTGACCGCGTCGACTACTGGCGCAAGTCCGGCCGGAATTCGCCGGCGATGACCCTGCTGCTCGTTGAGTTCGACCAGAAGGCGCAGGAGATGTTCCAGCTCAGCGACGCCATGGTCGCCGCGCGCCGCGCCGGCGATGTCGCCAGCGAACAGGCCGCCTTCGACCGCATGCACGACGTCTATCACGAGCATCTTGAGATCATCCGGAAGGCGGTTCCGATGATCACCGCCGAGCGGGTGGCCGCCGAAGCGGCGTCGGACCGGGTCCAGACCCTTGGCATCAGCGCGATGATCGCGCTTGGCGGCCTGATGATGCTGATTATTGCGGGGGGCGTGTTCATTCTGCGCCGGCGCATCGTTCGGCCGATCGAAGCCATCACCCGCTATATGGGCGAGCTCGCCGAGGGCCGCTACGAGCAGCCGGTGCCGTTCATGGGGCGCGGCGACGAGCTGGGCGATATGGCCAAGTCCGTGGCCACCTTCCGCGAAGGCGTTCTGGAGCGGCGGACGCTGCGGGAGCAGAGCGACGCCGAACGCGCCCGGGCCGAAGCCGCGCGGCGCGCCGACGAGGCGGCTCGCAAGGCCGAGAGCGATCGTCGCGATCAGGCCATGGATCGTCTGGCCAGCGGCCTGGACAGGCTGTCGGCGGGTGATGTCGCGCACCGCATCGACGAGGCTTTCGCGCCCGAGTACGAGCGGCTCCGCAACGACTTCAACGCCGCCGCGAGCCGATTGATGCAGACCCTGCGGACCATCCGCGAGTCGGCGGACGGCGTCGGCAGCGGGGCGGACGAGATTGCGCGCGCCTCGGACGACCTGTCTCGGCGCACCGAGCAGCAGGCGGCGGCCCTGGAGCAAACGGCCGCGGCCCTCGACGAGATCACCGCCACGGTCCGCCAGACGGCCGAGGGAGCCGCCACCGCCGACCGCATCGTCGGCGACACCCGTCGCGAGGCCCAGTCGACCGAGGCCACCGTCGCCGAGACCATCCGCGCGGTTTCGGACATCGAGGCCGCCTCGACCCAGATCACCCAGATCATCGGTGTGATCGACGAGATCGCCTTCCAGACAAACCTGCTGGCGCTCAACGCCGGAGTCGAGGCGGCCCGGGCCGGCGACGCCGGCAAGGGTTTCGCGGTCGTCGCCCAGGAGGTCCGTGGCCTTGCCCAGCGCTCGGCCGAAGCCGCCAAGGAGATCAAGAGCCTGATTTCGGCCAGTTCGACCAAGGTCGCCGAAGGTGTCAGCCTGGTGGGCCAGACCGGCAAGTCGCTAAACGCCATCCTAGGCCGCGTCGGCGACATCGCGAAGGTGGTGTCGGAGATCTCCGCGTCCGCCAAGGAACAGGCCATGGGCCTCGCCGAGGTCAACAACGCCGTCAACCACATGGACCAGACAACCCAGCGTAACGCCGCCATGGTCGAACAGACCGCGGCGGCCTCGCATACGCTGCGTCAGGAGGCGGCGCGGCTGAACGAGGCCGTCGGGCAATTCCAGATCGGCCGGACGGCGCTCACAGCGGGGCGGGCGGCGGCCTGATCAGCGGCGCGCGGTCGGACCTCCCCTTCCTATCGTCCCGCGCAGGACGCGATCACCGGCTTGAGGGCCTCGGGCGCGCCCCGGGCGGGCACGGTCCATTCGTCGCCTGCCGAGCCGACGGTGACCGGCTCGGCGGCCAGAAGGGTGGCCACGAAATCGTCGGTCGGCGCGACCTCGACGAAAAAGTTGTAGCCGTCTCCCAGCTCGACGACCGAGCCATTCATCACGCGCCGTCCGCCGCGACCCTGAAGGACCACGGGCAACCTGTCGCCCGGCGCGCCGTCATAGCCGGTGGGCCCCATCACCGAAAGACTTCCCGACGGCTCGCAGTCGATGCGCAGCGCGCGGTCATCGGAGTCCGGAACGCCGTACTGGGCGCTCTCGCCTTCGTTGGTCGCATGCCAACGGTAGGGGGACGAGGCTTGCCGCGCCTCGGCGACTCCGGACAGGGCGACCGCCGACACCCCAATCAGGATCAGCGGAAGACGCATGACGTCCCGGCCCACATGACCTCGATCTTCGCGGTCGCGCCCGGGCCGTCCAGGACCCCGTAGAGGCCGCCGGCGCTGAACTCCTGACCCAGGCTGGTCTCCGAAACCGTCACCCCGTTGTAGGCCGCGACCAGATCCGACCGGGTCGAGCCGACGCCAACGCCGCTCATCGTCGATTGCTTGCCGGCGCTGCCTGGCCCCACGCTCCAGCCGGCCAGCTTGTCGTCCTGGAACAGCAGGGTCAGGCCGCCGGGAAACTCGGCGAACTGCATCGGTCCGGCGCCGCACTCGGAATTGGTGGTCACCGGCCCCGGGCGCCCGCCACGTTGGTGACGATCTCGATCACCTGCGCCTGGGGCAGCCCGAAGTCGAGCATCCGCGTCGAGCCGGTGTCGGCGATCACGATCATCAGGCCGCCGGGATCCAGCGCGACAGCGGCCTTGCCGGTCACGGCGGGCGCCGGTCCGGAAGATGGCGGCGCAGCGGGCTCGACCGGGGCGGCAGGCGTGTCGGAGGCCGGCGGGCTGCAGGCGGCGAGGCCGAGCAGCAGGACGGCGGCGAGCGTGTTTCGGAGCGTGATCATTCCCTAGGCGTATCGCGGTTCCGGACGGCCGTCACCCTTGCGCTCCGTCCGCGGTATCGGCCCACGGCCGACTAGCCGACGCCCTGCCGCTCGATGTTGAACCGAACAATCCGGCGGATCAGGTCGTCTGGCAGCGGCGCGGCGGGCTGGAAGCGGACCGTGCCCTTGCTGGTGGAGAAGCCGGCCAGGTCGTCGGCGAAGGCCTCGGCCAAAGCGCCGGGGTAGAAGGCGCAGTGCTTCGCCGCGGCGCCGAGATGGGCGACCGCCTTGCCCTTAACCTTGAAGGTCGGGATGCCGTAGCTGATCGACTCAACGGCCCCCGGCGCCGCCGACAGGATCACGCGCCTCAGGTGTTCCAGCGCCGCGCGCTGTACGGAGGGCAGCGCGGCGAGATAGGCGTCGACGGATGGGGCTGGCGTCATCCTGCGCATGGTCTGATCCTCCGGCGCGACGGTCTGTCCCGAGGACGTGCGAGGGCCGCGCTTTCCGACAGCCGGAGGAGCGGATCTTCAGGCCGTCGCGATCCAGTACCGCGAGACCTTGTCCTGATCGTCGAAACACACGACCAGCCATTCGAAGTCGACCGGCATGTAGGCGCGCTCCAGGCCAAGGCGGTAGGTGAACGCGCCCGGCTGGAACTGACCCGTTTCCGTCGGCTCGCCCAGCATCTTGCGAACCCTGGCGCGGCTCAGACCATCGAGTTTGTTGCGCTCGATCAGGTCGTCGGCCATGGCCAGGCGGTCATCGTCCTGCGGGCCGACCAGCTTCCACAGCCGGCCGTCGAACCGGCCCGGCTTCGGGCGCCGGGCATCCATCACGATAGCGCCCACCACCAGGCCGGCGGCGACCACGGCCGCCGCGCCGATGATCCGGTCTCTGGATGAACTCATCTGCACTACGCCGCCGCTCCTCGCGATTCACCGTTGGGATCATAGCTGAGAATGGGGGCCAGCCAGCGTTCCGCAACCGTCAGGTCCCAACCTTTGCGCCGGGCGTAGTCGGCAACCTGGTCGCGATCGATGCGGCCGACGCCGAAATAGTGGCTGTCGGGATGGCTGAAGTAGAGCCCGCTGACCGCCGCCGGCGGCGTCATGGCGAAGCTTTCGGTCAGGACGATGCCGGTCTGCGCCGTAGCGTCCAGCAGCCTGAACAGCGTCGCCTTTTCGGTGTGATCAGGCTGTGCCGGATAGCCGGGCGCGGGGCGGATGCCCTGATACTTCTCGCCGATCAGCCGGTCGATGTCGTGGTCCTCCTGCGGGGCGTACCCCCACAGCTCCGTGCGCACCCGGTGGTGTAACGCCTCAGCGAAGGCTTCGGCCAGGCGGTCGGCCAGCGCGGTGGCGAGAATGGCCGAATAGTCGTCGCCCGCCTCCTTGAAGCGTCGGGCGATCTCCAGCTCGCCATGGCCGGCGGTGACCGCGAAGCCGCCGATCCAGTCGGCCGGGCCGCCGATCGGAGCCACGAAGTCGGCGAGGGCCAGGTTGGCCTTGTCGGTGCTCTTGGCCATCTGCTGGCGCAGGGTGTGCAGCCGGGCGATCTCCTCGCGGCGTTCTTCGTCGGCGTAGACGACGATGTCGTCGCCGTCCGACTGGGCCGGCCAGAAGCCGACCACGCCGCGGGCCTCGAACCACTTCTCGTCGAGGATCTGCTTGAGCATCGCCTGGGCGTCGCGCCATAGGTCCCGCGCCGCCTCGCCCACGACGTCATCCTCGAGAATGTCCGGATAGCGCCCCGCCAGCTCCCAGGTGGAGAAGAAGGGCGTCCAGTCGATGAAGCTCGCGAGGTTTTCAAGGTCGTAGGGCCCGAAGGCCCGCGTGCCGGTGAAGGTCGGTCGGGGCGGCGGCGGGGCGGTGTCCCAGTCGATCCTGAACCGGTTGGCCCGAGCGATCTCGACCGGCGTTCGGGTCTTCTGGGCCTGGCCGCGGGCGAACTGCTCGCGGACCCGGACATAGTCGTCGCGGGTGGCGGCCTCGAAGCGATCCTTGTCGTCCTTGGACAGCAGCTGGGAGACCACGCCGACCGCCCGGCTGGCGTCCAGCACATAGGTGGTCGAGCCGCCGCGGTAGGCCGGGGCGATCTTGACCGCCGTGTGGGTCTTGCTGGTCGTGGCGCCGCCGATCAGCAGCGGAACCTTGAACCCCTGGCGCTCCATCTCCGAGGCCAGGAAGACCATCTCGTCCAGCGAGGGGGTGATCAGGCCCGACAGTCCGATGATGTCGACGTTGTGCGCCTTGGCCTCGGCCAGGATGCGGTCGGCCGGCACCATGACGCCCAGGTCGATGACCTCGTAGTTGTTACACTGCAGGACCACGCCGACGATGTTCTTGCCGATGTCGTGGACGTCGCCCTTCACGGTGGCCATCAGGATGCGGCCGGCCTGCTCGCGCGGCTTGCCTTCCTTCTCGGCCTCCATGAACGGCATCAGCCAGGCCACGGCCTGTTTCATGACGCGCGCCGACTTCACCACCTGGGGCAGGAACATCTTCCCGGCCCCGAACAGGTCGCCGACGACATTCATGCCGTCCATCAGCGGGCCTTCGATGACGTGCAGCGGCCGCTCGGCGGCCAGCCGCGCCTCCTCGGTGTCGACGTCGATGAACTCGGTGATGCCGTTGACCAGCGCGTGGCTCAGCCGCGCGGCGACCGGCAGCGAGCGCCAGGCCTGGTCGGCGACCGCCACCTTGCTGCCGTCGCCCTTGTACTTGGGCGCCAGGTCGACCAGCCGCTCGGTCTGGCTGCCACCGTCCTTCGGGCGACGGTTGAGGATCACGTCCTCGACCGCATCGCGCAGCTCGGCCGGGATGTCGTCATAGACCGGCAGGTCGCCGGCGTTGACGATGCCCATGTCCATGCCGGCGTTGATGGCATGGTAGAGGAAGACGCTGTGGATCGCCCGCCGCACCGGCTCGTTGCCGCGGAAGCTGAACGACACGTTCGACACGCCGCCCGACACCCGCGCGTACGGCAGCAGCTGCTTGATCCGCCGCGTCGCCTCGATGAAGTCGACGGCGTAGTTGTCGTGTTCCTCGATGCCGGTCGCCACGGCGAAGATGTTGGGGTCGAAGATGATGTCCTCGGGCGGGAAGCCGACCTGGTCGACCAGGATGCGGTAGGCCCGCTCGCAGATCTCGACCTTGCGGTCCGCCGTATCGGCCTGGCCGACCTCGTCGAAGGCCATGACCACCACGGCGGCGCCGTAGCGTAGGCACAGCTTCGCCTGGGCGATGAACTCCGCCTCCCCGGCCTTCATCGAGATCGAGTTGACGATCGCCTTGCCCTGGACGCACTTCAGGCCCGCCTCGATCACCTCCCACTTGGAGCTGTCGATCATGATCGGCACCCGGGCGATGTCGGGCTCGGCGGCGATCAGGTTGAGGAAGGTCTTCATCGCCGCGACGGAGTCGAGCAGGCCCTCGTCCATGTTGATGTCGATGATCTGGGCCCCGGCCTCGACCTGCTGCCGGGCCACCGACAGGGCGGCCGGATAGTCGCCCTCGGCCACCAGCTTGCGGAATTTGGCCGAGCCGGTGACGTTGGTGCGCTCACCGATGTTGACGAAGACAGGACGCATCAGGGAACCAGGGGCTTTCGGACCAGGCCGGGCAGGCCGTCGATGGAGGTTGCGTTGCTCTCGTAGCGCCGTTCGCGCCATTCGGCTTCCGGGCGATGGGCAATGTGGCGCTTGAGCTGGTCGCGCTCGCCCTTGAAGTCCATGAACGGCACGCCCCAGCCGCAGCTGTCGGCGATGCGGTCGATGTGGACGGTGATCACGGACCGGGCGCGCTCGAAGGCCGGGAAAAGGGCCATCTTCTCCGCGAATTCCGGCTCGTCGAAGTTCACCGCCTCGCCGCGTCCGTAGAGGCGCAGGATGCTGGCGGGCCCCTCGAAAGCGCAGAACATCAGGGTGATGCGGCCGTTCTCGCGGACATGGGCCAGGGTCTCGATCCCCGAGCCGCCGAGGTCGGCATAGGCCACGGTGCGCTCGTCGATCACCGCCAGGCTGTCGTAGCCCTTGGGCGAGACGTTCACCGAGCCCTCGGCCGACAGCGGCGCGGTGGCCACGAAGAACAGTTTCTGGCCCTTGATGAAGGCGATCAGGCGGTCGTCGAGGGCGTCATAGGTCTTGGCCATTACTGCACCTCCACCGGAGGTTCGCGCCCGCCGAGGATCATGCGGCGGGTCAGGACAGCCTGCAGAACCCCGTGATTGAAAAGGGTGCGCCAAACCTTGAAGTCTTGAGCCTGCAGACCTTGCAGCCTGCCGACGATCTGCTTGAGGCGGATCAGGTCGGCCTCGGCGATGGCCGTCTTCAGTTCGGCCACCGAGGCGAAGCCCTCACCGCCGGTCTGTGGCGCAAGCCCGACCCTGCCGCAGACTACGAAAAAGCCCTTGCTCAGCGGGCCCACAGACTTGTCGCCCAGCGATCCGGCAGGAACGCGGTTGAGCCGCGCGCGCAGATCCCGGATCTGTTCAGCCTCGATGGGGGAGAGTGCGAGCGCCATGTCAGACCAGCTCGAACGGTTCCAGCCCGGCCAGCCGCATGGCCTTGGGCCGCTCGGGAATCTGCCTGGGCGTCACGCCCGCGACCTCGTCGGCCACGTGGCGGATGTGGTCCGGGGTCGTGCCGCAGCAGCCGCCGAGGATGTTGACGATGCCGTCCTTCGCCCACTCATGCAGCTCGTGCGCGGTCTGGTGCGGCTCCTCGTCGTACTGGCCCATGGCGTTGGGCAGGCCGGCGTTGGGATAGGCCGCGACCAGGGTGTCGGCGATGCGCGACAGCTCGGCGATATGCGGCCGCATCAGGTCGGCGCCGAGCGCGCAGTTCAGGCCGATGGCGAACGGCTTGACGTGCTTGACGCTGTTCCAGAAGGCCTCGACCGTCTGGCCCGACAGGGTGCGGCCGGAGCGGTCGGTGATGGTGCCGCTGATCCAGATCGGCAGCTCCTCGTGGCCCTCCTCGTCGCGCAGGTCGAGGATGGCCTTCAGCGCGGCCTTGCAGTTGAGGGTGTCGGTGATGGTCTCGATCAGGAACAGGTCGACGCCGCCGTCGTAGAGGCCCCTCACCTGCTCGCGATAGGCGTCGTAGACCTGGTCGAAGGTCACGGTGCGCGCGCCCGGATCGTTCACATCCGATGACATCGACAGCATGACGTTCAGCGGACCCAGCGCCCCGGCGGCGAAGCGCGGCTTGTGCGGCTCCTTCGCCGTCCAGCGGTCGGCGGCCTCGCGCGCCAGCTTCGCGCCCGCCAGGTTGATGTCGTAGGCGGCGCTTTCGGCGTGATAGTCGCGCTGGGCGATGGTCGTGGCGCTGAAGGTGTTGGTCTCGCTGATGTCGGCGCCGGCGCCGAAGTAGGCGTCGTGCAAGTCGGTCACGATGTCCGGCCGGGTCAGGCACAGGATGTCGTTGTTGCCCTTCATCTGCACCGGGTGATCAGCAAAGCGGGCGCCCGGAAGTCCCCTTCCGTCAGGCCGCGCCGCTGGATCATCACACCCCAGGAGCCGTCGAGGATCAGGATCCGCTCGCGGGCGATCTGATGAAGCGCTTGAATGCGATCGAGGCGGGTCATGACGCGGCTGCCTGTTGTTTGGCGAGTTCCTTTTCGAAGGCCGCGCGCGATGCGGCCACGACCTTCTGAAGCTCGGCGGGGTCAATGAAGGGGTTGGGCGCGCCGGGCTTGAGCCGTGCGCGCTTGGCGTCGAGATCGAACTGTTCGTTGTGTGGAGCCAGGTAGATGTCGGCCTTCATCTTGCCGAGGGCCGCGAAGGTCCGACGGTAGTCCGCGACGATGCCCCTGTACTGCTCCTTCGGCGCCAACCGATTGGCGGCGACCGAGGTCGAGCAGGAGTAGACGACCTTGCGCACCGCGCCGTCGACCTTCAGCGGGAAGGTCCAGGTCGTGCAGCCGGGGCTGTGGCCGGGCGTGATGTGGGCGGTCAGGACCATGCCACCGTGCCGAACGGTCTCACCGTCCTTCAGCACATGGTCGACCTTCACGGGCGGGAAGCGCAGGAAGGCGACGTCCTCCGACCCCGGATAGACGCCCTTCTCCAGCGCCTCGCGGTCGCCCGCGCTGGCGGCCAGGATGGCGCCGGTGTCCTTCTTCAGCCGCGCGAAGCCGGCCGCATGGTCGATATGCGCATGACTGTTGAGCAGCACCTCGACGTCCTCGACCCTGAAGCCGAGCTTGCGGATGTTGGCCTTGATCAGGTCGACGTTCTGATCCATCGGCGCGTCGATCAGGATGTGGCCCTTGGGCGTGGTGATCAGCCAGGCCGACAGGCCCTCGCTGCCGACGTAGTAGAGGTTGTCGGCCAGCCGGAAAGGCTCGGTCGGCTTCAGCCACGATGGCGGCAGGCCCTGCGCGGCGGCCGTGACAGCGGTGACTGCCAGGGCGGCGCCCATGAGCGAGATACGGACCTTCACGCCGCAGCCTCCTTCGGCGATAGCGGGACCTCCCGCACGCCCAGCACGCGGCAGATGGCGTAGACGAGGTCGGCGCGGTTGAGGGTGTAGAAGTGGAAGTCGCTGAAGCCCTCTTCCGCCAGCCTGGCGCAGGTCTCGGCGGCGATCGAACAGGCGATCAGGCGACGGGTCTCGGGATCGTTGTCCAGGCCCTCGAACAGGTTGCCCAGCCAGGCCGGTAGCGGGATGCCGCACGGATCGGCCATCCGCTGCAGGCCCTTGAAGTTGGACACCGGCATGATCCCCGGCGAGATCGGGATCGTCACGCCCGCCTTCCGGACCCGCTCCATGAAGCGCAGGAAGGTGTCGATGTCGAAGAAGAACTGGGTGATGGCCCGCGTGGCGCCGGCGTCGATCTTGGCCTTCAGTACGTCGATGTCGTGGTCGATGCCCGGGCTCTCGGGGTGGACCTGCGGGTAGAGGCCTACCGAAACCTCGAACGGCGCGACGGCGCGGATGCCGCGCGTCAGCTCGGTGGCGTTGGCGTATCCATCCGCATGCGGAACATAGGCCCCGCCGATCGAGCCGGGCGGGTCGCCGCGCAGAGCGACGATGTGCCGGATGCCGCTTTCCCAGTAGTCGCGCACCACCTCGTCCACCTCCTCGCGGGAGGCGCCGACGCAGGTCAGGTGCGCGGCGGGCTTGAGCGTCGTCTCGTCCAGCATGCGCTTGACGGTCCGGTGGGTGCGCTCCCGCGTTGAGCCGCCGGCGCCGTAGGTCACCGACACGAACGACGGATTGAGCGGTTCAAGCCGGCGGATGCAGGTCCACAGGCTCTCCTCTGCCTCCGGCGTCTTGGGCGGCGAGAATTCGAAGGAGACGCGGACGCCGTCGGAACGGCCGCCGGCGCGGGCCACGGGTCCAAGGGCGGTCGGCGGGCTCATGCGGCATCCTTCTTGGCGATAGCGTCGGCGTCAGCGGGACGGCGGGCCGTCCAGATCTTCACGGTCAGGCCCCGCTCGACAGTCGAGGGCAGGGTCAGGGTCTGGTCGGACACCAGCCCGCCGGTGGTCAGCCAGCGGCCCATCTCCTCGTCGGAGAAGCCGAGCCGCCGGTGCTGGTGCTGTTCGCGCAGGAATTCCAGCGTGTGCGGCGCGAAGTCGACGATCAGCAAACGACCGCCGGGCGCCACCAGGCGGCAGGCTTCGGCCACGGCGGCGGCCGGGTCGCCCAGGTAGTGCAGCACCTGATGGACCGTCACCAGGTCGGCGCTGCCGCTCGGCAGACCGGTTGCGAAGATGTCGCCGTGACGCAGCTCGCAGACCGAAAGGCCCGCCTCGCCGACGTTCAGACGGGCGATATTGAGCATCTGCTGCGACAGGTCCAGGCCCAGCGCCCGCATCGTCCGGGCGCCCAGGAGGGTCAGCATGCGACCGGTGCCGGCGCCCAGGTCGACGAGCCGTCCCAGAGGCCCCTCGCCGACTGCCTGTTCGATGGCGGCCTCGACCTGCGCCTCGGCCACGTAGAGGGAGCGGATCTCGTCCCAGCGCGCGGCGTTGCGCGCGAAATAAGCGGCCGCCTCCGAGGAGCGCTCCGTCTCGACCTGCGACAGCCGCTCGGCGTCGCGGCGCAGGATCGGGTCGGCGGCGTCGATCAGGGCCAGGGCGTGATCTGCCAGCGCCTGGCCTGGCCCGGAGGCGGCCAGCCTGTAGAAGACCCAGGCGCCATCAGGGAACCGTTCGACCAAGCCGGCATCGGCCAGCAGCTTGAGATGGCGCGACACGCGCGGCTGGCTCTGGTCGAGGACACGGCACAGTTCCAGCACCGAAAGTTCTTCGCGGGCCAGCAGCGACAACATGCGCAGCCGGGTCGGCTCGCCCGCAGCGCGCAGGATCTCAACCGTCTGGCCGGAACTCAGCGTCATGGGGGACATAAAGATATCTTTATGTGATTATGTAAAGCAGGAAATGCCTCTCGCTCACCCGACACGGCGGGGCGGCGGCACGGAATTTCTCCTGCCAGATCATTCTCCGTCATCCTGCGTCTCGTGCCTAGGACCCCATTTGCTTCCCCGGCGACGAAACGGCGCCGAGGGCCGTGTTGGTAATCATGACATTCACCATGCCGATTTACAGTCGGGCAACAGCCCGGCGTGCATGGTGACCCATCGAGTACGGGGACCGCCACACGGCGGAGGATCATGCGACGGCGAGCACGACGACAGGTTCTGCTGGTTGACGATAACCGCCACGCGCGGCTGTTCCTTGCCCAGATCCTGAACGCCGCCGACATCGAGGTTCAGCAGGCGGCCAGCGGCCCCGAGGCTCTGAAACTGCTGACCGAGCACCGCTTCGACGCGGTCATCGCCGACATGTACATGCAGCCGATGGACGGAATCACCCTGACCCGGGAGATCCGGGCCATGGCCGACGCCGCCATTCGCAACCTGCCGGTGGTCATGGCCTCGGCCCAGGCCAGTCGTGCGATCGTCGAGGGCGGTCGGGCGGTCGGGGTGACCGGGTTCGTCGCCAAGCCCTTTTCCGCGGCGGCGGTGCTTACCCGGCTGGAGAACGCGCTGTCACCGCGCGGCGTCCACTTCATCGACGCGCCGGCGACTGGTCCCGCGCCGGCGACAGACGAAACCGACGAAGACAGCCTCGCCTACATCTAGCCCCGGCCCCGACGCCTGCAGGCGCTGGTCAAAGTGATATCACTTTGATATAACTCCCAACGGCGGCGGTCTCTCGCCGCGATGGGAGGATTTCATGCTCGGCGCCTTTCTCTCCACCCCGCGCAAGCGCCTGGTCGCCGCGGTCCTGTTCGGCGCGCTGCTGGCCGGCGGGCTGCTGATGCTGGTTTCCGTTCAGGCCTGAACAGGCGACAGCAGCGGCTCTTCATGGAAGTAACGCCGCAGGTTCTCGAGCGTCTGGCCGACCATCTTCGGAATGCTCTCCAGCGTTCCGCCCGCCGTGTGGGGAGTCAGCACCGTGTTGGGCACATCCGCCCAGCGTGAGGCCGGCGTCGGCTCCTGCTCGAACACGTCGAGCGCCGCCATGCCCAGATCTCCGGCCTTCAGGGCCGCGATGAGCGCATCCTCCTCCAGCACCGAGCCGCGCGCCACATTGACGATGCAGCCGCGCGGACCGACGGCCTCGATCACCGCCTTGCTGATCAGGTGATGGTTGGCCGCGTCGCCCCGGCAGGCCACGAACAGCACGTCGCTGTCCCGCGCCAGCGCCAGCAGGCTGGCGGCCCGGGGCCAGTGGCTCTCCTTGTCGTTCGGGCCCCACCAGGACACCGACAGGCCGAACGGCTCCACCCGGCGGGCGATGGCCTGCCCGATATGGCCCAGACCGACGATGCCGGCCTTTCGGCCGTTCAGTCCGGGGCGGGGGCGCATCCGGTCGGCATGAGTCCAGCGCCCCTCGCGAACCGTGCGGTCGCCGACCACGATGCTCCGCCAAGCGGCCAGGAAGGCGCCGACCGCGTGATCGGCGACGTCGTCGGCGTTGAGCCCCTGCGAATGGGTCACCGCGATCCCGCGCGACCGGCACCAGGGAACATCGACGCCGTCGTAGCCGACGCTGACGCAGGCGATCAGCCCGAGGCGTGGCATCTCTGACAGAAAGTCGACGCCGAGCTTGATCTCGCCGGCATGCACGATGGCCTGAACCTCGCGCCCCGGGCCCTCCAGGAAGGTCAGGCGGTCGGCATGCTCCCAGAGCCGCAACACACGATAGGTCGGTTCCAGCGCCGCCTGCATCGGCGCCAGCATTTCGTGGGACAGGAGCAGGACGGGCTGGGTCGGGGCGTCATTCATGCCCGCGACTTTGCGCCGCCCGGCCGGCGCGTCAACCGAAGACGTCGCGGCGTCCGGGGACGGCCGCCCTACCGCGTGAACTTCTGGAACTTGATCCGGTGCGGGATCAGGCTGTCGGTGCCGAGGCGCCGCTTCTTGTCTTCCTCGTACATCTCGAAGTTGCCTTCGAACCATTCGACGTGGCTGTCGCCCTCGAAGGCGAGGATGTGGGTGGCCAGGCGGTCGAGGAACCAGCGATCGTGGCTGATGACCACGGCGCAGCCGGCGAAATCCTCCAGCGCCTCTTCCAGGTTCTGCAGCGTCTCGATGTCCAGGTCGTTGGTCGGTTCGTCGAGCAGGATGACGTTGCCGCCGGTGGCCAGGGTCTTGGCCAAGTGTACGCGGTTGCGTTCACCGCCCGACAGCAGCCCGACCTTCTTCTGCTGGTCGGCGCCCTTGAAGTTGAAGCTGCCGACGTAGGCGCGGCTGTTGATCTCGCGCTTGCCGACCATCATCACGTCGGTGCCGCCGCTGATCGCCTGCCAGACGGTGTCGTTCGGGTTCAGGTCGTCGCGGCTCTGGTCGACGTAGGCCAGCTTCACGGTCTCGCCCAGGCGGATGGTGCCGGCGTCGGGCGTCTCCTGGCCGGTGATCATGCGGAACAGCGTCGACTTACCGGCGCCGTTGGGGCCGATGACCCCGACGATGCCGTTGGGCGGCAGCTTGAAGCTGAGCTGGTTGAACAGCACCTTGTCGCCGTAGTCCTTCTCAAGGCCGGTCACCTCGAGCACCAGATTGCCCAGGCGCGGGCCGGGCGGGATCTGGATGACGGCGTGGCTCTGGGCCTGACGGCTGCTCTCCTGCTCGGAGACCATCCGCTCATAGGCGGCCAGACGGGCCTTGGACTTGGCCTGACGGGCCTTGGCGCCGGAGCGGACCCAGTCCAGTTCGCGCGTCAGGGCGCGCTGACGGGCCTCGGACTCCGACTGCTCCTGGATCACGCGCTTGGTCTTGGCCTCCAGCCAGCTGGAGTAGTTGCCCTCGTGCGGGTGACCCTTGCCGCGGTCCAGTTCCAGCGTCCACTTGGTGACCTGGTCGAGGAAGTAGCGGTCGTGGGTGACCAGGATGACGCAGCCGGGGAAGGCTTCCAGGTGGTGCTGCAGCCAGGCCACGGACTCGGCGTCCAGGTGGTTGGTCGGTTCGTCGAGCAGCAGCATGTCCGGCTTGCTAAGCAGCAGCCGGGCCAGCGCCACGCGGCGCTTCTCACCGCCCGACAGCTTGGTCACGCCGCTGTCGTTGGGCGGGCAGCGCAGCGCGTCCATGGCCATCTCGACGCGGCTGTCGATGTCCCACAGGTCGCCGGCGTCGATCTTCTCCTGGAGGGCGGTCATCTCCTCCATGAGTTCGTCGGTGTATTCCTCGGCCATCTCCGCCGCGATGGCGTTGTAGCGGTCGAAGATCTGCTTTTCCTCGCACCAGGCGATGACGTTTTCCCAGACGGTCTTGGTCTCGTCCAGATGCGGCTCCTGCTCCAGGTAGCCGCGCTTGACGCCGTCGGCCGCCTTGGCCTCGCCGCTGAACTCGGTGTCCAGGCCGGCCATGATCTTCAGCAGCGTCGACTTGCCCGAGCCGTTGACCCCGACCACGCCGATCTTGGCGTCCTGGTAGAAGGACAGCCAGATGTTCTCGAACACCTTCTTGCCGCCGGGATAGGCCTTGGTCAGGCCCTGCATCTGGAAAATGTACTGGGCGGCCATGAGGGGTCGCTCGCTCTCGTCTGATCGTGGAATGGGGGTCGGCGGGGGATGTAGCGACCGGGGGCCCGAAGCGCAATGCGTCAGGCCGCCGGCGACCGGATCAGGATCCGGAATTGAAGTCGCGCCGGATCGATGTCTGCCGGGGGGCGTGGGAACGGCGCGGCCGCGCGGACGGCGCGCATCGCGGCGCGATCAAAGTCCGGGATTCCGCTCGAACTGACCAGCCGGAGCCGGGTGAGACGTCCGTCGCGATCCAGGTCGAAGGCCACCTCGGCGGCCACCGACCTCGCCCCGGACGTCGGCCGGGCGCGATCAACCCTCGTCCAGACGAGTTCTGCGTAGGCGTCAAAGCCGTCGGCGCGCTGCGGGCTTTGCGCGACCTCGCGGGGCGATGCCGGCGCGGCGGGCGGCGCGGGCCCGGCCGGGATAGCCGGAGGTGGCGGCGCGGCGGCGGCTCCGGCCGGGGGCGAGGCGACAGCCGGCGCGCGGGACGTGGCGGCGGTCGCCCGGCCCCGCGCCGGCGCGACGTCTGCTACCGGCGCCGGCCGGGGCCTAGCCGGAGCGGGCTGGGCCGGCGCCAGCCACACCTCGATCGAGGAGGCCGGCGCCGGTCCCGCGTCGGACCGCCGCAGAAAGGCCGCGGCGGCGGCCAGATGCAGGGCGATCGAGATCGCCGCCGCCGCCAGCCCCACGCCGCGGACCGTCCCCATGGTCAGAACTCCAGGCTCAGGCCGAGATTGACCGACCGTCCCGGCCCGGGCAGGGCGGCGATCGGCGGGACCATGCCCCCCGCCTTGAAGTCCCCGAAGGAAACGCCGCCGAGCGGCAGGTCGTAACCCTCGTCAAAGGCGTTCTCGACCCCGACATCGACCCGAAGCGTCCCTGTCGGCTTCCACACCGCCCTGAGGTTCAAAAGCGCGTAGCGCTCCGTGACGGGTTCATTCCGGGTGACGCTGACCTGGTCCTTTTCGTCGACCAGTTCCAGTTCGGCGATCGCCGTCCAGGCGCCGAGCGGCTGTTCCAGCGTGAAGCGGCCCGTCAGCGGCGCCATGTGGTACAGATCGTCGCCCGTGTCGCGGTTTTCGCCCCGCACCCAGGACAGCGACCCCGACAGGATCGCCGGGGCGAAGTCGCCGACCGTCCAGAGGTCGGTCCGACCGCTGACCTCCAGCCCCTGCATCCAGGCGTCGTGATTGGCGAAGCGCAGGCGGGCGAAGCTGCCGCCCGGCCCGAAGACGCCGAAGCGGTCGGCGTCGACGTAGTCCTCGATTTCGCTGTGGAAGACGCTGACCGTCAGCTGCCGGTTCGCCACGGGCGAGGCCAGGCGCAGCGTGGCGCCCAGGTTGTTGGCCGTCTCGGGCCGCAGGTCGATGTCGCCGACGTAGGCGTTGGCGTCGCCGGCCAGCGAGGTCATGGCGGCGGACATCTGCCCCAGCCCCCAGGCGTAGCGTTCATAGAGATTGGGCACGCGGGTCTTGCGGGCATAGCCGACTTCAAGGGACAGGGCTTCGGACGGCGACCAGCGCGCCAGCAGGGTCACATCCGCCACGTCGTCCGTCTTCTGACGATCGCGCGCGTTGAACGCGGTCGCAGCCGCGGCGTCGGCGGCGTTCATCATCCCGGTCCAGCTGTAGGGCTGGACATCGCCGGCGTTGGTCTCGACCTGTTCGAGGCGCAGGCCGGCGACGACCGTCCAGTCCGCCGCGACCGGACCGGTCCACTCGGCCCAGAGGCCCGTGCGGTCCCGCCTACCGCCATTGATGTTGAGGTAGCGGTCCGGGCCCATCATCATGCTGCCCGCCACCGGGGGCCACCAATCGTCCAGGTCAGTCCGCCGGACGTCCAGCCCCAGACCCAGCGTCCCCGCCTCACCGGTCGGAATGGTCACGGCAAGGGCCAGGCCCAGGTCGACGCCATGGCTCAGCATCGGCATGTCGCCGCCCTTGTCGGACAGGAAGTTCATCTCGTGCTCGACATCGCGCCAGGACGCCCGGGCGGTGACCTCGCCCCAGGCGTAGCTGCCGTCGTAGCGAAGATCGGCGAAGCTGCTGGCGTTCGCCGTCATGTCCATGCGCTGGTTGGCGAAGCCCTGGTACGGCGTGAACTGGCGCCCCACCCGCAGGCTCAGCACGCCCTGGTCGGTCCGCGCGGCCAGGATCGCGGCGGCGTCGTAGGTCTCGTATTCGGTCGACAGGACGTCGCGCCCATAGCCGGAGCGATAGTTCTCACCCCTCGCCCAGGAGGTCTCCAGACCCAGGCTGTAGCGCTCGCCGGCCACCGCGGCGCGCAGGGAGGCCGATCCGCCTTCGATGCCGCTCCGGTAGTTGAGGCTGGCCTGGCCCTCCGTCCGGATGCCTTCGCCGGCGGCGGCGAACACCGGACCACGCGTGGTAATCGCGATGACGCCGCCGATGTTGTCACCGCCGGCGCTGACCGGCGACAGGGTCGGCGACAGCGCGATCGTCTCGACCGACGAGGCCAGCACGTAGGAGCCCGGCGGATTCATGTGATTGGGACAGAAGGCGGTCGTCTCGGCGCCGTCGACGGTGACCAGCATCCGGTCGTCGGTCATGCCGCGAATGGACGGCAGCGCCGTAGTGGCGCCGCCCGCCTGAAACGAGACGCCGGGCTCGCCGGCAAGCATGGACACCGCATCGTCGCCGACGGCCTGACGGCGGGCCAGCGCCTCGCCTCTGACGACCCGCGTCGGAGCGCCGGGTTCGGGAAGGGCCTCGACGGCCCCGGCCGCGTCGGCCTGGACCGGCGGCAGGTCCGTCGGGGATTGGGCGAAGGCGGAGCTCGCGGCGGACAGCGCGACGAGGGCGGCGCCGGCGGCCAGGGCCGCGCGCCGGGAAGTGCAGGAAGACATGGGTAAAGTCCTTCGGAATCTGAAATGCGATAGGCCGCGTCCGCGGACTCAGGTCCGCGGGCCGGAATGGCCGGGTGGCGTTCAGACGGTGAAGGGAGGTCCGGTGGCGGGCGGCGGCGGCGCGGCAAGGCCGCGGCCGGGAGTCAGGGCCCTTTCGGGCGGCAGCAGCGGGGCGGCGGACGACGGCGGCGCGGCGGCCACGATCTTCGCCTCCGGCGCGGCGAGCGAGGCGCCGGCCATGGCGAAGGCGCAGGCGGGGGCCTTGCCGTCACCGTCGTCCTGCTGCTCGTGCGGAGCGGATGGCGTCCCGAACAGGTCGACCGTTTGGCTCACGGCGCCGTTCGCGGTGCAAACCACCACGGTGAGGGCGCCGGGGGCGGCCTGGATCATGTAGCCGGGGAGAACCGTCAGGCGCAGGGCGACCGCCAGGGCGACCATCGCCCACACGCCCGCACCCCAACGGGAACCGTTTCCGCACCTGCCTGCCATCGAGGCGGTCCCGTAGACTACGAATCCCGATGCACAATGATCAGGATCAACACCCGGATCAGGGCCTGCCCCCCTTGCTCCCCGACGGGGAACGGTCCTTGATAGCCAGCCACAGGGACCGGGTGAGGACACCGCCGATGAACCGACTTCTTGGCCTGGCGGCCGGTCTTGCGCTGGCCTTCCCCGCCGCCGCCATGCCGCCGCCGCTGCCGGCGGTGGCGGACGCCTCGATGGCGTCGCTCCAGGCGGACGTGGCCGCCGGCCGGGCGTCGTCGGAGGCGATCGTCAGCGCCTATGTCGTGCGCGGCGGGGACGTCGAGCCCCGGGTCAACGCGGTCATCGCCATGAACCCCGCCGCGCTGTCTGACGCCTTCGCCGCCGACCAGGCGCGGCGGGCCGGGGACAGGCGGCCGCTGCTGGGCGCGGCCATCCTGGTCAAGGACAACATCGAGACGGCCGACGCCGGACTTGCGACCACGGCGGGATCGCTGGCGCTGGCGGACAATGTGTCCGGCCGCGACGCGCCGGTCATCGCGCGGCTGCGGGCCGCCGGGATGGTGGTGCTGGGCAAGACCAACCTGTCGGAGTGGGCCAACATCCGCTCGGACTACTCGATCAGCGGCTGGAGCGCCGTGGGCGGCCAGACGCGCAATCCCTATGCGCTGGACCGCAGCCCCTGTGGCTCATCGTCCGGGACCGGCGCGGCGATCGCCGCGGGGCTGGCGGCGGCCGGGATCGGCACCGAGACGGACGGATCGATCACCTGCCCGGCGGCGGTGACCGGGCTGGTGGGCCTCAAGCCGACGGTCGGCCTGGTGTCGCGCACCGGCATCGTGCCGATCAGCGCCACGCAGGACACCGCCGGGCCGATGACCCGCACGGTCGAGGACGCCGCCTTGTTACTGACCGCCATGGCCGGCTCTGACCCGAAAGACCCGGCGACGGCGCAGGCCGACCGCCGCCGCGAGGACTATGCCGTCCGCCTCAAGCCCGACGCGCTGAAGGGCGCCCGCATCGGCGTGATGCGCTACGCCGCCGGCTTCCATCCAGAGACCGACGCGGTGTTCGAGCAGGCCCTGGCCACCCTGAAGGCGCAGGGCGCGGTGCTGGTCGAGGTGCCGGAATTCCCGAACCGGGGCGAGATCGGCCCGAACGAGCTGGTCGTGCTGCTGGTCGAGCTGAAGGCCGGTCTGAACGCCTATCTGGCCACCACCGACCCGGCGAAGGTCAAGACCCGCACCCTGGCCGACGTCATTGCCTTCAACACCGCCAACGCCGACAAGGAGATGGCGCTGTTCGGCCAGGACTTCTTCGAGCAGTCGGAAGCGAGCAAGGGGCTGGACGATCCGGCCTACCTGAAGGCCAGGGCCGATGCCGCGCGACTGGCCGGGCCGGAGGGCATCGACGCTGTGCTCGCGAAGTACGACGTCACCGCGCTGGTCGGTCCGACGCTGGGTCCGGCCTGGCCGATCGATCCGGTTCTGAAGGACCGCTTCGTCGGCGGCGGGGCCGGCGGGGCGGCGGCCGTGGCCGGCTATCCGCATCTGACCGTGCCGATGGGCCAGGTCATGGGGCTGCCGGTCGGGCTGTCGTTCGTCGGCCCGGCCTGGAGCGACGGCCTTCTGCTCGGCTACGGCTACGCGTTCGAACAGGCGGCCAGGGCCCGCAAGGCCCCGACCTTTCCCGCCAGCGTGAACTGAGCTCCCCGCCCTCCTACTTGCGCGGACGCGAACGCCAGCCCTTCGGCGGCGGCGGCGGCGGGACCGCAGGCGCCAGGGCGCCGGGCGTGCCGTCGCGGCTGTAGCCACGGTCGTAGCCGTCGGCCTCCCACCAGGGCCGGTCGGAGGTGCTGAACACGCTCTCGTCCCGCAGGGTGGCCGGCAGGCTGGAGGCGCGCACGCAGTAGGTGCCGCGATCCCACTGCTGACGCCAGCAGTCGCCGCCGTAGTAGACCCAGTTGTACTCGACGTCGGCCGTGGCGCCCTGCTCCACCCAGATCGCGCGGCGGCTCCAGTCGTGGATCCGGTTGCGGTGGATGTAGGCGCTGCCGCCGGCGACATAGATGCCGACGTCGCGCGAGCCGATGGCCGACTCGGTGAAGCGGAGCTGGCCGTCCGAAACCACGCCCACCGTCGTGCGGCAGAAGCGGCTGCGGCTGACGTCCACCTGCGCGCCCCGGTCCAGATGCAGGCCGTTGCGCCAACCGCAGACCACGGCGTTGCGGATGGTCAGGGTGCCGGACCCGCTGCGCAGGCCGCGCACCAGAATGCCGTTGCCGGCCGAGCCGGAGGTCGAGCGGGCCATGATGCCGGCCTGGTCGATGCGGCTCTCGCCGGTGGCCGGGGTGATGTCGAGACCGGTCTCCTCGCCGGTGATCCGGGTGCGGGCGATGTCGACGACCGCCGACTCGGCGACCACGGCGGCGTTCCAGGTGTAGGCGTCGATGCTGCTCTCGCGCATGATCAGCTTTCCGCCGGAGGCGTAGACCGCCGCGGCGTCGCCCCAGTATTTCACCGAGGTGCGGACCAGCGCCACGTCGCCGCCCCAGGACTCGATACAGGCGGTGCGGCCGCCCTTCTCGCTGGTCAGGACCAGGTCGCGCAGCTCGACACCCTTCACGCCCTCGGCGATGCGGATACAGGGCGCGCCCTCGGGGGCGGAGATGGTCGCCGGCGCCGTGGCCGGGGCCGGATCGAAGATCGAGGCGCCCTCGGCGGCGATGATCACCGGGTACTCGACGATCACCGTCTCGCGGCAGACGCCGCCGCGCGAGCGGATGTAGAGGATGCCGTTGTCAGCCAGGCTGCGCAGCGCATCGGAGATCGGCGTCGGGCCCGCGTAGGGATCGCCGCAGTCGACCGTCGCGGAGGCCTGGTCACGGGGCCATTCGCCGTTGGGCGGGTAGTAGTCGTTCCAGCCCGGCTGGCGGCGGCCCCAGCGGTAGCGATCCGGCTTCCAGCGATCGGGCCGCCAGCGGGGCTTGAGCGGCGGGGTGATCAGCCCGCCGAAGTTGGGGCGCACCTGCTGGTCGACGCGGGCCGCCGCGTCGGGGAAGGCTTGGGCGGCCGTGGCGGTCAGGGCGACGGCGATGGCCGTCGCGACGGCGGGAAGGAAGCGCTTCAGCGTCTTCATGGCAGATAATCCCTGTCGCGAGGCGTGGGCCGCGGACGCGACACCTGGGCCAGCACTTGCTGGAGACGGTTGGCCGACGGCTTGAAGCCCGAAAGCGCGGCGTCGATCTGGTAGACGACGGCGCCGGCCTTATCCTGGTCGGCGACGCCGGAAACCCCCAGCGAGAAGAAGGTCGACATCGCGTACTTGGCCTCGGCCGACCCCTGCTTGTCGGCTTCGGCGTACCAGTAGAAGGCGCGGGCGTAGTCGCGCGGCACCCCGACGCCTTCGGAGTACATCACCGCCAGCACCAGCTGGGCCTTGGGCGAGCCGTTGACGGCCGCGTACTGAATGGCGCGGACCTTCTCGATCGGCTGGAAGACGCCGGTCTGCGGGCGGCCGACCATGGCCTGGAAGCTCTGGATATCGCCGGGGTAGAGGGCGTCCTCGTTGAACACCGGCTTGGGCGTGACACGCAGATAGGTCAGCGCCTCGGCGATATGGACGAACGGCAGTTCGCGCAGCCGCTGCAGCGCGGCCTGCTGGCCGTCGTTGTACTGGTCACTCTCGTCGGAGTGGGGCACGCCCGATTCCGGCGCCTCGGGCGGATAGAATTCGTAGGGCGGCGTCCAGCGGCGGGCCTTCTGCTCGACGAAGGCGCCGTCGGCGGCGCGCTTGGCCGAGGAGCGCTCGAAGTCCTTGAGCATCACGTAGGCGCCGACATCGCCCGTCTGCACCGCCAGGTAGTTGTAGAGATAGGCGTCGATGTCGTTGCGCGGGAACAGGTTGAGCGCGGCCGGCGCGCCGGGCTTGTTGGGACGGCCGCGCGCCTCCGTCGCCTGACGGTTGTCGGTCGGCTCGCCGTAGGGACCGAAGAAGCCGTCATGCATCCGCGCCAGGGTGCGGTAGCCCTCGGCCCCCTGGGTCGAGAGGATGTAGATGACCCGGTTTCGGACCTTTTCCTGCTCCTCGGACGTCATACGCGACAGCACCCGGTCGAGGGCGCGGTAGGCCATCCTGCGCTCCACGGCGCGGCAGTCGTCGAAGCGCGAGACCTTGCCCTCGCCCTGCGGCGAGCGGCGGCTGTTGGCGGCGATCGGGGCGTAGCCCTCGGAGTTGGTCAGGGCCAGCGCGTACCAGACGGCCGCCTCGACATCGTCCTCGAGGTTCTTGTCGGCGGCGCGCTCGCCCTGGTAGCGGCGCGCCAGTTCGAGCTGGGCGAAGAAGTCGCCGGTGAAGCCCCGGCGGCGAAGGGTGCGGATCTCGATCTGCTGGCCGTTGAACTGCGGCTGCGAGCCGGACGGCATCTGGGGTCGCGGACAGGCAACCTCGCCCTTGGCGCCGAACCAGCTGTTGGGCCCGGTGTCGCAGCCGACCAGAGGCAGGATGACGGCCGCCACGAGGACGGCGATCGACGCGCCACGGATCAGCGGCCCTTTGGCGGAGCCGTCGGGCCCGGCCGGGGTGTCGCTGCTCTCGTGCATACTCATCACCCCCTACGCCACCCCGCCGTTAACTATTTCGGCGAACGTGACTTTTCGCAGGCCCCCGCAACGAGTTAAGCGCGCGAACGGCCAGTCTTAACCATATTTCGGGGTCAGCGGCCCCGGAGTGAACACCGTTCGCGCCTGAGGCGAAAACGTCGCCAAAACAGGGGCGCCCGCCGCGCCCCCGCCCGGGTTGCGCCCTGCTTTCGCCGCAGGCGGCGAGCGAACCTTGTTCGCGGACGAGCCAGTCCAGGGGAATCACATGCGTGAATTGAGGCGTTTCCGATCCATCGTCAGCCTGACGGCCGTGGCCGCGCTGATCGCGGCCTCCGCGCCGCCGACGACCTTCGCGCGGGCGACGTCCCCCGTGGGGAGCGAACCTTCGGCCGCCGATTGCGAGAAGCTGGGCTTCCGCACCGTCGATGACCAGGAGGACAGCCGCGGAAGCAGCATCGTGGTGACCGGCAGCAAGAGAAGCTACCTCGGCAAGCCGATGGTCGGCGCGCCGCCACCGCCACCGCCACCGCCCGCTCCCCCGCCGCCCGTCGCGATGTACGCGCCGGCGCCCGCCGTCGTCGCGCCCGGCGCGATCATGCCGCGTCCGCCCATCGCCGAGCAGGACACGGAGCAGTATCCCGGCGGCGTCTCCAACCCGATCAAGCAGGTCGCCCAGGAGCCGGTCTCGACCTTCTCGATCGACGTCGACACCGCCGCCTACGCCAACACCCGCCGCTTCCTGGCCGACGGCCGCGTGCCGCCGCGCGACGCGGTGCGGGTCGAGGAGCTGATCAACTATTTCGACTACGCCTACCCCCTGCCCGCCAGCCGGACCGAGCCGTTCAAGCCGTTCGTCGCTGTCGCCCCCTCCCCCTGGTCGAAGGACCGCCAGATCATCCACATCGGCCTGCAGGGCTATGACATTCCGCGCGATGAGCAGCCGCCGCTGAACCTGGTCTTCCTGGTCGACACCTCCGGCTCGATGTGGAGCGAGGACCGCCTGCCTCTGGCCAAGAAGGCGATGGGCACGCTGATCGACCAGCTGGACGCGCGCGACCGGGTCTCCATGGTCGCCTACGCCGGCTCGGCCGGCGCGGTGCTGGCCCCGACCAGCGGCAAGGAAAAGCTGAAGATGCGTTGCGCCCTGGGCGCGCTGCAGTCGGGCGGCTCGACCGCCGGCGGTCAGGGCCTGGCGCTGGCCTACGCCCTGGCCCAGCAGAACTTCGACCCCAAGGCGGTCAACCGCGTCATCCTGCTGACCGACGGCGACTTCAACGTCGGGGTTTCCGACCCCAGCAAGCTCAAGGACTTCGTCGCCGACAAGCGCAAGACCGGCGTCTATCTGTCCGTCTACGGCTTCGGGCGCGGCAACTACAACGACACGATGATGCAGGCGCTGGCCCAGAACGGCAACGGCACGGCCGCCTACATCGACAGCTTCGACGAGGCGCGGAAGCTGTTCCGGGACGACTTCTCCGGCTCGCTGTTCCCCATCGCCGACGATGTGAAGATCCAGGTCGAGTTCAACCCCGCCCAGGTCAGCGAGTACCGGCTGATCGGCTACGAGACCCGGATGCTGAACCGCGAGGACTTCAACAACGACCAGGTCGACGCCGGCGAAGTCGGCTCCGGCGCCTCGGTGACCGCCCTCTACGAGATCACCCGCGTCGGGGCGACACCCTCCTCCGACCCGCTGCGCTACGGCTCGGCGAGGCCCGCGGCCGCCCCCTCGGCCGAGCTGGCCTTCCTGAAGGTGCGCTACAAGCTGCCCGGCCAGGCGGAGTCGGTGCTGATGCAGCGGCCGATCACCCGCGCCGACGTCAGCGACAGCCTGGCCGCCGCGCCGGAGTCGACCCGCTGGGCCCTGGCCGTCGCCGCCTTCGGCCAGAAGCTGCGCGGCGATCCCTGGATCTCCGCCGACTTCGGCTGGCCGCAGGTCGTCGACCTGGCCCAGGGCGCCCGGGGCGCGGACGAGTTCGGCCTGCGCGCCGAGTTCGTGAAGCTGGCCCGCGGCGCGGGCGAGGGGAAGCGGGTGAACGAGTAGGTGTCGCGGCCGCAAGGCCGTGCGTGCTTCGACACGCGACCTGCGGTCGCTGCTCAGCATGACGTGGATGGGTAGCTTTCTTACCGCGTCATCCTGAGCAGGCGCGCAGCGCCGTGGCGAAGGACGCACGGCGCCAAATCCAGCTAAATCGCGCCTGGTTTTGTTCAGTTTCGACGAAGCCCCGCCAGATCCCGCGAAATATCCCCAATGTCTCGCATCGCCATTCACCGCCGCGGAAGTTCGCGCCTCAGCGGCGGTGAAAGGGGGATAGACATCGCCCCGGCACGCAGCGCGGGTGCGCACGGCCAACCGCCCACCCTGCCGGGTGATCGGCAAAGCCCTTGCGGAGCAAGGTGTCGGACAGGACGTCGGCCGGCTCATCCCCCATTGTACGCCCGCTCCAGGGCCGGGGGATCGATTGTCAGCCAAGGGCGCGGGCGGCAGGGGCCGATTGTCCCGCAATGTCTCCATGTGTCCCGGGAGTATATGTCTCGGAAGTCTTCATTCGCGGGCGCCGGTGAAGCTGGCTCGATCGGATCTGCGCGAAGGGTCGCCCCGCGCCCCCGGGGCCCCGGGGCCCTATGCGAGGATCGGGAAGCGGTGAGTAACCCCGTTATACGTGTGTGACTACGTCACTTAAGGTCGGGTTGCCGTCCGTTCCACTCGGTGCGCTAGATATGGGTCGGAAGCGGGTGCACGCCTTGGGACCCTCGGGGCGCGAGCGAGGCGCACATGCCTAGCATGGGTGCTGATGGAATTAGGGAATAATTCAAGCGGAGTGCTTGCGCATGGTCAGTATTGCGCGACAATCTTTAATTGCTCTTACATTTATCACAGTCTTTTCTTTTTCATGCGCCGCATTCTACGCCTTTTTCACCATATGCGACTTGGCAAACTTGAATCGTGTATTTAGGGCGCTGGGCGCAGGCGCACTGGGTGGTGCCTGGTGGATCACAAACGGATGGGCAATAGACTTCGTCAAGAAGCGTTTTGAAGCAAGAAAATAGCAGTACGAGAGTTGGGCGGACACGGGGACACACACCCATTTCAGACCTGCCCTCTCACCCGAACGCCGGTAACCCCCGCTTCGCCAGCAGTTCCACCATCGCCGACCGGGTTACCCCCAGCCGTCGCGCGGTGGCGTCGATCGCGGCCAACACACCGGAGTCCAGCGACAGGTTGGCCTTCACCGGTCGGCCGAGATCGCGGATCAGGGGAACGGTCGCGTAGAGCACCTCGCCCGTGTCGGGGTCGGCCTCAGCCTCCGCCCGCACGGCGTCCATCGGGCGGGGAGCCGGCGCCGCGCCGCCCTGGGCCTGGATGGCCTCCATCCAGTCGCGCAACGCTTCGGCGGCGTTGTCGAGCGCGTCCTCGATGGTGTCTCCCATGGCGGCGCAGCCCGAACAATCGGGAATGACGACGCCGAACGCGCCAGGCTGGCCGTCGATCAGGGCGACATAGCGGGTCATCAACAGGGTCTCCGGGCCGGGCGGGCTACCAGCCCGCCGCCTTCGCAATGGAGCGCGCGACGCCCGGCGACAGGCGGCGGTGGCGCGGAACGATGATGACGCCCTTCCGACCGGGATGCCGGAACAGATCGTGCTTGCCGCCGCCCTCATTGAGCCAGTCCTCGGCCTCAAGCCGCCTGACGACCTCGGCGCGGTTCATCTCCGGCGGTGGCAAGCTTCGCTCCTGTGCGTATATTTATGCGCATCGCGCGGAAGGGCAAGGGCGATGCGACGCTAGTCGGAAAGAAGGCATCTTGCCCTCATTGATTGCATTTTCCCAGAGCGCTCGCGGACGCGCGAACAGGGACATGCACTTCAGTGCGTGTCCCCGCCGCTTGAAGCTTCTGGGGACACGTACCGGCTGCGCCGGAACATGTCCCCGTCGCCGGAACAGCCCCCGCCCTCGCGGGTTAGTGTCGGGCATGCGACAGAAGATCGAAGACTACGCCCTGATCGGCGACTGTGAATCCTGCGCCCTGGTCGGGCGCGACGGCTCCATCGACTGGCTGTGCTGGCCACGGTTCGACTCGGACGCCTGCTTCGCCAGCCTGCTGGGCGAGGAGGGCAACGGGCGCTGGCTGATCGAGGCGGTCGGCGAGGGCGCGACCGTCACCCGGCGCTATCGCCCCGACACCCTGATCCTCGAGACCCGGATCGAGACCGAGGACGGGGCGGCGACGCTGATCGACTTCATGCCGCCGCGCGGCAAGGCGCCGGAGCTGGTGCGGCTGGTTCGCGGCGAGTGGGGCACGGTCCGCTTCCGCTCCGAGCTGATCCTGCGCTTCGGCTACGGCGCGGTGCGGCCGTGGATCCAGCGCACCGAGGGCGGGGCCCACCGCTCCATCGCCGGGCCGGACATGGTGCTGCTGCGCACGCCGGTCGGCATCCGCGAGGAGCACGGCCGGCTGCTGGCCGAGTTCACGGTGTCGGAGGGCGAGACCACGCCCTTCACCCTGACCTGGGCGCCGTCGCACGGGCCGCTGCCCAGCGCCACCAGCCCGCGCCAGGCGCTGGCCGACACCGAGCTCTTCTGGTCCGACTGGAGCGCGCGGGGCGATGTCTCCGGCCGCTGGGCCGAGCCGATCCGCCGTTCGCTGATCACGCTGAAGGCCCTGACCCACGCCCCGACCGGCGGCGTGGTGGCGGCGGCGACCACCTCCCTGCCCGAGCAGATCGGCGGGCCGCGCAACTGGGACTACCGCTACTGCTGGATCCGCGACGCCACCCTGACCCTGCTGGCCCTGATGAACGCCGGCTACTACGACGAGGCCCAGGCTTGGCGGGACTGGCTGCTGCGCGCGGTGGCGGGATCGCCGGCCGACATGCGGATCATGTACGGCGTCGGCGGCGAGCGGCGGCTGACAGAGTGGGAGGTCGACTGGCTGTCCGGCTACGAGGGTTCGCGCCCCGTGCGGATCGGCAACGCCGCCTCAACCCAGTTCCAGCTCGACGTCTATGGCGAGCTCGCCGACAGCCTGCACCAGGCGCGGCGCGGCGGCCTGACCGGCAACGAGGCGGCCTGGCTGGTCGAGAAGGCGCTGACCGATCACGTCGCCAAGGTCTGGACCCAGCCCGACGACGGCATCTGGGAGGACCGGTCAGAGCGCAAGCACTACACCTTCTCCAAGGTCATGGCCTGGGTGGCCATCGACCGGGCGGTCAAGGCGGTGGAGCACTACGGCCTGCCCGGCGACGGCGACCGCTGGCGGGCGCTGCGCGAGGAGATCCGCGCCGACATCCTGGAAAAGGGCTTCGATGCGGAGCGCGGGACCTTCGTGCGCGCCTATGGCGGCAAGAGCCTGGACGCCAGCCTGCTGCTGCTGGCCGAGCTGGGCTTCGTGGCGCCGGACGATCCCCGCTTCATCGGCACGGTCGAGGCGGTCGAGCAGGACCTGCTGCGCGACGGCTTCGTGCTGCGCTACGACACCCGGCGGGTCGACGACGGCCTGCCGCCGGGCGAAGGGGCGTTCCTGGCCTGCAGCTTCTGGCTGGTGAACGCCTATGTGCTGCTGGGCCGCCGGGCCGACGCCGAGGCGCTGTTCGAGCGGCTGCTGTCGATCCGCAATGACGTCGGGCTGCTGGCCGAGGAGTATGACCCGCACCTGGGCCGGCAGGTCGGCAACTTCCCGCAGGCCTTCAGCCACATCGGCCTGATCAACGCCGCCTTCAACCTGGGCAGGGCCGACAAGCCCAGCGAGCAGCGGGCGGAACGGACGGCGGCGGAGTAGGCGTCTTCGTCCCGGACGACGGGCGCCGACGCCAAAGACCCTTCAAGGTACAGGGTTAAGTCGCCGTTGAGATATCATGGGTCATCGGTCTTCCGGACGTGACACCCTTGCCGTGTCCGTCGGGAGGCATGACCGTGAACAGCTGTCCGGATCCGACTCAGACCGTGCGCGCCCAGACCCTGGACCTGCCGGCTCGACTGGCGGGCCGACTGGGTCCGACGCTGCAGATGGCAAAGCCGCGCATCGAAGCCGCCATGCGTCCCTACCGACTTCGCCTGACGCCGCAGGACGGCGCCCTTCTGGCCGAGGGCGACGATCTGGCGGTGACCCTGGTCGCGCGCATCATCGAGGATCTGGGCAAGGCCGAGGCGATGCCGGGCCAGATTGACGAGGCGCTTGTCCTGACCACCGCCGCCGCGGCGACCCGGGACGCGTTGAAGCATGAACTGGCCTGGCGCCTGGCCGGACTGCATCAACCGCTGCGGCCCATGTCGCTGGCCCAGGTCGCGTTCGTGAACGCGCTGCTGCACGGCGACCATCCCCTGGTCTTCGGGGTCGGTCCGACCGGCACCGGCAAGACCCATCTGACGATGGCGGCGGGCCTGTCCATGCTGGCGACGGGAAAGTTCAAACACGTGGTGATCACCCGGCCGCACGTGCTGCTCGAAGGCGAGGTCATGACGCCCGCCCTGCGCGCGGAAACCGAACCGGACGGTCAGTTGACCGTTCTGGAGGACGTCCTGCGCGACCTTGTCGGCCCCGAGGAGATCAAGCGGCTGACCAGCCACGGCCTGCTCGAGATAACGCCGCTGGGCCGCATGCGGGGCCGGACTTTCAACGACAGTTTCATCATCGTCGATGAGGCGCAGAACATGACCATCCGCAAGATGCGCATGGCGGCGACCCGCATCGGCCGCGGCTCGCGCATGGTCATCACCGGCGACCCGGACCAGATCGACTTGCCGCCTGACGAGCCGTCAGGCCTGGTCCATCTGCTTGAGCTGGTCTCCGGCTCGGACATCGCCTCCGTCCACCGGTTCACCCAGGGCCAGATCGTTCGCAACGACGTGGTCGCCCGCCTGGAGGCGCTTTACCGCCAGAGCGACGACCCGGGCATCAGGGTCGCCGCCTGACGCGTAGGGGTCCGCCGGCGAGCGCCCTCAGCGGTAGCGCAGCTTGCAGTACAGGATCGAGCCGGAGAGCAGCAGCGTGAAGGCGTTGCCGATGATCAGCGGCCAGTCGCCGAGGACGAGGCCGTAGATCATCCACAGCGCGACCCCGAAGGTCATCAGCAGGAACATCGGCAGCGACAGGTCGCCGGTCGAGCGTGTGCGCCAGGTCTTGATGGCCTGGGGCAGGAAGGCGATCGTCGTGCAGGCCGCAGCGACGAGGCCGATCAGGGTTACGGGCAAGATGCCTCCCGGAAATGCGAACGGAGGCGGCCGTGAAGGCCGCCTCCGCGCCAGATCATGCCGTCAGGGTCTAGCGACCCGACGGGACGTCCTTGAAGGCGACATCCTTGTCGACGCGCACGTCGCCGGGCAGGCCCAGCACGCGTTCGGCGATGATGTTCTTCAGGATCTCGTCGGTGCCGCCGGCGATGCGCAGGCCGGGGGCCCACAGCAGGCTTTGCTGGAAGGCGGCCTGCATCGGAGCCTCGGCGGGATCGACGAGGATGCCGTACTGGTCTTCCAGCTCGACGCCGTAGTTGCTCATCTCCTGCATCTGGTTAGCGGCGATGATCTTGCCGATCGAGCTTTCCGCGCCCGGCGTCTGGCCACGCGACAGGGCCGTCATGGTGCGGAAGCGGGTCATCTTCAGACCCTCGGCCGCGACGTACCAGTCGGCCAGCTTCTCGCGGAAGGCGCCGTCCTTGATGGCCGAACCGCCGACGGTGTCGGTCTGGCGGGCCAGCTCCATGATCGTCTTGTAGTCCGGGCCCGAGGAGCCGCCGACGGCGAGACGCTCGTTCATCAGGGTGACCAGGGCCACCTTCCAGCCGTCGCCGACATTGCCCAGACGCTGGCTGTCCTTCACGCGCAGGTCGGTGAAGTAGACCTCGTTGAACTCGCTGCCGCCGCTGGCCTGGTGGATCGGGCGGACTTCCACGGCCGGATCGTGCATGTCGATCCAGAACATGGTCATGCCCTTGTGCTTGGGCACGTCGGGGTCGGTGCGGACCAGCAGGATGCCGTAGTCGCAGTACTGGGCGCCGGTGGTCCAGACCTTCTGGCCGTTGATGACCCAGTCGCCGTCAGCCTGCTGAACCGCGCGGGTGCGCGAGGCGGCGACGTCGGAGCCGCCGGCCGGTTCGGAGAACAGCTGGCACCAGATTTCCTCGCCGCGCATCGCCGGCTTGACGAAGCGGGTCTTGGTGTCGGCGTCGGCGAAGGCCATCACGGTCGGGACGCACATGCCCAGGCCGATGGTGAAGTAGCCGTAGTTGACGCCGACCTTGGACTCTTCCTGGCCGAAGATGACGGACTGGATCGGCGTGCCGCCGGCCCCGCCCCACTCCTTGGGCCAGGTGATGCAGGCGTAGCCGGCGTCAGCCTTCTTGGCCTGCCAGGACTTGGCCATGGCCATGTGCTCGGGGCTGTTGGGCCGGCGACCGTTGGCGCTGGCGCCGCCCTTGTGCTCGGCGGCGTTCTTTTCCAGCCAGGCGCGAGCGGCTTCGCGGTAGGCGGCTTCTTCGGGGAAGTCGTTGAAATCCATGATCTTTTCTCCCGTCCGCTTACGCGGCGTTCCTGCGTTCAAGCTGGCTGACCAGCCGTTCCTTCCAGACCTTCGGCGCGTGGGCCACGAGGGCCAGCTGGCGCGAGCGGCGGTAGTAGAGGTGGCAGTCCACCTCCCAGGTGAAGCCCATCCCGCCGTGGGTCTGGATGTTTTCCTTGGAGGCGAACCAGTAGGCTTCGCTGGCCGCGATCCGGGCCGCGGCGGCCGCCACCGGCAGCTCCGCGGCGTTCGTGTTGAGGGCCCAGGCGCCGTAGTAGGCGTTGGAGCGGGCGACCTCGTTCTTGACGTACATGTCGGCCAGCTTGTGCTTGATGGCCTGGTAGCCGCCGATCACCCGCCCGAAGGCGTAGCGCTCGAGCGAGTACTGCTTGGCCATCTCCAGGCACTTGTCGGCGCCGCCAGTCTGTTCGAAGGCCAGCAGCACGGCGGCGCGGTCGAAGACCTGCTCGCTGATGTTCAGGCCCTCGCCCGCCGCGCCGACGCGCTTGGCCGGGGCGCCGCTGAAGGTCAGCTTCGCCACACCGCGGGTCGGGTCGAGGCTCTTGAGGGTCTCGCGAGCCACGCCCTCGCCGTTCAGGTCGACCAGGAACAGCGACGGCTTGCCGCCTTCGCTGGCCAGGACCAGGGCGACGTCGGCGATATCGCCGTCGGTCACCGGGATCTTCACGCCGGTCAGCTTGTCGCCCTCGACCTTGCAGGTCAGCGACTTGGCGTCGACCACGCCCGGACCTTCGGAGGTGGCGTAGCAGCCGATGATCTCGCCGGCGGCGATCTTGGGCAGCAGGTGGGCCTTCTGCTCGTCGTTGCCGGCCAGCATGATCGCCTCGGCCACGAAGTAGACGGTCGAGGCGAAGGGGATCGGAGCCACGGAGCGGCCGAGCTCTTCAGCGATGGCGCACAGTTCGACGTGGCCAAGGCCCAGGCCGCCGAACTCCTCGGGGATCGCGGCGCCGAGCCAGCCCTGCTCGGCGACACCCTTCCACAGGGCCTTGTCGTAGGACACGGCGTCATCGTTGAGCACGACGCGGACAGCCGCGCTGGTGCTATGGGCGTCGAGGAACTTTCGCGCCTCGTTCTTCAGGAATTTCTGGTCGTCGGAATAGTCGAAGTTCACGGCATCCTCCCGCCGCGCTGTGATCGCGCGCGTCTTGTCGGAGGGCAATGTAGACGGGTTTGCGCCGGGGGAAAGATTGACCTCGCGTCAATGAATTCAGGTTCTTATGCACCGTTGGATTGATTGATGGCGCGGGCGCATGGCGAAGGCCGTTTTCCAGAAGAACCAGAAGGTCTGGGTCGACAGTGTCGGGGCCTGGGCGACCATCGACCGGATCGTGCCGATCTGGGCCAAGGGCTTCGATGAACCGGTCCGCGTCACCTACGACGTGGGACTGGGCCGCGAGTTCCACGCCCATGAGCTGAAGCCCGAGGACAGGGTCGAGGACGCCGACGGCGGCACCGGCGGCGAAGGCTGGCGGCTGATGCGCGCCAAGAACAAGTGGCAGCAGGAAGCCGACTGCGTCCACCACCCCTTCCCCGGCACCTATCCGATCGTCGTCACCGATCCCGCCGACTGGGGCGGCTGGCGCACGCCGGGCGCCGAGTACGACCGCGACCCGGTCAAGATCGAGCGCCAGGCCCGGCTGATCGCCAGCGCCCCGCGCCTGCAGGCCATCGCCCGCGAGCTGATCGCCCTGGTCGCCGAGTCCCCGAGGACGCGCCGCCGGCCGTGCTGGAGATGGCCCGCCGCGCCGCCGCGATCGAACGCTACGTCCAGGAAGTGCCATCGGCGGCTGAGACGCCGTCCGGCCGGGCGGCGGACGCGGCAGCGTGAAAATACGATCCCGTCAGCGCGGAATCTGCCAGGTGATCGGCGGAGACGGGGGCGGGAATCTACCGCACAGGGGCGTCGTTCGGATGTCGCCAGACCAAGGGAATGCGGACAGTGCGGCCTTCCACCGGCTTACCGCCGAGGGTCACGGGCGCCATGCGGAAGTAATGGGCCACCTCGAGGACCGCCCGGCCAAAGCCCGGACTGGATTCGTCTTCCACCACGCAGGCCTTGAGGTTTCCCTTGGCGGTGACCCTGCAGGTGATCGTCCCTCGGCCGCCGAAGCCGTCTCGCAGGGCCTTTGCTGGGTAGGCGCGCGCCAAGCTCTCGCCCGATGGCCGCGCGACCCAACGAGGATCAGTGATCAGATCTAGGTCGGGCGCGGACTGGGCGCCGGGTCAGAGACGCCCAGCGCCATGGCGACAAGCATTGGAACCATGCACACACCTCCGTGCCGCCATGACGATAGTGCGCAATCGGACCTGACTCAACCTAATAGCGTGCCCTAGTTCAGCTTCCACACCATCGGCAGGCGCACCATGGCGCCCTCGACGGGCTCGCCGCTCTGGCTGACCGGCGCCATGCGGAAGTACTGCGCCAGCTGGACCGTCGCGGCGCCGAAGCCGTAGTCGCCGCCGCGCTCGGTGATGACGTAGCAGCCGTCCAGGGCGCCGCCGGCCCGGACCTGGCATTCGATCAGAGCCTCACCGGAGGCGCCCTTCTCGATGGCGGCGACCGGGAAGGTGGCGATCAGTTCCTCGACCGTCGGGGTGCGGACCCAGTCGGGGTCGGCGATCACGGACGGCGCGGAGGCCGAGGCCAGCTGGACCGGTTCGGCCGGCGTCATCTCCGGCGTTGCGACAAGGGCGACGGCGATCAGGGACAGAAACACGCTTCAGAACTCCGGGCGGGTCAGTGGGCCGAGGGCTGGCGGGCGCGAAGCCGCTCCAGCGCCTGGCTGGCGAGGTCGGTGAGCGAACGGTGGCCGTGCTCGGCGAAGACGTCGAAGGCGGTGGCCAGGGCGACCGAGGCGGCCTTGAGGGATGCGTCGTCACGGCCGGTGATCTCGGCGCGGATCTCGTAGAGCCGGGCCAGGTTCAGCTGCGCCACCGCCCAGCCGACCGGGTCGGCCGACGGACGCAGCGCGCAGAGCTCGGTCTTCTGGGCCGCAACGGCGGCGTCCAGCACCGCCAGATCGCCGGTCAGTTCGGCCTGGCGGCCCAGCGACTGGGCCTTGCCGGCCGCCACGCGGGCGCGCAGCGACAGGGCCGTCTGGTCCTTCAGCACCAGGGCGGCACGGTCGAAACAGGTGGTCGCCTGTTCGAAGGCGCGGGGGCTGTCGGTGACCTCGCCCAGCACGATCAGCGCCTGGCCGAGACCCGCCTGGATGCGCGCCCAGTCCATCGGGCTGTGCTCGCGGGTGACCAGCTCCAGAGCGGCGGTCAGGGCGTCCACCGCATCGGCGGCGGGGTCGACCTCGGCGGTCAGCTCGGCCTTCAGGGACAGGATGGCGCCCCGGGCGGCGGTGACGCGGGCGAAGGTCAGGGGCTCGTAGTCGGGGTCGAGGCCGACAAGGGCGGCGCCGGCCTCGCGCAGGCCGTGCTCGATCATGTCGATGTCGCGCAGCCGCAGCCCGGCGAGGGCCAGCAGGTCGGCGCGTTCGGCGCGGAACTCCGCCACGGCCAGCCGGGCGCAGACGCTGACCCGGCCGGAGGCGGCCAGGGCGGCGAGCGGCGCTTCATGATCGACGACCGCGACCGAAACCTCCGTGGCGTCCCCGGCGGCGAGGGCGACCCGGCCGCGCATGCCGGCCAGGGCCACGCCGGCGACGGCGGCGCCCATGCCCGACGCCTTGGCGGCCTCGGTCAGCACATGTTGCGCGGCGGCGGACAGGCCGTCATCGCCGAACAGGTCGGCGCCGAGCAGCGCGTTGAGCCCTTGCTCGGCCTGGGCCCGGGCGACGCCGGACGGGCGGTGCAGCGCGCGAAAGGCGTCGGCGGCGCTCTCGGCGGCAGCGGCGGCCTTGCGCAGGGCGGCAGCATCGCCGGTGCGGCGGGTGACCTCGCGCCAGCAGGCGGCGGCGTGCAGCAGGCGGGCGGGACGGTCCTTCGAGCCGATGCGGCCGGCGGCGATGTCCGCCCCGCGCGCCTCGTTGGTCAGCAGATGGAGATCCAGCAGTTCCAGGAGCGCTGCGTCGCCGCCGGTCAGTCCGTCCTGGGCGCCGGCCAGCGGTTCCCCGGACAACAGACGTCGCAACTCACGGCCAAACTCGAACATGCGACGACTGCTCCCAACACGACCGTCCCAAGCCGGAACACCCGGCCTTCGGTCATCGGGAACAGAGCAAAGCCCGGTCCGGGGAGCTTAACAAGTGGTTAACGCGAGCAACATGGTTAATAGACCCATAATTTCCGCGTCTTAGGCGCGCGACTGACGAGGCGGCGCGAACCGGCCCCTCACCGGATCGGCGGGACCTGTTTCACGCAGTCCGCGAGCACCGCCCCGGCCGCCGGGTCCTTCGCCGCCAGCAGCGGCTTGACCCGCGCCCGCTCTGTCTTCTGGGCGGCCTCCGCCACAGCGGGCGATTCCACCTTGTCTCTCCGGGCCGCCTCCATGGCCGCCATCGACCAGAAGATGGCCGCGTCGAAGGACTTGTCTTCCGGCATGCCGCCGTTGGCCTCCCTGGCCAGCTCGGCCCAGGCCTGCACATGGGCGGCGCACTTCGAACTCTCCGGCCAGGGCGGCGGTCCGGACGGGGCGACGGTCGCGGCGGCGAGCCACAGGGTCACGAGTGCGGACATGACGATGTCTCCAGCTGACGGCGGCAGCATGTCCCCGCACCTTGGCCGATCCGACGCCTGAAAGGGGGGGCTCGCCCGTTCGCCGGGCCGTCGACCGACCACGGCAGGAATCCCGCCGCCGCTCTTTCGCGAGGAATTTGGCCGACGATAGCCGCCTGGAATCGTTGTTCGGACACGGAACACGGCCATTTCGTCGCGGCCGATTTCGTCCGTACCCGGAGCGCCACGGGAAAAGTCACGGAAGGTTATCCACAGGTCGTCAAAAAACCTTCACATAGCCGTCGAACGGCGCCTACCGTGTCTCCAGAGCCCGGGAGTCATCGGGCCAGGGAGGTGAAAAACAAGCCATGTCCATCGTTCTCGCCGGAGCCATCGTCGCCCTCAGCCTGCTTGCCAGCGAACCCGCCGCCATCGGCGACCTGGCCGACGCCAGCGCTGTCCAAGCGACCGCCACAAAGCCGCTGGTGGTCTGCAATCGCGACGAGGCCTCGCGCCGGGCGTTCAAGCGCCAGTACGGCAGCGTGTCCTACGTGACCGCCCAGGAAGTGATCGACAGCCGCGGCGACGGCCAGGCCTGGTCCGCCCCCCGCTGCATCACCCCGTCCGAGTTCGTGAAGCTGCGCAAGATGACCGACCTCGGCTACGCCCAGGTCGCCAGCCGGTAGACTCTTTGCGTGCTTCGACACGCGCCTTCGGCGCTGCTCAGCATGACGTGGATGGGTAGCCTTCTTACGTCATCCTGAGCAGCCGCGAAGCGGCGTGTCGAAGGACGCAATGCCCCTACCCCCGCTCCTTCGTCCGCTGGAACTGGACGTTGGGGTAGCGTTCGCTGACATAGCCGACTTCCCAGGCCGACTTGGCCATGAACACGGGGGCGGCGTCGATGTCCTCGGCGATGGCGGTGCGGTGTTTGGAGGTGAAGTCCTCGATGTCGGCGGGCTTGCCGACCAGCCAGCGGGCCTCGGCATAGGGCGAGGCCTCGAAGATCACGTCCAGCTGGTATTCGCCGGCCAGCCGGTCGGCCATGACCTCGAACTGCAGCTGGCCGACGGCGCCGACCACGAAGTCCGAGCCGATGGTCGGCCGGAACAGCTGGGTGACCCCCTCCTCCGCCAGGCCTTCGAGCGCTTTCTTCAGGTGCTTGGCCTTGAGCGGGTCCTTGACCCGCACGCGCTGCAGGATTTCCGGCGCGAAGTTGGGCAGGCCGGCGAAGCGGACCACGCCCGTCTCCGACAGGCTCTCGCCGACGCGCAGCACGCCGTGGTTGGGAATGCCGATGACATCGCCGGCGTAGGCCTCTTCCGCCAGCTCGCGGTCGGAGGCGAAGAACATGATCGGGGCGTTGACGCTCATCTGCTTGCCGGGCGCCTCGCCGCGCACGCCGGTCGAGAAGGTCTTCAGCTTCATGCCGCGGGTGAACTTGCCGGAGGTCAGCTTGAAGAAGGCGATCCGGTCGCGGTGGTTGGGGTCCATGTTCGCCTGGACCTTGAACACGAAGCCGGTGACCTCCGGATCGCCCGGGGCGACGTGGGTGTCGGCGCCGGCCCGCTGGGCGGCCCGCGCGCGCGGCGGCGGGGCGTAGGCGGCCAGGCCGGCCAGCAGCTGGTCGACGCCGAAGTGGCGCAGCGCCGAGCCGTAGATGACCGGCGTCATGTGGCCTTCCAGGAAGGCCTGCGGGTCGAACGGCTTTGACGCCTCCTGGACCAGCATCGAGGCCTCCTCCAGCTCGCCCTGTTCGTCCGGGTCGAGGAAGGTGGAGATGGCGTTGGAGTTGAAGGCGATCTGCGCGGGATGGCCCTCGTCCCGGTTCTTGCTGAACGGGATGAACTTCTGGGTCCGCAGGTCGAGCATGCCCTTGAACCGTCCACCCGAGCCGGCCGGCCAGTAGAGCGGCGCCACGTCCAGCTGCAGCTTGCTGGAGATCTCGTCCAGCAGCGCGAACGGGTCCAGCGCTTCCCGGTCCATCTTGTTAATGAAGGTGATGATCGGGATGTCGCGCAGGCGGCAGACCTCGAACAGCTTCAGGGTCTGCGGCTCGATGCCCTTTGCGGCGTCCAGCACCATGACGGCGGCGTCAGCGGCGGTCAGGGTGCGGTAGGTGTCTTCCGAGAAGTCCTCGTGGCCCGGGGTGTCGAGCAGGTTGAACATCAGGCCGTCGTGGTCGAACGTCATGACGCTGGCGCTGACGGAGATGCCGCGTTCGCGCTCGATCTTCATCCAGTCCGACCGGGTGCGACGGTTCTCGCCCCGCGCCCGCACCGCCCCGGCCGCCCGGATCGCCCCGCCGGCCAGCAGCAGGTTCTCGGTCAGGGTCGTCTTGCCGGCGTCAGGGTGGCTGATGATGGCGAAGGTGCGCCGACGGGCGGCTTCAAGGGCGGTATTGGAGGACATGGCGGCGGGGCGTACCGCGCCAAGCGCCATTTGTCACGGCGTCGCCGGTTGCGCCGCGCCCTTCGCCAGCTCCGCCTCGACCCTGATCAGCATGGTTCGGGCCTGAATCGCTCCGGTCCCGCCGTGCGGGTTGTTCGCCGTCGGCTGCAGCACGACGCGCGCTTCCGGCCACTGCTTCCGGGCGATCAGCATCTGGGCATAGAGCATGCGGACCTGGCTCACCTGCGGCGCCAGGTCGTAGGCCAGGGTGATGATGTTCAGGGTGTTGTCGGTCGGCCAGCCCTCTTCGCCGCGTCGGGCCATCGCGTAGTAGAGCAGCGTCCGGTAGTCGTTGCTGCGGATGGCGTGGGACCGGGCGAGGAACTTCTGCGCCTCCTGGCGCAGTCGGGCCTTCTCCGAGCCGGACGCCTTGGCCGCCTGGTTGACCCGGATGACGCCGAGCAGCTGCAGGGCGTCGGCGTCCTTCGCATCGCCGGCCAGCAGGCCCTGCAACAAGGCCTCGCCGGCGGCCTCGTCGGCGTACCACATCTCGCCATAGGCCAGGACCAGCTGGGCGAGACGGTCGCCGGCATACTTCGCGACCGCCGGCCGAAGGGTTTCGGCGACCATGGCGGCGCCCCGCTCCCGCGGCATGCCGTGGCGCATGGCCAGATACGGCAGCAGCAGATCGTCGGCCGATTCAGGCAGTTCCGAGACGGTCGCCTCCGGCCGGGGGAAACCCGCCCGGGCGTAGGTGGTCCAGGTCAGCCGCCCCCGCGCATAGGCGCGAACGGTCCTGTCGAAGGTCGACAGATCCAGGCCCGTCGCCTGCGGCATCGCCTGCAGTGGATCGCCACCGCCGGCGACCGCCACCAGGTAACCGTTGAGCTGCCGCCGGCGCGCGGCATCCGCCAGGAAATAGTGGGCCAGCGCCCAGGACTGGGCATAGAACCTCGCGCTGCTCTCCGGGCTCAGATCGCGTCCCGAGCGGGTCAGCACCTGGTCAATCGGCAGCCAGTCCGGGTCGAACAGCCAGTCCGCCCTCTGGTCATTGGGCATCCCGACCGAGACCTTGTCCATCGTCACCCGGGCGCTGGAATAGTACTCGGCGTAGCCCTCGATCAGCCAGGCCGGATAGCTGGCCGGGAAGTACTGCAGCATGAAGTGGTGGGCGTACTCGTGCAGCACCACCGTGTCGGGATCGCCGCTGCGGATGGCCATGGCGAAGATGTCGCCGCGCGTCGCCGTATAGAAGCCGACGGTCTGGTCGCGGATGCCCGGCGCGACCTGTTTCAGCCCGGTGCTGGTCGGCACGAGATAGACGTCCAGCTTGCGCGGCGGCGCCTCCGCCGGGTCCATCCCGTGCGCCTGGCGCAGGACGGCGTCGTAGATCTCCAGCTTCTCGGCGTACTCGCGCAGGCCTTCGGCGTCGCCCTGACCATAGACGACGAAGCGCGAAGTCTCGGCCTTCAGCCACTTGGCCATGGCGGGCGCCGCCAGCAGCAGGGCGGCGAAAGCAAGGATCACGGCGCTGAGGCTGCGGGTCATGTCAGTCACTGTGCGGCGGCCCCTCGGATCCTGTCGATGACGGCGGGCCGGCGGTTCGGCGCGCCCGACCTAGCGATTGGCCACGATCTGGCGAAGCAGCGACCGCGCGGCTTCGGCCGCGCCGCCGCCGTGGGGATCGTTGGCGACCGGATTGAGCTGCAGAATGGCCTCGTCGAACTGTTTCTGCAGCATCAGCCCCCGGGCGGCGCCCAGGCGGGTCTCGGCGACCTGCGGCGCCAGCTGGGAGGCCAGCAGCAGCACATTGAGCGTGTTGTCCGATGGATAGTCGTCCTCCACCACCTGCCGCGTGCGGGCGTAGGCGACGAGCGTGCGATAGTCGTCCGGCTCCGCCTTGTTGGCGCGGATCAGCAGCTTGCCGGCGGCGGCGTAGCGGACGTCCACCGACTGCGCGCTGTCGTCGTCGTCCATCATGGCCAGCGCCTTGGTGCGAAGCGCTTCGGCGTCGGCCGGATTGGCGGCGATCGCCTCGTCCAGAAGCTTGTCACCGAGCGCCCTGTCGCCGAAGTCGATCTCGGCCTGGGCCAGCGTCAGGCGCGCGAGGCGGTCGCCGGGATGCCTGGCGGCGCGACCGCGGAGTTTGTCCAGGAAGGCGGGCCGGTCGTCCTCCGGCACCTGAAATCGCAGCTGCTGCCGCTCCAGCAGAAAGTCGTCGGCCGACGGCGGCAGGACCGTGACCGTCGCCGGGGCCGGCTCCAGCGGCTTGGCGCGCGTGTAGATCACCGAGCCGATCTGCCCCTTGGCATAGGCCCGCAGCTTCCGGTCCAGCGTGGCCAGATCCTCCCCGGTGGCCGCGAGCCAGGCCGTCATGGAATCCTTGCCGGCCACCAGCGCCGCCTCGTAGGCCTTGAGCTGCGCGAACCGGGTCTTGTCGGCCTTCATGTAGTGGGTCAGCAGCCAGGCCTGGGCGTAGAAGGCGCTGCGCTGCTCGGCGTCCAGGCCATAGGGCTGCGCCGTCAGCAGCAGTTCCGACGAGATCCAGCGCTCGTTGAGCAGCTGATAGGCGCGGCCGCCGTTGGCGCGGCCGAGCTCGAATTTGGTCGGCGTCAACTTCGCCGTCGCGAAGTACTCGGCGTAGCCCTCCACCAGCCAGCCGGGATAGCGGGGGGTCATGTACTGCCGCATGAAGTGGTGGGTGTATTCGTGCAGCAGGATGTCGTCGCCGTGATCGTCGCGGAGACGGGTTCGCAGCGAAACCGCGAACAGGTCTCCCATGCTGCTGGCATAGAACCCGCCGAGCGTGTCCGGCGCGCCCGGCATCACGCGACGCATCTCGATGATGTCGCGCACCATGTAGATTTCCAGCTTGCGGGGCGGAACCTCGTCCGGATCCAGCCCGTGGCTGGCCCGCAGGATGGTGTCGAAGTCCTCCAGCCGCGTGACATAATGCCGGAGCGTCTGCTCGTCGCCGTCGCTGTAGACGATGAATCGGGCGCTTTCGGCCTTCAGCCACTTGGCCTGCGCCAAACCCGGCGCGGCCAGCAGGAACAGGGCGGCCACAGCCGCCAGCAAACGTCCAAATCCCGGCATCGCCCAGAGCCCCCCACGGCGTACGCGCCTCAACCGAGGGCAAGTCTAGGGGGCAATTCAGCCTGAGGTAAAGACGCCTCGCGCGATCAGGCCGCCAGTCGACGCCAGACCTGCCGGTCGGCCTCGAGCGTGGTCAACGCCCCGTGCTGCTGACGCTCGTAGAGCAGGCCCATGACCTCGAAGCCGATCGAGCAGTAGCGCGACTGGACCTGGTCGACCGGGCAGCCCTTGGCCGGCGCGATGAACAGGGCGGCGTTGATGTCCGGCTGCTTGGCGACGATCAGGGCGGCCAGGCGCTTGGCCCGGTCCTGCGCCACGCGATGCAGCAACGGCTCCTCGGAGAACATCTCCGCGCCGAGCTGATTGACGAACGGCATGGTCAGCTTGGCGAACCGGCGCGCCGTCACCGGCGGCGCCAGATCGAGCGCGTCGAGGTTTAGAACGACCTCGTTCATCAGAAAGAGCATGGGCGTACTGCGACCGGGGGAGACTTCGATCGCTACTGTGGCGCCGAGCGCTTTCGGTTCGGTGTAGGAACGCGGTTAACGCGCCAGACGCGTGGCTCAGGACGCCTCGACCGCCTCGACGAGGAAATGCCGGCCCTCGGCGTCCTCGATCTCAACGACCCAAAGATCGGGGTCGATACGCACCGCCCGCGCGATATAGGCGTCCAGCTCTGGCTCGGCGTTGGACTTCACCGGCTGCATCCAGACGCGCTCGCCATCGCCGCGGGTGGCCTCGCTGTAGAGGGTCGCCGTTCCCGCGCGTCGGTTGACGGCCTTGACCAGCACGGCTCCGGCCCGCGGATCACCCTTCCGCGCCACCGCCGCGAAGGCGCCGCCCAGTTCAGCCCGGCGGATCAGAGCCCCGACCCAGATATCGCTCGAAAGAAGCATGCGCCCTTCTATCCTCCCCGGACGCGGACGGGAACGGACTGCGCGCCGCCGCTAACCGAACCGCAACCCGCCCGGCCTAGGGTCGAGCCTCCGGTCCTGGCCAGCGAGAAAGACCTTCATGACAAGCCCGCGCGTGCGAGCGACCGACCGGGCGGGCCGGTGGACGGGCTGCGCGGCCGCCGTGGCGGCGTTGCTGATCGCCGGCCCGGCCCTCGCCGCCAGCGCGGCGGACCTCTACTACGAACGCACCCTGATGTCCGCGGTCGACGCCCGCTGCCGGCTGTTCGAGCCGGCGATCGGCGCGGCCCTGAACTCGGCGGCGGCCCAGGCGCGGGGCGCGGCGCTGCGGTCCGGGGTGGCGCAGGACAGCCTGGCGTCGGTCGAGCGCCGGGCGCGCGGCCGCGCCGCCGCCGCCGACTGCGCCTCCGCCGACATCGCCACCGCCGCGACCCGGGTGCGGACGGCCTTCAAGGGCTACGCCCAACTGGCGCGCATGACCTGGCCCGGGGATTTCGCCGACTGGCGCGGGGATCGCACCGTCACCCGCCTGGGGGCGATGTGGCGGCTCTCGCAGACCTCCGCCTTCGGGTACGACCGCATGGTTTTCGGGTTCGGCGGCGAGGGCACGCCCGGCGCCCTCCTGGCGGCGGCCAGTTTCGCCGATGGCAAGACGCCGTACGCCGCGCGACTGGTCATGCGCGACCCGGCGAGGGCGGCGCAGCCGTATCTGGACCGGCGCAAGTCGGCGGCCAAGGGGCGCATCCCGCTGTCGGGCCGCACGCCGCCGCCCCAGGCCACACGGGCGTTCGCGGCCGAAGCGCGAAGCACCGCCTCCGAGCGCCTTCGGCCCGTTGGCGCCAAGTCGGCGATGCTGTTCCGATTCCCGATGCGGGCGGCGGACGCGCTGGCAGGGCTCGACCCGCGCGAGGCCGTGGCGGTGGAGTTCCTGTTCGCCGGCGCAACGGGAGATCAGGTGCGCCGGGCCTACATTGAGGTCGGAGACTTCGCGGCCGGCCGGGCCTTCCTGCAGGCAGGCCCGCGCTGATCAGCGCAGCGGGTTGAACGCGATGACGTTGTCGCCGACCGGCGGGGCGGCGTCGCGACCGGGCGTCGCGACCACGGGCAGCCGCACGGTCACCGTGGTGCCCTCGCCCAGCGTGCTTTCGATGATCATCTCCCCGCCGTGGAGCTCGGCGAATGAGCGCACCAGAGAAAGCCCAAGGCCGGTCCCCATCTGGCGCCGGGTGTTGTCGCCGGCCTGTTCATAGGGTCGTCCCAGGCGGTCCAGGTCCTCGCGGGAGATGCCGACGCCGGTGTCGGCCACCACCAGTTCAAAGTCGCGGTCGAACCCCTGGGCCGTCACCGTGATCGATCCCCCCTTGGGCGTGAACTTCAGGGCGTTGGACACCAGGTTCAGGACGATCTGCTTGATCGCCCGACGGTCGGCGTCGACCTCCAGGCCCTCGGCCGGCAGCACCCCGCGCAGCTTCACGCCCGCGCCGTCCGCCTGCAGCCGCATCAGCCGCAGGGACGCCGAGACGGCTTCCCGGGCGTCGAACCGCTCAATCGACAGCTGGAACCGCTCGGCCTCGATCTTCGACATGTCGAGCACGTCGTTGATCAGGTCGAGCAGATGCTGGCCCAACTCATGGATCATCTCGCCGTATTCGCCGTACTTCTCCGGCAGCGGACCGAACATCCGGGCCCGCATGATGTCCGAGAAGCCCATGATGGCGTTGAGCGGCGTCCTCAGTTCATGGCTCATGTTGGCGAGGAACCGCGACTTGCCGGCCGCCAGCGCCTCCGCGTCCTGGCGGGCCTGATCGAGGGCCGTTTCGCGGGCCCGCTCGGCCGTCGCGTCGCGCATCACCGCCAGCAGCAGGTTTTCCTCGACGCGGCGGATGGCCACCGAGGCCCAGCGGTCCATGGCGCCGGCGGGCGCGAACCCGACCTCCGCCCAGCCCTCCGAAGACGCCGCGCGGAGGGCGTCGGCGACCGCGGCGCGGTCCGGACCGCTCTGGGCCGCCGCCATCAGGCCGCCGGCCGCGACCGCCTCCGCCGAAACGCCCTCCGGCGCGGTTCCATGAAGGGCGCGGATACGGCCATGCGGATACAGCGAGAGGATCAGCCAGGGTTGTTCGTCGAGCACCGCGCGGAGCCGCTCGACATCGTCGTCCCGGCGCGCTTCCCGACGAACCCTGCGACGCTCGGCCATGACCAGACCGGAGCCCAGGCCCAGCCCCGTGGTCGCCAGCGCCAGCAGTCCGGCCCAGAGCGCGGTCGGCCCGGCCAGCGGCGCGGCGGAGACACCGGACAGTCCAGCCAGGGCCGTGACCGTGGCGGCGATGAACGACAAGGCGGCCCCCTCCGCCAGGCGCCGGCCGCCGCCAAAGGCCGAGGCCGCGGCGATCGGCGCGAGACACCAGACCGCAAGCGGACCGGCGACGCCGCCGGTCAGGCCGCAGGCCACGCCGCCCATGACTCCCCACAGCACGAGCATGAGGCCGCGTCGGCGTTCGGTGTCGACCACGCCAGGCATCAGGCTGGCGGCGGCCGGAACGGCGGCGGCCAGCAGGGCCGGAATCACGGGCCAAAGCTGATCTGGATAGGCGACGCCCAGTCCCGCGGCGGTGGCGACGGTCGCCGCCAGCCAGCCGCCTGACCACAGACGGACGGCGCGCACGGCTTCCGGGTGCGTCGCCGGGGCGACGTCGCCTGCAGCGGCTGCGTCGGTCGCGCTATCGCCCACTGGTTCTACCGTCCCCTCGCCCACGCCCTGGAGCTCGCAGGGACCTTAGACGGGACACGGGACGGGCTCCAGACCGCTCGCGCTCCGGGCGACGCGCAGCCGTGGAGTTCGCCGTCCGGCCTGTGGACGGAAAAATTCTTACAGGAAACAGAATCGTAAGCGCGTTCCCCTACGCTTCGCCTCCAAGTCGTTAGCATGAGGCCATGCCGTCCATGTCGAAGACGGCCCGCCAGACCCCGTCACATCCAGATGCCGCAACGGAGCACGCGCGCCTCGAACGTCGCATTGCCCGCCGCGCGGCGAGCCTGGACGAAGCCAAGCGCCAGTTCCTGCGTATGGTCAGTCATGAGTTGCGCACGCCGCTGAACGCGATCATCGGCTTTTCCGAGATCATCTCCGCGGAGTTGTACGGACCGCTTGGCGCGCCGCAGTACCGCGAGTACGCGCGGCACGTTCGGCAGAGCGGCCATCGCCTGCTGCGACTGGTCAACCAGATCCTCGAGATCGCGCGCCTGCAGGACCGGGTGGTCGACATGGAAACGCGGCCGGAGTCGCTGGACCACGCCCTGGACGATGTTCGCGACCTGGTCCGGGAGGATCTCGACGGGCAGAAGGCGGCGTTGCACATCGAGAACGACGGCGACCTGCCGGCTGTTCTCGCCGACCCCCGGGGCCTGCGGAGTCTGCTTCGCAATCTGGTCGAGAACGCCGTCTTCTACGGCCCGGAGGGCGGGACGATCACGGTCCGGGCCCGCAAGCACGGCCTTCGGGTGACGATCGAGATCGAGGACCAGGGCGACGGCATCGATCCGGAGGACATCGCCCGCCTGATGAATCCCTTCGAGCAGGGCGACAACGCGCTGACCCGGACGAGCCAGGGCGCCGGCCTGGGCCTGCCGATCGCCCGGCTGACGGCGGAGGCGATGAGGGGCGGGCTGACGCTCTCGGCCGCCCCCGGCGGCGGACTGATCGCCACCGTGACCTTGCCCGCGGCCTAGGCGCCGCCTAAGTCCCGGCCATGCCCGACGCCATCACCGCCGCCCTGGACGACCTGTCCGCCGAGTTCGAGCTGCTCGGCGACTGGGAGGAACGCTATCGCTATGTCATCGACCTTGGGCGTGAGCTGACGCCGTTGAGCGACGCCGAGCGGTCCGAGGCCAACAAGGTGCGGGGTTGCGCCAGCCAGGTCTGGCTGGTCACCGAGCCCCAGCCGGACGGCACGATCCGCTTCCGCGGCAACTCCGACGCCCACATCGTCCGGGGTCTCGTGGCGATTCTGCTGCGCCTGTTCTCGGGCCGGAAGGCTTCGGACATCGCCGCCTATGACATCAAGGCGGCGTTCGACCGGCTGGGCCTGGCGGAAGCGCTTTCAACGCAACGTTCCAACGGCCTGGCCTCGATGGCGGCCCGGATCGAACGGGACGCCCGGGCTTTGGCGGCCTGATCTCTCAGCCCATGCCGTAGTGGACGGCAAGTCGTTGCAGCGCCAGCTTCAGCACGGCTTTGCCTGAACGCCGGGGCAGGCCCAGGCCCCGTTCGGCGGCGTCCAGGGCGCTGCCGGCGAAGCATACATGCTCGAGGATCTCGCGCAGGCCGGAACCGACCGCGTCCAGCGCCCGGGCGATGCGGTCCTTGGCCGCCCGCGCCCGTTCCGCCGGCTCCTGTCCAGGCCCCCGGCCGCCGCGCGCCCTGGAGCCGGCGTCCCAGGCCATGGTCAACCGGCCCACGGTCCCGGCGAGCACGAAATCCTCCCTCAGTTTCTCGGCGGCGGCGATTTCCGGCAGCGTCAACCAGGACCGGCCAGCGCTGTCGCGCCGCCGCGCCAGCCAGGCGATCGGCGACTCTCCGAGATTGGCGGCCCGGGCCGCGCGACGGCCGTCCGGTCCAATGACCTCCCGCCGTCCTTCGATGATGCTTGGCCGCCCGGGCGCGGCTGCAGACGCAGGCGGCGGAACCGCCCGCGCCAGGCGCCAGCCGCCGCCCGGAAGCGGTCTCAGGCCGGGTTCGGCGACAAGCCGGGCGAAGGCGGCTTCACCGAGCATCATCGCCGGGCGACGCCGCAGGTCGCCCGTGGTGCGGAGCGCGTAGAGGCCCGAGGCCTGCTCGCGAAGCGTCGCGCCGTCCCGGGTCAGCAGGTCGACCGCCCGAGCGGCGACGCGATCCAGGTCGCTCATGCCGCCCCGCCTGGTTCGATGACCTGGCGAAGGCACGCCTCCATGCTGGTCAGGCGAGCGTCAAACGATGCGTCATCACGAAGATCCTCGATCAGCTGGACCGCGTGGCTGCCGGTCGTCCGGTCGCGGCCGAACGCCGCCGCAGCCCGCCGCAACGGCCAGCCAAGGACGATGTGCACCAGATAGATGGCGGTCTGACGCGCTCGCGCGGCGATCGCGTTGGTGCGGCGCCGCGACAGCAGCTCCCGTTCGGATACGTCCATGACCATCGCCACCAGGCTGGTCACGAAGGCGACCGTCAGGCGGTCGCGGCGAAAGGTGTTGGCCTCCTCCCGGGAGGCATCCTCGAATTGCTGGCTCATCCTGTCCTCGTCGGCGCCGCCGTTGGGACAGCGCCATGCCGATGAGTGTGTCGCCCCCGGCCAGAGAGGGATAAAATTCCTACGGCAAAATAATCAATAGGAAAATTATCTTATCCAACAAGGCGTCGGCGCGCAGCGCGTGGAGCAGATAGGGGGAAAAGCCTGTGTCCTGGCGGGCAGGCTCCGCGTCAGGCGGCGCGAATGCCGCTCTGGTCGCTCTGGATGCCGACCACGGCGTCGTAGCCCAGGATCATGTCCACATCCGTGCCGTTGGTGGCCAGCGGCAGGCGAAGCCAGAGAAGGGAAAGATGGCCGGCGCCGCGCCAGGACAGGCTGTGGCAGCCGACACCGGGGCGGCGATCATCGACGATCCGGTCCAGTTCATCGCGCCAGTAGTCGGCGGCGCGGGGGCCGTAGACGTCACCCAGGCTGCGACCGGTGATCTCGCGGCCATACACCGCATAGAGGCCGGTGCCGGCCAGACGCAGGCGGTAGTCGCGCCGCCCCTCGCCGGGAACCACGTCGATAAGGCTGACGGTGGGGAGGAGCCGCTTGAAGCCTTCGGGGTTGATGTCCGCCCGCCCGGGCAACCGGCCGGACTGGCGCAACGAGGCCCAGTAAGCGAACAACTCTTCATGGGCACGGGCGGCCGTCGCCGAAGCGCCCAGTTGCGCGGCCATCTACAGAATCCTTAACAACCCCTTGGAAATCACCCACGATTCACTATCGCTTAACCGCCGAATCGGTGGAAGCGAAAAATCGCGTCTCGCGACAAACTTTCGCATCGAGAGTCAAGCAGCAGGCGAATTCCCCGGGCGCGCATGAAAAAGGGGCGGCCGCTGATCGCGATCGCCCCTTCCGCATGAAACCGGTGAAGCCGGTCTAGCGCTTCTTCTTGGCGGCCTGGCGGCCACCCTGGCCGAGGCCCATCTGCTTGGCCAGATCCGAGCGCGCCTTGGCGTAGTTCGGAGCGACCATCGGATAGTCCTTGGGCAGGCCCCACTTCGCCCGGTACTCTTCCGGGCTCATGTTGTACTTGGTGCGCAGGTGCCGCTTGAGCGACTTGAACTTGCGACCGTCTTCCAGACAGACGAGGTGGTCCGGCGTGATCGAGCGGCGAACCGGAACCGCGGGCTCCTTGGGCGCAACCTCAACGGTCACGGAACCCGAAGCGACTTCGGTCAGGGCGCGGTGGACGTTCTGGATCAGGCTCGGAATATCGTTCGCCGCGACGGAGTTGTTTCCGACATAGGCGGACACGATGTCCGTCGTCATTTCAATGATTGCCGACTTGTCTTCCATCTGGCCTTGTTCCACCACATGAATGATTGAGAGAGACCGGAATCGGTGGCCTCGATTCAGTGCTCGTGTGCATATAGGCGACGTCTGCCCGACACAAGCACTTCGATGCTTATCCCGGACATTTCCAATAAAGACTAGGATTAATCACTGCGGCTCTGGATCAATGCAGCGCAATGATTGCATTGGCCTGATCTGACCGGCTTCAGATTTCAGCGTCGTCCGAAATCGCCCGATAGCGCCAGCATCGCGGCCCGCTGCGGCTGCGAGAACTCGTCGAGGGCTTCCTCGTCACCGGCCCGGATCGCCTTGATCAGCGCCGGCGTGAGCGCCGACGACAGCGACCAGTTCCAGTAGCGCAGCACGGTCTGGGCCCGATCCACGGCGATGGTGTCGAACAGCGTCAGTATCCGCTCCAGCGCCGGCACGAGATTGCCCGCCGCATCGGTCTCGGGCCGCCGCAGTCCGCGCCAGAGCGACCGCACGGCGGTCCTCGGGAGGCCGGTGGCCTTGCACAGGATCGCCAGCGGCTCCCCGCCGGGATCGGTGAAGATCTTGGCGCCCGTCATCGGCTTGAGGCCTGAGAGGTAGGCGATTTCCTCGGCCACCTCACGGGTCATGCTCTCGGCGGCGACCTCGACCGCCTCGTCGAGGCTTTCGAAGGGGCTGCGCTCGAGCGCGGCGCGGTTTCGCTGGCGGCGCTCGATGAACTGCAGGGCCTTGCGGGTCAGCGGATCCTGCCACTTCTCCTCGGCGGCGACGGCGAAGACGTCGCTGACCGCCTCCTGAAGCACTTCGCGCGAGACCGCGAACCGCTGCAGGATCACCCGGCGGCATTCCTCGTCCGACCACCAGAACATCACGTAGGCGTGGCTGGGCCGCAGTTCCGAGCGTCGCAGCAGCAACGGAATGAGGCGGGGATTGTCGCGGGTGACGGCGACCACGGTCTCCACCGTGGCATGGCCGAGCCGGGCCAGGTCGTTGCGCAGCAGGGTTTCCAGCACCGCCGGCTCGCCAAATTCGACCAGCGCGTCCGCCACCACCTCGTTGAGGCCGCGTCGGGCGGCGATCAGGCGGCGATGCTCCGGCGTGGCGGCGCGCGCGCAGTCCATCAGGTCGGCGTCGCCGAGACCGGCGCTGTTCTCGAGCAAGGCGCGCGCGACCTCCAGATCATCGCGCAGCAGCATCCTGGCGAGGCCGGTCGGAATCTCCGACACATTGGCCAGCCGGCGGGCGATGCGCGCCCGCTCGTCGACCGCGGCCTCCCGCAGCAGCTCGATGATCAGGTCGGCGGTCATCGAGCGTTCGAACGCGTTGACCCGACTGCCGGGCAGGCAGACCACATCGGCGAGGCGCTTCAGCAACGTGCCACGCGACCGGAAGACCGGCGCCGCGCGCACGGGCTCGCCGGCCGCGACATCGGCGGCGGCGTCGAGCACGGGTCTTTGCGCGGGTTCGCTCATCACCGGTCGCGATCAGGCATGCCAAAGGCGCGCAGGGAGGCGTCGCCGATCTTCGATCAGATCAGACCCTCGTTAACCGCTCATGACCGCCACGGCGTCGCGTCGCGGTCATCCACAGGTTTGCTCAGGCGAAGGCGCCCAGCGGACGCCGCACCTTGGGCGCGCTCTCGGCCCGGGCCCTGGCCCGTTCGGCAAGGATGCTGACCACCGCCACCACGGCGATGGCGATCGCCAGGATGAACATGGCCCCCTTGTCGGTCGGCAGGTTCATCGCGGCGATCTCGGCCGAGGTCCGGCCCTGGGCCAGCGCGGCGGACAGCTCCGGCAGCCGCGGAAGCTGCACGCCCAGCCAGGGCGACAGGTGGAAGCCGATGGCGCCGATGGCCACCACCAGGCCCAGCTGCGCGCCGCGCATCCGCGTCGCCGGCCAGAGCGCCAGCAGCACGGCGATCATCTCCAGGGCCCCGGTGACGTAGCGCAGGCCAGGCTCGAAGAGGCCCAGCCCGGACCGCGCCTCGATCAGGCCGAAGACGGGGTTGGGATCAAGACCGATGAACTTCTGGATGCCGACGGCAAACAAGAGCGCCGCCAGCATCAGGCCGAAGGTCCAACTCAGTACTCGCTCCATCATGGCGAATCCTCCATCGGGACACTGAGGGTCCCGTGGAGGTCAGCATGGCGCCGATCAGAGCCGTCGGCGATTTACGCTTTCGCGCGCCGAGACCGCGACCAGTTGTCGGTCGATGCGAAGTCTGTGGCTGGAGCCGCGACTACTTGAACTCGCGCTTGTCCCAGTAGGGCCAGATGTCCGGCAGATCCGCCGAGACCTTGTCCGGGTAGGCGGGGCTGCGCTTTTCGAGGAAGGACATCACGCCCTCCTTGGCGTCGCCCTGGGCGCCGCGGGCCATGATGGCGCGGCTGTCGGACATGTGGGCGTCCATCGGGTGCGGCGCGCCGGCGTTGCGGTAGAGCAGCTGGCGGGTCAGGGCGACGGACACCGGCGCGGTGTTGTCGGCGATCTCGCGGGCCAGGGCGTAGGCGGCCGGCAGCAGATCTTCCGGCGCGTGCAGCGACCGGACCAGACCGCCGTCCTTGGCCTCCTGCGCCGGGAAGACGCGGCCGGTGTAGCACCACTCCAGCGCCTGCTGCAGGCCGACAAGGCGCGGCAGGAACCAGGACGAGGCCGCTTCCGGCGTGATGCCGCGACGGGCGAACACGAAGCCGAACTTGGCGTCGGTCGAGGCCAGGCGGATGTCCATGGCCAGCTGCATAGTCACGCCGATGCCGACCGCCGCGCCGTTCACGGCGGCGATCACCGGCTTGAGGCTTTCGTAGATGCGCAGGGTCAGCAGGCCGCCGCCGTCGCGATAGACGCCGTTGACCTTGTTGGCCTCGCGCGGATCGCTCTCCTGCTTGGCGTAGTCGAAGGTCTTTTCACCGCCGCCCAGATCCGCACCGGCGCAGAACGCCCGGCCGGCACCGGTCACCACGACGACCTTCACGTCGTCATTGGCGTCGGTGTAGTCGAACGCCTTGATCATCTCGCTCATCATCTGGGCGGTGAAGGCGTTCATCCGGTCCGGACGGTTGAGGGTCAGCGTCGCGATGCCGTCCTTGATGTCCAGGATGATGGTCTCGAAGGTCGGGCTGGCCATGCGGAGGCTCCTCGGGAGGCTGGGGTGTTCAAACGCGCGTATGAAGACGGCCGGACGCGGGGGAAGGCAAGCCCTCCTCCGGCGACGGTGGTCAAGCCGCCTTCCGCTCCGGCGTGAAGCTGACGTCCAGCTTGCGGATCGCATGAACGAAGTTGTTGGGCGCGATGTCGATCTCGCCGGTCCAGCGCATGTCCGGGAAGCGGGCCAGGATCTGGCGATAGGCCTCTTCCAGCTGGATCTGCGCCACCCGCTTGCCGATGCAGGTGTGCGGGCCGTAGCCGAAGGCGATGTGCTTGTCGGCGTTGGGCCGGGTGACGTCGAGCCGGTCGGGGTCGGCGAACACCGCCGCGTCCCGGTTGGCGGCGCCGTAGTACATGATGACCTTCTCGCCCTCGGCGATCTTCTGGCCGTTGAGTTCGGTGTCCTTCGTCGCCGTGCGGCGCATGTAGATCACCGGGCTGACCATGCGGATGAACTCGTTGACCGCGCCGGGCATCAGGGCCGGGTTGGCGATGAGCTTGGCCCGCTCGTCGGGAAACTCGGTCAGCAGCTTCATCGAGCCAGACAGGGTGTTGCGGGTGGTGTCGTTGCCGGCGAACACGATCAGCAGCCAGGAGCCGTCGAGGTACTCGTCGCTGAGCAGGTCGCCGTCGACCTGGGCGCGGGCGATGGCGGTCAGCAGATCCTGCTGCGGGTCGGCGCGGCGCTTGTGGAGCATATGCCGGCCGTACTCGAACATCTCCTCCACGTTCGAATTGAAGTCGGCGATGAACTGCATGAGCTCAAGCGTCGGGGTCATGCCCTTGGTCGCCGAGCGCATGGCCATGTTCTGCGCTTCCTCCAGATAGTGCATCCAGGTCAGGAACTTCGGACGGTCCGCCTCCGGCACGCCGAGGATCTCGCACAGGGTGAACAGCGGCAGGACCGAGGAGAAGTCCTCGACCAGGTCGGTCTGGCCCTTGTGGGCCATGGCGTCGAGCAGGCGGGTGACCTCGCCCTTCACCCGCTCGCCCACGCCGCGCAGGTAGCTGGGCGTGAAATACGGCATGTGCTCGCGACGCAGCTGCAGGTGATGCGGGGCGTCGAGGTTGATCATCGCGTCCATCGAGGCGCGGTAGAGCAGCGCATGGCGCGCCTCGGGCCGGCCGGCGGCCATCAGGATGCCGCCGCGCTGGCTGGAGTAGGTCGTCGGATCGCCGTTGACGGCCATGACGTCCTCATGGCGGGTCACCGCCCAGAAGCCGGGGCCGTCCATGCGGGTCTCGGGATGCCACATCACCGGCGCCTCGGCGCGCAGGCGGGCGTAGCCGGCGTAGGGCTGGCCGTTGGTGAAGGCGGCGATGTCGGTGAGGTCGACCCCCTCCAGCGTCGGATAGCGGGTCCCGAACGTCGGCCCCGCGCGGCCCTCGACCGCAGTCTGGCTGATCAGTTCCATCGCCGTTTCCTCCAAGGATTATCGTTGTTGGGACAAGCCTAGTGCGTCCGGGCGCGGCGGCAACAATGACGTGGCGGCAGCTTCCGCAACGTCGCCCTTCCCTTCGCCCCTTCCGCGCCCGTAAGGTGATCGCCGATCAGGCGCGCGACAGATGCTGCCGGTCGGCGAGGAACAGGGAAGCGGCATGACCGACACCATCGAGGCGGACTACATCATCGTCGGCGCGGGCAGCGCCGGCTGCGTCTTGGCCAACCGACTGAGCGCGGACGGCAAGAGCAAGGTGCTGCTGCTCGAGGCCGGCGGCGACGACCGGCCGATGAAGAATCCCGGCCAGTTCATGTCCAACGTCATGATCCATGTGCCGGTCGGCTACTCGCAGACCCTGAAGGATCCCAAGGTCAACTGGCTGTATTCGACCGAGCCTGACCCGGGCACCGGCGGCCGCACCCATGTCTGGCCGCGCGGCAAGGTGCTGGGCGGCTCCTCCTCGATCAACGGCCTCCTCTACATCCGCGGCCAGCACGCCGACTATGACAACTGGCGCCAGATGGGCTGCGAGGGCTGGGCCTGGGACGACGTCCTGCCCTACTTCCTGCGCTCGCAGCACCAGGAGCGCGGCGCCGGCGACTGGCACGCCTCGGGCGGGCCGCTGAACGTCTCGGACGTGACCACGAAACACCCGGTGTCGGACGCCGTCATCGACGCCTGTGAGCAGGCGGGCATCCCGCGCGTCTCCGACGTCAACGCCGGCGACCAGGAAGGCGCGACCTACTACCAACTGACGGTCAAGAACGGGCAGCGCTGCTCGGCCGCCGTCGCCTATCTGCATCCAGCCATGAACCGCGCCAACCTGCGGGTCGAGACCAACGCCCTGGCGTCCCGCGTGCTGTTCGAGGGCAAGCGCGCCGTCGGCGTCGAATTCACCCAGAACGGCGTCAAGCGGATCGCCAAGGCGAAGGCCGAGGTCATCCTCGCCGGCGGCGCGGTGAACTCGCCCCAGCTGCTCCAGCTGTCCGGCGTCGGACCGGGCGCCCTGCTGCGCGAACACGGGATCGAGGTCGTGTCCGACCTGCCCGGCGTCGGCGAGAACCTGCAGGACCACTATGTGATGAGCGTCCGCTACCGGCTGAAGCCCGGTGTGGTCTCCGTCAACGAGCTCACCCGCGGACCCCGCTTCATCGGCGAGGCGATGAAGTTCCTGTTCCAGCGCAAGGGCCTGCTGACCCTGTCGGCGGCGCACATCGCTGTGTTCTGCAAGTCGCGACCAGACCTGGCTCACCCCGACATCCAGTACCATATCCTTCCCGCCACGATGGACGCCGAGAAGCTGGCCAACGAGCAGAAGATGGAGCTGGAAGGCGCGCCCGGCCTGACCATAGCGCCCTGCCAGCTACGTCCGGAGAGCCGCGGCCATATCCGCATCAAGTCGGCCGACCCGACCGCCTATCCGGCCATCTTCGCCAACTACCTGGCCGACAGTCTGGACCAGGAGGTCGCCGTCGCCTCGCTGAAGATCGGCCGCCAGATCGCCGAGCAGCCCGCCCTGGCGCCTTACATCGACCATGAGATGAACCCCGGCCCCGACTTCCAGAGCGACGAGATGCTGCTGGAATACGCCCGCGCCGCCGGCACGACGATCTACCACCCGGTCGGCACTTGCCAGATGGGCCATGGCCCGCAGGCGGTGGTCGACCCGCAGCTGCGCGTCCACGGCGTCGAGGGTCTGCGCGTCGTCGACGCCTCGGTCATGCCGCGCCTGGTCAGCGGCAACACCAACGCGCCCACGATCATGATCGCCGAGAAGGCCTCGGACATGATCCTCGGCAAGGCGGCCGCCTCCGCCCTTGCCGCCTGAACCCCGTCAAACCACTCCAGTCGAAGCGACCGCCATGCATCCGTTCCACCACGCCCAGAACCACCCCGACCGCGCCGCCTACATCATGGCCGGCTCCGGCGAGACGGTGACCTACAAGCAGCTCGACGAGCGGTCGAACCAGGGCGCGCATCTGTTCCGCTCGCTGGGCCTGAAGGCCGGCGACGTCATCGCCATCTTCATGGACAACAACCCCCGGTACTTCGAGATCACCTGGGCCGCACAGCGCTCGGGCCTCTACTACACCTGCATTTCGTCCAAGCTGACGGCGAGCGAGGTCGAGTACATCGTCAAGGATTGCGAGGCGAAGGTGTTCATCACCTCGGCCTCGATGGGGGGCATCGCCGACGAGATGCCGGCCCTGATCCCGGGCCTGAAGTTCTACATGTGCGGCGGCGCCCGCGGCCCCTACGAGAGCTTCGAGACGGCGCGCGACGCGATGCCGACGACGCCGATCGCCGACGAGACCGCCGGCTCCGACATGCTCTACTCCTCCGGGACCACCGGCCGGCCCAAGGGCGTCAAGCCGCAGCTGACCGGCGCCGCGATCGATGAGCCCAACGCGCTGTTCATGATGACCCAGGGCCTGTTCGGCTTCACCCCGGACAGCGTCTACATCTCGCCGGCCCCGCTCTATCACGCCGCGCCGCTGCGCTGGTGCATGAGCATCCACAAGCTGGGCGGCACCGTCATCGTCATGGAGCGCTTCGACCCGGAAGCGATGCTGGCGCTGATCGAGAAGTACAAGGTCGACTGCGGCCAGTTCGTCCCGACCCACTTCGTGCGGCTGCTGAAACTGCCGGAGGATGTGCGGGCCAAGTACGACGTCTCGTCGCTGCGCTCGGCGGTGCACGCCGCCGCCCCCTGCCCCGTCCCGGTCAAGGAACAGATGATCGCCTGGTGGGGCCCGATCATCCATGAGTACTACGCCGGCACCGAGGGTAACGGCTTCTGCTACATCGGCTCGGCCGACTGGCTGGCGCACAAGGGCTCGGTCGGCAAGGCCGTGCTGGGCGAACTGCGCATCTGCAACGAGGAGGGCGATCCGCTGCCGCCTCGCCAGGAAGGTCAGGTCTATTTCGAGAACGGCCCGCCCATCAACTACCACAACGACCCGGCCAAGACGGCCGAGAGCTACAACAAGCACGGCTGGACCAGCCTGGGCGACGTGGGCTGGGTGGACGAGGACGGCTTCCTCTACCTGACCGACCGCAAGAGCTTCATGATCATCTCCGGCGGGGTGAACATCTATCCGCAGGAGATCGAGAACCTGCTGATCGGCCACCCCAAGGTCGCCGACGTCGCCGTGGTCGGCGGCCCGGATGAGGAGATGGGCGAGAAGGTCATCGCGGTGATCCAGCCCGCCAACTGGGCCGACGCGGGCGACGACCTGCGCGCCGAGCTGCTGGCCTACGCCAAGGCCAACCTCAGCCACGTGAAGTCCCCGCGCCAGCTGGACTTCATGGAGGAGCTGCCCCGCCACGCCACGGGCAAGCTCTACAAGCGCCTGATCCGCGACGCCTATTGGGGCAAGGCCGACGCCAAGATCGTCTGATGACGAAGATCGTACGCATCGGCGGGGCCGGCGGGTTCCTCGGGGACTCGTCGGTCGCCGCGCCGCAGCTGCTGCGCGGCGGGCGGCTGGACTACATGATCCTCGACTATCTGGCCGAGGCGACGATGTCGTCGCTGGGTCAGCTGCGCGCGGCGCGGCCGGACCAGGGCTACGCCCGCGACTTCACCGACTGGGTCTGGAAGGACAACCTGCGCGAACTCAAGGCGCAGGGGGTGAAGATCGTCACCAACGCCGGCGGCCTGAACCCGCGCGCCTGTCGCGAGCGGATGGAGAAGATCGCCGCCGAGGCGGGGCTCACCTTCAGGATCGCGGTGGTCGAGGGCGACGACCTCGCCGGGCGGCTGGAGAACCTGAAGGCCCGCGGTCTGACTGAGATGTTCACCGGCGCGCCCTTCCCCGATCCGGGCAAGGTGTTCAGCGCCAACGCCTATTTCGGGGCGACGCCGATCGCCGCCGCCCTGGCGGCCGGCGCCGACATGGTCATCACCGGGCGGGTGGTCGACAGCGCCCTGGCGCTCGGCCCGCTCATGCACGAGTTCGGCTGGACGGCCGAGGACCACGACCGGCTGTCGGCCGGCTCGCTGGCCGGGCACGTCATCGAGTGCGGCGCCCAGGCGACCGGCGGCCTGTTCACCGACTGGGAGGACGTCCCCGACTGGGCCCACATCGGCTATCCGATCATCGAATGCCACGCCGACGGCTCGTTCATCGTCACCAAGCCGGAGGGCACGGGCGGCCTGGTCTCTCCTGCCGCCGTGGCCGAGCAGATCCTCTACGAAGTCGGCGACCCGCAGGGGTATGCGCTGCCGGATGTCGTCTGTGATTTCACCGAGGTCACCGTTGAAGCGGTCGGCGAGCACCGCGTGCGGGTGGCTGGCGCCAAGGGCTATCCGCCAAGTGATCGCTACAAGGTCTGCGTGACCTGGGGCGACGGCTTCCGCTTCATCGGGGCCAGCCCCGTGGTCGGCCGCGACGCCGCCGCCAAAGGCCGGCGCCAGTCGGCCGCGATGCTTGAGCGGATCGGCGAAATGCTGCGCGACCGCAACCTGCCGCCGCTGCGCGACAGCCGCATCGAGATCCTGGGCGCCGAGGCCAGCTACGGCGCCAACGCCAGCGACGCCGCGCGATCGGTGCGCGAGGTCGTCTGCCGCATCGGGGCCGAGCACGAGAGCGCCGAGGCGCTGGGCCTGATGATGCGCGAGTTCGCCTCACCCACGACGTCGATGAGCGTCGGGACCACCGGCTGGTTCGGCGGCGCGCCGACCATCACGCCGGTGTCGCGGGTGTTCTCCATCCTGCTGCCGAGGCAGGAGGTCGCGGCGACGGTCTCACTGGGCGAGCAGACGCTGACCATCACGCCGGCGTCGCCGGCCCGCGCCTTCGACCCCGCCCAGGTGGTGGCGCCGGCCGTCCCCGCCGACCCCGCGCCTGAAGACGACATGGTCGCCGTGCCGCTGATTGAGGTCGCCTGGGCCCGCTCCGGCGACAAGGGCGACGCCTTCAACATCGGCGTCATCGCCCGGCGGCCCGAGCTGCTGCCCTGGATCCGCGCAGGCTTGAGCGAGGATCGGGTGAAGGCCTGGTTCGCGCACGAGTTCGAAGGGGCGGCCGACCCGAAGGTCATCCGCTACGAGCTGCCCGGCATGAACGCCATCAACCTGCACTGCATCCAGGCCCTGGGCGGCGGCCAGTTCTCGAGCCTGCGGCTGGACCCGCTGGCCAAGGGCAAGGCGCAGCAGCTGCTGGACATCGAGATCAAGGTGCCGAAGGCGCTCGCGCCCGGACTCTGAGGACTGTGACAACAGCTTGCCTGCCGTGGCGGCGCCGAGATCAACTGCCCGCCAGACGACCAATCACCACAGATTCAGGGACGTATTCGATGTCGAAGCCGCTTCGCGCCCACACCGCCGTCGGAGAAGACTATCTGGCGAAAGGGACGGTCGAGGTCCGGCACGCCTTCCCGTTCCCGCCGTCGGCGGTCTGGGCGGCGCTGCTGGATGGCGAGGCCTGGACGCAATGGTTGCCGATCACCAAGGTGACCTGGACCAGCCCCAGGCCCTTCGCCGTCGGCACGACGCGGACCGTCGAGGTCGGGCCGCAGGTCATCGAGGAGACCTTCTTCGCCTGGGACGAGGGCAGCCGCATGGCCTTCCGCTTCGAGCGCTCGTCGCTGCCGCTGTCGGCGGCTGTCGAGGACTACCGCGTCGTGCCGACCGCCGGCGGCTGTGAGCTGGTCTGGCTGGGCAAGGCCAGCGCGCCCTTCCCGCTCGGCTGGCTCATCTCCCGCCAGCTGGCCGGCGGCCTGCGCGCCGGGATGCCCAAGCTCCAGGCCCTGATCGCCTCGGATCCGAAGCGGTTCGGACTCTAGCCCCGCTTCTCGATCAGCACGCTCTGCACCGCGCGGCCGAAATAGCCGTCGCGGTCGGCGAGCCGGGCGAAGGCCATCGCCCCGCCGCTGTCGCCCATCCAGGTCTCGGCGTCGAGCAGGATCCACTCACCGACCGGCTCGCGGGCGAAGCTGACGGTCAGGTCGCCGTTGATGTAGGTCCAGTTGCGGAAGTCCACGACCGACGAGACGCCGTTGCAGAAGTCGGCCGTCAGGGCCGCGCGCATCAACGGCGTGGTCGCCTCGCCCCGCACCATGGCCCGGTCCATCCTGAACCAGACCGCCGCCGGGCCAGGCTGGCCCCATTCCCCACTTACCAGTTTCGTCGACAGGCCGGACCCGAAGCCGTGAGGATTGAAGCCCGGGCTGCGCGGCTCGCCGGCTTCGGGAACGTCGAACTCCAGCGGACGGAAGCCCTGATGCTCGGGCAGGTCCTGCGCCTCGGTGCGCAGCTTCAGAACGCTGGCCCGGACACACTCCTTGCCCTCATGCAGCAGGCGAACCTGCAGCAGCTGGATCTTGCGGCCTTCGCGGACGACCTCGGTCTCGATGTCCAGCGTGGCGACCGGCACCGGCCGCAGCAGGTCGACCGTCAGCCGCGCCACACGCATGGGCCTCGCCGACGGAAAGGCCTCGGCGGCCCGCGCCACCAGCGCCGTCGGCGCGCCGCCGTGCTGCATCGTGGGGTCCCAAGGCCCGGCGGAGAACGGCGTGGCGGTCACGCGGCTTCCGTCGATCTCGAACACGTACTCGTCGCTCACCCCGCCGCTCCCCCTCAGGCTGCCATCGGCTCCTGTTGGCGCTCTGCCGCGAGGGAAATCAACGCCCTTGCCGCCCTCACCCGCCCTGTCGCCGCGCCGGTCGGGCGCGCTGGGTCACGCCTTCCCTTGCGTCGCAGGTTGAATGCCTTGCGCGCTCGGGGCATTGAAGACGCCGAACAACTGTTTGAGGGAGCCGCGCGCCATGAAGGAAGTTGACTACAAGGACCTGTCGAGCCTCGTCGGCCAGGAGATCGGCGTGTCCGACTGGCTGGAAGTCAGCCAGGAGCGGGTCAACCAGTTCGCCGAAGCGACCGGCGACCACCAGTGGATCCACGTCGACGTCGAGCGGGCCACCCGCGAAATGGGCGGCCCGATCGCCCACGGCTACCTGACCCTGTCTCTGATCCCGTTCCTCGGCGCCAAGCTGCTGAAGGTCAACGGCGTGACCCGCGGCATCAACTACGGCAGCGACAAGGTGCGGTTCACCAACATGGTCCGCGTCGGCAAGCGGGTGCGTATGCGCCAGAAGCTGCTCAGCGTCGAAGCCAAGTCCGGCGGCCTGCAGATGAAGAACGAATGCACCATCGAGATCGAAGGTGAAGACCGTCCGGCCTGCGTGGCCGAGACCATCTCGGTGATCTACGGCGCCTAGAGCACGATGAGATCAGGCGAAATTGCCTGATCTCTGAATCGTGCTCGTCGATTCAAAGAGTTGGAGCGGGTTGCGGGCGGAAAACCGGTATCCACTTTTCCTCAACCCGCTCCAGATCCTGATCCGCCCCGGTCGCACGCGCGGCCGGGGCGGGACAGGCGCCGTCAGGCCGCCCGCTCCGCCGCCAGCAGCGGCGGGGGGCGCAGGCAGAAGCTGTAGTCGCCATCGAAGGGCGTCGCGAACCAGGCGTCGCGCACCTCCGGCGGCGCGTCCTCGTTCCAGCGCACGTGACAATGGTCGTGACCATAGCCTCGGCGCGCCGTCGCGAAGCCACCCAGCAGGGCGTCCAGACGAGGACTGACGAACGGCAACCGCACACGGGCGGCGCCCAGATCGCGGGCCGAGCCGAGCAGTGTCCGCACCATCGCCGGGATGGCGACCGCCTCGCATTCCGCCGTGGCGATCAGATCGATGATCTCCAGCGCGGGCCGCTCGACTTCCGATCCCTTGGAGAAGAAGGCCAGCAGATAGCCGGCCAGCACGCCGTCCCGTTCGAAGCCGAGCATCACGGGCAAACGGGTCAGATCCGGATCCGAGCAGCGCCAGCGCAGGGTCTCCGCGTCGCGCCAGGCGAGGAGTCGTCCGTCCTGGCGAAGCCGGGTCCAGAGCGCGTCGAATCGCTCGTCGATCTCGGTGACCGGCAGCGCGAACACGCCCGGCTCGCAACGCGTGATCGCGCCTGTCCAGACCCGGGCGTCGGTGAAGCGCTCGCCGGAGCCGCGTCCGCCCGCCAGGCCATGAAACCAGCGCAGCGCCCGCTCGCTGGCCACGGCCGACCAGTCCGCCTTCCAGGCGTACTTCACCCGGCTCAGGCTCTCGGGCCAAGGGTGCATGTCGAAGTGCTTGTAGATCGGCGCCGAGCGATCATTGGCGTTGAAGGTGTAGCGGACCAGGGTCGTGTCCTGGCCTGCGAACCGCCGCAGCAGATCGCGGCTGGCCCCCTTCACGCGCGGATCGACCAGCAACGTATGGAGCGTCGCGCCGACCAGGGTGTCACCCTTGTAGTCGAACCGCTGCAGGAAGTTGCCCAGGAAGGCGAGGACGCCGTCCGCCTCGGTCTCGTAGACCCAGCCGGCCGGATTGGCGTCGCTGAACCCAACGCCGGGCGCGCCGGAGATCAGCCACTGCCAGCCCTCGCGCGAGCGCGGATACCACCACGCCCAGTCACAGAGCCGCTGCACGGCCTGGCTGTCATCCAGCACAAACGGGCGGACGCCACGGTTCATTTCGGGTCACTCCACGACACGGATACGCCGGGGAGTGCAACGTCGGGGCCATCAAACCCTTATCTCATAAGGATTTATACCCGATTTGGGGAGCGGCGGCCGCACCGGAGCGCGACCGCCGCCGTCCATCAGCTCTTGAAGGAGCGCGGCTCGTCCATGCGCTTCTCGAACGCGTGGATCTCCGCTTCGGCCTTGTCCGTGGCGTATCCGTACCGCTCCTGAATCTTGCCGGCGAGCTGGTCGCGCTTGCCGGCGATCACGGTCAGGTCGTCGTCAGTGAGCTTGCCCCACTGCTCCTTCACCTTGCCCGAGAACTGTTTCCATTCGCCTTCGACACGATCCCACATGATGGGTCTCCCTTCGATGTTGAGGTACGAAGAGAGAACCCCGGGAGGACGGTCAGGGTTCCGCGTGAGTACCCACGGAAGCCGCCGTCGAGCCCGTCAGAGGAGGTTCAGCCGGCGCGGCAGGCGGCGGCGTTACGCCGTCGATCAGCGCGACCGTCTCGCGCACGAACCGGGCGTGGGTGACGATGCCGATCTCGAGCCGCTCGCCGGACAGCTCGACCTGCTGGGTCAGGATGCCGGCGACAAACTGGACTTCTTGAGTTTCGTCCGCGCCGGGCCGACGCCGGGCGCCGTCGGCCATGAACACCGGCCCCCCGGAGTTGCCCGGGAAGACGCTGAAGTCGAGCAGGAAGGTGGGGAAGACGCTGGACGGGGCCAGAGGGTAGGAGGCGACCCGACCGGCGCGGAGGATCGGAAAACCTGCCTGGTTCGCCGACAGCCCCCGCGGGAACCCGAGGGCCATCATCTCGTCGCCAGGGCCCAGGCCGTAGCGGGTGAACGTTTCGTCCTGCGCCAGCCACGACAGGGGGATGGCGGCGCGGGCGAACTCCTCCGGCGCCTGGATGACGATGGCGGCGATGTCGCGACTGGGGTGGCGCGTCCATTTGGGGGCCTTGGCGTCGTCCCGGATGGATAGCGGCTGGGGGTCGTAGCGCCAGGCGCCATCGCCGCCCTGGACGCGATACCCGATCCTGGCCTGCAGCGCGGGCATGCGATCCAGCACGTGGGCGGCTGTGACCAGAACGGTGCGGGAGCGGCCGTCGGGAGTGGGGCATCGATCAGGAATCCGGTCCCGACCGTCCGCGTCCCGTCGCCGAGCGGCTGTTCGAGCTGCACCGTCGCCTTGATCAGATCGACGGATAGATCCCAGGCCATCGACGCCCCCAGATGCAATCGGTACTCATGGACCTGAACGGGCCCGTCTCGATGTCGCGGACCCATTTGACCGCAACGCGGCCCACGCACAAGCTGACCGTCTGCCGCACAGGAGAGTTGATTCATGAACCGGCGCCAGATGATGGCCGCGACCGCGGCGACCGCCCTTTCGTCCAGCCTCGCCGTTCCAGGAAGCGTCATGTCCGCCACGCCCAAGCCTGTCCCTCCCGTCGCCCGTAAAATCCCCAAGCGCATCGAGCAGCTGGGCCGGGTGCGGGTCGACGACTACGCCTGGATGAAGGACGACAACTGGCAGAAGGTTCTGCGTGACCCGACCCTGATCAAGGCGGACGTCAAGGAACACCTGACGGCGGAGAACGCCTACACCAGGGCCATGCTCGCGCCGACCGAGGCCCTGCAGACGGCCATGTTCGAGGAGATGAAAGGGCGCATCAAGGAAGACGACGCTTCGGTCCCCGACGCCGATGGCGCCTGGGAATATTACAGCCGCTACGACAAGGGCGCGCAGCATCCGATCCATGCGCGGCGCCCGGTCGGCAAGACCGACGGCGAAGTGATCCTGCTGGACGAAGAGGCCGAGTCCAAGGGCAAGGCCTTCTACCAGGTCGGCTCGGCCAGCCACACGCCGGACCACAGATACTACGGCTGGGCCGTCGATGAGCAGGGCTCGGAGGTCTACCGCATCCACGTCCGCGAGATCGCTACCGGCAAGATGGTCGGAGAGCCGGTGGAAAGCGTCACCGAGTTCGTGTTCTCGCCGGACAGCAAGTGGATCTTCTGGACGCTGCGCGACGACAACGGACGCCCGGCCAAGGTCTTCCGCCGGCCGCTGGGCGGCGGGCCCAAGGACGACGTGCTGGTCTATGACGAGCCGGACGAGGGCTTCTTCCTGGGCGCCGGGGTGACGCAGTCCCGCAAGTGGATCGTCATCAGCTGCGGTAACCAGGACAGCAGCGAGGCCTGGCTGATCCCCGCCTCCAACCCGACGGCCGCGCCCATGCTGGTCGAGAAGCGCCAGGAGGGCGTGCGGTACGACCTCGACCACTGGAACGACCACTTCGTGATCCGCACCAACGCCGACGGGGCGGTGGACTTCAAGCTGGTCACCGCGCCGGAGGACAAGCCGGGCAAGGCTGAGTGGAAGGACTGGATCGCCCACAAGAGCGGCAACCTGATCCTCGGCACCACGGCCTTCAGGGAGTGGTTCGTCCGGCTGGAGAAGGTGGATGCGGTCAATCGCATCGTCATCGCCAAGGCCGGCGGCGAGGAGCACGCGATCGACTTTGACGAGGAAGTCTACGCCCTCGGTCTCGACGGCGGCTACGAGTACGACACCGCGTCCCTGCGCTTCACCTACACCTCGATGACCACGCCCCGGCAGTGGTTCGACTACGACATGGCGACCCGCAAGCGCACCCTGCGCAAGACCCAGGAGATTCCCTCGGGCCACGACCCGGCCAGGTACGAAACCCGCCGCCTGAACGCGAAGGCGAGCGACGGAGCCGAGGTGCCGATCTTCGTGCTGATGAAAAAGGGGACCAAGCTCGACGGCTCGGCCCCGCTGCTTCTCTACGGCTACGGCAGCTACGGCATCTCGCAGGAGCCGAACTTCTCGATCCGCAACCTCAGCCTCGTCGACCGCGGCTGGATCTGGGCGACCGCCTGCCCGCGGGGCGGGGCGGAAAAGGGCTGGGGCTGGTTCCTGGACGGCAAGAAGTTCAAGAAGAAGAACACCTTCACCGACTTCATCGCCTGCGCCGAGCACCTGCACGCCGCCGGCTACGGCAAGCCTGAGCGGACGGTCGCCTACGGCGGCTCGGCCGGCGGCCTGCTGATGGGGGCGATCACCAACATGCGGCCCGACCTCTGGGCCGGGATCATCGCGGCGGTGCCGTTCGTCGACGTGATCAACACCATGAGCGACACCACCCTGCCGCTGACGCCGCCGGAGTGGCCGGAGTGGGGCAACCCCATCGAGGACCCGGAAGCCTACGACTACATGATGAGCTACAGCCCCTATGATCAGGTGGCGAAGCTTCCCTATCCGGCGGTGCTGGCCACCGGCGGCCTGTCGGACCCGCGCGTCACCTACTGGGAGCCGGAGAAGTGGGCCGCCAAGTTGCGGGACCACACCACCAGCGGCGACCCGATCCTCTTGAAGATCAACATGGAGGCCGGCCACGGCGGCGCCTCGGGCCGGTTCGACTTCCTCAAGGAGATCGCGCTCGACTACGCCTTCGCGGTCTGGGCGGTGGAGCGCGGATGGGAGAAGGCGTGATCCTGAGACCCGCGACGGCCGCTGACGCCCCGGCGTTGGCGGCCATCTACGGCGACGCATGCCTGCATGGCGTCGGGACCTTCGAGGAGGTCCCCGAGCATTGAAGAGATGACGGGACGGCTGACGGCCGTGCTCGGGCGGGGACTGCCCTATGTGGTGGCGGAGATCGGCGATCAGGTCGCGGGCTTCGCCTATGCGGCGCCCTTCCGCCTGCGCGCCGCCTACCGCTTCACGGTCGAGGACAGCGTCTACATTCACCCGGACTTCAAGGGCCGCGGGGTCGGTCGCGCGCTGCTGTCGCGCGTGCTGGCCGACTGCGAGGCGCTGGGCCTGCGCCAGGTGATCGCGGTGATCGGCGGCTCGGACAATCACGGATCGATCAACCTGCATCGGTCGCTCGGCTTCGAGCTTCAGGGGACGATGCGGGGCGTCGGTTACAAGTTCGGCCAGTGGCGGGACATCGTGATGATGCAGCGCGCCCTGAACGGCGGCGTTGAGACCGCGCCGGACGCGCCGGGCCTGTCGCTGTCTGGGGTGTAGGTTGCGTGTCGAAGGACGCACTGCCATTGCGCGCGCCAGCCCCCGTCCCGGCGTTCCGCGTCATGCAGCCCCTGCGCACGCTTTTGCTGATCTTGATAGCGGCGACCTTCGCCGGCGGCGGTAGGGCGTTTGTGCGGTTGATGGCGGGGTAGCTAGCGCCCCAGCACCCGCGCCAGCGCGGCCAAGTCGTAGGGCTTGTCGAGGGTATGGGCGTTCTCCGCGCCCTCGACGGCCTCCCGGTCGCTGTAGCCGCTCGCCAGCACGATGCGCAGGCCCGGCCGCAGGGCTCGGGCCCTGCGCGCCAACTCGTCCCCGCGCAGACCGGGCAGGCCGATGTCGGTGAACAGCACATCGATCCGCGCGCCGGACTCCAGCACCGCCATCGCCGCCGGACCATCGCCGGCTTCCAGCACCGCGAAGCCCAGGTCGCCGAGCATCTCCACGGCGGCGGCGCGGACAAGGGCGTCATCCTCAACCAGCAGCACCGTCTCGCGGCCGGCCAGCAGGCTGGCCGCCACTTTCCGGGCCAGGTCCGCCTTGGTGTAGGGCTTGGACAGCAGCGACACGCCCTCGTCCAGGCGGCCGTGGTGGACGATGGCGTTTTCGGTGTAGCCGGAGGTGTAGAGCACCACCAAGTTGGGCCGGATCTCGAGCGCCCGCTTGACGAAGGCCGGAGTCTTCACCGCGCCCGGCATGATCACGTCGGTGAACAGCAGGTCGACCGGCTCACCGTCCTCAAGGATTTTCAAGGCCGCCTCCGGTCCGTCGGCCTGGCGGCAATGGTAGCCCAGCTCGGCCAGCATCGCGCAGGCCGCTTCCCGAACAGCCTCCTCGTCCTCCACCACCAGGATGCACTCGCCGCGGCCGCCGGCGTGGACCTCGGTCTGCACCGGGCCGGGCTCGGCCTTGCGGGTGCGCGGCAGATAGATCTTCACCGTCGTGCCCTGGCCGGGCTCGCTGTAGATCTGGATGTGGCCCTTGGACTGCTTCACGAAGCCGTAGACCATGGAGAGGCCCAGCCCGGTGCCCTTGCCCTCGGCCTTGGTCGTGAAAAACGGCTCGAAGACACGCGCGACGGTCTCGCGCGACATGCCCTGTCCGGTGTCGGACACCGCCAGCAGGACGTACTGCCCGGGCGTGATGTCGGCGTCGCGGGCGGCGTAGCGGTCGTCCAGGGCCGCGTTGGCCAGCTCCACGGTCAGCCGACCGCCCTCGGGCATCGCGTCGCGCGCATTGATGGCCAGATTGAGCAGCGCGCTCTCGATCTGGGCCGGATCGGCGATGGTGTTCCACAGCCCGCCGGCGACCACGGTCTCGACCTCGACCCCCTCGCCCAGCGTGCGGCGCAGGAGCTCGGCCATGTTGCTGACCAGCCGACCGGGGTTGACCACCACCGGCTCCAACGGCTGGCGCCGCGCGAACGCCAACAGCTGGCGGGTCAGGTCGGCGGCGCGGTCGGCGGCGTGGATCGCGTTCTGAAGCCGGGTGCGGGTGCGGGCATCCTTGATCCCCCGCTCGATCATCTCGAGGTTGGCCCGGATCACCTGCAGCAGGTTGTTGAAGTCGTGGGCGACGCCGCCGGTCAGCTGGCCGACGGCCTCCATGCGCTGGGACCGCCGGGCCTGCTCCTCGGCCCGTTCGCGTTCGGTGATATCGCGGGAGGAGCCGACGATGCGCACCGGCCGGCCGGCCGCGTCAAACACCGGCGCCAGCGTGGACTCCCAGGTGATCGACCCCACTCCGGGGACCTCAGCGGTGTCGCGCACGGTGATCGCCTTCCCGGCGGCGACCGCCTGGTCGTAGAGCGCCTTGAAGCGACCACCCATGACCGGGAAGGCTTCCATGATGTCCCGACCGCGGTAGGGCGTCATGTCGCCGCCCAGCAACCGCGCCAGCGCCGGATTGAAATCGCCGATCAGGTAGCGGCCGTCCGGGGTGACATCGAAGGTGTAGAGGTAGTCCGGTACGTTCTCGAAGACCGCCCGAACCAGCTTGCCGGCGTCCCGGCGCGCCTCCTCGGCGGCATCCCGCCTGGCCAGCGCCTCGCGAAGCTCGCGGTTCGCCCGCCCCATGGCCATAACGGTGAAGGCCAGCACGAGGAGGCCGGCGCCGCCCAGACCCAGCGACAGGTAAAGGCTGCGCCGTTCGTTGCGCTCGGCCGTCGCCTGCCGCTCGGCGAGCAGGCGCTGTTCCTGGTCGATGATCTCGGCGGTCAGCGCCCGGACCCGGTCCATCTGCGCCTTGCCCACACCCGTCGCCATACGCTGTCGGGCGCCCTCGAGGTCGCCGCGCTGTCCGAGCTCGAGGTTCTCTCTCAGGGTGTCCAGCCGCCGTCGGGCCGCCTCTTGGAGTTGCCCGACCCGTTCGATCTGTCCGGGGTCGTCGGCGACCATCTTGCGGAGCTGCGAAATCTGGCCCGGGATCTGCCGCAATCCCGAACGCCAGGGATCGAGGTAGCTGTCCTCCCCGGTGATCAGGTATCCGCGCTGGCCGGTTTCCGCGTCCTGGAGGCTGGAGAAGAGGCCCCGGGCGGTCTCGAGCACCTGGTGCGTATGCTCGACGTCCCGCTGGCCGCGCCGCAGGTCCACCAGATGATTGAACGCCGTATAGGCGGTCAGGCCCGCGATCGCGACGATCAGAAGGATCGGAACGAGAAGAAAACGCTTCGAGCCCGACACACTTCACCCCCGACCGTCCGCGGACGCGAACAGAGAACCCTACCCGTTTTGGTGGGCGCAGGGCAATTCCCGGAGCGGGCGCCGCAATGGCGAGGAACGCGCCGGGAGCATCGAGGGAGGACTGGCTGGGGAACTAGGACTCGAACCTAGAATGACGGTACCAAAAACCGCAGTGTTACCATTACACCATTCCCCAGCAGGAACGGCGAAGCCCGGACGAACCGGGTCGCGAGAGGCGGGTGAGATAGCGCAGGCGAAGGCAGGATGCAACGCCGCTGTGAAAGCCATTTTCAGAGCCCCGAATGGTCGCTTGCAGGCCTGGCGACTCGTCTCTATAAGCCCCCTCCTCTAGTCGGAGTGTAGCTCAGCCTGGTAGAGCACCGTCTTCGGGAGGCGGGGGTCGGAGGTTCGAATCCTCTCACTCCGACCAATTCTTCTGGTCCCCGACCAGATCCTTCGGAGCGCGTGCGAAACACGCGCTCCCGAGGGACCTTCCCCGGCCCGGCCGGGTGAAAAGTCCAATACCGATAAAGAAACTATGGCCAGTGTTGCCGCGTGTTCATTTGACCGCAACGCGCCACCCTGTAGCGTGAGCGCGACTTTCAACCCGGGTGCCCGATGAAGCAGTTCTTCCTGACCATGGCCGGCGTGTTCGCCGGTCTGTTGGTGTTCTTCGTAGTCGTTCCGTTCCTGCTGATCATGTCGATCGTGGCGAGCGCGCAACCCAAGGACACCACGCCGTCGGTCGCCGTCCTGCAACTGGATCTGCGTGACGGCCTCACCGACCAGGACCCGCAGAACCCGTTCGCCATGTTCGGCGGTTCGGGCATGTCGGTGATCTCGGTGATCGAGGCCCTCAAGCACGCGCAGACAGACGACAAGGTGAAGGGCGTCTTCGTGCGCCTGCCCGAGGGCGGCATGGCCCCCGCCGCCGCCGACGAGCTGCGCCAGGCCTTCCTGCGCTTCCGTCAGGCGGGCAAGCCGATCTGGGCCCACAGCCAGGGCCTGTATCCGTCCGGCGTGGTGTCCTCGACCTACATGCTGGGCGCGGCCGCCGATCAACTGTGGATGCAGCCTGACAGCGCCTTCCAGGCGACGGGCTTCGCGGTCGAGGACATGTTCTTCAAGCGCCTGTTCGACAAGTACGGCGTGAAGGCCGAGTTCGAGCAGCGCCGCGAGTACAAGAACGCGGTCAACCCGTACCTGTTCGACAACTACACGGCGGCCCACAAGGAATCGGAACTGTCGTGGATGACGTCCATCTACCGGACAGCCGTCCTGACCGCGGCCATCGACCGCAAGAAGGAGCCGATCGCCTTTGCCCGCGTCTTCGAGGCCGGCCCCTATTCGGCGCAGGAGGCGAAGGCCAAGGGGCTGATCGACGGCGTCGGCCAGGTGCGTGACACCTCTGAAGCCCTGCTGGCCAGGGCGGGCAAGAAGGCCAAGCTGGTCGACTTCTACGACTACATGACCAACGTCCGGCGTGAGGCGAAGGCCGCATCGGCGCTGGGCAGCAAGCCGGCGATCGCGGTGATCGGCGCCGAGGGACCGATCATGACCGGGACCAGTGGCGGCGGAAATCCGTTCGGTGGCGACGAGACGGTGTGGTCCGACGACGTGGCCAAGTCCTTCTACAAGGCCATCGAGGACAAGGACGTGAAGGCCATCGTCTTCCGCGTCTCCTCGCCCGGCGGTTCGGACACCGCATCCGAACAGATCCTGGCCGCCGTCCGCGCGGCCAAGAAGGCCGGCAAGCCGGTCGTGGTCAGCATGGGCACCTACGCGGCCTCCGGCGGCTACTGGATCTCCTCGGACGCCAGCGCCATCGTCGCCCAGCCCACGACCCTGACCGGCTCCATCGGCGTCTATGGCGGCAAGTTCGTCCTGGGCGACGCGCTGGGCCGCTTCGGCGTCGACGTGCGGCAGACGGCGGTGGGCGGCGAGTACGCCAGCGCCTTCGGGACCGGCGAGACCTTCAACCCGGCCCAGCGGGCGGCGTTCGCCGGCTGGATGGACCGCATCTACGAGGGCTTCGTGACGCGGGTGTCGGAAGGTCGCAAGATCCCCGCCGACCGCGTCCGCGAGATCGCCAAGGGCCGCGTCTGGACCGGGGTGCAGGCGCGGCAGCTCAAGCTGGTCGACCAGATCGGCGGCTACTACGACGCCATCGATCGGGCCAAGGCCCTGGCGAACCTGAAGGGCGAGGTGCGCATCAAGCACATCGGCGGCGGAAGCTCGCCGTTCGAGGCCTTCGAGAAGATGTTCGGCATCAGCTCGACCTCCCTGCGCACCGTCGCCGCCGCCGGCTGGGTGCTGGGTGATCCCCGGGCCGAAGCCATTCTCGACGAGATGGCCACCGCCCGCCTGCGCGAACGGGGAGCGACCGTGCTGGCGCCGACGCCGATCCGGTAGGTCGCGCTCCAGACCGAGACGAAGGCCCCGGCGGGCGACCGCCGGGGCTTTTTTCATGCCGCCGGCGGAGCGGGCGGCGCCCGCCGGACTGTCCTCACTGTCTTGTGGCGCGTTGCGACCACGTCGCCTGCAGCTGGTCCGCGTAGACGATGGGGGGACAGAGCCGCGCCGGCGGGTGCGAACAGGCCCGCGGCCCGCGAGACGCGGCCCTACCGCAGGCGGGCTGCAGCCGCGGCCAGCCCACGGCTTCACCAGGTGATCACAGGGTCTCATGCAGAGAGTATGGGCCCGTGCGCCGGAGGGTGGAGCGAATCCGGCCCGGCGGGAGGCCGCGGGCGGCTCCAGAAGGGCCGAATGTCCCGCTTTGTCTCCAGAGTATATGTCTCGAGAGTCTCGCTTTTCGGGCGTCCTGCCTGCTTCGACATGCGCCTTCGGCGCTGCTCAGCGTGACGTGGAGGGGTCGCCTTCTGCCACCGTCATCCTGAGCAGGCCCGCAGGGCCATGTCGAAGCCTGCCCTCCGGCCGGCCGGCGGCCGGTCCCGGGGGACGCAGAGCCGGCCAACGTCCGCCCCCAAAAGGAAAACGCGGCGGGGTTTTCCCCGCCGCGTTCCTGAAGTCCAGAGCTGGAGCCGAAGCCTACCAGCGCTTGGTGATGTTGAAGAACGCCCGACGACCGCGCAGATCGTACATGTTCAGCGCAGCGGTGCCGATGCGGAACTGGCCGGCCGATTGCGACGGAGCGCCTTCGTCGAACAGGTTGTTCACACCGACCAGCAGCGACAGGTCGTCCCAGGTCTTGCGCACCGAGAGGGTGTGGTAGGCCGTGAACTCGGTGTGCTGCTTCCGGTTCAGCACCAGCATGTACTTGGTGCTGGCCAGCTGGTCCGCCGTCAGTTCCGAATCCGAGGCCTTGCCGATCAGGTCGACACCCCAGTTGACCGTCCAGTCGCCCGTTTCAAAGCGGAGATTGGTCGAGCCCGTGAAGTCCGGCTCGGTCGTGGAGCCGTTGTAGTCGGTCGCGGCGCCCGACAGCAGCTGAACGGTGTCCTTCAGCTGCCAGGTGAACTGGCTGTCGAACACGAACTGGCCGGCGTCAATCTCGTGCTCGTAGCGCAGGTTGAGATCGATGCCACGGTTAATCTGGCTGTTGATGTTCAGGTAGTTGTCGTTGATCAGGGTGATGTCGAACGTACCGGGATCCCGATCAATCAGGGTGCAGTAATCGTTCGGGAAGTTCGACGTTTCCGCCCTGTAGCAGTTGCCCAGGATGTTGGACGCGCCGAGTCTGGCCACCTGATCGTTCACTTCGATATCGAAGTAGTCGACCGCGACGCTGAGCCCGATGAAGGACGGCGTCCAGATCACGCCGACGGTCGTGGCTTCCGAAGTTTCAGCTTCCAGAAGACCAAAGCCGCCGCCCGACGACGTCATAAGCGTCGAGCCCGAACCCAGGTAATTGTCCGGGATACCCTCGGCCGCACAGTTGGCCTGGACGTTGGTATTGGTGGACAGGCCCCAGTTCACGCACGGGTCGCCAGCCGAGGTAAACCCGGTTTGGCCCGCGAGGTAGAGTTCGAACAGGGCCGGAGCGCGGAAGGAGGTGCCGCGGGTGGCGCGGATACGCCAGGACGGCGTGATCTGCCAGTTGACGCCCAGCTTGTAGGTCGAGCCGGTGCCGTAGCTCTCATAGTCCGTGTAGCGGCCGGAGATGTTGGCCGTCAGAGACTCGATGCCCGGCATGCCGCGCGCGATCGGAACTTCGAACTCGGCATAGGCTTCCGAAACCGTGTCGTCGCCGGCGGTGATGCCGCTGGTGCTGAAGCCCCAGTAGTTCTGGGCCTGGGCGTTGGCGCCCGGCGTGTCGTTGATCTTGTCCTTGCGGTACACGACGCCGAACGCGGCGCCGATCGGGCCGGCGGGGAGGTCGAACAGCTCGCCGGTGATCGAACCTTCGAACATCACCTGATCGTAGGTCGTCTTCCCGGACTCGCGACCGGTCAGGAAGTCCAGCTCCGCGGCGTTGAAGTCACCGGCGAGAACCCGGGGATCAAACCAGGGCACGCCACCCGGCAGGGCGGCGCAGCTGAACCCGGACTTGTTGCCCAGGAACGGGGTGTTGGTGCAGGCGACGCCGGCGTCGGTCGTGGCGTAGACGCGGTCCTGATAGGTGAAGTCCTGCGTGTAGGTCGCCTCGGAGCGGCCGGCCATAACGTAGGCGTCCCAGTCCCATCCATCCAGGAAGCCGGAGCCGAACGAACCGCGCAGGCCGCCGACGGCGCGAACGTAGTCGACCGTCTGCTCGAAATTCGACGGCAGGATGATCAGCGGGATCGCGCGGCCGCTGGCGCCCAGACCACCGGCGATCAGGCCCGCGGCCACGGTGTTGTTCGGGTTCGTGGCTTCGACGGTCTCGAAGATGTACCGGTAGGAGTTGACCTCGTCCTCACGACGGTTGAACAGCAGTTCGCCGTAGGCCTCGACAGTCGGCGTCAGGTCGAAGCCGCCGGTCAGGTACAGCGAGGTGCGCTGGATCGGCGAGATGACGTGCGTGTTGTCGTAGTGTTCGTTGTCGTAGTTGGCGTACGGGAAGGTCTGCGGCTGACCCGCGCGGGCGGCGCGAACCCAGTCGGGCAGAACGGGACGCAGGCCCAGCGCCGCGCCCGAGTAGCCTCCCGGAGGGGCGTTGGCCAGGGTCGGGTCGTACTGGAAGATGCCGCCGTAGACGTCAGCCGCCTGCCAGGCGTTGTTGATGGCGTTGTAGCATTTGAACTGGCCCGTCGCCGGATCGATCATGTCGGCGCGGGCGCCGGTGGTCGGATTGACGTAGTAGTCCATGGCGCAGGCGGTGTCTTCGCGCTCACCGATGCGAAGGCCCTTCTGGTCGTAGTAGCTGGCGCTCGCGCTCAGGTACCCACGATCGAACACCTTGCCCCAGGTGGCGGCGACCTGGAACACTTCGCCGCCCTGATCGGCCGGAACACGACCGAAGACGTCGAGTTCGATACCGTCCGTGGACGTCTTGGTGATGTAGTTGACCACGCCGGCGACGGCGTCGGAGCCGTAGATCGACGAGGCGCCGTCCTTCAGGATTTCGACGCGATCAATGATGGTCGAGGGAATGACGTTGAGGTCGGCCGGGCCGACCGTGCCGCCGGAGCCCGACGGGGGCAGGCGGCGGCCGTTGACGAGCACCAGCGTGCGCTCGGCGCCGAGGCCGCGCAGCGAGATGGTGTTCACGTTCGTGCCGCCGGTGATCAGGTAGCCGCCCAGCAGCGAGTTCGCCTGGAACGAACCGGAGGCGACGGACGAGGACTGGATGATCTCGGCGGTGTCGACGAGACCTTCGAGGACCGATTGCTCGGACGTGATCACCTGGATCGGCGCGGCGCTGGTGAAGTCGTTGCGCTTGATGCGCGAGCCGGTGACGACCAGGGCCTCGACTTCGGTGTCTTCCTCGGACGCTTCGCTCTCAGCGGCGGGAGCGCTCTGCGCAAACGAGGCGGTCGGCGCGGTGGCCACAACCATGGCCGCGAGGCCGGCGATGACGGTCGTCCCCATCAGAAACTTGCGATCAAGCATTTAAGAACTACCCCCAAAAGGAAAAATCTGCCGAGCTGGACCATGGGGCCAGCAAACGCCGACCCTTGTGAGTCCCCTTGGGGTCCAAACTAGCAGCCCGGATCAAACCGGCAAGGAAGTAGCTCGATTGCGACAGGTTCTTGCCCCGATCCGTTACAATATCGCCACAGTTGCGCCCTCCCTGCTCGCTGGAGCCGCAGTTGTTACCCGCCCCCGGTTGCGCCGGGGCTTGGCGAAACGGCTTTCTCGGGTACGGTGTCCGCAACGCGCCCATTGTGGCGTGATCGGCATTGCGCCTGACCGACCCGATGGTCCGGTGGCGGCGCAGGCAGCCAGGACACCCGCGAGGAACCAGTGAAAGTAAGTTGGAGACATTTCCCGATCGCATTGCTGATCGCTGCGATCAGCCTGACGTCGGCGCCGGCCAGCCTTGCCAGGCAGGCGCCGGTTCAGATCCCGACCGCGGAAGATTTTGGCCGTCAGGCCGCTATCCGCAACGTGTCGATCTCCCCTGACGGGCAGCACATCGCCGCCGTCACCTCGCCGGACGGCAAGGCGACCATGGTGTCGATCTGGCGGACCGCCGCGCCCGGCGAAGCGCCCAAGACCCTGGGCGCCTCGGCCCCGAACGTCATCCAGAGCGTGCAGTTCATCAAGAACGACCGCGTCGCGGTGGTCGTTCGCCAGACCTACACCCAGGGCACGAACAAGACCCACGCCTTCCGCCTGTTCATCGTCGACTTCGACGGCAAGAAGTGGATGAACGCGCTCGGGGGCGACAACCAGAACGAGTACGTCGCGGCCAACGTGATCGACACCCTGCCGACCGACCCGAAGAACATCCTCGTTCAGGCTCGCGACGGCATCTACAAGGTCGACATCTATACCGGGCGCTCCGGCCGTATCTTCGCCGCGTCCGACAAGTTCGGCGGCGAAATGATCGACCTGAAGGGCGAAGTCCGCGCCCGTCAGTCCGTCGATTTCGAGAACGGCAAGGTCTACATCGCCCAGTGGATCCGCAACCCGCGGACCAATGAGTGGGAAGAGCACTTCCGCTGGTTCGCCGCGGATCGCGAGCCCCGCGAGATCGTCGGCTTCACCGCCGACCCCAACATCATCTACGTCCAGAGCAGCGCCGGCCGGGACAAGTCGGCCATCTACGAATACGACATCGCCGCCCGCAAGGAAGTCGAGGCGATCTTCGAGACCAAGCTGTTTGACGCCGGTGGCGTGATCCAGTCCCAGGCGCCGGGAGACTATGGTCGCCTGCTGGGCTTCACCTACGAGGGCGAGGTCACCCGCGAGTACTGGATTGATCCGAAGATGGACGCCCTGACCAAGGGCCTTCGCAAGGCGCTGGGCGTCACGACCGTTCCGGTGGCCTGGACCGACATCGCCACCGGCGAACGGGCCAGGTTCTCCACCGCCGACGGCGCCGACGTTCGCATGAACAGCTGGTCCGACGACCTGACCAAGGCCATCGTCGTCAAGACCGGCCCCTCGCAGCCTCCGGAATTCTACCTGTTGTCCGAGGGCAAGCTGACCCTGCTGGGCCGTTCGGCCCCGTGGCTCAACACCGCCGCCCTGGGCGACACCCGCCTGGTGCAGTACGCCGCGCGGGACGGCCTGATGATCCCGGCCTTCCTGACCACGCCGAAGAAGGAAATCTACGGCGCCGGTCCGTACCCGACCATCATCCTGCCGCACGGCGGACCCTGGGCGCGGGACGACATGGGCTGGGACGGCTCTGGCTGGGTCCAGTACTTCGCCGCCCGCGGCTATGTCGTGCTGCAGCCCCAGTTCCGCGGCTCGCAGGGCTGGGGCCAGAAGCTGTGGCGCGCCGGCGACGCCGAGTGGGGCCAGAAGATGCAGGACGACAAGGACGACGGCGCCAAATGGCTCATCGCCCAAGGCATCGCCGCCCCCGACCGGATCGCCATGCACGGCTACTCCTACGGCGGCTATTCAGCGATGGCGGCGGCGGTGCGGCCCAACGGCATCTACCAGTGCGCGGTCGCCGGCGCCGGCGTGGCCTCGATCGACAAGTTCCGGGAGATCGTGAACCAGAGCCGTATCCTGCGTGAACTGCAGCGGCCGACGATCAACGGCCTCTCGCCGTTCGAGAAGGCGTCGACGGTCTCGATTCCGATCTTCCTCTACCACGGGGACCGGGACGTCACGGTGCCGATCAGCGAGTCCGAGCGCTTCGTCTCGGTCCTGAAGGCGACCGGCAAGCCGTATCGCTACCTGGCGATCAAGGACATGGGCCACCAGTACAACCGCTGGGAAGTCGGCCAGGCCGCCGAGGTGCTGACCGCCATCGACTCCTACCTCAGGACGGAGTGCGGACCGGGCGGCCTCTAGACCAGGCAGTCCGACAGCGACAAGGGGGCGCGGAACCGCAAGGGTCCGCGCCCCTTTTCCGTTCACCCGGCGGTGTTGATGGTCCGGCCGAACTGACTGGACCGGAACTTCACGAGGCGCTCGCGGAAGTTCAGCTCGATCGAGTCGAAGTGACGCATCACGTCGACCCCGATGAGCAACGCCGGCCGGTCGTCGAGATCCCAGATGCGGAAGGTGTGAAGGTCGGCGAAGGCGCAGGTCAGGTTGCCCAGCCGCACGCCTCCGAGCCTTAGCGGCGGGACCGTCGACAGCTCGCCGACGGCGACCTGTCCCGTGGCGCTGACCAGCTCGACCCGCGGAAGACGCTCGTTGAGCAGCCCCGGCCCCTGCAGCGCATTGCGCAGCGCCATGTTGCCGACCGTGTTCTCGGCTCCGGAATCCAGGAACGCCGTCAGCTTCACCCCGCCGATCTCGGCGTCGACGATGGTCAACTGGCCGAAGCGATGCCGCGCCGGAACGACGATGACGTCCGCGGCGTCTTCCTGCGCGCGCCGCTCCTGGGATGACCGCGCCACGACGACCGGTTCGGCGCCGGAAGACAGGGAGAACGACTGTTCCCGGAAATTGAGCAGCGCCCTGCGATGGGCCAGGACATCGACGCCCAGCAGCCCGTCGGCGCCCAGATAGCGACCGTCGAGCACCGGCATCCTGACCCGGCGAGACAGGAGCCCGCCGACGGCCAGCGCCCTGACCAGCACCGTCGATGAGGGCATGACGCCGGCAATCCCGTGGACCAGCGCCCGCCCCGCCACCGGCAGGCTGAGCGCGGCCGCCACTTCCGTGGACAGGACCGACCGGTTGGCCCCGGTATCGACCACAAAGCGATAGGGTCCGGCCGCGTCGATCATGACATCCACGAGCATGCGTCGAACGGCGTCGAAGCTGGCGCGCACAGCCCCGTCCCGGTCCGCCGACGCCTCGCCCGCCGGCGGAGCGAGGGCTGCGGTCTGCAGGTTGACCTGCACCATCGTCCGCTCCGGCGCCGTTGCGCAGGCCGCGACCGGCGAGGCGATCAGGCCCCCGAGCACACCCCTTCGGCTGAGTTGTCCGTTCATGGCGTCCCCCTCGCCGCACCAGTCCGCCCGCCTAGAGGTACGCGTCGGGGGGCGCGGCGCAAGAGGCCGGTGCGCGCAGGCGCCAATCCGGTTGCATCCCGGGCCGCACCTACGTAGCGATAGGAGCGAAAAATGCAGGGAGACGCTTCTTGACCTTCGCCGTCATACAGGGCCGGCCGGACACCCTGAACCCTCAGGTGAGCCGCTTTGCCCAGACGCCGCTGACGCAGACGGCATTCCTCAACAGCGTGCCCAAATGCGGGACCCATCTGCTCCGCAATATCGTGCGCATGTTCGTGCCGGTCGAGCAGCATTACGACCGCGAGTTCATCCAGCTGCAGAACCTGGAGCAGCATCAGGCGGGGCTGGATCCCCGGCGCCCGGCCTTCAGCGTCGGCCACCTGATCTATGCCGACATGGCCGCGCTGGCCACGCGGCACGCCCGGCACGTCATCCTTGTGCGCGACCCCTATGACTATGCGCTGTCGCGCGCGCGTTTCATCTTCTCCGAAGAATTCCGCCATCCGATGCTGGAGCCGCTCAAGGCGGCGGCCAGCGTGGACCAGGTGATCAACTTCATGATCTTCGGCGTGCCCGGCAAGGGCCCGGCCCTTCGCGAGACCTTCACGTTCAACGCCGTCGCCTGGATGCACACCGGCGCGCAGATCGTTCGCTACGAGGATATCGTGGCGGCGCTGAAAGCGCTGGATACCCCTGCGTCGGAGGCGTTCTTCCAGGATCTTCTTGGCAAGTTCGGCATCGCCCTGCCGCAGGACTGGCGCGAACGCGTGCGGATCGGGTCGGCGCGCGAGCACAGCGCGACCGACAGCGGCCAGCTGTCCGGTGTCCCCGATTTCCCGAAAACCCTGTCAGAGGGACAGAAGGCGCTGGTCGACTACGCGGCGCCGGGCCTGCGGGCGCTTCTGGGCTACAGCTGAGCCTGACGTCCGACGGGCTCGTCGCCCCGGAAGCGCTCGCCGCGCGGTGAGCGAACGCGGCTGCCTGCGCCATCCTGACAACACGACAGTCATCAGAGCTGGCGCTGGCTGGTGCGCCGGCCGGCGTCGCCGGCCGCACGCGTCGAGAGTCTCCAGACAAGAAAAAAGGCGGCGGAGCTTTCGCTCCGCCGCCCGATTTCTAGATCAGCTGACGCCTAGAAGCGCAGCTTGATCTGGCTGAACACGCGACGGCCAACCACGTCGTAGGTGGACGGATCGGTGCCCGACTGGACGTTCGGAGCGTAGACTTGGGGGTCTTCGTCGAACAGGTTGTTCACGCCCACGCGGAGCGAAACGTTGTCCGTGATCGCCCAGTCACCCGCGACGTCCCAGTACCACATCGAGTCCGGACCGGTGAAGGTTTCACCCGGGAACTCGATCGACAGACGGTTGTCCATCTCGCCGATGAAGCGGCCGCGGGCAGTAAAGCCAAAGTCGCCAACCAGCCAGCTGGTGGAGATCGTGGCCTTCCATTCCGGGTAGCTCGTGCCGAGGCCGGCGCCGAAGTAGGAGGCCGTGCCCGCGAAGTCGAGCTCAACACCGCCAGCGATCGGGTCCTTTTGCTTGAACTCGATCAGGTGGCTGATCAGGGCGTTGACCCGGACGCTGCCCCAGTTGTCCAGGCCCAGCCACTCGAGGTCGAAGCCGTAGTCGACCTGGAAGTCGATACCGCTGGCTTCCTGGCTGCCGTCGTTGTCGGCGACGAAGACGTCGTAGCCCGTGGCGGGGTTGTAGATCCACAGGATGTCGCCGCCGACGCGCAGGATGCCGTCACAGTTGACGTTGTTGATGTCGTAGGTCGGGTTCGTGCCGTAGTAGTTGAAGCACTGGGCCACGATCTGGTTCGGCGTCGGGGTCAGGATCGCGTCTTCGATCTTGATGTTCCAGTAGTCGACCGTACCGCGCAGGCGCGACAGCCACTGGCTTTCCCAAGGCGACTGCCAGGCCACGCCCACCGTGAAGGTGCTGCCTTGTTCCGGCTTCAGGGCGGTGTTGCCGGCAAGGTCGACACCGATCTGCGAGCCCGGGGTTTGCTCGAAGGAGGCATAGGCGCCAGCGCCGACGCCGCCGTTGAAGCCCGAGTTCAGGCAGAGGTTGTTGATGCCCGCGATGTCCGGGTTGCTCGGGTCACGCGCATTGGAGCTGGCCGAGCAGGGATCGAAGTACTGGGGCGCGGAACCGCCGCCGGCGAAGAGTTCGCCGAAGTTCGGCTCACGAACCGAGCGCTGGTAGGACGCACGGACACGCAGCTCGTCCACGACCGACCAGTTCAGTTCGATCTTGTACGAGGGCGAACCACGCGAGGCGCGCGAGTCACCGGTGATGCGATCCTGGAATTCCGACCAGCTGTAGCGGTAGCCGAGCGACAGATCGATGCTCTGGGCGAACGGGGCGTCCTTCACCAGCGGGATCAGCGCTTCAGCGAAGATATCGGTGAAGGAGTTGGTGCCCGAGTCGGGGTTCTGGGTGTTGAAGCCCGAGATCGGGCCAGAGGCCGCGCCCGGATCGAAGATGTAGTCGAAGCCGCGGTACTCGGCGCCGAACACGACCTGGGCGGTGCCCGCGCCGGTTTCGAACACCGGACCGGTCACGAAAGCCTGGGCGATCTGCTGCACCATCGAGGTCGACAGGGTCGTCGACACTTCCAGGTACTCACGGCACTCAGCCGAGATCGGCTGACGGCCGAAGATGTTGAAGCCGCCGGCGCAGAGGCTGGCGCCGCCGTCGGCCGCTTCGATCATCGCCTGCAGGCGTTGGGTGTTGAGGTTGCCGGTCTGGGTCTGGTCGATCTCAGTGCGACCTTCCGAGACGTAGGCTTCGAGTTCCCAGCCGCTGTCGCCGAGCGGAGCCCGGAGACCGGCCATGAACTGGACGACCGTGTTCTCGTAGTTGGACTGGCGCAGGCCGAGGTCCAGCGTGCGTTGACGCATCAGGAACGGCTCGGTGGCGCGGCGCCCGCGAGGCGGGCGTCATCGCCGACGCGCGAGTTCAGCACGGTCAGCAGATCGACCGGGATGAAGGGGTTGGTGACAGGGATGACCAGAAGCTGGGCAACCTGTTGACCCGGGTTGACCAGGCTCGAGACCACGTCCTGCGGACGGGCCGTGCTGATGTTGCGGGTGTTGACGGTCGGGAACGGCGTCGGGGCCAGGGCGGTGACCGAGTTGTACTCGGTCCAGCCGACTTGGCTGAAGAACTGCACGCCGCTGTCCAGCTCGTAGTTGATCTTCGACAGGAACGAGTAGCGGTCCATCGGAAGGACCAGGATGTTCACGAAGTCGAAGTTGTAGCTGTACAGATCGGGGTAGAGGGTCTGGTTGACCGTGCCGTCGATCGGGCCCTTGTAGTTCACGACGTCGAACGGGCTGTTGAAGATGCCCTTGTAGAACATCGTGCCGTCGAGGTTGAAGCCGTACGCGCCCGAAGTCTGGGTCACGTTGGCGCTGCCGACAGCGCCTTGCAGCGACGCGAGCGTCGGAGCATTGGTGCCAGCCCAGAACAGCGCGCCTTCCGGCAGGAACGAGGTCGTCGACGTGGCGTTCTGCGAGAACGGACGCTGCGACTTGATCATGCCTTCGCGGTAGGACCGGTCGAACGCGATGACCGCATTGCCCTTGCCGTCGGCGAAGTTGCCGCCGAGCACGGCGGAGAACTGGTACTCTTCAGCGTCCCAGTACTCGGTGCTGTTCGAGTAGCTGGCGCGGACGTCGATGCCCTCGAAGTCCTTCTTGAGCTTCAGGTTCACCGCGCCGGCGATGGCGTCGGCGCCGTAGGTCGCGCCCGCGCCGCCGGTGATGACTTCGATCGAGTCGATCAGGGCCTGCGGAATGGTGTTCAGGTCGACGGTCAGGTTGTTGGCCGACACCATCGGACGACGACCGTCGACGAGGACGATGTTCCGGTTGGCGCCGAAGCCGCGAAGGTCGACGTTCGACTGGCCGCCGTTGCCGGGGTTGTTCGAGGTGGTCGAGCCCGCCGGGTTAACCTGCGGCAGCGTGTTGAGGTAGGTGTCGAGCGTGACGTCGGCGTTGGCGACGATCTGCTCGCCGGTCACCGTGGCGATCGGGCTGTTGGCGACGTAGTCCTGGCGCGCGATGCGCGAACCGGTGACGACGACGGCTTCGACTTCGGTCGTGTCTTCCTGCGCAAGCGCGGGAGACGCCGTGGCGAAAGCGGCAAGAGCCGTCCCGCAGATCATGGTGGACGCCAGCAGGCGGCCGCGCGTGGTTTGGAGCCTCAAGATATTTCCCTCCGGATCAGCGCCGCCCGGGTACCGGACGCGCCCCCTCAAGTCTGGACGAATTGCTTCGAGCGCACGGGGCGCTCGCCTAATGCTGATCCTTGCCCCCGCCCCGAACACCGGTCAACGACCATTGCCGATCCGTAATGAGAACGACGCGAGATTGTCGCACTTTGGCAACAGCGTGTTCAACCGAAGGCAATTGCGGCGCGGATCGGCCCCGGGAAACGGGCCCGCGAGGCATTTCGGCTCGCCGATTCGCGCTGAAGGGGAAGATCGCCTCTGCCCTGCGCCTTATTTGACGCAGAGCCAGCGCGTGCGGTGATGGTCGACAAGGTTGTCGACCCAGCCGGTGATCCTGGGGCTGACCAGATTCTTGTTGATGTAGAAGTAGACGGGGGCGATCGGCGCGTCCTCGAGCATCAGGTGCTCGGCCTCGGCCATATAGTCGGCCCGCTTGACCGGATCGGGCTCGCGGTCGGCCTTGGCCATCAGGGCGTCGTACTGGGGATTGTTGTAGTCGCCGTAGTTCTGCGGCCCGTACCAGGAGCGCTGCAGGTCCAGGAAGCTGGTGGCGTCGTTATAGTCGGCCACCCAGGCGGCGTCGGCCACCTGGAAGGCGCGGGCGCGGTAGTCGGCGTAGGCGATCTGGGTTTCCTGCTGGGCCAGCGTCACCTTCACCCCGATCAGCTTCCAGTCGGCCTGAACGGCCGGCATGTAGAGCATCGGATCGGGCGTGTTCCGGTGCTTGATCTCGAGCGTCAGCGGCTTGCCGGGACCATAGCCGGCGGCGGCCAGCAGCTTGCGCGCCTCGGCCTGCCTGCGTTCCAGAGGCCAGTCGAACCAGTAGGGCGGCTTGACCGGGCGGTAGTTGGCCACGCCCGGCGGCACCATCGTCAGGGCCGGCGTCTGGCCGCCGCGGAACAGCTTGTAGGTGATGAAATCGCGGTCGATCGACATGGCCAGCGCCTGGCGCACGCGCCGGTCGCGGAACGGGGGATAGCCGGTCTTTGGCCCGTTGTTGAAGGCGATGTAGGTGGTGCCCAGGTAGGTGTTGGTCCGCACATAGCCCGGCATCTTCTGGCGCAGGAAGGCGATGCGGTTGGACTGCATGTCGGTGTTGAGGTCGAGCTCGCCGCTGGCGACGCGACGCTCGGCGGAGATGGCGTCGGTCGTCGGATAGTATCGGATCTCGTCGACGCAGAGCTTGTCGGCCTCCCAGAAGCGCGGGTTGCGGGTCACCTTGACGTAGTCGCCCAGCTTCCAGTCGGCGAGAATGTAGGGGCCGTTGCTGACCATCTTGCCCGGACGGACCCAGGTCGGCCCTTCCCGCTCCACCACATGCCGGGGCACCGGGTAGAGAACGTGGTGCTTGGCCAGTTCGGCGAGGTAGGCGGCCGGGTGGTTGAGTTGAATCTCCAGGGTGCGGGGATCGACGGCCCGTACGCCGAGCGATTCGAGCGGCGCGCTGCCGTCGTTGATCGCCTGTCCGCCCTTGATCAGGTAGAGCAGCGAGGCGTACTCGGACGCCGTTTTCGGGTCCAGCACCCGCCGCAGTGAGAAGACGAAGTCGTCGGCTGTGACCGGCACGCCGTCGGACCAGTAGGATTCGCGCAGGTGGAAGGTCCAGATCAGGCCGTCGGCGCTGATGTCCCAGCGCTCCGCCACGCCCGGAATCGTCGAGCCGTCGGCCGCCGACTGGGTCAGGCCCATGAACATGTCGCTCTGGATGCGGTCTTCCCAGGTGCCGGTCGAGGTGTGCGGGTCCAGGGTCGCCGGTTCGGTGGTGTTGCCGACCATCAGGCAGACCTTGCCCTCGGGACAGGGCGCCCTTGAAGGACCCGATTGCCCGCAGCCTGCGAGCGCCAGAACGGCGAGCCCCGAAAGGAAGACGTTGCGCATGAGCCGGGGCCCCTTTTGAATGGCGGTCTGTCGGTTCAAGGAGTCGCCCATGTCAACGCCCGTCCATGGCTACAAGTCGCGCCGGCTTCTGGCGTCCGCCGCCGGCCTGGCGCTGGTCTGCGCCGGAGCGGCGCTCGCCGCCGATGCGCCCAAGCCCCGCGCCGCGGCGCTGCAGGCGCTGGTGGAATGCCGGAAGGTCGCCGATCCCGCCCAGCGGCTGACCTGCTACGACGCCGCGGCCGGCGGACTGGAGGCGGCCGAGGCGGCCGGCGACGTGGTCGTGGTCGACCGCGCCCAGGTGCAGGAAGCCCAGCGCGCCGCCTTCGGTTTCAACTTCCGCATGCCGGCCTTCCTGACCGGCGGCGGCGGCGACAGCGACAGCGACGCCGCCAAACGCGGGACCGTGCTGGACACCCTGGAGACCACGGCCACCGAAGCCCGCCAGGTCAACGGCAAGTGGTACATCGTGCTGGCCGACGGCGCGATCTGGCGCCAGACCGACAACGAGCCCATCAACCGGGCCCCGAAGCCCGGTTCGAAGGTCACCATCAAGCGCGCATCGCTCGGCAGCTACTTCCTGAGCGTCGACGGGCAGCGGTCGATCCGGGCCAAGCGAGACAACTGACCGCGAGACGGTCATCGGTCAGCGGTCCTTCGGGTCGAGCGCGTCCCGAAGGCCGTCGCCGATGAAATTGAACGCCATCAGGGTGATGATCATCGTCAGCGACGGGAAGATCAGCAGCCAGGGCGCGATCTCCATGTCCTGGGCGCCTGCCGAGATCAGGGTGCCGAGCGACGCCATCGGCGGCTGGACGCCCAGACCCAGGAACGACAGGAAGCTTTCGGCGATGATGATCGCCGGGATGGTCAGGGTCACATAGACCACCACCGGACCCAGCAGGTTGGGGACGATGTGCTTGAGAATGATCTGGCGGCCCGACAGGCCGGCGGCGCGGGCGGCCTCGACGAATTCCTTCTGCTTCAGCGACAGGGTCTGGCCGCGCACGATCCGCGACATGGTCAGCCACTCGACCGCCCCGATGGCCAGGAAGATCAGGAAGATGTTCCGCCCGAAGGTGACCATCAGCAGGATCACGAAGAAGATGAACGGCAGCGAGTACAGGGTGTCGACGATGCGCATCATCACCTCGTCCACCCGGCCGCCGACGTAGCCGGCGATCGCGCCCCAGAGGACCCCGATCAGCAGTGACACACTGGTCGCGACCACCCCGATGGCCAGCGAAACGCCCAGCCCGGCCACCAGCCGCGCCAGCAGGTCGCGGCCCAGCGAGTCGGCGCCCAGCAGGTGTCCGCCCACGCCCGGGGCGGCCCAGACGTCCGGCTTGGTCACCGTGTCGTAGTGGAAGGGCACGACAAACGGCCCGATCACGGCGACCAGCACCATCAGGGCCAGCACGATCATGCCGGCCACGGCGGCCTTGTTGGACAGCAGTCGACGGCGGGCGTCGTCCCACAGCGAGCGGCCCTTGACGGCCTGCTTCAGCAACTCGGCGCGCTGCGGCGAGCCGGGGATCATCTCGGCGATGCTCACGACAGCCTCACGCGGGGATCGAGCGCCGCATAGATCATGTCGGCGATCAGGTTGAGGACGAGGATCAGCAGGGCGTAGACGATGACCATGCCCATCACGACGGTGTAGTCCCGCTGCAGGGCGCTGATGACGAAGAACTTCCCAAGGCCCGGCAGGTTGAAGATCTTCTCCACCACCAGCGAGCCGGTCAGCAGGCCGGCGGCGGCCGGGCCCAGGTAGCTGACCAGCGGCAGGATAGCGGCGCGCAGCGCGTGCTTGCGCACGATCAGGCTCTCGGGAAGCCCCTTGGACCTGGCGGTGCGGATGTAGTTGGAGCGCAGCACCTCGATCATGCCCGCCCGCGTCAGGCGCGAGATGATGGCGATCTGCGGCAGGGCCAGGACCGTGATCGGCAGGATCAGGTTGGCGACCGCCCCCCCGTTCCAGCCCGCCGTCGGCAGCCAGCCGAGCTTGGAGGCGAACACCAGCACCAGCAGCGGCGCGGTCACGAAGGTGGGGATGCAGACCCCCAGGATGGCGACGCCCATGGTGAAGTAGTCGGCGATCTTGTTCTGCCGCAGGGCGGCGATCACGCCGAGACTCATCCCGACCACGGCCGCCAGCAGGATCGACACCCCGCCCAGGATCAGGCTGACCATGTAGTTCTCGCTCAGGATGTCGAGAACGCTCTTGTCGCGGTACTTCAGCGAGGGGCCGAAGTCGCCCTTCACCACCCCGGCCAGATAGTCGACGTACTGTTCGTGCAGGGGCTTATCCATGCCGAACTTGGCCATCACCACCGCTTCGATCTGCGGGCTGAGCTGGCGCTCGTTGACGAAGGGGCTCCCCGGCGCGGCGCGCATCATGAAGAAGGCGACCGTGATCACCAGGAACAGGGTCGGGATCGCCACCAGCAGTCGGCGAAACAGAAAACGCAGCATGGGCGGCTCACTCGCGCGGACGGGGCCGCAAAGTCGGTTGCGAACCTTTCACCGGGTCCCGATGATGTCAACGAACCCCAAGCTGGATGAACGTGCGATGACCGACTTCCGACGCGTGACCGATGATTTTTCGGTCAGCCCCCAGATCGACCTGGCCGACGTCGCCGCCGCCGCGGCGCAAGGCTTCACCCTGGTGATCAACAACCGGCCCGACGGTGAGCAGCCGGGCCAGCCGAGCAGCGCCCAGGTCGAGGCGGCCGCGAAGGCCGCGGGCCTCGACTACGTCCACATTCCGGTGGTCGGCTCGCCCACCCCCGATCAGGTCGAGGCCAACCGGATCGCCATCGCCGGCGCCGAGGGACCGGTCCTGGCCTTCTGCCGCTCCGGCACCCGCTCAATCGTCACCTGGTCCATCGGCCAGGCGATGAGCGGCGAACGCGGCCGCGGCGAGCTGACGGCGCTGGGCCGCGAGGCGGGGTATGACCTGTCGGGCGTGCTGGGGGGCTGATGCGCGTGCGCACGGCTGCGAGGCGCCTTAGCCCTGGAGCGCACCCGACAGTTTGCATGCACCGCTAGCAATGACTACAATGACAGCATGGCCACGCTGACGATCCGAAACCTCTCCGAGCGCGCCCACGACGCCCTGCGTCGCCGGGCGGCGAGCAATCGTCGGTCGATGGAAGCCGAGGCGCGCCTGCTGATCGAGACGCTCGACGCCCACGAGGAGACCCCGTCGCACTGGAACGCCATTCGCGCCCTTCAGGAGCACGCCATCGCCGCCGCCGGCGGGCGGGAGAAAACCGGCGGGATCACCGACGCCTTCCTGGCTGGTCGTGACCGCGAGTGGGACGAGGCGTGATTGTTCTCGACGCGTCCGCGGTCCTCGCCGTCGTCTATGACGAGCCTGGCGCCGATACTGTCGCGGCGCGGCTCGATGGCGGCCTGATGTCGGTCGTCAACCTCGCCGAGACCCTGAGCACGATCGCGAAGAACGGGGGCGATCCCGGCTTCTCCGCCAGGCAGCTTGAACTTGCCGGCATTCAGTTCGCACCGGTCAGCAAGGAGCAGGCCGTCGATGCGGCCGCCCTGCGCCCCCTGACCGTGCATCTGGGACTGTCGCTCGGGGACCGTCTGTGTCTCGCGCTCGCTCGAGAGCGGCGACTGCCGGTTCTGACCAACGAGCGGCGATGGCTGGAGTTCGACTTCGGCGTGCCGGTTGAGCTCGGCCGCTAGGTCCCTACTGCCCGCCCAGCGTCGTCTGCGCCTGCACGCGCGCCGCGCCCATGGCGACGGGCTCGGGCTCGCAGCTGGCCAGGACCAGTTGCGCGGTCATGAGACAGAGGAAGGCGAAGGCGAGCCTCTGGAACCGTTTTGAGACAAAGATCGCGACGTCCTCGGCCATTCTGAGCCCCTCAAGCCTGCTTCAGGGTCCAGAGCGCAAGAACCGCGCCGCGCGAAGCCGGCGCGGCGATCACACGCCGCTCACGGGCAAGTCGTTTGTCCGTGATCCAAATCGGGATAGTTAGCTCCGGTATCGGCCGCGGGGGCGGCACCAGGAACCATCGATGGCCGGCGCGTTCTGGACGTCCGATTTCTACTTCGAGGGCGGCCGCGTGAAGGTCCGCAAGACGGGCGCCGACCTGGCGTTCGACCGCGTCCTCGTCGAGGAGGCGCTGGTCTGGTTCGCCTACTACGTCCCTGTCCGCGCAAAGGCGGCCTGGACCCGGCTGACCCGGCCCGGCCCCAGCGTCTGGTTCGCGCCCGACAAGCCAAGGCCCTGGTATCTGGTCTGGGCCGCCGCGGCCTGGTCCGGCTCGCGGATCGCCGCCTCGCCCGAAGACGCCGACGCGGCGATGTACTTCGACGACTCGGCCAGGGGCCTGGCGCCCAACACCGGACCGGCGAAGCGGTTCAACTACCACTGCACCGACGTCACCAAGACCCATGTCGCCCGGGTATTCGAGGAAGCCTTCGGCTATCCCCTGGCGGTGGATCCAGCGACCGCCGCTGGGCCGGTCGTCGAAAAGGGCGAGGACAACGGCGTCCATGACGGGCGGATCGTTCAGGCCCCCTGCCCCGCCCTGCCGGGCAAGACCTATCAGCGGCTGATCGACAACAGTTCGGCGGCCTCGGGCGACGACCATGTCGATGATCTGCGGACTCCCTGCGTCGGCGGCAGGCCCGTTCTGGTTTTCATCAAGCGCCGTCACAAGACTGACCGCTTCGCCAATCACAACAGCTTCGTGTCGCTGGTCACGCCCGAGTCGGTGTTCACCGCCGACGAGATCGCCGCCATCGGCCGCTTCTGCGCCGGCATGGGCCTGGACTGGGGCGGGCTGGACATCCTTCGCGACCGTGAAAGCGGCCGGCTCTACATCGTGGACGTGAACAAGACCGACATGGGACCGCCGATCGCCCTGCCCCTCGCCGCCAAGCTGACGGCCACCCGCTTGCTCGCGGACGCATTCCGCACTCTCATCACAGGAAATGACGCGGGAGGGCGCGCATGATTCCGTTCGTACGGGACATCACCTTCGACTACGGGGCCTGCGACCGGCTGACTCCGCTGATCCGGCGCGTGGTGGCCAGGAACCCCGGGCCGTTCACCTTCCTGGGCACCGGCACCTACATCATCGGCGCCGGCGAGTCGGTCGCCGTCATCGATCCCGGCCCCGACCTCGACGAGCATCTGCAGGCGATCCTTAAGGCGACCGAGGGTGAGCGGATCACCCACATCTTCATCACCCACAATCACCTCGACCACTCGCCGCTGGCCAGGCCGTTGCAGGCCCTGACCGGGGCGACGACCTACGGCTGCCCGTTGACCGGGCCGCTCGGCGACGACAGCGACGTGCGGATGGAGGCCGGCGATGACCGGGGCTTCGTCGCCGATGTCGGCGTCTGCGACGGCGGGACCTTCCAGGGCGACGGCTGGACCATCGAGGCCATCGCCACGCCGGGCCACACCAGCAATCACATCTGCTTCGCCCTGCACGAGGAGAACGCCCTGTTCTCCGGCGACCACATCATGGGCTGGTCGACGACGGTCATCAGCCCGCCGGATGGCGACATGGGCGCGTATTTCGCCAGTCTCGACCGCATCAAGGCGCGGGACTTTTCGACGCTCTGGCCGACCCACGGCCCGCCCATCACCGAGCCGGGCCCGTTCGTGCAGGCCTACATCGACCATCGACGCAATCGCGAGGCGCAGATCCTCGCGGCGATCGGCCAGGGCCTGACGCGCATCAAGACGATGGTGCCGGTGCTCTACAAGGACGTCGATCCGCGCCTGCACCCGGCGGCGGCGCATTCGGTTCTGGCGCACACGCTCCAGCTGGTCCGCGAGGGCCGGATCACCGCCGACGGTCCGCCCGGGCTGGACAGCGAATACGCGCTGAAGAGCTAGCGGGGCAGGCCCGACAGCAGCTTGCCGATCTGGCGGCAGTTGGCCCCCAGATCGCGGCTTTCCGTGCGGCTGACCGAGCGGACGTCGATCCGGGCGCCCGCGCCTTCGGGCTTCACCCGGACCACGATGTCGCGCTTCAGGCCGTACAGCAGGCCGGTGGCTGTCGCCTCGAGCTGACCGGCGGCCGGATCTTCGTGGACCAGCGCCAGACCGGCCGCCTGCACTGCGGCCTTGGCCGCAGCGTAGGCCTGCTGCGGCGCGACGCCCAGGACCGCGGGCCGTGCGTCGGGACAGGTCTCGGCATTGACCTCGCCAACCGGCCGGCCGGCGTAGAAGCGCGAGCCGATCGGCAGCACAGGCTGGGCGTCGACATAGTTGGCGGCCGGACCCCGCGCCGCCAGCATCGCCGGGGAGAACATAAGCGGCTCGGACCAGTCCGTGGCCACATCGGCCAGCGGCGGCATCCGCGCGGCATAGGACTGCAGGGTGATCAGGCCGGCCCAGGTCGCGGCGGTGATGGCCAGCGCCAGCAGCGCCTTGCCCCACAGTCTGGAGAAGCCGCCGAACGTGGCCACGAGCAGGCCCAGCACGCTGGTCAGGGCGCTGACCAGCGCCGCGGCCGGCGCCCAGCCCAGCGACGGCGTGGCGCCGTTCTGCAGCATGGCGACGATGCCGATCTGCTGGTCCCAGAGGTTCAGCTGCATGCCGGCGGCGCCGGCGAGCACCATGGCCGCCGGGGCCAGCGCCGCCAGCAGCGCCAGGTTGAGGTAGCCGTTGGCCAGGCCGGCCGGCTTTTTCTTGCCGTCCTTCCCGCCCTTGCCTTTGCCTTTGCCTTTGCCTTTGGCCCGACCATCGGGCGTCGCCGAGGCCAGCCACAGAGGCGACTCCTCGTAGGAGGCGGGCGCCTCGGCGTCCTTCGAGGCCTTGGCGGGCTTGTCCTTCAGCGTCTGCGGAAAGGTCAGGGAGGCTGCTTCCGCTGCGGCGGCGGCGGCCAGCGCCGCTCCCACCGGCGTCATGTCCGGCATGCTGGGCAGCGGCGGCGGGACGTCACCGTCGGCTGCGTCGGAGGGCGACCAGGCGGCGGACTCCTCCGTGTCGGAGCCGGCGACCTGCGCCGGTTCGATCGGCTCGAACTCGGCGTCGATGACGCCGTCGATCGGCGCATGGGACGTCGGCGCGGCGACCGGTTCGTGCGGCGCGGTGTCGGACAGGGTATCGGCTTGATGGAGCTCTTCGGCCCCGACGGCTGCCGTGCTCGTCGGGGCCTCAGATTTTCCCGAAAGGTCCTCGACCTCGACAGGCTCGGGCGCATGCAGCACAGGGCTCGGCGCCGCGCGTTCGGCGATCGTCGAGGTCGCTGCGGCCGCCGCCGCCAGAACCGGCGTGGCCGGCAGAACATAATCCTTCATCCGGTCGCGGATCAGTTTCTTGTCGATCTTGCCGGTGGCGCCCAGCGGAATGTCATCCACGAAGGCGACGTCATCGGGCATCCACCACTTGGCGATCTTGCCTTCCAGGAAGCGCAGCATCTCTTCCTTGGTCGCCGTCTCGCCCGGCTTCAGCTTGATCAACAGCAGGGGACGCTCGTCCCATTTGGGGTGCAGCACTCCGATCACCGCAGCGAGCTCGACCTTGGGATGGCCCATGGCGATGTTCTCGATGTCGATGGTGCTGATCCATTCGCCGCCGGACTTGATGACGTCCTTGGCCCGGTCGGTGATCTGCATGAAGCCTTCGGGATCGATCGTGGCGACGTCGCCCGTGTCGAAGTAGCCCTCGTCGTCGAGGATCTTGCCGCCGGCGCCCTTGAAGTATTCACGGACGACGAAGGGCCCCTTGACCAGCAGGTGGCCGAAGGTGCTGCCGTCGTGCGGCAGCTCGGTCCCGGCGTCGTCGGTCAGCTTCAGGTCGATGCCGAGCGGCGGGCGTCCCTGCTTGAGCTTGTAGGCCATCCGCTCGTCGTAGGAGAGACCGGCGACGCGGGCGTTGGGCGAGCCCAGCGTGCCCAGCGGCGAGGTTTCGGTCATGCCCCAGGCGTGCAGCACGTCGACGCCGTAGCGGTCGTGGAAGCCCCGGATGATGCTCTCCGGGCAAGCCGAGCCGCCGATCACGACCCGCTTGAGGGTGCTCAGCTTGCCATTGGTGGTGTCCAGGTGCTGCAGCAGCATCTGCCAGACGGTCGGCACGGCGGCGGAGAAGGTGACGCTCTCGGTCTCAAGGAGCTCATGGATCGAGGCGCCGTCCATCTTCGCGCCCGGCATGACCAGCTTGGCGCCGGTGCCGGGCCCCGCGAAGGCGATCCCCCAGGCGTTGGCGTGGAACATCGGCACCACCGGCAGGACCGTATCCATGGCCGAGATGCCCAGCACGTCGGCCTGAAGACCGACCAGGGTGTGGAGGTAGTTGGAGCGGTGCGAGTAGAGGACGCCCTTGGGGTCGCCCGTCGTGCCGGAGGTGTAGCAAAGGCCGGCGGCGGTGTTCTCGTCGAAACCGCCCCAGGCGCAGTCGGCCGAGTTGCCGTCGACCAGGGTCTCGAAGGTGTGGGCTCCCTGCCATTTCATGGTCGGCACGCCCTTGATCTGGAAGGGCGGCATGTGGGTCTTGTCGGTCATGATCACGACGTGCTCGACCGACGGGCAGCTGGCCAGAATCGCCTCGAGGATCGGGACGAAGGTCAGGTCGACGAAGATGATGCGGTCTTCGGCGTGGTTGATGATCCAGGCGATCTGCTCGGGGTGCAGGCGCGGATTGAGGGTGTGGCAGACCGCGCCGATCCCCATGATCGCGTACCAGGCTTCCATGTGCCGGCCGCTGTTCCAGGCCAGGGTCGCGACCCGGTCGCCGACGCGCACGCCCATGCCGATCAGCGCATTGGACAGCCGCTTGGCGCGGTCATGGATCTGTCCGTAGGTGGTCCGCACGATCGGCCCCTCGACCGAACGCGTGACGACCTCACGGTCTCCGTGCCAGCGCTTGGCGTGATCCAGGATCGTGTCGACCGTGAGCGCCGACTGCTGCATCAAGCCTTGCATGGACGTCGTCTCCCCCTTGTTTTCGTTGCTGCAGCGACCCTAGCAGCCTCCCGCCGCGATGCACAACGCGGCGCGCGCGAAGCGGGAAACCCACGCCGCCGTACCGCCCGGCGCATGTCGACGCCCGCCCGCAACTCCGGCATAAGCCGACGACATGACCGAAGCGCGTTCCGCGGCCGCAGAGCCGCCCCTGCTCATCGCCGTCGCCGGCGGCTCAGGCTCGGGCAAGAGCACGCTGGCCGCCGCGCTGCAGGCGCGACTGCCGGACGGCGCCGTGCGGATGGTGATCGAGGACGCCTACTATGGCGACTGGGCGACCGGCCGGGCTTCGACGCGGCGACCTTCGACTTCGACGATATCTCGGCCAAGGACCATGACCTGCTGGCGGAGCACCTGCGGGCCCTGAAGTCCGGTCAGGGGGTCGACGGGCCGGTCTATTGCTTCTCGACCCATCGTCGGAAGCCGGAGACGGAACGGCTGGACCCCGGCGCGGTGATCGTCGTCGAAGGGGCCCATCTGCTCTGCACGCCGGATCTGGCCGCCATCTTCGACCTTCGGGTTTTCGTCGACACCCCGGCGGACGTCCGGTTCATTCGCCGGCTGATCCGCGACCAGCGGGAACGCGACCGGACGGCGGCGTCGGTGATCAGCCAGTACCTCGCCACGGTGCGGCCGGCGCATGAGCGCCTTATCGAGCCCTCCCGGAGGCTGGCCGACATCGTGATCGCCGACGAACGCGGCGCGGTTGTGCCGGACGATCCCGCAGAGATGGACCGGCTGCTGGCGCCCGTACTCGGCCATCCGCGGCTGCAACCCTTCCTAAAAGGCCGCTAGTTCGCGCGACGGGAGTGTTGCGGCGGGCGAAAACTCGCTTATAGGCTGAGTGGAGAACGTTGTTTTTCCGAGGGTGCATGACGGCGGTATTGGGGACTACACGAACAGAGCGGAAGCGCAGTCACATCCTCGTCGCTGCCAGGGACGTCTTCGCCCGGGAGGGCTTCTCCAAAGCCGGCATGGAACAAGTCGCCCGCAACGCCGGCGTGTCAACGGCGACACTGTATGCGCATTTCCCGAGCAAGGCGGAGCTGTTCCGCGTGGTGGTCGAGGCGACAATCGACGATCACGCGGCCGCGGTCCGGCAGTCGACGCTTGTCGGCGGCCCTCCCCGCGCCCGGCTCGAGGCCTTCGCCACGGCCTATGCGACTTTCTACAGCAATCCCACCTCCCGGGCGCTCTTCCGCATGGTGACCGCCGAGCATCGGCGGTTCCCCGACATCGCCAGCCACTTTCGCGACCGCGGCAGGAACGAACTGGGCGGGGCGGCCATTGCCCTGGTCCGGGATCTGGCCGATGAGGGCGCGCTGCGCGTCGAAAAGGCCTCCAGAGCGGCCGGTCAGCTGCAGGGCATGATCGAGCACGCCACGCTGCTTCTGGGTCTCATCGAGGGGGACGAGGTCCAGCCGTCGCGGTCTCCGGCGGAGATCGCCGCGGACGCTGTCGAGACCTTCCTTGCCCGCTATGGCGTCTAGGGGAACAGCCGCCGGGTTCCCCATCCGGCGCCCTGGCGCTCGAACACCAGCCGCTCATGCAGGCGGAACGGCCGGTCACGCCAGAATTCGAAGCTGACAGGCGTGATCCGGAAGCCCGACCAGTGCGGCGGCCGGGGGACCTTGCCCAGACCGAAGCGCAGACCGACCTCGGCCACGCGCTTTTCCAGCGCGAACCGGTCGGGCAAAGTCCGCGACTGGTCAGACGCCCAGGCGCCGAGCTGGCTGGGGCGGGCCCGGGTCGCGAAGTAGGCGTCGGCCTCGGCGTCGCTCACCGGTGTGACGTCGCCGCGAATCCGCACCTGCCGGCGAAGCGACTTCCAGTGGAACAGCAACGCCGCCTTGGGGTGGCTCGCCAGTTCCTGACCCTTGGCGCTCTGCAGGTTGGTGAAGAAGACGAAACCGTCTGCGTCGAATCCCTTGAGCAGGACCATGCGCACGTCGGGCAGGCCGTCGTCGTCGACGGTCGCCAAAGCCATGGCGTTGGCGTCGTTGATTTCAGAGGCTTTGGCGGCCTGCAGCCAGGTCCCGAACAGTTCGAACGGGTCGGCTTCCGGCAGCAGCGGCAGGGGCTCGGCCGCCGTGACCTGCCGGACGTAGTCGTCCTCGCTCGGCGAGGCGGGGATCAGATCGTCTTGGTCGCTCATGACGGTCCATATAGCGCGAAGGCGGAGTTGCATCAGGCTTAACTGGCCGTTGACCCTGTTTCGTCACCTTCGCGGCATGACCGCCGGGCCGACAATCGATGCAAAGCAGGCGCGCCGCCTTCTGGGGGTGAAGCCGGGCGTCGACGCCGGCGTCCTGACCTCCGCCTTTCGTGAAGCGGCGTTGCGCACCCATCCGGACCGCGACGGCGGCGACGCCCGGGCCTTCCGCGAGGTGCTGGAGGCCTACCGCCTGCTGCGCGAAGCCCCGCCCGAACCGATCGCCTTCATTCCGGCCCCGGCGGCCGCGCCGCGCATGCGCGACCTGGAGATTTCGCCCGCCGTCGCCATGAACGGCGGCGAGGCCTACGTCGAGACGCTCGATGGCCGCCGCCTCAAGCTGAAGCTCGAGGCGGGCCTCAGGTCGGGCCAACAGGTCCGCGCCGGCGGCGAGCTGTTCACCGTCGCGGTGCGCGGCCCCGGCGCAACGGTCCGGGGCGATGATCTTTGGGTCACGGTCGACGTCGCGAGCGAGGTGCTGGCGGACGGTGGACGCGTCACCGTCGAGACGCCGGTCGGACCCCGCACGCTCTGGATCAGCCGCAAGGCGGCGGATCGCAAGCTGGTACGACTGCCCGGCGAGGGTCTGCCCGCCACGGCGACCCGGCGGCGCGGCGACCTGTTCGTCCGTCTGGCCCCGGGGCCGGACCGGGCCGAGAGCGCCGCCAAGGTGCTTCTGCGTCGCTTCGCCGCCGCCTGGGCCGCATGACTTTGTGACCCGCGCCGCTTTCGGCTAGAAGCCCCGGGTCATGTCTCACAACAGCTTCGGCCACCTTTTCCGCGTCACCACCTGGGGCGAGAGCCACGGGCCCGCCCTGGGCTGCGTGGTCGACGGCTGCCCGCCAGGCCTGTCCCTGTCGGCCGAGGACATCCAGGTCTGGCTCGACCAGCGGCGGCCGGGCCAGGGCAAGTTCGTCACCCAGCGCCAGGAGCCGGACGCGGTGCGCATCCTCTCGGGCGTCTTCGCCGACGACCGCACCGACGGACAGGTGACCACCGGCACGCCGATCTCGCTGATGATCGAGAACGTCGATCAGCGGTCGAAGGACTATTCCGAGATCGCTCGCGCCTTCCGGCCCGGCCACGCCGACTGGCCCTATTTCGCCAAGTACGGCGTTCGGGACTATCGCGGCGGCGGCCGGTCCTCGGCGCGGGAAACCGCCGCCCGGGTCGCGGCCGGCGCCATCGCCCGCAAGATCATCGCCGGGGTGACTGTCCGCGGCGCCCTGGTCCAGATCGGACCGCACAGGGTCGAACGCGACCGCTGGGACTGGGACCAGGTCGGCCAGAACGCCTTCTGGTGCCCCGACGCCGACATGGTTCCGGTCTGGGAAGACCACCTGGAGAAGATCCGCAAGGCCGGCTCCTCGACCGGGGCCATCGTCGAGGTCGAGGCGACCGGCGTGCCGGCCGGCTGGGGCGCGCCGCTGTACGCCAAGCTCGACGCCGAGCTGGCCGCCGCCCTGATGTCGATCAACGCCGCCAAGGGCGTGGAGATCGGCGCCGGCTTCGAGTCGGCGGCCCTCACCGGCGAGGAGAACGCCGACCAGATGCGCATGGGCAACGAGGGGCCGGTCTTCCAGTCCAACAAGGCCGGCGGCATCCTGGGCGGCCTGTCGACCGGCCAGCCCGTCGTGGCGCGGGTCGCGTTCAAGCCGACCTCCTCGATCCTGACGCCGCGCGAGACCGTCACCGAGGACGGAGCGGAGGTCGAACTGCGCACCAAGGGCCGCCACGATCCGTGCGTTGGCATTCGCGCCGTGCCGGTGGTCGAGGCGATGACGGCCTGCGTGCTGGCAGACGCCTTCCTGCGGCACCGGGGCCAGACGGGCGGCGGGGCGTTCCTGCCGGGCTCGGCCGAACGTCGCTGAGGTCTACGCCGATCGGGTGAAGTCCATGACCCAGTTGGTCTCCCAGGTTTCTCCGGCATCGGCGGAAAAGGCCTGTGACCACCGGGCCGTGACCGGCGTGATGTCCGACCACCGGAAACGGACGCTGATTGCACGCCCTTCCAGCACGCCCTCGCCGTGGAACGTCCCGACCCCGGCCTCGAAACAGCCGCGCACCGGCGGGTCGATCGTCTGGGATCGGGCGTCGATCCAGTAGATCGACCATAGCCCCGTCCTGGGATCGAACAGCCGCGTACTGACGGCGGCGTAGGGGTCCCCGGGCAGATTGACGATGTTGTCGTCCATGTTGCCCTGTCCCTGAAGGATGTGGCGGGTCTCGCAGGTTCCGTCGAACGCGATCCAGTCGTCGCAACCGGCGAGGCGCCGGGCCAGACGGCGATGGGCGACCGACCAGCGGCCGATGAAGAAGTCGAAATCGGCGCGTCCGTCGTGTGTCATCGCAGGGCTCCCCCGGCGAAGCGCCGGCCGGGCAAGCTTTACCGGCGCCGATCGCCAGAAAGCGTCAGCATGGGCGCAGGCGATGAAAACCGCCGGTTTCTCGCCCGAGTTTTCACGTTGACGAACAAGGACTTGCCCTTCTATCACCGCGTCCGGGGGAAGGAGGGGTATTGCGGTTCGAGCTGCTCAAGATCCTGCTGGTCGATGACAACGCCCACATGCGGATGTTGCTCTCGGAGATTCTGCGCGCCATCGGCGTGAAGGATGTCCTTGAGGCGACAGACGGGGCGCAGGCCTTGCAGACCCTGCAACTCCACCCCGTGGACATCGTCATGACCGACCTGGCGATGGAGCCGCTGGACGGGATCGACTTCCTGCAGCTGCTGCGCAATTCAGCCGACAGTCCCGACCAGATGTGCCCGGTCATCATGATCACCGGCTACACCACCCAGAAGCGGGTGGCCGAGGCGCGGGACGCCGGCGTGAACGAATTTCTCGCCAAGCCCGTCACCGCGCGCGGGGTCATCGATCGCATCACGCGGATCGTGGAGCACCCCCGGCCCTATATCCGCACCGACAGCTATTTCGGACCGGACCGTCGACGGCGCGCCGATCCCGCCTACCACGGCCCCTGGCGCCGGAGCGGCGACGTGCGAGGCTGACGTGACCGATCGCCGCCTTTCTTTCGCACCCACGGCGGGGTAGCGAGGCCTAGCGTTCCCGGAGTAGCCCATGATCCTTCGCCGCCTGATCCCGACGGTCGTCCTGATGATCGCGGCGCTTGGACTCCAGGGCTGCCTGGCCGTCGCCGCCGGAGGGGCCGTTGTCGGCGCGACCGGCGCTGTCGTCGGAACCACGGCCAAGGTCGGCGGCGCGGTCATCGGGGCCGCCATTCCGGACGGCGATGTCGACTGTTCGAAGAAGAAGAACCGCAAGAAGCGGGACTGCCGCCGGTAGCGAACGCCGTCAGAGGCTCAGCGAACAGCTCTCGTTGATCGTCGGGCGCGACACCACGATGCGCGACAGGCCCGGAAAGTCCGGGCGCAGCTTTTCGACGAAGTAGAGGCAGAGGCGCTCCAGGGTCGGCGTCTCCAGACCGGACCGGTCGTTGAGCAGGCCGTGGTCGAGTTCCTCGGCGACCGACTTCAGCGCCTTGTCCAGCCGGTCGAGGTCGATCACCCAGCCGGCCGGCTGGGCCGGCCCGCGCACGCTGGCCTCCACCCTGAACGAGTGGCCGTGCAGGCGGCGGTAGCGATGATCGGACGGGCCCTGTTCGATGTAATGGGCGGCGTCGAAGGTCGCGGCCTTCGTGATCTCGAAGATGGGCTCGGTCATGGTCTCTGGAACTTGCGGGGCCTGGGAGGCTTTCGAACCGTTCCGGCGAGCCGGAGCGGTCCGTATCCATCAGGGCAGGCCCAGATACTTGTGCGTCTGGACGCTTAAACGCCAACGAGGGTGGGAAAGGCAATAGGCGACCGCGGCGGCTGTATTGGCCTGCTGATCGGGCGAGTCCATCGGCTGGAGGAAGAAGCGCTCGAAATCCAGCTCCGCGAAGCGCTCCGGATCGACCCCCGGCTGCGGGTAGACGAGCTTCAGCTCCTGCCCCCGCGTCTGGACGATGGTCGACTGGGCCTTGGGGCTGACGCAGATCCAGTCGATGCCGTCAGGCGCCGCAAGGGTGCCGTTGGTCTCCACGGCGATCATGAAACCGCGGGCGTGAAGCGCGTCAATCAGCGGCGGATCGAGCTGCAGCAGCGGCTCGCCGCCCGTGCAGACGACGAGCTTGTCGGACTGCGGTCCGGTCCAGGCGGCGTCAACCGCCGCCGCCAGGGCCTCGGGGGTCGTGAACTTGCCGCCGCCCTCGCCGTCGACGCCGACGAAGTCGGTGTCGCAGAAGGTGCAGACCGCGGTCGCCCGGTCCTGCTCGCGCCCGCTCCACAGGTTGCAGCCGGCGAAACGGCAGAACACCGCCGCCTTGCCGGCCTGGCCGCCCTCGCCCTGCAAGGTCAGGAAGATCTCCTTGACGCTGTAGGTCACGCCATCTGCTCCGGGCGGCCGGCCGTGTTCCAGGCCTCATACCCGGCGGCGCGCAGCGCGCAGGCCGGACAGGTCCCGCAGCCATGGCCCCAGGCGTGCCGCTCCCCTCGCTCGCCGCGATAGCAGGTGTGGCTGTCGGCGACGGTGATTTCCACCAGCCGCTCGCCCCCGAGGCGGCTGGCCAGGGCCCAGGTCTGCGCCTTGGTCAGCCACATCAACGGCGTCTCGATGCGGAAATCCCGGTCCATGCCGAGATTTAGCGCCGCCTGAAGGGCGTCGAGCGTATCCCGCCGACAGTCCGGATAGCCGGAGTAGTCCGTCTCGCACATGCCGCCGACCAGGGCTTTCAGGCCGCGTCGATCCGCCAGCGCCGCGGCGTAGGTCAGGAACACCAGATTGCGCCCCGGCACGAAGGTCGAGGGCAGTCCGCGTTCGGTCATTTCGATCTCGCGATCGGCGGTAAGGGCCGACTCGGCGACCGCGCCGAAGCCGCGGATATCGAGCACATGGTCCTCGCCGAGCCGGTCGCGCCAGGCGGGGAACCCTCCAATGATCGCGGACCGCACGGCCTGCCGGGCCTCCATCTCGATGATGTGCCGCTGTCCGTAGTCGAAGCCTACGGTCTCGACCCTGGCGTATCGGTCGAGCGCCCAGGCGAGGCAGGCCGTCGAATCCTGGCCGCCGGAGAAGAGAACAAGGGCGCCGTCGGCGGACGGTTCGGCGGAGGTCATGCGGGCGGGGTCCGAAACGCTGCGAAGAGGATGCGCGAAGGCTCCCTACTACACGAGCCGCTGACGTAGCGAAACGCGGACAACTCGCCGCAACCCCTTGGGGCGCCTGTATTTGCGGCGCCCGCTCTCCTGCCGCGCGAAGAAGTCGTTTCCCGTGCGTAAGCAAGCGACGCAGACCGGCAACACAAGGTGAAAAGCCGTAACCTATCAGCGTTCACCTAGCGGCGAGCGGTTGACAGTCCCCCACAGCGCGTATGCAATCCACGGAAGCTGCGGGGGGATGTGTCACGCACCCCGGCGGCAAATATCGCGTGACACTGAGGAAACACAGAGACGCCGCCAAACCCCGAGACGGGGAGGCGCCGTCCGGGGAGGGTTACAGATGACAGGATCTCTGCGCCTGCGGAGTCTGCTTGCCGCGAGCGTTTCACTGGCCGCTGTTGCGGCCATTGCAGCGCCCGCTTTCGCCCAGGATACGACCGTCGGCGAGATCGTCGTCACCGCCCAGAAGCGGGAAGAAGCGATCCAGGACGTGCCGATCGCGGTGTCGGCGTTCAGCCAGGACTCGCTTGAAAAGGCCAAGATCGACGGGGGCCCCAACCTGGTCCTCGCGATCCCGAACGTGAACTTCTCCAAGGGGAACTTCACCGGCTACAACTTCCAGATCCGCGGCGTCGGCGCCAAGCTGGTCGCGGGCTCCGGCGACGCCGGCACCGGCATCCACCTGAACAACGCCCCGCTGACGGCCAACAACCTGTTCGAAGCTGAATTCTTCGACGTCGAGCGGGTCGAAGTGCTGCGCGGCCCGCAGGGCACGCTGTACGGCCGCAACGCCACCGGCGGCGTGGTCAACCTGATCACGGCCAAGCCGATCGATGACTTTGAAGCGCTGATCCGCGGTGAAGTCGGCAACTACAACGCCCGCAAAGTGCGCGGCATGATCAACATCCCGCTGGGCGACATGTTCGCGGTTCGCGCCGCCGGCGCGATGCTGACGCGTGACGGCTACGGCGAGAACCTGACCACCGGCAACGACGTCGACGACCGCGACCTGTGGAACAGCCGCATCACCGCGGCCTTTAACCCGAGCGACACCTTCGAAATGTCCTTGATGTGGGATCACTTCGAGGAAGACGACAGCCGTTCGCGGATCGGCAAGCAGCTCTGCACGAAGGACCCCGGCCCGGCCGACATCGGCGGCATGGCCTACTTCGCCTTCAGCCCGGCCGTCGCGCAGATCCAGCGCGGCTTCTTCAGCCAGGGCTGTGCGGCCACGCCGCTCAGCGATCCGAACATCCTGGGCACCCCCAACAGCGCGGCCACGCTCGGCGGTCTGTTCGGCACCCTGTTCGGCTTCACGACCGGCGACGCCTTCGCCGGCCAGATGCAGGACCCGGACATCCGGAACATCCAGTCGAGCTTCGACCCGGTCTACCAGGCCGAAACCGACATCTACCAGTTCAACATCCAGTGGGATCTCAGCGACGAGCTGCAGCTGACCGCGCTGACCGGCTACAGCAAGAACGAGCTGTTCACCCGTCAGGACTACAACCGGATCGTTCCGAACGCGAACTTCAACGCGGCTCCGAACCCGGTCAATGTCTTGGCCGCCTACGGCGGCTACGCCGCGATCTACGCGGGCCTGTTCCCCGGCGGCGTGTTCACCGATCCGCAACTGGGCGCGCTGAACAAGTTCTCGACCGCCGACATCTCGCGCGGCTCGAGCAAGCAGTGGAGCCAGGAGCTTCGTCTGCAGTCGAACTTCGATGGTCCGTTCAACTTCAACATCGGCGCCATCTACCTCGACTTCAAGTCCGAGGGTGACTACTACGTCATGGGCAACACCCTGACGGCAGGCGTCATGGTTCAGAACGCCCTGCCGTTCCCCGCCCTGTCCGCGACCAGCTGCTTCAGCGGCAACATCTGCTTCGTCGACCCCAACGCCGATCCGGACCGTTCGGGCCGGAACTACTATGACAACACCGGCACCTATCACCTGAAGTCGCGTGCGGCCTTCGGTGAAGTCTACTGGCAGCTGACAGACACGGTCCGGGTCACCGGCGGCCTGCGCTACACCCACGACAAGAAGATCTCCGAGAACCGCTCTGTGGTTCTGAACACTCCGGGCCAGGGCATCCCGCTGAACGGGACGACGCCTTACCTGTACGCCGAGTTCAAGGAAACGACCGGTCGCCTCAACATCGACTGGAAGCCGGACCTGTCGTTCACCGACGACAGCCTGCTCTACTTCTCCTACTCGCGCGGCTACAAGGCCGGTGGCATGAACCCGGCCTGCTCGCCGTCGGTCTTCAGCACCTGCCCGTCGCCGACCTTCGCGCCGGAGTTCGTGGACGCGTTCGAAATCGGCTCGAAGAACACGCTGATGGGCGGGGCCATGGTCCTGAACGTCACCGGCTTCAAGTACGACTACATCGGCTACCAGGTGTCGAAGATCGTGAACCGCACGTCGGTGAACGAAAACATCGACGCCAAGATCGCCGGTCTCGAACTGGAAACCGTCTGGTCGCCGATGGACGGCCTGCGCCTGAACGCCAACATCGGTTACCTCAAGACCGAGATCGCCGACGGCACCAGCTCCATCGACGTGTTCAACCGCACCCAGGGCGATCCGAACCTGACGCTCGTCAAGAGCAGCGCGGCCTCCAACTGCGTCGTCACGACCGCGGCGGCGCAAACCGCCCTGTTCGTGTCCAACGGCGCCGGCAACCCGGCGAACGCCAACCCGTTCGCGCTTCTCGGCGTTTGTACGCTCAGCCCGGCTTTCGTGGTGCCGGGTGTCGATATCGGCGTCCCGCTGACGCCGGGCGGCCCGCTGTCGGTCGGTCGGAACGCCTTCGGCGGTCTGGTCAGCGATGGCTACGAAGTCGATCTCGGCGGCAACAACCTGCCGAACTCGCCGGAATGGACCATCTCGCTCGGCGCCCAGTACACTTGGACCATGGGCGACTGGGACGCGACCATCCGCGCTGACTACTACCGTCAGACGAACTCGTTCTCGCGGATCTACAACGCCAACACCGACAAGCTTGATGGCTGGGATAACGCCAACGCGACGTTCACGCTGGCCAACTCCAGCATGGGCCTGTCCCTCGAAGCCTACGTGAAGAACCTGTCGGATGAAGAAGTCCTCACCGACACCTACCTCACCGACAACTCGTCGGGCCTGTTCCGCAACGGCTTCTACGGTGAACCGCGCACCTACGGCGTGGCGATCACCAAGACCTTCTAGGTCTTAAAGCCAGACAAGACCTGGGCGGCGGGGATGCAAATCCCCGCCGCTTTTTCTTTGTCCGCGAGCGCTTAACCTATCTGCAAGCGCAGTTGATGCATGGTGATGGACCGTAAGACCATCTCAGCCGGCTCATGGATACGCTTTCCAGTCTGATCGAACGTCGCGCCCCGGTGTCTCCGCAGACCTCCTGCGCGGACGTCGCCGCCCGTTTCCTGGCCGAACCCGACGCTCTGGTGCTCGCGGTGACGGAGGGCTGCGCGCCGGTCGGACTGATCGCCCGCGACGTCGCCCTGGCGCTGGCCGCCGACCCCCGGGTCGTCCGCGAGGTCATGGACACCCTCCCGCTGGTCGCTTCCGCGGACATGACCGCCGGCGCTCTGCGCGACCTGGCGCTGGCCACCCGTCCGGAGGCCCTGGCGCGCGGCTTTATCGCCGTCGAGGACGGCCTCTATCTCGGCGTCGGTCACCCGCTGATGCTGCTGGGCGCTCGCCGGATGCGGTCGCGCAAGCCCCGCAGTTCCGAGGCTGAACTGATCAGCCGGATGAGCCACGAAGTGCTCCAGCGTCTGGATGGCGTGAGCGACTTCACCACCCGCCTGCTACGACAGCCGCTGGCCCCTGACGCCGAAGCCTGCGTTCGCGCCATCGCCTCCACCGGCGAGGACCTGACCGGCCTGATGCGCCGGGCGATCGATCTGCACGACGCCGAGCGCGGCACGTTGGTCTTCAACCCCCACCCCTGCCGTCTTCAGGACGTCATGGACACGCTCGACCAGCGCTGGAAGGCGCGGGCCGCCTCGACCGGCCTCACGCTGTTGACCGCCTATGACGGCGATCCTGACCATGCGGCGGAGCTGGACGAGGTCCGGCTGCTGCAGGTGTTCGACGCACTGATCTTCAGGGCGCTGAGCGAGACCCGTCGGGGCGCCGTCGAGGTGTCCTTCAAGGCCCGGCCCACCCCCGAAGGTCTGCTGCTGGAAGGGCGGGTGCGCGACGCGGGCGTGGAGCTGACCACCGAAAGTCTGGCGCATATCTTCTCACCCCTCGGCCAGTCGAGCGACGATCACCCCGAGGGCCTGACGGCCGGCCTCGGCATGGCGCTCGCCAGCCGGATCGTCAGCGCCGCGGGCGGCATGATCCGCGCCGAGCCAATCCGGGCGCCGGCGTGACGGTGATCTTCGAGTTTATCGCCGCGCCCGCGTCCATGGAGACAGCCGCCGGCGCGACCGTCAGCGGCGAGGCGGCGTCCCGCGCCGCCCATGTGCTGATCGTCGACGACAACGCCACCAACCGTATGGTCGCCGAGGCGCTGTGCGAGATGTTCGACTGCACCTCCGAGCAGGCCGTCGACGGCGTCGAGGCGCTGGAGGCGGTCCAGGCCCGCGCCTTCGACCTGATCCTGATGGACATCAAGATGCCGCGCATGGACGGCGTCGCCGCCACCCGCGCCATCCGCGCCCTGCCCGGCCCCGTCTCGCGCACGCCGATCATCGCCCTGACCGCCAACGCCGATCCGGAGGACGTGCGGTCCTACATCGAAGCGGGCATGAACGACGTCGTCGAAAAGCCGATCAAGGCCGAGCGTATGCTGGAAGCGCTGCAGTCGGCGCTGGAAGGCGTCGAGGCCGCATCCGCGGCAGCCTGACCGGGCAAGGTGAGTGGTAGCTGGGGGCGGGATCGAACCGCCGACCTGTGGGTTATGAATCCACCGCTCTAACCATCTGAGCTACCCAGCCACGGGTATCGCGACACGCGCGAGGCGCGCCTTATACGGGTCACCGCGTTCCGCTTCAAGCGCCTGATCACCCTCTTGGGAAACCGGCCGCCAGCGGCTAGGGTCGCGCCCGCATGAGCGTGCTTCATCTCCTCGGTTCGCGTGGCGACGGCGGCGCCGAAACCTACTTCGTCGACCTCGTGCGCGCCCTGCACGAGGCGGGCATGGCGCAAGCCTGCGCGCTGCGTCCACACGCCGAACGAAGCCGAGCCCTGACCGAGGCCGGCGTCGCGACAGGCAGCTTCGGATTCGGCGGCCCGCTGGACCTTCTGACCCGGCCGCGCATCGCCGCCTTTGCCCGTCAGGCCGGCGCCACGGCCATGGTCGCCTGGATGAACCGCGCCGCCCGTCACACGCCGGCGGGGCCGTGGAAGCGGATCGGGCGGCTGGGCGGCTATTACAGCCTCAAATACTACAAGGGCTTCGACCATCTGGTCGGCAACACCCGCGACATCGCCGACTGGATCGTCGGCCAGGGCTGGCCGGCCGGGCAGGTCAGCTACATCCCCAACTTCGCCGCCGCCGCCGAGGACGGCCAGCCGGTCGACCGGGCCAGCCTGAACACCCCGGAAGGCGTTCCGCTGCTGCTCGGCATGGGCCGGCTGCATGACGCCAAGGCTCACGACGTCAGCCTCAAGGCCCTGACGATGATCCCGGACGCCTGGCTGTGGATCGCCGGCGACGGGCCGCTGGAGGACAAGCTGAAGGCCATGGCCGCCGCCCTGGGCGTCGCCGACCGCGTGCGGTTCCTGGGCTGGCGCAACGACGCCGGGGCGCTGTACCGGGCCGCCGACGTCTGCGTCTTCCCCTCCCGGTTCGAACCACTCGGCAACGTCGTGATCCAGAGCTGGGCCCACGGCCTGCCAGTCGTCGCCGCCGACAGCAAGGGCCCGGGCGCCCTGATCCGCCATGGCGAGGACGGGATCCTGGTTCCGCTGGACGAGCCCGAGCCGCTGGCCGACGCCGTGAAGGCCATCCTCGCCGACCCGATGATGAAGATCCGCCTGGTCCAGAACGGCCACGCCCGCGTCGAGGGTGAGTTCAGCCAGGCCGCCGTGGTCGAGGAGTGGCGCAGCCTGTTCTCCCGCCTGGGCGCCCTCTGATGTGCGGCATCGCCGGCATCCTGGGCGTCACCGATCCGCAGGCCGCCGAGCGCGAGGTCCGCGCCATGATCGAGCGGATCGCCCACCGGGGTCCGAACGGCATCCGCGTCGAGAGCGGCCCCGGCTGGTGCGTCGCCCACGCCCGCCTGTCGATCATAGACCTGGAGGGCGGCTGGCAGCCGCTGCACGCCGCCGGCTCGACGATCATCGGCAACGGCGAGATCTACAACTACATCGAGCTGGCCGAGGAATTCGGGCTCGGCGACAAGCTGAGCACGGGCTCGGACTTCGAGCCGCTGCTGCATATCTACGCGCTGGAGGGCGAGAAGGCGTTCGAGCGGCTGCGCGGCATGTACGCCTTCTGCCTGATCGGCCGCGACGGCCGGACGTGGCTGGTGAGGGACGGGTTCGGGATCAAGCCGCTGTATATCCAGCAAGAGAACACGGGGGTCCGTTTCGCATCCGAAATTCGCGCGTTGAGGCCCGGCAAGGATCGCCCGGAAGCCACGCAGGACCTTCCGGCACTTGGCTATGTCCTGCTCGACCCGCGCGCCCATGTCCGGGCGCTCAGGCCGGGAGAGGTAGCGGAAGTGGTGGATGGATTCGCCTCACTCCGTCCGGGTCACGGCTACCCAGACAAGCGCGTTGGCGGGCGCTTGCATCACGCACGGCGTCATAACGAGCTACCGATCCGGCCGCCTGAACCACGCGACGACGAGACGGCGCTCCAGCGGCTCGATCAGGTCCTCGAAGACAGCGTGAAGGTCCACCAGCGATCGGACGTACCCTACGGCTTGTTCCTGTCCGGCGGCATCGACAGCACGGCCATTGCCACTCTGATGAGCCGCCTGAACGAGCGCCCCGTAACGGCATACACTTGCGGGTTCGACGTTCCCGAGGCGCGGGACGAGCGCGCGGCCGCCGAACGCGTGGCGAGGGCCCTGAACCTCGACTGGCGTCAGACGACCTTTGGCGAGGAGGACTTCTGGCGGATTACGCCGCAGGTGGCTTGGGCGTTGGACGATCCTACGACCGACTATGCCTGCCTGCCGACATACAAGCTGGCGGAGGCGGCAAAGGGCACCCTCACCGTCATCCTGAGCGGTGAGGGCGGTGACGAGTTGTTCGGCGGCTACGGTCGCTATCGCCGAGCGCTTCGGCCTGCATGGCTCGGTGGTCGACCGTCTGAGCCGCAAGTCGATGCACCATTCTCGAAGAATGACGCCGAATTCGCACTGCTGCGTTGGCGTCAATCGATCAAGATGCCCCCCGGCCTCACCCCCCTCCAACAGGCCCAGTACGCCGACATCGTGACCTGGCTTCCCAACGACCTGCTGCTCAAGCTGGACCGGATGCTGATGGCGCACGGGCTGGAGGGGCGGACGCCGTTCCTGGACAAGGAGGTCGCGGCCTTCGCCTTCAACCTGCCCGACCGCATGAAGGTGCGCGGCAAGTACGGCAAATACATCCTGCGCAAGTGGCTGGAGCGGCACTGCCCCGCCGCCGAGCCCTGGGCGAAGAAGAAGGGCTTCACCGTGCCGGTGGCGAGTTGGATCGCGCCCCGCGCCGGCGACCTGGGTCCCCGCATCGCCGCCACCAGGGCGGTGGCCGAGGTCTGCGACGTCGACGCCGTTCGCGCCGTCTTCTCCGACGAAAAACAGACCCACAACCGCTGGCCGCTGCTGTTCTTCGCCCTGTGGTCTCTCATCCACATCGAGGGCGCGGAACCGAACGCCGCGCTCAAGGCCTTGCTCGGCGAGGCCTGAGCGCCATCTAGCCCTGCAATATCGCCATCCTGTCCGTGTTCCCGGCGAAGGTCGGGCCTCGCTCGATGAAGGAGTTTTCCATGCGTCCCCTTCCCGTGATCGCCGCCGCCTTCGTGCTCGCCGCCTGTGGCGGCCAGCCGACGACCGCCCAGACCCCCGGCCAGCCGCTGGAGACCCGGCCCGCCGACGGCGCGACCCAGACGCCCGCCTTCCCCGGCCAGACGCGCGCGCCCTACGCCACCGCCAACGTCGCCTTCGAGGTCGTCACCGTCGCCGAGGGGCTGGAGAAGCCCTGGGGCCTGACCTTCCTGCCCTCCGGCGAGATGCTGGTCACCGAGAAGGCCGGCCGCCTGCGCATCGTCGGCCAGGACGGCACGCTGTCGGCGCCGGTGACGGGCCTGCCCGAGGTTTACCCGGCGCGCCAGGGCGGCCTGCTGGACGTCGTGGTCGGCCCCGACGGCCTGATCTACTGGAGCTATGCCGAAAAGCGCGAGGGCGGCGACGGCACGGCCGTGGCCCGCGGCCGGCTGGTCCCCGGCGCCGCGCCGCGCATGGAGGACGTCAAGGTCGTCTGGCGCATGACGCCGACGATCGAGTCCGGCATGCACTACGGCAGCCGCCTCGCCTTCTCGCCGGACGGCTTCCTGTTCATCACCACCGGCGAGCGCTCGATCCTGCCCGGACGCGCCCAGGCCCAGGACCTGAAATCCACGTTCGGCAAGGTGATCCGCATCTATCCCGACGGCGCCATTCCCAAGGACAATCCCTTCGCGGCCGTCAGCGAGGCCAACAAGGGCATCTGGTCGACCGGCCACCGCAACATCCAGTCGGCGGCGTTCAACCCGGCGACCGGGCAGCTGTGGACGGTCGAGCACGGCGCCAAGGGCGGCGACGAGCTGAACATTCCGCTGGCCGGCAAGGACTACGGCTGGCCCACCATCACCTATGGGGTCGAGTACAGCGGCCAGCCCATCGGCGAGGGTCTGACCGCCAAGGCCGGGCTGGAGCAGCCGGTCTACTACTGGGACCCGGTCATCGCCCCCTCGGGCCTGGCCTTCTATGACGCGGCGCTGTTCCCGGCCTGGAAGGGCAGCCTGTTCGTCGGCGGCCTGTCGAGCAAGAAGCTGGTCCGCCTGACCCTCGACGGCGACAAGGTGGTCGGCGAGGAATGGCTGCTGCAGGACCTGGAAGAGCGCATCCGCGACGTGCGCGTCGGCCCGGACGGCGCGGTCTATGTGGTGACCGACAACGCCAAGGGCCGGGTGCTGAAGCTGGTTCCCCGCAAGTAATCCTCTCCCTCTTGGGAGAGGAGGACCATGCGGAGCATGGTGGAGCGGGAGGCGCTCCCGGCTGAAGGCCATCCGGAAAGTGGATGACGCCGAACGCGGCGCTTCAACGTCTGTCGGCGGCGCAACCCTCTCCACCACCCTCCGGGTGGTCCCCCTCCCCACAAGGGGGAGGATCAGAGGAGCTTCTCCGCCACCGCTTCCCCCACCGCCAGCGAAGACGTCAGCCCCGGGCTCTCGATGCCGAACAGGGCGACCAGGCCCTCGATGCCGTGCCCGTCCGGCCCGTCGATCCTGAAGTCCGGCTGTGGCTCGCCGGGGCCATGCAGCTTGGGGCGGATGCCGGCGTAGTCGGGCGACAGCAGGGTTTCGTCCAGCGCCGGCCAGAAGCGGCGGATGTAGGTGGCGAACTCGGCCGCCTTCGCCGGATCGACGGCATAATCCTCGGTCTCGACGAACTGCAGGTCCGGGCCGAACACCGCCTGACCGCCGAGGTCCTTGCGGTAGTGGGTTCCGAGCGCGCCGTGAATGGGCGGCGGATATACCAGCCGCTCGAACGGCGCCTTCGCCTGAAGGCGGAAATAGACACCCTTGCCGTAGTGGCCGGCCGGGATCTCGCTCGCCGGATAGCCGTCGATGTCGGCCGCCACGGCCTGGGCCGAGAGACCCGGCGCGGTGACCAGCAGGCGACAGGTCAGCTCCGTCGGCGCCTCGCCGCCGGCCCGGACGCGGAAGCCGCCGCCGGGCAGCCGGGCCGCGCCCTCGAACGGGGTGGCGGTGACCACCGCCCCGCCGGCCGCCTCGATCTCGCCGACCAGGGCCAGCATGTAGCCGTGGCTGTCGAAGACGCCGCTCTCGGGCGACAGCAGGGCGCCATGGCAGGCCAGACCCGGCTCCAGCGCCATGGCCTGGGCGGCGGTCAGGACCTCCATGCCCTCGACGTCGTTGGTGCGGGCCTGCTCGAGAATGACGTCGAGCCGGGCGACCTCCTCGGGCGCCGTGGCCACCACCAGCTTGCCGCACTTGCGGTAGTCGACGTGGTGGCTGTCGAGAAAGGCGTAGAGCAGCCGGCGGCCCTGCACACAGAGCCGCGCCTTCAACGAGCCGGTCGCATAATAGAGCCCGGCGTGGATGACCTCGGAGTTGCGGGACGAGACGCCCTGGCCAAAGGCCGGCTCCTTCTCCAGCACGGCGACGGTCAGGCCGCGCCGCGACAGCGCATAACCGGTCGCCAGGCCCACCGCCCCGGCCCCGACCACGACGGCGTCGAAATCGAACTCGCTCATCATCGTGACCTAGCATGCGGACGGCCCCCGCCAAGGCGCCGAACCGCACCGCCGGTACGGTTTTCGCGGCGCGGACGTTGAGGGACGCTTCCCGGGATTGACCTCGCGGCTCGCCAAGGCGCCGGAAACACTGCACATTTCCGCTTGCCGAGCCTCCTCGACCATGGGTCTTCTAGAGGGCGAACGGGCGTGGCCCTAGAAGGTCGCCACACCAAAGGAGACACTCCCCATGTCCTTCGACATCGCCACCACCGCGCCCCTGAGCGGCGCCAGCCCCGCCGCCGCCGCCCTCTACAGCGACGCCCTCGCCGGCTTCCAGTGCTTCATCGGCGACCCCGTGACCACGCTGGCTCAGGCCACCGAAGACAGCCCGCGCTTCGTCATGGCCCACATGCTCAACGCCTACCTGATGCTCAGCGGCACCGACGCCGAGGCCGTGCCGGTCGCCGCCGCCGCCCACGCCGCCGTGGTCGACGCGCCGATGAACGACCGCGAGGCCGGGCACGTCGCCGCGGTCGGCGCCATGCTGCAGGGCGACCTGCGCGGCGCGGCCCGCATCCTCGAGGACGTGGCCATCGCCTACCCACGCGACGCGCTGGCGCTGCAGGCCGGGCAGCTGACCGACTTCCTGCTGGGCGAGTCCCGAATGCTGCGCGACCGCATCGGCCGCGCCCTGCCCGCCTGGGACCGCTCGATGCCCGGCTATCACGCCATCCAGGGCATGCTGGCCTTCGGGCTGGAAGAGACCGGCCTCTATGACCGCGCCGAGGCCGCCGGCCGGCTGGCCATCGAGCTGGAGCCGCGCAACGGCTGGGCCCAGCACGCCGTCGCCCATGTGATGGAGATGCAGGATCGCCGCGAGGACGGCGTCCACTGGATGCGCCAGGACATCAAGCGCTGGACGCACGAGAGCTTCTTCGCGGTCCACAACTGGTGGCACCTGGCCCTCTTCCATCTGGGTCTCGGCGACACCGCTGAAGTCCTCGATCTCTATGACGGCCCGATCTGGGGCCCGCTCGACCCTGGCCTTTGACATGGTGGACGCCTCGGCGCTGCTGTGGCGGCTCCATCTGCTGGGCGTCGATGTCGGCGACCGCTGGCAGCCGCTGGCCCAGAGCTGGCAGGCGACGTCGGGTGGCGAGAGCACCTACGCCTTCAACGACGCCCACGCGGCCATGGCCTATGCCGGCGTCGGCGACCGGGCGGCGCTCACCGCGCTGAAGGCGGCTCAGAGACGCGCCATCGCCGGACCCGGCGACAACGCCGTCTTCGTGGGCGAGGTCGGCGCGCCGGTGGTGAACGGCATCGCCGCCTTCGCCGAGGGTGACTGGAACGGCGCCGTCGAGGCGCTGCGTCCGGTGCGCAACCGGGCCGGCCGGTTCGGCGGCAGCCACGCCCAGCGCGACATCATCGACCTGACCCTGATCGAGGCGGCCCGCCGCGCCGGCGACACCGCCCTTTACAACGCGCTGACCGCCGAGCGCGACGCCGCCCGGCCGCTGGGACCCAAGGCGGCGACGCTCGACAAGGTCGCCTGACGGATCAACTCCGCGGAAGACAGCTGGGCCGGTCCTTCGCGAGAGGGGCCGGCCCTTCCGCCTATGCGCCCCACTCGGCCCAGAGCGTCGCTTCGTCGGCCCGGGCGGTCTTCACCGAGGCGTCCTTGATGTGGCCAAAGCCGCGGATCTGCTGCGGGACCGCGGCGATGCGCGCGGCCAGCGGCAGACGCTCGGGCGTCAGGCCGCCGAGGATGCGGTCGAGCTGCGCCTCGTAGGACGTGATCAGCCCCCGCTCCATCTTCCGCTCCTCGGTCATGCCGAAGATGTCGAAGGCGCCGCCGCGCAGACCCTTCATCCTCGTCAGCACGGGGAAGGCCAGCTCGAGCATCCAGCCGCCCAGCGCGATCTTCTTGGGCATGCCGTCGGGCCCCTTGGGCGCGATCAGCGGCGGGGACATCCAGACCTTGGCCTTGCCGCCCTTGAAGGTCCCGGCCAGCTCGGCCGCGAACCGGCCGTCGGTGTAGAGGCGCGCGACCTCGTACTCATCCTTGTAGGCCATCAGCTTGTAGAGGTTGATGGCCACGGCGCGGGTCAGGGCGTCGCCGGCGTTCAGGGCGGACTTGGCGGCCCGCACCTGGTCGACCCGCTTGCGGTAGCGGGCGGCGTAGGCCGCGTCCTGGTAGGCGGTCAGCTCGGCCGTGCGCCTGGCGATCAGGGCGTCGAGCGGCATGGTTTCCGGCGTCGGAACCGAGTCCTCGGGCATACCCTTGAACTCGGGATCCATGGCCGCCTTCCGGCCGACCTCGAAGGCCTGCAGGTTGGACTCGTAGTCGACGCCGTTCAGCTTGATGGCGCGGTACAGCGCGCGGCTGGAGACCGGGATCACACCCTTCTGCCAGGTGAAGCCCAGCATGATCATGTTGGCGTAGATGCCGTCGCCCAGCTTGTGCTCGGCCAGGGCCTGCGAGGGGCAGGCCTCGTAGGACTTGGTCGCCGCCGTGATCCGGCGGGCCATCCGGGCCGTGTCGAACCGGACGTCGCGGTTGGTGACGAAGTCGGCGGTGGGCGAGAAGTCGGCGTTGCCGAACGCCCGCGTCACCTTCTTGGAGAACAGCGCCAGGCCGTCGGGGCTGGCCGCGACGAGCAGGTCGCAGGCGATCAGCACGTCGGTCGTCGCCGCCGGCACGCGGCCGCCCACGACGGTGTCCTCGCGCTCGCCGATCTTCACGTGGCTGAACACCGAGCCGCCCTTCTGGGCCAGACCGGTCATGTCGACCACGCTGGCGGCGCGGCCGTCGATGTGGGCGGCCATGGCCAGGATCGAGGCGACCGTGGTCACCCCGGTGCCGCCGATGCCGGTGAAGACGATGCGGCGCACGCCCTCCAGCGGCTCGAACTCGGGCAGCGGCGTGGCGTCGGCGGTCAGGGCCGCCATCCTGGTGATGGTGGCGTTCTCCGCCCCCTCCAGCGTGATGAAGGACGGGCAGAAGCCGTCGACGCAGCTGTAGTCCTGGTTACAGGTCGACTGGTTGATCTTGCGCTTGCGGCCGAACTCGGTGTTCAGCGGCTCAACCGAGACACAGTTGCTCTTTTTGCTGCAGTCGCCGCAGCCTTCACAGACCAGGGGGTTGATGAAGACGCGCTGCGGCGCCTTGGCCATGGTCCCGCGCTTGCGGCGGCGGCGCTTCTCGGTGGCGCAGGTCTGGTCGTAGAGCAGGACGGTGACGCCCTCGGTCTCGCGCAGTTCGCGCTGGACCTTCATCAGGTCGCCGCGGGGGTGAACCTCCACGCCGGGCGCCAGATCCTTGACCGCCTCGTAGCGGGCGACGTCGTCGACGACGATGACGGTCTTCTTCACGCCCTCGGCCGCCAGCTGGCGGGTGATCTGGGCCGGCGTGAAGCCGCTTTCGGCCGCCTGGCCGCCGGTCATGGCCACCGCGTCGTTGAACAGCAGCTTGTAGGTGATGTTGGCCTTCGCCGCGATCGCGCCGCGGATCGCCAGCGAGCCGGAGTGGTTGTAGGTGCCGTCGCCCAGGTTCTGGAAGACGTGCTTCTCGGTCGTGAAGGGCGCCGCGCCGACCCAGGTCAGGCCCTCGCCGCCCATGTGGGTGTTCAGGTCGGTCGACGGGTCGTTGAAGCTGGCCATGTAGTGGCAGCCGATGCCGGCCAGGGCGCGAGAGCCCTCCGGCACGCGGGTCGAGGTGTTGTGCGGGCAGCCCGAGCAGAAGAACGGCTTGCGCTGCTGGTCGGCGGCCAGGCTGACGGCGGCGACGCCCGAGGCGGACACGCGGTCGATGTAGTTTTGCGCCCGTTCCTTGTGCGGCCCGGCCGGCAGGCGGTCATAGAGGTCGAGCGCGATGGCGGCGACGGAAAGCGAGCCGGTATCCTCCATCAGCGGCTGGCCGTGCTCATCCTTCTTGCCGATGACGGTGGGGCGGGCGTGGGCGGGCAGGTCGTAGAGGGCGGCGCGGGCCTGGGGCTCGATCAGGGCGCGCTTGTGCTCGATGACCATCAGGGTCTCGAGGCCGGCGGCGAAGGCGCGCAGGCCCTGCGGCTCGAGCGGCCAGGGCATGCCGACCTTGTAGATGGAGACGCCGAGGGCCGCGGCCTCGTCCAGGGTGATGCCCATGGCCTGGAAGGCTTCCAGCACGTCCTTGTAGGCCTGGCCCTGGCAGACGATGCCCAGGCGCGGACGCGGGGAGGCCAGCACGACGCGGTCGATGTTGTTGGCGCGGGCGAAGGCGAGGGCGGCCGGCAGCTTGTGGTTGCGGAGCCGGGTCTCCTTCTCCAGCGGCTGGTCCTTGGTGCGGATGTGCAGGCCGCCGGGCGGCATCGGGAAGTTGTCGGGGATCACCACCTTGTGGCGGTCGAGCGACACGTCGATGGTCACGCCGCTGTCCATGGTGTCGGCCAGCGCGATCAGCCCGACCCACAGGCCGCTGAAGCGCGACATGGAGAGGCCGAGGATGCCGTAGTCGAGCACTTCCTGGACGTCGGCCGGCGACAGCACCGGCATCTCGAAGTCCTGGAAGGCGAACTCCGACTGGCTGGGCAGGGTCGAGGACTTGCAGTTGTGGTCATCGCCGGCCACGGCCAGCACGCCGCCCTTGGGCATGACGCCGGCGAAGTTGGCGTGCTTGAAGACGTCGCCGGTGCGGTCGACGCCCGGCGCCTTGCCGTACCACATGGCGCTGACGCCATCGTACCTGGCGCCCGGGAACAGGTTGGCCTGCTGGCTGCCCCATACGGCGGTGGCGGCCAGATCCTCGTTGAGGCCTTCCTGGAAGACCACCTCGTGCTTCTTCAGCAGCTTGCCGGCCCGCGCCGCCTGCTGGTCGAGCCCGCCCAGCGGCGAGCCGCGGTAGCCCGAAATGTAGCCGGCCGTGTTCAGGCCGTCGCGCTGGTCGAGGCGTCGACGGTCAAGCATCACCCGGATCAGAGCCTGCACGCCGGTTATGAACGCGCGGCCGTCTTCGAGAAGATATTTGTCGTCTAGCGTCACTTCCTGGTGCCGCATTGAAAAATCTTTCCCTTGGCGGTCGTTCTTCGGCTTGCAAGATCATATAAGCACGGCGAAATTGCTTGCCAAAGCCGTGCCCCTTTCACAGGGGCGTTCGGCACGATCGGGGCGCGTAATGGCCAATTGGGGGAAAAAGGTTTGTCCGAGCAGCTAGACGCGGTTGACGCAAAGATTCTCGATCTCATCCAGCACGACGCCAGCCTGTCGGTCGCCGAAATCGCCGAGCGCGTCGGCCTGTCGTCCAGCCCCTGCTGGCGCCGGATCAAACGCCTGGAGGACGCGGGCATTATCCAGCGCCGGGTGACGATCCTGGACCGCGAGCAGCTGGGCCTGCGCTTCGAGGTCTACTGCACCGTCAAGCTGTCGCTGCCGACCAAGGAAAACCTCGAACTGTTCGAGTCCAACGTCGTCAAATGGGCCGAGGTCACCCAGTGCGCCACGGTCACCGGCGCGGCCGACTACGAGCTGCGCATCGTCACCCGCGACATGCACGCCTTCGACGACTTCCTGCGCGACAAGATCCTGTCGCTGGGCCTGGTCTCCAACATCGAGAGCCGGATCGTCATCCGGGGCGTCAAGAACACCACCGCTGTCCCCCTCGGCATGGTCAGCCCCTATGTCAGCCCGCACGGCTAGGACCCTGGCGACGGCGCTGGCGGCGATCTTCCTGATCGCGGCCGAGGCGCCGGAGACTCGCCTTGAGCAATACCAGCGACTGCGGCGTGAAGGCGTCGCCGCCGCCCAGGCCGGCGATCTGGCCAAGGCAGAGACGGCTCTGTCCGAGGCGCTGAAGCTCTATCCGGACGTTCCGGGCTCCTACATCAGACTGGCGCGGGTCCAGGCGGCGGCGGGCAAGACCGACGCGGCGCTGGCCAACCTTGCGGCCTATGCGGGCATGGGCCTGAGGTTCGACCCCGCCCGCGATCCGGCCCTGAAGGGGCTGACCGCGCTTCCCGAATACGAACAGATCGGGGCGACCTTCGAAGAGAGCGGCATGCCGTTCGGCGACCTGACGCCGATCGCGACGCTGACGGGCGATCCCGAGTTCATCGGCGAAGGCCTCGCCAACGACGGCAAGGGCTTGCTGCTCAGCACCGTGTCCGGCCAGACCATCGTCCGGCTCGAAGGCGACAAGACTTCGCCCTTCCTGAAGACCGATCCCGAAACCGGCGCCATCTTCGGCATGGCCGTCGACCACAAGCGCGGCGTCCTCTGGGCGGCCGAGGCCTGGGGCGATGACCTGCCCGGCGGGGCCGGCGCGTCGAAGACCGGTCTGCTCAAGGTCTCGCTCAAGGACGGCCAGATCCTCGCCCGCTTCTATCTGCCGGAGGACGGCGGCAAGCATCAGTTCGGCGATGTCGCCGTCGCGCCCGACGGCGCGGCCTACGCCACCGACTCGGTCGGCGGCGGCCTGTGGCGGCTGAAGGCCGGCGGCGTTCGGCTCGAACAGCTTGTCGGGCCCGGGCAGTACGCGTCTCCGCAAGGCATGGCCTTCTGCCGGAACGGAAAGGCCTTGCTGGTCGCCGACTATTCGACCGGCCTGCACCGCGTCGATCTGGCCACTGGCCAGACCGCGCCGCTGGGCGGCCTCCGCACCGGCCTGGCCGGAACAGACGGCCTTCTCGCCGCGCCAGGCGTCGACGGCCTGCGCAACGCCTCGCCTCTGCCGTTCGGCGTGATCGCGACCCAGAACGGCGTCTCGCCGCAGCGGGTCATGCTACTGCGGATCAGCGCCGACTGCCGCGAGGTGGAGGGCGCCGATCTGGTGGCCGCCAACCTGCCAGGCCTCGACGACATCACCCTCGCCGCCGTGGACAAGGGCGAAGTCGTGCTCGTGGGCCACGCCCGCTGGGCCGACCGCGGCCCGGACGGCAAGCTGGCCCTGCCGGCGCCGCAGCCGATCCGGGTGTTCAGGGCGACGCTGCCGCGACCCTCTTCTAGCCCCGGCGCCCCTTTCGCCGCCGCCGGCGAAAGGCCATGTTGACCCCCTGCCCTGACCGGAGCCCCTCCCATGATCGACCTCGTCATCGACCAGCGGCGCAAGGATCTGGGCGGGTTCGAGGTGGGGCGGGTGCTGCCGTGGCATGCCCGACGGACGGTCGGGCCCTTCATCTTCTTCGACCACATGGGCCCGGCGCAGTTCCAACCCGGCTTCGGCCGGGAGGTGGACGTGCGACCCCATCCTCACATCGGCCTGTCGACGCTGAGCTACCTGTTCGAGGGGGCGATGACCCATCGCGACAGCGTGGGCTCCGAGATCGTCATCCGTCCTGGCGAGGTCAACTGGATGACGGCCGGCAGCGGCATCACCCACTCCGAACGCTTCGAGGACCTGCGCCGCGACGGCGGCCGCATGGACGGCATCCAGACCTGGCTGGCCCTGCCGGTCGAGCATGAGGAAGCCGCGCCGGCCTTCTCGCACCATGAGGGCGCCGACGACCTTCCCTTCTACGAGGGCGGCGGCATGGCCGCGCGGCTGATCGCCGGCAAGGCGTTCGGCGCGGAGGCGAAGGTGCCGGTCTTCTCGCCCTGCTTCTATGTCCACTGGGAGCTGGCCGCCGGGGCGAAGGCCGCCCTGCCCGCCGAGTATCCCGAACGGGCGGCCTATGTGGCCAGGGGCAGCGTCGAGGTCGACGGCCAGACCCTGCACACCGGCCAGATGGCCGTGTTCGCGCCGGGCGAGACGATCGCCTTCACCGCGCTGGAGCCATCGACGGTCATGCTGCTGGGCGGCGAGCCGATCGGCCCGCGCTTCATCGAGTGGAACTTCGTCTCCTCGAGCAGGGACCGCATCGAACAGGCCAAGGCCGACTGGCGCGCCGGCCGCATGAAGCTGCCGGACCTGGACCACGACGAGTTTATTCCGCTGCCTTAGACCCGGTTGGCGGTCCGGGGCGCCGGGCCGGTTGCAGGAACAGCATGAAGCGCGCCAGCGGCCGCTTGAAGAGCAGCAGGTAGGCGACATGCCCGCCGACGAGGAACATCAGGAGGTTGCCGAGGACCTCGTGCACCTCTTCGATCGCCTCGCCGCCTTCGTCGTGACCCTCGCCCCCGCCGCCGCGACGCTCGCCGTCCTCCTCGTCGTCGCCGCGGATGACCGGGAGCTCCGGCGTCGCGGGCTGCGCCTGCTGGCGCAACTCCGTGCGGCCGAGACCGAACGTCCGCCCCTTGTCGAGCGCGATGCCGGTCCCGGTGACCCCGATGACGCAGATGGCGATCCCCAGCAGGAGCGCCCCGCTGATGGCCGGGTGGGTGAAGACCGAGCCCAGCTTGAGGCCGTGGAAGTGCGGATAGAAGCGCATCAGGCCCAGTTGCGGCGCGCCGGTGAGCGCCAGGACCAGTCGCACGAGGATCATCGCGGCCACGCCATAGCCCAGCCAGTTGTGCACATGCCCCCACTCCGGACTGAGGAAGGCGAGCACGACCAGAAGGGCCAGGAGGGCGTGATAGGCCCTCAGTCGGTGCATGGCGTTCATGGGAAGACTTTCGGGTTGCGGTTCCGGGCACGGGTGCGGGCGGCCCGAGACGCCTTGGTCACGACAGACGTCGCGCGAACGCACGCAGATCAGGCTTCGCGCTGCCGGGCATTGGCCTGGATCAATGATCGAGACATTCGAAGCGTCGCGCGGGCCAACCGTCTTGCGCCGGCCATAATTGCGAGCCATTCTCATCTTAAGCGACAGGCCCGGGAGGTATGGATGGTTGTGCGCAGCGTCGGCCCGGTGCTCATCGCGATCCTGATGCGCGGCGAACGGCGGGAGGAGCCCGTGACAGACTGGCTCCTGCACGGCCCCTCTGACCCCGATGTGGTGGAGTCGTCCGAAACGGCCTTGCCCGGGATCACGCTCCTGGCGGCGGAATAGAGCGTGCAGAATGATCAATCAGGCCGCCGGATACACGCAACAGGGATAGAATTCGCGCCACAGGCGAACCGCAAACTCTGATGGTTAACGAGTGCTTGCCAGTCTCCCGCCCCTCGACTAACCATGTTCTACGAGTGCTCTGGGGGCACTGTTCAGGTTCCGTCGGGGACCATTCGGAGGCGGGAATATGCGCAAGATCATGGTGGCGGTGACGACCGCCTTGCTGGCCAGCGCCGGCGCAAGCGGCGCGAGCGCCGGAGGCCCTCCCCCGGGACCGCTTCCCGGACCGCCGGCCCCGTGGCACGGCTGCACCGAGGACCCGCACCCCGACGGCGGAGACTGCCCGTGCCGCGTGCACCGTCCGTTCTACACGCCCGGCACGCCCTGGAGCGTGAGCGCTTCGGGCGGCCCCGGCATCTACATCACCTCTCCGCCGGTCTCGGTTCCGTCCGGCCGCATCGACGTCAAGGGTCCGCCGATCTACGTCGAAGCTCCGCCGATCCGCGTGGAGCCGGTCCAGATCTACATCCGGTCGCCGGACGTTCGCGTGAAGCCGTCGCGCGTGACGGTCGAGCCGCCGCAAGTCCACTTCGAAGGCTGCCCCGAGGGCTCCACCGGCTGCGGACCGGCCGACTAGACCCTCCGCGGTCAAACGACCAGACGAAACAGGCCCGCGCCGGTTCACCCGGCGCGGGCCTTGTCGTTTCAGATAATTGACGAGTGCGCGGATGGCGCAGGCCGGGCCCGCGTCCAGCCCTACTTCTTTTCCGCCGGCTTCTCGGCCGCCTGTTCGGCGGGCTTCTCTGGCGCTTTGTCCGCCGGCTTGTCGGCAGCGCTATCCGCCGCGCAGAATTCGCGGATTTCCCGGGCCAGCGCCAGGTCGCCGCCCTGCAGGGCCGCGCCGACCGCGTCAGGACAGCGGCCGTCGGCGACCAGGGTGGTGACCTTCAGGCGCAGGGTGGCCCGCGCCTCGGCCGCCGCCTTGAGCTCCTTGGCCTCCTTGCGGTCGCCGGGCGTGCACAGCGACATCCAGGACGCGTCGGCGCAACGGCGGATCAGCTTGGCCTGGCGCGTCTCTTCCTTTGTAAGCGCGGCCTCCGGCTTCGACCGGGGGTCGGGCAGCCGTGTCGCGACCGTCGGGGGGACCAGCTCGACCGCGCTTTCCTCGGCGCGGTAACGGCACACCCAGCCGGTGTTCTCGAACACGCAGGACTGCAGCGTGGCCGGACTATCCTGGGCGAGCAGCGCCAGAGTCATGGCGAGTGAGGTCAGCACCGGTTCCACCACGGTTTCAGGAGCTCGATCATGGCACGATCGCCGCCCGGGCGTAACCCTGACCGGCGTTCAACGAGCAGGCGTCAGGCCTTCAGCGCCTTGCGGGCCGACAGGGCGTACTCGACGCCGGTCCAGACGGTGACCACCGTGGCCAGCGCCAGCACGCCGTGCGCGGTCAGGAAGGCCCGGCCGATCAGCTCGGCGTCTTCCGGCAGGCCCCAGGCCCGCCAGCCGAACACGAACAGTTCCGCCGCCAGCGCCACCAGCTGCAACGTGGTCTTCCACTTGGCGAGCGTCGTCACCGGCAGCTTCAGCCCCTTGGGCGCCAGGGTCTCGCGCAGGGCGCTGACCGAGAACTCCCGGAACAGGATCAGCCCGCCGGCCAGGGCGACGATCCAGTTGCCCAGGGCCGCGATGCCCACGACCATCCCGGCGACCAGCACCTTGTCGGCGATGGGATCGAGGATGGCGCCCAGCGTGCTGGTCGCGTCGAACCGGCGGGCCAGCCAGCCGTCGAGGAAGTCCGTCACCGCCGCGACCAGGAAGCCCCAGAAGGCGAAGAAGTACAGCGCCTGCTGGATGGCCGCCGGCTCCTGCGCCGAGACCATCGCCCAGCGATAGACCGGCGACACCGGCATCAGCCCGATCAGGGCCAGGAACACGAACAGCGTCAGCACGAGCCGCAGGCCGGTGATCAGGTTGGGAAGTGATTTCATGAGCGCACCATAGCGTCTGAACGCGTCACTTGCGGAAAAAGTCGTGGATGCGCTGCGCCAGCGGCCCGCTGACGCCGTCGACCTTCATCAGATCATCCACCGAAGCCTTGCCGACCTCGCGCGCCGAGCCGAACGCATGAAGCAGCGCCTTCTTGCGGCCGGGCCCGACGCCGTCGATCTCGTCGAGCGGATTGCGCTTCATTTCCGCCGTGCGCTTGGCCCGGTGCGTGCCGATGGCGAAGCGGTGGGCCTCGTCGCGCAGCCGCTGCAGATAGTAGAGCACCGGGCTCTTGGGCTCGAGCATGAAGGGCGTCTTGCCCGGCATGAAGAACCGCTCCAGCCCGGCGTCGCGGTCCGGCCCCTTGGCCACGCCGACCACGGCGATGTCGTCGACGCCCAGGTCGGCCATCACCTCCAGCACCGCGTCCAGCTGGCCCTTGCCGCCGTCGATCAGCACCAGATCGGGCCGGGCGCTGTCGTCGCCGCCCTCCTCTTCCTTGACCAGGCGGGCGAAGCGGCGGCGCAGCACCTCCTTCATCATGCCGTAGTCGTCGCCGGGAGTGAGCTCGGTCCCCTTGATGTTGAACTTGCGGTACTGGTTCTTCTGGAAGCCCTCGGGCCCGGCCACGACCATGCCGCCGACGGCGTTGGTCCCCATGATGTGGCTGTTGTCGTAGACCTCGATCCGCTCCGGCGGCGCCTCCAGCCCGAAGGCCTCGGCCACCCCGGCCAGCAGCTTGCCCTGGGCCGAGCCCTCGGCCATGCGCCGGCCCAGCGCCTCGCGGGCGTTCAGCGTCGCCTGCTCGACCAGGCCCTTCTTCTCGCCGCGCTGCGGGCGGGCGATCTCGACCCGACGACCGGCCTTCATGCCGAAGGCCTCGCCGAGCAGCTCGTGTTCGTGCGGCTGGACATTGACCAGGATCGAGCGCGGCAGCGGCCGGTCGTCGTAGAACTGGCCGAGGAAGGCGCTCATCACCTCCGCGTCGGAGTCGGACTTGTCGACCCGCGGGAAGTAGGCGCGGTTGCCCCAGTTCTGCCCGGCCCGGAAGAAGAACACCTGGACGCAGGCCTGACCGCCCTCGGCGAACAGCGCGAAGACATCGGCCTCGTCGACCGTCTCGGGATTGACCTGGGTCTCCTGGCTGACCGCCGACAGGGCCCGGATGCGATCGCGCAGCCGGGCGGCGCGCTCGAACTCGAGCTCGTCGCTGGCCGCCTGCATATCCGCCGACATCCGCGCCATCACCGCCCGGCTCTTGCCGCGCAGGAAGGCCTCGGCCTCCTCGACCAGCTTCGCATAGTCGTCCAGCGCGATCAGGCCGGTGCAGGGCGCGGCGCAGCGGCGGATCTGGTGCAGCATGCAGGGCCGGGTGCGGCTCTCGTAGACGCTGTCGGAGCAGGACCGCAGCAGGAAGGCCTTCTGCAGGGTGTTCAGCGTGCGGTTCACCGCCCCGGCGCTGGCGAACGGCCCGAAATAGTCGCCCTTGATGGTGTGCGCCCCGCGATGCTTGCGCAGCTGGGCGGCCGGATGCTCGCGGCGGATGACGATCTCGGGGAAGCTCTTGTCGTCGCGCAGCAGCACGTTGAAGCGCGGCTTCATCTGCTTGATCAGGTTGATCTCGAGCAGCAGGGCGTCGGTCTCGGTGCGGGTCGAGACGAACTCCATCGCCCGGGTCAGGTCGACCATGTGGGCGATGCGGTTGGTGTGGAACCGGCCCTGCGCGTACTGGATCACCCGCTTCTTCAGGCTGCGGGCCTTGCCGACATAGAGCACCTCGCCGCCCTCGCCGATCATCCGGTACACGCCCGGCGCGTCGGGCAGACGGCGGGCATGGTCGGCGATCAGGGCGGCGCCGGTCAGGGCTGGGGCTTCAGTGGCGGGAGTGTCGGTCACGGGGGGGAATATAGGGAAGTCGGCGGCGGAGATGCAGTGCATGTCCCCGCCATGAGGCCCTGCGTCCTTCGCGACGCGGCCTGCGGCCGCTCCTCGGGATGACGAAGGGGAGTGGGCGGCCCTACAAAGCTCGTCAGGGTGAGGAGCGAGCTCTTGGGCGAGCGTCGCGAACCCCGCACGACGGCGGACACGGCTTCGCCGCCCGGGCGGGCTTGGGCCCGAACAGGTTGGGGAGGCGGCGGAGCGCCACGGCTCCCGTCCGGGACCGTGGGGGTAGTTGGGTGTGTTTCGACGAAAGCCTGACGCGCTCCGCCGCGGAGAGGCTTCGAGGGCTGTGCGCAATGGGCATTGTCCTCCCGCTCGCTTTCGCCTCGCCGGGGCTTCTACCTCCCGGCGCCCTGGTCGTTCCTCACGGCCAGGCCCGGCGGGCGAGGATCAACCGACGATCCCCGGACCCCGTGGTTCCTGCCCCGGCGCGCCTTTGGAGCGGGCCAGGGTCCACGGGCAAATCCCGCATCTCCGCATCCCGTGTCGCCGTATCGGGCCGGATCCGTACGCCCTCCCCCGCGACGGGGACTTGTGAAGGATACGGGCGGCCCGAGGGGTGGGGGATAGAATTGAGTTGTCCCCCTAATTCTTCCTCTCCGATTTGGGAGAGGGGGACCGCCCGAAGGGTGGTGGAGCGGGAAGCTCTTGTGCGTGGACTCCTTGCGCGGACAGGGATGAGGGCCGAACGCGGCGGCCAAACACCGATCGGCGGCGCGTCCCTCTCCACCCTGCTCCGCAGGGTCCCCCTCTCCCAACAGGGAGAGGATAGAAGTGTGCGCATCCCCTCCCTCGGACGTCGGGACGGGCGACTACCGCCCCTTCCACTCAGCCTTCCGCTTTTCCCCCCACGCCGCGACACCCTCGCGGCGGTCGTCGGTGGGGGTGAGCTCGTCGTAGGCGGCCAGTTCGACGGCGATCGCCGCCGCGCCAGCGAGCACCGCCGTGTCGCGGACCACGCGGCGGATGTTGCGCACCGACAGCGGGGCGTTGGCGGCGATCTTTCGGGCCGTCTCGACGGCGGCGGCGACGAGTTCGTCGGCGGCGCAGACGCGGTTGACCACGCCCCAGGCGAGGCCCTCGGCGGCGGTGAAGGGATCGCCGGTCAGCAGCACCTCGCGGGCCCGGCGCTCGCCGGCGGCGCGGACCAGGTTGGGCGCGCCGCCCAGGCCCGGCATGATGCCCAGCTTGACCTCCGGCAGCGCCAGCCGCGCGCCCTCCGCGGCGTAGATGAAGTCGCAATTCAGCGCGATCTCCGCCCCGCCGCCGTAGGCCGCGCCGTTCACCGCGCAGATCACCGGGACCGGCAGGGCGACCAGGGCGTCGCGCATGGCCTCGAACAGGCGGTGCTGGGCGACCCACTGGGCGTCGGTCATGCCGTCGCGCTCCTTCAGGTCCGCCCCGGCGCAGAAGATCTTGTTGCCGGCGCCGGTCAGGACCACCGCGCGGATGGCGCCCGGACCAGCGCCCAGGCCGGTCAACAGGGCGAGCAGCTCCTCCGCCATCAGCGTCGACAGCGAATTGCCGGAGTCCGGACGATTGAGCGTGACGAGGAGGACGCCCTCGGCGGGCGTGGCGGTGAGGAGGGTTTCGTGAGGCGCGGTCATAGGGGGAAGCTAGCGACGAGGCCGCCCCACCTCAATCCTCTCCCTCTTGGGAGAGGGGGACCATGCGGAGCATGGTGGAGCGGGAAGCGCCGGCGCTGACAGGCTTGGCGAGGCGGCGAACGCGGCCGTCAATCATCAAGCGGCGGCGTCTCCCTCTCCACCGCCCTCCGGGCGGTCCCCCTCTCCCAAGAGGGAGAGGATTACCTGGTTCCGTACAGCCGGTCCCCCGCATCCCCCAGCCCCGGCAGGATGAACCCCCGCTCGTCCAGGCCGCGATCGATGCCCGCCGTCCAGATCGCCACGTCGGGGTGGTCGCCGCGCAGGGCTTCGATGCCTTCGGGGCAGGTCAGGACGCAGACGAAGCGCAGGTCGCGGGCGCCCTCTTCCTTGAGGCGGTCGATGGCGGCGCGGGCGGTGACGCCGGTGGCCAGCAGCGGGTTCATGACGATGACCTGCCGCTCGGCCATCGTCTCGGGAACCTTGAGATAGTACTCCACCGCCGCCTTCGTCCCCGGGTCGCGGTAGAGGCCGATGTGGGCCACGCGGGCCGAGGGGACCAAGGTCAGCATGCCCTCCAGCATCCCCTCACCGGCCCGCAGGATCGGGGCGAAGACCAGCTTCTTGCCGGCGATCTCCGGGGCGGTCGTGGCCTCCAGCGGCGTGTCGACCGGCCGGTCGGTCAGCGCCAGATCGCGGGTGACCTCGTAGCAGAGCAGGGTCGAGATCTCGCGCATCAGCTCGCGGAAGGTCTTGGTCGAGGTCTCGCGGTCGCGCAGCCGGGTCAGCTTGTGCTGCACCAGCGGGTGGTCGACGACCGTCACGCCTGCATAGCCCTTGGTCATCAGAATACCGTTCCGTCGCTGGTGATCTTCAGGGGCGGGCCGCCGCCTTCGCGCCGCTCGGCGGCAAGCCGGCGCCCGGCCGCCCAGGTGCCGCCCTCCAGCACCCGGGCCAGCGGAAACGCGTCCGCCGTCACGCCCAGCCGCTCCCGCACCAGCGGCGCGATGAGGTCGAGCAGGGCGACGGTCAGCGACCGCCAGCCGACGACCAGCGGGTCGCCGACCGCGTGGGTGCGGTCCATGTCGGCGGGGTCCTTGAGGACCAGCACGCCGTCGTCGATGAACAGGCCGCCGTTGCGGTATTCGGCGAGGCCCGTCAGGCCGTCGATGTCGACCACCTCGATCCCGGCCTCGATCAGCGGCTCGATCAGGCTGTAGGCCAGCCATTGCGAAAGCTTGTGGATCGGAACCAGGCCGTCGGTGGCGTCGTCGCGCTTGATGGCCGGGTGGCGCCAGACGTCGCCGAGCGGCACGCCGTCCAGGGACAGGCGGTCCTGCCAGATCGGGCCGAGGCGCTCGAGCAGCACCTCAAGGATCACCGGGGCCGGAAGGCGGCCGTGGGCCGCGCGGGCGGCCATGACGTCGTAGAGATCGCCCGGCCGGCCGACGGCCTCGCCCAGCCGGCGCAGCAGCGCGGCGCGGCCGTCGAGCCCGACCAGCGGATTGTCGCCCGTGACCTGAAACGCCTTCGCCAGCGCAGCGGCCTCGAAGCTCGCCAGCGCGTCGGCGCGGAACGGATCATCGGTCCGCGACGACAGCGCGCCCGACTGGAACAGCCGCAGCGAGGCGATCCCCAGCCCCTCCGAGCGCGATGTCGTCGAGCCGGTCGGGCCGTCGAGGTAGCGCCAGCCCGGCCCCGCGCCGGCGTCGAGCAGCACCGAGGTGATGCAGAGGTCGAAGGCCGCCCGGGCCCGCGCGGCGCGGTCCGGCCAGAAGGCTTCCTCGTCCAGCTCCCGCCACAGGTCGCGGCCGCGGACATGGAAGTGCCGCCAGCGGGCGTGGAAGGGCACGTTCAGCGTCGGGTACTGGTCGCGGATGACAGCGGCCACGACATCGGCGGTGTGCGGCAGCCGGTCCAGATCGACCCGCCAGTCGGGGAGGCCGCCAGCCAGCGCGATGGCCAGCATCTCGTGGGCGCGCTCCCGGACGGCGGCGGCGGAGAGGAGGGATTGGGCGGCCAGCTCAGAACTCGCCAAGGTCGCGCCCCACCACCTTCTTCAGGTCTTCGGCCGTCGGGGCGCCGTCGGGCGTGAAATAGCCGGCGGCCTTCTTGGCCTCCATCTCCACGCTGGCGTCGTCGGGGACCAGCCAGGCGGGGATGGGCACCCGCTCGCCGATCTCGATGCCGCCCTCGACCAGG
>CBDIPM010000003.1:0-364425 GCA_965283745.1 Caulobacteraceae bacterium
CATAGGCAAAGCCACGGGCGTGGCCCTTCTTCAGCGGCTTGCCCCAGTCGCCGGCCTTCGCCGCCTCGTCGATGACCTTCAGCGCCCGGGGATCGTGAGCCAGCAGCTCGCGGCGGAGGGCGACCGGGTCCTTCTTCAGGAAGGCGGCCAGCTCGTCGACGAAGGCCTCCATGAAGTAGCCGTTCTGGGTCGCGCCCACCGCGCGCCAGGGGGCCATGGGCACGGCCTGGTCAACCCGCACCCAGTCGACGCGATAGGCGCCGGGCCGGTAGCGGGTGTCGGTCAGGGTCTGGACCGACGAGCCGTCGAGCTCGCCCTGCTTGAGGCCGCCGGGCGAGAAGCTGTCGCGCATGGAGGGGCCGGCGGTGCGCACGTGCAGGGCCGTGACCTTGCCGCTCGCGTCGACGCCGGCCTTCAGCCGCGCGACCTGGGCCGGGCGGTACCAGCCCTGGCCGATCTCGTCCTCGCGCCGCCAGAAGAACTTCACCGGCTTCTTCACCGCCAACGCCGTGACCACCGCGCCGGGCGTGCCGTCGTCGCCGAGGCGCCGGCCATAGCCGCCGCCCAGCATCAGGGTGTGAAGCGTCACCTTCGACGGATCGATTCCGGCGGTCTTGGCGGCGGTGTTGCGGTTGCGGTCCTGGGTCTGGAACGGGCCCCAGATCTCCAGCCCGCCGTCGGTGGTCGGCTCGACGGTGATCGACCACGGCTCCATCGGCGCGTGGCAGAGGTAGGGAACCTCGTAGTCGGCCTCGAAGGTCCTGGCCGCGCCGGCCAGCGCCGTCGCCGTGTCGCCCTCGACCTTGCCGACGATGGCCTGCGCGTCCTTGCCCAGACCCATGTGCATGGCCGCCGAGATGGCGGCGGAGTCCAGGCCGTCGATGGCCGTGGATTTCCAGCGCACCTTCAGCGCCGCCGCGCCCTTCATGGCCGCCCACTGGCTGGTGGCCACCACAGCCGCGCCGCCGGGGATCTTCACCACCTGCTCGACGCCCTTGACCGCCAGGGTCGCGGCGGCGTCCCAGCCTTCGGCGTCGCCGCCGTAGACCGGCGACAGCACGGCGCAGGCGAAGACCATGCCCGGCCGTGTGAAGTCCTGCGAGAACAGCGGCTCGCCACGCACCTTGGCCGGCACGTCCACGCGCGGCGTCGCCTTGCCGACATGGCGGTAGCTGGCCGGGTCCTTGGGCGTTCCCTCGACCAGCGGCCGGCCGGCCGCCAGCGTCGCGGCTTCGCCCAGCGTGACGGCCAGCGGCTTGCCGGCGCGGATGAAGCGGCCGTCGTCCAGCGTGATCTCCGCGGCCGGAACGCCAGCCTTACCCGCCGCCGCCGCGATCAGGCTGGCGCGGGCGTTGGCGCCGACGGTGCGCAGGGCCGCCCACCAGGCGCGCACGCCGGCCGAGCCGCCCGAGCCCATGGCCCCGCCCCGCCGGAACGGATCCGACGGCAGGGCGGTGTCGACGCTGACCGCCGAGAGGGGCACGCCAATCTCGTCGGCGATGATGGCGGCGTGGGCGGTGTGGGTGCCCTGCCCCATCTCCGTGGTCGGCGACAGCAGCGCGATCTTCCCGTCGGCCCCAATGGTCAGATAGGCGGTCCAGGGCGCGGCCGGCGCGCCGGTCTGCTGCGCCTTGGCCGGAACCGCGAAGCTGAGGGTGAAGGCGCCGGTCGTGGCGAGGAAGGCGCGGCGGTCGATCATCGGCTTGTTCACTGTCCTGTCCCTCACGCCTTCGCCGCCGCCTTGATAGCGGCGCGGATGCGCGGGTAGGTCCCGCAACGGCAGATGTTCCCGGCCATGGCCGCGTCGATGTCGGCGTCGCTGGGCGCCTTGTTCTCGCTCAGCAGCGCGGCGGCGCTCATGATCTGGCCCGGCTGGCAGAAGCCGCACTGCGGCACCTGGGCGTCGATCCAGGCCTTCTGCACCTTGTGGCCGCCGTCGAAGCTTTCGATCGTGGTGATGCTCTGGCCTTCGAGGTCGCCGATGGCGATCGAACAGGACCGCACCGCCTGCCCCGACATGCACCGTGCAGGCCCCGCACTGGGCGATGCCGCAGCCGTACTTGGCGCCCTTGAGGTCGAACTCCTCGCGCAGCACCCACAGCAGCGGGGTGTCCGGCTCGGACGTCACCGTGACGGATTTGCCGTTCAGCGTGATGGTGGTCATGCGCCTCTCCCGTGGCCTCGCCGAACAAGGCTATGCGTTGGGGGCTAGATGCGCCACCGGGCGAGGATGACAAGTTCGTAAGGCGTGGGAGCGGTGCGTCCTTCGCGACGCACGCCTGCGGCGCGCTCCTCAGGATGACGAACGTGGGTGGGCTGCAACAAAGCTCGTCATGCTGAGGAGCGGCCGCTTCGGGCCGCGTCGCGAAGCACGCAATGCCCCTACCCCTTCGCCAGCTTCACCAGCTGCGTCAGTATCTTCTCCGCCGCGTCGAGGCGGGCGTTCGGGGTCTCCCACTCGCCCTTCACCACCACCTTCTCGTCGGGGCGGATCTTCCAGAGGATCTGGTTGGCCGCGATGTGGCGCAGCAGGGCGCCGGGGTTGGCGAAGCTGTTGTCGCGGAAGGTCAGCACCGCGCCCTTGGGGCCGACGTCGATCTTGGCGACGTTGGTCTCGCGGCACAGGCCCTTGATGGCCACGACCTTGAGCAGGCTGTCGGTCTCGGGCGGCAGCGGGCCGAAGCGGTCGATCAGCTCGGCGGCCAGGGCCTCGCGGTCCTGGGCCTTCTCGGCCTCCGACAGCCGGCGGTACATCGACAGGCGCACATTGAGGTCGGGGACGTAGTCCTCCGGGATCAGCACGGCCGCGCCGGTGTTGATCAGCGGCGACCAGCCCCGGTCGCTGTGCAGCGCCTCGGCGCCCTGGCGCTGGCGCAGCTCGGCGACGGCGTCCTCCAGCATCTGCTGATAGAGCTCGACGCCGATCTCCTTGATGTGGCCGCTCTGCTCGTCGCCCAGCAGGTTGCCGCCGCCGCGGATGTCGAGGTCGTGGCTGGCCAGCTGGAAGCCGGCGCCCAGGCTGTCGAGCGACTGCAGCACCTTCAGGCGCTTCTCGGCCGACAGGGTCAGCTGCTTTTCGACCGGCGTGGTCAGATAGGCGTAGGCCCGGGCCTTGGAGCGGCCGACCCGGCCGCGGATCTGGTACAGCTGCGCCAGGCCGAACATGTCCGCCCGGTGCACGACCAGGGTGTTGGCCGAGGGGATGTCCAGCCCGCTTTCGACGATCGTGGTCGCGAGGAGCACGTCGTACTGGCCTTCGTAGAAGGCGGTCATCACCTCCTCGAGCTGCGTCGGCGCCATCTGGCCGTGGCCGACGACGTACTTCACCTCAGGAACCTGCGTCCGCAGGAACGTCTCGATCTCGGTCAGGTCCTTGATGCGCGGCACCACGAAGTAGGTCTGGCCGCCGCGATACTTCTCGCGCAGCAGCGCCTCGCGCAGGGTGACCGGGTCCCAGGGCGTGATGTAGGTGCGCACCGCCAGCCGGTCGACCGGCGGGGTGGCGATGATCGACATCTCGCGGATGCCCGACAGCGACATCTGCAGCGTGCGCGGGATCGGCGTGGCGGTCAGGGTCAGCATGTGCACGTCGGCGCGAAGCTCCTTGAGCTTCTCCTTGGCCTTGACCCCGAAGTGCTGCTCCTCGTCGACGATGACCAGGCCCAGGTCCTTGAAGCTGACCTGCTTGCCGAGGATGGCGTGGGTGCCGACCACGATTTCCAGCTCGCCGTTGGCCAGGCCCTCGCGGGTCTCGGCCGCCTCCTTCGCCGGCACCATGCGCGACAGGCGCCGCACCTTGATCGGCCAGCCCTGGAAGCGCTCGGTGAAGGTCTTGTAGTGCTGGCGGGCCAGCAGGGTCGTGGGGCAGACGATGGCCACCTGCTTGCCGCTCATGGCCATGACGAAGGCCGCCCGCAGCGCGACCTCGGTCTTGCCGAAGCCGACGTCGCCGCAGATCAGGCGGTCCATCGGCCTGCCCGAGGCCAGGTCCTCGAGCACGTCGTGGATGGCGCTCAGCTGGTCGTCCGTCTCCTCGTAGGGGAAGCGGGCGCAGAACTCGTCGAACAGGCCGGACGGCGGATCGGTCTCCTCGACCGACTTCAGCTGGCGGGCGGCGGCGATCAGGATCAGCCCCTCCGCCATCTGGCGCAGGCGTTCCTTGGCCTTGGCCTTGCGGCCCTGCCAGCCGGCCCCGCCCAGCTTGTCCAGCTGCACGTTCTCGCCGTCGGCGCCGTAGCGGGTCAGCAGGTCGATGTTCTCGACCGGCAGGTAGAGCTTGGCCTCGCCGCCGTAGAGCAGGTCCAGGCAGTCGTGCGGCGCACCCTGCACGTCCAGCGTCTTGAGGCCCTCGTAGCGGCCGATGCCGTGGTCGATGTGCACGACCAGGTCGCCGGGCGTCAGGGCGCTGGCCTCGGCCAGGAAGTTGGCGGCGCGGCGCTTCTTGCGCGGCCTCGCCAGCCGGTCGCCGAGGATGTCGGTCTCGGAGATGACCACCAAATTGTCGGTCTCGAACCCGGCTTCCAGCGGCAGCACGACGCGCTGCGGAATCTTCGGGTCATTGGCCTTGGCCGCCTGCCAGTAGGGCGCGAACGGCACGCGGCCCAGGCCATGGTCGGCCATCATGCTGCCGAGGCGCTCGGACGAGCCCTCGGACCAGGAGGCCAGCAGCACGCGACGGCCATTGGCGGTCATGGTCTTGGCGTGTTCGGCGGTGGCCTCGAACAGGTTGACGCTGTCCTGGGCCCGCTCGGCGGCGAAGGAGCGGCCGAGCTTGGCGCCCATGTCGACGACGCCGGCCCCCTCATGCTGGAACGGCGTGAACCAGCGGTTGGGGCGCTCCGCGATCCGCATCGCGATCTCGTCGCCGGTCAGGTAGAGCGCCTCCGGAGCGAGCGGACGGTAGGCGGCCTTGCGGTCGGCGGTGGCCCGGGCGTCGAAGGCGTCGGCGATCATCGCCAGCCGCTCGTTCTCCAACTCCTGGACCAGGTGATCGACCCCGACCAGCGCCTCGTCGGGCAGATAGTCGAACAGCGTCTCCATCCGCTCGTAGAACAGCGGCAGCCAGTGCTCCATGCCCGCCCGGCGCCCGCCCTCGCTGACGGCGGAATACAGCGCGTCCTCGCCCGGCGCGCCGAAGGCGGCGACATAGCCCTTGCGGAACCGGCTGATGGTCTCGGGATCGACCAGCGCCTCGCTGACCGGCAGCAGGTCGATCTCCTTCAGCTGCTTGGTCGACCGCTGGGTCTCGGGATCAAAGCCGCGGATGCTCTCCAGCGTGTCGCCGAACAGGTCCAGCCGCACCGGCTCCTCGGCGGTCGGCGAGAAGACGTCGATCACCCCGCCCCGGATGGCGAACTCGCCGCGCTCCGACACCGTCGACGCCCGCGAATAGCCGTTGACCGCGAAGTAGCGCTCCAGGTCGGCGATCTTCACCTCCTGGCCGGGCCGGGTGGTGTAACCGGCGCGGGCCACGACCTCGCGCGGCGGCACCCGTTGCAGCGCGGCGGGCGCTGCGGTGACCAGCAGGGTCGGCTTCTTTGGGTCCAGCCCGCGCGCCAGCCGGGTCAGGGTCGCCATCCGGTGCGCCGCCACCGCCGCCGACGGCCCGACCCGGTCGTAGGGCAGGCAGTCCCAGGACGGCAGTTGCAGCACCTCGATCTCGGGCGCGAAGAAGCCCATCGCCTCCATGAAGGCGTTGGCCCTCGCCCCGTCGCGGGCGATGAACACCGTCAGCCCGCCGCGCGACCGCGCGATGTCGGCCATGACCAGCGCGTCGAACCCCTCCGGCGCGCCGGTCAGTTCCAGCCGGCCGTCGTCGCGACTGACCCGCTTCAGATCGTTGTGGCTCGGCCCGCCGCCGTCAGCCGCCATCGCGCGGCGCTCCGGTGTGCGGATCAAAACCTTTCAGCAAGACCATGATCTCGTTGTCGAATTCGGCGGGCGTGGGTGCGCGGCCCAGGTACCAGTCGTAGATGTCCTGGTCGGCCTCGTTCATCAGCGCCTCGAGCGCGTCGAGCTGCTCGTCGCTGAACCGGGGACAATAGTAGTCCGCGAACGGCCCCAGAAGGAGGTCCGCTTCCCGGAAGCCGCGACGCCAGGCCCGCAGCCTGATCTTCTTGAGCCGTGTTTCGTCCATGAGGCGCCGCCATATAGGCCGCCCCGGGCGGGGGCGCCAGTGTGTTGCCGGGGACAGGGTCCGGCGAGGGTGACGGGTGCTCATACGTCAGGGCTGGGCGCCGGCTCGGTACGCACTACCTTGCCGGGCAAGAACACCGGGGGATTCCATGAAACGCACTTTGTCCATGCTGGCCGCGCTGGCGATTGCCGCCTGCGCCATAAGCCAGCCGGCCGTCGCCGCCGCGCCGGACGCCGCCACGACCCGGACGCTGTCGGGCGGCGGGGTGGTCGGCTATGTCGACGCCGTCACCGGCGCCCATGCCTGGCGCGCCATCCCCTTCGCCGCGCCGCCGGTCGGCGACCTGCGCTGGCGCGCGCCGCGGCCGCCGGCCGCCTGGACCGGCCAGCGCAGCGCGGTGACGCCCGCGCCCTGGTGCCCGCAACAGCTGAGCGCTCTGGACGGGGTGAAGAAGGAGCGCTGGGGCGAGATCGTCGGACAGGAGGACTGCCTGTATCTGGACGTCTATGCGCCGCCGATGACCGCCGCGCAGGCCGCGGGGGCCAAGCTGCCGGTGATGATGTGGATCCACGGCGGGTCCAACACCTGGGGCCGGGCCGAGCAGTACGACGGCTCGGCCCTGGCCGCCCGCTTCAAGGTCGTCGTGGTGGTCGTACAGTATCGCCTCGGCGCGCTCGGCTGGATGGCGCTGGACGCGCTGCGGCAGGGCGGGACCCTGCCCGACGACGCCTCGGCCAACTTCGGAACGCTCGACCACATCCGGGCGCTGGAATGGATCGCCTCGGACATCGGCGCCTTCGGGGGCGATGCGGGGCGGGTGACCATCTTCGGCGAGAGCGCCGGCGGTCACAACGTCGCCGCCCTGCTCTCCAGCCCCCGGGCCAAGGGCCTGTTCCACCGCGCCATCATCCAGTCCGGCTCGTTCCGGTCCGAGCCGCTGGCGGAGGCCGAGGGCGCGACCGACGGCGGCCCGGCCTCGGCCACGGCGGTGGCCCGCCGCATCCTGGGTCCGGGCAAGCCGGTCGACGGCCCCGCCCTGCGCGCCGCCTCGCTGAGCGCCCTGTTCGACGCCTACAAGACCCCGGACGGCCAGATCGACCCGCTGCGCGTCATCGCCGACGGCGTGACCCTGCCGGCGCAGGGCGTCAGCTCCGGGCTCGACAACCCGATGTACTACAACGCCGTCCCGGTGATGACCGGCGCCAACCGTGACGAGATGAAGCTGTTCAACGCGCTGAACCCCAAGCTCGTCTGGCGCCTGTTCGGCGTCCTGCCGATGGCGCGGGACCAGGCCGAATACGACGCGGTTTCGGCCTACCCCAGCCGCCTGTGGCGGGCCAATGCGGTGGACGGTCCGGCGGCGCGCATGGTCGCGGGCGGGCAACCGGCGGTCTGGGCCTATCGCTTCGACTGGGACGAGGAAGGCCGGGTGCTGTTCACCGATCTCGGCAAGCTGCTCGGCGCCGGGCACAGCCTCGAGATTCCGTTCGTGTTCGGCCACTTCAAGCTGCTGGGCGCCTTCGACCGGTTCGCCTTCACCAAGGGCAACGCAGAGGGCCGGACCGCCCTCTCCGACGCGATGATGAGTTACTGGGTCAACTTCGCCGCCACCGGCGCCGGACGCGGCGTCAACGGCGCCCTGCCGGAATGGAGGGCCTGGTCGAACGCGTCAGGCGTCGAGCGGATCATGCTCCTCGACAGCCCGGCCGGCGGCGGCGTGCGGATGAGCGCCGATCAGGAGACCAGCGCCCGGATCGCCGCCGACCTTCTGGCCGACAAGCGCCTCAAGACGCCGGCCAAACGCTGCGCGGTCCTCGCCCGCTCGGTGCGCGACAATCCGGAACTGGCGCCTGCGCTGGCTCGGGAATGCCCCGCGGCGGGGAAGTGACCGGGTAGGCGGGAGGCCAGGACGCCGCTTTGCGTGCTTCGACACGCGGCCTGCGGTCGCTGCTCAGCATGACGTGGTTAGGTAGCCTTTTAGCTACGTCATCCTGAGCAGCCCGCGCAGCGGGCGCGTCGAAGGACGCAGGGCGGTGGCCTCCGCACCATCGGGGACACGTACCGGCTGCGCCGGAACATTTCCCCTGTGTCAGCGAACGACCAGCACCGGCACGTCGCTGTGCGTCAGCACCTCGACGGTCACGCTGCCGAGAACCAGGCGTCCCAGGCCACGCCGGCCGTGGGACGCAATGGCGATGAGGTCGCAGCCGCGCGCCTTGGCGGTCGTGATGATCGCCTCGGCGGGCAGCGCGTTCTCGATCAGGACGGTTTCGACCGCGACGCCGCTGCCGGCCGCCGCCGCCTTCGCCGCGCTCAGCACCTGTTCGGCGCCCGCTCTCTGGCTGGCGGTGTAGTCGCTGTAGGCGAGCGCGGTGAGGCCGCCGTCGAACCCGGCATAGATCGGGAGCCGCTCGGTCACGGTGACGATGGTGACCTTGGCGCCGAGGCTTTTGGCCAGGGCCAGTCCCTGGTCGAGGCCCTTGCGGGCGAGGTCCGAGCCATCGGTGGAGACGAGGATATGCTTGTACATGCGGTTTCCCTCCTGGGACGTGCGTTGTCCACATAGTGCGCCGGGTGCGCCGCCTTGGGGTTGATCGAGGTCAACCGGCGGGCGGGGGCCCGCAGCCTTGCGTGCTTCGACACGCGGCCTGCGGCCGCTGCTCAGCATGACGTGAGTGGGTCGTCTTCTGACCACGTCATCCTGAGCAGCCGCGAAGCGGCGTGTCGAAGGACGCAGGGCGGTCGCCGCCGCGATGAAAACTCTCGAGACAGATGCTCTGGAGACAAAGCGAGACATCGCGGGACAATCCGCCCCTGCCTCGCGCACTCGCCCGCCCGCGCCCATCCCCCCGCCCCCGGACGGGCGCACAATGGGGGATGAGCCGGCTGCCGCGACGTTCAAACCCCTGCCCCGCAACGGACCGGCACACCGCCCGACCGGGCGGCCAGGTCCCCGCGCGGGCCTTCGAGGCGTGTCGGCGGGTATTTCATCCCCCTGTCGGCGACGGTGAAGCGCAGGCTTCAGCGTCCGTGAAACGGGGCTTGAGACATTGGGGACATTTCGCACGATCTGCCGGCGTGCGTCCTTCGCGACGCGGCTTCGCCGCTCCTCAGGATGACGAAGGTGGAAGGGCTCCAACAAAGCTCGTCATGGTGAGGAGCGATCTCTCGGGATCGCGTCGCGAACCACGCACCGTGCAACGGCGGCGCCGATCACGCTATGTTCCCGCCATGAGGCCCGAGATTCTGTTTCCGCTGTTCTCCCCCGTCTCGACGCTGAAGGGCGTCGGGCCGAAGGTGGAGCCGTTGGTGCAGAAGCTGGCCGGGCCGCTGGTGCGGGACGTGCTGTTCCTGGGGCCGCAGTCGCTGATCCACCGCACGCCGACGACCGTCGACAGCGTCGTCGACGGCCAGGTTCACACCCTGATCGTCGACATCGAGCAGCACACCAAGCCGCCGCGCATGGATGTGCCCTACAAGATCCGGGCCTTCGACGGCACGGCCTTCCTGACGCTGATCTGGTTCAGGGGCCATGGCGAGCACCTGCTGCGCAACCATCCGGTCGGGTCGCGGCGCGTGGTCAGCGGCAAGATCGAGCGCTGGGGCAACGAGATCCAGATGGCGCACCCGGACTACATCGTGCCCATTGAGAAGGTCGCCGACGTGCCGGAGGTGGAGGCCGTCTACCCCGCTACCGCCGGCCTGCCGGCCCGCACCGTGCGCAAGCTGGCCCATGAGGCGCTGACCCGCGCGCCGGAGCTGCCCGAGTGGCAGGACCCGGCGTGGCTGGCGCGCGAGGGCTTTCCGGCGTGGCGCGAGGCGCTGGAGGCCTACCACAACCCGGCTGCCGAGGCGGACCTGTCGCCGTTGTCGCCGGCGCGGCGGCGTCTGGCCTTCGACGAGCTGCTGGCCCACCAGCTGGCCCTGGCCCAGCGCAAGGCGGCGCGGCGGACGCACCCCGGCGCGATCATCCCGGCGGGGCAGCTGGCGGGCCGCATCGAGGCCGCCCTGCCCTGGAAGCTGACCGGAGCCCAGATCCGGGCCCTCTCCGAGGTGCGTGGCGACCTGCAGTCGGGCGAGCGGATGAGCCGGCTGCTGCACGGCGATGTCGGGGCCGGGAAGACCATCGTGGCCATGCTGGCCATCGCCGACGCCGCCGAGGCGCATCTGCAGTCGGCGCTGATGGCCCCGACCAAGATCCTCGCCCGCCAGCATTTCGAGACCATCGCTGGACCCCTGGAGGCCCAGGGTCTGCGGGTGCTGCTGCTGACCGGCCGCGACAAGGGCGGGGTGCGGGCCGAGAAGCTGATGGCGCTGATGGACGGCACGGCCCAGGTCGCCGTCGGCACCCATGCGCTGTTCCAGGACGAGGTGAAGTTCCGCGACCTCGGCCTCACCATCATCGACGAACAGCACCGCTTCGGGGTCAACGAGCGCAAGCGCCTGCAGGCCAAGGGCGAGCGCGCCCACTTGCTGGCGATGTCGGCCACCCCGATCCCGCGCACGCTGGAGCTGACCGTGTTCGGCGACCTGGACGTCAGCCGTATCGACGAGAAGCCGCCGGGCCGCACGCCGGTGGCCACCCGCGCCGTCCCCTCCCCGCGCATGGGCGAGATCGTCGAGCGGCTGAAACAGGCGGTGAAGGACGGGGCCCAGGCCTTCTGGATCTGCCCGATGGTCAGCGAGAGCGACTTCGCCGACCTCGCCGCCGCCGAGAAGCGGGCCGAGGCGCTGCGCAAGGTCATGGGCGCCCAGGTCGGGCTGGTCCACGGCCAGATGCCGCCGGCCGAGAAGGATGCGGTGATGGCCGAGTTCGCCGACGGCCGCCTGCCGGTGCTGGTGGCGACCACCGTGGTCGAGGTCGGGGTCAATGTGCCCAACGCCACCATCATGGTCATCGAACAGGCCGAGCGGTTCGGCCTGGCCCAGCTGCACCAGCTGCGCGGCCGGGTCGGTCGCGGCCGGCGGGAGAGCGCCTGCGTGCTGCTCTACGATCCGCCGCTGTCGGACGTCGCCCAGCAGCGGCTCGACATCCTGCGCCGCACCGACGACGGCTTCGTCATCGCCGAGAAGGACCTGGAGCTGCGCGGCGGCGGCGACCCGCTGGGGCTCAAGCAGAGCGGCTTTCCGGCCTACAAACTGGCCGATCCGGTGGCGCACCGGAGCATGATCGCCGCGGCCGCCGACGACGCCCGGCTGATCCTGGCGCGGGACCCGAAGCTGACCTCGCCCCGGGGCCAGGCGGTCCGGGTGCTGCAGGAACTGTTCGACTGGAAGGCCGGCGGTTTGACTGACGCCGGGTGAAGGGTCCCAATCCCGAACTCATGAGCGATCTCGAAACAGCCTTGAACGCCATCGCCCCCCAGCTGGGCGGCCAATCGGTCACCGGCCTGCGCCGCCTGTCCGGCGGGGCCAGCCAGGAGACCTGGGCCTTCGCCCTCGATACGGGCCGGCCACTGATCCTGCGCCGCAAGCCGGCCGGGGCGGGCTCTCCGACCGGCAACGCCAATCCGCTGGCCACAGAGGCCGCCCTGATCCGCGCCGCCACCCTGCAGGGCGCGGCCGTGCCGGAGGTGCTCTACGTCAGCGATCCGGGCAGCGACATCGGCGAGGCCTATGTCATGTCGGCGGTCGAGGGCGAGACCCTCGGCAAACGCATCGCCCAGGGCGAGGCCTTCGCCGCCATCCGGCCCAAGCTCGCCTTCCAGTGCGGCGAGGCGCTGGCCAAGATTCACGCCATCCCGCTCGAGGGCCTGCCCGATCTGGCGCGGTCGAGCGCGCTGGACGAGCTGGAGAAGTACGAGACCGTCTACCGCAATCTCGGCGCCCCGCCCGATCCTGGAGGCCGCCTTCCGGTACCTCAAGGACCGCGCGCCCGTGCTCGAGCGGCCGGTTATGCTGCATGGCGATTTCCGCAATGGAAACATCATGTTCCACCCGGAAGCTGGCGTCGCCGCCATCCTGGACTGGGAGCTGGTCCACATCGGCGATCCGGCCGAGGACATGGGCTGGCTCTGCACCGCCTCATGGCGGTTCGGCGGGGCCAAGCCGGTTGGCGGCTTTGGCGACTACGCCGACCTGCTGGCCGGCTACGAGGCGGCGGGCGGGACGCCGATCCCGCTGGAGCGCGTGCTCTACTGGCAGATGCTCGGCTCGCTGAAGTGGGGCGTGATGTGCGAGGGCATGTACGCCTCCTTCGCCAATGGCACGGACCCGTCGGTCGAGCGGGCGATGATCGGCCGGCGCACCTCCGAATGCGAGATCGACCTGATGGCGTTGCTGGAGCAGGCCGCATGATCACCCATCCCACCGCGCCCGAGCTGATCAACTCGGTGATCCGCTTCATCGAGGAGCGCGCCGCGCCCCAGCTGAAGGACCGCGACGCCTTCCTGTGCCGGGTCGCCGTCAACGCCCTGGCCGCCGTCCGCCGCGAGATCGAGCAGGGGCCGTCGGCGGAGGACGTCGCCGTCGAGCGGCTGAAGGCCATCCTCGGCCGCGACGGCGACTTCACCGAACTCAACGCCGCCCTCTGCGACGGCATCCAGGACGGCTCGATCAACGCCTTCGACCCGGCGGTGATGGCCCACCTGAAGGCCAGCATCATCGACCAGGTCCGCATCGACCAGCCGAACTACGCGGGTCTCAGGACGCTGGCGGGCTGACGGTCCGCAGGCTGCGCAGCGGCGAGGCCAGCGCGATCAGCGGGCCGACGGCGCCGCCCGCGCAGGCGATGAGCAGCGCCTCGCGCGTGCCGATGACGCTGGCCAGCCAGCCGCCGAGCAGCGCGCCCAGCACCGCCAGACCGCCACGCGCGACGTGGAAGATGGCCCCGACCCGCCCCAGCGCGCGCTGGTCGATGACGGTCTGCTGCAGCGTCGTGGCCGGAATGATGGCCGCCACCCCGAAGGCGTCGCCGATCAGCTGCGCGCCCATCAGGAAGGCCATGCCCCACAGCGGGTGGGCCGGCGCCAGCGGGATCAGGAAGGCCGAGGCGGCCGAGATCAGGCCGCAGACGATGATCGCCGGTCCTATGCCCAGCGCCCGGGTCGCTCGCGACGCCAGCACAGCGCCGAGCAGCGCGCCGACGCCTCCGACCGCGATGGTCACCCCCAGCGCGGCCGGCGAAAGCCCCAGATGCCGGATGGCCCACAGCGCGTAGAGGCCGCCGAAGAAGGAGAAGAAAAGAGACTGGACCGTGGTCATGAACAGCAGCGGCCGGACCAGCGGCTGCGCCATGATCGCCCGCCAGCCGAAGGTCAGGTCAGATCCCCAGTGGCGGACCTCGTCGTCGGCCGGGGCCTCGGTCGCCTCACGCACCCTGATGCCGCCCAGCAGCAGCGCCGAGACCAGGTAAGTCCCCGCGTTGACGGCGATGGCGAACGGCGCGGTCAGCAGCTGGAAGAGCACGCCGGCCAGGGCCGGACCGCCGATCTCGGCCACGGAGTCGGTGACACCCAGCTTGCTGTTGCCCTCCATCAGCTGGTCGCGCTCGATCAGGCTGGGCAGGAAGGCGTTGTCGGCCAGGTCGAACAGCACGCTCGCCGCCCCGACCAGGCCGGCGACCACGAACAGCTGCTCGATGGTCAAAAGGTGCAGCCAGGCGGCGACCGGCACGGTCATCAGCAGCGCAAAGCGGACCAGGTCCGCGCCGATCAGGAGGGTGCGCCGGCGACGCCGGTCGACGAAGCCGCCGGCCAGCAGGCCCACGACCAGCCCCGGCCCCATCGACAGCGCCGCCAGAACGCCCAGCTGGGCCGGCGTGGCGTCCAGGGTCATCACCGCGGCCAGCGGCAACCCTTCGCGGGTGATCCGGGCGCCGAAGGCGGACACCGCCTGGGCCGACCAGAGCCGCATGAAGTCGGGATGTTTCCAGAGCTCGCCGCCGACCAGCGCCACCGGCTCAGTCGATCCGGTTGACGGGCGAGGGGCGCACCGGGATCGAGGTCTCGATCGGCGGCGCGGCCTTGGGATAGGCGTCGCGGCCCAGCAGGGTCGAGACCCGCGCCTGGGCGTCCACCTCCAGATCGAGATAGAACAGGTTGTAGGGCGGAACCTTCAGCCTGTCGGACCATCCGCGCGCCGGCTTGAACACGTTCGACTTCGGCTTGCCGACATCGAGCACCCCGCCGACGCAGCGGGCGCCGACCTGCTTCTGCAGGAAGGCCGGGCGCTCGTTCCATTCGAAGCCGGTGGCCACCGCGGCGCCCAGATTGTCCCTGTCCGGCGCCGGCGCGTCGCTGCGCGCGCCCAGCAGCGGATTGACGCACAGCGCGGCCCGGTCGCCGAGTTCAACCAACTGACCGCGATCATTCCAGACCAGAGTCCGCTCCAGCATTTCCCGGGCGCTGCGCTCGCGCGGGGTGGCCCAGGCGACCACGCAGCCGGCCTGGGCGCGCATCCCGCAGGCGGGGACGGCTGCACCCTCGGCGTACTGGTCGGCGGGCGTGATAGTCTCGATCAGATAGACCCCGGCCAGGCGGGCGCGGAGCGCGCCATCGGGAACAATCTCCTCGCGGACCAGCCGGTCAGCCAGCAGGCCGCCCTGCTCCACCCCGACCACCACCAGCGGACGACCGGTGTCGTGGGCCCGCTTCCACGCACGAAACGCGGCCAGGACGTCGGCGTAGGCGAAGCGGCGGGCGCTGCGGGCGTCCTCGCGCAGGGTCAGCTGCGAATAGAGGCTGGCCTGCCGGTAGTTGGGGGCGAAGACCCTGCCGACACGGGCGAACGGGCCGGCGTAGTTGGGCAGCATCGCCCGCCGGGTCAGGCGCCAGGCGTCCTGGTCACGGAACGGGGAATTCCAGTGTTCTCCACCGTCGTAGGTTGTCGGACCGACGAAGAACACATCCGCCGGCAAGGCGGGATCGGGCCGGTCCGCAGGCAAGAGCGCCCAGGCCCGTGTTCGGCGTAGTTGGGCGCGCGCGGCGGCTTGTAGGTCTGGAACGGGATCCGCGGATCAAGCGTCGTGCGGATGAGCTCGACCCGCATGACCCACGCCGCGGCCAGCAGGACGACGATCGCAACGACCGCCCCCAGGAAGACCCAGCGCTTGAAGCCCTTCAACCCCCACATGTGGTGATGGTTACATCACTCGGCGGGGTCAGCGATAGGGATCGGCCGCGTTCAGGTACTTCTGCACGTACTCGGTGACGCCGTCCTCGAGCGGGGTCATCTGGCCCGGATAGCCCGCCTCGCGCAGGCGATCCATGTTGGCCTGTGTGAAGTACTGGTACTTGTCGCGGATGGCCGGCGGCATCGGTGTGTAGTCAATGTCCGGCGCGCGGCCGGCGGCCTTGAAGACCGTCTCGGCCAGATCCTTGAACGAGCGGGCCTTGCCCGAGCCCAGGTTGAAGACGCCGTTGACGAACTCAGTCTTGTGCAGCCAGTCGATGACGTCGGCGACGTCGCGCACATAGACAAAGTCGCGCAGCTGGCCGCCGTCGGCGTAGTCCGGATTGTGCGACTTGAAGAGCTGCACCTGGTGCCCGGCCTTCACCTTGGGCCAGATCTGCGAGGCGACCGACTTCATCGACGCCTTGTGCTCCTCGTTGGGGCCGTAGACGTTGAAGAACTTCAGGCCCGTCCACTGCGGCGGCGCATAGTCCCGGGCGGCCTGACGGGCGGCGAAGACATCGAACAGCGCCTTGGACCAGCCGTAGGTGTTCAGCGGCCGAAGCGCCTTGAGGCTGTCGACGTCGTCGCGGTCGTCGAAGCCCTGCGAACCGTCGCCGTAGGTCGCCGCGGAGGAGGCGTAGATGAACCGGCGCTGGCGGTCCGTGCACCAGCGGTAGATGTCGCGCGACAGGCAGAAATTGGTCTGGACGATCTTGTCGGCGTCCGGCTCGGTCGTCGAGCTGATGGCGCCCATGTGGATGACCATCTGGACGTCCTGCCAGCGCTTCTCCAGCCAGTCGAACATCTGCTCGGGCGGCACGAAGTCGCCGATTGCGTGCTTGGACAGGTTCTTCCATTTGCCGAGCTCGGCCGTCTCCAGCCAGTCGCAGACGACCAGATCCAGCGACGAATCCTCGGCCAGCTTGGCGACGATATTGGAGCCGATGAAGCCGGCCCCGCCGGTAACGAATACGATGCGGCGGGTCATGGGAACTCAGGCCTTCTCGGTGATGCGGGCGATGGCGGCGGAGGTCGAATAGCCCTCGACGATGGGCGCGAGCTTGACCTCGCCGCCCCAGGACTGGACCAGTTCGTGGCCGACCACGCCCTCGACGGTGTAGTCGGCGCCCTTGACCAGAACGTCGGGCCGGGCGGCCTTGATCAGCTCGATGGGGGTGTCCTCGTCGAACGGCGCGACCAGGTCGACGTGGGCGAGCCCGGCCAGCACCAGGGCGCGGGACTCCAGGTCGTTGACCGGCCTGCCCTCCCCCTTCAACGCCCGGACCGAGCGGTCGCTGTTCACGCCGACGATCAGCCGGTCGCACCAGGCGCGGGACTGGGCGAGGTAGGCGACGTGGCCCTTGTGCAGGATGTCGAAGCAGCCGTTGGTGAAGCCGACCTTCAGGCCCGCCTCGCGCCAGGCCTGGGCCTTGGCGGCGACCTGGGCGGGCGTGGCCAGCTTGGCCTCGGCCGGCGCCATATGGGCGGCGATCTCGGCCTCGATCAGCTCGGAGGGCAGCACCACGGCGGTGCCGGCCTTGCCGACCGCGACGCCGGATGCCAGCAGCGCGAAAGTCACCGCGTCCTGGGGCGAGGCCTTGGCGGCCAGCGCCAGTCCGAGCGCCGCCAGCGCCGTGTCGCCGGCCCCGGAGACGTCGAACACCTCGCGCGGCCGGCCCGGGAAGTGGACGACGCCCTGCCCGCGCACGGCCAGGCTCATGCCCTTGGCGGCGCGGGTGACCAGCACCGCCTTCGCCCGCGAAAGGTCCAGCGCCCTGGCCAGCGCGGCCTCGACCTCCGCGTCCGTGCCGGTCGGCAGCTCGGTGGCGGCGGCCAGCTCGGCGGCGTTCGGTTTGACGATGTCGGCGGCGCCGTAGCGGGCGAAGTTGCGGGCCTTTGAATCGACGATGAGCACGGCGCCCGAAGCCTTGGCGGCGGCGAGGCAGGCCTCGATCACCGCCTGGGTCACCGCGCCCTTGCCGTAGTCGGACAGCAGGATGGCGCCGGCGTCGGCGGTGGCGTGCTTCACGGCGTTCAGCAGTCTGGCCTCGGCGTCCTTGCCGACAGGCCGGCTATCCTCGGAATCGACCCGCAGCAGCTGCTGGCCGGCGGCGACGTAACGGGTTTTCACCGTGGTCGGACGGCCGCGCTCGGCCACCAGATGGCCTTCCATGCCGGCGTCCGCGCCGATCATGGCCAGCGCCTCGTTGGCGGCGGGGTCGTCGCCGATCACCCCGGCCAGCGCCGCGGTTCCGCCGAGGGACGCGACATTGCGCGCGACGTTTCCCGCCCCGCCGAGCATGGCGATCTCGCGGGTGCGGGCCAGTACGGGGATTGGCGCCTCCGGCGAGGTGCGCGTGACCTCGCCATAGACGAAGCGGTCCAGCATGACATCGCCAACGCAGGCGACGCGGGCGCCCGCGACGGAGCTCAGCAGGGACTGGAGCGAAGCAAGATCCATGAGACGCAGGGTGTGGGCTTTGACGCTGGGGCGGTCAAGGCGCCGATGATCCGGTTGGCGGGCAAGCCCGTACAAGGCAGGTGAACGACGCTTTGAAACAGGTTGAGCAGGCAGGGTCCGGCCCGGTCGTGGTCTGGTTTCGACAGGACCTGCGCCTGGCGGACAACCCCGCCCTGGGCGCGGCGGTCGCGTCCGGGCGGCCGATCATCCCGCTCTATGTGCTCGACGAGACCGCGCCTCCGCTCGGCGGCGCAAGCCTGTGGTGGCTCGACAAGTCGCTGGCCTCGCTCGACGCCTCCCTGCGGGCGCTGGGGTCCCGCCTGATCCTGCGGCGCGGCGATCCCGCCCATCAGATCGGCGAGATCATCGCCGCGACGGGTGCCGGGGCGGTGGTCTGGAACCGGCTCTACGACAGGCATTCAGTGGCCCGCGACAGCGGGCTGAAGTCCGACCTGCGCGCCGACGGGATCGAGACGCAGTCGTTCGACGGCGGCCTGCTGGTCGAGCCCTGGACGGTGAAGTCTGGCTCGGGCGATCCCTACAAGGTGTTCACCCCGTTCTGGCGCGCCGCGCGCGGCGTCTTCGTCGATCGGCCGGCCTTCCCGACACCCGAGCGACTCCCCGGGCCCGACTCCTGGCCCGAGAGTGAGGTCCTGGCCGACTGGGGTCTGCATCCGACCCGGCCCGATTGGTCCACCGACTTCTACATCTGGAACCCCGGCGAAGGGGCGCCACGCGCTCCTCGACGACTTCTTGGGCGGGCCGGTCAAGGCCTATGCCGACCAGCGAAACCTGCCCGGCGTGGAGGGCACGTCGCGTCTTTCGCCCCACCTGCACTTCGGCGAGATCGGTCCGCGCCAGGTCTGGCGCGCGGTCCATGCCGCCATGGACGCAGGTCAGGCCCCCGCCGACCAGGCCGCCAAGTTCCTGGCCGAGCTCGGCTGGCGGGAGTTCAACCACCACCTGCTGTTCCACTGGCCCAACCTGCCGACCGCCAACTTCAAGCCGGAGTTCGACCGCTTCGTCTGGCGCGAGGACCCGGCCGCCCTCAGGGCCTGGCAAACGGGCCGGACCGGCTACCCGATCGTCGACGCCGGCATGCGCGAGCTGTGGGCCACCGGGTTCATGCACAACCGCGTGCGAATGATCGTCGCCTCCTTCCTGATCAAGCACCTGATGATCGACTGGCGCGAAGGTGAAGCCTGGTTCCGCGACACGCTGGTCGACGCCGACATCGCCCAGAACGCCGCCAACTGGCAGTGGGTGGCCGGGTCGGCGCCGACGCCTCGCCCTGGTTCCGGATTTTCAACCCCATCACCCAGGGCGAGAAGTTCGACCCCGACGGCGTCTATGTCCGCCGCTGGGTCCCCGAACTTGCGAAACTGCCCAATGACGTCATCCACCAGCCGTGGACCGCCTCCGAAGGCCGTCTCGTCGCGGCGGGCGTCAGGCTGGGTCGCACCTACCCCCGTCCTGTTGTCGATCACCCCAATGCCCGCGCCCGCGCGTTGGATGCGTACGCCGCCGTCAAGGCCGGCTGAGGAGTTGCCGTCATGAGAACAGCCGTTATCGGCGCCGGCGTGGCGGGCTTGGGCGCCGCCTGGGCCCTGAAGGACTCCCGCGAGGTCGTGGTCTACGAACAGGACGCCCGGCTGGGCGGCCACGCCAATACGGTGACCATCGACTACGACGGGGTCCCGGTCGCCGTGGATACCGGCTTCATCGTCTACAACGCCGAGAACTACCCCAACCTCTGCGGCCTGTTCGCGGCGCTGGACGTCGAGACCCGACCCACCGACATGAGCTTCGCCTGCGCCGGCGGCGGGGTGGAATGGTCGTCCAGCTTCCCGCGCGGCGTCTTCGCCCAGAAGCGCAACCTGCTGCGGCCCGACTTCCTCGGCATGCTGGCCGACATCGGCCGGTTCAACGCGCTGGCCCGCTCCGAGCTGCTGCGACCGGACATCGACGACCTGACGCTGGGCGCCTGGCTGAAGCTGCGCCGGTTCGGCAATGGCTTTCGCGACCGGTACCTGCTGCCCATGGGCGCGGCCATCTGGTCGACGACGAGTCCGGGATCGGTGACTTTCCGGCCCGCAGCTTCCTGCGCTTCCTGTCCAACCACAGTCTGCTGCAGTTCCGCCCCTCGCTCTGGCGCACCGTCGTCGGCGGCAGCCACAGCTACGTCCGCAAGCTGGAGCTGGCGCTGGCCGGATCGATCCGCGCCGGCGCGCCGGTGGTGTCGGTCCGGAGAGAGGCCGCCGGGGTGATCGTCCGCGACGCGTCCGGCCACGAGGACCGCTTCGACGACGTCGTCCTGGCCTGCCACTCCGACCAAGCTCGACGCTTGCTGGGCCAGGACGCCGACGGCGAGGAAGCGGCGCTGCTGGAGGCCATCCGCTACGCGCCCAACCGCGCCGTCCTGCACCGCGACCCGCGCCTGATGCCGGAGCGCCCGCAGGCCTGGGGCAGCTGGAACTACATCGACAATTCCGGTGGAAAAACAGCGCCATACGTCACTTACTGGATGAACAACCTGCAGGGCATCGATGCCGCCCGGCCGCTGTTCGTCAGCCTGAACGGGCCCGAGCCCGACCCAGCGCTGACCTTCGGCGCCTACGACTACGAGCATCCCCAGTTCGACACCGCCGCCCTCGCCGCCCAGCGCCGGTTCGGGCAGATCCAGGGCCGTGGCGGCGTCTGGTACGCCGGCGCCTGGCTCGGCTACGGCTTCCACGAGGACGGGATCACCTCGGGCGTGAAGGCGGCGCTGGCCCTGGGCGGCCAGGTCCCCTGGGACTTCGTCGACCATAGAGTTGCCGCCATCGATCCGCAGGCTCCGATGCGCGTGGCGGCATGAGCGCCTGGCTCTACGAGGGCGAGACCACCCACCGCCGCACCGGCGCGGTGACCCACGGCTTCCGCTATCGCCTGTTCCAGATCCTGCTCGACGTCGACCGCATCGACGAGGACCTGCGCGGCCTTCGGATGATCCGTCGCGGACGCCTTGGCCTGTTCAGCTACGACGACCGCGATCACGGCTGGAGGGATGGCCGCCCCTTGCGTGGATGGGTGCTGGAGCGGCTCGCCGAGGCCGGCGTGACCGCCACGGCGCATCGCATCCGGCTGCTGGCCATGCCGCGCGTGCTGGGCTTTGTCTTCAACCCGATCTCGCTGATCTACGTCGAGGACGCCGCCGGCGGGCTGGAGGCGGTGATCTACGAGGTCAACTCCACCTTCGGCCAGACCCACGCCTATGTCGCCCTGGCCAGCGGTCGCGGCTTCCAGCGCCAGACCGCCGACAAGCGCCTGTTCGTCTCGCCCTTTTACGGGGTGGACGGATCCTACCGCTTTGACGTCAGCCCGCCCGACCAGGGTCTGGATCTGACGATCGTCAAGACGGACGCCGAAGGGAACGCCGCGTTCACGGCCACCCTGCGCGCCGACCGAAAGCCGCTAACAGACGCCCGTATGCTGCGACTTTTCCTCGGCTTTCCGCTGATGACCCTGCAGGTCGTCATGGGCATCCACTGGCAGGCGCTTCGCCTTTTCGTGAAGGGCGCCCGTCTTGTCCGAAGGCCGGCCGGTCCCGACATCGGAACGAGCGTCGCGACGCTGGATGCTCGCCACGGGCGAAAAAACGATGTTACCTTGGCCGCAACGGAAGGGAGCGCCGATGACGATCACGGACCTGACCCCCGCCTCCAGCGGTCCCGGCTGGGACATCCCGGCGTTGCGTAGCGCGCCGCCGGTCTTTCGCACCGTCGTCCGAATCTGCGCGGAGAACTGGCGCTACGGCTCCATCGTCTGGGTGCTGCCCGGCGGCGAAGCGGTGCGCTGCAACGGGACCGAGCCGGGGCCCGACATCCGGGTCCAGGTCAAGGACTACCGCTTCCTGCGACGGTGCCTGACGGCCGGGGCCATCGGCTTCGCCGAAGGCTATATGGCCGACGAGTGGGACACGCCCGACCTGGCGCACCTGCTGACCGGCTTTGCGATGAACTTCGACAGGCTCAACGTGCTGGTTGAGGGCAACCCGATCGTGCGGGCCGTCAACTTCGTGATGCACATGCTGCACCGGAACGACCGCCAGGGCAGCCGCAAGAACATCCACGCCCACTACGACCTGGGAAACCACTTCTATTCGAAGTGGCTGGACCGGACGATGACCTACAGCGCGGCCGTCTACGACAAGCCCGGACAGCCGCTGGACCAGGCCCAGCAGCAGAAGTACGCGGCGCTGGCCCGCTCGATGGCGCTGCAGCCCGGCCAGAGCGTGCTGGAGATCGGTTGCGGCTGGGGCGGCTTCGCCGAGTTCGCGGCGAAGGAGGTCGGGGCGAAGGTCACAGGCATCACCATCAGCCAGGAACAGTATGACTTCGCGCGGAAACGCCTGTTCGAACAGGGGCTTGCGGAGAAGACCGACATCCGGCTGATCGACTACCGCGACGTCGAGGGTCAGTTTGATCGCGTCGCCTCCATCGAGATGTTCGAGGCGGTCGGCGAGCAGTACTGGCCGACCTACTTCAACAAGATCCACGACGTGCTGTCGCCCGGCGGCCGCGCCGGCCTGCAGATCATCACCATCCGGGACGAGCTGTTCGGCGTCTATCGCCGGCGGGCCGACTTCATCCAGAAGTACATCTTCCCGGGCGGCATGCTGCCGAGCGAGACGCGCCTGAAGCAGGAGACCGACCGCGCGGGCCTGGACTGGCAGTCTGTGATGCGCTTCGGCCAGGATTACGCTGACACCCTGTCCGAATGGATGGTCCGCTTCGACGCCGCCTGGGACGACATCCGCAAACAGGGTTTCGACGAGCGCTTCCGCCGCATGTGGCGGTTCTACCTCGCCTACTGCGAGGCCGGCTTCCGCACCGAACGGACGGATGTGATCCAGCTGAGCGTCGGGAAGGTTTAGTCAGGCGGGGATGACCACCGCACCCATCCGCGACCGCACCGCCTCCGCCGACGCCCGTATCGCCGCCCGTTCCGCCTCGCTGAACCGCGCCAGGTTGCGGTAGGGCATGGCCATCCGGGCGTTGCCGGACAGGCGTTTCTCGTTGCCGATCAGGAAGTCCCAGTAGAGGGCGTTGAACGGCAGGCGCCCTCTCCCGTCCGGGCGGCCGGATCATAGCGGCAGCCGCCGCAATGGTCGCTCATCCGCCTGATGTAGGCGCCGCTGGCCGCATAGGGCTTTGACCCGACGATGCCGCCGTCGGCGAAGGTGGCCATGCCGCGGGTGTTGGGCATCTCGACCCATTCGTAGGCGTCGGCGAAGACGGTCATGTACCAGTCGTCCACTGCGTCGGGATGGACGCCCAGCAGCATCATCAGGTTGCCGGTGACCATTAGGCGCTGGATGTGGTGGGCGTAGGCGTGGTCGCGGGCGGCGATCACCGTCTCGCGCACGCAGACCATGTCGGTCTCGCCGCTCCAGAACAGCCAGGGCAGCGCGCGATCGGCCTCCAGCGCGTTGCGGCGCCCGTACTCGGGCATCTTCAGCCAGTAGACGCCGCGCACGAACTCCCGCCAGCCGAGGATCTGGCGGATGAAGCCCTCCACGGCGTTCAGCGGCGCGCGGCCCTCTCGCCACTCCGCCTCGGCCCGGCGGCAGACCTCCAGCGGGTCGAGAAGGCCCAGGTTGATCGCGGTCGAGACCAGGCTGTGCCACAGGAACGGCTCGCCGCTGGCCATGGCGTCCTGCCAGTCGCCGAAAAGCGGCAGGGCGTCGCGCAGGAAGTGCTCCAGCGCCTCGCCGGCCTGCGCCGCCGTGGTCGGCCAGCCGAAGGCGTCCAGGGTTCCGAAATGGTCGGGAAACAGGCGCTCGACGTCGGCGATGGCCTCCCGCGCGACGGCGTCCGGCGCGAACCGCCGGCGTCGTGGCGCGCGCAGGCCCGACGGCAGACGGTTGCGATTCTCGGCATCGAAGTTCCAGCGGCCGCCCGCCGGCTGGTCGCCGTCCATCAGCAAGCCGGTGCGGCGGCGCATCTCGCGGTAGAACCACTCCATGCGCAACTCCTTGCGGTCCCGCGCCCAGGCTTCGAACCCGGCGTGGCTGCACAGGAAGCGGCTGTCGTCGCGGATCTCGACCGGGACCGCGCAGCCCGCCGCGAAGGCCGCCAGCGCGCTCTGCAGCCGCCATTCGCCGCATTCGGTGACGATGACCCGCCCGAACGGTCCCGCCTCGGCCAGCGCCCGCTCCAACTCGCCGGCGATCGAGCCGCTGGAGGCCGGGTCGTCGATCCGCACATAGCGCACGCGCAGCCCGCGGGATTCGAGGCCGGCCGCGAACGACCGCATGGCGGCGAAGGTCAGGGCGATTTTCTGCTTGTGGTGGCGAACCCAGGTCGCCTCCTCCCGCACCTCGGCCAGCAGGATCAGGTCGGCGGGCGTCGCCCCGGCCAGCGAGGCGAGGCCGGGCGACAGCTGGTCCCCCAGAACGAGGCGAAGGGACGGGGCAGACTGGGACACACAGGCGCTTTCAGATATTCTGGGGTTGCGATCCGGTTACGGCTCACGATGTTGACCGGATCAACACAGCCCGGCCTACGGGCGCCGGATGCCTCCATGCCCTACGCCGCCAGCGTTCTCGACCTCATCGGGAACACCCCCCTGATCCGCCTCAAGGCCGCCAGCGAGGCGACCGGCTGCGATTCTGGGCAAGGCCGAGTTCCTCAACCCCGGCCAGTCGGTCAAGGACCGCGCCGCGCTGTGGATCATCCGCGACGCGGAAAAGCGGGGCCTGCTGCGGCCCGGCGGCCGCATCGTCGAGGGCACCGCGGGCAACACCGGCATCGGCCTCGCCATGGTCGCCTCGGCGCTCGGCTACAGGACCACCATCGTCATCCCGCGCACCCAGAGCCAGGAGAAGAAGGACGCCATCCGCCTGGCCGGAGCCGAGCTGGTCGAGGTGGACGCCGTCCCCTACTCCAACCCCGACAACTACGTCCGCTACTCCGGCCGGCTGGCCGAGGAGCTGGCCAAGACCGACCCGAACGGCGCGGTCTGGGCCAACCAGTTCGACAACGTCGCCAACCGCCAGGCGCACGAGGAGACCACCGGTCCGGAAATCTGGGACCAGACCGGCGGCAAGGTCGACGGCTTCATCTGCGCGGTCGGCTCCGGCGGCACGCTGGCGGGCGTCGCAGCGGCGTTGCGGGCCCGCAAGCCCGGCGTGAAGATCGGCCTGGCCGACCCCTACGGCGCGTCGCTCTACCACTACTACGCCCACGGCGAGCTGAAGGCCGAGGGCTCCTCGATCAGCGAGGGCATCGGCCAGGGCCGTATCACCGCCAACCTCGAGGGGCTGGTCGTCGACCATCCGTACCGGGTCTCCGACGAGGAGATGCTGACCACCGTCTTCGACCTGGCCGAGCACGAGGGCCTGGTTCTGGGCGGGTCATCGGGCGTCAATGTCGCCGGCGCGGTGAAGCTGGCGCGCGAAATGGGGCCGGGCCACACCATCGTGACCATTTTGTGCGACTACGGTTCGCGCTATCAGTCGAAACTCTTCAATCCGGCGTTCCTGAAGGAGCGCGGCCTCCCGGTCCCGGGCTGGCTTTAAGGGGAATAACGCGAATGGCCGATCCGCTCGTCTCCACCGCCTGGCTGGCTGACCACCTGGGCGCTCCGGACGTACGGCTGATCGACGCCAGCTGGTACTTCCCGCAGGAGGGCAAGGACCCGCTGGAACAGTTCAAGCTGGCCCATATTCCCGGCGCGGTGTTCTTCGACATCGACGAGATCGCCGACAACTCCTCGAACCTGCCGCACATGCTGCCCAGCCCGGTGAAGTTCGCCTCGCGCGTCCGCAGGCTGGGTCTCGGCGACGGTTCGCGCATGGTGGTCTACGACCAGCTGGGCCTGCGCTCGGCCGCCCGGGTCTGGTGGACCTTCCGGGCGATGGGCCACGAGGACGTCGTCGTGCTCGACGGCGGCCTGCCCAAATGGATCGCCGAGGGCCGCCCGATCGCCGACGGCCCGCCGCAGCCGCGCGAGCGCCACTTCACCGTCCGCTACAGCAACGACCTGGTCCGCGACCTCGGTCAGGTGAAGCGCGCCCTGGCCTCCGGCAAGGAGCAGCTGGTCGACGCCCGCCCCGCCGGCCGCTTCACCGGCGAGCAGCCCGAGCCGCGCGAGGGTCTGCGCGGCGGCCACATGCCGGGCGCCTTCAGCGTGCCCGCCTCGGAGATCCTGTCGCCCGACGGCACGGTGAAGAGCGCCGAGCAACTCAAGGATATCTTTGAGAAAGCCGGGGTTGATCTGGGCCGTCCGATCATCACCACTTGCGGCTCGGGGATCACCGCCGCCATGCTGTCCTTGGCCCTGGCCCGCATCGGCAAGGACCGCGTGCCGGTCTATGACGGCTCCTGGACCGAATGGGGCGGCCGCCAGGACACCGACGTGGTCACGGGGGCGGCCTGACCCTTGGATGAACCGCTGATCCGCAAGGCCCGGCTGGACGACCTGCCCGTGCTGGCTGGTATCGAGCGGGACGCGGACCAGCTGTTCCTGAAGACGGACATGCCCGAGATCGGGAACGCCGAGCCGACCGACAGCGCGGCGCTCGCCGCCCTGCTGGACGAAGGCGCCTTCTGGGTGGCCGAGCTGGCCGGAGCGCCGGTCGGCTTCCTGGCCGCCGGAACCCGGCGGGACCAGTACGTCATCCTGCAAATCTCGGTGGCGCGCCGCGGCCAGGGGCGAGGCGTCGGCGCGCGGCTGATGGAGACGGCGCTGGACCATGGCCGGGCCACCGGCGCGGCGGATGTGGTGCTGACCACCTTCCGCGACATTCCCTGGAACGCGCCCTGGTACGCCCGCTTCGGCTTCGTGGAGATCCCGGCGGCGGAACGCTCGGACGTTGTGCGTGACATGCAGGCGCACGAGGCAGCCCACGGACTGGACATGTCGCGACGCTGCGCGCTGAGAGCGGTGCTCGCCCCCTAGTTTGCCTTGCTCCCGCGCGGTGCGGGGCCTTACAGGAATGGGCATGGACGAGGAAAGCCGCCTGATCCGCGCCGGCGCCGGCCGCAAGCCGACGGCCAAGACCGTCGCCCCCGCCATCCAGCGCGGCTCGACCGTGCTGCTGCCGAACGCGAAGGCGCTCTACGATGGCACCTTCGGCTACGGACGATCCGGCCTGAACGCCCAGCACGCGTTGTGCGAGGCGCTGTGCGAGCTGGAAGGGGCGCATGAGGCCCAGCTGTTCCCCTCCGGCCTGGCGGCCATCACCGCCGCCCTGCTGGCCGTGCTGAAGGCTGGCGACCACATCCTGGTGGTCGACACCGTCTACAAGCCGGTCCGGCAGTTCTGCGACGCCGTCCTGACCCGGTTCGGCGTCGGCGTGGACTACTACGACGCCCGGCTGGACGCCGACGCACTGCTGGCGCTGGCGACGCCGGCCACGCGGCTGATCCTCATGGAGTCGCCCGGCTCCCTTACCTTCGAGATGCAGGACGTCCCGGCCATAGCGGCGGCGGCGCGCGCGCGCGGCATTCTGACCCTGATCGACAACACCTGGGGCGCGGGCCTGCTGTTCAAGCCGCTGGCGCACGGCGTCGACCTCAGCGTCCAGGCCCTGACCAAGTACGTCTGCGGCCACTCCGACGTGTTCATGGGGTCGGTGGCCGTCACCGACAGCGGGCTGGCCACGGCAATGCAGGACGCGGTCCACGAACACGGCTGGGCGGTGACCGGCGACGACGCCTATCAGGCCCTGCGCGGCCTGCGCACCCTGGCGGTGCGGATGGCCCGGCACGGCGAGAACGGCCTAGCCGTGGCGCGCTGGCTGTCCGAGCAGCCGCAGGTGCTTCGGGTCATCCACCCCGCACTGCCGGGCGACCCTGGTCACGCCCTGTGGAAGCGGGACTACAGCGGCGCCTGCGGTCTGTTCGGCTTCGTATTGCGCCCCGGCCCCGACAAGGCGGTTGAGGCCTTCCTCAACGCCCTGACGCTGTTTGGCCTCGGCTTCTCCTGGGGCGGCTTCGAGAGCCTCGCCATCAACTGCGACCCGCAGTTCAAGCGGCGCCGGATCCCCGTCGACCATGGCGGCCCCGTGATCCGCCTGCATGTGGGGCTGGAGTCGCCCGTCGACCTGATCGCGGACCTGCAGGTTGGGCTCGACGCCTACTCCGCCGCCTGACCCAAAAAGGCGGGCCTGCCCCGGACGGTCCCGGGACAGGCCCTACGACCGGCGCACAGGAAGGGCGGCGACGGCGACAAGAAGCCAGGCGATGGCCAGTTCGACGATCAACTTGGAGGTCTGGGCCACGACCAGCCCCTGGCTGGCCGCGCGGGCTGCACCGTCCGGATCAAGGATGCCGCCGACGCTGCCGAGACCGCAGATGTCCCAGGTGGCCAGGGCGAAGAAGAAGTAGCCGGCGATGCGCCAGTGGTCGCGGGAGGCAGAGAAGAGTGCGCCGTTCCGCGCGGCGTTGGTTCGTGCGCTCCAGAAGACGGCGATGATCGCGGCCATGATCAGGACGCCGGTCGACGCGAAGAAGGCCGTGTAGGGCCCGGGCAGGTTTGGAACGGCCCAGAGCCCGATCCAGACCAGGCCGCCGGCCAGAAATCCGCGTCGAAAGCCTCTGACGGCGTCGCCCTGCGCGCGCAAGGCCGCATAGGCGACGCAGAGCGCCCCGACGTGGAACGACAGCATCCAGGCGATGGTCCGCGTCGCGCCCCAGATCAGCGCCGCCCCGCCCACGTCGCCGCCGGCGGCATCCTGCGCCAGGAAGCGGCGATAGCCGGGCAGCGCCAACCAGTTGCCGGCGACACAGTAGGCCAGCAACGCGATCCCGATCACGAGCCACAGACGTCCCGCCTGCGACGGCCTGCCGCTTCCGTAGGCGATGGTCATGGTCGGTCCTCCCTGGTCAGCCGGACAATCCGTCCTCGATCCTGCGCAGAAGCCCGCGCAGCGTGTCTCTTTCCGGCGCGGACAACGGCGTGAGCAGGCTCGCCATCTGCTGGAAGACCTCCGGCGCGACGACGGCCGCGAGCTCACGTCCGCGATCCGTCAACGCAACGGCCTTGCGGCGACGGTCAGCGCCCTCAGCCCGGGCAAAGACGATCAGCCCGTCGCGAACCATGCCGCTGACCAGGCCGGTGACGGTCGCCCGCGTAACCCCCAGCCGGTCGGCGATTTCCGATGGGGCCAGCGGCGCTGCCCGGGCCTGAAGGGTCATCATCAACGCGTAGCGGCCGGGCGAAAGGCCGTGCATCGCGAACTGTTCCGCGAACGATCCGAGCAGCGTCTTGGCCAGACGCAGCAGATCCTGCGAGGCGGCGATGTCGGTCGGATCGATGTCCGAGCCGGAAAGCCGCGCCAGGACCTCAAGGGCCGGGGTATCCCTGAACTCCAGATCAGACATGGCGCCTCGCGGCCAAGTTAGGAGGCTAATGATTAGCCCCCTAATTATTGGAGCGCAAGCACGGCCGATTCGGAACCTGGAGAAGGACGAAGGCTGGCGACCCCAGCAGGACTTGAACCTGCAACCGTCCGCTTAGAAGGCGGATGCTCTATCCGGTTGAGCTATGGGGTCCGCATTACGCGGGACTTTAGTGCGTCCAGGGCTGCTTGCGGCCGGCGGCGAAGTTGTCGGCGTAGGCCTTGATGATCTTCTTCGGCTCATGCGGCTCGACGAGCCGGAAGGCGATGCCGTGGCGCTGGGCGTAGGCGACGGCCTCTTCCCGCGTTTCGAAGCTCAGCCGCACCTGGCCGTTCATGTCGGTGGACTGGGTCCAGCCGGTCAGCGGATCGACGCGCTTGGCCGCGGCGGGCTCGAACTCGAGCAGCCAGTCTCTGGTCTTGGCCTTGCCCGACTGCATGGCGGTCTTGGCGGGGCGGTAGATGCGGGCGAGCATGAAGACCTCTCCGTTCGATCGTTTCCGTGGTCGGGGCGAGAGGATTCGAACCTCCGACCCTCTGGTCCCAAACCAGATGCGCTACCAGGCTGCGCCACACCCCGCTTCACGGAAGGGCGCTCTTTGCCACGCGTCGCGCCGCGCCGCAATGAACGCCTTACTCCGCCTTCTTCCGCATCGGCTTGAACACGCCCGATCCGCGCAGGATATCCTTTTCGCCGATGTAGATGCGGCCCTCGACGAACACCAGGTCGCGGGTCTGGCGGGTGACCTTTCCCTCGCCGTAGACCCACTCCCCGGCCCGGGCCATCGACAGGAAGTCGAGCGACAGGTGAATGGTCACCGACATGCCGCCGGTGACGCGCCCGACCGCGCCGGCCACCACGCCGTCGAAGAAGGTCGACAGCATGCCGCCGTGCACGATGCCCATGCTGTTGCAGTGACGCGGCAGCACGAAGAAGGCGTGGACCAGCCCGCCCTCCTCCGTCCGGCGGTGGAACATCGGGCCGTTGTGGGTGGTGTAGGGGCCGCGACTTGAGGGAACGAAGCCCTCCGGCGGGGCCGGAACCTCCGAAACGGTCACTGGCCGAACATCCGGTGGCGGACGCGGTCGCCGGGCTTGATCCCCAGTTCGGCCGCCTTGCCGCCGTAGATCTCCAGCACGCCGATCGCGGGGCCCTCCGACGGCAGCGAGGTCTCGTCGAACGGGCGGGCGTTGGCCTGGATCGAAACAATGCGGCCGTCCGCACCGATGTAGATGATGTCCAGCGGCATGTAGGTGTTGCGCATCCAGAAGGCCTGCGGTTTGGCCTGCGGGAAGATGAACAGCATGCCGTGCATGTCCGGCATGGACGTCCGGTACATCAGCCCGTGCTGACGCTCGGCGTCGTCGTCGGCGATCTCGACCCGGTAGTCCAGGCGGCCCTTCGCGGTCTCGATCGACAGCGGCTCGGTAACGAAGTCGGGCGAGGTCGCATGCGGGGCGTTGATGTCGACACGGCTCGCCGCGGCCGGAGCGACTCCCTCGCGCGCGGTGCAGGCGCTGGCCCCCAGGCTCGCCCCAAGCAGGACCGCCGCCAGGACCAGCGACCGGCGGGCGTTACGCATCATCGAGCTCAAGGCTTTACTCCGGTTCGATCCCGGTCCCGTCAGGACGCCGAGATTTCGGCCACCACAAGACCCTTTGGCCCCTCGGCGAAGCGCACCATCACGCCGTCGCCGGGCTGCAGGTCGTCAAGGCCGCTGCGACGCAGGGTCTCGATGTGGACGAAGATATCGCCCGGTTCAGCGTCGCGCACCACGAAACCGTAGCCCTTGGTGCGGTTGAACCATTTCACCGTGCAGTGCTCGAGCGGACCGTCGGCGCGCGGCGGCCCGCGACGGGCCGAATCCTGCCGCGGCGGGGCGCTGAAGCGGTCGCGATCGCGCGAAAATCCGCCATGGCCCTGATCGTCGAACCGGCGCGGCGCCCGTTCCATAGGCGGCGGGGCGGAGGCTTCGTCCAGATCGACCACTTCCGACACCTGCCAGCCCTTGGGCCGACGAACGACGTCGCAGACGATCACCGCGCCCTCGAGCGCCGACTCGCGGCCAGCTGTACGCAACGATGTAATATGCAGCAGGACGTCCTTGAGCCCCGTCTGGGACGGATCGTCCGGCACGATGAAGCCGTAGCCCTTGCCCGCGTCGAACCACTTGACGCGACCCGCGATGCGCACAGCTTCCTCGTGCGCCTCCGGTCCCTCGAAATCGAAACCTGACATTCGCCCCTCTGCCCCGTCCCAAGTCCTTTCTGGACGAGAACTTAAGTATAACACTGTTCTCGTAGGAAGAGAGCCGTCAAGCCAAGAGTTCGCGCGCAGGAGGTACAGAGGCGCCTAACGCGACGATTGGTCGCGGTACGGACAGTTGATTTTCTGGGGGAGAAACCTCGCGATGGTACGCCCTAGGGGAGTTCGAACCCCTCTTACCAGATTGAAAATCTGGGGTCCTAACCGATAGACGAAGGGCGCCCGGTCGCGAGGAAGCGGCTGTATATTCGCGACTCCCGGCAGGCGCAAGCCCCTCCGGTCCGAGTTCGTCGACCTTTTTCAGCCCGCCGCCATGCGGGGGTCGGCGGCGTCCTCGATCTCGAGTTCGACGCTCTCACGACCTTGCCAGTCATCGGGCTTCAGGCGACCGACGACATGCAGCCCGGCGCCGCCGGACATGATCCGGTCCCCCAGCTCGGTCTCGCCGGCCCGCCAGGCCACCGCTTTCAGCCGGCCGCCGGAGGCGTCGGTCAGCGTGCAGCGCACATGGCCCCCCTTCAGCATCATCGGGCGCTCGACGCGGGCGTCCGCGATCGCGAACATCGGCTCGGGATTGCCCGGCCCGAACGGCGCCAGACGCTGGAAATCGGTCCACAGTCCGCGCGTCGCGCCGCCGGGGCTGACCAGGGCGTCGATCTCCACAGCGTCGGCCGCGGCGGCGTCGATCATCTCGGCCGCCAGCTGCTCGCAGAGGAAGGCGCGCAGCTCCGGGATGCCCGAGGGGCGAACGGTCAGGCCGGCGGCCATGGCATGCCCGCCTCCGGCCAGCAGCATCCCCTCATCGAACGCCGCCTGCACGGCGCGCCCCAGGTTGACGCCCGGCTGGGAGCGCCCCGACCCCTTGCCGGTGTCGGACGGCCGGTCGATGCCGATGACGATCACCGGCTTGCGATAGCGCTCGCGCAGGCGGGCGGCGGCGATGCCGACCACGCCGGGGTGCCAGCCATCGCCGGCGACCACCAGCACCGGCGCGTCCGGATCCTGGTTGCTGTCGGTCTCGATGAAGGCCACGGCCTGGTCGATGACGTCCCTCTCGACCTCTTTGCGGGAGGCGTTGAGCGCGTCGAGTTCGGCGGCCAGCGCGGCTGCCTCGACGGGGTCGTCGGTCGACAGCAGCCGGGCGCCCAGGTCGGAGCGGCCGATCCGGCCGCCGGCGTTGATGCGGGGACCCAGGATGAAGCCGGCGTGGAACGAGGTCGCGGGCCCCTGCCCCTTGGCGACGTCCAGCAGCGCCTTCAGGCCCGGGTTGGCCCAGCCGGACATCACCTTCAGCCCCTGGGAGGCGATGGCGCGGTTGAACCCGGTCAGCGAGGTGACGTCGCAGAAGGCGCCCATGGCCGCCAGGTCCAGCCACTGCCGGATGTCGGGCTCCGGCGTGGTCGCGAACAGGCCGCGCTTGCGGGCTTCCCGGTTGAGGGCGGCCAGCAGCACGAAGGTGACGCCGGCGGCGGCCAGATGGCCCTGGCCGGAGGTGTCGTCGGGTCGGTTGGGATTGACCAGGGCGGCGGCGGGCGGCGGCTCGCCGCGCATCAGGTGGTGGTCAACCACCACGACGTCCAGGCCCATGTCCCGGGCGGCCACCAGGGCGTCGTGAGCGGCCGCGCCGCAGTCGACGGTGATGACCAGCTCGGCGCCCTGTTCCTTCAGCCGGCGGAAGGCTGCGGGGCTGGGGCCGTAACCCTCGATGATCCGGTCGGGAACGTAGATCGGCAGGTCGCGGCCCATGGCGCGGAACCAGCGGACCAGCTGTGCGGCGCTGGAGGCCCCGTCGACGTCATAGTCGGCGAAGACAGCCAGCGGCCGCCCACGCTCGACGGCGTCGACCAGGATCGTGGCCGCCAGATCCATGTCCTGGAAGCTGGAGGGATCGGGAAACTGCGCCTTGAGGGTCGGCGACAGGAAGTCGACCGCGCCCTCCGGGCCGATCCCGCGCGACGCCAGAGCCCGGGCCAGCGGCTCGGCGAGATCGTGGCGCAGTTGGTGGTCGCGGACGACGGCCTCGTCAGCCGGCCGGCGCCGCCAGGTCCTTCCCGTCAGGGAGCGTCGGATGCCTAGGAAGCCGACCTCGCCCGCGCCGTCGGTCATGGTCAGAGCGGGCGCTTCATCCGCACTTCGCGCACCGTGCGGGTGGAGGAGTTCATGACCAGCGAGTGAGTGTGGACCGCGTCGCCGTGGAAGGTCACGCCCTCGAGCATCGCGCCGTCGGTCACGCCGGTCATGGCGAAGATGGCGTCCGCGCGGACGATCTCGTTGAGCGTGTACTTGCGGTCGAGCTCGGTGATGCCCCAACGGGCGGCGCGGGCGCGCTCGTCGTTGTTGCGGAACACCAGACGCCCCTGGAACTGACCGCCGACGCACTTGAGCGCCGCGCAGGCCAGAACGCCCTCGGGCGCCCGCCCTGGCCGATGTAGAGGTCGACGCCGGTGTCCGGCTCGGCGGCGTTGATCACGCCGGCCACGTCGCCGTCGGTGATCAGATAGACGCGCGCGCCCACCGAACGCAGGCTGGCGATGATCTCGGCGTGGCGCGGACGATCCAGCACGCAGACGGTGATGGCGGAAACATCCACGCCCTTGGACTTGGCCATGGCCTGGGCGTTCTCGGCCGGAGTCTTGTCCAGGTCGATGACGCCTTCCGGATAGCCCGGCCCGCAGGCGATCTTGTCCATGTAGGTGTCGGGCGCGTTGAGCAGGGTGCCCTTGGCGCCCAGGCCATGACGGCCAGCGCGTTGGCCATCGCCTTGGCCGTCAGGGTCGTGCCTTCGAGCGGGTCCAGCGCGATGTCGATGCCGGGGCCTTTGCCGGTGCCGACCTTCTCGCCGATGTACAGCATCGGGGCTTCGTCGCGCTCGCCCTCGCCGATGACGATCTCGCCGTCGATGGCCAGTTCGTTCAGGGCGTTGCGCATGGCGTCGACGGCGGCCTGGTCGGCGGCCTTTTCGTCGCCCCGGCCCACCAGGCCCCAGGCGGCGATGGCGGCGGCCTCGGTCACGCGCACGGCGTCGAGCACGAGGCTACGGTCCAGCGTCTCGGAACTCATCTAGTCTATATCTCCCGGCCCTCTTCGAGAGGGGCTCCAGCATATTGTCGGAGGATTTCAGATGCGCGCGATGCGCAACAGCCGGGGTCGCTCTAGCACAGCCGGCAGCTTTTCGATGCGATTTATCGCGTCGGTCAGCACCGACTCGGCGATGGCGTGGGTGGTGAGCACGATGGGCACGCCGCCCGCGTCCTCGACCGGCTTCTGCAGGAAGCTGTCGATCGACACGCCGCACTCGGCCAGGGTTTCGGACACGGCGGCGATGACGCCGGCCTGGTCCTTCACCAGCAGCCGCAGATAGGCCTTGCCGACCCGGCGGGTCGGCGCGACGGCGACGAACGGCTTCAGCTCGCGGGCCGGCGCCTGGAACACCGGGCGCGTGGCGCCGGTCATCACATCGGCGATGTCGGCGGCCACGGCGGCGGCGGTGGGGCCGGAACCGGCGCCGGGACCCTGGATGAAGATCCGGCCGATACGGGCGCCCTCGATGAACAGCGCGTTGAGCGCGCCGCGCGTCTCGGCCAACGGGTGGCCTTCGGGCACCAGCGAGGGATGCACGCGGACGGCCACGCCTTCGGCGCTGATGTCGGCCGAGGCGATCAGGCGGATGCGATAGCCCAGATCCCGGGCCATGCGGATGTCCAGCGCGTCGACGCCGGTGATGCCCTCGATCTCGGCCGCCGCGAAGTTGGGCGCGCAGCCGAAAGCCAGGGCGGCGAGGATCGACACCTTGTGGGCCGCGTCGAAGCCGCCGACGTCCATGGTCGGGTCCGCTTCGGCGTAGCCCATGCGCTGAGCGTCGCTGAGCACGTCGGCGAAGGCCGAGCCCTTGGCCTCCATCTCGCTGAGGATGAAGTTGCAGGTGCCGTTGAGGATGCCGGCGACGCCCTTGACCTCGTCGCCGACCATGGCCTCGCGCAGCATCTTGACCGCCGGGGTGCCGCCCATCACGGCGGCCTCGAACAGCAGCGGGACGCCGGCCGCCTCGGCCAGCACGGCCAGTTCCGCGCCATGCTCGGCGATCAGGGCCTTGTTGGCCGTGACGACAGGCTTGCCGGCCTTCAGCGCCGCCTCGACGGCGGCCTTGGCCGGGCCGTCGGAGCCGCCGACCAGTTCGACGAAGATGTCGGTCTCGGGCGAGGTCGCCAGGGCGACCGGGTCGTCGAACCAGGTCTGGCCCGAGATATCGACGCTGCGCGGTCGCGAGCGCGAGCGGGCGGAGACGCCAGTGACGACCACCCTGCCCCCGGCCGGCGCGAAATCGGGCCGCTCCGACAGGAACTGCAGCAGGCCGCCGCCGACGGTGCCCAGGCCCGCGACACCGATTTTCCAGACCTTCCGGCTCATTGCCCCGCCATGGTGTTATGGGCCTTCGCGAGAATTTTCTCGGAGTTGGCCAGGAACTTCTTCACGTTGCGGGCCGCCTGCCGGATGCGGTGCTCGTTCTCGACGAGGCCGATGCGGACATAGCCCTCGCCGTACTCGCCAAAGCCGGTGCCGGGAGCCACGGCGACGCCGGCCTCCTCGACCAGCAGGCGGGAGAACAGCATCGAGCCGGCGTCCTTGTACTGCTCGGGCAGCTTGGCCCAGGCGAACATCGAGGCGGGCGGCGCGGGGATGTCCCAGCCGGCGCGCTTCATCGAGTTGACCAGGGTGTCACGACGGCCCTTGTAGATGGCGCGGATCTCGTCGACGCAGTCCTGCGGGCCGTTCAGCGCCGCGGCGGCCGCGACCTGGATCGGCAGGAAGGCGCCGTAGTCGAGGTAGGACTTCACCCGCGCCAGCGCCGCGCAGATGCGGGCGTTGCCGACCACCATGCCGACGCGCCAGCCGGCCATGGCGTAGGTCTTGGACAGGCTGTTGACCTCGACGGCGATGTCCTTGGCCCCCTCGACCTGCAGGATCGACGGCGGCGGGTTGTTGTCGAAGTAGATTTCGCCATAGGCGATGTCGCTGATGACCAGCAGGTCATGCTTCTTCGCCAGCGCCACCGCGTCCTTGTAGAAGTCCAGGTCGACCCACTGGGCCGTCGGGTTGGACGGGTAGCTGAGGATCAGGATGTTGGGCGGCGGCACCGAGTGCTTCACCGCCCGGCTGACGCCCGCCAGATACTCCTCCGGCGACAGGGCCGGCACATGGCGGATGACGCCGCCGGCCATGATGAAGCCGAAGGCGTGGATCGGATAGGCCGGGTTGGGGCAGATGATCACGTCGCCGGGCGCGGTCAGGGCCTGGGCCAGGTTGGCGAAACCCTCCTTCGACCCCAGGGTGGCGATCACCTCGGTGTCTGGGTTCAGCTTCACGCCGAAGCGGCGGTCGTAGTAGCCGGCCATGGCGCGGCGCAGGCCGATGATGCCCTTGGAGGCCGAGTAGCGGCCGGCCTTGGGGTCGCGGGCCGTCTCGACCAGCTTGTCGACGATATGTTTGGGCGTCGGCATGTCGGGATTGCCCATCCCGAAGTCGATGATGTCCGTCCCCTCGGCGCGCAGCTTCGCCTTGATGCGGTTCACTTCTTCGAAGACGTAGGGCGGCAGGCGCCGGATACGGTGGAATTCGGTCGTCATTTGGGGCTCGTCTGCGCCATCCGGCGCGCTCTGGAGCGAAGGTCGCGCATGGATAGCCCCCGGAAGGGCTTTGTCCAAGCAGGTTCAGGGAAATTCATGCCCCCGCCGCGCCGGCATCACCTCGGCAGCGGAGGCGGGGTAGCTCGAGCGCGAAGGGCGCGGGCATAGGCTTCGGACTCGGCCATCTCCGCATCGGTCGGCGCATGAACGTCGATCTCCGCCACCCTGGCCCGCAGGTCGGCGGCGAAGGCTTCGGTGGCGGTGAGGCTCCAGGTGTCGGGGGCCACGTTGCGCTCGGTGAACAGCCGGTCAGCCTCCTGGTCGGCCACGGCCTCGCCCCATTGGGACGCGGTGCGAACATCGGCCGGCATCTCGGGAATGCCGGCGAAGGTCGGCCAGGGGCCGGGATCGGCGGCGGCGGCGGCCACGGCGGCGGAGGCCGGCGAGGCGGGATCGATCGCCGCGTTGGCGCCCGGCTCGACTGCGTCGATCGCCACGCAGGCGCCCAGGGTCATCGCCGCGCCCGCGAGGAGCGCCAGCCGACCGGCTCGCCAGAAAATGTGCGTGTCGCCTTCCATTTGCAGCCCGGTCTAAGCCATGATCGCGGTCAGCGAAAGGCTGCTCGAAGCCGCCACGCCCCGGGAAGGAAACGACATGGCCGGCACGGACGCCAAGACCCCGCGCAAACGCAAGGCTCCGGCCAAGCCTGCCCCCGCGCCGAAGCCGGCTCCGGCCAAGGCCGTCGACGCGCAAAAGGCGGCCAAGCCCAAGCCCGCGACGCCGAAGAAGAGCGCCACGCCCAAGCCTCAGCCCACGTCCGCGCCCAGGACCGACCCGAGCCGGGAACCTGCCCGTGAAGCGCCGCAGACCGCCGCCGCCGCGCCGTCCCCCGGCTCCGCCCCTTTCGAGACCCCGGGCTTTACCGACCCGGCCGCCTTCATGTCGGCCCAGCAGCGCGAGGCGATGGAAAAGCTGTCGGCGAATCTGGCCCGCGCGGCGGTGACCGCCCAGGGCGCAATCGCCGAGGCGGCCCTGCGCCAGGCCGACAGCCCCGCCGCCCTGACGCCCGACCCGTTCCACGTCGGCCCGGCCCTGACCGACGTCATGGGCCGCCTCGCCGCACAGCCGGACCGGCTGCTGCGCGCCCAGGCCGACCTGTTCAGCCGCTACATGGACCTGTGGCAGAACACCGCCCGCCGCATGGCCGGCGACACCGTCGAGCCTGTGGTTGAGCCGAGCAAGGGCGACAAACGCTTCAACGATCCGGACTGGGGCTCCAACCCCATGTTCGACGTCATGAAGCAGTCCTATCTGCTCAGCTCCAACTGGCTGAACACCCTGATCACCGACGTCGAGGGCGTCGACCCGCTGGAGAAGCGCCGGGTCGAGTTCTTCATGAAGATGCTGACCGACGCGATCTCGCCGTCGAACTTCCTGATGTCCAACCCCGCCGCCCTGCGCGAAGCCATGTCCACCGGCGGCGAAAGCCTGGTGCGCGGCATGGAGAACTTCGCCGCGGACCTGACCCGCGGCGGCGGCCAACTGGCCATCAGCCAGACCGACATGGAGCAGTTCAAGGTCGGCGAGAACGTCGCCACCACGCCGGGCAAGGTCGTCTATCAGAACGACATCCTGCAGCTGCTGCAGTTCACGCCCACCACCGAGCAGGTGCACGAGATCCCGCTGCTGCTGTTCACGCCGTGGATCAACAAGTTCTACATCACCGACCTTAGGCCCGATAACAGCCTGGTCCGCTGGCTGACCGGCCAGGGCTTCACCGTCTTCGTGACCAGCTGGGTCAATCCGGACGAGGCGCTCGCCGCCAAGACCTTCGAGAGCTACCTGAAGGAGGGCATCTACGACGCCACCCAGCAGGTGATGAAGCAGTGCGGAACCGACCGGGTGAACACCGTCGGCTACTGCATCGGCGGCACGCTGCTGTCCTGCGCGCTGGCCCACATGGCGGCCAGGGGTGACAAGCGGATCAGCTCGGCCACCTTCTTCGCCGCCCAGCAGGACTTCGAGGAGGCGGGCGACCTGAAGCTGTTCGTCGACGACGCCTGGTTGCGCGACATTGAAGAGACCATGGACCAGTCGGGCGGATTCCTGCCCAGCAAGTCGATGGCCGACACCTTCAACTCGCTGCGCGGAAACGATCTGATCTGGTCGTTCTTCGTGAACAACTACCTGATGGGCAAGGAGCCCAAGCCCTTCGACCTGCTGTTCTGGAACAGCGACCAGACGCGGATGCCCAAGGCGCTGCACCTGTTCTACCTGCGCAACTTCTACAAGGACAACGCGCTGGCCAAGGGCAACCTGGTCCTGGACGGGGTGAAGCTGGACCTGTCGAAGGTCAAGACGCCGATCTATGTCCAGTCCTCGCGCGACGACCACATCGCGCCGTTCCGCAGCATCTATCGCGGCGCCAAGCTGTTCGGCGGCCCGGTGACCTTCACCATGGCCGGCAGCGGCCACATCGCAGGCGTGATCAATCACCCCGACGCGAAGAAGTACCTGCACTGGACCAACCCCGACCTGCCCGCCACCGTCGATGAATGGCGGGCCGCCGCCGTCGAGCACCCGGGCAGCTGGTGGCCGCACTGGAGCGCCTGGCTGAAGGAACGCTCGGGCGGACTCGTTCCCGCACGTGATCCGAGCAAGGGCCCGCTCGGCGCGCCGCTGGAGGATGCGCCCGGGAGCTTTGTGAAGGTGCGCTCCTGACGCCTGAAACGGTCACCGCCGAAGCCTTGGGCGCCGCCCTGCCCGGGTGGGCGGCGTTGCTCGACGCCTGCGTCGCGGACGGCGCCTCCATCGGCTTCCTGCATCCCATGCCGTCCGATGAGGCGGAGGCCTACTGGCGCGGCGTGGCGCAGGGCGTCGCGGCCGGCGACATCCTGCTGTGGGCCCACTACGACGAAGACGGCCCGGTCGGTACGATCCAGCTGCACCCGGTCGGCAAGCCCAACGGCGCGCACCGGGCCGAGGTCGCCAAGCTGATGGTGCACCCTCGCGCGCGCGGTCAGGGACTGGCGAAACAGCTGATGGCGACCGCCGAACAGGCAGCGAGAGACCTGGGCCGCCGCCTGCTGGTGCTGGACACCGTCGAGGGCGGCGTCGCCGACGGCCTTTATCGCAAGCTGGGCTGGACCGAGGCCGGCAGGATCCCCGACTTCGCGCTCAAGAGCGGCGGCGGCTCCGAGGCGACCGTGGTGTTCTGGAAAGCGATTTAGCCCTCCCTCCCCCTTGTGGGGAGGGACAGACCTGCGCAGCAGGTCAGGGTGGGGCAAGTGATTGGCCGCGTTCAGCGCTGGCTGATGATCGCTGCTTGCCCCACCCGTCTCGTCTCGCTTCGCTCGCCAAGCCACCCTCCCCACAAGGGGGAGGGAGACTAGAGCACGAGCTTCAGCTTCGGCCGCGCCCAGGCGATCCCGTCGCCCGGCGGCGTGACCCCGACATCGACCGCGCTCATGCGACGGTAGAAGCCGGCGGCCTCCGGGTTCGACGAGATCACCACCCAGGCCGCGCCCAGCGCCCTCGCCCGCTCGGCCATGGCCTGAAACAGCCGGCGGCCGAGCCCCGAGCCCTGGGCGTCATTGGCGGTGAAGAACAGGTCGAGCTCCTGGTCCGCGCCGTGCGGGATCAGGGCGAAGAAGCCGGCGATGGCGCCGGCCTGCTCCACGACCCACGCTTCATGGGCGTCGTCGGGGACGGACCAGCCGCCCGCGAAGGCGACGATCATCGCCCGCGCCGCCGGCCGCTCGTAGCCGTTGCTGGTCGCCATCAGCGCCCGCAGCGCCGCCGTGTCGGCGGGGGACGCCCGCCGAACGGTCACAGGCCGGCGGCCTCGGGCAGGCCCAGCATCAGGTTCATGTTCTGCACCGCCGCGCCGGACGCGCCCTTGCCCAGGTTGTCGAGCAGCGCCACCAGCCGCGCCTGCCGGGTCGCGTCGGAGCCGAACACGAACAGCTTCATCCGGTTGGTGCCGTTGAGGCCCTCCGGATCAAGCGTCTTCAGCGCCGCGGCCTCGTCCAGCGACGCCACCTCGACGAAGGCCTCGCCATGGTAGGCCTGCGCCAGCGCGGCATGGACGTCCTTCAGGGACGGCGCGCTGCCCATCAGCGAGAGGTGCAGCGGGACCTCGACGATCATGCCCTGGCGGTAGCGACCAACGGCCGGCGCGAACAGCGGCCTGGTCAGCAGGCCCGAATGGATCTGCATCTCGGCGACGTGCTTGTGCTCCAGACCCATGCCGTAGATGCGGTAGGCGACCGGCGTATAGGTCGGGCTCTCGACGTCCTCGAACTCGGCGATCATCGGGTTGCCGCCGCCGGAATAGCCGCTGACGGCGTTGACGCTGACCGGCCAGTCCTGCGGCATCAGCCCGGCGGCGACCAGCGGCCGGACCAGGGCGATGGCGCCGGTCGGATAGCAGCCGGGATTGGACACCCGCGTCGAGCCGGCCACGGCGGCCCGCTGGTCGCGGGTCATCTCCGGGAATCCGTAGGCCCATCCCGGCGCTGTGCGGTGGGCGGTCGAGGCGTCGATGATCCGGGCCGACGGGTTGGTGACCATGGCCACCGCCTCGCGCGCCGCGTCGTCGGGCAGGCAGAGGATCGACACATCGGCGGCGTTCAGCAGCTCGGCCCGGGCGCCGGCGTCCTTGCGCTTCTCATGGGCGATCGACAGCAGCTCGATGTCCGTGCGGCCGGCCAGCCGCTCGCGGATCTGCAACCCGGTGGTGCCGGCTTCGCCGTCGATGAAGACCTTGGGAGTGGCCATTGCTCGATCCCTTCCTCACTGCGTCCTTCGACACGGCCCCACGGGCCTGCTCAGGATGACTTGGGTTGTGCGCCTTCTGACCCAGTCCTCCTGAGCAGCCACGAAGTGGCGTGTCGAAGGACGCACGACAAGAAAAGGGCGCCTCGGTTTCCCGAAGCGCCCTTTCGCAAAACAGGTTCGCGAACGACTAGCGCTTCGAGAACTGGAAGCTGCGGCGGGCCTTGGCCTTGCCGTACTTCTTGCGTTCGACGACGCGGCTGTCGCGGGTCAGGAAGCCGTGCGGCTTCAGGACCGGACGCAGGGTCGGTTCGAAGTAGGTCAGGGCCTTGGAGATGCCGTGACGCACGGCGCCGGCCTGGCCCGAGAGGCCCGAGCCGAGGACGGTGACGACGACGTCGAACTGGCCGACCCGGTCGGTGACCTGGAAGGGCTGGGCGATCATCATGCGCAGCACGGGACGGGCGAAGTAGATCTCCTGGTCACGACCGTTGATCGTGATCGTGCCCTTGCCGGGCTTGATCCACACGCGGGCGACCGCGTTTTTGCGCTTGCCGGTCGCGTAGGAGCGACCCTGAGCGTCGACCTTGCGTTCGGCCGGCGCGACGTCGGGGTTCGACGAGAGGCCTTGCAGGGCCTCGAAACCTTGGGCTTCGGCCATGACTTATTGGCTCCGGGTGTTCTTGCTGTTGCGTTCGGCGAACGCGACGGGCTCAGGGCTCTGAGCCTGATGGGTGTGCTCGGCGCCGTTGAAGATGCGCAGGTGCGTCATCTGGGCCCGGGCCAGCGGGCTTTCCTTCGGCAGCATGCGCTCGACGGCCTTCTCGAGCACGCGCTCGGGGAAGCGGCCGCTCAGTTGCTTGCCGGCGGTGATCGACTTGACCCCGCCCGGGTGACCGGTGTGGCGGTAGTAGATCTTCTGGTCGAGCTTGCGGCCCGTGAACTTCACCTTGTCGGCGTTGATCACGACGACATAGTCGCCGCAGTCGACGTGCGGGGTGTAGTCGGGGCGGTGCTTGCCGCGAAGACGCATGGCGATGAAGGACGCGAGACGGCCGACAACGGCGTTCTCGGCGTCGATCACGATCCACTTCTTCTCGACCTCGGCGGGCTTCAAAGAAGCCGTGGTCTTCATCATGGGACAGATCCGTATTGCGAGCGGGAACGAGCGGTTCCCGACGTGAGGGCGGGGCAATACCCGCGCCCTGCCGGCCTGTCAACACATGATGCGCCAGCAACAGGCGCAAACCCCTGTGCGACAAGGGTTTGCGATGAGAGGTATTATAATACCGAACGCACGCGCCCTGCCCTACGGACGTCGCACCCGCCAGGCGAAGGCGGTGGCCGCGGCCAGCAGGAAGACGGCGCCCGCCTGGTGCAGGATCCCCAGCCACAGCGGTACGCCGGCCATCAGGGTGGCGATGCCCAGAACCGCCTGCATCACCGTGACGCCCAGCGCGACCAGCGCCAGCGTGCGCGCCTCCTGCGGCAGGTAGCGGGCGCGCCAGGCCATGACGGCCATGAGGATGGCGCCGGCGAACAGAAGGTAGGCGCCGAGCCGGTGGTGCAGCTGCACCGAAGCCTGGTTGTGGGCGATCGTCGCCCAAAGGGTGTCGCCGGCGTAGTCGCGCGGGACCAGCGCGCCGTTCATCAGCGGCCAGTCGTTGAAGATGTAGCCAGCGTCCGCCCCTGCCACCAAGGCGCCCAGCAAACTCTGGAACAGGACCGCGCCGAGGAAGACCAGGCCCACCGACCGCCAGCGCGTCGGGTTTTCCTGCCGTGGCGCGCCGGCCCAGGCGTCCAGGCCGGTCCAGACCAGCATCACGAACAGCGCCAGCGCCAGGCCCAGGTGCGTGGCCAGCCGTTCCGGCGCCACCGAAACCCGATCAGCCAGGCCGCTGGAGACCATCCACCAGCCGATGGCGCCCTGCAGGCCGCCAAGGCCGAGCATCGCGCCGCAGCGCCAGATCAGGCGCTTGGGAATTTGCCGGCGGATCAGAAAGACCGCGAACGGCAGGGCGAAGGCCAGGCCGATCAGGCGGCCGAGCAGCCGGTGGCCCCACTCCCACCAGTAGATGCCCTTGAACTCGTCCAGGGTCATGCCGCGGTTCAGCTGGGTGTACTGCGGAATGACCTTGTACTTGCCGAACTCGGCCTGCCAGGCCTGCTCGGACATCGGCGGCAGGGCGCCGGTGACCGGCTTCCATTCGGTGATCGACAGGCCCGAGCCGGTCAGACGGGTCGCGCCGCCCACGACGACCATGGCCAGGACAAGGGCGGCCACGGCGAACAGCCAGACCGCGACCGGGCGGGACCGGTCGGAACGCAGGAACGAAGTCATCGCCGCCTCTGCTGGGCCCCGGGGACGGGGCGGATACTCGGCGAGGACTACCTAGGCCGGTCCCGGCCCTGGGTCCAGAGCCGTGACGTCATCGCGATCCGCTGTCATGGTGAGGGTGATGTCGGGACCAGGCCTCTTCGCCGCTGTTGTGATCGGGCTGCTGGCCGGCGTGCTGGCGCGCGCGCTGCTCGGCATGGGCCGGTCGCTGTTCGCCTGCCTGGGGATCGGACTGGCCGGCGCGGTCCTCGGCGCTTCCGCCGCCGGCCTGCTGGGCCTGGACGTGGGCGGCCTGGCGGCCTTCGCGCTGGCCGCGCTCGCCGGCGCCACGGCGCTGCTGACGGTGGTCGGGCTGATGCCGAAACGGTGACTCGGCGCGGCTTGTGGAACCGCAAACAGCCCCGCACAGTTTCCGCAAAGCCCGATCACGGGGCTGGAGGAGAAATTCATGGGCTGGATCGCCGCAATTCTGATTGGTATCGCCGCCGGCTGGCTGGCCGAGAAGCTGATGGGCCGCAACCACGGCCTGCTGACCAACCTGGTGGTCGGCGTCGTCGGCGGTCTGATTGGCGGGTTTATCGCAACCCAGCTGAACATCGGTGTCAGCGGCCTTCTGGGCACCCTGATCTTCGCCACGCTCGGGGCGGTGATCCTGCTGTTCATCGTCGGCCTCTTCAAACGCGGCTAGTCGCGCTCTATGTCGAAGGCGGCGCGGCCCCGTCGCGCCGCCGGAGGCAGAATGAACCCGCGACTGAAGAAGCTCATCGGAACCCTGGCGATGCTGGTGTTCCTGTTCGTCTATGTGGCGGCGGCCCTGGCCGTGGCCGATCATCTGCCGGCCCACTGGGCCGCCCAGCTGGCCTATTACCTGGTGGTGGGCACGGCCTGGGGCCTGCCCCTGATCCCGCTCATGAAGTGGATGAACCGCTAGAGGGTACACCGGCGCTTCACACGTCACTATGGCATGCGGGGAGACTTGCAGGTTAAGTTTCACCCCGGGGAAGAGGGGCGGAACATGCAATTGTGGTCCACGGTGCTCGAGGCCATCGAACGCTCGCCAGGACTGGCCGCCTGGGTTCAGGCGATCGGCACAATAGCCGGCTTGCTCATCGCGATAGCCGTGCCTCGTCGGGAGCGTCACCGGGCCGCGCGCGGACGAGCCTACGCCGTCATCAGGTCACTTGGTCCGTTGGAGAGGGCGCTGGCTTACGCGCTCAAGCAGGACGCGTTTGGAATTTGGGCGGCGCCGACATAGCGCGACGCCTTTTGACTGTGTTTCATCAAGCCGTCAGCGCCGTCGAACTTGCTGACCTCTTTAGCGATCGGCAGATAGCGGCGATCGAGGATGCCCGAACCTGGGCGGCAAACACTCTCGAGGCCTTGGACCTTGGGTTCAGCGGGAAATCGCAGCACGGTGATGGCGTGACGGCACCGTCGCTCGAGGAGCAGTTGCAGCAACTTCGTCGAACAATCTCCCTCGCCTACGGTGACCTGCAAGAGATCAGCAAGGCTCTGCAGAGGGCCTTTGGGCGCGCGCCGCGATGAGTTTGGTCGCGGCAGGCATAGCCAACCGTGTAGGCCAAACGCATTACACATCTTCTCAGGAAAACGATGGTCGGAGCGACAAGATTTGAACTTGCGACCCCTTGACCCCCAGTCAAGTGCGCTACCAGGCTGCGCCACGCTCCGACACCGTTTTCGAGGGGTCGCGAACGACCCGTCGATGGGGAGGGCCCTTATAGGCGCCGCCCCCCGGCCCGGCAATGGGGCATTTTCGGAAGTTTCAGCCGCCCTTGAGCAGGGCGTCGAGGCGGGCCTTGATGATCGTCAGGTCATCCAGCGCGAACCCGAGGCGATCACGCGCCGCCGAGTCCAGGCGGGCCGGCTCGCCGGCGGCCTGACGGGCTTCGGAGGCGGCCGGGGCGGAGACCGCCTCGCCTCCGCCGATCGCGATCAGCCGACGGACGCCCTGCTCCTTGTGGAGCTTCTGGACGCCCTTGATCGTGAGGCCTTCGTCGTGAAGCAGCGTCCGGACGCCGCGCAGCACGGCGACATCCTGCGGCCGGTAGAACCGACGGCCGCCGGCGCGCTTCATGGGGCGGATGAAGGAGAACTTGGTCTCCCAGAAGCGCAGCACATGCTGCGGCACGCCAAGCTCGTCGGCGGCTTCAGAGATGGTGCGGAAGGCGTTGGGGCCCTTCGCCACCGGCGCGCCCTAGTCGCTCAGCGCGCGATCGATGCGCGCTTTCATGACCTGAGAGGCCCGGAAGCCGATGACCCGGCGGGGCTCGATCTCGGCCGGTTCGCCGGTCTTGGGATTGCGGCCCATGCGGGCCTTCTTGGCGCGGACCTGGAAAACGCCGAAGCCGGACAGCTTGACGGTCTCGCCGTTCTCGAGCGCCTCGGCCACCAGATCGAGCGTACGCTCGACCAGCCCGCCGCAGTCCTGCCGCGTCAGGCCGACCTCTTCGTGCACAGCTTCAGTCAGGTCGGCTCGCGTGAGGGTCTCGCCCTTCATGCCCCCGGTCTCCAAGACACCCCTAGAACAAGTCAGGGTGCATGGCCCGATTGCCGCGTCAAGTCAAAGGGTTCCCGGCAGGAGCGGAATAAGGACCTAAAGCCTCACCACGCAGGCGCCCCAGGTCAGTCCGCCGCCCATGGCCTCCATCAGCAGCAGGTCGCCCTTCTTGATTTGCCCGTCGGCGACGCCGTGGGCCAGGGCCAGCGGGATGGAGGCGGCGGAGGTGTTGGCGTGGTCGCCCACCGTCTGGATGACCTTGTGCTCGTCGATGCCCAGCCGGTTGGCGACGCCCTTGAGGATGCGCTCATTGGCCTGGTGGGGGATGAACCAGTCGACGTCGGAGACCTCGATGCCAGCCGCCTTGGCGGCGGCGGTCACGGCCTCGGAGATGTTGATCACCGCGTGCTTGAAGACCTGGTTGCCCTGCATACGCAGCTTGCCGACCGTGCCGGTCGTCGAGGGGCCGCCATCGACATAGAGCAGGTCCTGCTTGGTCCCGTCGCAGCGCAGCGCGAAGCCGAGCAGGCCGCGGTCGGCAGTGGTCCCCTGCCCTTCCATCGGCTCCATGATGACCGCGCCGGCCCCGTCTCCGAACAGCACGCAGGTGCCGCGGTCGGTCCAGTCCATCAGACGCGTCATCGTCTCTGCGCCGATGACCAGCGCGCACTTCGCATGGCCTCGCGCCACGAAGCCGTCGGCGACGCTCATGCCGTAGACAAAGCCCGAGCAGACCGCCTGGACGTCGAAGGCGATGCCGACCGGGCAGCCCAGCTTGCGCTGCACGATGGCCGCGGTCGCGGGGAAGGTCAGATCGGCGGTCGTGGTCGCCACGATGATCAGGTCGATGTCGGCCGGCGTCCGGCCCGCCGAGTTCAGCGCCTTGCGGGCCGCCTCGACCGCAAGGTCGGAAACGGCCTGGTCGTCGCTCGCCCGGTGCCGCTGGCGAATGCCCGTACGCTCGCGGATCCAGTCGTCGGTGGTGTCGACAACCCGGGAAAGGTCTTCATTGGTGACGACGTCTTCCGGCAGGTAACCGCCGACGCCGGTTACGACGCTACGCAGAACGCTCACTCGCTCGCTCCTTCGACCGGCGCAGACGCCGGCTGCGACAGGGTGGCCGTCAACCGCGACATGTTGCGGTCGATCTCGGCGGAAAAATCGCTGCGGGCCAGATCGACGGCCACGCGGATGGCGGCGGCGTACCCCTTGGCGTCGGCGCCGCCGTGGCTCTTGACCACGATGCCGTTCAGACCCAGCAACGGACCGCCGTTGACCGCGCCCGGATCCATGCGCTTGCGCATCTTTCCCAGCGCTCCGGCCGCGAACACGGCGCCCAGCATCGACAGCACGCTCGACTTGAAGCTGGCGCGCAGCTCGTTGGCGAAAAACCGGGCCAGGCCCTCGGCGGTCTTCAGCGCGATGTTGCCGGTGAAACCGTCCGTGACGATGACGTCCACGGTTCCCTTGGCGATGTCGTTGCCCTCGACGAACCCGTGGTAGTCGAGGTCCAGCTTCGTCGCGCGCAGCAGGGCGTGGGCCTCACGCACCTCCTCGTGCCCCTTCTGCTCTTCCGAGCCGACGTTGAGGAGGCCGACGGTGGGCCGCTGCGAGCCATGCACCGCGTGGTGGAAGGCCGCGCCCATGATGGCGAACTCGACCAGTTGTTCGGCGTCGCTCTCGACGTTGGCGCCGACGTCCAGCACGGCGGTGATGCCCCGGCTGGTCGGCCAGCTGGCGACGATGGCGGGCCGGTTGATGTCCTTGGCCATCCGCAGGATCAGCATGGAGATGGCCATCAGCGCGCCGGTGTTGCCGGCCGAGACGGCGGCGGCGGCCTCGCCGGCCTTCACCGATTCGATCGCGTTCCAGACGCTGGAGCCCTTGCCCCGGCGCATGGCCTGGGCGGGCTTCTCGTCCATCGAGATCGCCCTGTCGGTATGCCGCACCTGGCTGACGGCCCGGGCGGCGGGGTAGCGCGCAAGCTCGGCGTTGATCTTCTCAGCGTCGCCGTGGAGCAGAAAACTGACGTCCTGAGACGCCTTCGCGGCGAGGTCGACGCCGGCAACGGTGACGGCGGGACCATGGTCGCCGCCCATGGCATCGATGGAGATGACGATAGATTGGGGCAAGGCCGGTCGCGATTCCATCACGGACGCGCCCCGCGGGGCGCAGCGGCGGGAACTTACCCCCGCGGGGAGATGATGCAAGCCCGGCCTCCGGAAAGCGTCATTCCGGGGCGTCATCCTTCCGCAACAGCTTCAGGACGGCGAACGGCGACGCCGATTGGTCGGTTCGGGGGGCTGAAACGTCGCGCCGGGCTTCCGGGGGAAGGGATCCAGCTCCAGCGAAAGGTGCTCCACCACGTAGCCGCCGAGGTCGAACGCCCCGCCCTCGACGACATCCGGCGGATCATCGGCCTCCGGATCCAGGTCCACTTCCTCGCCAACCGGTTCGGTCGGAGCGTTCGGACTGTCGGCCGCCAGCACCCGGACCATGAACTCGCCGGCGACGTCTTCGTCAAAGGGCTCGGCGCTGACGCTGCACAGTTGCGTCACAACCGCGCGGAACCGGCCGCGAACCTCCGCGCCGTCCAGCCAGGGGCGCACCGTCAGGTCGGCGGACAGCGACGCGATCGACTCGACATCCAGGTGCCGCGCGACGGCCTTGCAGGTCGCGGCGTCGGCTTCGAGCGATCGCTTTGTCGGTCCAGCGCCGATCTCGATGAAGCGGAACGGTTCCTTCCAGGGTGACTTGCCGATCATGCCAGGGGCTCCCAGGCGACGACGCCCTCGCACAGGCGCTCCAGAGGCTGTGCGGAAAGCGACTTGCGGCTCTTGATGACATAGGCGGTCAGGGCGTCCACATCGCCCTCCCCGCCTTCCAGGACCGTCCTGCCCACGACGTCCCGCAACGGCGTTGCGTCCGGCAGGGCGGCGAAGGCGTCGCTGTAGGCCTTGAGCCGGCCCAGGAAGGCCTGGCCCAGGGCCTTCATCCGCTTGGCGAGGCCGACGTCCCCGACGCCGAGCTCGCGGAAGGCGTCGTCCAGCCCGCGCACATAGCGCTCCGACAGCGCCTGGCTGGTCTCGTCGGCCGCGGCCCCGTGACCGCGCAGGCGATCCATCAGCAGGATGACGTGCAGGGTGTAGAGCTCGAAACGGCCCTCCCGCGTGTCGGGCGTCCCGATCTCGCGATAGAAGCCAGGGGTTCGCGCCTGGGCCGCCGCCGCCGCATAGAGGGCTTCGCCCGCGACGCGCGCGGGCCTTGGCTGGAAGAAACGCTTCAGCATTGCAGACATATCGCCTCGATTTCGCCGCCAGCGGGAGCTAAGCGAGGCATTGAACTAAGCGCCCGCGGGCGATAGGTCAAAGCACTGCGCCGCACGTCGCGCACCCGGGAGCCGAGATGTTTCGTAAAGTCGTCCTTGCCGCAGCTGCCGCCACGGCCCTCCTGGCGACCGGCGCCTGCACGCCGATCACGACCTATTCCGGCTTTCAGGCCGTTGAAGTCGACCCGGCGGACGTGAAGCCCGGCGAGGACACCAAGTCGACCGTCATGGGCAAGCTGGGCTCGCCCTCGGTGCAGTCGACCTTCGATCCCAATCTCTGGTTCTACATGAGCCAGGTGACCGACCGCGTGGCCTTCTACCAGCCGCGCGTCGCCCGCCGCGACATCGTGGCCATCGCCTTCGACCCCGCCACCGAGCAGGTGGCTTCGGTCAACAAATACTCGCTCAAGGACGGCAAGGTCTTCGCCCTGAACGACCGCGAGACCCCGACCCGTGGTCGCGAGATGACCATCCTCGAGCAGCTGCTCGGCAACGTCGGCCGTGGCGGTATGCTGCCGCGCGACGAGGAAGAGCGCGTCCCCGGCAACCGTCCGGGCGACCGCTAGGCCTTCACAGCCGGCCCAATCCTGAAGCGCCCGCTTGATCGTCAAACGACGGTGAAGCGGGCGTTTTGCTGTCTCCTGTGTCTCGCATTCTCCGCGCGCACCGGGCGACGGCGGGTTCGCGGCGGGACGATGCGGGGACAGACGCGGCCGCGCGGCGCGCGACGACGGCCCGCGCGCCGCGTTTGCCGCCATGGGGCGATGACCCTCAAGGCCTTCCCGGCCCAGGGATCGTGACGACAGCGGAAACGGGATCGACGACGGCATCCCGGCAGTATGCGCCCCGGTGCGAGCGCCGGGACAAATGACCGGACGGCGGGCGGCCGCGATGTCTTCGAATGGGGCCGAATGTCTCGCTTCGTCCCGGGACTATAGGTCTCCGGAGTCTCGCTTCGATGGCGAGGGCGCCCTTCGCCTAGCCCCTGGCCAGCGCGCTGGCCGCCTTGCCGTCATACCGGCCGCCGAAGGTCTCTTTCAGGTGAGACATGATCGCGCCGACGTTGGCGTCCGGGTTCGCGGCCCGGAAGGCATTGATGGCGTCGCGCAGCTCCGCTTCCGTCATCTGCTTTGGGCTGTACGAGGAAAGGATCGCCTGTTCGGTTTCCGCCGCCGTGATGCGCGCGTCGACCTTCGAGGCATCGCCACCGGTTTCGATCAGGCGGGCGCGCTCGCTGGCGAGGTTCTCCAGCGTCAGCTTCGTGCTCTTCAGGAACTTGGCGACGGTCGCGGCGACCTTTTCGTCCGTCACCGCCGTCACGCCGCGCTTGAACTCCTCGGTCGTGATCTGCGTCGCTTCGCCGATCAGGGTGGTCAGCAGGTCAGCCTTCAGACGGTCGCTCGACTTGCGCGCCGCCAGCTGGTCCGCCTTCAGCTCGTCGAGCAAGGCCATGTCGCCGTCCTTTCAGGTCACTCTGTTCGGTCGCGCCATAGTGAGGGACAGGCGGCCGCCGTCCAAGAGCGCGGTAGCACCGCAAGGCAGCCTTGGCGGCCACCTTGCCCCTCTGCTACCGCCTTCGACCCGGAGCCGACCCCATCGCTCCGTCTTCCCGGCGAAGGCCGGGATTCATGAAGCCGCTCTGAGCCCTTGCCCCGCATGGACCCCGGCCTTCGCCGGGGAAACGGGAGGGGGGGACGTCTCGGTCCGCTCTCGACCCGTTGCGGACGTTGACCGCCGCCCGTAGCCTGTGGCTATGGCCTCGTTCTCGCTCCACCAACATTGGCAAAAAGTGCGCCTGCTGCTGACCGAAGCGCTTGAGATCGAAAGCGAGAAAATCGGCCCCGCACAGGCGGCCTGCGTGGCCGAGTTCATTGAACACAATGAGCTCGGTCTAGCGTGTGACCAATTGTACGATGCGCTGTCCGATCTTCATTTTTCGCCAGAGGCGCGGAGCGCGGACTTACTCGCTCAGGCACGCGAGCTGATGGCATAGATCGGACCAACTGACCGCTAACCACCCTCAGCGGACACGACCGGCCAACCGCATTCAACGCCAGAATACCCCCAAAAAGGAAAGGCCCCGGAGATCGCTCTCCGGGGCCTCTCTCGTTGGTGGGTGGGTCGGGAGCCGGCGGGCCGGCCCCCTCCCCGGTCTAGTGGGCCAGAACCGCCAGCAGCAGGAGCGCCACGATGTTGGCGATCTTGATCATCGGGTTCACGGCCGGGCCGGAGGTGTCCTTGTAGGGATCGCCGACCGTGTCGCCGGTCACCGCGGCCTTGTGGGCCTCGGAGCCCTTGCCGTGGGTGACGCCGTCGCTGTCGGTGAAGCCCTCTTCGATCACCTTCTTGGCGTTGTCCCAGGCGCCGCCGCCCGAGGTCATCGAGATGGCGACGAACAGGCCCGTCACGATCACGCCCATCAGCATGGCGCCGAGGCTGGCGAAGGCGTTGACCTTGCCGGCGATGGCGTTGATCGCGAAGAACAGCACCACCGGCGAGACGACCGGCAGCAGCGACGGCACGATCATTTCCTTGATCGCGGCCTTGGTCAGGATGTCGACGGCCTTGCCGTACTCGGGCTTGACCTCGCCGGTCATGATGCCGGGGTTTTCGCGGAACTGGCGACGAACCTCGACCACGACGGCCTGAGCGGCGCGACCGACGGCGGTCATCGACATGCCGCCGAACAGGAAGGGCAGCAGGCCGCCGAACAGCAGGCCGACCACGACGTACGGGTTGGAAAGGTCGAAGGCCACGGCGCCGAGGTCATAGAAGAAGCTGCCGGGGGCGGCTTCGGCCGTGAAGAACTTCAGGTCCTCGGTGTAGGCGGCGAAGAGCACCAGGGCGCCCAGGCCGGCCGAACCGATGGCGTAGCCCTTGGTGACAGCCTTGGTGGTGTTGCCGACGGCGTCCAGGGCGTCGGTGGTGACGCGGACTTCCGGCGGAAGACCGGCCATCTCGGCGATGCCGCCGGCGTTGTCCGTCACCGGGCCGAAGGCGTCGAGGGCGACGATGAAGCCGGCCAGCGACAGCATGGCGGTCACGGCGATGGCGATGCCGAACAGGCCGGCCAGGCCGTAGGCGACGATGATGCCGCCGATGATCACGATGGCCGGGGCCGCGCAGGCTTCCAGCGACATGGCCAGACCCTGGATCACGTTGGTGCCGTGACCCGAGACCGAGGCCTGGGCCACCGACTTCACCGGGCGGAAGCCGGTGCCGGTGTAGTACTCGGTGATGACGACGATCAGGGCCGTGATGACCAGGCCGACGATCGAGCACCAGAACAGCTCCATGGCCCCGTAGGCCTTGGCTTCGAGCGCGCCGTAGGGCGTGAACTCGATCTGGCCGCTGACCAGCATCGGGAACAGGAAGTAGAGGGCGACCGCCGACAGCACGCCGGTGACGATGAGACCCTTGTACAGGGCGCCCATGATGTTCTGGCTCTTGCCGAGGCGGACGAAGAAGGCCCCGACGATCGAGGTGACGATGCCGACGGCGCAGATCGCGAGCGGCAGGACCATCATGTTGGCGGTGAGCGCCGCATCGGCGCGGAAGAAGATGGCGGCCAGGACCATGGTGGCGACCGTGGTCACCGCGTAGGTCTCGAACAGGTCGGCGGCCATGCCGGCGCAGTCGCCGACGTTGTCGCCGACGTTATCGGCGATCGTGGCGGCGTTGCGGGGGTCATCTTCCGGAATGCCGGCTTCGACCTTGCCCACCATGTCGCCGCCGACGTCGGCGCCCTTGGTGAAGATGCCGCCGCCCAGACGGGCGAAGATGGAGATCAGCGAGGCGCCGAAGCCGAGGGAGACCAGCGAGTCGATGACGACGCGGTCGGTCAGGGCGTTGCCCTGCGGGCCGGTCAGAACCCAGTAGTAGCCGGCGACGCCGATCAGGGCGAGGCCCGCCACCAGCATGCCTGTGACGGCGCCAGAGGTGAAGGCCACGTTCAGGCCCTTGGCGAGGCTCTCGGAAGAGGCCTGGGCGGTGCGGACGTTGGCGCGGACCGAGATCAGCATGCCCACGAAGCCGGCGGCGCCCGACAGGATCGCGCCGACCGCGAAGCCGACCGGTTGCTCCCAGCTCTTGAAGAACAGGGCCAGCACGACGATCACCAGGACACCGACGATGCCGATGGTGGTGTACTGCCGGTTCAGATAGGCCTGAGCGCCTTCCTGGATCGCCGCGGCGATCTCCTGCATGCGCGCATTGCCAGGCGATTTCTTGAGCAGCCCCATGGTCTGCACAACGCCGTATACGACGGCGAGCAGACCGGCGCCGATCGCCAGCCAGAGAAAGTCGATGTCCATAGTTTCCAAGCGCCCCTGTTTTACTCGGGAACCCGGGATCCCTGGCCAGTCTCGCAACCGGTACCGATCAGACCCCGTAGCACCCGATGACGGGACGCCTGTGTTGGCGTCCCTTGTTGTTCAGATGACCGTGTTTGCCAGTTGGCCCGCGAGGGCGCAACCGGTTGGGGCGCGGTGAGTGCGCGCGGGGCTCAGCGCCCGGGCGGCGTCGGCAGGCGGCTGCGCTGCTTGGGGGTCTGGCTCATCAGTTGGGCGGACGTGAAGTTGGAGGCGCCGGCGATGGCCTTCGCTTCCCGCAACAGGGTCGCGACCAGACGCTTCTCGTCGATCTTCGTGTAGTCGGTGGCGACCGTGAACGGCGTCCGGTGCCCGGCCCGCACGACGGCGTCGCGGAACCAGGGCTCCCGCGTGCGCATCGCCGCCCCGTCGGCCGACGGCGACAGCGTCAGGCGCAGCTGGACGAAGACATAGTTGATCAGCCTGCCATTCACCGCGATCGGCAGGGCGATCGGCGAGATGTTGACGTAGGGCTCTTCCTTGGCTTTTTCCTCGCCGCCGCCGGAAGCCTGGGCGGCGGTCGCGGCGAAGGCGAAGGGAACGGCGGCGAGAAGCTGGCGGCGGCGCATGACGATCCCATCGCATGCCGTGGTTAAGGCCAGGTTAGATCAGCCGTGGGTCCAGCCCAGACGGGGAACCTCGATCTCGTCTCCGTTGAAGCAGGCGGTCACACCCTGCCCTTCGACGAAGCGGCCGACGATCGTCAGGCCGGCGGGAACCTCGCGCGCGGCGTCCAGCGCACAGACGATCTGGTAGTCGTCCCCGCCCGTCGCGAGCGCGGTCAACGCCTCGGCCGTGGCGGGCCGCCCCTGGAGCCAGACGCGCGCCTCCGGCGACAGCGGCATGGCCTCCAGGTCAATCCGCACGCCGCAATCGCTCGCCCTGGCGATATGCCCGGCGTCGGCCAGCAGGCCGTCCGACACGTCCGCCGCCGCGCGGGCGTGCGCCCTCAGGGCCGGGATCAGGTCCACGCGGGGCATGGGCAGCCGGTAGCGGTCCGCCAGGGCCGGGCTGTCGAGTTCGCCGCGCGCCGCCTTCAGACCCAGCCAGCCGTCGCCGATCACGCCGCTGACCGCCAGAAGGTCGCCGGGCTGGGCGCCCTTGCGCAGGATCGCGCCGCCCTGCGGGACCCAGCCCAGCAGCGTGGCGGTCAGGGTCAGCGGGCCGGGCGTCGTCACCGTGTCGCCGCCCAGCAGGCTGATGTCGAAAATCTCGCCGTCCGCCGCCAGCCCCTCGGTGAACAGCGCCTTCGTCGACCAGTCGGTTCCGGTCGGCCAGGCCGTGGAGAGGAAGTAGCCCCACGGCTGCGCCCCCTTGGCGGCGAGGTCGGAGAGGTTCACCCGCAGCAGCTTGCGCGCCACCAGGTCCAGCGGATCGTCGGTGAGGAAATGGACGCCGGCGACCAGGGCGTCCTTGGTCACCACCAGGTCAAAGCCTGGCCTGGACGGGATCACCGCCGCGTCGTCGAGCAGATCGAGCGCTTCCGGCGCGCCCCGGGTCAGAGGCCGCAGAAGCTGCGCGATCCAGTCGAACTCACCCCCGGGCATCGCGGGCGATGCCGTCGAGCGCGCCGTTGACGAAGCCGGGCTCGGGCCCTTCGAAGAACGACTTGGCGATCTCGACATACTCGTCGATGGCCACCTCGACCGGCACGTCGGGACGGCGGATCAGCTCCCAGGCGCCGGCGCGCAGGATGGCCCGCAGCGTCGCGTCGATGCGCTCCAGGCGCCAGCCCGTGGCCAGCCGGCCGATGACGGCCCCGTCGATGGAGGCCTGCTCGGCGACCACGCCCTTGACCAGTTCGCCGAAGAAGACCTCGTCGGCCTCGGCGAGGGTTTCACCCTCCATGTCGCGGTCGAAGCGGTGCTCGGTGAATTCGGCGATGACATCCTCGGCCCCGGCGCCCCCCATCTCCATCTGATAGAGGGCCTGGATCGCGGCCAGACGGGCGACGGTGCGGGCGCGGCGCTCGCGGGTGCTCAGGTTGACCTTTTCATCCGTGGCGGCGACCAGCTTGTCGTAGGCCGCCTTCAGGGACGCGGGCTTGCCCTCGCCGCTCATCAGGACCGTCCCGACAGGCGCTGGCGGATGCTCAGGACCTCCAGGCAGGCGCGCGCAGCGCCGCCGCCCTTGTCGCCCTCGGACGGGCGCGCGCGGGCCCAGGCCTGCTCCTCGTCCTCGACGGTGATGATGCCGTTGCCGATGGCCAGACCCTTGCGGACGGCCAGGTCCATCAGGCCGCGCGAGGACTCATTGGACACGATCTCGAAATGGTAGGTCTCGCCGCGGATGACCGTGCCGAGCGCGACATAGCCGTCGTAGCGGACACCCTTGCCGCCGGCGTCCTCGGCGATGGCGATCACGGCGGGAATCTCCAGCGCTCCGGGGACGGTGATGATGTCGTACTCGGCGCCGAAGGCGCTGATCGCGTCGGTCGCGCCGGCGAGCAGCGCATCGGCCAGCTCGGAGTAGAACCGCCCCTCGACGATCAGGATGCGGATCTTTTCATCGGACATGGTCGGTTACTCCTGCCCCTCTCCGGGGGTCTGGATGGGCTGGCGGCCGACGATCTTCAGGCCGTAGCCCTCCAGCGCCGCCGGCTTGAACGTGCTGGAGGTGAGCAAGACCATTTCCCGCACCCCGAGGTCCAGCAGGATTTGCGCGCCCACGCCATAGTCGCGGATGGCGTTGGTGCGGTACTGCGCCCCGGCGTCGCCGCCGTAGCGGTCCGACAGCCAGGTCGGGCTGGGGTCGCGGATGAACACCGCCACGCCCGGGCCGTCGTTCTCGCCGATGGCGCGCAGGGCCGAGGCGACATAGTCGCGGCGGCCGCCGCTGAAGCCCAGCATGTCGACCGCGAAATCGACCTGGTGCATGCGGACCAGCGTCGGCTTGTCGCCCTCGATCCGTCCCTTGACCATGGCCACGTGCTCGGACCGGTCGATCAGGTTGCGGTAGATCATCATCCGGAAGTCGCCGCCGTGGACGCTGTGGAACGGCGTCTCCAGCACGCGGTCGACCTGGCGCTCGGTGCGGCGGCGATAGGCGATCAGGTCGGCGATGGTGCCGATCTTCAGACCGTGCAGCTGCGCGAACGAGACCAGGTCCGGCAGGCGGGCCATGGTGCCGTCGTCCTTCATGATCTCGCAGATCACGCCGGCCGGGTTCAGGCCCGCCAGCCGCGAGATGTCCACCGCCGCCTCGGTGTGGCCGGCGCGGACCAGCACGCCGCCGTCGCGGGCGACCAGCGGGAAGATGTGGCCCGGCGAGACGATGTCGTCGCAGTCCTTGGTCGGGTCGATGGCCACCGCCACGGTGTGCGAGCGGTCATGGGCCGAGATGCCCGTGGTGACTCCCTCCTTCGCCTCGATCGAGACGGTGAAGGCCGTCGTCATGCTTTCGCGGTTGTCGGCCGTCATCGGCGGCAGGCGAAGCTGGCGGGCGCGATCGCTGGTGATCGACAGACAGATCAGGCCGCGGGCGTGCCGGGCCATGAAGTTGATCTGCTCGGGCGTCGCGAACTGGGCCGGGATGATGACATCCCCCTCGTTCTCGCGGTCCTCGGCGTCGACCAGGATGTAGGGCCGCCCGTTGCGGGCGTCCTCGATGATGTCTTCAATCGGCGAGATGGGGGTGTCGTGGGACATTTACGCAGTCTCCTGCCACCGCGCGAGATAGCGCGCCAGCATGTCGATCTCGAGGTTGACCAGGTAACCGGGCGCGAGCTCGCCCAAGGTGGTGACTTCCCAGGTGTGCGGGATGAGGTTGATGTCGAAGACGTCGTCCTCGACCGCGTTGACGGTCAGGCTGACACCCTCGACGGTGATCGAGCCCTTCGGGGCGATCAGCCGGTGCAACGGACGGGGAACGCGGATGCGGATGCGATGCGAGCCGCCGTCGGGTTCGACCGACAACACCTCGCCGACGCCGTCGACATGACCCGAGACGATATGGCCGCCCATCTCGTCGCCCAGGCGCGCGGCGCGCTCGAGGTTGACGCTATGGCCCTCGGTCCAGCGGTTCAGCGTCGTCTTCGACAGGGTCTCGGCCGAGACTTCGACGGCGAACCAGCCCTCCCCCTTCTCGACCACCGTCAGGCAGCAGCCGGCGTGGGCGATGGACGCGCCCATGTCGATCGTGGCGACGTCGTACGCCGTCTCGATCTCGTAGCGGCGATCGCGGTTGGTCTCGCGCACGGAGCGCACGCGGCCCACGTCTGTGACTATTCCGGTGAACATCAGGCCTTCTCGTAGCGTTCCCACAGATCGTCGCCGACCGCCTCGACCGCAACCCTGCGGAAACGTGGCGCGGCGGCCAGATCCTTCAAGACGAAGGCGCCCACGGCGGGCCGGCCCTCGTCCCCGAGCACGATCGGGGCCCGGAACCACTCCAGCGCATCCACCAGGCCCGCCGCCAGGAAGCTGGCCGCCACCTGACCGCCGCCCTCGATGAATATGCCTGACGCCGCACCGAGGGGCAGATGCTCCCGCAGCGCCGCCAGCGCCGCCTTCGGCTCGGGTCGACCATCGACTTCAGCCACCTGAAGCACGGTGACCCCAGCGTCAGTCAAACGGTTGTTTGGATTCTGCCCGGTAATGACCACGGTCGGCAGCCGCCCGGCCTCGCGGACCAGCTTCGATGTCAGCGGCAGGCGCTGACGGCTGTCGAGCACAACGCGCACCGGCTGGATGCCGACAAAGCCCGGCAATCGGACCGTCAGCTCCGGATCATCGGCGATCGCCGTCTCGACCCCGACCATCACAGCCTGGTGCAGGGCGCGCAGCCGGTGAACCTGCTCCCGCGCGGCGGGACCTGTGATCCAGCGGCTCTCGCCCGAGGCCGTTGCGATCCGTCCGTCGAGCGAGGTGGCCAGCTTGAGGGTTACCCCCAAGCTCAATCCTCCACGTCGTCCGACAGACCCTCGGCGCTCAGGAACTGCGCGAAGTCGTCGGTGTGCTTGAAGTCGCGGTAGACCGAGGCGTAGCGGACGTAGGCGACGTCATCGAGCGCCTTGAGCGCCTTCATGACCATCTCCCCGACCACTGATGACGCCATCTCCGTCTCGCCCATGCTTTCCAGCTGCCGGACGATGCCGTTGATCAGCCGGTCGACGCGCTCGGGCTCGATGTTGCGCTTGCGCAGCGGCAGGGCCACCGAGCGGGCCAGCTTCTCGCGGTCGAACGGCGTGCGCCGCCCGGACCGCTTGACGATGGTCAGCTCGCGCAACTGGACGCGCTCGAAGGTGGTGAACCTGCCGCCGCATTCGGGGCAGAGACGACGGCGACGGATGGCCGCGCCGTCTTCCGACGGGCGGCTGTCCTTCACCTGGCTTTCCATGTGTCCGCAGAACGGGCAGCGCATATCTGGGCCCCTCCCGGAGGACCGTGCCTATTAGTTGTAGATCGGGAAGCGCGCCGTCAACGCCATGACCTGTTCGCGCACCTTCGCCTCGACCGCCGCGTTGCCCTCGGCGCCGTTGGCGGCCAGGCCGTCGACGACCTCGCCGATCCAGCGGCCGATCTGCCGGAACTCCTCGACACCGAAGCCGCGGGTGGTGCCGGCCGGGGTGCCGAGACGCACGCCGGACGTCACCGTGAATGAGGCGGTGTCGAACGGAATGCCGTTCTTGTTGCAGGTGATGTGGGCCCGCTCGAGCGAGGCTTCGGTGTCACGGCCGGTCACGCCCTTGGGCCGCAGGTCGACCAGCATGACGTGGCTGTCGGTGCCGCCCGAGACGATGTTGACGCCGCAGGCCATCAGGGTGTCGGCCAGGGCCTTGGCGTTGGCGACCACCTGTTCGGCGTACTGCTTGAAGTCCGGCTGCAGCGCTTCGCCGAAGGCCACGGCCTTGGCGGCGATGACATGCTCCAGCGGGCCGCCCTGCAGGCCGGGGAACACCGCCGAGTTGATCTTCTTGGCGATAGCCTCGTCGTTGGTGAGGATCAGGCCGCCGCGCGGACCGCGCAGGGTCTTGTGGGTGGTGGTGGTCACGACATGCGCGTGCGGCACGGGGTTGGGGTAGGCGCCGCCGGCGACCAGGCCCGCGTAGTGGGCCATGTCGACCATCAGCAGGGCGCCGATGCTGTCGGCGATCTCGCGGAAGCGCTTGAAGTCGATGGCGCGGCTGTAGGCCGAGCCGCCGGCGATGATCAGCTTGGGCTTCTCGCGCTGGGCGACCTCGGCGACGTTGTCGTAGTCGATGTACTGGTCCTGGGCGCGGACGCTGTAGGCGACGGGCTTGAACCACTTGCCGGACTGGTTGGCGGGGGAGCCGTGGGTCAGGTGGCCGCCGGCGGCCAGGTCCATGCCCATGAAGGTGTCGCCCGGCGTCAGCAGGGCCATGAACACCGCCTGGTTGGCCTGGGCGCCCGAGTGCGGCTGGACGTTGGCGAAGCCGGCGCCGAACAGCGCCTTGGCGCGGTCGATGGCCAGCTGCTCGATGACGTCGACGTACTCGCAGCCGCCGTAGTAGCGCTTGCCCGGGTAGCCCTCGGCGTACTTGTTGGTCAGGATCGAACCCTGGGCCTCGAGCACCGCCTTGCTGACGATGTTCTCGGAGGCGATCAGCTCGATCTGGTTCTGCTGCCGCTCAAGTTCCTGCGCGATGGCCTTGGCGATCGCCGGATCGGCGGTGGTCAGGTCAGCGCCGAAGAAGGCGGGGCGGGTCGGAGTCGTGGCGTTCATGGTCAGATCCCCTGGCAACGGCGCATCGGCGCGCCCTCTTTAGTGTGCATTGCGGAAAAAGGCAGGCCGGTTTTGCATCCGGCGGCCCGTAGCGTTGAAGATTCCGGCTCCCGGGCTGCGCCGGCGCGTGACTGTTCGCTCGGAACCGCCCTCCCGACGAGGCGTTGCAGACACGAGCCGTCCGCCGTCCAGGCGCGACGAGGCGGCGCGTCACACCCAGAGGAGAAGGTGAGTAATGGTCGACGAAACCGGGCGTGAGGACACGTCCGAAACCGAAATCCTCGCCCATGTCTCCGACATTGTAGCGGCCTATGTGAGTCGAAACGCGGTTGGCGCGGCGGCGCTTCCCGATCTGATCCGGACCGTTCATCAGTCGCTGAGCGGCCTGACCGAAGCGGCCGCCCCGACGGCGCGCGAGAAGCAGAAGCCGGCGGTGCCGATCTCGAAGTCGATCCAGCGTGACTACATCGTCTGTCTTGAGGACGGCGCGCACCTGAAGATGCTGAAACGCTATCTGCGTTCGCGCTTCGGACTGAGTCCGGAGGACTATCGCCGCAAATGGGGGCTCCCGCCCGAGTACCCGATGGTCGCGCCGGCCTACGCGGAGCGTCGGTCGGACTTCGCCAAGCAGATCGGTCTTGGAAAGGGCGTTCGGCGGCGGGCGTAGCTCCGATTGGGTGACAACACATCTACCCGATCTTGAGGTTTCGAGAAAGCTCTTCCCTCACGCCGTCATGGCCCGACTCGTTCGGGCCATGACGGGGGATAGTCGGTCCTAAGCTGCGACCCCGCCGACGCGGGCGATGTTGCAGTGCGCCCAGAGGTTCTCGAGCGCCCGGACCAGGTCGCGCATCATCTCGTCGGTATGGAACGGCGTCGGCGTGAAGCGCAGGCGTTCGGTGCCGCGCGGCACGGTCGGGTAGTTGATCGGCTGCACATAGACGCCGTGGTCCTCGAGCAGCATGTCGGAGACCATCTTGCAGTGGACGGCGTCGCCGACCATCAGCGGCACGATGTGGCTCACCGAGCTTTCCATGACCGGAAGGCCGGCTTCCTTCATCATCCGCTTCAGGGTCGCGGCGCGCTCCTGGTGAGCCTCGCGAACCTCGTTGTGTTGCTTGAGCCAGCGCACCGAGGCCAGCGCGCCCGCCGTCAGGGCCGGCGGCAGCGAGGTGGTGAAGATAAAGCCGGAGGCATAGGAGCGGATGGCGTCGATGATCACGGCGTCGGCGGCGATATAGCCGCCCATGACGCCAATCGCCTTGCCCAGCGTAGCTTCGATGATGTCGATTTCGGCCGCCACGCCGTCCCGCTCGGACACGCCGCCGCCACGCTCGCCATAGAGGCCGACCGCATGGACCTCGTCGATATAGGTCAGCGCGCCGTACTTCTTGGCCAACGCGATGGTGCCCGGAATGTCCGAGATGTCGCCGTCCATCGAATAGACGCTCTCGAACGCCACCAGCTTGGGCGCGTCGGGATCGGCCGCCGCGAGCAGCTCCTCGAGGTGAGCAAGGTCGTTGTGACGGAAGATCACGCGCTTTCCGCCGCCGTTGCGGATGCCGCTGATCATCGAGGCGTGGTTCAGCTCGTCCGAGAAGATGATCAGGCCCGGCAGGATCTTGTAGAGCGTCGACAGCGTCGCCTCGTTGGAGACGTAGCCGGACGTGAACAGCAGCGCCGATTCCTTGCCATGCAGGTCGGCGAGCTCGCGTTCCAGTTCGACGTGGAAATGGGTGGTGCCGGAGATGTTGCGCGTGCCGCCCGAGCCTGACCCGGTGGTGTCGATCGCCTCGTGCATCGCATCGAGCACGACCGGGTTCTGGCCCTGGCCGAGGTAGTCGTTGGAGCACCAGACCACGATCTGCGACTTGGATCCGTCATCACGGGTCCAGGTGGCGCGCGGGAAGGCTCCGCGGTGTCGCTTCAGGTCGGCGAAGACGCGATAACGCCCTTCGCTGCGCACCTGTTGAACGGCGGTCTCGAATGCGGCCTTGTAGTCCATCGACGATGCCCGGCCCCCTTGGCGGCAACCCGCCCGACCGGCTCCTTGGTTTCTTCAGCGCGGCTTTTGGCGCCGCTACACGCCCGTGTCCACTTACGGGAGTTTCATCTTGAAACCTAATACGTGAATTTACGGAGGTCTTGCGCGAACGGCTCGCAGATCAGCGGCCGGTCGTCGCGGGCGGCGCAGGTGTCAGGCGTCCAGTCCATCAAGCTTGCCGCGGAACATCTGCAGCATGGCCGAGAAGTCCTTCTGGCCGTAGCCCAGCCCGTCAAACAGCGCGTACAGGGCCTCGGCCTGCGCGCCCAGCGGCGTCGTGGCCCCGGACCGCGCGGCCGCCTCCTGCGCCAGCTTCAGGTCCTTCAGCATCAGCGACGTCAGGAATCCGCCCTCGTAGTTGCGGTTGGACGGCGCGGCCTCGACCGGTCCCGGCCATGGGCTGTAGCTGGTCAGCGACCAGCACTGGCCCGAGGACTTGGAGGCGATCTCGAAGAAGCGCTCAGGCTCAAGCCCGAGCTTTTCCGCCAGGGCGAAGGCTTCGCAGGTGCCGATCATCGAGATGCCCAGCAACATGTTGTTGCAGATCTTCGCCGCCTGACCCGACCCCAGGCCGCCGGCGTGGAAGACGGCCCGCGCCATCGGCGTCAGGGCCTCCTCGAACGCGGCGTAGTCCGCCTCGTCACAGCCGACCATGAAGGCCAGGGTTCCGGCTTCCGCGGCCATGATTCCACCGCTGACCGGGGCGTCGGCGAATCGAAAGCCCCCCGCCCTCGCCTGCTCGCCCACGGCCCGCGCGCTGTCGACGTCGATGGTCGAGCAGTCGATCAGGAGCGCGGTCTTCGGCGCATGGGCCAGCACCTGTTCGCCGTAGACGGCCCGGACGTGCGCGCCGGCCGGCAACATGGTGACGACAATGTCCGCCGACTTCACCGCATCGGCGACCGAGGTCGCCGGACGGCAGCCCGCGGTCACGGCCTTGTCGACCGCGGCCTGGGACAGGTCGAAGGCGTGGACCTCGCGGCCCGCCTTCACCTGGTTGGCGGCCATCCCGGCTCCCATGGCGCCGAGACCGATAAACGCGACTTGGGTCATGAGAGGCTACTTCGGCTTGCGGAACTTGAGGACGAACTGGTCGGTCTTGCCGTTGATCGCGGAATTGAAGACCGAGATCGTGCGGGCGTCGGCCGGATTGCGCAGCACGTCGCTCTCCGCCTCCAGCACAAAGCCGGCGGCCGCGAGTTCGGCCTTGACCATGGCGATATCGATGCGGTGCAGCTTGTTTGAGTCCCGGTCGCCCGAGCCGTCAGCCGCGGCGTGGTCGATCAGCACCAGAACGCCCCCGGGCTTCAGCGCCGCGAACATCAGCTTGTTGATGCCGGCGATCTGCTCGGGCGTGGCGCTGCCGAGGTGGAGGTCGTGGTAGTTCTGGGCGGTGAAGATCACGTCCAGCGGCTCGGGGAAGGCCATGGCGCCGAGCGAGGCCCGGACCGGCACGATGTTGGACGCGAACTTGACCGTCTCGTCCTGCCCCTTGGCGTAGTCTGCGCTGAAGGCGATGAACTCCGTGGACTGGAAGCCGTAGACCTTGCCTTCCGGACCGACCGCGCCGCTGAAGATGCGGGTGAAGTAGCCGCCGCCCATCATCACATCGCCGACGCGGTCGCCGGGCTTCACGCCGGCGAAAGCGAGGATCTCGGCCGGCTTGCGGCCTGCGTCGCGCGCGCGCTGGGCTTCAGGACGGGCCGGGTTGGCGACGCCGGCGACGATATTGGCCGGCAGGTCGGCCGCGAAGGCGCCGGCGGCGAAGGCCAGCGACAGGGCGCCGGCGAGCGGAACAAGGAAGTTGCGGGCCATCAGCGGGCGCTCCTGGGTTTGCGGAACTTGAACGCGAACTGGTCGGTCTTGCCGCGGATGCCGGCGTCGAAGACGTTGGCGGTCAGCGGATCACGGGCGTTGCGCAGGATGCGGGTCTCGCCCTCGTAGACGAAGCCGGCGGCCTCGACCTCGCGCCGGACAACGGCCGGATCGATGCGGTGCAGCAGGTCCCATTGCGCCATCGACGTACCGGCCTTGGCCGTGTGGTCAACGATGATGTAGACGCCGCCCGGCTTCAGCGCCTTGAAGGCCTGCCGGTTCACGACGCCCAGGTCGACGGGACCCATGAAGGGCAGGTGCAGGTCGTGGTAGTTCTGGGCCGTGAAGATCATGTCGACCTTTTCCGGCGCGCTGAACTCCGGCATCCGGCGCAGGATCATCCGGGTATTGGCGTACGGCGGCTTGTTCACCCAGGCCGCGACCGACGGCGGGCGGCCCTTCGCCACGGCGGTCAGTTCGTCAGGCACATAGGCGTAGACGCGGCCGTTGGGGCCGACGGCCTTGGCGAAGATGCGGGTGAAGTAGCCCTGCCCCGGCACCAGGTCGATGACCCGCATGCCCGGACGAAGACCGGCCCAGACCAGCAGCTGGCCGGGCTTGCGGGCGGCGTCGCGGGCCTTGTCGGCCTCCGGACGCGCCGGATCGGCCAGGGCCGCCGACAGGAAGTTCGGGATCGCGATCGGCGCATCCGCGGGCGGCGGCGGCGGAGGCGGCGGCAGGGTCTCGCAGGCGCTGACGGTGAGGACGGCGGCCAACGCCAACCAGCGGGCATGGGTCTTCATTCTGGCAGTTCTCTTCCCTGGTGTTCCCCGACCCGGCTCTGTTCTTATGCCGGAAGTCGTCTCAAGTCAGCGGCGTCCATTCCTGATCGGCCGGAAGGGGCGCGAAGATGTCGTCCAGCACCGCGTCCTCGACCTGCGCCACCGTCGGCGGAGACCATTTCGGCGCGTTGTCCTTGTCGATGATGACCGCCCGGACGCCTTCGAGGAAGTCGTGCATCGCCACGACCCGCGCGCCGATGCGGTACTCCATGATCATGTTGTCGGCGAAGTCCGTCAGGGCGGCGCCATGGGCCAGCTGGCGGAAGGCGACCTTCAGGGTCTGCGGCGACTTGGTCGCCAGCGTCGCCAGCTGCTCGGTCGCCCATTCGCCGCCGTCGACCTGGAGACGATCAAGGATGGTCTCGACGCTGTCGCCGTCGAACAGCCGGTCGATGTCGGCCTGGTGGGCGGCGATGCGGGGGTGGCCAGGGTCCTCGACGCAGGTCGCCAGCGCGCCGGCCAGGGCGTCGGGATGCGCCAGAAGCGCGGCCTTGAAGGCCTCGACCTTGCCCGACGGCATGAAGTGGGTGGCGATGCCGAGCGCGCAGCAGTCCGCCGCCTTGATCCGCGCGCCGGTCAGGGCCAGCCAGAGCCCCGCCCTGCCCGGCAGTCGCGGCAGGAACCAGCCGCCGCCAACGTCCGGGAACAGGCCGATGCCGGTCTCCGGCATCGCGAAGGTGGTCCGCTCGGTGGCGATCCGCACGCTGGCCGGCATGGAAAGCCCGACGCCGCCGCCCATGGTCACCCCGTCCATCACAGCGATCACCGGCTTGGGATAGACGAACAGCAGGTGATTGAGCCGGTACTCGGTGTGGAAGAACAGCCGGGCGGCCTTACCGTCCCCCGCCCCGCTCTCGGCCAGCATGCGGATGTCGCCGCCGGCGCAGAAGCCGCGCTCGCCGCTGTGGTCGATCAGGACGCAGCGGACCGCGTCGTCGGCCTTCCAAGCCTGCAGCGCCGCGATCATCGCCTCGCACATGCCCAGCGTCAGGGCATGCAGCGCCTTGGGCCGGTTCAGCGTGATGCGGCCGACGCCGGATTCGATCCGGCAGAGGACTTCGGGTTCGTCGGTCATGCGGGCCTCCGTACGCGGCGCGCGGTCCAGAGGAACACGAACGCCGCCGCGTAGTAGCCGAGAGCCGTTCCGATGACACTCACGATGTCCTCGGCCAGGTCTCCGCCGTCCATGCCGGCGAACGGTGGAGCCGACGACAGCGGCTGAAATAGTTCGGCGAGCCACGGCAAGCCCCGCGCCACTAGCAGGAAGGCGGCCGGCAGCCCTGGCGCGAGCAACAGGAAAGCCTTCCCAGGCGATCGGGTCAGGTTTGCGACAAGCCAGCTGACCAGGAGAAACGCCAGGGCGATCCCGGCGAAAGTCAGGTAGCCGGAGACATAGCGCCAGGGCGCCTGGGACAGGTAGTGGGCGCCGAACACGGACCCCGTTGCGGCGAACTCGGCGGCCATCAGCGCCAGGTCCATCCCCACGATCGCAACGACAATCGCCGCGGCCATGCCAAGCCAGGACCAGGGAACTCTCTCCGGCGTCACTGGCGGAACATCTCCCGGCTGATGATCACACGCATGATCTCGTTGGTGCCCTCGAGGATCTGGTGGACGCGCAGGTCGCGGACGATGCGCTCCAGCGGGTAGTCCTGCAGGTAGCCGTAGCCGCCGTGCAGCTGCAGCGCGTCGTTGGCCACCGAGAAGCCGGCGTCGGTGGCGAAACGCTTGGCCATGGCGCAGAGCTTGGTCGCCTGCGGGTCGCGCTTGTCGAGCGCGTCGGCGGCGCGGCGGACCATCAGGCGGGCGGCTTCCAGCTCGGTGGCCATGTCGGCCAGCTTGAACTGCAGCGCCTGGAACTCCTTCAGCGGTTTGCCGAACTGGTTGCGGGTTTCCATGTAGGCCTTGGCGGTGTCGAGCGCGAAGGCGGCGCCGCCCAGCGAACAGCTGGCGATATTCAGCCGCCCGCCGTCCAGGCCCATCATGGCGAAGCGGAAGCCCTCGCCCTCCTGGCCGACGCGGTTGGACTCGTGGACACGGACATTGTCGAAGTTGACCTGCGCCGTCGGTTGGGCGTTCCAGCCCATCTTGCGCTCGTTGGCGCCGAAGGAGAGGCCCTCCTGCCCCTTCTCGACCACGAAGGTCGAGACGCCCTTGGCCCCGTCCCCGCCCGTGCGGGCCATGACGACATAGACGTCCGACACCCCGGCGCCGCTGATGAAGGCCTTGGAGCCGTTCAGCACATAGTGGTCGCCGTCCTTCTTCGCCGTCGTCCGCATGCTGACCGCGTCAGAACCCGAGCCCGGCTCGGTCAGGCAGTAGCTGGCGATCAGCTCCATGGTCGTCAGCCGCGGCAGATAGCGGGCGCGCAGATCCTCCGACGCGAAGCGGTCGATCATCCAGGACGCCATGTTGTGGATGGTCAGGTAGGCCGCCGTCGGTACGTCGCCGTAGCTGAGGGCCTCGAAGATGATCGAGGCGTCGAGGCGCGTCAGGGCCGAGCCGCCGACGTCGTCCCGCACATAGATGCCCGCGAAGCCCAGCCCGGCGGCGGCGCGCATGACATCGACCGGGAAGTGCCGCTCCTCGTCCCATTTCGCCGAATGCGGGGCGAGTTCGTCCCGCGCGAAGGCCTGGGCCATCTCCTGGATCGCGCGCTGATCGTCGGTGAGCGAGAAATCCATGCGCGGTTCGCCTCCACTTCGGCAAGGGTCTGCCCATGCCCGTTCATTGCGGTTGATGACCTGCCGCCCGCGGCGCACCCTGTCAACGACCGCGAACAGGCCGAAGGAAGACCGTGACCAACACCGTGCTCAAGAAAACCGGCGCTGATCGGACCGTCGCCTTTGCCGGCTACGGCCTTCTCGCGGCCTCGGTGTTCACCGCCGGCCTCACCGGGCTGGCCGGAGTGATTCTCGCCTATGTGTCGCGAAGCCAGGCGTCGCCGGGCGTGAGACGGCATCTCAACGCCCAGATCGGCATCTTCTGGGTGGCGCTTTTTCTCTTCGTCGCCTCGCTCGCCGCCGGCATCGCCGCGACCGTGATCGAGATCGACGACCTTCGGAACGGCTCCGGCGTCTACCTCGCCGAGTTGCGGCTCCTCGCCTGGTCCATTGATGTCAGCGCCTGGCGACTGGTTCCCCAGGTCGTCGGCCTGGTCATCGCCTCGGCGGTGGTGGGACTGATGGGCGCCCTTTGGACCGTCATCGGCCCCCTGATCGGCGTCATCCGGCTTGCCACTCACGCCGGTGAAGGCGTAACGCCCAAACCATGACCGTCGCCCCGCTCGCCCCCTACCCCGCCACCCGCCTGCGCCGCCTGCGCCAGGCCGACTGGAGCCGCCGCCTGGTTCGCGAAAGCGTGTTGACCCCGGCCGATCTCATCTGGTCGATGGTCGTCCACGAGGGCGAAGGCCGCATTCCGGTGGCCTCCATGCCGGGCGTCGAGCGGCTGTCGGTCGACGAGTGCGTCAAGGCCGCGGTCGAGGCGCGGGACCTGGGCATCCCGGCCATCGCCATCTTCCCCTACATCGACGGCGCCAAGAAGGACGCCGCCGGCTCTCTGGCCGCAGACCCGAACGGGGTCATCTGCCGCGCCGTCCGGGCCATGAAGGACGCCGCCCCCGAGGTCGGCATCATGTGCGACGTCGCGCTGGACCCCTTCACCGACCACGGCCACGACGGGATCATCGAGAACGGCGACATCGCCAACGACTCGACCATCGAACGGCTGGTCGAGCAGGCCCTGGTCCAGACCCGCGCCGGCTGCGATATCCTCGCCCCCTCGGACATGATGGACGGTCGGATCGGAATCATCCGCGCGGCGCTGGAAGCTGAAGGATTTCAGAACAATCTGATCATGTCCTACGCCGCCAAATATGCCTCGGCCTTCTACGGCCCTTATCGCGACGCCATCGGCTCGGGCAAGCTCGGCACCCTGGGACCGTCGGACAAGAAGACCTACCAGCAGGACCCGGCCAACACCGACGAGGCCCTGCGCGAGGTCGCCCTCGACATCGCCGAGGGCGCCGACATGGTCATGGTCAAGCCGGGAATGCCGTATCTCGATATCGTTCAACGGGTTGTGCAGGAATTCTCCATGCCGACCTTCGCCTTCCAGGTCAGCGGCGAGTACGCGATGATCATGGCGGCGGCGCAGAACGGCTGGATCGACGAACAGCGCGCCATCCTCGAAAGCCTGGGCGCCTTCAAGCGCGCCGGCTGCGCGGGGGTGATCACCTACTTCGCGCCGCGGGCGGCGCGGATGCTGGGGGCCTAGGGAGTTGCTTCCCCGCCATAGGTCTTGAACACCATCGGAATTGATACCCGCCGCCCAACTGTCGGGAGGCCCGACTTCGTCACTGGCCCGGCCGTGAAGTAGCGAGCCACCTTGATCGCCACTGCACCGTAGCCGAAACCCTCGGGCGCCTCCTCGGAAACCTTGCAGTCGGTCAGTCGTCCGCTGCTGACGATCGCACACGCCATAACAATTCGCCCCGGCGGGGCGGGCAGCGACCTGCGCGGGACCATTGCGGAGATTTCTTCGCCCGTCGGCAGCCGCAGCCACACAATGTCAGTCGAGGGTATGGGGTCGGTCGTCGACAAGGCTGCGACGGCTAGCAGGCTCAACAATCCCGTAGTCATTTCAACCCCTTCTCCGGCTGCCTAGCCGCCCGTCTCCTGCCGGATCCGCGCCTCGATCAGATCGAGCGCGATCTCGCGGATGCGCTCCGGCGGCCGGCCGAGCAGGTCAGCCAGCGTCGCCCCGAACAGCCCGACGCCGAGCGCCATGCTGATGCAGACCAGCATGAAGTCCTGCACCGCGGCGTCGTCCGGCGGCCCGTCCAGCTGCATCCGCAGCGCCGAGACCTCCTGAACCGCCTGGCGAATGGCGGTCATGCGTTTCGCTTCGCCGGTCAGTTCCAGCCAGGCGGCCAGCCGCGCCCCGCCCCTGGTCCCGAAGGCGTCGAACAGCGCCCGCGCCCCGGCGCCCACCCGGCCGACGGCGTCCTGGTGCTGGCTGAAGTCGACAGCGATCCGCTCGACCAGCTGACGGATCATCCGCGCCATCAGCGCCGTCTGGACCCCGTCGATCGAGCCGAAGTGGTGCAGCACCGTGGCGTTGGCGACCCCGGCGCCGGCGGCGACGTCGGCCAGCTTCAATGCCTGCGGGCCCTTCTCGAGCAGGATCGCCTCGCAGGCGGCGAGAATGTTCTCGCGCGCTGCTTCCGGCGATCTGCGAACTCTCGCGGGGCGCTCTATTGACATTTTTGTCGGTAAGGCCGATCTGGATGCATACGCCTTCCTAGCCCTCCCTCCCCGAGGACGCCATGACCCTGAAGAACACCCCCGCCGACGTCGCCGTCCTGCCGCGCGACATCCGCTTCGACGTCGCGCCGGCCGGCGCCGGCCACTGGCTGGGCGGCGATCCGGTGGGCACGGCGGTGTTCAACGCCCTGTCGCTGACCTTCCCGGACGGCGAGCGGCTGTTCATGGACGCCGTACGCAACTACCGCGGCCAGCTGAGCGGCAAGCTGATGGAGGACGCCCGGGGCTTCATCGCCCAGGAGGCCATCCACTCCCGCGAGCACCACGGCCTCAACGGCGCGATCGACCGCAGCAAGTATCCTGTCGCCGAGATCGAGGCCCAGGTCCGCCAGCGCACCACCTTCGCCCGTGACCGCGGCCCGATGGCCATGCTGGTCTCGACCATCGCGCTGGAGCATTTCACCGCCATGATGGCCGACATGTTCATGGCCAACCCGGAGCTCTTCGAGGGCTCCGCGCCGGACATCGAACGCATGTGGCGCTGGCACGCCATGGAGGAGACCGAGCACAAGGCGGTCGCCTACGACGTGTTCATGGCCGTGACGAAGGACTGGTCGCCCTTCAAGCGCTACATGATCCGCTGCCGGGCGATGTTCTTCGTCAGCATCATGTTCACCCGCAACATCTGCCGCTATGCGGCGCGGCTGCTCGAGGCCGACGGCTATTCGCCGGAAGCGGCGCTGAAGGCGGTGGACCGCTATGTCTGGCGCAAGCCGGGCCTCTTCCGGCGCGGCTGGAAGACCTACTTCGCCTGGTACCGCCCCGGCTTCCATCCCTGGGACCACGACAACCGGTCCGAACTGGCCGCCTGGCAGGCCGAGTTCGACGGCGCGGCCGCGGCGGCGGCGTAGGGTCCGGCGGTCAGGCCTTCTGGAAGGCCCGGCGACGCGCGGCCGTGGGCGCCGCGCGCGACCGGATCATCAGGAATTGCCCTGACCACTCGCCGGGAATGTCCCAGACCCCCTCGATCTCGCTCCGGTCGGCTGACAGCACGCCTGTGTAGTAGACGGCGTGGTCCCAGCCGGCGCCGCCACCGCCGTCATACTGCTTGATGAACTGAACGGAAGAGCCCTCGCGGCGGCCGTCGGCCGAGGCGTTCAGCTGCCGCCGCCGTCCATGGTCGTTGTTCGACATCTCGTGGATCGAGCCGCTGACGGCGCCGGCGATGTCAAGCAGAGTTGCGGTGAACGCTCCCGGCTCCAGGGCCAGAGGATACATGTAGAGCCCCTGCCAGAACTCCGGTCAGGTGCTCGGGCTGCTCATCGCTCATGTCCTCGTTCCTGACGGCTCGGGGCCGTCGTAGACGAACTCCACGAGGAACACCCGCTCGCCCGGGCCGTGTTTCGCCACCTTGAGCAGGTCCACCAGACCCTCGAAGCCCGAGCGCCGCGCCAGAGCGGGCGTCACGTCGGCCAGCGATATCTCGTGGATGGACGTCACCTCGATATGGCCCGGCCCCAGAGCGTAGCGGCCGCCGACCTTCACCCTCAGGCTTTGCCAGATGCGGACCGAGCAGGTGACCTCGCCTCGCATGATCGGCTCCCAAAGGCGACGGGCGAACATCATTCAGGGGGCATCCAGCGCACCGGTATGCGCACCTTGCGACCCGTGGTCGATTCGCCGCTCTTCGTACGCGGCATCATCCGGAACTTGCTCGCCAACCGCAGCGTGGCGGCGACCTCGCCGTTGTCCCGACCGGTAACCTCGACCACCCGGCAGGAGTTGGGCCGCCCACCGCGCGCGATAACGCACTCCAGGACGACCAGGACGTTGTCCGGCCGGGCGGTGGTGTTGGGATAGAAGCGCTCCATATCTTCGGCAGTCGGCAGGTCCAACCAGTCGACGTCCCCCGCGCCCAGCGGCGCTCGCTCGTAGAGCGCCGCCATCAGCGCCAGCGCGAGGACCGCGGCGATCACCCTTCCCGCTCCAGCCGCGCCACCAGGCTCGAGGTGTCCCAGCGGTTTCCGCCCATGGCCTGAACCTCGGCGTAGAACTGATCGATCAGGGCCGTGGCGGCGATCCGGGCGCCGTTGGTCCGGGCTTCGTCCAGCGCGATGCCCAGGTCCTTGCGCATCCAGTCAACCGCGAAGCCGAAGTCGAACTTCCCTTCGCTCATCGTCGTCCAGCGGTTCTCCATCTGCCAGCTCTGTGCCGAGCCCTTGGAGATGGCGGCCAGCACCCCGTCGGTGTCCAGGCCCGCCTGCTTGGCGAAATGCAGCGCCTCGGCCACGCCCTGGACGGCGCCGGCGATGGCGATCTGGTTGCACATCTTGGTCAGCTGGCCGGTCCCGACCTCGCCCATGCGGCGCACCGCCTTGGCGTAGGCGCTGATCACCGGCTCGGCCCGGGCGTAGGCCGCTGCGTCTCCGCCGGCCATGATGGTCAGTTGCCCCAACTCGGCGCCCGCCTGCCCGCCGCTGACCGGCGCATCGACGAACCAGCGGCCGCCCTGCGCCGCCAGATCGGCCATCTCGCGGGCGACCTTCGCCGAGGTGGTGGTGTGGTCGACGATGATCCCGCCCGGCGCCATGGTCGCCAGCGCCTGCGGCGTGACAGCGCGGACATCGTCGTCGTTGCCCACGCAGAGGGCGACCAGCTCCGCGCCTTCGCAGGCCTCGCCGATGGTCGCGCCGGCCCGGCCGCCGTGGGTCGAGACCCAACGATTCGCCTTTTCCGGGCTGCGGTTGAACACCGCGACATCATGGCCCGCCTTCACCAGATAGCCGGCCATCGGAAAACCCATGACCCCAAGGCCCACAAAGGCGGTCTTCATCGAGCAGCTCCGTTCATTTTGTGCGCGCTGTGGACCACGCAAAGCGGTCGGTCGCAACACCATCTTAACATCCGGCGGCGACCTTCCTGATCAAGGTTAAGCGGGGTTTCACCATGGCGCTCAGCAGCGACGCGCCCATCATGATCAAGAAGGTCAAGAAGGTCGTCGGCGGCGGACACCACGGCGGCGCCTGGAAGGTCGCCTACGCCGACTTCGTGACCGCGATGATGGCCTTCTTCCTGCTGATGTGGCTGATCAACACGACCAGCCCCGAGCAGAAGCGCGGCATCGCCGACTACTTCGCGCCGGCCAGCGTCGCCGAGACAACCAGCGGCTCGGGCGGCATCCTGGGCGGAACCGCGCTGGGCGACGACGGCGCCAAGAGCTCCGGCTCGATGTCGACCGTCGAGCAGATGGCCCCGGAGGCGCCGCCCAACGTCAAGGAAACCGGCCAGAACGAGAACAGCCCCGGTTCGAGCAGCCTGGACCAGGCCAGCGAGGAAGCGCTTCGCAAGGAGCTGCAGGCCCGCGAGGAATCGGCCTTCGCCTCCGCCGCCCAGTCCCTGCGCCAGGCGCTTCAGGACATGCCCGAGCTGGCGGAGCTGTCCAAGCAGATCATGATCGACCAGACCCCGGAAGGCCTGCGCATCCAGCTGGTCGACCAGGAAGGCCGCTCGATGTTCAAGGAGGGCGCCGCCGCCCCCAACGACCGGGCGCGGATCCTGCTGCGCGCCATCACCCGAATCATCAACCAGCTGCCCAACCGCATCAGCATCAGCGGCCACACCAACATGAGCCCGACCGGCCGCACGGCGAGCGGGGACTGGAAGCTGTCCTCCGATCGCGCCGACGCCTCGCGCATGTTGCTGCAAGGGTTCGGCGTCGATCCGGACCGGGTCTACCAGGTGGCCGGCAAGGCCAATTCAGACCCGCTGTATCCGGATGATCCCATGCTCGCCGGCAACCGTCGCATCTCGATCATTCTGCTGCGCGAGGCGCCGGTTCTGCCGCCGGATTGATGAACAATGATCGCCCAATGCCTGCTTGCACGTTTTGGACACTTGGGGGCTAATCCCTTGGGGTCTGAGGAGAGCCGCAAGGCGACGGGGCAGTGACGCATCACTTCACATCGAGACGGATGCGTTTCTTCCTGACGGCCCCCTCGCCGTGCCCGTACCTGCCGGGCCGCGAGGAGCGCAAGGTCTTCGCCCACCTGCCCCCCGGCGACGGCCCCGCCGTCAACGACAGCCTGACCCAGTCCGGTTTCCGCCGCTCCCAGCACATCGCCTACCGCCCCGCCTGCGAGAGCTGCGGCGCCTGCACCTCGGCCCGCATCCCGGTCGGCGACTACCAGTTCAGCCGCTCCGAGCGGAAGGCCCTGGGCCGCAACGCCGACCTCCGCCGTCACCTGGTCGAGGCCGAGGCGACGATGGAGCAGTTCGACCTGCTGCGCCGCTATCTGCTGGCCCGTCACGCCGACGGCGGCATGGCCGAGATGACCTGGCCCGACTATGTGGCCATGGTCGAGGACACGGCGGTCCGCACCCACATCATCGAGTATCGCACCCCCTCGAAGGACGGCGGTCCGGGCGACCTGATCGCCTGCATCCTGGTCGACCTGATGGGGGACGGCCTGTCGATGGTCTACAGCTTCTATGATCCGCGCGAGGAACGCCGCAGCCTGGGGACGTTCATCATCCTGGACCACATCGTCCAGGCGACGCTGAACGGCCTGCCCTACGTCTATCTGGGCTACTGGGTCCCGGGCAGCGAGAAGATGGCCTACAAGGCGCGCTTCTCGCCGCTGGAAGCGCTCAGGCCCCAGGGCTGGATGCTGCTGTCGGCCCGCGAGCGCGCCGAGGCCGGCGAGGCCCTGGACCGCGAACGCCGGCTGCGCGGCCCGGCGATGCCCCGTCTCGGCAGGAAGTACTCTTCAGCCCCAAGGCCCCTTGCCCGGCGCGACGATCGCCGTGGGGCCGTCGACGCCGCCCGCGTACCTCACCAGCGCCGCGATCCGCTTCTCGATCGGCGGGTGGGTGGCGAAGATGTCCATGACGCCGGACGGTTCATTGTCGAGGAACATCGCCTGCACCGCCTCGGGGGCCTGAAGCTTGACCGGCGCCGCCGAGATCTTGCGCAGGGCGCCGATCATGGCGTCGGGGTTGCGGGTCAGCTCCACGGCGCCAGCGTCGGCGACGTACTCGCGGGTCCGGGACAGGGTCATGCGGATGACGATGGCCAGCACATAGCCGACCGCCGCCACCGCCAGGGCGATCAGGATGAACAGCCCCGCCCCCTTGCCGTTCTTGCCCGACCGACCGCCGCCGCTGAACCGCAGGCCCCGGAAGATGATCTGGGCGACCAGGGTGATCACGCCGGCGAACACCGAGGCGATGATCATGGTCCGCACATCGCGGTTCACGACGTGGGTGAGCTCGTGGCCCAGCACCGCTTCAAGCTCTGCCTGGTCCAGCGCCGCCATCAGGCCGCGGGTCACGGTGATGCTGTACTGCTTTTCGTCGACCCCGCTGGCGAAGGCGTTCAGCGCCTCGCTGTCGATGATCCTCAGGCTCGGCATCGGCACGCCGCGCGAGATGCAGAGGTTTTCCAGCAGGTTGTAGAGGTCCGGCTCCTGCGCCCGGCTCACCTTCCGGGCGCCGGTGGCCAGATCAATGATGGCGGTGTTGCCGAACCAGGCGACCAGGAACCAGACGCCCGAGACCAGGAGCGCCAGCGGCGCGCCGGCGACCATCATCCGACCGGCCAGCGCCAGGTCGCCGCCGATCGACCCGCTCGACGGCAGGAAGCCGGCCCCGATCAGCCCCAGGGTCAGGGCGTAGACGATGCCCAGCAGCAGCACCGGGAACCCGGCCAGCAGGATCGCCGACCGCAGGTTGTTGGCCTGGATGTGGGTGTAGAGGCCGAACGCCCCCATCGGCCGGGGCCTAGAACTTCACCGCCGGCGCCACGTCCAGGGCCTCGCGCTGGTCGCCCAGGTCGAAGCTGCTGCGCTCGGCGAAGCCGAACATCGCGGCGAAGAGGACCGCCGGGAACGACTGGCGGCCGGTGTTGTACTCGGCGATGGCGTTGTTGAAGAACCGACGGGCCGCGGCCAGCTTGTTCTCGACGTCCGACAGCTCGCTCTGCAGGCCCAGGAAGTTGGTGTTGGCCTTGAGGTCCGGATAGGCCTCCGACAGCGCGAACAGCCGCCCCAGCGCGCCGGTCAGCACGCCCTCGGCCTGGACCTTCTCCTCGACCGAGCCGGCGTGGGTGGCCGCGTTGCGCGCCGTGATCACCGCGTCCAGCGTGGACTTCTCGTGGGCGGCGTAGCCCTTCACGATCTCGACCAGGTTGGGGATCAGGTCGTGGCGCTGCTTGAGCTGCACGTCGATGTCGGCGAAGGCCTGGTCGGCCCGGGCCCGCAGCGCGACCAGCCGGTTGTAGACGCCGACCAGGATCAGGGCCAGCACCCCGGCGACGACCAGGAGGATGATCAGTTCCATGTCAGGCCCTTCCGAGGCAGTGGAGAGGCGACGGTATCGCTACTTCTCCGGATCGACCAGCGCCTGGTAGACCAGCTGCGCCGACAGCTCGTCCAGCCGCAGGCGGCTGCCGCCCAGCACCTGGATATAGCCCAGGAAGGCGACGTCGTTCTCCGGATCGACCCAGAACCAGGTGCCGGCCGCGCCGCCCCAGCTGTAGCTGCCCTTGCCGGCGATCGTGCCGGCCTTGGCCGGGTCCATGATCACCGCCACACCCAGGCCGAAGCCGACGCCGTCGCCCAGCGGCTTCTTCGCCAGCTGCGCGTCGGTCAGGTGGTTGGTCGCCATCAGCCGGATGGTGGCGGGCGAGAGGATCCGCGCGCCATCCAGCTCGCCCTCGTTGGCCAGCATGGTCGCGAAGCGGGTGAAGTCGGCCATGGTCGAGACCAGCCCGCCGCCGCCGTTGGCCGCGGTGGGGATCTTGTCGACCGGCAGCACCATGAAGCCCTCGGCCGGGACCAGCTGGCCGGTCTTCGGGTTGAAGGCATACAGGGTCGCCAGCCGCGAGCGCTTGTCTTCCGGGACCCAGAAGTCTGTGTCGACCATCTTCAGCGGCGTGAAGATGCGGCTGCGCATGAAGTCCGGCAGGGTCTGACCCGACAGCTTCTCGATGATGTAGCCCTGGATATCGACGGCGATGGAGTACCGCCATTCCGTCCCTGGCTGGCTGGCCAGCGGCAGCTTGCTCGCCTCGGCCATGCCGGCGGCCAGGGTCGGGGCGCGGAACATGCCGCTCTGCTGGTAGACCTTGTCGACATAGTTGTCGTCGATCAGGCCGTAGGCGAAGCCGGCGGTGTGGGTCATCAGCTCGCGCATGGTCGCCGAGCGGCTGATCGGCTCGAGGATCGGCTTGCCGTCGGCGTCCAGGCCCTTGAACACCTTCAGACCCGCGAACTCCGGCACGTACTTCGTCACCGGCTCGTCCAGCCGCCATTTGCCCTCTTCGTAGAGCATCATCATGGCCACGCCGGTCACCGGCTTGGTCTGGCTGTACATGCGCCAGAGGGTGTCGGCGGTCACCGGCGCGCCGCTGGCGCTGTCGACCTTGCCGTAGATGTCGCTGTGAACGACCTTGCCGTGGCGGACCAGCACCGTGGCGATGCCCGGGACCATGCCCTTGTCGACCACCGCGCGCAGGCCCGCGTCCAGCCGCGCCAGTCGCTCGGATGAGAAGCCCATCTTCTCGGGACTGGCGGCCGGAACCCCGACGGCGGCGGGCTTGTCGGCGGCGAAGCCCGGCGCGGCCACCATCCCGGTCAGGGCCAGCGCGGTCGCGGCGGCCAGCAGGCCCCTGCGCAGATCGATCATATGGTCCCCCCCGGCTCGAACGGCCGTTTGACTCGAGAGTAACGGCGCTCGCCGACTGGGCAAGCCTGTCTGTGCGTCCTTCCCCGGATCAAGTCCGGGGTCGCCCGAGGGCTCGCTCCTCAGGATGACGAAGGGGAGTGGGCGGCCCAACAAAGTTCGTCAGGGTGAGGAGCGAGCCCTTGGGCGAGCGTCGCGAACCCCGCACGGCTTCGCGTCCTCCTGCGGTTTGACCCGAAAAGGTTGGGGAGGGCGGCGGAGCGCCGGGCCTCCGCCCGGAGCATGGGTAGTGTTGTACCGTTTCGACGAAGGTTGACGCTCCGCGTGGTCGTTATCTCGCAGGCCCGGGACGCGCAGGGCTGTTCACCCTTTTATCCCGGACTCTCCCCGCCTGGCCTCTCCAGACGGCTCGAACTGCTGCCCACGAACGGGCAGGCCTGCACACCAGCGCACACCTGGCGCGGAGGCTTACGTCCCCTCCGCCTGATCCCGCTCGACCACTCCCCGCCGCCGCATCGGGCTGGTACCAGGCGCCCTCCCCCGCGACGGGGACCTGCTGAGTATGCGGGCGGCCAAGGGGGTGGGGGATTGATTGTGGTTTATCCCCCTGGTTTCCGGAGAGACCGAAGCACCCTCGCGCCTCTCCTCTCCCTTGTGGGAGAGGGGGACCATGCGGAGCATGGTGGAGCGGGAGCCGCCGCGGCCGGACGATCTATCCACCGGTGAACTCTCCTCAACGACAGCGCGTCCCTCCCCACCAGCCTCCGGCTGGTCCCCCTCTCCCAAGCGGGAGAGGATCGACATCTACGCCAGCACCGCCCTCATCCCCTCTGTCCGCGCCCTCACCGCCGGGCTCGCCAGGCAACCGGCCAGCGCTTCATGCCCCGGCGCGCCCGGATACGGCGCCACCGCCACAGGCGGGCTGTGGTTCGCCGGGCAAAGGATCAGGGTCTCGTCCGAGCCCACCGCCTCGAGATCCAGCATCGCGCTCGACCGGGTCATCAGGACCAGCGGCGGGGCGTCGGCCGGGCGACAGCGCAGCCAGGCGGCCAGCGCCGCCTGCGCCGGCTGATCGAGGCCCTGTTCGACGAGATCGACGACCCGGGGCGCGTCATCCGCCGCCAGATGGCTCATCAGGGCGACCAGCGCCTCGGAACGGACCGCGCCCTCCCCGGCCAGCCAGTCGAGCGCGGACTCAACGCGCGACGACAGCGCGGCGGGGGCGGTGCGGTCCAGCCCGACGAACCGTGCGCCGGGGATGGCCTGCGCCAACGCCATGGCCAGCCGCGTCTTGCCGCTGCCCAGCGGGCCGACCAGCCAGGTCAGGGGCTCCAGAACCGGCAGTTCGAACCGCTCCCCGTCCCAGGGCCAGGGCAGATCGAGGCCGACAGCCGGCGCGCGGCGCGTGATGATCAGCGCCGCCAGCTCACCCGGCGAGGGCGTCTTTCCGGCGCGAAGATCAGCTCGCAGAGCCTTGATCGAGTTGAGGGTTTCGGCAAGACGAGCGCCCTGCCCCTCGAGCGCCGCCTGGTGCGCGGCCAGCGCCGGCTCCAGGTCCGAGGGGTCGCCGGCCAGCACCCGCGCCGTCTGCGTCAGGCTGAGCCCCAGCGCCCGCAGCGCTGCGATCTCCCCGGCCCGCGCCATCTCCGCCGGCCCATAGGCGCGCCAGCCCGCGCCGGTGCGTGGCGGCGTCAGCAGTCCGCGCTGCTCGTACAGGCGCAGCGCCTTGGCCGAAACCCCCAGCCGCGCCGCCGCCTGTGACGGGTTCAGATACCGATCCACGACTTACCTCCCTGCTGTGAACCGCCCCATCCATGGGAGCGGCCGCAGGGGCCGGGTCAAGGGAATGAAAAAGGGGGACAGCCACTCATTTCCAGCGGAATGAGTGACTGCCCCCCTTTTTCTACTTCGGCCGGAAGCGCTTGCTGGCCGGAAAGCCCTTGGGCGCCAGCTTGCCGGCGCCGGAGCGCTTGCCGACCCAGCCCTGCCAGTCGGGCCAGTCGCGGGTGCGGCCGGCGGCGTCGATCCAGCCGGCGCCGACGGCGCTGTCAAAGGCCACCGCGTCGCGCAGGCCGCCTTCGCGGTAGGACTGCAGCTTGACGCCCTTGCCGCGCGGCATTTCGGGCAGCTCGTCCATGGCGAAGATCAGGATCTTGCCGTTGTCGCCGACCACCGCGACGCGGTCGCCGACCGCCTCCAGCGACACCAGGGCGTCGCCGTTCAGCACCTGCTTGCCGGCCCGGCGGAAGGCCAGGGCCTCGTCCTCGGGCAGGATGAAGCCGTAGCCGGCCTTGCTGGCCAGGAACCGCTTGCGGCCCGGCTTGTGCGGGAAGACGTCGATCAGCTTCACCTTGTCGTCGATATCGACCATCAGCCGCAGCGGCTCGCCGTGTCCGCGGGCGCTGGGAAGCTTGCTGCAGTCGACGGTGAAGAACCGCCCATCGGACGCGAAGATAAGCAGCTTGTCCGTTGTTTCCGCTGGAACAATGAAGCCCAGCTTGTCGCCTTCCTTGAACTTCAGTTCGGACGGATCCTCGACCTTGCCCTTGGCGGCGCGGATCCAGCCCTTCTCCGACAGGATGACGGTGATCGGCTCGCGGACCACGAAGGCCTCGACCGAGACGTCGGCCGAGATCGACGGGGCGTCGGCGAAGTCGCTGCGGCGCTTGCCGACGGTGGTCGCCTGGCCCAGCACCTTCTGGACGTCCTTGAGCCCCTGCCCGACCAGCTTCCACTGCATGGCGTCCGACGCCAGCATGGCCTGGATGCCGTCGCGCTCCTCGGCCAGCTCCGCATGCTCGCGGCGCAGCTCCATCTCTTCCAGCTTGGCCAGCTGGCGCAGGCGGGTGTTGAGGATGGCGTCGGCCTGCAGGTCGCTCAGCGCGAAGGCGGCGATCAGCTTCTGCTTGGGCTCGTCCTCGTAGCGGACGATGCGGATGACTTCGTCGAGGTTCAGATAGGCGACCAGCAGGCCGTCCAGGATGTGCAGCCGGGCCTCGATCTTGCCCAGCCGGAACCGCGCCCGGCGGATCAGCACCTCGCGCCGGTGGGCCAGGAAGTGCTGCAGGCAGGCCTTCAGTCCCATCACGCCGGGCGTGCCACGCGCGTCCAGCACGTTCATGTTGACCGAGAAGCGCACCTCCAGGTCGGAGAGCCGGAACAGGCTCTCCATCAGCATCTCGGGCTCGACCGTGCGGCTCTTGGGCTCCAGCACCAGCCGCACGTCCTCGGCGCTCTCGTCGCGCACGTCGCCCAGCAGCGGGGCCTTCTTGTTCTCGATCAGCTCGGCCAGCTGCTCGACCAGGTCGGACTTCTTCACCTGGTAGGGGATCTCGGTGACGACGATCTGCCAGCCGCCGCGCGACTGTTCCTCCTTGAACCAGCGCGAGCGGGTGCGAACCCCGCCCCGGCCGGTCTCATAGGTCTCCAGCATCGAGGCCTGGGACTCGACGATGATGCCGCCGGTCGGGAAGTCAGGCCCTTTGACGTGCTCCATCAGGTCGGCCGTGGTGGCGGTCGGGGTCTTCAGAAGCAGCAGGCAGGCGTCGATCAGCTCGCCGGCGTTGTGCGGCGGGATCGAGGTGGCCATGCCCACGGCGATGCCGGAGCTGCCGTTGGCCAGCAGGTTGGGGAAGCCCGAGGGCAGTACGACCGGCTCTTCGTCCTGGCCGTCGTAGGTGGGGCGGAAGTCGACCGCGTCCTCGTCGATGCCGTCCAGCAGCAGCATCGCCGCCGCCGTCATCTTGCATTCGGTGTAGCGCATGGCGGCGGGGTTATCGCCGTCGATGTTGCCGAAGTTCCCCTGCCCCTCGATCAGCATGTAGCGCTGGGAGAAGTCCTGGGCCAGGCGGACCAGGGCGTCATAGATCGACTGGTCGCCGTGCGGGTGGAAGTTGCCCATCACCTCCCCGACCACCTTGGCGCATTTGCGCGCCGCGGCCTCGGGGTTCAGCCGCATGTTGCTCATGGCGTACATCAGCCGCCGGTGCACGGGCTTGAGGCCATCGCGCACGTCGGGCAGCGCCCGCGAGCTGATCGTCGACAGGGCGTAGGCGAGATACCGCCGCGACAACGCCTCGGTGAGCGGCTCGTCCAGAATACGGTCGCCGTCGCCCGGCGGAGGGGTTTGCAGGGTCATGCTCGAATCGGGAGTGTGGTTCGGGTCTTGTTCTAGCAACTCGGCGGCGGCGTTGTCGCTGCGTCCGTTGGCCCGTGCGTGCTTCGACACGCGCCTGCGGCGCTGCTCAGCATGACTATGGCGGGTAGCCTTCTTACTCAGTCATCCTGAGCAGCCGCGCAGCGGCGTGTCGAAGGACGCAGGGCGCTACAGCACCCGCTTCCCCAGCTCCGGAAAAACCTTCCCGACCTTGCCCAGCAGATAGTCGCCGTACGGCCCGCTGATGCTGTCCAGGTCCGCCGCGTCCCAGCGCGCCTCGCGGCCCGCCGTGGCCTCCAGCGGCAGCGGCTCGACCACCGCGTCGAACGCCGGGTCGAAGAACAGCGGCCAGCTCAGGCGGTCCTGGCCAGAGGTGTTGATCACCCGGTGCGGGGCGGAGCGATAGACCCCGCGCGTCAGGCGGTCGAGCATATCGCCGATGTTGCAGACCAGCGTCCCGCGGATCGGCGGCGCGTCGAACCAGCCCCCGTCCCGGCCCTTGATCTGCAGCCCGCCGTTGTCGTCCTGGGCCAGCAGGGTCAGCAGGCCGTAGTCGGTGTGCTCGCCCACGCCGAACGCGTAGTCGCGGCCGTCTGCGGGCGGCGTCGCCGGATAGTGGAAGATGCGGAACAGGACGGTCGGGTCGGCGGTGTAGCGGTCATGGAAATAGGCGGGCGGCAGGCCCAGGCTCAGCGCCACGCCCTCCATCAGCCCATGGCCGGCGCGGGTCACGGCGGCCATGTAATCCAGCACGGCGGCCCGCAGCGACGGTTGCGCGGCCGGCCACTGGTTGGCGCCGTGCATCGGCCAGCCGGCGGCGACGCGGCGGTCGTCCTCGCCCAGCTCCTCCCCCAGATACAGCCCCTCCTTGAGGTCCGGCCGGCCGGAGGTCAGCTCGCCGCCGACCGGGAACCAGCCGCGCCAGGCCGGGCCGCCGCGGCTCATGGCGATGGCGGCCTTGTCGGCCTCCGGCAGCGCGAAGAAGCGGCGGCTCTCGTCCGCCAGCACGGCCAGCGGGGCCTCGGCGCCATGGCCAGACACGTAGAAGAAGCCGTTGGCGCGGCAAGCGGCCGCGATTTCGGCCGCGACGGCGGCGCGAGCCGGGGCGTCGGCGCTGAACAGCGGGGCGATGTCGATGACGGGCAGGCTCATGGCTACAGCCGCCCCGCGTCTGAAAGCTTGTCCAGCAGCCAGACCCGGGCCGGCGGCAGGGGCCGGTTCAACGGGCCGAACACGAACTGCTCGAGGAAATGGCCGGTCAGGTCGAAGCCGGCGCGGATGTCGCCGTCGCGCAGGCCGCCCTGCGACGACAGCAGGAACCCCGGCAGGGGCAGCAGGCGGTCGGCGTAGGGCTCGCCCGCCGCGCGGCTGACCGCCCGACCGGTGCGCGGGCTGACCCAGACCAGATCGTCGACCGCGCCGGTCGAGGCGCACTTCGTCAGGTCCAGCCCGAAGCCCAGCTCTTCCAGCAGCCCGGCCTCGAAGCGCACGAAGACCGCCGGCCAGATGTCGGTCAGGGCGAAGGCGGCGCTCAGCGCCTCGAAGGCCAGGAAGGCGCCGGGGTGCGGCTCGCGCTCGGGCAGGGCCCCGGCGGCGACAGCGGCGGCGGCGGCCAGGCCGGCGAGCGCCAGCGGGTCGTCAAACAGGGCCGAGGGCCCCTCGCCCACCGGCTCCAGCAGCGCCGCGCCCAGCTGGCTCTCCACCCGCGCGCGATAGTCGGCCCGCACCCGTGCTCCGGCCTGCAGGAACGGCTTCATGCGCCGCGAGGCCCCGCCGGCCACATGGGCGGCGAACCGCCCGTGCCGCTCGGTCAGCAGATCGACGATGGCGCCGGTCTCCCCGTGCGCCCGCGCCGACAGCACATAGGCCTCGTCTTCCCATTCCATGGAGATGAGATAGCGTACCTGATCTGTTCCGGCGAGGCTTCCCTGTGATCGCCTGCGCGCCGCTGGGATAGTTCCCGCCCACAACCCGTCATGGCCCGACTTGTTCGGGCCACCGATGCGTGATGAGCCAGCAGGATTGGGAACGCCTATATTCAGCGCCCGCCTGCCCGCTGTCGGTGTTCATGGGTGGCCCGAACAAGTCGGGCCATGACGGTGTAGATGGGCGGTCGAGGTGTCCGCCCTACTTCTTCCCCGCCTCGAATTCCTTGATCCGCGCGATCACTTCGTCGGCGACGTCGTTGGGGATCGGGAAGGTCAGGGCGTACTGGCTGACCCGCCAGCCTTGCGGGGTGAGAAGCAGCGTCCCCGTGCCGCGCGCCGTGCCGTAGGACTTGCTGTCCAGCACCTCGTCGAACCAGGCCACGCAGCGGCAGTCGACCGGCGCGATCGTCACCTGCCGCTCGCGGGCGGCGTAGGTCCAGCCCTTCCCCTTGTCGAAGTAGGGCTGCGCGTAGGCCCGGAAGGCGGGAATCGTCCAGCGCTCGGTGACGTCGGTGCCGAGGAACACCGCGTCCGGCGTATAGAGCGCGAAGTAGGCCGGGCCGTCGGCCTTCGCGGCGGCGGCGTGCAGCTGGTCGAGGACGGCGCCGATATCCTCCTCGGGCGTGGCGGCGAGGACGGGGGTGGCGGCCGTCAGGGCCAGGGACAGGGCAAGCGCCGAAGCACGCATCACGGTAAGTCTCCGCCTTCCCGGCGAAGGCCGGGATCCATCCTTTCCCCTGCCGCCCTTCAGGGTCTTTCGCCCCCCTGTGACCCCAAAGATGGATCCCGGCCTTCGCCGGGAACACGGGATCAGGGGAAACGCAGGGCAGGAAGCGCCTAGACGTCGAAGTCCAGGCCCATGCCTTCGTAGGTGCCGCGTTCCTCGGCCCAGGTCTCGCGGACCTTGACGTGCAGGAACAGGTGCACCTTGCGCTCGAGCAGGTCGGTCAGCTCCTCGCGGGAGGCCGAGCCGATCCACTTCAGGGTCTGGCCGTTGGCGCCGATGATGATGGCGCGCTGGCCATCGCGCTCGACCAGGATGGTCTGCTCGATGCGCAGCGAGCCGTCTGCGCGCTCCTCGAAGGCGGTGGTCTCGACGCTGGCGGCGTAGGGCAGTTCCTCGTGGACCCGCAGGTAGATCTTCTCGCGGGTGATCTCGGCGGCCAGCAGGCGCACCGGCAGGTCGGCGGTCTGGTCCTCCGGATAGAGCCAGGGCCCCTCCGGCATCATCGCCGCCAGTCGGGCCTTGAGGTCGTCGACGCCCGCGCCGGTGGCGGCGGAGATCATGAACACCTCGTCGTAGACGCCGGTGTCGAACAGGTCCTTGGCCACGGCCAGCATCCGCTCGCGCTTGACGCCGTCGATCTTGTTGAGCGCCAGGATGGCCTTGCGGCGGGCGCCCTGCAGGCCGTGGACGATGGAGCGGACGTCCTCGATGGCCTTCTTGTCGGCGCCCTTGGCGGTGCCGTCCTGCACGGCCAGCTCGGCCTGGACGTCGACCAGGTGCACGACGGCCTCGGCGTCCTCGGCTCCGGCCCAGGCCGAACGGACCATGGCGCGGTCGAGCCGGCGGCGCGGCTTGAAGATGCCGGGCGTGTCGACCAGCACGATCTGGGCATTGTCGTGCATGGCCACGCCGCGCACGGGAAAGCGCGTCGTCTGGACCTTCTGGGTGACGATGGAGACCTTGGCGCCGACGAGGCGGTTGGTCAGGGTGGACTTGCCGGCGTTGGGGGCGCCGATGATGGCGGCAAAGCCCGCGCGGGTGGGGGCGGTCTGTTCGATGGAAGTTTCGGTCATTGCGCGGGCGTGTAGCACACGGGCCGGGGACATGCACTTCCGTGCGTGTCACCGCCCTGTGCGCCAAGCCCGCCGATGCTGCGCCTGGCCGGACTGAGCCTTCCGCTCGATCACCCGCCCGCCTCGACAACCCGGGGCGCCTCGCATACCGTTCGGCGTTCGCCGAAACCGCAGGATGCCGTCGATCTCCGCCCGCGCCTGGACATCCCCGTTCTTCATCAGCCTCTACGGGGCGATCGCGCTGGGGGTGTTCCTGGGGTTCGCCGGGCCCTTCGGATCCTATCGGTCTCTGGCCGCCCCCGAACGTTACGCTTTCTGGTTTGGCTGCGTCGTGACGGGTTACGGGCTTGCGCTGGCTACCCTGCAAATCCTTCGCCCCGGGGCAGCGTTCGCCCGCTTGCCGAAGGTCGCTGCGATCGTACTCGTGGCGTTGATCTCCACCCTGCCGATGATGTTCATCGTGGCGTGGGCGCTCGAAGCGGTGATTCCCGAACGGTCGACGCCGCCGGAACAACTCGTGTCGCTCTATGTCTCGGTAGCATCCGTCCAGCTGATCATCGCCGGCGTCGCCGTCTGGCCGCATCTGGCCGTCCACAAACTGGCGCCCTCTCAAGGCGACCTCGACGGTGACCGGTTTTTCGAACGCGTTCCCAACCGGCTGGGGCGGGACCTCCTGGCCCTTGAGGCGCAGGACCACTACCTGATGGTTCACACGCGCCTTGGCTCGGCGCTTGTTTCGATGCACCTGGGCGAAGCGGTGAAGATCCTGCCGCCACGGCTCGGCTTTCAGGCGCACAGGCGCTGGTGGGTCGCGCGCAAGGAAGTCGCGGGATTGCGCCGCGACGGCGCCCGAACGCTCATCGAGCTGACGGGAGGTCTGACCGTACCGGTCGGCAGGACCTACCTCGCGGCGGTTCGCTCCAGCCTTGAGACGCCCGGGCCCTGAGGGCGCTCGCACCTATGGCGTTCCCGAAAATTCGGCGCGCGCGAATGGCGTTGGCGGATTGGGCCGTTGTCCGGGTCACTGCAACGGGTGAGAGGGCGGCGAACTCGAAGCCGCTTCACCGGAGATCCGATGCGACACCACCTTTTCGCCTGCGCCCTGATGCTCGCCACCGCCGCCCCGGCCGTGGGCCTTGCGCAGGACGCCACCGTCCTGAAGACCAGCTGCGCCGAAGCCCCGCCACCAGCGGCCGCCGCCGCCGGTGAGCCGGATCTGTCCGGACAGTGGGACGTCTACATCGACGCAGGGGGCGTCCCGAGTTTCGGCCTTCTGTCCCTCGGCCGGCTGGACGGACGCTATGCCGGAACGCTGACGCCGGTGCGCACCGCGACGGTCATCGTCCGGAGCCTGACGGTCAGCGATCGGAAGGTTCAGATGGTCGTCGGATCGCGCGAGGGAGACGTCACCTACGACGCCCTGCTCTCCGGCCCTGGTGACAGGATGTGCGGCATCGTCGCCTACCACGGCGGCCTGTCGTACCCGATGGTGGCGCAACGCCGGTCTCAGCGTCCGTCAGAGCCGCGATAGCCCGCTCGGCGGCTGTGGACCGGATCAGGCCTACTCCGTCCCCTCCCGCCGCAGCAGCATCTGCAGGGCGGCGGACTTTTCGGCGTCCTGGCGGGAGCGGCCTTCTGCGTCCTCGGCGGCGTAGCCCTGGATGTGGACGCGGACGGTGAAGCTGGGCGCGTGGTCGGGGCCGGTGCGGCCGACGACCTCGTAGCGGGGCAGCGGCAGGCCGCGGGCCTGGGCCCATTCCTGCAGCTGGGTCTTGGGATCACGGCCCCGGGCCGGCGAGGGATCGGCGAACTCCTCGGCCCAGGCCTCGAGGAAGAAGGCGCGGGCGGTGTCGAGGCCGCCGTCGATGAAGAGGGCCGCCATCAACGCCTCGCAGGCGTCGCCCAGCACGCCGTCGCTCTCGCGCGCGCCGATCTTGCTGGCGGAGCCGGACAGCCGCAGCGCCTGGGCCAGGCCGATGCGGCGGGCGACACGGGCGCAGGCCTTGCCGTTGACCAGCGCCGCCAGCCGGGGCGACAGCACGCCCTCCTTGGCGTCAGGATCCAGCGCCAGCAAGCGCTCGGCCGCCAGCAGGTTCAGCACCCGGTCGCCGAGGAACTCCAGCCGCTCGTTGTGGCGCACCTTGCGGGCCCCGTCGCCGACGCTGGCGTGGGTCAGGGCCCGCTCCAGAAGGTCGCGATCAGCGAAGCTGTGGCCGATACGCTGCTCCAGCGCCTCGACGGCCGAGAGCCGGGCGTTCATTTCAGGATGTTGAAGAACCGGCTGGGCCGGGCGTCCAGCACCCAGGTCCAGGGCTTGAAGAGCGTGGCGTCGCCGTTCCAGGACAGCAGGATGATCTGCGCCTTGCCGACCAGGTTCTCGGCCTGGACGAAGCCGACGTCGGCGCGGCTGTCGGCCGAGTTGTCGCGGTTGTCGCCCATGAAGAAGTAATGCCCGGCCGGCACCAGGAACACCTGGGTGTCGTCCAGATCGCCGCGCGGCCCGCAGTCATAGGTCTTGTAGGCGCGGCCTTCGGGGTTGGTTTCGCGGAAGCGTTCGACCTGGGCGCCGCTCCAGCAGACGCCCGGGGCGCCGGCGCCTTCGGACACGCGGGGCACGGCCTTTTCGTTGATGAACAGGATCCCGCCCTTCACCTGCACCCGGTCGCCGGGCAGGCCGACGAGGCGCTTGATGTAGTCGGTGCGGTTGTCGGTCGGCAGCTTGAAGACGATGATGTCGCCGCGCTTGGGCTCGCTTCCGAAGATGCGCCCCCTAAACAGCGCCGGGCTGAACGGCGCGGAGTGGCGGCTGTAGCCGTAGCTGAACTTGCTGACGATGATGTAGTCGCCCTTCAGCAGGTTCGGCTCCATCGACGCCGACGGGATCGTGAACGGCTGGAACAGGAAGACGCGCAGGAACAGCGCGATCAGCAGGGCGTAGACGACGGTCTTGACGATCTCGATCGTCTCCTCGACCGCGCCATTCTTGATGGCGGCGGCCGGGGTTTCGGATTCCGTCGGCGTATCGGCGGCCTCGGTCATGTCGGCGCGCGGCCCTCTTCTCTTGGAATGACGCGGATGATCTCGTCCGAGTCTGGTTAGTCCGCCATTACGACACGGGCAAGCACGGCGCCTGTATACTCGCCTTCATGGCGTATTGGCGGCCGGCTCGGTCGGCGCTTTCAGCGAGTGGAAGCTGCGGCCCCAGCGCAGGTCCAGCCAGGTCCAGGGCTTGAACATCGATGCGCCGATATTCCACGACAGCAACACCGTTTCGGCCTTGCCGACCAGATTCTCGGCCGGGACGAAGCCGACGCCGCCGACCTCGGGAATCACCCGGCTGTCGATGGAGTTGTCGCGGTTGTCGCCCATGAAGAAGTAGTGGTCGTCCGGCACCAGGAAGACGTCGGTGTCGTCCAGCCGGCCGGCGCCGCAGTCGTAGGTGGCGTAGGTGCGGCCGACGGTGTTGGTCTCGAGCCAGCGGGCCGGCACCGCACCGTTGGGACAGGAACGGGTCTCCCCCTCCCCGTCGGCGACGCGTTTCAGCGCCTGCCCGTTGACGTTCAGCACGCCGTCGATCACCTGGATCCTGTCGCCGGGCACGCCGATCAGGCGCTTGATCAGGTCCTTGTGGCCCTCGGCCGGGGTCTTGAAGACGATGACGTCGCCGCGCTTCGGCTCGCCGCCGAAGATCCGCCCCTTGAACAGCGGCGGGCTGAACGGGATCGAGTTCTTGCTGTAGCCGTAGCTGAACTTGCTGACGATCACGTAGTCCCCGATCAGCAGGTTCGGCTTCATCGAGGACGAGGGGATGGTGAACGGCTGGAACACGAAGATCCGCACGATCATGGCGATGGCCAGGGCCCAGGCCACCGTCTTGCCAATGTCGATCAGCTCCCTGACGGCCTCGCCCTGCGGCTCTGGCGCCTCGTCCGGATGAGGATCGGAAGCCTTGTCGACAGCGTCGGTCATGGCGGCGAGCTCTCTGTTTCGGATGCGGGCCCCCGCCCGATGGAACGAGTTCGTACGATATCCCGGGCGAAGACGCCCGTTAACTCGCTTTCATGGCGAGAAGGCTAGGCGGGAACCGCCTCGATGATCACGAAGGCCTGCGCGTACGGATGGTCGTCGGTCAGCGACAGGTGGATCACCGGCGCCATCCCTTCGGGCGTGATCTCCGCAAGCCGCAGGGCCGCGCCGCCGGTCAGGGCCATGGTCGGCTTGCCGCTGCGCAGGTTGACCACCCCCATGTCGGCCCAGTGGACGCCCCGGCGCGGCACGCCGGTGCCCAGCGCCTTGGCGCAGGCCTCCTTGGCCGCGAACCGCTTGGCGTAGCTGGCCGCCCGGCCGCCCTGGGCGTTGACCTTGCGCTCGGAACGCTCGCGCTCGATGGCGGTGAAGGTGCGGTTGATGAAGCGCTCGCCGAAGCGCTCCAGCGTCTTTTCGATGCGGCGGATGTCGGAGAGGTCGGAGCCGATGCCGATGATCACGCGGCCACCTGTTCGCGCGCGGCGTCCATCAGGGCGCGCATGCGCTGGATGGCCGGCGCCAGGCCGATGAAGATCGCCTCGCCGATCAGGAAGTGGCCGATGTTCAGCTCCGCCAGCTGCGGAATGGCGGCGATCGGGGTGACGGTGGCGTAGTCGATGCCATGGCCGGCATGGACTTCCAGTCCCAGCGAGTCGGCCAGGGCCGCGGCGTCGCGCAGGCGGGCGAGGATGGCGACGGCGCGGTCCTGCTCGCCGGCCCGGAAGGCGTCGCAGTAGGCGCCGGTGTGCAGCTCGACGACCTGGGCCCCGATGTCGGCCGAGGCCCGGATCTGGACCGGGTCGGGGTCGATGAACAGCGACACGCGGCTGCCGGCGTCGCGCAGGCGTTTTACGGCCGGGGCGATGTGGTTGTGACCGGCGACGATGTTCAGGCCGCCCTCGGTGGTCACCTCCTCGCGCCGCTCGGGCACCAGGCAGGCGGCGCGGGGGCGGTGGGCCAGCGCGATACCGAGCATCTCGTCGGTGACCGCCATCTCGAAGTTCAGCGGCTTGCCGCGCTTGAGGCAGAGCGCCGCCAGCACCTCGATGTCGGCGTCTGAGATATGCCGCCGGTCCTCGCGCAGGTGGGCGGTGATGCCGTCGGCGCCGGCCGCCAGGGCCAGCTCGGCCGCCCGCGCGGGCTCCGGATAGCTGGCGCCCGGGCGTTCCGGATGGTCGCCACATGGTCGATGTTCACGCCGAGGCGGAGAGGATGGGACATGGGCTTTCCCCCGTTACCAGCGCTGAACGTAGGGATCAGCGCAGCCTCCGGCTACCCGGGTCCTGCACCGGAATGGCCGCCAGCTCGGGCGGCAACTTGTCGGCCTCGTAGGCCGGCACGTCCAGGCTGGCCAGCGCCACCAGCGGCACGCCGACGTCGGCCTTGCCGCCCGAGCGGTCGACGATGCAGGCCGCGGCGATCACCTCGCCGCCCGCCGCGCGGATCGCCTCGATGCATTCGCGGGACGACAGGCCCGTGGTGACGATGTCCTCGACCATGACAACCTTCGCGCCCGGCTCGATGTGGAAGCCCCGGCGCAGCTTGAAGGCCCCGCCCTCGCGCTCGACGTAGAAGGACTGCACGCCCAGGTGCCGGGCCGTCTCGTAGCCGGGGATGATGCCGCCGACGGCCGGGCTGATCGCCACGTCCGGCTGGCCGACCTGGGCGACGATCTTCGCCGCCAGGGCCTTGCACAGCCGCTCGCAGCGTTCGGGCTGGGCGAAGACCGAATTCTTCTGCAGGAAGACCGGGCTGTGCAGCCCGCTGGACAGCACGAAATGGCCTTCGCGCAGGGCCCCGCAGGCGCGGAATTCGTCGAGGACGTCTTGGGTGTTCATGAGGGGCGTTGATAGCGTCGGCGGCCCGATCCGTCACCTGTCGCTTTGACTTCCCGAGCGGCCCACCCCACGTTGGAGGGGTCATGATCGAACGCGCGACCTTTCATCGCCGGGTGCATCACGCGGGACGCCTCGTCGCAGGCGGCTTTCCCGGGTCTGACCGCGTGCGCGCGGCGGCCCGGGGCCGTCTGCCCGACGCTCGCCTTTTCGCTTAACGAACGCCTCCCGATCCGGAGGCAGAGGATATGCCATCATGATCGCCACCCCCACCGCTCCGGCGGCGCGCCCCGCCGTGTTCATCAGCGCGCCTGACCTCGACCGCCTCCTCGACCTGCTGCCCGAGGTGATCTCGCCCACCGCGCCCGGCGCCGTGCTGCTGGCCGAGGAGATCGCCCGGGCCCAGGTCTGCGCCGAGCAGGACATGCCGGCCCGCATCGTGCGGCTGGGCTCTTGGGTCCGCTACCGCGACCTCGACACCAACCGCGAGCGCCGGATCCAGCTGGTGCTGCCCGAGGATGCGGACGCGGACCTGGGCAAGGTCTCGATCCTGGCTCCGATCGGCGCGGCGCTGATCGGCCTGCCGGAGGACCAGGTCCTGGGCTGGCGCGAGCCGTCCGGCCAGACGCGGCGCATCCAGGTGCTTGGCCTGGAGGTCTGAGGGCCGCTACGAAGGGTCATGACCACCGTCCCTCCCCGTCCCGGCGTCGGCGTCGGCGCCGCCATCCTGCGCGGCGGCAAGCTGCTGCTTGTGCTGCGCCTTCGCGAGCCGGAGGCGCAGCACTGGGGCCTGCCGGGCGGCAAGGTCGATTGGGGCGAAGGGGTCCGCGCCGCCTGCGCCCGGGAAATCATGGAGGAACTGGGCCTGACCATCACGCCCGGCGCCCTGCTGTGCATGGCCGACACCATCGACGCGGGCGACGGCATGCACTGGACCGCGCCGGTCTATCTGGTCGAGGACTGCGTGGGCGATCCGGCGGTGATGGAGCCGGACAAGATGGGCGGCTGCGGCTGGTTTCCGCTCGACGCGCTGCCCGAGCGGGTCACGCGGGCGACGCTGGCGGCGGTGCAGGCGCTGGCGGCGCGGCCATGAGGCTGCGCGCGGCGACCTCGGAGGACGTGGCGGCCCTGGTCGAGCTGTGGTTCGAAAGCTGGTCCTCGAACGGCTTCGATGGCCCGGCGGACATCCGGGAGATGATGGCCGACCGCGTTCCGAAAGAGCTCGGCGGCCGCTGGGAGGTCACCGTGGCTGAAGCCGACGGTCGGCTGCTCGGCTTCCTGGCCCTGGCGATGGCCGAGCAGCGGCTGGACCAGCTCTTCATCGCGCCGGACGCCCAGGGTCAGGGCGTCGGCGGCGCGCTGTTCGCGGTGGCCGTCGCCCGGCTGCCGGACGGCTTCTGGCTCGCGACACAGGTCGAGAACGCCCGGGCGCGCGGCTTTTACGAGCGCCGGGGCATGGTGCTGGAGCGTATCGAGGAGGGCCGTGTCTACTATCGGCTCGTCCGCTAGCCTCGCGCCCGTTCGACCGTCTCGATCTTCGGGTTGACGCGCAGGGCCGGACGCGGTGGTGGCGTGACAAGCCGTCTCGCCGTGCGCCGGAACTCCAGGAAGTCCTGTCCGTTCTCGTGACCGGTCCGGAGACGCAAGGTGACATCCAGAAACTCACCTCCCGCCCGGCGGGCCGACTTCGAGTGGATCGACGGCCGGATCGGGATCCGGAAGACCGGCATACAGCTCCAGGTCAGCGCCCCGCTCGTGGCCGAGGTCGGACAGTGGCTGCTTTACTTCGTTGTGCTGGGCGTCGCCGCCGCCGCGGCCCGCCTGCGCAGACGGGGACGATCTCCGGCGATCTGGTTCACGCCCGACCGGCCGCGTCCCTGGTATCTCGCGCGCGGCGCCGCGCTATGGGCCGGCATCCGTACGGTCGATCATGCCGACCAGGCTGATGCGGCCTGCTACTTCGACGATACGACCGTGGGGCGCCGCCACCCACGCCGACGGGACCCGCCTTCAACTTCACCTGCGCTAACGTCTCCAAGAGCCACGTCGCCAGCGTCTTCGAGCAGGTGTTCGGCTATCCTCTGGCGGTCGATCCGCGACGACACATCGGTTCGCTGGTCGAAAAGCCGGAGAAGAACGGCGTCCATGGCGGGCGGATCGTCCAGGGACCGCTGGAGCCCCTTCCCGACCACGCCTACCAGCGGCTCATCGACACCACGGACGATCGGAACCGGTGCCATGACCTGCGCACCGTCTGCGTCGCCGGCGCGCCCGTCCTGGTCTGGATGAAGATCAAGCCGCCGGCGACGCGCTTCTCGATCAACAATCTCAAGGCCGTTCTGCTCGACCCCGCCGCTGTCTATTCGGCCGGGGAACTGGCGCTGATCGAGGCTTTCACCGCCCGCATGGGTCTGGACTGGGGAGGACTGGACGTCCTGCGGGATCGTGACGGACGGATCTATGTGGTCGACGTCAACAAGACCGATCTGGGGCCCGTCGTCGCCCTGTCCTGGCCCGACAAGATCCGGTCGATGGCGCGGCTGGGACGAGCGGTGGAGCGGATGATCGCCGGCGCCGCCCGACGCCCGGGTCTGGCTCCCCCGCTCGCCGCCGAGGTCCGCGATGCCGCGTGACGGACCCGATCTGGCCGGCCGCTTCCGCGCCTTCGTCGGGGAAGCGGGCTTTCCCTGCGTGGGGGCCAAGGCCGCGCTGGCGCAGGACCGGCTGGACATCGCGACCGCCGCCAGCCTCGTCGGCGCGGGCGAGGATGATCGGCTGTTCGACGCCCTGACCGCCTTCGTCGCGGGCTATCGCCGGGCCCCGGGCCCGTTTCACAGCCTCGCGATCCTGTTCAGCGGACCTGACACTCTCGACGAGGCGGCCTTCGAAGCCGCGTTGTGGTCACGGCTGCAGGCGCTGTCCGACATCGATGCCGACCGCGGCCACGCCTATGATCGGCGGGTCAGCGAGGACCCCGAAAATCCTCGGTTCTCGCTCAGCCTGGCGGGCGAGGCCTTCTTCGTCATCGGCCTGCACCCGGCGGCCAGCCGGCCCGCCCGCCGGTTCTCGACGCCCGCCCTGGTGTTCAACCCGCATGACCAGTTCGAGCACCTGCGTCGCGCCGATCGCTACCAGCGCCTGAGCCGCCAGATCCTCGCCCGGGACCGGGCGCTGGCCGGGTCCGACAACCCCATGCTGGCCCGGTTCGGAGCGACGTCGGAAGCCCGCCAGTACAGCGGGCGCGTGGTCGGCGCGGACTGGACCTGCCCCTTCTCCAGATCAAGGACTGTCCGATGATGCATGAAATCGCGCCCCGCAGCGGCGCGGCCTTCCGACTGGCGCGCGGGCAGCGGCTGCGGGTGGTCGATCCGCTGGGCGAACAGGTGTCCGACCTGCTGGCGTTCAACGCCGCCGATCCGGCCGAGGTCATTTCGTCGGGCCGGACGCTCGACTACGCCAGCCGCCTCTTCCTGACCACGGGCGACCCGCTCTACTCGAACCGCAGCCGGGTGATGCTGCGGATCGTCGAGGACACCGTGGGGCGACATGACTTCCTGCTGACGCCCTGTTCGGCCGACACGTTCCGCATCATCTACGGTGACGAGCACCCGCACCGGGGTTGTTTCGGCAATCTGGCGGAAGCGCTCGCGCCCTTCGGCATCACGCCGGACCAGATTCCGACGGCCTTCAACATCTTCATGAACGTCAGGATCGACGGCGAGAGCGGCGAGATGACAGTCGCCGCGCCCCTGAGCCGCGCCGGAGACCACATCCTGCTCGAAGCCGAACAGGACCTGATCGTCGCGCTCACGGCCTGCTCGGCGCCGCAGTCCAACAACTTCAGCTTCAAGCCGATCCACTACGCCATCGAAGGGGCGTGAGATGACGATCGCGCTCCTCGTCGCCGTCCTGCTCGCCGCCGCGCCGCCTGAAGCGGCTCTGGAGCCGGCGTTCGGCGCCGCCATCGTCTCGACCCACCCGGACGGGCGCAAGGCCCGCCTGTGGCTGCGACGGGATCACAGCTACGCGGCGCAGGGCCGCAAGGGGGAACGTTCTAGCGGGACCTGGCGGCTGTCCAAGGCGGGCAAGCTCTGCCTGAGACAGAAGCGCCCATTGCCCATCCCCCTCGCCTACTGCCGGAAGCCGCCGACCGCGCGGGTCGGCCGCCCGTGGAAGGACACCGCCTTCAACGGCGAACCGGTGGTCAACGAGATCGTGCGCGACCGCTAGTCCAGGCCCACGGCTGGCGCTCAGACGAGCGGAGCCTTCACGGGGTGATAGATGGTCATGGTGCGCATCGTCCCGCACCCCGAGCAGTGACCCAGGGTGCGCTTCCTCCCGACGGCCTTGTAGCGCACTCCGCCGACGGCCCAGACGGACCGCTCACGCCCGCAGCGGTCGCAGCGGATGCGCCATTCCTTCGATTCCCGGGCGATGTCGTCGCCGAGCTTGCGGAAGAAGGCCCCGATCGCCCGCAGCATGCCTGCCTAGCCCCGCGCCCGTTCGACCGTCTCGATCATCGGGTTGGCGCGCAGGGCGGCGACGATGTTGGTGGCGTGTTTGGCGTCGCGCACGTCGACATCGAAGTCGACGTCGAAATAGTCGTCCTGCCGGTGGTGCATCAGCAGGTTGAAGATGTTGCCGCCGGCCTCGCCGATGGCGACGCAGGCCTCGCCCAGCACGCCGGGGGCGTTGCGGATCGTGGCGCGCAGTCGGGTGCGGGCCATGGTGTTGCGCTCGGCCTCGGGCGACCAGTGCAGGTCGCGCCACAGGTCCTGGCGCTCGTCGTACTGTTCCAGGGTCGGGCAGTCGATGGCGTGGACGTCCAGCGCCTTTTCGTCGGCGAGGATGCCGACGATCCGGTCGCCCGGCACCGGATTGCAGCAGGTGGCGAACTTGATCGCCGCGCCGGTCGGGATGCCGCTGCCGCGCACGTACTGGCGCGCGTCCTTGCCGCTCTCGATCTTCCGCCGGCCCAGCACGGCGGCCATGTCCAGTCCTTGAGGCCCGGGAACAGAGCTTCCAGCAGGTCGGCCGGAGTGATGCGACCGCGGCCTACGGCGTCGAACAGTTCGTCCTCGGTCGCCACGGCGAAGCGGTCCAGCGCCGGCCGCAGCGAGACGCCGGAGCGGGTCTTGCCGACGCGAGCGAAGGCCTGGTCCATGGCCGAGACGCCGAGGCGCAGGAACTCTTCCTTCTCGGTCTGGCGGATGTGGCGGCGGATCGCCGAGCGGGCCCGGCCTGTCACCGCCAGCGAGCGCCAGTCCGGCGGCACGGCGGGCTTGGGTCCGCGCACGATCTCGACCACGTCGCCGTTCTGAAGTTGTGTCCGCAAGGGCTTGAGTTCGCCGTTTATTTTCGCCCCGACGGTGGTATCGCCGACATTGGTGTGGACGCCGTAGGCGAAGTCCAGCGGCATGGCCCCGCGCGGCAGGCTGATCAGCTTGCCCTTGGGCGTGAACACGAACACCTGGTCGAGGAACATCTCCAGCTTGGCGTGCTCGACCAGGTCCTCGGCGTCGCCGCCGTGCTCCAGCACCTGGACCAGCTGGCGCAGGTTGGCCAGCGGGTCGCGGCCGCCGTCGGCCTCCATGGCCTCGCGGTCGAAGCCGTAGGAGGAGTTCTTGTAGCGCCAGTGGGCCGCCACCCCGTCCTCGGCCACCCGATCCATGACCTCGGTGCGGATCTGCATCTCGATGCGCATGCCCTTGGGCCCGACCACCGTGGTGTGCAGCGAGCGGTAGTTGTTGCGCTTGGGCGTGGAGATGAAGTCCTTGAACCGCTCCGGAATGCACGGCCAGTTGCGGTGGATCAGGCCCAGGGCCCGGTAGCAGTCCTCCTCGGTGTCGACGATCACGCGGAAGGCGTAGATGTCGCTCATCTGCGAGAAGCCGATCGACTTGCGCTGCAGCTTTCGCCAGATCGAGAACGGATGCTTCTCGCGGCCGAACACCCGGGCGGGGATGGCGTCGCGGTCGAGCAGGCGGGTGATTTCGCCGCTGACATGCTCCACCGCCCGCCCCTGGTCGGTGCGCATGGCCTCCAGCCGGCGCAGGATGGCGTTGCGGGCCACCGGGTTGAGGTGCTCGAAGGCCAGCTCCTCAAGCTCGGTGCAGATGCGGTGACAGCCGATGTTGCGGGCCAGCGGGGCGTAGATGTCCAGCGTCTCGCGGGCGATCCGCTCGCGCTTGGCCGGCTTGGAGATGAAGTTCAGCGTCCGCATGTTGTGCAGGCGGTCGGCCAGCTTGACCATCAGGACGCGCACGTCCTTGGAAATGGCCAGGATGAACTTGCGCAGGTTCTCGGCCTGGCGGGTGTGCTCGGCGGCCAGTTCCAGCTTGGAGAGCTTGGTGACGCCTTCGACCAGCTCGGCCACCTCCGCGCCGAACAGCTCGGCGATGTCGGCGCCCGAGGCCGTGGTGTCCTCGATGACGTCGTGCAGCAGGGCGGTGACGATGGAGGCGGTGTCCAGCCGGTACTCGGTCAGGATGCCGGCCACCTCGATCGGGTGGGCGAAGTAGGGATCGCCGCTGGCCCGGGTCTGGGAGCCGTGCATCCGCACCGCGTAGACATAGGCGCGGTTCAGCAGCGCCTCGTCGGCGGTCGGGTCATAGGCCCGGACCCGCTCGATCAGTTCGTACTGGCGCAGGAAGCGCGGACGCGCGGCGGCCTTGGCGGCGGCCGTCGCCCCGGTCGGGCGAGCAGCCGCCTCATGAGGCGCGTCAATGGGAGGGGCGACCTCGGCCGCCTCGATAATGAGGGGTTCTGATCCTTCCGGACTCAGTACCGCTCCTCCTGACCGCCATCGCGGTCGCTCTGCAGGGCGCGGATCAGTTCCTGTTCGCTCATCTGCATGTGGGTGGGATCGGACAGCAGGGCGACGGTTTCCGCCTCTTCCTCGGCCTCGGTCCGCTCGTCGACGCGTTGCAGCGTGGCGATCAGGCCTTCCTTGAGGCCGTCGTTGTCGACCACGTCGTCGGCGATCTCGCGCAGGGCGACGACGGGGTTCTTGTCGTTGTCACGGTCGACCAGCAGCGCCGCGCCGGCCGAGATGGCGCGGGCGCGATGCGAGGCCAGCAGCACGAGGCCGAAACGGTTGGGAACCTTCTCGACGCAGTCTTCGACGGTGACGCGGGCCATGAATCTCTCGGGAGGCTATCGTGGGAGCCGGCTTACATAGAGTTTTGCGCCCCATTGTGCAACGCCGCAAGGGCGCGTGGAGGGACCCATGACACAATGGCCTGATCCGGAAGGCACGCTCGCGGGCTTTCTGGCCCGTTTCGACCCCGACATTGAAGCCGACGGCCGCGAGACCATGCGTCGGATGCGTGAACGCCTGCAGGGCGCGCAGGCCATGGTCTACGACAACTACAACGGCCTGGTGATGGGCTTTTCGCCGACGCAGCGGCCCTCGGACGCTGTTCTGTCCGTGTTGGTCGTCGCCGACCACGTGACGCTGTGCTTCCTCAAGGGCGCGGGGCTCGACGATCCTGACGGCCTGCTGAAGGGGGCCGGATCCACGGTGCGTCACATTCGCCTGGCCGGCCCGTCCGATCTCGATGAGCCCCGGATCAGCCGTCTTGTCGCCCTGGCGATCGCCGAGGCGACGCCGCCGTTTGGCGACGCCGCGAGCGGCGCGCTGACCATCCGGTCGGTGTCGGCAAAGCAACGCCGCCGCACACGGCTCTAGCCCGGCGCCGCGTCCCGCCCCACCGTCGCACCGGCCGCCATCATCTTCGACGTGCCGCCGTAGACCGGGTGCCGCCACGCCGGCGCGATCTCCGCCAGCGGCCCCATGACGAACTTCCGCTCGTGCGCCCTCGGATGCGGCAGCACCAGGCCCGGGCCGTCCAGCACCAGCCGGCCGTGAGCGATCAGGTCCAGGTCGAGGGTGCGCGGGGCGTTGACCTCTCCCCTCGCCCGACCGAAGGCGCGCTCGATGGCGTGCAGGGCGGCGAGCATCTCGTCCGGCGGCAGGTCCGGCGCGACCAGGGCCACGCCGTTCAGGTAGGCCGGCGCCGACGGATCGGGCCAGGCCGCCGACCCCCACCAGCCTGAACGGGCCAGAACCGTCAGGCCGAGGTCGGCGAAACGCCGCAACGCCGCCTCCAGCAGCATCTCGCGGGAGGCGAACTCTCCCGCTAGGCTGCTGCCCAGGGCGACGACGGCGGATTTGTCCGGATTATGTTGAGCTATTTGAGTCAAGGATTTGAAAACGTGAGCTTTTACCCGACAGACCGACTGGCGCTGTTTATTGACGGCGCCAACCTCTACTCCCAGGCCCGGGCCCTGGGCTTCGACATCGACTATCGCAAGCTGCTCGACGAGTTCAGCAAGCGCGGGGTGCTGATCCGCGCCTACTATTACACGGCGCTGGCCGACAGCGGTGACGACTTTTCGCCGATCCGGCCTCTGGTTGACTGGCTGGACTACAACGGCTTCGCCGTGGTGACCAAACCGGCGAAGGAATACACCGACGCCACGGGCCGCAAGCGCTGGCGCGGCGACATGGATGTCGAGATCGCCGTGGGCATGATGGAGATGGCCGGCAAGGCCGACCACATCGTGCTGTTCTCCGGCGACGGCGACTTCCGGGCCGCCGTCGAGGCGGTGCAGCGGCTGGGCGCGCGGGTCACCGTGGTCTCCACCGTCAAGTCGCAGCCGCCGATGGCCAGCGACGACCTGCGCCGCCAGTGCGACAGCTTCGTCGACCTCTCCGACCTGGGCCCCATCATCGGCCGGCCGCAGCGGGTGCATCAGCCGCGCTTCCTGAACGACCCGCCGGCCCGCACCCGGGCCGAGATCGAGGCCGAAGATGAGGTTTAGGCTCGGGATGAGTGGCGAGCACAGCCTTGATCCTCCCCTCTGGGGGAGGTGGTCCGGCGAAGCCGGGCCGGAGGGGGTCTGCGAACCGACCCCCTCAGTCACCGCTGCGCGGCGACAGCTCCCCCAGGGGGGAGCATCCCGATGAGCGCCGCTTCCGAGCCCCCGCGCGACTGCCCGCTCTGCCCGCGGCTGGTCGAATACCGTGCCGAGAACCGCCGCCAGAACCCGGACTGGTGGAACGGCCCTGCCCCGTCGTTCGGCGATCCGGACGCGCGGCTGCTGATCGCGGGCCTGGCGCCCGGCCGCACCGGCGCCAACCGCACGGGACGGCCGTTCACCGGCGACCACGCCGGCTGGCTGCTCTACGACACCCTGAAGAAGACGGGTTTCGCGACGGGCGCCTACGATCCGGACGGCAACGACGACCTGAGGCTGGTCGACGCCATGATCACCAATGTCGTCCGCTGCGCCCCGCCGCTGAACAAGCCGGAGACCTCCGAAGAAAAGACCTGCAGCCCCTTCTTCGCCAACAAGCTGGCGGAGCTGACCCGGCTGAAGGTCATCGTCACCCTGGGCGACGTGTCCCGGCGCAGCGTGCTGCGGGCCATGGGGCTGAAGGCGTCGCTGGGGCAGCCTGGCCACGGCTCGCAGTTCGAGGCCGGCGGCTACACGATCATCAACAGCTACCACTGCTCGCGGCTGAACACGAACACCGGCCGGCTGACCGCCCCGATGTTCGAGGACATCTTCCTGCGGGCCAAGGCGCTGCTGGGCTAGCGGCGCCGCGCGACTACTTCAGGCCGCGGGCCAGGGCGAGGCACGTTTCGCCGCGCCGTTCGATGAGCAGCGGCATGCTCATGCCGTCCAGGTCCATGCCGGTGACGAGCAGGCACCAGAAGCGGCGCTCGCCCAGCGTGACCAGCTCGTCTTCCTGGAGCTCGAGCTCGCGGGACACCTCGACGCTGGCGCTCTTGTTTCCGGTCGAGGCCGTGACCTTGTGCGGCCCGGCGGTCAGCGGCCGCACCGCCGTTCCGCGCTTCGCCGTCTTGAAGCCGGGCGCGCCGTCGATGGTCCAGACCACTGGCTTGTCCAGACCGTTGGAGACGATCAGCTCCTGCGCCGACGCCGCGCCGGCGGACAGCAGAAGGGCCGTCGCCGTCACGAAAAGCACCGTCATGCGCATGAATAATCTCCCTGGGGCCGCCGGGCCGTCCCTATTCCGCCCGGTTGCCCTTCATGAGCCGCGCCTTGTCGCGCTGCCAGTCGCGTTCGGCGGTGGCCTCGCGCTTGTCGTGGGTCTTCTTGCCCTTGGCCAGGCCGATCTCGAGCTTGGCGATGCCCTTTTCGTTCCAGTAGAGCTTGAGCGGGATGATGGTCCGCCCCTCGCGCTGGACCGCGCCGATCAGCTTGCCGATCTCCTTGCGGTGCAGCAGCAGCTTCCGGTGCCGGCGGGGCTCATGGTTGAAGCGGTTGCCGCCCGCGTAGGGCGGGATGTCGGCGTTGACCAGGATGATCGCGTCGCCCTCAACCGCCGCGTAGGACTCGGCGATGTTGGCCCGGCCGTTGCGCAGGCTCTTCACCTCGGTGCCGGTCAGCATGATGCCGGCCTCGACCACATCCTCGATGAAGTAGTCGTAGCGGGCGCGTCGGTTCTCGGCGATCAGCTTGCCGGCCTGGGCCACTAGGTCACCCCGGCTTCGCGCATGGCGGCCAGGATCGCGGGCTTCACCGCGTCGGCGCAGGGCGAGATCGGCAGGCGGACCTCGTCCGAGCACAGGCCCAGCTGGGCCATGGCGAACTTGGTCGGCGCCGGCGAGGCGTCGAGGAACAGCGCCTTGTGCAGCCGGATCAGGCGATCCTGCAGATAGAGGGCGGTGTCCCAGTCCCGGGCCAGGGCGGCGTTGTAGAAGGCCGCCACCGACTCCGGCGCGACGTTCGAGGTGACGCTGATGCAGCCGACGCCGCCGTGGGCGATGTAGCCCAGGCCCGTGGGATCGTCGCCCGACAGCAGCACCCACTCCGGCCCGCAGGTCAGGCGCTGGATGCTGATGCGGGTCAGGTCGCCGGTGGCGTCCTTGATGCCGACGATGTTGGGCAGCTTCGACAGCCGCTCCAGCGTCTCGTTGGCGATGTCGACCACGGTGCGGCCCGGCACGTTGTAGGTGATTACCGGGATCTGCACGGCGTCGTTGATCGCCGCGTAGTGCTGGTAGAGCCCTTCCTGGCTGGGGCGGTTGTAGTAGGGCGCGACGACCAGCACCGCGTCGGCGCCGACGGCCTTGGCGTGGCGCGCCAGATCGATCGCCTCGCTCGTGGCGTTGGACCCGGCGCCGGCGATCACGGGCACGCGCCCGCGCGCCGTCTGCACGCACAATTCGACCACACGCCTGTGTTCATCGTGGCTGAGCGTCGAGGTCTCGCCGGTGGTTCCGGCTGGCACGAGACCGTGAATGCCGGCCGCGATCTGCCGCTCGATGAGCGCCACATAGGCGGCCTCGTCGACGGCGCCGTCGCGAAAGGGCGTGATGAGGGCGGTGATCGCGCCCCGGAACGGAAGATGGACCATGACTTGCAAAATGCCGTGAGGTCGCCGCTTTGCATTGCGGCTGTGTGTCGGGCGCGGACAATATGTCCGGCGGCGTGGCCTTCGCAATGGCCCGCGAGCGGATGAAACGACGAGGAGACGAAGGTTTGACGGCCACTGGACGGAAAATGCTGATCGGTGCGGGTATCGCCGCGATTCTCGGGCGCCGCGATGGCGCAGGTGTCCGGGAGCGCGCCGCAACTGGTCTCCACGCCCCAGACCGCCTACCGCCAGCCGCTGTCGGACAGCGACGCGGCCAACCTGCGCAACGCCCTGACCGGCACCTCGGCCGCTTCAATTCGCGCGGCGATGGCCTCGATCCAGGACCCGATCGCCCGCAAGATCGCCCTGTGGGCGCTGGCCGACCGCGCGCCGGAGTCGATGAGTTTCTTCGAGGCCGACGCCGCCCGGCGCGACCTGAACGGCTGGCCGCGCGGCGCAAAGCGCCAGATCACCGCCGAGAAGCTGCTTGAGACCTCCGGCATGGCCCCGGACCGAATCATCGCCTGGTTCGGCGGCGCCAGCCCCAGACGCCCGAAGGCGCGATGGCCCTGGCGTCCGCGCTGCGCGCCTCGGGACGCGAGCTCGACGCCCGGGACATGATCAAGGCCTGGTGGCGCGAGAAGATGTTCGACGCCGACCCGCAGCGCACGATGCGCGCCCGGTTCGGCCACTACCTGACCGAGGACGATCATGTCCGGCGCGCCGACGTGCTGCTGTACGGGCCGCAGGGGCCGGCGGCGAAGGAGCATGTCGCCACCCTGGGCGGGGCCTACAAGCTGGTGGCGGACGCCCGGCTGGCCTATCGCGCCGGGTCGGCGCTGGCCAACGACATGGTCGCCCAGATGGACCATGTTCAGCGGCAGGATCCGGGCCTGATCTACGAGCAGGTGTCCTACTTCCGCCGGCGCGGCATGGACAGCGAGCTTCGCGCGCTGGCCCGCGGCCTGAAGGCCGCCCCGACCAGCGAGCTGGGCGCCCGCACCTGGACCGCCGACCGCAAGCGGATCACCGTCGACGCGCTGCAGATCCGTGACTATGCCGCCGCCTACGGCGCATCGGCCAACACCGGCGCCATCGTCGGGCCGGACGCGGCCGAGGCGGAGTTCTACGCCGGCTGGATCGCGCTTTCGAAGCTGCGTAATCCGAAGGCGGCGGCTGACCACTTCGCCAGGCTGGCGGCGGCCGGCACCTCGCCGATCACCCAGGGCCGGGCGCTGTACTGGCAGGGCCGCGCGGCCGAGGCGCTGGGCGACCAGGCCGCAGCCCAGGCCTTCTATCAGCGCGGCGCGCAGCACATCACCACCTTCTACGGCCAGCTGGCCGCCGAGAAGGCCGGCCAGAAGGAGCTGGTGCTGGGCAAGGACCCCGTCATCACCGCCGCCGACCGCGCCCGCTTCGAGGGCCGGGATCTGGTGCAGGCGGCCCGCATCCTGATCGAGAGCGGCAACCGCGACACCTTCAAGGTCTTCGTGCTGCACATCGACGACACCCTGCCGACGGCGGCCGAGATCGCGCTGCTCGTCGACATGGTGCGCGGCTACCAGGATCAGGACACCGCAATGCGGGCCATCCGCACGGCGGCCCAGCGCGGCATGCACCTGCCCGAGCGCGGCTACCCGATCCTGCGCCTGCCCTACGTCGAGGGCGCGGCCGAGCCGGCCTTCGTGCACAGCATCTCGCGCCAGGAAAGCAACTTCGATCCGCGGGCCCAGTCCGGGGTCGGGGCGCGCGGCATGATGCAGCTGATGCCCGCCACCGGCGCCAGCGTCGCCCGCAAGATCGGGGAGCCCTGGTCGCTGGAGCGGCTGTTTGATCCGGAGTTCAACATGCGCCTGGGCTCACGCTACCTGGGCGACATGATCAGCACCTTCAACGGGTCCTACATCATGGCCTCGGCCGCCTATAACGCCGGGCCCGGGCGGCCGGCCAAATGGGTGTCGGAGTGCGGCGATCCGCGCGGCGGGGGCACCGATCCGCTCGATTTCATCGAGTGCATCCCGTTCTCGGAGACGCGCAACTACGTGATGCGGACCACCGAGACGATGATGGTCTATCGCGCCCGGCTGAATGGCGGCCGCACGCCGCTGAGCCTGTCGGCGGACATCCGGCGCGGGTCCTGGACGCCGCTGACGCCGCCGGCCGATCCCCGGGCCGCCTACCTGCCCGGCGGCGGCTAGCCCGCTCGCCGGGCGGCCAGCACCAGCTCGCCCTCGACCTCGACGAGCGCGCCGGCAAGGCCGAACGCCTCGCGCAGCACCTGCGGCGTCAGGGCCCGCCTTGGCGCGCCGTCGGCGACGACCCGTCCGCGATGCAGCACGACCAGCCGGTCGCAGGACCGCGCGGCCAGCGTCAGGTCGTGCAGGGTGACGACCACGGCGGCGCCGCAGGCCGCTTCGGCGCGCAGCAGCTCCAGGGTCAGGAACTGGGCGTCGGGGTCGAGGCCGGCGGCCGGCTCGTCGGCGACCATCAGCGGCGCCCGCGTGGCCAGCAGCCGGGCCAGCAGCACCCTGGCCCGCTCGCCGCCCGACATGTCGAGCACGCCCCGTCCCTCGAAACCGGACAGGCCGACACGGGCCAGGCTGCCCGCGGCGACCTCGCGGGCCCTGGCCGGCGGCAGGTCCGGCGCACCCAGGGCGGCGATCTCCAGCGCGGCCAGGTTCCAGCCGACGCGGCGTTCCTGCGGCAGGTAGCCGGCCAGTCGCGCCCGGCGCGCCTCCGACAGGCTCTCCAGAGACTCGCCGCCGAGCCGGACCACGCCCGCGTCGGCCTTGATCAGTCCAAGCCCGGCGCGCAGCAGGGTAGTCTTGCCCGACCCGTTGGCGCCCAGCACGCCGACCACCTCCCCGGGACGGGCGGACAGGCTGGCGTCATCGACGGCCAGGCGGCCGCCCAGCCGCGCCGTCAGCCCCTCGATGGTCCAGGCCGCGTCGCTCATGACCGCCAGCTCCGGGCGGCGCGCCAGGCGACCAGCGCGAACACCGGCGCGCCGAACAGGGCGGTGACCACGCCCAGCTTCAGCTCCTGCTCGGTCGGGATGATGCGGGCGGCCAGATCGGCCAGCACCAGCAGGATGGCGCCGGCCAGCGCCGACGGAGCCAGGGTGCGGGCCGGGTCATCGCCGACGCTCCGCCGAACCAGATGCGGCGCGACCAGACCGACGAAGCCGATGACGCCCGAAGCCGCCACCGAGGCGCCGGCCAGCAGCGCCGCGCCGGCCACCGCGGCGGCCCTCAGGCGCGCCATCGGCAGGCCGGACAGGGCGGCGGTCTCCTCGCCCAGCGCCAGCATCTTCAGGCCCCGCGCCGACCAGGCGACCAGCGCCGCGCCCACGGCCATCGGTCCGAGCGCGACCAGAGCGTCGGGCCAGTCGCGGTTGGCGACGGAGCCCATCATCCAGGTCAGGACCTCCGTGGCCATAATCGGCGAGGCGGCGAAGTTGTAGACCAGCGCCGACAGGGCGCCGGCGAAGGCCGACAGCGACACGCCCATCAGGATCAGCGCCTCGGGCGTCCGGAACCGCGCCGCCAGGGCCGTGACCAGCAGGCCGCAGGCCAGGGCGCCGCCCAGCGCCGCCCCCTCGATAGCCAGCGGCACGGCGGCCAGCCCCAGCGAAATGGTCAGCCCTGCCCCGAGCCCGGCGCTCGCCGAGACGCCCAGCACGCCGGGATCGGCCAGCGGATTGCGCAGCAGCCCCTGCAGCGCGGCGCCGGCCAGTCCCAGGGCGGCGCCGACCAGCGCGGCCATCACCGCGCGCGGGGCGCGGATCGACCATAGGATCTCCGCCGCCGGCGAGGCCGGGTCGAGCAGCGCGGCGCGGTAGTCGCCCGCCGACATCCCGGTCTCACCGGCCAGCACGGCCAGGACAAGGCTCAGCCACAGCAGCGCGGCCAGCATCGGCAGGGTCGCCAGCCGGCTCATCTCGTCGTCCGGGGGGCCGCCCGGGCCAGGGTCTCGACGCCCTCGGCGACAAACCAGGCGGGGCAGCCGATCTGGGCGCCCGGCAGCGAGGCGATGGTCCGGGTCGGCAGCCGCTCGCGCAGCACCGCGTGCCGGCCCGGGCCCCAGCGCGTGGTCAGGTTCGAGAGGCGGCTGAAGAAGCCGAGCACGAAGGCCGACGGCGGACTGCGCACGATCGCCTCCAGCGGGATCGGCTCCCAGGCCGGGCCGCTGACCAGGTTGGTCAGCCCCGCGGCCCGCAGCATGGCGTCGATCAGCGTGCCGCCGCCGGAGCTGTAGCCGGTCGGTGTCAGGTACATGGCCGGCTTGCCGCCCCAGGCGTCCTTTGACCGGGCCAGGCGCGCGTCCATCCCGGCGATCAGCGCCTCACCCTTCGCCCGCTGATCCAGCGCGTCGGCCACGGCGCGGACATTGGCGCGCACCTGATCGAAGTCCTGTGCGTCCTCGATGCGCACGACGGTAATGCCGCGCCGGGTCAGCGCCTCGCTAAGCCGGGCGTCTCCACCCCAGTAACGGACGACGACGTCAGGCCGTAGGGCCAGCACCGTCTCGGTCGTCGCGCGGCGATGGGGCAGGCCCCTCGCCTGCTCGCGCATGTAGCTGTCGGGATCATCGGCCCGCGCCGAGACGCCGACGATGGCGTCGCGGGGGCTGAGCGCGATCACATACTGGTCGGCGCAACTGTCCACGGACATCACGCGCGGCGCCGCCATGACTTCGCCGGCCAGCGCCAGCCCCGCCGCGAGGGCGGCGCCGAACGCGAGCGGCTTCATCGGTCAGTCCGTCATCAGTCCGTAGAGGATCCCGTCGAGCATGACCGCCTTGAGGTCCTCTCGCGGCTCCCAGTTGAACGTCGGCCGGGTCAGCAGCAGCGCCACCAGCCCGTGGCAGGCCGTCCAAAGGGTCTGGGCCGCGCTTTCGACGTTGCCGGTGCGCAGACGGCCCGAGGCGCCGATCTCGCGTACCACGCCCACGAACTTGTCGTAGCAGCGATCGCCGAGGTCACGGGTCATCTGCTGCTTGTCTTCCGACAGCAGGCCCGCCGGGCCGCAGAACACCAGCTGGTAGGCGTTCGGATTGCTGAGCGCGAAGTCCATGTAGGCGTCGAGCATCAGCCGCACCCGCGCGACCGCGTCGATCGGCTGCGCCGATATCTCGGTGTTGATGCCAAGGAGTTGCTCGATGGCGCCGTCGCAGATCTCGAGCAGGATCTCGTCCTTGTCCCGGAAGTGCATGTACAGCGCTGTCGACGAGACCCCCACCTCGTCTGCGATCCTGCGGATCGTGGCCCCGTGATAGCCTTCGGCGATGAAGATACGCTCCGCCGCCTGAAGGATTTCGCCGCGCCGCAGATGCCCGTCTCCCTTGGGCTTGCGGGCCGAACGCTGCGGCTTTTTCAAGGTCGTTGTCACGACTCGCCATTCCCCTGCGTTTCTGTTCCCCGCGAACACTAAACGGCAATCACCCACGGCCCGCAACCCGCGAGGATGTCGCGCTGCTCGCAAAGGTTGCTGTATGGTTAATTTCCTCTTGACCGGGACCTCGCGCTGGTTGAGTGATTCCCGCGTGCGGCGTCGGGGGCGAAATGACCGAGGCGAGACAGACCCCGGAACCTGGCGCCGGAACCGGTTCGACCGGCGGGTGATCGATCGCCCCTGGCCCCGGCTGGCGGGTGAGACCGACGCCCTGCGCCACCAGGGCGCCGCGCGGCCGCCGACGGCGGCGCAGTGGACGGCCCTGGGCGGTGCGCTCGCCGTTCCGGCCATTGCCCTCGTCCTCTGGCCCGCGGTCGCCGGGCAAGCTCTGCACCACCTCTTCTTTCTGCTGTTCTCCGCCGCCGCCCTGACCCGGCTTGTGGCGGCGATGACGCCCCGGACCAGCGCGCCGGCGCCCGCGCTCGACGACGCCGCCCTGCCCGCCTACACCGTCATCGCGCCCCTTTACCGGGAGGCGGAGGTGGCGGCGCAGCTTCTGGCGGCGCTCGACGCCGTCGACTATCCCCGAGACCGGTTGCAGGTGCTCATCGTCGTCGAGGCGGATGACCGCGAGACCCGGCAAGCGCTGGCGGCGCTCACCCTGCCCCGCCATGTCGAAATCCTGGCGGCTCCGCCCGGCCGTCCCCGGACAAAGCCACGGGCCTGCAATATCGCGCTGGAGCGGGCCACCGGCGAGATCGTCACCATCTATGACGCCGAGGACCGGCCCCATCCGCTGCAGCTACGCGAGGCGGCGGCCCGCTTCGCCGCCGGGTCTACGCGGCTCGCCTGCCTTCAGGCGCCGCTGCGCCTCGAACCGGACCGCCGCTTCCTGCCGCGCCAGTTCGCCATCGAGTACGCCATCCAGTTCGAGACCATCCTGCCGCTGCTGGCGCGTCTGGGCCTGCCCTTTCCGCTGGGCGGCACGAGCAATCACTTCCGCGGTATTATGTAGCAAATGGGACAAGCTCCCCGAGGGGGCTTAGGTGAGCGTCGCGGCTGTCATCGCGGCGCTGGCGCTATGTCATCCAGTTGCCGAACTCATCGGAACCCACACTACCGGATTTCATTCGATCAGGGCCGTGACAAACCCAACGGTAGTGAGTTTCATACTCGTTGCCGAGGATGTCCTTGTAGTAGATCGCGCCCACCACGTAGATAGCCTTATCGCTGATGCGGATCTCCCGCTCATTTTCGATGCTCAGCCGTGGAAGTTTCTGGCGCGAGGCTTGAGACGCACTAGGAGTAAGGATGTCGTTGCCAAGCTTCAATTGTGTGAGCTTGATCGCGAAGTCATTCTCCGTGAACTCCCGCTCTATGGGATACTCTCTGATCAGCACTCCGATCCAACTACGGACGTTAACCGCCGGTGTTTGACCAGTGTTCTTCTTCCAAACCACGGCCCTTCGGTTTTCCGGGTCCCCAATAGCGTCAATCTTCGCGGCGGATATCGTTATGTATGGCCGAAGCTGCATGGTGGCCACACGCTCGGAATGTTCGAGAGTCTTGTGGGCAGCGACAGCAGATGCCTGGGCCTCACGCCAAGCCCTGCGCGCATAGAGGACGGTGGCGAAGAGACCGACGACGCCAAACAGGCCAACGGCAGCTTGGACAAGCCCAACTATGTGGGCAGTTTCCTTGCGGAGTTCCTCCCGATCTTTGGATTGGTAGGAGTGGCGGCGCTCATTGGGGCCGCCGTCGGATACTGGCAGACTCGGACCCGCGACTAGTCCAAGCGTAGCGAGGAGCAGCCCAAGGCCGATAGTGCGGCTAAGAGAAACCACGCTGGAAACGCCCCCCGGTTGATCTTCACCTGAACCGATCCCTCAGTTTCAGGCAAGCCCATCTCGGTCAGCTTGGCCGCTAGGTCGGCGTGCTTCATGCCTACCCGCGCCATCTCGGCTTTCAGGTGGCCCTTGGCCTTTGCGGCCCATACTTCGCTTGTCGCGGCCATGACGGCTCCCGATGAAAAATGATCGAGAGCGAACATATCTGTTCGTTTTCCTATTGCAAGTGAACGCCTCGAAGCATACATATCTGTTCGTCAACGAACGGATACGACTTGTCGCAGCACTTCCTCCTCTCAGCAAAGGCCCGGACCCTGAGTCTGGCCAAAGTGCTGCGTCAGACCGACGAGGAAGCGTTCGCCACGTTCAAGGCGATCCGCTGGGCCAACAACGACGGCGAGGCCGTGTGCCCCCGTTGCGGCTGCTTCGATATCTACAACCTGTCTGACAACCGCCGCTTCAAGTGCGCCGGGTGCCTGCACAAGTTCTCTGTGACCTCGGGGACGATCTTCGCCAGCCGCAAGATGGCCCTGCGCGACATCCTCGCCGCCATCGCGATCTTCGTGAACGGCGCCAAGGGCCATAGCGCCCTCCAGCTGTCCCGCGATCTGGACTGCCAATACAAGTCGGCGTTCGTCCTGCTGCACAAGCTGCGCGAGGCCATGACGGCTGAGCAAGCGGCTGTCGAGATCAGCGGCGAGGCCAGTGTGGATGGCGCCTACTTCGGCGGTCACGTTCGCCCGTCCAACTACAAGACCAACCGCGTTGACCGGCGCACGGCTCAGGCTCAGACCGGCAAGCGTCAGGTCGTGGTGACCGTCCGCGAGCATGGCGGCGAGACCTTCACGATGATCGCCAAGTCAGAGGCCGCTGCGGTCCCGACCATCATCGCCAAGGTCGCCAACGACACCGTGATCCACGCTGACGAGGCGACCGCTTGGGACCGCCTTGAAGGCCGCTTCCTGACCAAGCGTATCAACCACTCGGAAGCCTACAGCCACGACGGCGCCTGCACGAATTGGGCTGAGTCCTACTTCGCCCGCCTGCGTCGCGCCGAGGCTGGTATCCACCACCACATCGCGGGCGAGTACCTTGGCGCCTACGCTGGCGAGATGGCTTGGCGCGAAGATCACCGCCGGGTCAGCAACGGCGAACAGTACCTCGCCGTGACCGGCGCGGCGCTGACGCACCCGGTGAGCCGCCAGTGGGCGGGCTACTGGCAGCGCCGGGCGGCTTAGTCCTTCTTGGTGCTGCTGGCCGCACTCGCGCCAACAATTGCGCCAACGATCGTCAAGACCGCCTGCCCCAAGACCTTCATAAGCTCCTGAATCGCTGCGTTCTCCGGCTTCCACGCGGTGAGGACCGCGCAAACTCCGAGCGCCACAAGTAGAATGCAGAGCATCATGAGCGCCAAAACGGCGATGGGGCTATCGCTCTGCCACGAAATGTAGGCCCTGCGTTCCGGGTGCTTAGCCTTCGCACCGAAAGGCAAATAGAACGAGTTTGGCGCCTTGGGCACGCCCGGGTGACTGTATTGGTCCTCGGGCGCCCCGCCAGCATAGCTATTTGGCGTATCGGGAGCCTCAGTCGCCACGACGTTGCCGGGCTCTATTGGCTTTAGATCGTCAGCCACCCGCCGGCCCACCCGGCGTGGGGGTCACAAGGGGCCGAAAGTCAGTAGCGATATCCTCGTTACTGATCTGTGGCCCCTGAATGTTCGGGTGCGCCTTTCGCGTCCGGTGCCACGCGCCGTTTTCAATGTGCGTCAGATTGGAAAGCGCGACCGATTCCCACTTTCCGTACTGCGACCACACAAAATCACGGACCTTCAAAAAGGTCTCGTCTTGTTCAGGCGGGGCGGCGGGCCGAAAGCGCTGGAGAGAGTGATCGTAGACTTCGGCGTACTCGTTGATGTTCCCGCCGCCAAACTTCTTAAGGCGGTGGTACATGCTGGGAAGCACAGGTCCGAACTTCCACGCTTGGAACTGCTCGTTCAGAAGGGGCCGTCCGGTGAGAGCAATGTAGTAGCCCTGCGCGAAGTAGAGCAGCTTTTGGACCTTCATCGGGTCCACACCCAAGCTCTCCCGGAAGCCTAGCTCCAGAAAGCCGTTCGCGACGGCTGCGGGTTCATAGTGTGCCAAATCCGCCTCCTTTCGTCTGGCGTGTTCCGTGTTCGTTCGCGCACTATATGGCTATTCGCTAACAATTTGCACTAGCCGCCAAACGTACTCCCCGTCCACCTTGTCCGACGTAACCCGCCCTGTCTGACGCAGGTGGCGGGTTGCCCGGCTCACACGGCGTACCACGTCGCCTAGGACGCGCCTGTCAGCGGCGTTCTTGCCTTCGGTGGCCATGAGGGCCACGGCGATCTGGCGAGACGTCTGGGGGCCTTCCTTTTCAAGCTGGCCGACGATGAAGTCGCGTAGCTCATTCCGGTAGAACAGCAGGATGCGGGCGGTGCGCGGCGTCAGCTCCACGTCGCCAAGGTAGCCGAGGTTTTCCAGCGTCCGGTCCAAGGCGGCGAGATCGTTGGACAGCGTGGCGAACAACTCGCGGGCTCCGGCTATCTCTTCGACCATCTCGGCGCGGCGCTTCAGAAGGCCGGAGATGGCGTGTTCAAAGGTCTCGGTTCGGGCTGGTTTCATGCCGCAAACCTAGGCGAGACAGGGATTCACGGCTTGTCCCATTTGCTACATAATACCGCACTTCCGGATCTCAGCCCTTCAAGCCGTCGGCGGATGGGATGCCTGGAACGTCACCGAAGACGCCGACCTGGGGTTCCGTCTCGCGGCGGAAGGCTACGACCTGGGCGTGCTGGAGCTTGCGACCCTCGAGGTCGCGCCGGACCGCCTCGCCGACTGGCTGCCGCAACGGGCGCGCTGGGTGAAAGGCTACATGCAGACCTTCGGCGTCCAGACCCGCACGCCCGCGCACTGGCGCACCGGCGTGCTGGTCGCCTTCGCGCTGACTCTGGGCATGGCCATTGTTGCAGCGATGGCGCACGGCCCGCTGCTGGCCTGGAGCCTGATGTCGGCGGCCGCCCACCTTGGCGCCGGTGATGGCTGGCTCACGCCGGCGGACGTGACCCTGCTGGCCGCTGGCTGGCTTTGCGCCATGGCCGCCGCCGTGGTCGGCATGCGTCGGGCGGGCGGCGCCTTGAGGGTGCGGGACCTGCTGATAATGCCCCTGTACTGGCCGCTTCTGTCGCTGGCCGCCGCCCATGCGCTGTGGCAGCTGGTCCGCTGTCCGCATCACTGGGACAAGACCCGGCACGCGGCCCGGGCTGGACAGGTCGTCGCCTGAGCCGTATCGCCCGCCCATGAGCGGCCCCACCATCGCCGAGGCTCCGAGCCTCATGCGCACCACCGGCTGGGCGGACTACGCCCTGCTGGACAGCGGCGGCGGCCGCAAGCTGGAACGCTATGGCCCCTACACCGTCGTGCGGCCCGAGCCGCAGTGCCTGTGGACGCCACAGCTGCCGGCGAGCGTCTGGGACAATGCCGACGCGGTCTTCGACCCGACCGATGAGGACGAGGCCGGCCGCTGGCGTTTCAAGGGCAGGCCTGTCGAGAGCTGGGAACTGTCCTGGCGCGAGGCCCGCTTCCACGGCCGCTTCACCAACTTCCGCCACCTGGCCTTCTTTCCGGAACAGGCGGCCAACTGGGAGTGGCTCGACGCCCGCCAGCGCGCGGCCGGCCGTCCGCTGAAGATCCTCAACCTGTTCGGCTACACCGGCGTCGCCAGCCTGGTCTGCGCCCTGGCCGGGGCGCAGGTCACCCACGTCGACGCCTCCAAGCAGTCGGTGCAACGGGCCCGCGAGAACGCCGCCCTGTCCGGCGTCGACAACGTCCGCTGGATCGTCGAGGACGCCCGCAGGTTCGTGCAGCGCGAGGACCGCCGCGGCAGCCGCTACGACGGCATCATCCTGGATCCGCCCAAGTTCGGCCGCGGCCCCGACGGCGAGGTCTGGCGCCTGTTCGAGGACCTGCCCGAGATGGTCGGCCTCTGCGGCGGCCTGCTGAGCGACGATCCTTCGTTCCTGATCCTCAACGCCTACGCCGCCCGCATTTCCGGCGCCTCGATGGCCGGTCTGGTGGCCGAGGCGGTCAACCGTCCCGGCCGCATCGACTGGGGCGAGCTGGCCCTGGTCGAACAGGCCGGCGTGCGCCAGGTGGGCCTCTCCTTCTTCGCGCGGTGGTCGTCATGAGCCGGGTCATCACTTCCCACACCAATCCGCTGGTGAAGGCCGTCAAGGCGTTGCACATGCGAAAGGCCCGCGAGGAGAGCGGCCGGTTCCTGGCCGAGGGGCTGAAGATCGTCACCGAAGCGGTCGCGCTGGGCCACGCGCCGAAGATCCTGATCTACGGCAAGGACGCCGCCGACCATCCGCTGCTCGATCAGGCGCGGGAGATCACCTACGACTCCGGCGGCCAGGTCATCGAGGTCAACCGCGAGATCCTCGAGAAGATCGCCCGCCGCGACAATCCGCAGGCCGTGCTGGCCGTCTTCGAACAGAGCTTCACGCCGCTGGCCATGGTCGAGCCCCACACCGCCAAGGTCTGGGTGGCGCTGCAGGCCGTGCGCGACCCCGGCAACCTGGGCACCATCATCCGCACCGCCGACGCGGCCGGCTGCGGCGGGGTGATCCTGGTCGGCGACTGCTGCGACCCCTATTCGGTCGAGGCGGTGCGGGCGACCATGGGTTCGATCTTCGCGGTGCCGATCATCAAGGCGACGATCCCCGAGTTCATCGCCTGGCGTGAACGCTGGCCGGGCTCCGTGGTCGGCACACTGCTGACCGCGAAGACCGATCACCGCACCGCGAAGTACGAGGCGCCGACGCTGATCCTGATGGGCAACGAACAGGCCGGCCTGCCCGACGAGCTGGCCGCCCTGTGCGACGTCAACGTCAAGATCCCGATGCGGGGCCGCGCCGACAGCCTGAACCTGTCGGTGGCCACGGGGATCATGATCTACGCGGCGGGGGACTGAGCTTTCCGCGCGCGCCAATGTCGGGGGGCCTGAACAGGCGGCGTCCTGCGGACACAAGTCGCCCGTCGGCATAGCCAGAAGGTCCGCCCCATGCCCCGCTACATCCTCAGCATCATTCAGCCCGACGGCCCCGCGCCGTCAGCCGAATTCCTCGAACCGATCATGAGGGATCTGGCGCAGGTCAACGCCGACATGACGGCCGCCGGCGTGCGCGTGATGGCCGCGGGTCTGACGCCGGCCAGCGAGGCCTTCGTCGTGCGCGGCGGACGTGGAACGCCCGCCGTCACCGACGGTCCGTTCGCTGAAAGCAAGGAACACGTCGGCGGCTTCACCATCATCGAGGCGGCGACCCGGGACGAGGCGCGTCAATGGGCAGAGCGGCTGGCGGCGGCCATCACCCTGCCGATCGAGGTGCGGCAACTGGTCGGCGAGACCGGCTAGGCGGCCGCCCAGACACGCCGTCCGCCGACCCAGGTCTCCAGCACCCGGATTCCGCCCAGTTCCGCGGACGGAGTCTCCAGCGGATCGCGGTCCAGGATCACGAAGTCGGCCAGCTTGCCGACCTCCAGTGAGCCTATCTCGTGCTCGGACCGGCACTGCCAGGCGGCGTCACGGGTCAGGGCGACGATGGCCTGCCGGGCGCTGACCCGTTCGGCGGGGTTGAGCACGCCGCCGGGCTCCTTCCACAGCGAGCGGTTGACGGCGTTGTCGATCATCCGCAGCGGGCCCATCTCGGTGACCGGCTCGTCCGAATGCATCGTCCAGCGCAGACCCGCCCCCCCGCAGGAGGCGGCGCGGCCGAGCAGGTCGGCCTTCTGCGGCCCGAAGATGTCGTCGCGGAACGCCTTGCCCCAGTAGTGGACGTGGCCGATCAGGAAGCTGGGCGTGACCCCCAGCCGCGCCATGCGGGCGATCTGCTCGTCATGCAGCACCGAGCAGTGCTCGATGCGGAACCGGCTGTCCTTGGGCGCGCCGGCCGCCAGCGCCGCCTCGATGGCGTCCAGCGCCCGGTCGATGGCCAGGTCGCCGTTCGCGTGAATGACCATCTGCCAGCCCTCGAGGGAGCGCTTCACGGTGATGTCGCGCAGCACGTCCGGTTCGACATAGGCCATGCCCTGGCCGCCGCCGAGGTAGGGGGCGCGCTGAAGTCCGGTGCGGCCCTGGTTGGAACCGTCGGAGACGATCTTCCAGCCGACCGCCCGGGCCATTTCGTCGCCGTCGCCGGGCTTGACACCCATGGCGTCCCAGCCGCGTTCACCCGCCTGGATCAGGGAGTAGCGCAGACGAGCGGTCATGTGGCCGGAGGCGGCGAAGGCGTGGAAGGCGGCCAGCTCGCCACGCCCCTGGAAGCCGCCGGCCGCCTGGTCGCAGACCGTCGTCACCCCGACACGGTTGGCCTTCTCGCAGACCCGCCTGCAGGCCTCCGGGATGTCGTCCGTAGCCATAGCGGCGAGGTTGTGGCCCAGCACCGAGAACATCGCCGCTTGCCCCTGCAGCACGCCGTTGGGCGCGCCGGAGGCGTCGCGGACATAGCTGGCGCCCGGCGGATCCTGGGTGGCGGCCGTGACTTCCGCGATCTCCAGCGCGCGGCTGTTGCAGTAGGCGATGTGGAGCGAGGCGTTGAACAGGAAGACTGGGTTGCGCGGCGCGATCTGGTCCAGCGTATGGCGCGTGATGCGGTCGGCCCCGGCCTGCAGCGACGGATCGAACTGGCGGGCGACAATCCAGTCGCCGTCGGGCGCGGCGGCGGCCATCTCGCCCAGCCGGGCGATCACCGCGTCAGCGTCCTCGCACACGATGGCGCCGACGTCGGGAATGGCCCCGAACATGGCGATGGCGAAGAAGTGCATGTGCGGCTCGATGAAGCCCGGCAGCACGGTCCGCCCTTCGGCGTCGAGCACCTCGGCGTCCTCGCCGGCGGCCTCGCGGACGGCGTCCAGCGACCCGACCGCCAGGATGCGCCCGTCGCGGAAGGCCAGGGCCTCGGCGGTGCTGAAAGCCTCGTCCACGGTCAGGATGCGGGCGTTGGCGAGGATCACCGTCCCGACCGGCGCGGGCGGCGGGGCGCCGAGACGCTTCCATCCGGCGGCCTGTCCGGCGGCGGCCAGGTGCGGCAGCGACAGCAGCCCCAGCGTCCGCAGCGCGGGCGAGCAGCAGACGCAGCCGTGAAGACCGGGATCGGACGGGGTCCAGGCGCGGGCCTTCAGGCCGTCCGCGACGAGAGTCTGGGTCATGGAGCGCGCCCTCCCCGGCGTCGTTGCCGGCAGGCTGGCCTATCCGGCGCGCCGACGCCAGCGGCGAGGCCACTCGATCCGGGGATCAGGTCCCGCGCGGCTTGGCCCTTGTCGTGGCCTGCGCGAGCCACGGCTCCTCGGGCCAGACGTGGCGGGGGTAGCGGCCCTTCATCTCCGTGCGCACCTCCTTCCAGGTGCCGCGCCAGAAGCCCGGCAGGTCCTTCGTGATCTGGATCGGCTTGTGGCCGGGAGACAGCAGCGCCAGCGTCAGCGGGGTGCCGGCGGCCGTCGGGTGCTCGGACAGGCCATAGAGCTCCATCACGCGCGCCTCGACCCGGGGACCGCCCTCGGCCCCGTAGTCGATGTGGAACTTCGAGCCGGTCGGGGCCTGCCAGCGGGCCGGAGCCTCGGCCTCCAGCTTCTGCTGCAGGTCCCACGGCAGCAGGGTGCGGATGGCGTCGGCCACTGCGCCGTCGGACAGCTCCGCCAGCGTGCGCTTGCCGACCAGCAAAGGCGTCAGCCAGTCGTCCAGCCGGGCCAGCAGCGCCGCCGCCGACAGGTCCGGCCAGAGCGCCGGCCGCCCGGCGTGCAGGAAGCCGGCGCGATCAAGCAGCGACTGCGTGCGCTCGCCGGGCTTGAGCGCCGCCAGCCCCTCCCGCCGTACCTTGTCGGCCAAGGCGCGGGCGATCATCTCCGGGTCGGGTTTTTCGATCAGCCGGTCCTCGACGGTCAGCCGGTCCAGCTTGAGCAGGCGGCGGCCGCGCACCTTGCCGTCCGCCTCGATCTCCAGCCGCTCCTCGCGCACCAGCCGGTCGGCGAAGGCTTCGCGCAGGGCGACCTCGTCCAGCGGGGCGGCGAGCAGGATGCGATCCCGCGCCGCGCCGCCGCCCATCTCGCCGATGGCGATCCATTTCTCCCGGGCCAGCACGTCGGTGGCCTCGACATGGGCGCCGCGCCCCGTCGCCAGCTGGAACTCGCCCGACGATCCCCGCGCCTTGGCCACCCGCTCGGGAAAGGCCTCGGCCAGCAGCAGCGCCTCGTCGAGCGGCGGCTGCTTCGGCGGCGATCCGGCGGCGCGGGCCCAGCGGTCGACCAGCTTGCGGGCGTCGGCGGCGCGAGGCGAACGGTCACGGTCGAACGCTTCCAGCCGGTGGCCCAGGTGCGTGGCCCGGCCGCCCAGCCCGCGCTCGGTCAGCAGGGCGGCGATCTTGGAGGCCAGCAGCGCCTGGCCGCCGGCCGCACCGCGCACCACCATATGCGCCAGCCGGGGCGGCAGCGGCAGGTTCGCCAGCGCCTTGCCGTGCGGGGTCAGGGCGCCCTGCCCGTCCAGCGCCTGCAGCCGGACCAGCAGCGCCCGCGCCTCGGCGAAGGCGGCGGCCGGCGGCGAATCGAGGAAGGCCAGGCCCGAGGCATCCCGCGCGCCCCAGCGGGCCAGGTCCAGCGCCAGACCAGACAGGTCGGTCTCCAGGATCTCAGGCCGGCTGAAGGGATTGAGCGCCCGGGTCTCGGCTTCCTCCCACAGGCGGTAGCAGACGCCCGGCTCGGTGCGGCCGGCGCGACCGCGGCGCTGGTCGGCGACGGCGCGCGACACCCGCACCGTCTCCAGCCGCGTCAGGCCGCTGGCCGGATCGAAGCGCGGCACGCGGGACAGGCCCGCGTCGATGACCACACGGACGCCCTCGATGGTCAGGCTGGTCTCGGCGATCGAGGTGGCCAGCACGACCTTGCGCCGTCCCGGCGGCGAGGGACTGATGGCCAGATCCTGATCGCGGCCCTCCATCGCGCCGTACAGGGGCGCCAGATCGACATCGGGACGCCGCATCCGCTCGGCGATCAGGTCGCGGGTGCGCAGGATCTCGCCCTGGCCCGGCAGGAAGACCAGCACCCCGCCGGCTTCCTCGGCCAGCGCCTTGTCGACCGCGCGGGCGACCTGCTCCTCCAGCCGCTTGGCCGGGTCGCGGCCGAGGTAGCGGGTGTCGACCGGATAGGCGCGCCCCTGGCTCTCGATCACCGGCGCGTCGTCCAGCAGCCTGGCCACCGCCGCCCCGTCCAGCGTCGCCGACATCACCAGGATGCGCAGGTCGTCGCGCAGCAGGCCCTGGCTGTCGCGGGCGAAGGCCAGGCCCATGTCGGCGTCCAGGCTGCGCTCGTGGAACTCATCGAACAGGACCGCCCCCACGCCCTCCAGGGCCGGGTCGTCCTGGATCATCCGGGTGAAGACCCCCTCGGTGACCACTTCGATCCGGGTCCGCGCCGAGACCTTCGACTGCAGCCGGACGCGGTAGCCCACGGTCTCGCCGACACCTTCGCCAAGCGTCGAGGCCATCCGGGCGGCTGCCGCCCGGGCCGCCAGACGCCGCGGCTCCAGCACGATGAGTTTGCGGCCGGCCAGCCATGGCTCGTCCATCAACGCCAGAGGCACGCGCGTGGTCTTGCCCGCGCCGGGCGGCGCGACGAGGACGGCATTAACGCCCCCAGCCAGCGTCGCCCTCAGACGGGGCAGGATTTCCTCGATCGGCAGCATGAAGGCGCAGTCCTAGTGCGTGAAAGCGGCCTCGTCACCGTAAGCCGTTGCGTCAGCCGCCGTTGCTGCCTAACGTCCCGGTCAATTCCGCCGACGGGGGTCGTCGGCCTTTGGGGGAGCGAGACGCAATGTCCGCAGACGCCGCGCCACGCGGAAACAGAATTTTCTGAAAAAATCCATCGCCAGCATCCAGAAGGAAGCGGCCAAGAGCGAACTGAAGCGCTCGCTGGGTCCCATCAACCTGATCAGCCTGGGCGTCGGCGCCATCATCGGCGCCGGCATCTTCGTTCTGACCGGCCAGGTGGCTTCGGCCAACGCCGGTCCCGCCATCATGCTGTCCTTCGTGGTCGCCGGCATCGCCTGCGCCCTCGCCGGCCTCTGCTACGCTGAACTGGCCTCGACCATGCCGGTGTCCGGCTCGGCCTACACCTACGCCTACGGCACGCTGGGCGAGGTCTTCGCCTGGATCATGGGCTGGCTGCTGGTGTTGGAGTACGGCATCGCCGCCTCCACCGTGGCGGTCGGCTGGTCCGGCTATGTGGTGAGCATTCTCAAGGACTTCGGGGTCGCGCTACCGATGATATCGGTGGCCGGAGCCGAGGTCGCCCAATGGGGCACGCCGCTGATCCAGGCGATTCCCACCGAGGCAGGCAATGTCGCATTCCAGCTGACCGGGGGCCTGAACATCATCGCCGCCATCGGCATCGGCATGGTGACCATGCTGCTGGTCATCGGCGTCAGCGAGTCGGCCAACGTCAACAACGTCATCGTCATCATCAAGGTGATCGTGCTGCTGACCTTCATCGCGGTCGGCGTGGCCTACATAAACCCGGCCAACTGGCACCCGTTCATTCCGGAAGCCACCGGCCAGCCCGGCGAGTTCGGCGTCGGCGGCATCTTCCGCGGCGCGGCGATCATCTTCTTCGCCTACGTCGGCTTCGAGGCCGTCTCGACCGCCGCCGCCGAGGCCAAGAACCCGGCGAAGGACGTGCCGGTCGGCATCCTCGGCGCGCTCGTGATCTGCACCATCATCTACATGGCCGTCGCGGCGGTCATGACCGGCGTGGTGCCCTACAAGGAGCTGGCCAGCCCCGCCCCCATCGCCGTCGCCATCGACCGCATGGGCCTGGAGTGGGCCAACCTGCCGTTCAGCAATGCCGAGGGCGAGCAGTTCAACGCCATCAGCCTGATGATCAAGATCGGGGCCATCACCGGCCTGAGCTCGGTCATGCTGGTGCTGGTCTACGGCCAGACCCGCATCTTCTACACCATGGCCCGCGACGGCCTTCTGCCGAAGGTGTTCGCCGCCATCCACCCGCGCTTCCGCACCCCCTGGATGGGCACCATCCTGCTGGGCGTCCTGATCGCGGTGGCGGCGTCGTTCCTGCCGATCAGCCTGCTGGGCGACCTGGTGTCGCTGGGCACGGCCGTGGCCTTCTCGATCGTCTGTCTCTCGGTCATCTACCTGCGGGTCAAGCACCCGGAGCTGCCGCGCCCGTTCCGGGTCCCCGGCGGCATCGCCACGGCCATCGCCGGCATCTTCGCCTGCATGTTCCTGGCCTGGCAGAACTTCAAGCCGATGATCCAGCACGCCATGGACGACAATCCGCTGCCGCTGATCCTGCTGGCCAGCTACGCGGCGGTCGGCGCGGTGATCTACATCGCCTACGGCTTCTGGCACTCCAAGCTGGCCAAGGGCATCGACATCACCGAGGATTTCTCGCTGCCGAGCCCGGCCGAGGCGATGGGCCGCGGGGTGGACGACATCAAGGACTGATCCGCAAGGGTCATCCGACCGCACTCTGGAGAGGCCCGGGAGCAATCCCGGGCCTTCTTCTTTGGCGGCGCCCTTTATTCCTGCCGTCTGAACACCGATCATAGGGTCATGAGCACGCCCGCGACCGACAAGCCCCAACCGCCGATCCGCGCCATCCTCGCGCCGGTGACGCCACTGCAGCAGAACTGCACCATCGTCTGGTGCACGAAGACCATGAAGGCCGCGATCATCGATCCGGGCGGCGAGGTTCCCAAGCTGATGCAGGCCCTGAAGCAGTATGGCCTGACGCTGGAGAAGATCTGGATCACCCACGGCCACCTGGACCACGCGGGCGGTACGGCGGCGATCAAGGAGCTGACCGGGGTTCCGATCGAGGGACCGCATCCCGACGACCAGTTCTGGATCGACCAGATTCCGGAGAGCGGCGCGCGTTACGGCATTCCCGACGCCCGCGGCTTCACGCCCGACCGCTGGCTGGGCGACGGCGACATCGTCACCCTGGGCGAGACGCAGTTCGAGGTCATCCACTGCCCCGGCCATACGCCCGGTCACGTGATCTTCTTCCACCGCGAGGCCCGCTTCGCCCAGGTCGGCGACGTGCTGTTCAAGGGCTCGATCGGCCGCACCGACTTTCCGCGCGGCAATCACCAGCAGCTGCTCGACTCGATCTCGCTCAAGCTCTGGCCGCTGGGCGAGGACGTCGCCTTCGTCCCCGGCCATGGTCCGATGAGCACCTTCGGCGCGGAGCGGCGGACCAATCCGTATGTGGCCGACGTCGTGCTGGGCGGCGCCGATGACGCGCCGGATCTGGCCGGCGACCACGTGCCCATGCGCTACATCTGATCAGCCCCCTATCCGGGTGACGCCGGCTGTGTTTCAGCCCTGAAATCCGCCTGCCATCTGTGGGCGGCACAAGGCGGGCATGGAGCTCGTGATGGACAGACCCGCGACCATGGCCGAGGAGGCCGGCGCCCGCATCCTGATCGTCGATGACGATCCGGGAATTCGCGACGTGATCTCCGAGTTCCTGACCCGCCACGGCTACCGTGTCGAGGAAGCGTCGGACGCGCGCGCCATGGAGCAGGTCCTGCAACGCACGGCGATCGACCTGATCGTGCTGGACGTGATGATGCCGGGCGAGGACGGCCTGTCGGTCTGCCGCCGCCTGTCGGGCGCGCCCGGCGCGCCGGGGATCGTCATGCTGTCGGCCATGGGCGAGGAGACCGACCGCATCGTCGGGCTCGAACTCGGCGCCGACGACTACCTGCCCAAGCCCTGCAATCCGCGCGAGCTGCTGGCCCGGGTCCGCGCTGTCCTGCGCCGTCGCCAGGAGCCGCGCGGCCCCGAGGACCACATCGCGGCGGCCTGCGAGTTCGCCGGCTGGCGGCTGGACCTGGTCCGGCGCGAACTGCGCTCGCCGCAGGGCGTGATCGTCAACCTGTCCAGCGGCGAGTTTTCGCTGCTGCGCGCCTTCGTCGAACGCCCCCAGCGGGTGCTGACGCGCGACCAGCTTCTCGACATGGCGCGAGGACCGGACACCGAGGCCTATGACCGGGCCATCGACGTGCAGATCAGCCGCCTGCGCAAGAAGCTGGACGACGGCGCCGGCGTGGAGATCATCCGCACCATCCGCAGCGAGGGCTACATGTTCGCGCCCAAGGTCGTCCGCCAGTCATGAAGACCTTCGTCCGGGCGCCCGCTGTTCGCCCAGGTGCTGGGCCTGGTCGTGCTGAGCATGGTGCTGGTGCATGTCGTACTGGCCACGCTGATCGCCACGGTGCCGCCGCCGCCGCCGGAGGTCTACCGCCTCTCCGATGTGACGCGGGCGCTGCAATCGAGCGGTGTCACCGAGGTCGAGGGCGCACGCCCCCTGGTCTCGACGATCAGACGGACTCCGCCGGATGAGACGCCGCCCCGCCGCGGGCGCTGGCGTGACGACTTCCGTCTGCAACTGGCCCAGGCCCTGAAGGTCGAGCCGGCCGACATCGTCATCGAAACCCATGGCGGCCCCCGCCGGATGATGATGCAGTCGCTCACCGGAGAGTTTCGCGCCGTTCGCCCGCCTCCGGGTTCAGGCCCCGGCGCCCCCTCCAGGTCCGCCTCCGCCCGACGGGGAGGGCGTGACCATCGACAGGGTCGGGGTGATCATCAAGCGTCAGAGCGGCGGCGGCCGTCCGCCCGAGATGCGGGTCTGGAATGAACGCGTGGTCTTCGCGCCGTTCAAGGTCGGCGTTCGCCAGTCCGACGGCCGCTGGCGGGTGGTTCAGCCCAGACCCTCCCTGCGGCTGGAGTTGTGGCAGCTGCACATCCTGCTGACCATCGCGCTGTCGGCGCTGATCGTGGCGCCGGTCGCCTGGCTGTTCGCCCGGCGGCTTTCGGCGCCGATCGCCCTGTTCGCCGGGGCCGCCGAACGTCTGGGCCGCGATCCGAAGGCGCCGCCGCTGGAGGTGTCGGGATCGCGCGAGGTCGCGGCGGCCGCCGAAGCCTTCAACCGCATGCAGGAACGGCTGCGGCGCTACGTCGAGGACCGAACGGCCATGGTCGGGGCCATCGCCCATGACCTGCGCACGCCGCTGACGCGCCTGCGCTTCCGCATCGAGGCGGCGCCGGACGACATTCGGGGCAAGCTGGCCGCCGAGATCGACCAGATGGACGCCATGATCTCGGCCACCCTCGCCTTCGTGCGCGACACCACCCGGGCGGGGCCGCGCGAAAAGCTGGAGCTGTCGTCCCTGGTCGAAAGCATCCTGGACGAGGCCGCCGAGACCGGATCGGACGCCACGGCCCTGCCCTCCGACCGGCTGGTCGTGGAGGGCGATCCCGTGGCCTTGCGCCGGCTGGTCGGCAACCTCGTCGAGAACGCCCTGAAGTACGGGCAGCGCGTGCGTGGCCGGGTGTTCGCCGAGGACGGCTGCGCCGTCGTCGAGATCGAGGACGACGGCCCGGGGGTGGCGACAGAGGAGATCGAGCGGCTGTTCGAGCCCTTCTACCGCGGCGAGCCTTCGCGGAGTTGCGAGACCGGCGGCGCGGGCCTGGGCCTGGCCGTGGTGCGGTCCATCGCCCGGAGCCACGGCGGCGACGTCATCCTGCACAATCGCGCCGCGGGAGGCCTGACCGCGCGGGTCTCCCTGCCGCTGTAGGGCCGCAAAGGTGTTGCGCGCGCCGCCCGCCCGCGTCCTACTGGTCCGTCGCCGCGTCACGGACGGGGCGGCCAGTCAGGATTCCGCATGAGCCGCCTTCTTGTCGCCGCCGCGCTGCTCTGGTTCGCCGCCGGCCCCGCCGCGAGCCAGCCGCCTCCACCGCCGCAGCCTACCGATCCAGCGCCGCCGCTGGGCGTAGAGGAACCGGTACAGGCCCCGCGGGAGCAGGTATTCATCAGCCCGTCGGGCGAGCCGTTCCGCGCTTCGATCAATGCGCCCTACCCGGCGACGGACTGGTTCAGGCGCGCCGACGCCGACGGTGACGGCGTGCTGACCCTGGCGGAGTTCACCGCCGACTCCCTGGCCTTCTTCGACCGCGTCGACACCGACCGGGACGGGCGCGTCGACGGCTTCGAGAACGCGGCCTACGAGCGCGAGGTGGCGCCGGAGATCACGGGCGTCCTGCGCCGCCCCGACAGCCGCCGACCGGGTATGGGCGGATGGAGTCCGCTGACACGCGGCGACATGATCTGGGGCCGGGCGCCGCTGCTGGAGCCCGGCGGTCGGGGCGATCGGCCGCCGCCCAGCCGGCAGGGCGCGGCGCAGTACGGCCTTCTCAACGATCCGCATCCGGTGCGCGGCGCGGACAACGACTTCGACGGCAAGGTCACCCGCGCCGAGGCGGATGCGGCGACGCGACGGCGCTTTGGCCTGCTGGATGGCGACGGTGACGGACGCCTGCTCCTGGGCGATCTGCCGCGCACACCGGCCCAGATGGCGTTCGGCGAAACCGTGCCGCCGCCGGTGCAACGGAAGCCGTAAGCGACACGGTTTGAAATGCGCCTGCAACCTGCCGTCGCTATCGGCTTTGTGAAGACAGCCGATTCACCACGACCCAGTCCCCGGAACCCATGAGCCTGAACACCGCCTCCCCCCGTCGCCGGGGCCGCCTGCCCCGCCCGGTCGTCTACGGACTGGCGGCGCTCGCCGTGCTGCTCGCCGCGTTCGCCGGCTGGCAGTTGCTCAAGCCCAAGGCCCCCAAGGATCCCTACCGCACCGAAGCGGTGACCCAGGGCGACATCACCAAGTCGGTGTCGGCGTCCGGCTCGCTGCAGGCGCTGGTCACGGTGGACGTCGGCTCGCAGATCTCCGGCCAGATCCTGCAGGTGTTCGTCGACTTCAACGACCAGGTCCGGCGCGGACAGGTGCTGGCGACCCTCGACCCCCAGACCTATGTCAGCCGCCTGCGACAAGGTCAGGCCGAGATCCAGGCCCGCCAGGCCAGCGTCGCCCAGGCCCAGGCCCAGGCCGCCGAGGCCCAGGCCGCCTACAACCGCACAATGACCCTCTTCGACCAGGGCATCATGGCCAGGGCGGCGCTCGAAACCGCCGAGGCCAGCTGGAAGTCAGCCCGCGCCAATGTCCAGGCGGCCCAGGCCGGCGTCACCCAGTCGCGCGCCGCCCTGGCCAGCACCCAGACGGACCTGGGCCGCACCCGGATCGTCGCGCCGATCGACGGCGTGGTGATCAGCCGGTCCATTGAGCCGGGCAACACCGTCGCCGCCAGCCTGTCGGCGCCCGTGCTGTTCCAGATCGCCCAGGATCTGTCGAAGCTGGAGGTGAAGATCACCGTCGACGAGGCCGACATCGGTCAGGTCCGGGAGAGCCAGGCGGTCCGTTTCACCGTCGACGCCTTTCCGGACGACACCTACACCGGCGTCGTCACCCAGGTGCGCAAGCAGCCGGAAACCTCGGCCAACGTCGTCGCCTACATCGTCATCGCCCAGGCCGATAACCCCGGCGGCAAGCTGATGCCGGGCATGACCGCCAACGCCGACATCGTGCTGGAACGGCGCACCGGCGTCATGAAGGTTCCCGCGGCGGCGCTGCGGTGGAGCCCCCCGGACTCCAAACCCCAGGCGCAGGGCGCCGCCGGCGGCATTGTCGGGCCGGGCGGCCCGCAGGGCGGTAATCGTCCGCAAGCCGGCCAAGGCGGTGGCCAGGGCGGCCTGCGCGGCGCCCGGGTGCTCGAACAGCTGGACCTCGACGCGAGCCAGAAGGCGAAGGCCGAAGCCATCTTCGCCGAGGCCATGAGCAAGGCCCGGGCCGCGGCGTCCGGCGACCAGCGCGCCCAGCGCCAGGCCATGCGCGCAGCCATGCAGGAGGCGCTGACCAGGATCGAGCCCCTCCTGAAACCCGCCCAGAAGGAAAAGCTGGTCGCCCTGCGCGCCCGGATGGCCTCGGCCGGCGGAGGACGCGGCCAGGGCGGCTTCACCAGCGGCGTGGTCTATGTCCTGCGCGACGACAAGCCGGTGGCCGTGCCGGTGCGGGTCGGGGCCAGCGACGGCTCCTTCACCCAGGTGGTCGGCGACCTGAAGCCCGGCGATCTGGTGATCACCGGCGGCGGCCCCAAGCCCAAGGCCAAGGCGGCCCAGGGCGGCCCGATGGGCGGCGGCCAGGTCCGGGTGCGGACCTAGGCATGATCGAGGTCCGCGATCTGGAGAAGATCTACCAGATGGGCGAGGAGACGGTGGCCGCTCTGGCCGGCGTCTCCCTGACCATCGAACGCGGCGAGCACGTGGCGATCACCGGCGCGTCGGGATCGGGCAAGTCCACCCTGATGAACGTACTGGGCGGCCTTGATCGCCCGACGCGGGGGACCTACCGCTTCGATGGCGAGGACGTCGGCGGGTTCAACGACGACGACCTTGCCGATTTCCGCAACCGGCGGATCGGCTTCGTCTTCCAGTCGTTCCAGCTCCTGCCGCGGCTGTCGGCCCTGCAGAACGTCGAACTTCCGATGGTCTACGCCGGCCTGCCGCCCGCCGAGCGGCGGGCCCGCGCCGCCGCCCTGCTCGAGAAAGTCGGGCTGGGCGCCCGGACCGGCCACCGGCCGACGCAGATGTCCGGCGGGCAGCAGCAGCGGGTGGCGATCGCCCGGGCGCTGGCCAATTCGCCGGACCTGCTGCTGGCCGACGAGCCGACAGGGGCGCTCGACAGCCAGACCGGCCAGGACGTCCTGGCCCTGTTCCGGGAGCTCAACGCCGAGGGACTGACGCTGCTCATCGTCACCCACGACGCCAAGGTCGCCGACCAGGCGCGCCGCCGTATCGTGTTCAGCGACGGCCTGATCATCCGCGACGAAAGGGAGGCTGGCCGTGAGACGCGCTGATCTGATCACCTTCGCCGCGGGGGCGATCATCGCCCACCCGACGCGCAGCGCCCTCACCTCGCTGGGCGTGGTCATCGGCGTCGCCGCCGTGGTCATGATGACCTCCATCGGCCTGGGCGCGCAGCAGCGCGTGACCAGCGCCATCGGCGGACTGGGGTCCAACCTGCTGATCGTCTCGCCCGGCGCCTCGCGCGGGCCGGGCGGCGGCTTTGTGAGCCAGGGCGCCGGCAGCGGCATGTCCCTGAACGACGACGACGCGGAGGCCATCGGCAAGCTCGACGGCGTGGCCGCCTCCGCCCCGTCCGTCCGCGGCGGCGCGCAGCTGGCCTCGGAAGGCGCAAACTGGAGCACCCGGGTCGAGGGCGTGACGCCCGACTACCTGACCGCCCGCGACCTGACCATCGCTAGCGGCCGGATGTTCGACGAGAACGAGGCGCGCCAGGGCCGCAAGGTCATCGTCATCGGCCAGACCATCGTAACCGAACTGTTCGGCGAGGGCGGCGACCCCATCGGCAAGCGCATCCGGGTCGGCGCCGTGCCGTTCGAGGTGATCGGGGTGCTGGAGTCCAAGGGTCAGAGCGGTTTTGGCCAGGACCAGGACGACATCGTGCTGGGTCCGTTGTCGGCGGTGCGCTCGCGCATCGTCGGCCGCCGGGTCAGAGGCGACAACGTCCAGACCATCTATGTGAAGGCCGAGACGGCCGACGACCTGGACCGCGTGCAGGAGGACCTGTCCAACCTGCTGCGTGAACGGCACCGCATCCGGGCAGGCCAGGAGGACGACTTCAGCGTCCAGAACATGGCCTCGATCATGGAAGCCATGCAGGCCTCGGTGAAGACCTTCACCGGCCTGCTCGCCGCCGTCGCCGCCGTGTCTCTGGTGGTCGGCGGCGTCGGGATCATGAACATCATGCTGGTGGCGGTGACCGAGCGGACGCGCGAGATCGGCCTGCGCATGGCGCTGGGCGCCCGCCGCAACGATGTGCTGTTCCAGTTCGCGCTGGAGGCCATGACCCTGTCGGTGATCGGCGGCGCCATCGGCCTGGTGATCGGGGTCGGCGGCGGGGCCCTGATGGCCAAGCTTGGCGACTGGCCGGTGGCCATCGCCGGCTGGTCGATTCCGGTGTCGCTGGGCTTTTCGCTGCTGGTCGGGCTGGTGTTCGGCGCCTATCCCAGCTGGCGCGCCGCGCGGCTGGATCCGATCGAGGCGTTGCGGCGGGAGTAGGCCTCAGCGCCTGCGAGGCATTGGCGTCAGCGGGAAGTCCCGTACGTCATCGGCCCAGGGGTTGAATACCGACGCTCCTGAACCTGCCAGATCCCTGACGTTGCGTGTCACCAGATGGAGATCGTGCTCCAGCGCTGTCGCCGCCAGCAGCGTGTCGATGACCGGGGGCGCGACACCGGCGGACTGCCTGATTGATCCGGAGAGTCGGCCCCAGCGGCGAACGACAGCGTCGCCTACCGGCAGCGTGCGGCTTCGAAAGCGATCCTCCAGCATCGCCAGCGAGAGCCCATACCGGCTGCGGGCGGGATCGTCGGAGGGTAGGTTGTGTATGCCCTTGTCGAACTCGGCGAGCGTAAGCACGCTGAGGTACAGACGATACTCCTCCTGAGCGGCCGCCCAGCGCTTCACGCTCGGCGCACCGTTCGTGGCCATGAGAGCTGCAACGACATTCGTATCGAGTAGCCAGCCGATCACAGTTCGATATCCCGACCCCGATCCGGCTCACGTGTCAGGTCAAGATCATCAAGATCGAGCCCCTCAAGAAACTGAACCAGCGGCAGTCGCTCAGGCGTCGGCGCCAGCCGCTCAAGTTCGGCGGCGTCGATGATAACCACGGCCGGCTGGCCGCGAACGGTCACCCGCTGCGGCCCCTCGGACTGAGCCAAGCGCACGACCTCGCTGAATTGCGCCTTGGCATCCTCGAGTTTCCAGGTTCGACCATCGGCTTCCGAGAAGCCGGGCAACTCGCTGCCGCGCTTGACCATGTCAATCTCCCGACTAGCTAGTCAGTTATGTAGCACGCCCTGAGGCGGCTGTCTCTCGGGCAAGCAGGCCGGTGGCCGTTCCTGCCGGTGCATGTTACCAACAGGTCTCATTCGGCAAGCCCGCGTCGCCGGGCTACAGGATCGCCATGGACGACGCCGCGCCCCTGCCCTCGCCCGTTCGCCGCAAGCCGCGGGTGGACCATGACGCTCGGCGGGCCGAGTACGTCTCCGTCGCCGCCCGCGTGCTGCTGGACAAGGGCCTGCACGCCGCCACCATGCGTCACATCGCCGAGGCCGCCGGGGCGGCCAAGGTGCTGTTCTACCGCCTGTTCCCGTCCCGCGAAGCGCTGGTCGAGGCGGTGTTCGAGCGGGTCGAGAGCGAGATCCGCCACGCCCACGACCGGCCCTGGGAGGGCTACGGCTCCCTCGTGCGCCATGTGCTGGCCGCCGCGCGCAACGAGCCCGCGCCGTTCCTGCTGGTGTTCAAGAACATCCGCTCGGCCGGCCTCGACTGGGAAGACCGCCTGCGCGTGATCCTCGCCCAGGTGTCGATGCCGCTCTTCACGCCCGGCGATCAGGCTCCGGAGGGCGCGGACCGACGCGCCATTCAGGCCTCGGGCGCCATGTTCGGCCTGTTCGTCGACAGCATGATCACCTGGCTGGAAGACCGCGACGGCCTGACCGACGAGGAGCGCATCCGCTGGTGGGGTCGCATCGTGAAAGCCTGGCGCGAGGCGGCCCGCGAGGCCTTCCGGCTGGATTGACAGACGCCGCCCGGCGCCGTTCCTGAGCGCCAATCATAAAACCGATGAGGAACGCGCCGTGATCCCAGGCCTGATGCAGGACGTCCCGCTTCTGACGACCAACATCCTGACCCACGCCGAGGTCGCCCACGGCCGGGTCGAGATCGTCTCCCGCACGGTCGAGGGCCGCGTCCATCGCTACGACTACGCCGGCCTGGCGCGGCGCACGCGGCAGCTGGCCCGCGCGCTTCAGGGGCTGGGTGTCAGAAGCGGCGACCGTATCGCCAGCCTGGCCTGGAACACCCACCGGCACCTGGAGCTGTTCTACGGCGTACCGGGGCTGGGCGCGGTGCTCAACACGGTCAATCCGCGCCTGTTCGACGACCAGATCGTCTATGTGCTGGAACACGCCGAAAGCACGGTCCTGTTCTACGACCGCACCTTCGCCCCGCTGGTCGAGCGGCTGGCGGACCGGTTCACGACGGTGAAGACCTTCGTGCTGATGTCTGACGCCGAACAGCACGACGCCGGCGCGGTCGGGGCGCTGAACTACGAGACCCTGATCGGGGCAGAGAGCGGCGAGGCCTTCGACTGGCCCAGCTTCGACGAGAACGCCGGCGCCTTCCTCTGCTACACCTCCGGCACCACGGGCGATCCAAAGGGCGTGCTCTACAGCCACCGGGCGGTGGTGCTGCACGGCATGGCCGCGGGGCTGTCCAGCGCCTTTGGTCTGACCGCCTTCGACGTGGTCATGCCCTGCTCCTCGCTCTACCACGCCACCGCCTGGGGCCTGCCGTTCATCTGCCCGATCAACGGCTGCAAGATCGTGCTGCCGGCCGAGAAGATGGACGGCGCCAGCCTGCAGGAGCTGATCCTGGGCGAGGGCGTCACCTTCACCGGCGGCGTGCCGACCATCTGGACCATGTACCTCGACTGGCTGGACCAGAACGGCCAGGGCGTGGGCGATCTGAAGCGCGTCATCATCGGCGGCTCGGCCGTGCCCCGGGCCATGGCGGAGACCTTCAAGACAAAGCACGGCGTCCAGGTGCTGCAGATCTGGGGCATGACCGAGACCTGCCCGCTGGGCGTGGTCGCCACGCCCACGCCCTCGGTCACCGCTTTGGGCGAGGACCAGGTCGACGAGATCATCTGGACCCGCCAGGGCCGGCTGCAGTTCGGCATCGAGCTGAAGGTGGTCGACGACGACGGGAACGAGTGCCCGCGCGACGGCGAGACCAGCGGCGCCCTGATGGTGCGGGGCCCCTGGACCGTGAAACGCTACTTCCGCAAGGACGCCGACGTCACCGACGCGGACGGCTGGTTCGACACCGGCGACATTGCCACGCTGGACGAGCACGGCTTCATGCGCATCACCGACCGGGCCAAGGACGTCATCAAGACCGGCGGCGAATGGATCAGCTCCATCGACCTGGAGAACATCGCCGTCGCCTGCCCGGGCGTGAAGATCGCCGCCGTCATCGGCATCCCGCACCCCAAGTGGGAGGAGCGCCCGCTGTTGGTCATCGAGACCCACGAGGGTCGGACGGTGACCAAGGAAGACGTGCTCGGCTTCCTGCAGGGCAAGATCGTCAAGTGGTGGACGCCCGACGACGTGGTCTTCGCGCCCGTGCCGCTGACCGCGACGGGCAAGATCGACAAGAAGACGCTGCGCAAGGCGTGGAACGAGCATCTGATGGGGTGAGACCGTGCGTCCTTCGACACGCCGCTTCGCGGCTGCTCAGGATGACGTCGTCAGAAGGCTACCCCGATACGTCAGGGTGAGCAGCGCCGAAGGCGCGTGTCGAACCACGCAATGACGTTCAATCCACGCTCATCGCCAGCACCCGGCTGATATGCGCGAACGGCCGACCGCTCTCCTCCGCCCACTGATCGAACGCCGCCTGCGTCGCCTTGCGCGCCTTCTTCGTATCCGGCGCGCCGTCGATGACGCCCTCGACCGTCAGCGCCTTGACCATGTCCGGCGAGGTCACCCAGCTGTCCTTGCCCATGAAGCGCAGCATCATCATCCCGGCCCCGCCGCCCAGGCGATCACCGCGCGTCTTGAGCAGGTCCAGCAGGCCGATGAAGTCGCTCATCGGCCAGTCGGCGAAGGCCTTGCCCGCCGCGCCGTATTCCGCCGCCAGGTCCATCACGAAGCCGGCGTTGTTCTGCACCGATCGGACCTTGGCGCCGTTGCGGATGATGCGGGCATCCTTCAGCAGCGCGTCGAATTCCTCGTCGGACATGGCGCGACAGCGGGCGGGTGAGAAGCCCCAGAAGGCCTCCTCCGTGCCCGGCCACTTCTTCTCGACCACGCTCCAGGAGAAGCCGGCCTGGAACACGCATTTGCTCATCATCGACAGCCAGCGGTCGTCGGGGATGGCGGCCAGCTGCGCCGGCGTCTTCAGCGTCGGCAACTGGGCCTCCACGGCCTCGACGCCGCCCTTGCGGGCCGCGGCGCGGGCCAGGATGTCGTCGAAGGAGCGCAGCGGCATGGGGCCTCCTACAGCACCTGCGTCGCCGTCCCGGCCACCACGTACCAGGTCACCAGCAGACCGCAGATCAGGGCGCCGGGCACGGCGCTGCCCGTCCGCCGCCAGGTGAAGACTGCGATCACCGCCACGGCGGCCAGCAGCGGGACGAACTGGATGGCGACCACGGTGCTCAACGGATCGAACCCGGTCACCAATCGCCCTGTCGTGAACAGCAGGCCGTAGATGACCGCCAGCATCAGCGCGAACCCGCCCGCCATAGCCGTGACCGCCCAGCCGTACTGCGCCCCTGCCCCGTCGCCCTGCACGGTCAGCCGCGACAGGCCCCGCAGCGCGACAAGGAAGAACAGCGTCAGCGGCAGGACATAGACCAGCGCCGTCATCGCCTGATGCGGGCTGAACAGTTTCAGCGCCACCACCCAGAACCGGAAGTCGACGGTGAACAGCCGGTCCACGACCAGCAGCGACAGGTAGCCGACCCCGACCGTGGCCACCGCCGCCAGCACCGCCGGCAACCAGTGAGGCCTGGCCGCCTCGCCCTTGTGGCGGCTGAGCAGGCCGATCAGCAGGGCCAGAACCAGGTTGACCAGCGCCCACACCATCACCTGATTGCTGATCGTCTGCTTGAACAGGCCCGACGGCGGCATCAGCAGGGTGACGGCGATGAAGGCCGGGAAGAAGGTGATCACCGGAACGAGCGCGGTGACCGTCAGCATCGTCCACCATCCCAGGGTCCGCCGCTCCCGCGCGGGGTGCGCCGGCTGATGCAGCGACGACAGCACCGGCAGCCGCAGCAGCAGGTCGAAGGTCCCCAGCAGCAACACGACGAAGCCGACCAGCGCCACGCCCGTCCCGACTTCCTTCCAGACCCAGATCTGGTCGCCCGCCGGCCGGGGCGTCCCGCCCTTCAGGGTGCGGGAGAACCAGTCCAGGCTGTGGCCGATGGCCTGGCCGGAGATGTGGTCGCCCGGGTGCGTCACCGGCGGATCGTAGAGCACCCGGGCCGTGCCGGCGCTCATGTCGCCGTAGAGGCGCCCGGCTCGATGGTCTCCTTCGTCCCGAACAGCGCCTTCGCCTTGGGGCTGGTTGCCACATCGGCCGCGTCGTCGACGCCCCACATGAACTTGCCGAACTCGTCGTAGCGGCTGAACACCAGCGCCAGGTTGCGCGGCCAGGCCGGCGTGCCCTCCGCCGCGAACGGCTTGCCGGTCGAGGAGCCCTCCAGCACCACGGCGCGATAGGCGTCGGGCATGGCGGCGGCGGCGGCCAGCACTGTCCAGCCGCCCATGCTATGGCCTTCAAGGCCGATGTTGGCCGGGTCGACCATCGGCTGGCGGCGCAGGAAGGCCAGGCCGTCGGGGCCCCCAAAGCCGTGGGAGAAGGCCGGTCCGCCGCTGTAGCCATGGCCGGTCTGGTCCAGCGCCAGCACGACATAGCCGCGCCGCGCGAACTCTATGGCGAAGCCGCTCTGGGTTTCGCGGCTGTTGATGTAGCCGTGGACGGCCAGCACGCCTGGCGCCGGCGTTTGAGGGGTCGCGTTCGGCGGGACATAGAGCAGGCCGCTCATGGTCACGCCGCTGTCGCCCAGGAAGCGCACGTCGCGAATCTTGATCCCGCCGGTGGTCTGGATCGCGCTGGCCAGCGCCGCGCCGCCCAGGATCAGCGCCCAGCCGGCCAGAAACAGCAGCCATCCTCTACGCATCGTCGTCCCCCGCCCCGCCGCGCGGCGCATCGCCGTCGCGGTCCTTGTGCCGGGAGCATCCGCCACGCGGCGCGGATCGACAACCTCTGCCTCGCCGACCGGCACGGGCGCCCTCGCGGCCGCCCGGGAAAATCAGCGTCAGCCGTGCATTGCGAAGCGCCCGGCACTTGGATATGAGAAGCGTCCCGCGACGCGGGGGTCCAGGAGACGTGCCCGAGTGGCCGAAGGGACTCGTTTGCTAAATGAGCGTACCCCAAAAGGGTACCGTGGGTTCGAATCCCACCGTCTCCGCCACCCCCGATCGTGTCAAGCCTAGCGCCAGTAGGCCCCGCGCCTGCCCAGGCTTTCTCAGCCCAGCAATCACCCCGGCAGGCCCGCGAACGAACGGTGCGACGCCGTAACAGCGCGTGCGGACAGCTTCCTGAGGCGTCGATCTGGCGCCTGGCCAGCAGCGAGGCTCGTTCGGCGCCCAGCGCACCCGCGATCCTTGCAAGCACGACAAGCGGATCGACATCATCTGCACCCTGGGCAAACTGATGGTCCCGATCGAGATCAAGGGCCAATGGCACGCCAAGCTGTGGTCCGCCTCCGACGATCAGCTCGACCGTCTCTATGTGAATGACTGGCGGGCAGAACGGTGGATCCACCTCGTGCTCTGGTTCGGCACTGCCGCCTCGAAACCGCTGACTAAACCGCCCGGCGGCGGGCCGGCGCCTGTCACGCCGGAAGCGCTGAGGGACGCCCTCATCTCGCGAAGCTCGGCGGCCCGCGACGGGCGCGCCCAGGTCATCGTTCCAGATCTGACCCGTCCGTGAACGATCGGTCCCGAGAGACCCAGACTTTATCTCGGCCACACGCCGGACCTCCGGCTGGCCATGCACGTCAACGCCGAACCCCTGACCGCGAAGTTGCATTCCGTCTGAGCTCCGGAGGCCGGGTCTGCATTGGACATCCGATCTATTGGAATGACCGGGAAACGGACATCCCGAGCGTCAGCAAGGAGTCAGGAGCAGAGCTCTGGCGGCGCTCGCCTCGCATCTGCCGAAGGGGGCGAGGGGTTAGTCGGGTGACGGGGCTGCGCCGGTAGCTCCGGCTGGTTCCGGGTCGGTCGGGCAGTTGACCAATCTCGCAGGCGACCCGACGGCTGTGCAGCCCGGCGGGACATCTCCGAGGACGACTGAACCGGCGGCGATCTTGGCGTGGTCGCCGATCCTGATGTTTCCGAGCACCTTGGCTCCAGCCGAGAGCAAGACACCCTTGCCAATCGTCGGGTGACGGTCGCCGTGCGTCACGCCGACTCCGCCAAGCGTCACACCTTGCATGATCGATACGCCGTCGCCGACCACCGCAGTCTCGCCAATGACGACGCCCGTGCCGTGGTCAATGAACACACCACGGCCGATCCTCGCGGCCGGGTGGATATCGACGTGAAGCAGCTCACTTGAGCGGCTCTGCAGCCAGGAGGCTATGGCCTCTCGACCCGACCCGAGGAAGACGTGAGCGACCCGGTAGGCTTGCAGCGCCAGAAAGCCCTTGAAGAACAGGAAGGGGCGGACGTAGCCCATGCAGGAGGGGTCGAGTTCGACAACGGACTTGAGGTCAAACTCCGCCGTCGCCACGACCAGGGGATCAACGTCGTAGACCTCGTCGATGAGGCAGCGCAGCGTCACGGCGTTCAGATCCTGATCGCCCAGCTTGCGGGCGAGATGACAGCTCAGCGCATCTCTCAGACGATCATGGTTCAGAATGGTCGTAGCCATCAGGCCCGCCAGCGTCCTGTCGGCTTTCCCGGCGCTCCGGGCTTCGTCGCGGAGCGCAATCCAGACTGCCGAGTGGCTCGTGGGCGTCGTGCTCCTGGGTTGCTGACTCAAGGCAGGCTCCAGGCCAAGGGGCCTGACAAGTACTGTCGACGAAGGTGCGCGCGGGCGCCGCCCTGGCCTCGCAACCCCGCTGCAGGCGGCGCCTTCAGAGAGAAGCGCGCCGCCATCTAGGCAGCCTCATAGGTCGCTATGGACAGCGAGACCTTCGCCTCACCGTTGAATATGAAGGCCTCCGAGGCACGGCGTCCCAGTTGATTGCTGTAAAGGATCGTCAGGGCGTCACGCCCATGGAAACATGACTGGAGCTCGAAGCGCAGGTCTGGCGCCAGCTCCAGCGCCCTTCTCCAGTACAGCGCGAGCCCTGATCGCCCCTTGATCGACGGTTTGTCCGCTCCGGTAACCCGGAAGATCATCGGCGAATAGAAAACCACGTCATCGGCGTAGTGGGCCAGGATGGCGTCGAGGTCGTGGGCGTTCCAGCCGGAGATCCACGCGTGGACAAATGAATTCAATTCATCATTGCCCATCGCGCCGCCCTCCGCTGATTGCAGTACAGCTTTAGTGACTGTCCGCTCGAGGGACAGAGGCGCGCCGGACATAAAGCAGGGAGATTTCGCCAGATCCGAGAGTTCGGCCGGCCCCAGCGCGGGCGGCCGCGGGCTGGCGGATCAGTCGCCTGGTTGCGCCCCAAGCCCGTCGCCGAGAGCGCCACTCCTGACAGCGTCGAGGATCGAGGTTGGCCTTTGGCCAGTAAGGTCCTCGAACAATCGATTTATCGGGATGGTTTGCCGGAGCGCCACCCCCACTGCCGAGATATGATCGGCCATGTCCGGGTTCAGCCGGCCATCCACTAGCGACAGCGCCTTGAGACGGTCGGACCACTCCCGACGTGACACGGTCTCGTGTCGGATCGGCCGGCCCAGCTTCTCGCTCAGGGCCTGGGCGATTTCACCATGGCTAACCTGCGCCCCGCCACTGGGATAGATGGTGGTCTCACCCTTGAGGCGCTCCGGGTGCAGCAACGCTGCTACCGCAAGCCGCCCCGCATCGTCGCCCGTGATCCAGCTTAGCGGGAGATCGCCGAACGAGTTCTTCAGCACCCCGCTCTCGACAAGATCATGGCCATGCAACAGTTCGATGTTCTCCGCGAACAACGCGGCGACCCTGAGATTGATGGTCTCCAGTCCCGCCCATTGAAGAACTTCTTCTGCGAGCCAGTGCGCTCGACCGAGCGCCGACGGACTTTCAGGCCGCGCCACGGCCATCGACATAACGACGACGCGCTTCAATCCACTTTCCCGGGCAGCGGCGGCAAAGTTGGCGGCGCCGTCCACAGCGCCCGCGGCAATCGGATAGGTGAAGTAGGCTGCGGCGACCCCGCTGAGCGCAGGGATCAAGGACGCCCGATCATGGAGATCACCGACAACGGTTTCGATGCCACTGGCCGCCAGAGATCGGGAGCGTTCATCGTCCTGGCGGACGAGCGCGCGAACGGCATAACCGCGCGACTTCAGTTCATTCGCGACGAAGCGGCCTGTGCCGCCGTGCCGACCCGTCGCTCCAAGAACAAGATACGTCTCTTGACTACTCATTTCCAACCTATCGACTGACGTATTGCGCAGAATGCTATCGCAGCTACTGCGGATACCGATCCGAAACAGCGCCCGAGAGCGTCGCGGCCATGAATTCCTTCCTCAGGGACTCCATCTTCTCCCAGACGTCCAGGTCGGGAAGGGACGGAATTGTGAGGGATTCACCCCTGTCCAGCCCGCCCATGGCGGCGCCGACAAGCTGATCGGCGGAAAGGTAGCTGGCGTCCGGAAACACCGAACCATCCATGCCTTGCGAGCTGAAGAACTCGGTTCTGACCGGCCCGGGCATCACAAGCTGGATCCGGACGGCGCTCGCCGAAAACTCCAGCTGGAGCGACCGCGTGAAGTTCAGAACGAATGCCTTGGATCCGCTGTAGGCGGCCGCCGCCGGCGATGGTGCAAACGCCAGGACAGACCCGATGTTGACGAGAAACCCCGCATCCCGCCGCTTGAATTCGGCCAGGGCGGCACGTGACAGGCGCGCCAGCGCGATGATGTTGAGCCGGAGATTTCTCTCAAGCGCCTGCGGACCGGCAGCTCCGATAGGGCCAAGCCCGCCCGCACCCGCATTGTTGACCAGCCCGACAATGTCGTCGCGCGCCACGCGTACTTCCACATCAGCGAGGCCGTCGGGGCTTTCAAGATCGGCGACCAGGACCTCAACTTCGGCGCCGAACTCCGACGACAAGCCTTTCGCCAAGGCGTCGAGGCGATCCTGTCGGCGCGCGACCAGGCAAAGCGAGTACCCCTGCTTCGCCAGATTCGCCGCGTAGGCAGCCCCGATGCCAGAGGACGCCCCGGTGACCATCACCCGGCCGTGCGCAGGAAGACTGGACATGCTGCGACCCTCCCGGACTAAGCGTGCGTGCGTGGCGAGGCGCGGTTTTCCGCGATCCACCGCTTTTCATCTTCCGTGCCCTCCCGCGGCGGGAAGTATCCCTGGATGGTCCAGAGATCGAACGGGGTCTCGTCCACGTGGAGCTCCCAGTCGTAGCCACGCTCGGCGATCCACGGCGCGAAGATCTGGTTCATCTTCTCGAAGAACCTGATCTTCACCTCGTCTGAGGGAAATGTTCGGGCGATATGGTCAACCCAGATACGAACAAACTTGGGATGCGAAACGCCGCCGATGTAGAAGTTGTCGGCCTCCACCTCCTGGAAGATGACTCCGACATAAAATCTCGGCATTCCCCGCGCGTAGACATCGGTGATTGACTTTGAAATAGCGGCCTTGTCTTCCGACGAGTAGGCGCCGACGGGATGGTATACTTTCCAGAGAGGCATGTTCGGGACTCCATATGCGGGCGCGCAGGGCGCCGCTGTTCCGTTGTGTTTGATTTTCAGGGGGCGCGGCCGCCTAGGCGTCAAAGCCGTGAGCCGAGAAGAAGTCGGCGAGGGCCGAGACAATCCGGGCCGGCTGTTCCTGCTGGACGAAGTGGCCCACGCCAGGCCACGCGTGGAGTGTCGCCGGCGCCGCGATCCAATCCCAAACTCCATTCAGGCCAGCCGGCAAGGCGTAGTTGTCCGACAGGCCGTGGATGATCAACGTGGGCGCCTTCACAGGCGGAGGCGGGATATCCAGGGCCCTGTAAGGCGGCGCGGGGAAGTGAACCCGATAGTAGTTCAAGGGCGCGGCGAGACTGGTTCTGGCGAACGCCTCATCGTGCCGTTCACGGTAGGCCGGATCAGTGATCCATTGGCCCAGGCGTTCCGCCGGGACCACGGCCTCTGCTCCCGGCGTCTGGAAGGCCCGCACATAGGCGCTCGCCTCGTCCTGCTTCGGGTTCAGCGCGAGCTCGCGAGCAATCGCCCAAGGATGCGGCATGTTCACGATCACCAGGCCGTCGACCAACTCCGGGCGCGTCATGGCCACCTGCCAGGCCAGCCAGCCTCCCCAGTCATGGCCGACGATGACCGCGCTCTTTGCACCGCAAGCCTGGATGGCGGCAGCTACGTCATCCACCAGAAGCGACAGGTCATAGTCGCCGGCTTCCAGTGGCTGATCGGACAGGTTGAATCCTTGAGGTCCATCGCGGCCACGCGATGGGTCTTCAGGAGCGGGGCCATGACCGCATGCCACGTCAGCCAATGATCCGGAAAGCCGTGAAGGAAGAGCACGAGGCGGCCGTCCCCCGCCGTGGCGACGTGGATGCGCGTGTCTCCATTGCGCGCGAACCGATGTTCAACCGAGCGCTCGATAAGGGTCAGTGAGTTGGCGGCGGCCATCTGGAAGCTCCATCCCGTTAGATGTTGTATGACATCTATTTTTGGGTTAGATGTTAGTCAACATCTTTTTTTCGGGAGACCGTCGTTGCGTGTAAGCCGTGATCAGGCGCGTCAGAACCGCCAGCGTGTTGTGACCGCCTCGAGCACCCTCTTTCGCCAGCGGGGGGTCGATGGCGTGGGCATCGGCGACGTGATGAGTGAGGTCGGCCTGACCCACGGCGGGTTCTACAAACAGTTCAGCTCCAAGGCTGAACTCGTGGAAGAAGCCTGCTCGCGGGCCCTTGAGGACACCATGGCGTTCTGGGACTCGTACCTGGAAGACGCCGTCGAGCCGCGCGCCGCCTTCGTTCGGGCCTATCTGTCCGACCAGCACCGCGACCGTGTCGGCGAGGGCTGCCTGCTCCCGGCGCTCGCGGGCGAAGTCCGCAGAGAACCGAAGGCCATTCGGGAGGTCTTCACGCGGGCCATTCGCGCCTACGCGGACCGGCTTGATCAGCCGATTGACTCACAGACCCCACAATCGCGGGCCGCGGCGCTATCTACGCTTTCTGAGATGGTCGGGGCCATCCTGCTTGCCCGTGTTTCAGTTGATCCCCAGCTCTCCAAGGACATTCTGAAGTCGGCCTGTTCCCACATTCTCGGCGCTGGCCTTGAACCCGCACCGGCGGGCGACGCGAGGCTGCCTCGCGAAGCCAGCTCGGCGGATGGGGCAACAGATGCGCCCGCCGCAGCGAAGGATCAGCGCGATGAGTAATGCTGCAAGGCCCCTCTTGGCCACAGAGATCCCGCTCCGATCCAAGCCATCGAACTACCCAACGCACTTTGCGCAACGGGTCGCCGGCCGGCAGAAGCGTGCGCTCGGAGATGCCTTCGGTCTGACCCGGTACGGGGTGAATCTCACCGTGCTTTCTCCCGGTTCCCAATCGGCGCTGCTGCACCGGCATTCGGACCAGGAGGAGTTCATCTATGTCCTGGAGGGGCATCCGACCCTGCGCACGGAAGAAGGCCAGTTCGAGTTGGCTCCGGGTATGTGCATCGGGTTTCCCGCCAACGGCACAGCCCATCACCTCCTGAATCTCAGTTCGGAAGACGTGCGCTACCTCGAGGTGGGTGATCGCAGTGAGGCTGATCGCGGAGAGTATCCGGAAGATGATCTTGTGGCTGAACGCGCCGCAGGGGCATGGCGGTTCCTGCACAAGGATGGAACCCCTTGGTCGTAGTCTAAGGCCAACTGCCGCAAGGGCATGCGCCCTGCCTCCAGCAGCGGCCCCCACGATGGAATGACCTCCGGGACCAAGCCTCACGGTCGAGCGTGTTGCTGCGTCGCCTTTTTCCGGGCCCTGGATCGCGACAGGCTCGGCGCGGCGTCCGCCGGGGCGAGCAGGCCGGGCGTCAGTCGCACTGCGTCAGCCTCCAAGGCCAAAGAGGCCATGTCGGCCGACCTTGGATCAAACGGTCGAGCACGCCCTGTTTGATTGGCGATTTTCACCAAGGTATCGTTTCGTTCTACCATGTAGACGCAACCGCCGGCGCCGCATGGGCTGCAGGGCTAGCCAACGCAGAGGATCGCATGGAGCCCCCGGGTCGCAAGCGCGTTCGTCGCACTGTAGAGGCGTCTCGGCAGGCAATCCTGGAATCCGCGGAACGCTACCTGATCGCCGAGGGTCCACATGGCGTGAAGGTGCAGACGATAGCCCGCGATCTGGGGCTGACCGACGCCGCGGTCCACTATCATTTCGGAAACCGGGAGGGCCTCCTTGACGCGCTCTTGCGCTTCTCCGGGCGACGATTTGTCGAGGAACTCGCTCTGGTGATGGAGGGAAAGGACCCCTCCTCCTTCGACCCCGCCACGGCGGCCCGCCTGCTCTTCGATCTGTACGAACGACGCGGCGCCGCGCGGTTGGCGATGTGGCTGATCCTCTCCGGGTGGTCGCCCACTGGAGATGGCATGCTACAGCCGCTGGCCGCCGGCGTTCATGAATGGCGAATGGGCCGCGCGAAACAGCTCGGCCTCGCAAACCCGAAACTGGAAGATAGTCAGAAGTTCGTCGCCCTGCTCAGCGCGGTCGCCTTCACACAAGCGCTCACCGGCCACGCCCTGCTGGACAGTGTTGGCCTGACCCAGCTTCCATCTGACGAGCTTCTATCGTGGGTCGCCAAACTGCTCGAACCCAAGACCTGACCACGGACGCGCCGGCTGAGGCCGGTCGAAGCAATCAGCTAAAGGCCAATCCCCGGCGCGCTAGACATATCGGGGGTCGAGCCCCTCCCCCCAGGCTGCCATCCATTGCTCGAATTCAGCGGCGCAACCCGGGTCGTAGATGTCGAGGATCCGTTCGATCAGTTCCCCCCGATAGGTCGCGATCTCCCAAAGCGTCGCCGAGGTAGAGGGCGCCCGGCCCGTTCAAATCGAATCCCGCTGTGAACCAGGACATTGTCGCCTTCCTCACGGACTGCGGAATCGATTCCGACAGTGCGGATGCAGAGCTTGTCGAAGCGCTCGACGGAGACCTTCAGTCCGGCAAGAACCTGCTCACGCCCCTTGATCACGCAATGGAACGGCATGTTCAGGACTTCATAGGTGACGTCCTCGTGGAAGTAGGCGCCGAGCGCGCGCCAATCGCCGGTTTCGTAGGCCAGTTCAAAGGCGTTCCGTTGGGCGACAAACTGCTGGATTCTCGTCATTTCTTTTCCTTGCCGGCGGTTTCATGGAGGGGGCTCCCAGGCTCGGCCTGCTCGTCGACCTGCTCAGAAAGCAGCGCGCGGATCGCGGCCGCCAGCGCGACGGGTTGGTCTTCCTGAATGTTGTGGCCCGCGGCCGGGATGACGGTCGATCGCCCCCTGGGAAATTGCGAGGCGAACTGTTCCACGCGGGCAAGGCTGAGCACCCGGCTGCGCTCGCCCTTCGCGACCAGAACCGGGCAGGATGTTCGGGGCGCCAGAAGGGAGAGTTCGGCGAGCCTTTCAAGGATGTGCGGGAAGTTGACCGGTGTGCGACGGTCTGCCTTCCAGCCGAAGCCGTCACTGCGGCGGACCAGGAGCGATTGATAGCGATAGAGCATCAGATCGGGATCCGTGCCCGGACTGACCGCAAGCGCCTGGCGCACCAGATCCTCCACGCGGGCAACGGGGCGCACCCCCTCGATGAAGCCGCGCATGCGCGCGCTGGCGTTGAAGTTCACCTGGTCGCCGACGTCGATGAAGGTCAGGCTCGACAGCCGCCGGCCGAGAGCCGGCGCCGCGTGACCCGCGATGCACCCGCCAAGGGACATGCCCGCGAGGTGGACGTCAGCCAGACCCAGGTGATCCGCGAGCTCCAGGACATCCCTCGCTGAGCGCTCGACCGAGTAGTCTTCGGCCCATTCGCTCTCGCCATGACCCCGGAGATCGAGCGCGATGCAGCGGACATCGTCCCCAAGAGCGAGGGCCAGCAGGTCGAAGGTATGGGCCGCCAAAGCCCCGCCGTGCAGCAGGATCAGGGTCGTTGGGCCACCTGGCCAATCCAGATAGTGAAGCGTTGTTCCGTCCGAGGCCTTCACCCGGCCGGACACCGGCAAGCGAGCGCTCCGGTATGGAATGGCCCTGGCCAGCGCCATTTTCTTCAGGAGCGCCACAGACGGTCTTTCCATACCCAGTACCCTTTTCAAGGCAACGGATTTTACTTAGATGATTCTAAGTAGCGCTTCAAGCCGCGGCCGGACGCTGCGGAATGTTGAAGCCTTGGGGAATCGTCAGAGCCAGGACGCGGTCGGCGGGAGGCGCCCGCGCTCGCTCTCCGGTTGGCGGGTCTTACGCGAACGTTGTCGTATTCGACACTGGCCGCGAAGGCGTTCTCCCCGATGATTGCCAGACGGGAATATCCCGGGCGGAAGGATTGGCGCGATGCGACTCGAAGGCGGATGTTACTGTGGGGCGTTGCGCTATCTTGCCGAGGGCAAGCCCCTGATGAAGGGGCAGTGTCACTGCCGCCCGTGTCAGTACGCCAGCGGCGGCGCGCCGAACCTCTTCATGCTGATGCCGCTATCCGGTTTCAGCTGGACGAAGGGAACTCCCGCGCGGTTTGCCCGCGCTGATCTGGATAGTCCGGTGACGCGCGAGTTCTGCGCGGTCTGCGGCACGCATGTCGCAAATCGTCCACCAGGGCTTTCGGGCGTCGTGCTGAAAGTGGGCACGCTGGACGACCCGGACATGTTTCGGGCCCAGGGTGGCCATGTTCGCAGGCCAGCGACGCACCTACCATCACATCCCGGACGGCATCGCGATCTATGAGGGCATGCCTGCCGAATGAGGCGGAGCATGGCCGGCGGAGCAATCAACCTCGACGCCGCAGCTCAGCGGGTGACGGTCGGGACTCGCGCCGGATGAGTCGCCGCAGGGTCGAGGGTTCGGCGTAGCCCACACGACGCGCCACTTCATCGACCGACAACCGCGTCGTCTCGAGCAGCCGCTCCGCCGCCTCGATGCGAATGCGCTGGGCGAACTTGATCGGAGACATGCCACAGACCGTCGCCAAGCGGCGTGCGAAGGTACGGGGAGAGAGACAGGCCGCAGCCGCAAGCTCGTCCATGCTGAAGTCCCGGCCGATATTGGCCCTGGCCCAGGCCTCGGCCCGTGCGATCTGCTCATCGCGTCCCGCCAGAAATCCAACCGCCATATAGGGAGCCTGCGACTGTCTCTGATCGAGCAGCATGTATCGCGCGCAGGCTTCCGAGAGTCCGGGGCTGGCGAACCTGGCGATCACGGCGAGCATCAGATCCATCTGGGCCATTGCGGCTCCGGCGGTGGCGATCGGCCAATCGGCGACGACGATCCGGTCGGCGATGAGCTCGACGTCAGGATGGAGACGGTGGAAGGTCGGCGCCAGCCACCACGTGGTCGTCGCGCGCCGACCGGACAGCAGACCCGCCTGCGCCAGAATGAAGGTTCCGGCGCAAGACCCGGTGATGGACGCCCCCGCGGCCTGGGCTTCGGCCGCGATACGGCCCGCGCGACGCACCGCGGGCGTCGCAAGGCTGTCCATAAGTTCGGCCTCGGACCGGATTCCCAAGCCCGGCACGATCAACAGATCACCTCTCGCGAAATCGAACGACCCCGATCTGGTCGACTGACTCACCGGTACGGTGCGCACCTCGAACGGCGCGCGCCGCCCTCCCCGAACGCTGATCTGGTTCGCCGTCTCAAGGACGTCGAGCGTGATGGCGAAGCTTGAGGCCATGCCCTCTTGCAGCTTCAGAACCCAAACGCGGGTCATTGGCGAATTATCCTCGCACGATGTCATATCCGACACTATCGCTTCAAACCGATCGGCGCAAACCTGCGGCTCAAGTTCAGTCCTCAAGGTTTGGTTGTGCCCAACATTGTTATCCGGACGCCCGAGGGCGCATTCGATGCCGAGGCCCTTGGCATGCTGGCCAAGGCGGCCACCGCCGTTGCCAAGATCGTGGAAAAGGGTGGTGACGATCCTCGACATGCCGCGCTGACATGGGTCGCCATCGACGAGGTCAGGGCAGGTCGCCTCTTCGCTGGCGGGGCCGACCCGCTAGAGCGGCTGATTCCGGTGGTGGTGCTTTTCCACTATCCGGCCGGCGTTCTGGACGATGACAGCCGAGCCGAAGCCGCCCGCCTGTTCCAGGAAATCGTCTCGGAGGCGCGGCGCCCCGGGGATGAAAGGCAGGTCGCGACCTCCGTCATCATGACCGAAGTCGCGGATGGAGCATGGGGCGGCAGCGGCCGGATCTGGCGCCTGCCGGACCTCGCGAAGGCGGCCGGTTACAGGCACCTGCAGCACCTGGTCACGGCCTGACCAGGCACACCTGAAAACTGAAGGGGAAACCTCAATGGCACACCGCAGCATGACGGAAGACGATCCTCTGGATGACTTCCACCGTCGTGAGCTCACATTCGAGGGGGCCTCCAAGAACGTCTACGTGGCCGGGACAGGGCCGGCCGTGATCGTCATGACCGAGATGCCCGGCATCAGCCCGCACGTGGCGCGCTTCGCCCGCTGGGTCCGCGATGCGGGCTTCACCGTCTACATGCCCTCCCTTTTCGGGCGCGACGGCGCATTGCCGGACGCTGAAGAGGGCGCGACTGTTTTCCGGCGCGCCTGTGTCAGCGCCGAGTTTCGCGCCTTTGGCGCCAACGTCACGGCGCCCGTAACGGTCTGGCTGAGAGCATTGGCAAGGCAGGCGCACGCGGAATGCGGCGGCCCCGGCGTGGGCGCGATCGGCATGTGCTTCACCGGCAACTTCGCCCTCACGATGACGCTCGAACCGTCGGTTCTGGCGCCCGTGCTTTCGCAGCCGTCCCTGCCCCTGGACGTGCCGGACGGCCTGGACATAGCCCCGGAGGACCTGGCCGCCGTAAAGCAGCGTCTGGACCGGGACGACCTGACGGTGATGGCCTACCGCTTCGAAGGCGACCAGGTCTGCCGGGCGGAACGGTTCGCGGCCCTGTCGCAGGCGCTGGGTGATCGGTTTGTCGGCCGCGTGCTGCCCGACAGCGCGGCCCATCGCGATCCCCCACCCTTCTTCCAACGCCACGTCGCCTTCCCACACAGCGTCGTCACGGCCCACCTGATCGATGAAGCGGGTCAGCCGACCATCGCCGCGCGCGACGAGATCCTGTCGTTCTTCACCCATCGGCTTCGGGTTTGATCCGTCCATGGCGTTTGTCCTCATCACTCACCAGGTGGAAGACTTCAGCGCCTGGAAGGCGGTCTTCGATGACGCCGCCGACATCCGGAAGGCTGCGGGCGAGATCAGCTACCAGGTGCTGACGTCGGAGGCGGACGCCAACCGGGTCGTCCACTTTTCGCGCTGGCGGAGCCTGGACGCCGCCCGCCGCTTCTTCGAGTCCGCCGAACTGGCCGAGATTCGCCGCAGGGCAGGCGTGCATTCGCCCGAGTTCAACTACCTCAATGAAAGGGATCGTGGGGATCTCTAGTCTGCGATCGCGGCGCCGCCTTCCCGGCGTCATCCGCCCGGAACCGTCCATGCCTGACGTCATAGCGCTCGCCGCCTCGCGGAAGGCCGCGCCATTCCCGAGCCCTCAATGGAAGCCGTAGCCCTGCTGCTGGCGGCCGGCTTCATGGCTGGCGCGATGAACGCGGTGGCCGGCGGCGGCACGTTCGTCGCGCTGCCCGCGCTTGCCCTGATGGGGCTGTCGCCAACCATCGCGAACGCCTCCAGCACGGTCGCCCTGTTTCCGGGAACGCTGGCCAGCGCGTGGAGCTACCGAAAGGACATCCGCCCACTGGATGCGGCCGGGACCGGTACGCTTCTCACCCTGAGCCTTGTCGGCGGTCTCATCGGCGCCCTTCTGCTCCTGTTCACGCCGGAGCGCGCCTTCAGCGCCCTAATTCCCTGGCTGCTGCTTCTGGCAACGGCGACCCTTGCCGCGGGGCCACGCCTCACGATCCATCTTCGCGGGCTGGGTCTGCATACCGGCCCCCGCTTTCTGCTCGTCGCCCAGTTCCTCCTGGGGGTGTACGGCGGCTACTTCGGCGGCGCGGTCGGCCTGATGATGCTGGCGACATGGAGTTTGGCGACGACCGCCGACCTGCGCGCCTTGAACCCCCTCAGAACCCTGATGGTGGCAGGAGCGAACGGCGTCGCGGTGGCCTGCTTCACCGTGACAGGAAACGTAAGCTGGCGGGAAACCCTCATCGTCATGGCGGGGGGCGTCGCCGGCGGCTACATCGGAGCGCAGTTGGGACGCCGCCTGCCCCTCCCCCTTCTTCGCGCCACTATACTGGCGATCGCGCTCGTCACGACGGGGGCGTTCTTCGCCCGGGCCTACCTCAGCTAGTCTCGCCCTTTGCTCCACCCGGCCACGCCAGCGCCATCGCCGAAGCGAGCCGTTGTTCGGCCAGACCGGCGCTTGCCGCGAGCCCGTCGAGGACGCCCTGCCGGTTCTCCCGGGATTTGTTCTGGGAGAACTTTCGCCGCCCCTCTATGTGTTCGATGCCGACCTCGACCCCGACGATCCGACCCAGCAGCATTTCGATGAAGTCCGCAGGAGCGTCGTCCACGCGCCAAGGCGCGGCCCGCCCGGCCTCATTCCGGCTGGTAAGGTCCTCGAGATTCTGGCGCAGCCAGTCCCTGTCGTGAATCCAACGGACGGACCCTCGCACATGAAGGAACTGGTAGTTCCAGGTCGGCGCCACACGGCCGTCCACCGCCTTTGAGGGATAGAAGGTCGGCGAGACATAGGCCTCGGGTCCGCCAAAAAGCACCAGCGCCTCTCGCGCGCCTGACCGGCCGTGAGGATTGCGCAGCGAGATGTGGCCTCGCAGCAGGCGAGCCACCGGATCGTACACAAACGGGATATGGGTGACGACGAGTGTGTCCGGTCCATGGGTGATCAACGTGCCTAGCCTCCCCTCAGCAAGCTGGCGGTCGAGTTCGTGAGGATCGTCGATGTCGAACACGGGATAGTAGAACGGCGAGGGCACCTACATGGCCTCGGGACGCGCCAGGATCAGCTTGATCGGCGGCGCTGTCAGTCGATCGACAGCCTCGTGCCAGGGAGCGACCGTATGAATGGACTCCAGCATCCCCGGCGCGTTTTCGAGCAACGCCAGCACCTGGGCCATGTGCGCCTGAGGATTGCCCCAGCCGACGGTGAATTGAACCCCGCGATCGTACATGGCGCCCAAGGGGACCGGCGCGGCTCCATGAAAAACGCCGCAACTCGTGCATCGCCCGTAAGCAGCGGTCGAGCGTAGCGCAGTCCCGAGCCAGGCTCCCGACGGATCCCCGCTGACGTCGGCGGTAACGTAGTAGCTGCCGACATGCTTTGGAGCGCGGGCAGCCTCAATGGCCCTGGCGCCAAGCGCCTCGGCGAGCGCCAGACGCACAGGGTCACAATCGAGGTAGTCGACCTGGTCTGACCCGAGCGCGATCGCAAGGGCTACGGAATAGAGGCCAATGGAGGGCGTTCCGCCGCCGCCGGCCACGACAAGAACCGGCGCGCCGGGCTGTTCCTCCAGCCCCTCCGCCACACAACGGAAAGCGTCCGAAAGATTGTCGCCAACGCTGGCCGCCGAGGTGGCAGACACCCCAGCGGGCAGCAGTTGCATCATGTAGTTCGCGTAGGGCACGCGGATCAGGTCGCAGAGCGCTCCGCCCCAATCACCGAAGATGCCAAATCCATAGGCGGCCTTACCGTGGACCGTCGTGCATGCAGCCGGCAGGCCCCGGCGACAGGAGACACAGGATCCGCAGGCGATCAGGAAGGCGACAACCACCCGGTCGCCGAGTGAGAAGCCCGCGACCTCGTCGCCCAACGCGACGATCTCGGCGACGAACTCGTGTCCGAAGCAGAACGGCTCACGACGCCGAAACGCGCCGCGCATGTAAAGTGCGTCAGCATCGCAAATGGCGACGGCGAGCGGGCGAACCAACGCGTCCGTGGGAGCGAGAAGTTGCGGCTCGGCCATCTCACGCCATTCGAACGCCGTCGACCCCAGGGCCATGAGCTGCTGCATCTGTCGGGCTCCCGGGCGCAATGGCCGTTACCAATGACGCCCAGCACAAAGGCTGGGGCCCAACGGGACAAGCTCGATACTCGACAGCGTACGGGGATTTCTCGCCAAGCGGCCTGCGGCGGCAAGGCAGCCACAGGCTCACCGCCCGTTCTCCCGTTGCCTCTGGATTTCAGGAAAGCACGCCGAGACATGCATCAATGCCGAAGAGCCAGCACAAGATTCAGTATATCACGCTCGGATTCCTCACACGTATTCAGTCGAACGTGGATTGCTTTCTTATCCGACCTTATAATCAGGTAGCTTCCAAGTCCGAATCCGCGCCTCTTCTTCTGTATAGAGACAGATTTAATATCAGAGACCCTTAAGCTGGCGCGGAGCGGGCTGAGGTGCACCAGAACGCCGTCCCGCACCCACAGCACCCTCCCCGTTCGAACTCGAGAGCGCCAGCACAAGAAGGAGCAACTCGGCAACGCCGTCTGCGATCAGCGCGACAATCAACAAGAGGGGCACAATCAGGATCGGATCCAACGCCCCCCCGGCAATCTCACCGACGATCCAGATGAAGCCGGGAACGACTGCCACCAAAAGGATGGCCGCCTGGACGCATATCCACAACGACCGGCTGCGAGACACGTGGGCTATTGTATGCATCGAGAAATCGGCTCGCGGGTGTGGGACGCTGTCGGAGAAATCCGGAACAACATCCTCAATTCTGCTTCCCGGACACGCCCGGCAGCCAGTGACACATTCGACATTCATCAGGGATTTTCCGCCACCAGGACTTCGTCCTGTTCTCCCGCTCCTCCGGGCCCGGGCGCCCTCCCCGGGATGTCCTGCTTGCGGGTGGCTCGTCGGTCGGCGGCTGAACCTGTCTGGAACGCCCCACAATCTGTCCGGATCGCACCTTGCGGAGACTTGCCTCGAGCAGGTGGTATTCAATCCGTCGCCGTTGCCCCGCGTCCGTCAGGCGCAATGGCCCGGATGAGGAGTACTCGTGCAGATGTCAGACTTTGTCGATCCTGTGGGCGAAGGCCCCCGCGTCGTGAACATCGCCGAGAAGCTCGCCGCCTTCTCGGACCATTGGGCGCGAAATTGTCGCCCGCTACAACGACAACGAGGTCCGGTTGGTCAAGACCCTCGGAGAGTGGGTCTGGCACAAGCATGACGAAACCGATGAGCTCTTCATAATCATCGAGGGTGAGTTCGACATGGATTTCCGCGATCGAACCGTGACCGTGGGACCCGGGGAGATACTGGTCGTGCCGCGCGGCGTTGAGCACCGGCCGGCGGCGCGGCGCGGCGAGGTCAAGCTCATCCTGCTCGACCCCAACGGCACCCCCAATTCTGGCGATCACGCCACGGCCACGAAGGCGGTCGAGCTGTGACAGCGACCCTGGCAGAACGGGCCTGGACTACAGCCTCGATCTTCCACCCTTGTGGCGAAGCCCGCCACTGCGCGTGTTCGAGTGAGCAGGCCGTGCATTGTGACCCGGCCGAAGGTGCGTCTCCGCTTCGAGCGCGATCGAGTGGGGCGGAGGTAGTCGGCGCGTGATTTCACATGTCTACGTTGGCGTTGGCGACTTTCAACGAGCGTTGGAGTTCTACTCCGCAGTGCTGGCTGAACTCGACTGCCGCCATCGGTTCACCGATCTGTCGCGGCCATGGGCCGCCTGGCAACCGGCTGAATCCGAGAGACCGCTCTTCGTGATCGGGCGACCGTACAACGGCCAGCCGGCTCGCCCTGGAAACGGCCAGATGGTGGCCTTGACGGCAAGCCGAAGGGCTCAGGTCATCGCCTTTCATCGCCGGGCCATCGCCCTGGGCTGCCAGGATGAGGGCGCACCCGGTCTCCGACCAGAGTACCATGCCGACTTCTATGGCGCTTATGTGCGGGACCCGGACGGCAACAAGATTTGCGCCTGTTGTCACCAGCCTGAGTAAGATGCGGTGCAGGATCGGCCTGGCTCAAGCACGCGAGCTGGGCTTCAACTGGACCATGCCCCATGACCGTTCATCGCATGGCCAGTCCCCTCCAGAGCCACAAAGAAGCTCTCGGGACAGGAAGTGGCGCCGTTGTGTGTTGGCGCTTCGCAGTTTGACGCCCACCGGCGGCCAGCTTTTCGAGAGTGAACGCCTAGGTGTCCCGGCGATGATATTCGCAGTCGCTTGTGCTCGACCATTCCGGCCACGCCTGGAAGCGCGCTGGTCGACGTGAGCGCTTTTCGGGCATCTGACCCGGTGAACGACCCCAAAGTCCGGGCGGGGGTCATAGTTGAGACGAGTGCGCGTTGGACTACCCCCACCGCCACCCCGCCTGCTAACGGGTTTGATCGCATCAAAAATCGGTCGCGCGACAGGCGCCCGAACTGGCGCCCCGACTCCTGACACATGGAAGCGGCCCAAACATACTCGCAAACCGCCGCGACCTCGCGGTGATCGGCGAAGCGACGAACACGCTGACATGCGCCGGATCCTGGACACGCATGCGGCGCAGATCGCGCTTGCGCCACCCCTGCGTCGCTCTAGGATCGAACCTACGGATTCTGGGGGAAGGTCATATGCTTGAGAACAACCTTGTCGCGCTCACCACTGTCGCAGCGCTGGCCCTTTTCATCTGGATGGGTCTTCGGGTCGGGCGCGCCCGCGCCAGGTTCGGCGTTGCAGCGCCGGCGACCACTGGTCATCCCGAGTTTGAACGTCACTTTCGGGTGCAGGCCAACACCCTTGAAGGGATGGTCGCCTTTCTCCCCTCCCTCTGGATCTTCGCGTTCTATTGGGGCCAGATCGCCGCGACGGTGCTCGGGCTGATCTGGATCGCTGGTCGCGTCGTCTACATGCTGGCCTATGTGCGTGATCCAGCCGCGCGCGGCGCCGGCTTTATGATCCAGGGCGGCGCGCTTGTTCTGCTTCTTCTCGGGATCACCTTGGGAGCCGTCCGCATGATGATCGTGAAGGGCAGCCTCAGTCGCGCACCCTGCGGCCCTGGCTGCCCCTCCGCTGGTTTCGGCAGTGTCGGCTCGACCATGCCAGGAATGGACGCTGACGGAGGCGGCGGCGGCAACGACGGCCCTGAAGGCGAAGCGACAATCACAGGTGCGGCGAGTGCGCCCTCTCGACGCTCCTGCCGGAAGATGTCCACAAGCCGGCGTACGCCGCCCACTGTCAGAATTGCCGAAGAACGGCCCACGGCGCTGACGCAAATCGGGCCGTCACATTGCCCGACACGAATCCAGCGCGACTTGCCGGTGGCATCTGACACCAGTGCGCGACCTGATCGCCCAAGTCTCGCCACACCCAGCACTCGCACCTCCTGCGCGGAGGTGGTCACCACCGATGACTGCGCGGTGGCGGTCTTCAACAACGGGAGCCCCATTCCGAAGCTGGGCGGGGAGACCAACAGTTCGCCCAGGCGAGCCGAGGGCGTCGGCGTCGGGCGGGCGGCAGGATTGGTCGCAGCATCGCTGCGGAGCGGTTTCGGGGTGACGGTCAGGCCAGCCCAAAGCAAGGCGCCCGCCAACAGCCCTGACAGGGTCGCAGCGACCGCCAACGACACGAACCCATTCCTGGTCCCTAGTATCCGCATTCGGCCTTCGCGATCAGAAGCATCGTGACGGCCTGGCCGCCGGCTGACGTCAACTTGAGCGACTCGATCGCCAGGGCAGGCTTTTCGAAGACGCCCAACCGCAGGAAGCCAACGACAACGTCGAACCCTCCAGTCGCCTCCATGGTTAGCGTGAGCGTGCGGCTACGGTTCGCCGTGGTTCCCGCTTCAGCCCGAACGTCAAAGCTGACGACGTTTAGACCGACAGCTTGAGCGGCCGTTCGCGACGCATCTTCAAGGCGGTCGCGGTCAAGATCACGGCCCCAGACACAGGCAAAGTCGCTGCGCGCCATGCGGCGGCGGTCGATCGTCGAGGCTTCGCGCTGAGCTTCAGCGACCGCACGGGCCCGCAACTGGCTCAGCAACAGCGTGGAGGCAGCAGTTGTGGCGACGAAGACCGCGCCCAGCGCGACGATCTGAACGGTGCGACGCCTCCTCATCGAGCCCCGTGCTCCAAACGCCACCGATCAAGGTTGCTGCCTTCGACACGGGGGAGTTTCGCGAAAGCCCGCCCATCACCCACAGCTTGAACGACGTCGGTCCGGGCGGTCTGGACGACAAGCGCCTCGGGCGTCCATTCAAGAGCTTGTAGTCCCCCGGTCGAGCCAAAAGCGTCCCGCGCCGCGATGAGATCATCGACCAACTGCGCATTCTGCGCCGCGACCCTCTGTCTGGCGGGCGAACCTGCCAGCGCCGACTTTGGAGAGCGCACAGGCTCCACCTTCCCGGCAGCCGTGATGGCCACTGTCAGTGCGCCCGCGGTGACAAGGGCAAGCAGGCCAATCACCAGGAGCGGCGTTGCCTCGCGCGTCATCGCCCCCTGGCGCTTGAAGAGGACTGGAACGCCGTCAACCAGCTGCTCCAGGTCTTCACCGACTGGCGGAGCATCCTCAACTCTAAGAATGGCAGCATAGAACGCGCCGCTTCCTCCGAGCCTCCAGGCCGCTCTACGCGCCAGAAGAATTTCGACCCGGTCCAGCGGAAGCGGTGAGCGATGCTGCGCTTGCAGCCGCGCGATCTGGTGTTGGCTCCAAGGCGGCCCAGGCGGTGTTTCGATCTCCAGGACAAGCGCGTCCATCACCGACCCTCGGAACAAACACTGGAGACCGGATCGAACCGGCAGCTCGCATCAACAAGGCGACTCTGTCGAGCGGTGACGGTCGGGCGAAGGTCGTGCTCCACGTCTACAAGGCTTAGGGGCCCAGCGAGACGGTGCGCGCCGGCCGGGTTGAACTGTTGGATCGTCGCCAGGATGCGAAGCTGTCCGCTCCGGATTGGGCTCGAACCCACCTCGCGGCCTGCCTCCAGGAGCACCAGCCTCGAGGGGACGCCAGCGTCATCGACGATCAGCTGACAAACCTGATGTGGCGAACTCCCGCAGGCATAGGTGAGCCTGGCCGCCAGCAGCAGCGTAGTCTCCGGACGAACAGGTGCGGCAGCGCCAGTGACCACTCGAGACAGCAAGCGCTCCGTCTGGCGGTCGCGGGCCAACTTTGTAATCGTTTTGGACTGAGCGCGCTGGGTGGTGCTCGACAGTTGCGCGACGGCGCTCACCGAACCAAGGGCGAGCGCGATGGCCAGAAGGGCAGCCAGCATTTCGGTCATCATGATGATGCCCTCGCTTCCCGGACGCAGAACCGAACGGTTCTTGATGTCCAGACGCGCCCCTGCCGATCACGCACCTCGACGCTTAGCTCGCACAGCCCACCGCCGACATCCGTAAGGCGCTGCGATGAGGGAAGCTGTCGGATTGACGGAGCTCGCAGAACTGTCAGACCTGAACCGGACATCGGCAGCGCCATTCGGAGCGACAGCTCCGCGCGCGCAGCGGCGACCGCGTCAGCGCGATCAATAAGCCGATGGCTCTCTGACATGCAGGCGAGGAACGCCGCGAGGCCCGCCGCAAGGACCCCAAGCCCGCCCAATGCATCGGCCAGAATGAAGCCGGATCTGCCAGGGTGACCTTTGGATGTCATTGGATCGCCACCTCGCCAATGGACGCGATAGTGAAGAAGACCGATGCCATGATCCCCCCGATCAGAGCGCCGACAGCCAAGACCAGCGCGGGGCCTGCCGCGCGGGTCAGCGCCGTGATCCGCCGCACGGCCCGGGCCTGCTCAACTTCGCCACCGCGCGCCAGCATCAGGCCCATAACCCCGATCTCACCGCCAATGTCGGCCATCCTGACCAGCGCCCGCGGATAGCCAAGAACCTGGCTCAATGCGGCCCCCAGGCTTTCACCCTCGCGAAGTCGACGGGCGGCCGAGTCAAGCCGCTCGCGTGCGACGTCATTGGCGCAGGCCGCCGCCGCCATCCGCACGGCGTCGGGCGCTGCCACTCCGCCAGCCAGCATCATACCGAGGAACACGCTGCTTGAGCCGAACACGACCGACCGGCCCAATGAAGCGAATGGACCGTCGAGCCACAATCGGCCCCAGAGCCGGCTGTATGTCCCTCTCCCGCCAACGAGCTGGATTGCTGCCAATGCAACCGCAACGACCAGGATCAGCCAGGGACCAAACGTTCGCAGAGCGTGGCTGAACGCGATCAGTCCGGCGACCGGAAGCGGAGCATCGGCGTCGCTCATTTCCAGGATCGGCTCAAAACTCGGGACTACGCCGACGACGAGAAAAATGAGAAGCAGCAGCGAAAAGGCGGCCAGAAAAAGCGGATACGCCGAGCTGGCGAGGAGGTCCTCCTGCGCCTTCTCGCGCGCGCGGATCAAGGCAGCCGCCCGCTGCAACGCCGGGCCGAGCTGGCCTGAGGCCTGACCCGTCGAGATAATCCCGGCGATCATGATCGCGTCTCGATCCGTGATGGCGCTAAAAGCGTCGTCAAACGAAGTCCCGCTCTGAATCTGGCGTCGCAGCGCGTCTGCCAGGTCACCCAACGGACTTCCGGTGTGAATGTCGGTGACCAGATCCAGCGCCGCGCCGAGATTGACGCCACCCTCAACCAATGAAGCCAGATCCTCGAGCAACTCGACCAGCTTGGGCTTCGGCCTGAAGAGCCCCGCGAACGGAGTCAGTCGGGCCGGCCGAATGCTGAACGGATGCAGTCCCTCGGCCTGAAGGCGGCGAAAGACCTCGTCGGCGGAGCCCGCAGTGATCGTGCCGCGCTTGACGCTGCCCTGCACCGATCTCGCCTTGTAGGCAAATGCCTCAGCCGTCATGCGCCCATCACTCGAATGAGGTCACGCAGATCGATTTCGCCAGTCCGCACTCTTGCGATGCCGTCGGCCGCCAGATCCCCGTGCCCCTGTTCTCGCGCGAGAGCCTCAAGCTCCACAGCCGTGGCATTGCGGCCGATCGCTTCGGCGAAGACTGGCGAGAGCTCAAACTGTTCGCTGATGACCGTCCTGCCGACATACCCCTCCCCGTCGCATGCGATGCACCCCGCGCCCTGAGACGTGGTCGTCAACACGTGACCGTGGCGCCGGCACCAGTCCGCCTCCACCGGCGACAGCGGACGTTCAGACCGACAGGCCAGGCACAGTTTGCGGAGAAGGCGCTGCGCGGAGGTTCCGATGAGGGCTGAGGCGATCTGATAGCCAGGCGCGCCCAGATCGCGCAGCCGGCTGACGACGCGAACCGCGTCGTTGGCATGGATGGAAGCCAGCACCAGGTGGCCGGTCATAGCCGCTTGAAAGGCTACTTCAGCTGTTTCGGCGTCGCGGATCTCGCCGACGAGGATGACGTCAGGATCCTGGCGCAAGAAGCTCCGGAGCGCAGATGCAAAGGTCAGTCCGATATGCGGTGCAGCCTGCACCTGCACCACATGATCGAAACGGTACTCGACCGGGTCCTCGACGGAGAGGATCTTCTGGCGCCGCCCCTTGAGCAGATTGAGCATGGCATAGAGGGTCGTGGTCTTGCCGCTGCCGGTGGGACCAGAGACCAGGAACACCCCGCTCGGGGCATTGGCCGCCCGCCCCAGGGTGTCGAGAGCGCTCCTTGAAAAGCCCAGGGTGTCGAGACGCCCCGCCATCTCATTGCGGTCCAGGATGCGAAGGACAGCTGTCTCGCCGTAGACCGAGGGCACAATCGAGACCCGCAGGTCGACGTTGCGACCCTCGAACAGGATTCCCGCACGGCCATCCTGCGGCAGACGACGCTCCCCCAGGTCAAGATTGGCCAGCACCTTCACCCGCGCCGCGACCGCCTCGGCATGGGCGCGATCAAGCGAAAGATGATCGACCAGCTGCCCGTCGATTCGGAGGCGCACAGCGAGGTCGTGGCGGCGCGGCTCGAAGTGAATATCAGACGCCCTGCGGCGAATGGCAGCCGCCACGGCGCGCGTAACGATACTGACAGCGTCGCTGGATAGCGTTTCGTCCTCAACGCGGTCGATCTCCAACCGCATCGTCCGTTCGGACGCCGTCGCTTCGCCCGCCTCGCGGGTGTGCGGGTAGAGTGTGTCCAGCGCTTCGCGAACATCCGAAACCCGGGCGACCAGCAGCCGGACCGGCTGAGAGAGGGCGAACGAGAGCCCGCGAACGCCCTCGACATTCAGGGGGTCCTGGGTCGCCACCTCAACGACGCCATCAACGACGCGGAGCGGCAACAAACCGTGGCGCTTCAGGTACTCCGCCGACAGAGCCTCGCTTTGCTCCAGCAATTCGGCCTCGCCCTCGCCCCTGGACCAGAGCGGCAAGCTGGCGATCAGCGAATAGGCCTCAGCGAGCTGATTGTCGTCGACGACCCCGAGGCGGTTGAGCGCCTGTTCGGCCGGGATTCCGGTGGCCAGCGACAGCTGGCGGGCGCGCGCCAGCGCACTCTCCCCAATGGCCACCTGCTCGACGAGCCGCTCAATGACACGCTCGCGCAGGTCAGGACCTGGCATGGGATTGGCGCCGTTCATCATGCCGCGAGCACCGCACGTCCGACCAAGATCACGACGAAGGCCAAGACAGCCGCTGGGGCCAGCGCCACGCCTCGGGCCTCGGGGTCTGTTCGCCGGGTGACCGCCAGCAGCGCCAGACCGCCAAGCGCGCTCAGCGCAACCAGCAATGCCGCGCCGGTGGGCGAAAACCACACCGCCATTGCGGCCAGAAGTTTGACGTCACCCAAACCAAGGCCATCTTCTGCTCTCAGCAGCCGATGCCCAAAGTGAAGCGCCAACAGGGCCGCAAAGACGACGAGACCGGTCAGGGCGGCCGCCCATGCGGACGTCTCTGCCTGGAGCGACATGGCAACCCCTGCCAGGGCGAGACCCGCCGGCGCGATGTCCGGTACGAGCCGCCAGGCCGCATCGACCATGGCGCTCATCGTCAAACAGAAGACGGTCACGAGAACAATCGGCGCCGGCGCGGAAAGCCCGCCCGCCAGGGCGGCGCCAGCCACCAGGCCTCCCAACGCCAGCACATCGGTTCTGGTCAGACCGGCCGGGATCGCGCGGACGCCCTCCGCGGCGAAACACTCATCAGGGCGTGGCCGAAATCGGACAGCCGCCTCCCTCGCGAAGACTGCGCCGCCCGCGCCTGCGAGACTCCCGACCAGCATGTTGAGGGCAAGGCTCATTTTTCCGTCGTGAGGTCCGCGGAAACAGATGTGCCGCCGGGCTTGCCGTCCTGGCCAAAGGAGGTCAGCCGATATCCCTCCTCCCCTCGCGCTTCGTAGCGCCACACCCGGCCCCAAGGGTCGGAAACCGCCTTGGCGTTTGGCGCATAGGGCCCGAGCCAATCAGGCACGGCCGAGCTGTTGGTCAGCAAAAGCTCCAGCCCCTCGGCGGTGGTCGGATAACGGCCGATGTCCGTGCGGACCATCTCCAGGGCCGTCGAAAGCGTCTCCATCTGCAGGGCGGCGGCCTTGGCGCGCGCCCGCGCCAGCTGACCAAAGAGGGTCGGCGTCAGCACCGCCGCAAGGAGGCTGATGATGGCGATGACGATCAGCATCTCGGTCAGGGTGAAGCCCGAGCGTCCGCTTGTCCGACTATGCCGCGTCATCCACACCCTCCCCGCACTGCCGCCATCGAACGGGATCGACCCGGTGCCGTCCGCGGGCGATCTCCAGCGCCGGCTGGTCAGCGCGACCGCTCAGGAGGTACCATCGCTCCGCAGCAACGCCGCGCGTATCCAGGATCGACACTCGCCACCGCTGGCCCGGCCGCCAGTCGATTTCTCCCTCGACAGCCAGGTCCGTTGACGTGGCCCGAGACGCGGCCGTCGCCCCGCCGGCCACGGGGGAAACCATCGTGTACAGGCAGCTCGTGTCGCGTCCCTCGCGCCGGGCCGCGTCGAGCTGAGCTTGTGGAGTCATCCGCCGTTCGCTCGCCCGCTTCAGGTCGTCGCGTTCGACAGAAACCCTATAGGTGGAGCCCGCATCCTGAACATCGCCAACGAACGGCCCGTCGCCTCGGCTCACGAGCAGTCGAGCCAGGGCGAGATTGGCGATGGCGTCCGCCGCGAACTGCTCATTCATGCGGTTGAGATCCTGGCGTTCACGGCGGTAGACCTGCGCGGCGTGAAAGAGCTGCGCCGCACCGATCAGACCGAAGGAGAGGCTGATCAGCGAGAAGAAGGCGGTCGCCATTCCCGAGCGGCTACGGCGAAACAAGACGCATGACGCTGCCATCGTTTCTCAGCGTTCCCATTTGAGCGAGGATTTCGTCGATCGCGTAGGTCCGGCCCGCCGTCGCCTTCAGGACCGTCGGCTTGACCAGGATGATGAGCTCGGTGCGCCGGGTGTCCTGGCTCTGATTGCCGAACAGCCCCCCCAGCACGGGAATGTCGGAGAGGATCGGGATGCCCGACGTGGACCGGCCGCTGGTTTCGGAGATCAGTCCCCCCAGCGCGATCACACGCCCGTCCTCGACCATCAGCCGGCTGTCGAACTTCCGCGTCTGGATGGTCGGGAAATCTATGCCCGAGCTGGTGTTGCGGGCGACCGAGCTGACCTCCTGCGCCAGCTCGAGATCGACCCGCCCGTCGCCGCGCACACGAGGCGTAACCTTCAGGATGATGCCGGTGTCGCGGTACTCGGTGTTCACCACGATCACATCATTGGTCGAGGTGCTCTGGCTTGACCCGGTGCTCACCGGCACCTGATCGCCGACCTGGAGGTTGGCGGTCTGGCCCTCCAGGACCACGAGCTTTGGCGCTGAGACGACGCGCGTCGTGGTCTTCGCGGCCAGCGTCGAGATGGCCGCCTTCAGGTCGCCGTTCACGTAGGTGATGGAAAAACCCGGCGCCTTGGCCGTGACCGAGCCGTTCTCCGAGCCGGTGTTGAGGAAGCGGGTGTCGTTGCCGTCCAGGTAGGACAGGTCCACGCCGAACCGGAATTCATCGCCCAGGGTGACTTCCAGGACGGTGGCCTCGATCAGCACCTGATCGGGCGGCAGGTCGATCTTCTGAAGCAGGTCGCTGAGCTCGGCCCACCGCGTCGGCCGCGCCCAGACCAGCAGCGTGTCGGTCCGACGATCCACGGCGATGCGCAGATCGGCCTCGGCCAGTCCGGCCTGGCCGCCGGCGACAGGAGCGGGTTCGGACGCGCCGGGCGATGCGCCGCCCCCCGCCCCTGCCCCGCCGCCCGGCGGCGACACGGGCTGCGTGCCGCCCGCCGGGCGCTGACCGATGCCGTACAGCTGACCCAGGACGTCCGACAGTTCCTGGGCGCTGCTGTAGAGCGGCCGGTAGACGTGAAGTTGCGACGCGCCGTCCGGGTTCTGGCGGTCCAGATCGACGATCAGCCGCAGCGCCAGGTCGCGCAGCGCCGGACTGCGCGCCGCCACGATCAGGGAGCGAAGGCGGGACACGGGGACCAGCGTAACGCCGCTCTGCCCTTGGGCGCGCAGCACGCGGTCGAGTTCGCCCGCGAGGACATCGGGCTCGGAGGCCTTGAGCGGCACGACACTGATGTTGGCGCTCTGGAACTGGTCGCGGTCAAAGGCGCCGATCAGGGCCGCCACCGCCTGCAGGTCGCGGGCCGTGCCGGAGAGGACCAGCAGGCCCAGCTTTTCATCGGAATAGGCGACCAGGCCGTCGCCGTAGACCCCCTGGATCAGCTTGGCGAGCTCGCCGGCGTTGGCGTAGCGCAGCGGCACGGCGAGCACGCTGTAGCCGGAGCGGTAGCTCACGGCGGCCGGTTCCGCGACACGGACGGGAGTTGCCGCGGCCCGCGCCCGGTCCCTGGGAACGATCAGCACGCGATCGCCCTCCCGGACCAACACCGCGCCGCTGAGGGCCAGGGCCGTCTCGAAGCCCACCAGCAGCTGGGCGTCGCTGGCCCGGCCGCTCAGCTGGAAGGTCATGGCGCCGGAGACGTCAGGGCTGATGACGAACTTCAACCGAAGCTGCCGCCCAAGCACCTCGTCGGCGACGGCGGCGATGTCGGCGTCGACGAAGGCGATGGCGCGGTTGGGCGCGGCTTGCGCCCAGGCCGCGGACGACGTCAGTGGGACAGCAAGCGCCAGTCCACAGACCAGCAGCCACAACGCCAGCACACGCCGCATGATCCCCCCTCGTCGCACTTCCGCAATAAACACGGGACGCGTGTGGGAGGCTAGGGAAAATGGGCGAGGTCTTCTCTAGCGGGCAAGCGGCCGCCGCGTTCCCAGGAAGTCACCGCGGCGGGCGTGGCCGAGGCCTTCAACCGCACGGGCGCACTCTGCCTTGACCATCTCCGGCGGCGTCACCTTGGTGAAGGATCGCAGCTGATCGACATGGTTTGAGAGGCTACTGCACCCGAGTGACCAACGCGACAAATCCGACATCGGCTTACTTCTGGAATTGGGCACCCTTGATCTTACCGTCCAATCCGCAGGTGAAGGTGCCACCACCGCCGTGGAGCACACGTCCATCTTTCAAACTGGGGCGGGGGCGTACATGGACAAGTATATCCCCGCTCCTACGAGAGATGAGGACCTCCAGATCATTTAGGTCTAACCCGGGCTGAACAAGAAGTTCGAGGGCCGCATTGGCGCATCTAACCTCTGCGACGGACAATACCCCTTGATAGGGCTGCGCTCCGGCACATCCGGCTGCCCCCGCAGTCAGTACAGCTCCGAAGAAGCCGCATAGCGTCTTTGAGTCCTTCATCATCTAACCACCCATCAATTTCCTACTCAGGGGCCAATGGAGAAGGGGCGATCATAAGGCGAGCAGGGGTGCAAGTCGCAGAAATCTCCGCTGGGAATGCTTGACTTCAGTTGTGGGGTGGCAGGACCGCTCGAAGCTGGAGCGGGATCGCCATCAGCGGGGATTTCGGGCCGATCATGCCGTCCTATTGGGACGACAGTTCCGGTCGCGGGATCGTACATAAGCAGCTGGCCTGAGGGAGTGCCGATCGCCGATGGTCGCCCACGAGCATCGGCATTCGGCTTATCAGAAGCCCCAGCCCAGGTCTGAAAATCGTCACTGCCATATCTGTCTCGCTCCCTCGTTGTACGAACGACACCCCCCCCCACATTCATGGCGTAGTCGGCATGCGTGTGCCAGTCCATGACTGCAGTCTGCCCAGGCAGTAGAGCAGGAGCATAAGAGAACGTCGGACTTCCAGATGTTCCAGCGTTCGAATAGTAGTACTCTCCATCCTTGTATACTGTGCCTGCGTACTCTGCAAATTCAACGATACTTTTTGGGTTTGCCCATAGTAGCGCATCGACCTGCGCATCGAGAGGAGTTAAAAACGGATCTCCAGGCATATTGCCGGATGGGTCAGTAAAATCCACGGGACGCGATGCAGCGTAAAGGTATAAGTTGCTCCCACCCTCAATGCCGATGGGATCGGTCTGCATGAAACGGCCGATTTTCGGATCATAGTAACGGGCACGGTAGTAGTAGAGGCCAGTTTCTGGATCGAGACGTTGCCCCGTATAGCGGAAAGGGAAGCCGCCAGTTGCTGACGGAGAAAGGCCGTAAGGATCATAGGTATATCGGTCAGTAGCCGAGACCTGCTTCGCTCCATCTGACAGCGCAATCGCCGATCCGAGCTTGTTATGGTGCACGTACTTGATCGCGCCAGCGGCTGCCTCGTCGACATACGCCGCCCACCGATCAACGCCAGCGCCGGGAACGTACCTGCGGACAATAGCTGACGTCGTCGCATCGATATCAGCGATCTCGGCATTGCCGGCATGGATGAAGATCGTTCTGGCGCCTGCGGTTAGCGCCTTGATCGTGCGGCGGCCGACGGGATCGTAGTCGTAGCGCACAACCTCTGCGCCACCGGTCGTGGTGACGCGCTCCAACCGGTTCTCGTAGTCGTACGCGAAGATCTGGAAGCCATTGCCAGTCATGTTCCCACGAGGATCGTGAGCGTAGGTCACCGTCGCTGGCACCGAGCCAGCAGTCACCGTGGCCTGTTCATATTGATTGTAAAGGTTCGTCGCCTGCCCAACCTGAGTCACCGCATTGAATGCATGGGTGATGTTTGGCGCGACCGGCTTCCAGGCATAGGTAGCGTCCGACGATTGCTCGTAGCCGGTCTGCAACGCGTTGCTGTACCCGTAGGTGAAACTCGGCGTTGCTCCCGAGCCGAAATTGAACGCGATCTGACGGACCGAACCGGAACTGAGCCGACTGATTGTCGCCGTAGCGCCGTTACCGTAGGTGATCGCATCCACCATCCCCTGCGGGTTGGGAAGGTAGGTCGCGAACGTCCCGCTTGCCCCGCCCGGCCGCACGTATCCCACCGTTGTCATGCGATCTTCGGGGTCGAAGGCGTAGGTTGCCCTGTATAGGTCCGGCCAAATGATCGCCGAGCGATTGCCGACTGGATCGTACTCGTAGCTGGTTTTGAACCCGGTAGTGATGCCGTACTTCTCCCACCAAGTCTCGGACTTCAAGCGGCCAGTCGGATCCTCGTATTCGTAGGCCAGCTTCTGTGTCGTTGACGTCACCCGGCCATCGTAGAAGATCGAGGTCAGCAGTTCGCCGGCAAGGTTGTAGGTGTTGGTGGTGACGAGGTCCTTGGTTGCCGTGGTCGTTGGCGCGGTTTTGGTCACCTGTCGGCCCGAGTCGTCGTAAGTGAAGGTGATGTAGCGATCGATGCCGCCGTTGGCTGGCGACGCGTCGCGGACGCGGGCCGAGGTGATGTTGCCGGCAGGATCGCGGACCACGGTCTCGTACTGTCCGCCCGCCCCGTACTTAATCCCCGCGGGCCTGCCCCAAGCGTCGCGCAGGTTCTCGACCGTGCCGAATTCGAGGCCGGTCTGGCCATAGAGGCCGTCGCGCTGGAAGCGCACGCCGCCGTCCGGGTGATAGACCATCGACATCGTGCTGGCCGTGGAGGTGCCGACGCCCGACGTCACGAAACTCACGTCGCCGTCGGCCGTGTAGCCGTACTCGACCCGGCGCCCGACCGGGTCGTCGATGTAGCGAATCTGGCCGACCGAATTGTAGGTGTAGACTGTCGTCTTGCTCTCCGGATCGGTCGTCGTGCGCACGCGGCCCGATGGCAGGTATTCCCAGGTCGTCACCGCCGGCTTCAGAGGGTCCGACGTCTTCTGTTCGACGCGGTAGAGCTTGCCATTGCCGCCGTAGAGCATGACGACCTGACTGCCTGCCGCCCCGTCCACCTGGGTCATGCGGCGAAGCACGTCATAGGTCGCTGTGGTGGTGTAGCCGCGCGGGTTCAGCACCGATGTCATATTGCCGACCGTGTCGTAGCCCAACGTGGTTACAAGTGGCGTGCCCAGCGGATCGACAGTCGTCGTCGTCAGGTTGCCCTTGGCGTCATAGCCGAACTGGGTGACGCGCTCGACGAGCGTGGGCGACGTCTGGACGAGCACCTTGGTCCGGTAGGTCCGGCCAAGCGCGTCGTACTCTGCAATCGTCCGCTCCCCGCTCGGGCCGTCCACCTGCGTCAACAGCCCGTTGGTCGCCGAGTAGGTGTACGTCGTCGCCTTGTTCCGCGGGTCGTACTGGATCGCCGGCTTGTTCCACGTCGTGTTCCACACCGTCTGGGTGACGATGTCCGCGCCGGCGTACGGCAGTCCTGTCGCCGGATCGGTCCAGGTCTTGACGCGGGTCTCGGTCTTGCGGCCGTCGAGGTCGTAGGCGTAGGTCGTGTGGCCATAGAGGATGGCCGGCGCGCTCGCGAGGGCCAGCTTCTCGGCCAGGAGGCGGCCGCGGCCGTCGTAGGCGAAGGTCTTCAGCCGCCCGCCCGCGCTCAGGGATTCGATCGTCTGGCCGGCCGTGTCGTAGATCGTTGAGCTGGTTCCGCCCGCCTCGTCAGTGGCGGCGAAGCGATACCCCGGCATCGTCGCGAACGTCGTGGTGACCCCGTCCCCGTCGTCCATGCTGGCGACAGCCGGATCGTCGACGTCCATGTTCACCGTCTGCAACGGGTTCACCGGATCGTTGAAGAACATCTTCAGGCGGTTGCAGTACTGGCGTCCTACTGAGTATTGCGTCTTGTAGGCCATCGCGCACTGATCGGCCTCGACCCAGAGCTTCTGACCATCGGGCAGCTTGAAGCCCAGGTCGTAGACGGACCAGTTCGATGTCAGGTAGAGGCTGAAACTTGGCTGGGAGCCTTCCGGCGCGAACGCGGTGAACATCGGCATGTTCAGCATTTCAACCGTTCGGCCGGTGTCGTCCGTCACATAGGTCGAGCTTTCGACGCCCGCCGTCGGGGCGGCGCCGAATGTGATCGATCGGCCGTAGTTGTTTTTCAGCCCGGTGAAGGCGATCACGCCGCAGGTGGAGTCGCTGTACTCGCCCTTCACCCACTCACCGCCCGGCATGGTCCAGTAGTCCAGGCCGAAACCCTTGTTGATGCCCCAATAGGCCTTCTCAACTTCCATGTTCTGGGCGGTGTTCGTCCCCATGCAGGCCGTGAGTTGGGAGCCCGAGGACGGCGTCGAGTCGTTGGCGGTGCCAGGCGTTGGCTGACGGAACGACTTCGTCGTCCCGTCGCTGCCACGCCACAGGAAGGTGACCCCCTTGTAGCCGCGGCGATTGAACGGCGGGATGTAGCTTGGCGCCCCGTCTGGGTCAGCGTCTCCAGAGAGTCCGGCGGCGCTCGCCAGGCGCCGTCGGGCTTGCGGACGAACTTGCCGATGCCGTCAACGCCGTGGACGACCGTGGCGACGCCGTCCGCGAACTGCTTTCCGAGCCAGGTCTGGGCCTGCATGAAGACGAGACCCGACAGGGCGTCAGGCCCGGCCTTGATTTCCTCCATCGAGACGACGGCGGTCGTGATCGCCTGGGCCGCCTCGACCGGCGCGCGCTCGCCGAACATGAGGCCCAGGTCCTCGCCCAGCGACAGATCGTGCTCCAGCGAACTGTAGACGGTGGTTGCGCCCAGCGCCGGGGCGTACATGAAGCCCGGGTTGCCCTGCAGTCGGGGCGAGGTCTGCATGTTGCCGCCGCCCATGGGGTTGTTGGTCGGCTCACCGCTGATCTTGATCTTGAAATCGAGGCGGCGCGGAAAGTCGCCCGAGCCGGTCGACAGCAGCGTCGGCGGCGCGAAACTCGCCAGCCCGCTTTGCTGGTCGACCGAGACGGCCCCCGACGGATCGAAGACGCCGCGGTTGTACTCATCCATCATCTGGTTGGAGAGGCCGACCGGCTTGGCGTCGCTCCTGGGACGCGACCCCGCCGCGCCCTTGACGACGATGTACTTGTCGCCTGGCTCCACATAGACGGCGGCCATGTTGCCGGTCGGGGAAACGACCCAGAACGCCACCGACTTCAGATCGGTCAGCAAGGCCGGGCCGATCGCGCCTGACTTGGGCGCCAGCACGGTGTAGCCGGCGTTCACATACTCCTGGAGGCGCGTGAGTTTCAGCGAGCCGAGACCGGTGTAGCCCGTCAGCTGGCCGATGGCGCTGCTGTAGTTTCCCGAGTGGATCCAGACGAAGCGGTTGGCCCCGCCCGTCGCGGCGTAGGCGTCCCAGACATCGTGAGGCGTGGTCCGCTGGACCGACTGGGCCAGGCCGATGGATTCAGCGGCCTGGAACATGGCCGCGTGCGCGCCGATGGCCGCCGATCGGTCCGCCGCCAGGCCTGAACGTGGCGCGACGCTGACCTGCGACTGGATCGACAGCAGCGTCGCTTCGCCCGCTTCGTACGTGTAGTTCTGATTGTAGGGCGCGCTCCACTGCTGGCCGGTCCAGTCGTGCACAGCGCCCGTGAAATAGCTGAAGAGCACCGCATGGTGGTTGGCGATGCGCGCATTGCCGATACCTTCGGCAAGCCGCGCGGCCTTGGCGGTGTTGACCAGCGCGGGATCAGACTGGGCCGTGAAGTTGCAGTAGCCAGGCACGATCCAGCCACTGCCGGGCTGGCAGTAGATGTTCTTCGCGGCCTGCCGCTGGTAGAGTTCAAACCCGCGGTCCGTGTCGCGACCCAGCGACAGCCAAATCCCCCGCAATGCCAGCCGCTGCGCCCCCGACTGCCCGCTCACGGCGGCCGGGCGGAGTCGGCGGTGCGGGTTGCATAGGTCTGGTCGGCATAGGCGCCGGACGAGGCGGCGTACGGATGGTTGACGGTGACGGCGATGGTGTCGAACGGCAACGTCTCGACGCCGCAGCTGTTGCAGTTGGCGCCCCAGGGCGGAATGTTCAGCCACAGGAAGTTGGGGGGAACCGCCGCGGACTGCGATGAATACATGCGGTAAAGGTCGGCGTAGTGAGAGTCGCCATACTTGACGATCGTGGTCGCAGCTCCGCTCGTTGGATACCCGATGACCGTGATCTTCGTTCGCATCAGGTCAGGGACCTCTGCAAACGTCGTGGAGGTTCCGAGCGGAGCATGCGGCAGGGCGGTCAGGCGCTGGCTGGTCCGGGTGACCTGCTGGATGCGGCGCCCGCCCAACACCTCTTCTGACGACTTTTGGGAATAGGTTGCGCCAGATAGCGCGGTCGAGAGCGTGGAGGCGTAGCCGGTCAGCGTCGTCGCCAGGGTTCCGGAACTGGCCGAAACCTGGGGCACCGCGCCCGTCGCCGTGAACGAGCCCGCGGCGCTACGAACAGACGTCCGATTGTACCCCATCAGCGTCTTGAAATCCGCCGGGGCGTGCCAGTTATGGGTCTTGAAGGCAGGGTCGAACTGATACCAGGTTCCGCCGATCTGCACCTCGACCCATGTGGTCAGAAAACTCGCCGATGTGACGGTCGTCGTGCCGGCCACGTCCGCCGGGAAGCCCCCATCGTTGAGGATGCGCCGGACGGCGGCGGCGTCGTTTGTGCCGAGCCATTCGAGGCATTGCTGCGCGGTGAGGTTGGCGGGGCCAAAGCGGAACCGGGCTGTGCCGTACCCGGCGGCGCGCAACAGCTTCACCATCAGGTCGGCTTGGTCAAACGGCGTGCCGGACCGGTGTGTGAGCGTGCCCACAGCCCCCTTCTGGAGTCCGAACGTCGGCTCGACGTCGACGGTGTTGCGCACAAACTCGTAGATTCGATCCGGGTCGTTCTGCAGCCGGCGGGCCGCCGACGCGATCAACGGATGGACCGCCGCTTCATCAGATTCGAAGGTGTGGGTCGTCGCTGACGCGAAGAAGGCCTGACCTGCAGTCACACTGACGCCAGACAACTCGGCGACGCGAATTGCAGGCGGTGTCGCCGCGGGCGGAGCTCCCTGGGTCTGGACGCTGGTCGCCGACCACGCAAGCGGCATCGCGAGCCCCAAAGCAAGGCAGATGCGAGCGACACGCCCGCCCAGCCCCACAACTCCTGATACTTTCATGCGGCCCCCGCTCGGATGATCGGTAGGTCAGCCACCAGAGCGGCAGACTAGTAGTGGACGTAGGTGATGTTGATGTAGCCCGTGGCCGTGCCGCCGCCGCCGTCAGAGACGGTGTAGATGACCTGCGCCGTAGCGCCGTTCGCGACGCCGGACGGGGGCGTAACGGTGATGCTCTTGCCACCCGAGGTGACCACGACCGTTCCCGGGCCAGTCTGCATCGCCGTCGAGATGACGGTGAGAGGCTGAAGGTCCCAGTCGAACGCATAGCGAAGAACGTTGATGCTCTGGCCGCCGCAGGGAGAGCCCAACCACATCCCGCAAAGGGTGGCGCTCAAGGTGCTCGGGACCGTAGGCGCAGAATTGGTCCTGGGCCGAGCGGCCGACGCAGGCGCAGCGCTGGCTGTCACCATCGGACAGGCCGCCGAGTTGGTGGCCCCGCCGCTGGTCTCTTGCTTCACCTGGCGACGATTTCCGTTGGCGTCGTACTCGTAGTTGATCGTCTCGCCGCCGCTGTATCGGGCGCGACAGACCCGACCGAGGGAGTCGTAATCGTACTGGACAGACACTGACTGCGCGTTGGCTTCGCCTACGGGGGCAGTCAGCGACGACACGGCTACAAGCGCCGCAATCAGGCCATGCAATTTCATCGTCACCCCCCGAGCGTGCATCAAGGCACACGCTCGCGAGAAGTCGTCAATCACCGTTATCCGCTTTCTGCGTGCGCAACTGAAGCGACAGCGCGCCCGGGTCAGGACCCGGACGCGCGACGCCGGCGGTCCTCGACTAGAACCGCCAGGAGCCGCCCGCGCGCACCGACTGAGCCTCGGAGCGGTCGCCGTAGACGCCTTCGAAGTCGAGGCTGAACCGAAGCCGGTCGGTGGACACCAGATCTGCGCCGAAGGAGACCGCCAGGGCCCCTTCGTCCAGGCCGGCGCCGCGAACCGCAAAGCCGTTCGGCGCGCCCTGGAAGGCTCCCTCGGTGACGCCGTAGAGGTCGCCGCCGTTGCTCCGCCAGGACAGGCCGGCGCGGGGCCGCAGACTGGCGTCGCCGGACAGATCCATTTCGCCGCTCAGTCGGACGCCCAGTTCCAGCGTGCTCAGGTCGCGGGACTGACCCGCAACGGTCAGCGCCGTGGAGCCGCCCTTTTCCTGCATGTCGTCGGTCTCGACGTTCAGGTAGGTGGCGCGGGCGAAGGGTTCGATGGTCGCCAGCTTCACCTGGAAGGCGGTCGAAATCTCGGCCGTCACCTGTGCAGTGCGGGCGTCGTACTCGCCGGTCAGACGCTCGGCCACGCCGGGGAAGACGACGTCGCGGAGGGTCTCGACCGTCGACCGGCCGTACACCCCGCCCACGGTCACCCGGACCGGCCCGAAGGCCTTGCCCGCGTAGGCGGTCAGTCGGACGTTATTGATCTCGGCCGTGGCGTCGCGGTCGCTCACCGACAGGTCGTCGCGGCTATAGGAAAGCGCCGCGCCCAAGCGGACATCGCCGGCCAGGATATCGCCGCCCGCCACCAGGCCGGAGGTCTCGGTTTCGGCGCCGGCGACGCCGGTCCCGCCCTCCAGGGTCTGGCGGCCCGTCAGCACAGTGCCCCAGCCGCCGGCGGCGTCCGAGGAGTCCCGCTGGCGAGTCGCCAGGGCGCCGAGCAGCCAGCTGCTGCCGCCTGCAAGGCTGGTGAAGACATCGGCGTGAACCTGGCCGTCAAGCGCGTCATAGGCTTGAGCCGCCCCGGCGGCGTTCTGCACCACCACCGCATCGAACACGTCGGAGCCGTAGCCGGACGCCTCGGCCGCGTCGGCCACCTGGGTCTGGTTGGCCGTGCCGGCGAAGCGGTTGAAGCGGATATCGTTACGGACAAGATCCAGGCGGACGGCGTTGGTCGTGTAGACCAGGTAGGGCGTCAGGAACGCCATGTCGCTGGTCACGCCGGCGAACCGGCCGACGATGCCGCCCGCCGAGGTGAGGATGCCGTACTGGCTCAGATGGGCGTAGTCTCCCGCGCTTCCCCCGGCCAGAACCTCGACCTGTACGGCGCTCTGGATCGTGGTCACGCCGCCGACGACAATCTGGTCGTGCTGGCCGTCCCCGAGAACCTCGACCTGGTAGGTCGAGCCGCTGGCGAAGGTGAAGTCGCCGGCCACCGTCAGCGTCCCCGGCGAGTTGCCCGGGCCGACGATGCCGCCGCTGCCGACGACGACGTCGCCGCCGATGTCGCCCGCGCCGCCGAGCACCCCGTTGGGGCCGATGTTCACGTCGGAAGCGACCGAGCCGTTGATCTGCAGCAGGCCGTCCTCGACGTTGGTGTCGCCGGTGTAGGTGTTGTTGCCGGTCAGTTCGAGGACGCCGCCGCCCGTCAGGGTGAAGGAGCCTGAGCCCGTGATCGAGCCGGCGAAGGTGGTCGAGCCCGACTGATCGACGGTCAGGGCGCCGCCCTCGATGTCGATCTCGCCGTCCTCACCGCCCGACAGGCCGGAGATCGTCTGGTCCTGGCCGCTGAGGTCCAGCACGCCATTGTCCACCGAGACCACGGCCGTATCCGGCAGCTGCAGGATGCGGACCGAGCCGCCGCGGACGATGGTCGTGCCGGTGAAGTTGTACTCGCCGGACAGAATCAGGCGCGCGTCGCCGAGCTTGAGCAGTTGGCCGTCGCCGGTGATGTCGCCGGTATAGTCGTACTCGTCGGAGCGGTCGAAGATCGCCAGGCCCTCGATCTCGAGATCGCCGGTGAGGTCGCCTTCGGTCCCGCCGCGGCCGAGCCGGAAGGTGCCGTCGGTTCCCACGAAGACGTCGCCCGACAGGCTGCCGGTCAGGACGATGGCGCCGTCGAGCACCGAGGTCAGGCCGGTGTAGCTGTTGTCGCCGGACAGCCGCAGGATGCCGTCGCCGGCCTTGGTCAGGTCGCCCTCGCCGGTCAGGTCGCCGGCGAAGGTCAGGTCGCCGGTCATGTCGACCGTCAGGCTGGCGTCGACGAAGTTGAGGTTGGCGTCGCCGGACAATCCGCCGGTGACGTGACTGCCCTCGCCGAGCACGAAGCTGCCGCCGTGCAGCGTCAACGCGGACGCCTCGCCCAGCGCAGTAAAGAACACCGCGCCGACGCTGTCGTTGGTGATGAGCCCGCTGCGATCATAGACGCCCTCGAAGGCGACGCTGCCGTCACCGGCCCAGATGATCTCGCCGCCGGCGCCGGCGATGCGGTTGCCCAGGTTCAGGTCACCCCCGTAGGCCAGATAGAGTTCCCCGCCCTCGACGACGATGTCGCCGCCGAAGCTGCCGGTCGATCCGGTTCCGGTCACCTTCAGCGTGCCGAGGACGGCGTCATCGACGCCGAGCGTGGCGGCGACCACGACCACGCCGCCGGTCTGGATCAGGCCGCCCGCAATGTCGTTCTGGACGTAAAGCTCGCCGCCGCTGACGCGGGTCGGGCCGGTGAAGGTCCAGTCGCCGGTGGCGACGATGGCGCCGCTGACCAGCTCCACCTCCCCCGCGCCGCTGATGTTCACGTCATGCTCAGGCGCGTAGAGGTCGTCGTCGTCGCTGGCGTAGACCAGCCGGCCGCCGTTGACGATGTCGAGGTCGCCGCCCGAGGTCTCGACCTCGCCGAGCGCCCCGTCCGTGCCGTCGATCGTCAGGACGCCGCCGGCGGCGATGGCGATCTCGTCGGTCTGCAGAAGGCCGGTCAGGACCCAGGCGCCGGCCTCGACCGACGTCTGTTCGAAGCCGAGCATGCCGCCGAAGGCTTGCGGACCGGTCTGATTGGCGCCGGAGAGCACCAGCCTGTCCTCGCCCGCGCCCGCCAGCACCGCGCCGCCGAACGTCGCGCCGGCCTGCACGACCAGCGTGTCATCGCTGGCGTCGAATTGAACGGCCGCGGCGCCGCCGCCGCCGGCGATGTGGCCCGCGGTGGTCAGGGTGGCGCCCTCCGGCCCCCACGCGGTGAGAATAAGACCCACGCCGTTCGTTGAGGTGACCGAGCCGCCTGCCTCGACCGTCACGGCGATGGCGCCGGCGCCAATCCCGGCCCCCAACCTGTCGCCGACCACGTCTCCGTTGATCGTCAGGGTCGCCAGGCCGGCCGCCGCCGACAGATTGATGCCCAGGCTGCCCGCGCCCAGGGCCGAGACGTCGCCGGAGGTCACGGTGACGTCACCCGCGCTGGAGCTGGCGCGAATGCCGGTCGCGTCGGCGCCGGCGACCACGATGCTGTCGCTGGCGATGGTCACCCCATCGCTGCCGTCGGCCTGGATGCCGTAGGTCAGGTCGCCGGTGGTGGCGATCGCCCCGCTGACGATGTCGACCGTGGCGCCCAGGGCGTAGATTCCGGTGGCCTGATTGCCGCCGGTCACGATGCTCCCGCTGTCGATGGCGATGTCGCCTCCGTTGCTCCGGGCGAAGATGCCGCGCGCGCCGTTGCCGGTCGTGGACGCCGTATCGCTGGTGATGCTGATGTCGGACGGCTGACCGAAGGTCTGGGCGAAGATGGCGTCGGACGGGTTGCCGCTCGGCCCGCCGGTCGTCGAGGCCGTGCCGCTGACGATGGTCACGCCGCCGCCGCCGTTGGCGTAGATGGCGCGGCCGCCGAGGCCCGAAGCCGTGGCGGTCTCGCTCTCGATGGTGATCGCGCCGTTGGCCGCCGAGGCGTAGATCGCCCAGGACTGGTCGCCCTCGGTGGAGGCCAGACCGCTGACGATATCGATGTCGCCGCCGAAGCTCTGGGCGGAGATGGCGTTGGCGAAGCGGGCCACGCCGTTGAGGGTGGCCGCGTCGCCGGTGGCGATGGCGCTGTTGCTGTCGATGCTGATCGAGCCGTCGCCGACCGCGACGATGGCGCCGGCCCCGTTGCCGCTGGCGGAGGTCTGGTCCGCAACGACGGTCATCGACTCGCCGCCCTCGGCCTGGATGCCGTTGGCGAAGTCGCCAGTGGTTGTGATCGATCCGCTGTCGACGACGACCGTGCCGCCGGACGCGTAGATCCCCGTTCCCCCGACGCCGGAGGTCGCGACCAAGCCGCTGGTGATCGACACCGCGCCGGTTCCGGTGATGCCATAGACGCCAAAGGCCTGTTCGCCGACGACGACCGCCACCTTACTGCCGATGGTGATGTCGCCGCTCTGGGAGACGGCGCCGACCGCATCGCCCGTGTACTGGCCGCCCAGGATGCCGACCAGCTGCGTCTCGGTCCGACCCGCGTTGATCACGATGTCGCCGGAGGAGGTGCGGGCGAAGACGCCGATGTCGCCGCCCGGGCCGACCACGACATCGTCGCTGTCGATGGTCACGTCGCCGGTCGAACCCCAGGCGATGATCCCGGCGCCGGCCAGGGTCTCGACCGAGCCGCTGTCGATGGTGATCGTGTCGCCGCCGTAGACGGTGATGCCCGCCGCAAACTGGCCTGAGGTGGCGATCAACTCGCTGGTGATCTCGATCGGGCCGATGTGATCGACGCCGATACCCCAGGCGTCGTTCCCGGTGGTGACGATGGACCCGCTGGTGATGGTCACCGCGCCTGTGCCGCCTGCCGCCGGACGGAAGGCGCCGCCGGCGATGGCGCCGTCCGCGTCGACCATGATGCCGGTGGCGAGGTAGCCGCCGGTGGTGATCGAACCGCTGTCGATGACGATGTCGCCGGCGGCGCTGCGGGCCTCGATGCCGACCGCGCGGGCGCCAGTGGTGGTGACGACTTCGCTGCTGATGGTCACCTGGCCGCCGTTGGCGTAGATGCCCACGCCCTCGGCGCCGGCCGTCGAAACCGAGCCGCTGGTGATGTCCACCGCGCCGGCGCCGCTGATCGCGAAGACGCCGAACGCCTGCTGGCCGACGACGATCACCTCCTCGCTGGTGATGGTGATGTCGCCGCTCTGGGAAGAGGCGCCGACGGCGTCGCCCGTGTAGCTGCCATCGAGCAGGCCGACGAGCTGGGTCTCGGTCCGGCCGGCATTGATGACGATGTCGCCGGTGGAGGTGCGGGCGAAGATGCCGATGTCGCCGGCGGGGCCGACGACGACGTCATCACTTTCGATGGTGACGTCGCCGGCGTCGCCCCAGGCGATGATCCCGGCGCCGGCGCTGTGCACCGAGCCGCTGTCGATGCTGATCACGTCGCTGCCGTAGACCGTGATGCCGAAGGCGGTGTTCCCGGACGTGGTGATCGAGCCGCTGACGATGCTGATCGGCCCGGCGTGATCGGCGCCGATGCCCCACGAATTGTTCCCGGTCGTGGTGATCTCGTCGCTGACGATGCTCAGCAGGCCCGTGCCACCCGACGCAGGACGATAGGAGCCGAACGGAATGTTCCCGTTGGCGTCGACCATGATGCCGGTGGCCTGATTGCCGCCGGTGACGATGGTTCCGCTGTCGATGGCGATGTCGCCTTCGTTGGTCCAGGCGAAGATCCCGCGCGCGCCGTTGCCGGCCGTCGTCGCGGTCTCACTGGTGATGCTGATGTCGGACGGCTGGCCGAAGGTCAGGGCGAAGATGGCGTCGGACGGGTTCGCATTGCTGGGGCCGCCGGTGGTCGAGGCCGTGCCGCTGACGATGGTCACGCCGCCGGCCCCGTTGGCGTAGATGGCGCGGGCGCCAAGGCCCGAGGTCGTGGCCGTCTCGCTTTCGATGGTGATCGCGCCGTTGGACGCAGAGGCGTAAATCGCCCAGGACTGGTTCCCCTCGGTCGAGGCCAGACCGCTGACGATATCGATGTCGCCGGCGAAACTCTGGGCTGAAATGGCGTTCGCGAAGCGTGCGACGCCGTTGAGGGTCACCGCATCGCCGGTCGCGACCGCGCTTTCGCTGTCGATGCTGATCGAGCCGTTGCCGACGGCGACGATCGCGCCGGCGCCGTTGCCGCTGGCCGAGGTCTGGCCCGCGACCACGGTCATGGATTCCCCGCCTTCGATGAGGATGGCGTCGGCGAAGTAGGTCCCGGCGTTGTCGGCGCCGGCGTTTCCGCTGGTGGAGGTCGTGCCGGCGGTGACGCTGGCCGCACCCGAGGCGGTGACGCGGATGCCGTAGGCGTTGTTTCCCGTCACCGAGACCGTGCCGCTCTCGAGGCTGGCGTCGCCGTCGTTGGCAAGGAGGCGAACGCCGAGATTGCCCTGGCCGGTGCTGGCCAGGGTGTCGACCGAGGCGTCGACGTTGCCGGCGTAGCTGCGTCCGAACAGGCCGATGCCGAAGCTGGTGAAGCCCGCGCCGCCCTGCGCCGGGCCGCCGCTCGAGGTGATGCTCTCGGCGGAGAGGGTGACATCGCCATAGGCGATGCCTTGCACCGCGGCGGCGGTGGCGTTGGCGGCCACTTCGCCCGCGGTGATCGTCACCGCGCCGCCATCAACCGCCACGTCGCCGGAGAACAGCACGGATTGCCCGCTGATAATCCCGCCGCCGACGCCGGTCGAGGACGCCGAGTCGACGGTGATGACAACGTTGCCGGTCTCGCTCTGCGCCGCGACGCCGGACGTGTAGGGCCCCGCTGTCGAAACCTCGCCCGCGGTGATGGTGATATTGCCGCTGGTCGACAGCGCGACGACGGCGTCGGCGGTCGTCGGCGAGAACGCCGCGCCGGTGGTCACGGCCTTGTCTGCGTCAATGACGATGGAGCCGCTGGTGGTGGTGACCAGGATGCCCTGACCGCCGGTTCCATTGCCGGTGACGTCGGCGGCGTCCACGGCGACCGCGCCCGTCGAACCGCTGACCAGCACCGCCGGCGCGCCAGTGTTGCTGACCGGCGCCGTGCCGGGGATGGTCAGGGTGAAATCGGTCACGCCCGTATAGGTGACGCCACCCGTCTGCTCCCCGGCCGGGCAGGTGACCACGCCGGCTTCCGGCGCGCCGCACTCCTCAGCCGCCCGGGCCGGGGCGGGCTGCACGAACAGGGAAACGCCCAGGGCGGTCCCGGCCAGCAGCATGGTGCGGCCGATGGCCACGCGGGACGTCCATTGGGAAGCGAAAACGGTCATAGCCAACTCCGGCGCGAAGGTCAGGGAGCGGCACTCGACCCCTCCTCAACCGGCCTTAGTCAGCCTCCCGAGGAGCGCCCATCCCCGTTTGGGGGGTGCGGCCGGCCCGAAATGGGTTGTGGGGCGGCCTCCGGCGCCTGGAGCAGGGTCTCGGCGACAAGCGCGGCATGGCTCATGGCCAGAAACCGGCCGCCATCCTCGACCAGGTGCTGGTGAGCGTCCGGAAGCACCTCGCGCCAGAAGGCCTGGACCTGGGACGGATGATGCATGCGGTCGTGGCCGCCGACCAGAATCCGCCAGTGCCCGGTTCCCGAAAGGGCCAGCGAGGCCCAACGGGTCATGGCCGTCTGTTCGGCGACATAGCCGGCGACCCGGCCGGTGGCGAAAAGCCGGAAGCCGCGCATGTAGTCGCTGAGATTGCGGGGATCGGCCATCACGGCGGCGTCGGGCGGGCTGCTCTCCGCGACCCGTTCGACCATCCGCCTGCCCTGCCCTGCCCCGAGCCAGCCCGCCAGCGTGGCGGCCAGCTTCTCGATCAGGTCGGGGTGGCGGAAGAACGCCTCCTTCACCGCGCCGACGGGTCCATGCCCCGGCGCCCGTCCATCGGTCGGAGGATCGGGATTGACCAGAACCACGCGGCGCATGAGCTCGGGCGCGCGCTCGTGCATCGCCACCGCCACCTGCGCCCCGCCCCGAGCCACGATGTCGATGCGATCAAGCTTCAGACGCTGGCAGAACAGACGGATGTCATCCACGGCCGCCGCGAACGGGTCGGCGCGCCAGGCCGCGCGGTCGACCGGCGGATCGGTGAGGCCAAAGCCCGGACGGTCCAGGGCCAGCGGCCGAAACCCAGCGGCCTGCAGGGCGTGCACCAGGCGAGACGGCACGGGACGGCAGGAGGAGGAGCTGTGCAGCACCAGCACAGGCTGGCCCGAGCGCGGACCATAGTCGCTGTAGGCGACCTGGGCGCCACAGGGCCGCAGGAACAAACTCAACGGCTCGATAAAGTCGTCGGCCGCGTCGAGCGCCCCATGCGTGGCGTCGGTGAGCAGCGCCAGGGCGCGCGCCTCGGTGACCGCCCGCGCCAGCGCGGCGGCGGTGCCGACCCCAAGGGTCGTGAAGACGACGTCCAGGTCCTTCTTGGCGACGGCCTCGGATATCCCGGCCGCCCTGGCGGCCTCCGCGCGGGTCAGGCCTTCGGACAGGCGCAACGCCAGGGTGGCCTGTCGCGGGGTGAGACCCCAGACATTGGTCAGCACCGCCTCGCCGCCGCGACCGACCGGCCAGACTCCGAAGGACAGTCGCACCAGCCGCTCGATCAGGCCGGACAGCCGGGCCGCCCCGACCCGGCGCATGGCCTCGGCGAGGGTCTTGCGGGCGGTTTCGTAGGCGACGCCGGCGACCCGGCCCGCGCCCCGCGCGTCGCCGGTGCGCACCAGCCCCATCGCCACCCGCGTCTGCAGGTCGGTCAGGCCGAAGGCGCGGCAGGCATCCTCGACAGCGGCGTCCATAGACACGGTCGCCACGGTAAGCACCACGACGGCCGCCCCTGGCCGATCGATCGCCTCGCGAACCTCGGGAGGCAGGGTCCAGCTCTTGGCCTGATCGAGAGGGCCGTAGGCGATGGCGACCCGACCGACCTCCGCGGCGGACTCGGGAAAGCTGGTCCGGCCGCGGCGTTGCGACATCACTTCGTCGACGATGTCCGCGTCCAGGAGGGACGGGCCATCGATCTCGCTGAAGCGAGGAGAGGCGTGGATGATGCGGCCCTTACGATCCAGCACCGCACCGCCGAGCCGACCGGTCCGCATCAGGGCGTAGCCGGCGGCGACGTCGTCGAGGCCGGCCTCAAACCCCCGCGAGCCGGCGCGGATCGACGCGGTCAGCGCCTCATGGTCGTTCAACCAGGGATCAAGGGTATCCGCCCCGGCAGGATTGTCTTGAGCGGAAATCGGGGCACTCACTGAACGCTTCACAGAACTCTATGGTAGGCGGCGCGCAATCTTCGACAAGGGCTTCCACGCAAACTCCGACACCGAAAGCCAGGCCTCTGGTCAGCCGTCGATCGGCACACAGGATGGGCCGGCCGCCGAAGGCGCAGTGAGGCGGGCGCAGTTCGCCGAGGGCATCACCGGGTGGGCCAGGTTCATCCTCAGCACGACATCGACCCACTGACCCGGCGCCAGGTTCACATTGCCCGTGCAGGTGATCGGCGCGCTGGAGCCAGAACAACTCCATCCGGCTGGCAGCGGCGCGACGAGCACGGTCGCCCCGGGGGCCTGCGGCACGCCCTGGAAGTTCACTGAATCGGTGAAGGTGACTGGCCCCGAATAGAGGCTCGGTCCGGTGTTTCCGATGCGGATGCGGAACACGCAGGGGTTTGTGATCCCCATCGGAGGACCACAATCCACGTCGACGAACTTCTGGATCGACAGACCCGGCAGCGGCGGCTCTTCGCACACGAACTGATTGGTCACCGTGACCTCGTTCATCCCCGGGGCGAGCGTCAGCTGGCCTGGCGCGATGGTCGGCGTCGCCCAGCGCCCCCCGCCGGTCGGACAGGGCGCGTAGGGAACGATCCCCGGCGGCGGCGTTTCCGTCGTGACGCAGACCGCCCCCACCGAACTGCCGGTGTATCCCGCCATCGGCGCGATGCCGTTCGCCGGCACATAGGTGGCGCCGCCGCCGGTCTGGTTCCCCAGGACGCAGGTGTGATTGACGGTGAAGGCATTGCCGAAGTTCAGTCCCGTCAACGGGAAGCCTCCGCCCGGCGCAGTGCTCAACACCACCTTGCGGAAGCGAAGCTTCGTGGGGAGATAGTTGCCGAAGGCGATGTTCGTCGTCTGGCCGTTGACGACCGCAGCCGGCCTGTGCGGCGGAGCCGGTCCGCCAGGATCGGAGTTGCTCCAGCCCGGTTGCTGCACTTCAAAGGCCTGGTAAGCGCCCGGCGGCAGGCTGAAGCAGACCTGTCCGTTGGCGGCGGTGATCCCCTGGGCGACAACCGCGCCGGCGCCGTTACGGATGCTCATCTGCCAGCCGGCCATGGTCGCTTCGCCGGCGTCGTACTGCCCGTTGACGTTCAGGTCGTTGTACTTGGTCACACAGATCTTCCCGATCGGCGGCGCGGTCTTGCGATTGCCGAAGGTGACCAGGGAAATCTGCCCCGCGGCCACGACGACCGCGGCCTGGGGCGGCGCGCCGCCGGGCGTCGTGCTGACCCAGCCGGGCTTCATGGTCTCGGTGACGGTGTAGGTCCCGGGCGCCAGCGACTTGGGCGTGCACCACTGGCCTTTGCTGTCCGTCGTGCTTCCCGACAAGGGTCCTGAGGGGCCCGACAGGCTGAACTGCCATCCGCCGAGGTGCGGCTCGCCGGCCTGCCTCACACCGTCGCCGTTCAGGTCGTTGAACTTGACCACGCAGACGCCGCCGGGCGTCGGCGGCGCCAGCCGGTTGCCGAAGGTGACCGTGGTGGTCTGGCCGCCGATGACGGCCGCCAGCGTCTGAGGCGGCGTTCCGCCCGGAGTGGTGCTGATCCACCCCGGCTGCAGCGTCTCGGTGACCGAATAGGATCCCGGCGGATAGTTCTGCGGCGTACACCACTGGCCCGTCCCGGCGGCGGTGTAGCCCGACTGGGTTCCGTTCGGCCGAACAACGCTGAACTGCCAGCCCCCCAGCAGCGGCTCGCCCGCCTGCTTCACGCCGTCGCCGTTCAGGTCTTTGAACTTGACCACACAGATGCGTCCGTAGGTGGGCGTCGTCTGGCGGTTGCCGAACAGCAGGTTGGTGGTCTGCCCTTCAACGATGGAGAAGATCTTGTACTTGTAGCCGCTGACGCCCGGCGTCGCCGGATCGGTGCCGATCCAGCCCGGAACGGGCGTTTCCAACACCATCTGGTTCGGTCCCGGCGGCAGGTCCAGGCAGAACGAGCCCGTTGCGTCCGTGGTCAGGGTCACGTCCCACATGGTCGCCGAACTGGTGAACTGGAACCGGAACGTGAAGCCCGCCAGCGGCGGCTCGCCGGCGTCCCGCTGTCCGTTGCCGTTCAGGTCATTGTACTTGGTGATGCAGGCCCGGCCGGCCTTGATGTTGCCGAAGTGAAGGTCCGCGCCGAGCGTGGGCGAGACCGAGGCCGTCTTGTCATAGGGCGGGGACGCATTGGGCGGCCCGGCCGGATCGGTGGTCACCCATCCCGGCTGCACGACCTCCGCGACGGTGTAGGCGCCGGTGGGCAGATTGGCCGCCGAACACCAGCGTCCCTGGGCGTTGGTGGTGGCGGTCGTGACCAGGGCGCCGGCGCCGTTGCGCACATCGAAGCTCCAGCCCGACAGAAGCGGTTCGCCGGCGTCCCAGCGGCCGTTGCCGTTCAGGTCATGGTACTTGTTGACGCACAGCTGACGGGCGGCCGCCAGGGCGTTGCCGAAGGTCAGATTGACCGTGTTGCTCATGACCGTGGCTGTTCGCTGGGCGCCGCGCCGCCGGGGGCCACGCTGGTCCAGCCGGGTTGCAGGGTCTCGACAACGGTGTAGGCGCCCGCGACCAGATTGCCCGGGGTGCAGGCATTGCCGTTGGCCCCGGTGGTCAGGGTCAGGGGTCCTGAGGGCCCGGTGACCGTGAACTGCCAACCGGCCAGCACCGGGCGCCGAAGCCGCCGGAGGCGTTGCCCATGTCGCGGTACTTGGTCACGCAGATCTTGCCGATGGAGGGCGGGACGCGGTTGCCGAACTTCACGTTGGCGGTCTGGCCGGCGACCAGACTGAGCGTCTTGACCAGTGAGGAGCCGCCGGGATCGGTGTTGAACCAGCCCGGCTGAGGCGTTTCCAGCACTGACGCGGCCCCGACCGGCAACGGCTGGGTGGTGCACCAAAGGCCCTGGGCGTCGGTCACGCCGGAGTCGACCACAACGCCGGACGCGTTCTTCACGCTGAAGGCCCAGCCCGGCAGGTCAGGCTCGCCAGTATTGCGCGTGCCGTTGCCGTTCAGGTCATTGTATTTCGTCACGCAGACGCGGGGGGTGCGGTTGCCGAATTCGACGGTGGCCGCCTGCCCCGCCGTCAGGGTGACGGCGCGTGTCGGGCTTGCGCCGCCGGGGCTGGTGCTGATCCAGCCCGGCTTCGGCGTCTCGAAGACCGAATAGCCGCCCGGCGTGAGCGCGGGCGGGGTGCAGAACTGACCCTGGGCGTTGGTGGTCCCGAACGAGATCATGGCTCCCGCGCTGGTCTTCACGCTGAAGATCCAGCCGGGCAGCAGCGGCTCGCCCGGGTCCCGAACCCCGTTGCCGTTCAGGTCATGGTACTTGTTGACGCAGATGCTGGCGGTCGGAATCGGCGCGTCGCAGACGAACTTGTTGGTCACGGTGACCAGGTTGGCGCCCGGCGCCATGGTCAGGGGCTGCGGCGATTTCACCGGGGTCGCCCAGTGTCCCGTTCCGCTCGGACAGGGCGCCCAGGGGATCGGTCCCTGCGGCGGCGTTTCCGTCACCGTGCAGATCGCGCCGACCGGGATGTTGATGTGGCCCGAGGTCGGGAGCGTCGCGCCGCCGGGGACATCGGTCACATTGGTATAGGCCACCCCGCCCAGCATGCAGCTGTGGAAGATCTCGAACATGTTGCCGAACATCAGGCCGGTGAGCGGATAGCCGCCACCCGGCGCGGTGCTCAACACGACCTTCCGGAACCGCAGCTGCGCCCCGGACTGCGGCGAGGGCGGCGGCGGAGGCCCCGATGCGGTCGGCGGCGACGGCCGCCCCGGCCTTGGCGGCGTCCCTACGGCCGGGCCGCAACGATCGCCGGCGCAATTGCCGAACAGCACGATGACCGACCTGTTGTCCGGAAGGACGACGCTCTTGATATCGGGCGCGGGCGCGCCCGGCTCGGTGTTCACCCAACCGGCTCCCGACGCCTGCGAGACCTGATAGGCCCCGGGCTTCAGCCGCCTCTCGTTGCAGAATTGTCCCTTCGCGTCAGCCTGCCCCTGGGCGGCCGTTGCGCCCGCCGCGGACGTGACGGTGAAGCTCCAGCCCGGCAGGGGTCCCTCGCCCTTGTCACGCGACCCGTTGGCGTTGGCGTCGTTGTAGGTCTGGACGCAGATGAAGCCCCGCCGGGACCGGTCGTAACCGTCCTTCAGCGCCAGCAGGCCGCTGACGATCTCGCCGACGTTGGGTCCGCTGTCGGGCCGCCCTCGGACGACGGGGATATCGATCCGAACCTGCGCCACCGCGCCGATGCCCCACAGACATAGACCCAGCGAGAAGCTCGCAAGAAGCAACCGTCTGAACGCCCGCATGATGTTTTGGCCCCGCCTGCCGCAAACAGGCGCCCAATTGGCTTCCGGAGTCAAACAACCCTAACGGATGGCAATCTTGTTAAACGTCGAATGAATGTGTCGCCAAGCAGTCGATGTCGGAAGATATTTGAGCGTTTAATGAACTCCCCCACACATCACTGGCGTCTTCGCACCATTTTTTATCGCAGTGCGGAGATTGTATTTCCGACTACGGGCCAGGACCGTTCAACCTCTCGCGTTTCCGCAGAGATATTGAAGAGGACCGGAGGCTGTTGGCCAGTCGGGACCGATGAAGGTCCCTGCCTCCATCCATCGCTCAGGCGGCTCCGCCTTGACCGCCGCGCCCGGGTCAGTCGGACTGCGCGGGCGGCCGAATGGCCTCCATGAAGATCGCCTGAATCTCCATGAGCCGCCATTGCATCGCCAACTCCCGATAGGCGGCGGCGCTCGCGTCGTCGCCCTCGGCGGCGAGGCGCTCCATGGCTTCCGCCTTGAGACGAATGTCCGGGAGGTCCAACATCAGCTGTCGCCCACGCCGCTCGGGGGCGGCGCCAACAGGCGTGTGTGCAGGGTCCGGATCGCCTCGTAGCACTCGCAGGAGCGCTGTTCGAGACCGGGCCGATCGAGGATCTCAAGCTGTCCGCGACTGTAGCGGATCAGGCCGGCGTCCTTCAGCTGGCTCGCCGCGGCGCTGACCGTGGCGCGCTGAACGCCCAGCATGATCGCCAGGTAGTCCTGGGTAAGGGGCAGGACGCGCGCGCTGAGGCGATCCTGATTCTGCAGGATCCACCGCGCCAGTCGGGCCCCGGTGTCATGCAGCGCGTTGCAGGCTACCGACTGCTCTTCCTGGGCGATGACCACCTGGGCGTAGCGGAGCAACAGGTCGAACAGACCGGGGCTCTGCGCGGCGCGCTTGCGAAGCGCCTGGGCGGAAATGGAAATGCCCGAGCCGGCCAGCTGAACAAAGGTGCGGTTGGAGGAAACGCCGCCGCTGAGGGCCGGCAGCAGTCCGACCGCGCTCTCGTATCCGACGGTGGCGCATTCGACGCTGGCGCCATTCTTCATCACCGAGACGACGGAAAGTCCGGCGCTGCTGGGAAAGTGGGCCTCGCTGACCGGACCGGCGACTTCATAGAGCAACTCGCCCGGGCCCCAGGTCACTTCCCGCATGTCGGGGATCAATGAAGCCACGTCGCTTTTTGAAAGAGCGGTTAGAATCTGATTCCGGAATATCACTTAGGCTCAACAATTCTGTCTATTGCCTATTGTATCTGATGGACCGGATTTCGTTCAGTCAAAATTCCGCATTGTCAAACCATTACTACATAGAAACAGTCTTATACATAATATTTCGCGATCGTTGATTAATATGTCAAATGATGACTTATTGACCACTCCTGAGCCTGTCGCTCGGCTGGAGATCGCCATAGCCGCTTCGATTAGCCATTCTGGCGCTCCACGCGCTCCGGATGCAGCCTGATGCAGACCAACAACAGGCTCCTGCACTCGCTCGCCCCGAACGACCACGAGGCGCTTGCCCGGCACATGCGCCCCATGACGTTCAAGCAGGGCGCCGTACTCTACGAACCGGAAGACGTGGTGGACTGGGTCTACTTCCCCGAGGAGGGCCTGGTTTCCCTGCTGTCAGTGATGTTGTCGGGCACCGCCGTGGAGACCGCCGTCGTGGGCCGCGAAGGCGGGGTGGGCTTCCTGGAAGCCGTGGGTGCCGGCGTGACCTTCTCGCGGGCGCTTGTGCAGGTGGACCTGCTGGCGATGCGGGTTCCGGCGGCGGCTTATATTGAGGCCTATGACGCCAGCGCCGCCCTGCGGCGCGTGGTTGGGAGCCATGTGGAGCTCAGCCTGGCCGAGGCGCGCCAGACCCTGGCCTGCCAGACGCACCATTCTCACGAGCAGCGCCTGGCCTGGTGGCTTCTGGAGTGTCAGGACCGTATCGGCGGACATCCCTCCGTTCCGCTCAAGCAGGACTTCCTGGCCGCCATGTTGGGCGTTCAGCGCTCGACCGTCTCGCAGGTGGCGAGCGCGCTCAAGGCCGACGGCCTGATCGACTATACCCGGGGGAACATCGAGATCCTGGACCGGGCCAAACTCGAAACCCGCTCATGCGAATGCTACGCGACCAACCAGCATTTCAGGCATCTGATCGAGACCGCGAAGCCCACTCGGTAGTCCAAGGCCTCGGGGATACGGGTCCCCGCGCGGAAATACCTCAAGTCGGCCAGCGACATAGTGCGGTGGCATTCGAGCACTTGCCGTTGTAAGATGAAACATCGCGACTTCTCCTCGAAGCATAGTCGCGACTGAGAGATCCGCAGGTTGTCCCTGAGGCGCTCCCGCTCCGAAAGGACGTCCGAGTGAGCCCAGCCCAGTCCCAGTGCGGGGTCAGCGATGTCTCGCCCGATGAACGACCCCGGACTGAAGCGCCACGCGACGATCTGCTTCTCAGTCTGGCCTGGGCGATCGTCGGGTCTTCCGCCACGCCGCTCGTCCTGCTCGATGGCCAGCTCAACGTTGTTCTGGCGAGCGCCTCCTTCTGTGATGCGTTCGAAATCGAACCGGATGCCGCGAAGGGTCAATCGTTCTTCAAGCTGGGCGCAGGCGAATGGGACGCTCCGGCGTTGCGCGCCCTGCTCCAGGACGCCGCCTCCGGAAGGGCGGAGATTCCCGCCTTCGGGCTGGACCTCGTCCGCGCGGGCAAGGCGACGCGCCATCTGATCCTCAACGCCCACAAGCTTGACTACGCGGACACCGCCCGGGTCCGCCTGATCCTCGGTGTGGCGGATACGACCGACGCCCGGGACGCTCTGGAACGGAAGGACGACCAGCTTCGCGAAAGAGCGGTCCTGCTGCAGGACGTCCGTCACCGGATCGCCAACAGCCTCCAGATCATCGCGGGCGCTCTCATGCACGCCGCGCGACGGGCCCAGTCCGAAGAAGCCCGTAGCCACCTCCGCAATGCCCATAGCCGCCTGATGTCGGTGGCGGCGCTGGAACGACAACTCGCCTCGTCGACGCTCGGGGGCGTCATCGCGAAGTCCTATCTCGCCGAACTGTGCATGAACATCAGCGCCTCGATGATCGAAGACCCCGATCAGATCGAACTGGAACTGGTGGTCGATGACAGCGTCCTGGACCCCCAGATCTCGATCAGCCTTGGCTTGATCGTCACCGAACTGGTGATCAATGCGCTCAAACATGCCTTTCCCGACGGGCGAAAGGGAAAGGTGACCGTGAGCTATCGCTCGGAGGGCTCCAGCTGGAACCTCACGGTGGAGGACGATGGCGTTGGCCGCTCCGTCCCCTCGGACAGTGAAGCGCGCGGTCTCGGGACGATGATCATCGCGGCGCTGGCCAAACAGCTGCGGGCTAGCGTGGAGATCGCCGACGACATGCGCGGCGCCCGGATCTCCGTTCACGGCGCCTGACCCGCGACCGCCCCGACGCGATCGTTCACGCAAGCCCGTCGCCGCCAGGAAGGGCGCGGCGCCCTGGCTGCGCGACGACATTGTCACAAAGATGGGGTACCCCCGCGCTCAGTCGCTGGAGTCACCCGTAATGTCCCTGTCCCGCCGCGGTTTCGTCGGCACGTCAGCCGTCGCCCTCGCCTTCGCCGGTCTCGCCCGGGCGGAGGCCGTCTCGGGCGAAACCTACCGCAACGAGATCGAGGGCTACGGTCCGCTCCAGGCCGATCCGTTCGGCGTGTTCGACCTGCCGCAGGGCTTTTCCTACAGCATCGTATCCCAGGCCGGTGACGCGATGAGCGACGGCCTGGTGGTTCCCTACAAGTTTGACGGGATGGGCTGTTTCGCGGCGGGCAAGGACAGGGTCACCTTGGTGCGAAACCACGAACTGAAGATCGGCGACGTCAACCACGGCCCGACCGGATTCCGGGGGCGTCATGCCGACAAGCTCGACACCCGCAAGGCCTACGACCTCGACGGGGCGGGCCGGCCCCTGCCCGGCGGCACGACCACGCTGGTCTATAACCTTCGCACCCGGCGGGTGGAGCGGGAGCACCTGAGCCTGATCGGCACGGCGGTGAACTGCGCCGGCGGCGTCACGCCCTGGGGGTCATGGCTGTCCTGCGAGGAAAACACCGCCCGCGCCGGTTCGGGCGGCAAGAAGGACCACGGCTGGGCCTTCGAGGTTCCTGCCGACGCCAGGGGCCTGGTCGATCCCGTGCCGCTCAAGGCCATGGGCCGCTTCAAGCGCGAGGCCGCGTGCGTCGATCCGGGCACCGGCGTCGTCTACATGACCAAGGATACGGCCGACAGCCTGCTCTACCGCTTCATCCCGGACGTCCCGGGCGAGCTGGTCAAGGGCGGCCGGCTTCAGGCGCTGGGCTTCGCCGATGCGCCGGAGGGCTGCGATACGCGCAACTGGAAGGGCGCGGTCGGTATGGTCCAGGGCGACTGGCGCAACGCCCGCTGGATCGACCTGGACGACCCCGAAAGCCCCGAGGATGACCTGCGGCTGCGCGGCGCCAAGGCCGGCGCGGCCGTGTTCGCCCGCGGCGAAGGCATCTTCTGGGGGCGCGGCGAGCTGTACTTCACCTGCACCTCGGGCGGGGCCAAGGGGCTGGGGCAGATCATGCGCTACGTCCCCAGCCAGCGTGAGGGCCGGCCGGACGAGGGTGACGCCCCCGGAAAGGCGCAGCTGTTCCTGGAGTCCGCCGACGCCGCGGTGCTCGACTACGCCGACAACATCGCCATCGCGCCCTGGGGCGACATCATCGTCTGCGAGGACCGCTACTCGGACACCAAGCGCAACCACCTCAAGGGCGTCACGCCGGAGGGCAAGGTCTATACGCTCGGTCGCAACATGTTCCGCGAGAACGCCGAGCTGGCCGGGGTCTGCTTCTCGCCGGACGGTTCGACCCTGTTCGTCAACATCTACTGGCCCGGGATCACCCTGGCGGTGACCGGCCCCTGGGCGTCCCTGAAGGTCTGATCCAGCGGCTGATCCGCTGAAGGTCGCGAAGGCCGCCGGCGCGGGCGCGTCAGACGGAAGACAGGCCGTCGTCGCCTGACGGCTCCGCCAGGGTGGCGAGAAAGTCGGCCAGCGGCGCCAGCATGGCCGGGTTCAACGAATAGGCCGTCCGCGGCCCGTCCGCCTCCCCGAGCACAATGCCGGCCGCGCGCAGAATTCTCAGGTGCTCGGCGGTCGTAGACTGCGCCAGTCCGACCCGGTCGACGATGTCGCCGCCGGCGCAGCTGGCGTTGGCCTGAAGCAGGCGAACGATCCCGATCCTGGCCGGGTGGCCCAGGGCCTTGGCCAGCAGCGCCAGGCGCTGCGGGTCTTCCCCGGTCCGGGACGAACTGTCCGACCGCTTTGGAGCGCCCCGCTTCATCGCCTGCGCCACCGGATCCTTGTCCTAGCCGAACCGGCCGGTCACGTAGTCCTGGGTCTGCGTGACGGTCGGATTGGTGAACATCTGCTCGGTTTCCCCGAACTCGACGAGGTTGCCCATGTGCATGAAGGCCGTGTGCTTCGAGATCCGGGCGGCCTGGGCGAGATTGTGCGTGACGATGAGGATGGTGACGTCCTTCACCAGGCTGTCCATCAACTCCTCGATCTTGGCCGTGGCGATCGGATCCAGCGCCGAGGTCGGCTCGTCGAGCAGCAGCAGCTTGGGTTTGGGCGCCAGCGCCCGGGCGATGCAGAGCCGCTGCTGCTGGCCGCCGGAGAGCTCGTAGGCCGGCTTGCTCAAACGGTCCTTGACCTCATTCCAGATCGCGGCCTGGCGCAGGGCTTCTTCGACCCGCCCCTCGACCTCGGACTTGTTGCGGATGCCGCGGACGTACAGTCCGGCCGCCACGTTCTCGAAGATCGACTTGGGGAACGGGTTCGGCTTCTGGAAAACCATGCCGACGAGCAGCCGGACCAGGATCGGGTCGATGCCCCGGTCCACCAGATTGACGTTCTCCGGGGCCAGGTTGATCTGCCCTTCGTACCGGATGCCCGGATAGAGGTCGTGGATCCGGTTGAAGCAGCGCAGGAGCGTGCTCTTGCCACAGCCGGACGGACCGATGATCGCGGTCACCTTGCGATCATAGATCGGCATGGTGACGCCGTTCAGGGCCTGGAACTTGCCGTACCAGAACTTGAGATCGCGAACGTCGGCGCGGATCGCGGCCGGGGTCTCGGACGTGGAGGCCTGGGTCATGGTCGGGTCGCCGGAACTGTCGCGAAGGAGGGTGGAGGCGCGTGAGGAGTCGCTCATGACTTGAGCCCCTTGCGCAGACGATAGCGGAGATAGATCGCAAAGCCGTTCATGATCAGGGTCATGCCCAGCAGCAGCACGCCCGTCGCCGCCGCGTTCTCGTGGAAGCCGGCTTGGGGCCGCGAAGTCCAGTTGAACATCTGGATCGGCATGACCGTGAACGGCGAGCTGAGCCAGTCGGCGTTCACGAACGGCGGAGCGGCCTGAAGGGGGCTGGGCGGCAGGAAGGCGATGAAGGTCAGCGCGCCGATGGTGATGATGGGGGCCGTCTCGCCGATGGCGCGCGACAGGCCGACAATGGCGCCGGTCAGGATGCCGGGGCGCGCCGAGGGCAGCACATAGCTCCAGACGACCTGCCAGCGATTGCAGCCCACGCCGTAGGCGCTTTCGCGCAGTCCCGACGGCACCGCCCTCACCGCCTCCCGGGTCGCGACGATGACGATCGGCAGGATCAAAAGGGCGAGCACCATGCCGCCGACCATGACCGTCTGGCCCAGGCCCAGGCCGTAGACGAAGAAGCCCAGCGCCAGCAGCCCGTAAATGATCGACGGCACCCCCGCCAGATTGCTGACATTGATCTCGATGAGATCGCTCAGCCAGTTCTTGGCGGCGTATTCCTCGAGGTAGATTCCGGCGCCGACACCCAGCGGGATGGCCAGCAGGGCGGTGACGAACATCACCAGCGTCGTGCCGACCCAGGCCGACAGGATACCGGCCTCCGAAGGCCGGCGTGACGGGAAGTCCGTCAGGAACTGGGCGTTGATGCGGCCCAGACCGTCCATCAGCAGGTCGGCGACCAGCGTCGCCAGCATGGCCATGGCGAAGAACAGCACGATGATGCCCAGCACCGCGAAGCCCAGGTCCTGCACCTTCGCCGTGGCGACGATGCGCCGCTCGCTCAAACCGCCCGCCATCAGTAGGCCTCCCGGAACTTGCGGCGCAGGATGAAGCCGAGAACATTGAAGGCCAGGGTGATCACGAAGAGCACCAGGCCGGTGGCGAAGATGGTCGAGTAGGCCAGCGTGCCGTGCGGCAGATCGCCAAGGCTCATCTGCACGATGTAGGCGGTGATTGTCGCGGCACCTTCGCGCGGATCGCCGGTCAAGTTCGGATTCTGTCCGGCGGCGATGGCCACCACCATGGTCTCGCCGACCGCCCGGGCGAAGGCCAGCAGATAGGCGGCGGTGACGCCGGAGAAGGCGCCCGGGATGACCACCGAGAAGGCGGTTCGCCAGCGGCTCATGCCGAGCGCGAACGCCCCTTCGCGAAGGGTCATGGGCACCGCCCGCATGGCGTCCTCGCTGATCGAGACCACGTAGGGCAGGATCATGATGCCCATCACGAACCCTGGGATCAGCAGGTTGAAGCCTGAGAGCCCGGGGATGAACTGCTTGGCCAGCGGGGTCAGGAACAGCAGCGCGAAGTAGCCGAACACCACGGTCGGGACGGCGGCCAGCATCTCAAGGACGGGCTTCAGCACCTCACGGACACGCGGCTGCGCGAATTCGCTCAGATAGACCGAGAGGATCAGGCCCAGCGGGGTGGCCACCGCCATGGCGATGCCGGCCGCCCAAAGGGTCGCCGACAGCAGCGGCAGGATGCCGTAGCGGGCGTTGGTGAAGGCCGGCGTCCATTGCGTGTCGGTCAGGAACGTAACCAGCGGAATCTGCCGGAAGAACATCCAGGATTCAGAGATCAGAACCCAGAGGATCGCGCCGGTGATGACCACCGAAAGCGCCGCGCAGGCGAACAGGACAACCTGCATCAGCCTGGCGAGCACGCGGCCGCGACGCAGGAAGCCGCTGTTCCTGAGTTCAGCGAAGGTAGTGCCTTGATCGACGGTCTGCGACACGTTCGTTCCTTGCGGAGGTGGGCCGGGGGCTCGTCGCCCCCGGCCGCCTTTTCGAAGCGGTGCGCTACTTGCCGGCGTCGGCGAGGAGTTCCTCGATAGTCACGCCGATCTTCGAGCCGCCGTTGAAGTAGCTGCCGGTCTTGCGGGCGTCGAACTTGGCGAGCGCCAGGCTGTAGGCCGTGGTCGGAAGCGGCACGTAACCGACTTCGGCGACCAGCTTCTCGCTTTCAGCCGGGCTGAAGGCGAACTTGATGAAGTCGCGCACGTGGGCGCGCTCATCAGCGTACTTCTTGTTGACGTAGAAGAAGAGCGGGCGCGACAGCGGCTGGTAGGACGCGTCGCGCGCGGCCTGGACGGACGGGGCGATGCAGGCGCCGTTGGCCTGACGGATCGGCACAGCGCGGATCTTGCCGGCGTTCTCGGTGACATAGGCCAGGCCGAGATAGCCGAGCGAGCCGTTGTCGCCGCCGACGCCAGTGATGGTGACGTTGTCGTCTTCGGTGGCGGTGTAGTCGCCGCGCGAAGCGCCTTCCTCACCGTTGATGGCCTTGGTGAAGTAGTCGAACGTGCCCGAATCGGTGCCGGCGCCGAACAACTTGATCGGCTCGGCCGGGAAGCTGGCGCGGACCTGGTTCCAGGTGGAGACCTTGCCCTGGGCCTCGGGGGCCCAGATCGTCTTCAGTTCCGCCACGGTCAGGCAGTCGACGAAGGTGTTCGTCGGATTGACGATGACCGCCAGGGCGTCGAGCGCCACCGGCAGCTCGATGAATTCCACGCCGTTCTGCTTGCAGAGCTCGACCTCTTCGGCCTTGATCGGCCGCGAGGCGCCGGAGATGTCGGTCTCGCCGCGGCAGAGCTTCTTGAAGCCGCCGCCCGTGCCGGACAGGCCGACGGTGACGCGGGTGCCGCTGGACTTCTGGAACTCTTCGCCGAGCGCTTCGGCGATCGGGTAGACAGTGCTCGAACCATCGATGAGCACGACCACATTGCTGTCCGCGCCGGCTTTCGCGGCGGGCTCGTTCTGATTGCAGGCGGTCAGGGCAAGGGCCGCGACTCCGCAGAGCACCAGCTTTTTCATCGTCATCCTCATCAGGCCGTTTGAACGTGGAGGTCCAGGCGAGACGGCCTCCTCAGGAGCAGGCGTCTAAGCCGTCGCGACTACAGTTTTGTGACATCGAGCGGCAATCGTCGATAAACGATGGAATATCAAGTTTCGCGGGGTAGTGCACGGGCGCCGATCGACGCCGGTCGCCCTCGCGCACCGTCTATTGTCACCTGCCCGACTCCGACACATGCCGGATGCAACCTTCGAGGCGGCCAGCCGCTTGGAGGGGCGATCGCCCCTCCCGCCTTCCCGGGGCGCGAGGATTCTGACATGACCTTCCAGATCGAGGCGCGGTTGCTCTACCGCTTCGACCAGCGCTGCGAAGTCCTGTTGCTGCTCGAGGCGGCGCGCGGCGCCGATCAGGCCGTCCTGTCGGAATCCCTTCGCCTGAACCCGCCCGTGGAGATCGCCCGGCTGGACGATGCCGTGGACGGAGAGCGCCGCGCGGTTTTCCTGGCCGAGGGCAGCATGGAGATCACCTATTCCGCACGCGTCGAGGTGCATCCCCGGCGCTCTGAGCTCGGCGAAGGACGAGTCGCCCCGGTCAGGGAGCTGCCCGGCGAGGCGCTCAGATACCTACGGCCCAGTCGCTACTGCCCGTCGGACCGATCGAGTCCTTCGTGGCGCGCGAATTCGGCGCCCTCGCCAGTGGCGAGCAGGTCACGGCTCTGCTGGCCTGGATCAACGCCCACATCGACTATCGCGCGGGCGTCAGCGACGTTGAGACCACGGCTCTGGACACCTTCGTCGACCGCGCCGGCGTGTGCCGTGACTTCACCCATCTGGCCATCTCCCTGTGCCGCGCGGCCGGCGTGCCAGCGCGGGCGGTGAGCGCCTACGCCTGGGGCCTGGAGCCGCCGGACATGCACGCGGTCCTGGAAGTCTACCTGGGCGGACGATGGCAGCTGGTCGACCCGACCGGCAGGGCGCCCGTGGATGGGCTGGTGCGCGTGGCCACCGGACTGGACGCGGCGGACATCGCCTTCATGACCATCTTCGGTCGCGGCGAGCATGTGGAGCAGAGCTTCAGTATCGTCGAGATCGCCTAGGTCGCCGACCCGTTTCGGGTTGTGTCCAAGGGGGTTTTGTCCGTTTCGGAGACCGGTGTTAACCGCCGCTTGAGGCGATGGCGTCATTGTCGGGCCATGTTGACCGCCCCCGCTCACAGCCCCGAGGAGCAAGGCCAGCCCGATGACGGCTGGGTCGCCGCCGTTCGCGCGGTGCGCAAAGGCATGGTCGAGGGGCTGGGTCCGCGCGGCGCGTCGCCCGAGGAAGACCCCCGGGACCGGCGGGGTCCGTTCCGGCCCGCGCGGCTGACTCCTGTCCGCTCGCGGCTGGAGATGCAGCAGGTCACCCGCCTCTACGGCTGGGTCGACGCCGCCGCCGCCGCCGTCTTCGCGGCCCTCGTCACCCACATCGTCACCCCCGGCGGACTGCTCGCCGCCACCGTGGGCGAGATCCTGCCGCTTGCCGTCAGCTTCGCCATCCTGGTCTGGGCGCTGGGGGCGCTGGGCTGCTACGCCTTCGCCCACCGGGAGACCCTTCCCCGTCACCTGTTGCGCGTCCTGGCCGCCTTCGGGCTGACCGGCGTTCCGTTGATGATCGGCGAATTGCTGGTGCCCGGCGGGCGCAATTCCCTGCCCCTGCTGGCGCAGTGGTTCGGCCCTGTCCTGGCCGGGCTGGGCCTGCTTCATGTGGTCTGGTGGAACACGGTCCGGCGCTGGCGCCGAGACGGCAAACTGACCCCCAACATCGTCATCGTCGGCGCGACCGACGCGGCCCGAAAGCTGATCGAGACGGCCCTGAAGACCCGCGAAGTGGCGGTGCTGGGCGTCTTCGACGACCGCCTCGGCCGCGCGCCCAAGGAAATCGGCGGCGTGCCGGTGCTGGGCGACACCAATGACCTGCTTGGCCACAAGGTGCTGCCCTACGTCGACCGCATCGTCATCGCGGTGAACCCCGCCGCCCAGACCCGGGTGCGCGAGATCATCGCCCGCCTGCGGGTGTTGCCCAACGACGTCAGCCTGGTGCTCGACTCCGGCGGCGAGGATGGCCGCGTCCGCGCCCTGTCGCGCATCGCCGACGCCCAGCTGGCCCAGGTCTCCGGCGAGCCGGCGGACGTCCGCCGCGCCGTGGTCAAGCGGCTGCAGGACATTGCTGTCGGCTGGACCGCCCTGATCCTCGGCCTGCCGGTGATGGCCCTGGTCGCCGTCGCCATCAAGCTGGACAGCCCCGGCCCGATCTTCTTCCGCCAGCGCCGCCACGGCTTCAACAACGAGGAAATCCTCGTCTGGAAGTTCCGGTCCATGCGCCAGGAGGCCGCTGACTTCGCCGCCGTGCAGCAGGTCCAGGCCGGCGATGACCGGGTGACCCGCGTCGGCCGCTTTATCCGCAAGACCAGCCTCGACGAGCTGCCGCAGCTGTTCAACGTCATCGGCGGCGAGATGTCCCTGGTCGGTCCCCGCCCGCACGCGGTGGGCATGAAGACCGGCCAGACCGAGTCCGCCCGCCTTGTGGCCGAGTACGCCCACCGCCACCGCATGAAGCCCGGCATGACCGGCTGGGCCGCCATCAACGGCTCGCGCGGTCCGGTCGACAGCCCCGAGCTGGTCCGCCGCCGCGTGGCCCTCGATATCGAGTACATCGAGCGTCAGTCGTTCTGGTTCGACATCTACATCATGGCCATGACCATCCCCTGCCTGCTGGGCGACAGCGAGACGGTTCGGTAGGTCGATGTATCGCCGCGGCCTCCTCGGCTATCTGCCCGCCAACATCACCTCCGGGATCGTGGGCTTGCTCACCATCGTGGTGTTCACGCGCCTGATGACGCCCCAGCAGTACGGCGCCTACGCCCTGGCCATGACGGTCATGATCCTGGCCCACACCCTGCTGTTCACCTGGACCAAGGCCGCGATGGCCCGCTTCCAGGCGCGGGCGCGGGAACAGGGCGACGTCGCCGGCCACATGGCGACGATCTACCGGTCGTGGCTGCTGCTGGCGCTCGCCTTCCCGCTGGTTTCGGGGCTCGCGATCTGGATCGCGCCGATCAGCGACAGCCTGAAGGTGGCCGTGGCCGCCGGCCTGCTGGCCGTGGTCTTCCGCAGCCTGATCAAGCTGGTCCAGGAGCGTCGCCGCGCCGATGGCGAGGTCGCCGCCGCCTCCCTGCTCGACATGGCCCAGTCAGCCGGTGGGTTCGCCGCGGGTGTCGTCTACGTCGCCATCGGCTTTGGCGGCGGCGGCCCGCTGATGGGCATGGCGGTCGTGGCCATCCTCTGCCTGGTCTTCACCCTGCGCCGCGAGCTGACGATGATGCGGGGCGGCAAGACCGACCCCGCGCGTCTGCGCGAGTACGCCGGCTACGGCATGCCGGTGGCGCTGTCGCTGATCCTTGCCCTGGTCATCTCCTCCACCGACCGCTTCCTGCTGGCCGGCTACCTCCATGAGGAGGCGGTGGGCATCTATCACGCCGGCTACAGCCTCGCGAACCGCACCCTGGACGTGATGTTCATCTGGCTGGGTATGGCCGGCGGCCCGGCCATGGTCGCGGCTCTGGAGCGGGGCGGCCGTACAGCGCTGGCCGAGACCGCGCGCGAACAGTCGTCCTTCATGGTGCTGCTCACCCTGCCCGCCGCCGTCGGCGTGGCCCTGGTCGCCGGTCCGCTGGCCCAGGTGATGGTCGGCGAGGCGCTGGTCGAGGGCGCGGCGCACGTCACGCCGTGGATCGCGGTCGGCGCCTTCTTCTCCGGCGTCACCACCTACTACCTGCACCAGGCCTTCACGCTGGGCCAGCGGACGAAGCTTCTGTCGGTCGCCATGACCATCCCGGCCGGGCTGAACCTGGCGCTCAATCTCGTCCTCATCCCCCGCTTCGGCATCGACGGCGCCATGTGGGCGACCGCGATCAGCTACGCGGTCGGGGCGATCGCCTCCTGGGCGCTGGGCCGCCGGGCCATGCCGCTACCGCTGCCGCTGGAAGCCCTGTGGAAGGGCGGCGCCGGCTGCGCGGCCATGGCGGTCGTGGTTCTGGCCATCCCGGACCTGGGCGGCATCCTGGAGCTGGCGCTGAAGGCCGGCGCCGGGGCCGTCGTCTACGGCCTGGTGGTCTTCGCACTCGACGCCGCCGGCGCCCGGACGCGCCGCCACGAACTGCTGGCCAGCCTGCGGCCGGGAGCGGCGACATGACCGTCCAGCCGACCGAGTGGACGATCGAGAGCAAGGCCTGGCGCGGCGCCGCCAAGCCGGCCCTGTCCATCCTCATCCCCTTCTTCCGCGACGATCCGGCGCGGCTGCTGGCGGCACTGGACAGCGCGGCGGCGCCCGGCGTCGAGGTCATCGTGCTCGACGACGGTTCCGGCGACGCCGATCTGGCGACGCGCGTGGCCCAGGCGGTCGGGACCATGGCCCTGCCCGCCCGCTTCGTGCGGCTGTCGAGCAACGAGGGCCGCTCAAAGGGCCGCAATCGCCTGGCGAGCCACGCCCGGGGCGGGCATCTGCTGTTCCTCGACGCCGACATGTTGCCCGACCGGCCGAGCTTTCTCGCCGACTGGCTGGCGCTGGTCGCCGGCCGCAATCCGGCCGTGGCCTTCGGCGGCTTCTCGCTGGACCAGACGCCGCGCACCCGTGAGCACGCCCTGCACCGGGCCATGGCGCTCAAGAGCGACTGCCTGAGCGCCGCCATCCGCGCCGAAGCGCCGGAGAAGCACGTCTTCACCTCCAACCTGCTGGTCCGCCGCGACGTGTTCGAGGCCATCGGCTTTGACGAGGCCTTCACCGGCTGGGGCTGGGAGGACGTGGAGTGGGCCATGCGGGTCGCGCGCGAGCACCCCATCGTCCATGTCGACATCCCGGCCAGCCATCTGGGCCTGGACACCGCCGCGACCATCGCCCGCAAGTACGAGCAGTCGGCGGCCAACTTCGCCCGCGTCGTCGCCGGCCACCGCTCGGTGGTCGAGACCTATCCCAGCTACAGGGTCGCCCGGCTGCTGAAGGTCGTGCCGCTCAAGGGCCTGTGGCGACCGGCGCTGAAGGCGGTCGCCGTCGCCGACCTCGCCCCCCTGCCCGCCCGGGACCTCTTCATGCGGCTCTATCGCGCCGCCCTCTATGCGGAGGCCGTCTGATGGAAGCCTACAGCGCTGACCGCTCCCTGAAGGGCAAGCTTCGGCGACGCATCGCGCGGCTGGCCCAGCGCCGCCCGGTGCGCATGGCGCTGGAGCGGCCGATGATCAGCTTCACCTTCGACGACATGCCGGTGACCGCCGCCCTGGCTGGCGCGCGTGCGCTGGAGCAGCGCGGCGTGCGCGGCACCTACTACGTCTCGACGGGCCTTGCCGGACAGACCGGCCCGATGGGCGTCTATGCCCAGGCCGAGGACGCCCGACGCCTGGCCGCCGCCGGCCACGAGATCGCCTGCCACACCTTCTCCCACCTCGACTGCGGCCAGGCCGACGCCGCCGCCATCGTCGGGGATGTGGACCGCAACTCCGAGGGGTTGAAGGCCTGGGGCGCGGCCTATACCGAAAGCTTCGCCTACCCCTACGGCGACGTCTCGATCCCGGCCAAGCGCGTGCTGGGCGGCCGCTTCCGCACCCTGCGCACGGTGCAGGCCGGCCTGGTCGAGGACGGCGCCGACGCCAACCAGCTGCCCGCCGTCGGCATCGAGGGTCCCGAGGGCGAGGCCGCCGCGATGCGCTGGCTGGACCGCGCCGCCGAACGCAAGGCCTGGCTGATCCTGTACACCCACGACGTGGACGAGAGCCCGTCCGCCTGGGGCTGCACGCCCGAGGCGCTGGGGCATCTGGTCGATGCGGCGCTGGCGCGCGGGTTTGACGTGGTCACCGCGGCCGAGGGGGCGCGGCGGCTGGGGTTGTAGGCCGGCCTGACGACTGCTCGGCCTACAACTCCAAAATCCGCGGATCGAACGGCTTCGGCTCCGATTTGGGAAGGCCCGCGCCAAGCGGAAGCCGCCACCATCCGACATCATGCCAGGTGCCGTGCTTGAAGCCGACCTCGCGATAGACACCCAGGTGAGTGAAACCCATCGCCTCATGCAGGGCGACACTGGCGGCGTTCGGCAGCGCGATGCCCGCGAAGGCCGAATGAAGCCCCTGCTGCCTCAACGCTGCAAGCAAGGCGCGGTACAGCGTCCGACCGACGCCTCTACGCTGCATGCCCGAGGCGGCGTAGACGGTCACGTCCGCCGACCAGCGATAGGCTTCCCGGGCGCGATGTGCGCCTGCGTAGGCGTAGCCGACCACGACGCCATCCTCGGCGAACACGAGGTAGGGATAGAACACCAGAGTCGCCGCTATTCGACCGGCAACCTCCTCGGGAGAAGGCGGTGTCTCTTCGAAGGAAATCGCCGTCTCAAGAACATACGGCGCGTAGATGCCCGCAATGGCTTCAGCGTCGTCCTCTGTGGCGACCCGAACCGTTCCCATCCGCCCTACTCCCGATCCCCCCACGCCAGCTTCACCGCCAGCGCCACGAAGATCGCCCAGCGCAGGTCGTTGTAGCTGACGGCCACGCTCTCGGTCAGGCTGATGAGCGAGTAGATGACCAGGAACGGCAGGGCCAGGTAGGCGCCCTTGTCGCGGAACACCGCCACCAGGGCGGCGATCAGGGTCTGGCCGTAGAACAGGCCCCAGGCGATCAGGCCGGCGAACCCCATGCCCAGCCATTGCTCGAGCCAGCTGTTGTGGGCGTGCTGGGCCTTGAAGCCGGCGTCCTTGGTGATCCACGCCAACGGACCCCAGCCGCTCTTGTCGTCCCAGACGGCCGAGTACCCGAAGCCGGTCCAGGGCCGTTCCTCGATCTGGCGCATGACGGCGGCCCAGATCTTGGTGCGGCCGGTCAGGGTGGCGTCCTTGCCCAGCAGCTCCAGGAAGACGTCGGCGGCGAACAGCAGGAAGGCGGCCAGCAGCGCCGCCCCCGTCACCGCCGCCCAGGTGGCAGCCACGCCGGAGGCCGCGCCCCGGCGGCAGATCCAGACGAAGGCCAGCGCCGCCCCGCCCAGGCCCAGCGAGACCAGCGAGGTCTTCGACGTCGACAGCAGGACCAGCCCCAGCGCCAGCCCGGCCAGCGACCACCACAGCCAGGCCCGTCTCGGGACCAGCAACGCCGCGGCCCCGAAGATCGAGAAGGCCATGGCCATGTTGCCGCCCAGCGCGTTCTTCTCCATCCAGACGCCGCGCCAGGCGCCAGGGAACAGCTCTGTCATCTTGCCGAACGGCAGCACCAGGCCGGCCACGAACGAGGCGACCGCCAGAAGGCCGAGCGCCGTGGCCATGATCTCGGCCATGGTCGCCCAGCGGAAACGTACGGCCAGCACCACGCCGGTCAGGGTGGTGGCGAACAGCGCCACCAGGCGGCGCACCGTGGCGTCCGGGGCGATCGACCAGACCACCGACAGCGCCGTCACCGCCATCAGGGCGATCAGGAAAGGCTGGCGCAGCGTCGCCATAGCCGTGTCCCACGGCCGCATGGCCAGGATCGCCACTCCGGCGGCGTAGGCCGGAAGATAGGCGTTGCGGATGGCGGCGGAACTGGCCGCGTCGAACCGGTTACCGAAGATCGGCAGGATCCAGCCCTGGCTGTAGAGCAGCAGGCTCATCACCAGCATGCCGAAGGCCAGCACGTCCCAGACGTCGATGCGGTGCGCGGCCGGCGGCCCGGCCTCCCAGGAGGCGGCCGCCCAGGTCACGGCAGGATCCTGCGCAGGAAGGCCGGAGCCTCGACCCGGGCCCGGTTGAAGAACACGCCCGAGGGACGCCCGCCGGCGGCGGTGATAGCGTCGCGCAGCCGGGCCGGGGCGCTGACGTCCGGCTGGTCGGCCGAGACCACCAGCACCGTCTGGTCCATGAACGGCGCCACGGTCAGGGCCGCCTGCGACCGGTCCGCCGAGGGGCTGTCGACGATGATCAGGTCGGCGTGACGCTTGAGGGTCTGCCAGTAGTCGCCGCTGGGCAGGATGTGCACCGCCTGTTTGCCGCGCAGGGCGTCGGAGCGGAACCGGGTCACCCAGAAGCGGTCGCCGCCAACCTGGTGGGCGACGAGGAACTTGGAGTCCGGCGCCAGCGTCCCGTCCGGCATGGGCGTCGGCGGCTGCACGGTGAAGAACACCCCGCCGTCCGGAGTTGCCGACACGGCCTTTCCGAGGTCGCCGTACAGGTCCGGGCGGGCGGTGATGGCCGTATGCTGCGGCGAGGTAAAGACGTCCAGATCCACGAGCCAGACGGTGCGGCCGGCCCGGCGGGCGGCGAAGGTCGCCAGCTCGCGGGCCACGGTCGAGGCCCCCTCGCCCCGCCGCGCGGCCACGAACTGGATGGCGCGGGCGCGACCGGGCGCCGGCGGCCCGAGGGACGCCCAAAGCTCAGCCGCTTCAGCGCTCAAATCCACCATGGCTCGAATCGTTACGCGCCCAAGTCCGACAAGCTAACGCATGAAGGGGGCGGAGGAACCTGTCCCTCACCGCCCCTTGTACGCCGCCACGCCGAGCACCGGCATGTCCAGCGTGCGCGAGGCCGAGGCGGGCGTCGGCAGGCCGGGTCGCAGGAACACCCGGATCAGGCCGGCGCAAAGGGCCGAGAACGCCCCGAACAGGAAGGCCAGCGCGAAGACCGGCTTGCGCAGGCTCTCGCCTCGCGTCGGCGCCACGGCGCGGTCGACGATGCGGATGTTGTCGTTGGTCTCCGAGGCGATCTGCCGCGCCGCGTCGTCCTGGCGTTCCTTGACCGTGAAGTCGCGGACGCTGGACTGCAGCACATCGCGATCCATGCTCAGGGCCTGGAACTGCGGCTCGATGATCGCCAGCCGTTGCAGCTGGTCGGTCGCCTGCTGCGCCTGGCGGGTATAGGCGGCCAGCGACGTCCGCAGGGCGGCGACCTCGGCGGCGGTCTGGATGCGGTCGGTCTGCAGCGTCTGGTGGACGGGATTGACCCCGATGCGGCGCGCGCCGTCGGTCTGGGTGCGGCCGGTGTTCATGCCGGCCTCAAGCTGGACGATCTGCGCCTCGACGTCCTTCACCGGCTGGGCGGTGGGCAGGTAGCGGGACAGCATTTCCTCCCGCTGCAGCCGCAGGGCGGCCAGGCGGGTGGCCGCGGCCGGATCGATGTCGCGGAAGAGGCCGATCTCCGGCGAGACCTGGGTCAGCTGGGCGTCCAGCGTCGCCAGCCGAGCCTGACGGTCCTGCAGCGTGACCTCGGCCATCTGGCGCTGGGTCTCGATCTGCCCGATCAGGTTGGTCAGGGCGTTCTTCTGGGCGTTGAAGTCGCCGATATCGTTGGTGGTCAGGAACTGCTGGTAGGCCGTGTCGGCCTGGGCCAGCTGGTCCTCGAACAGCACCCTCTGGCGCTCCAGCACCGGCGAGGACGGCTGGATCAGCACCGTGCGGCGGTAGATCAGGTATTCCTCGAGGAGGGTGTTGACGGCCCGCGCGGCCATCTCGCCGCTGTCATGCTCGAAGCCGATGCGGACGACGGGATTGTCCGGGGCCGAGCCGACCGACAGGTTCTTGCCGAAGTCCTCGACCGCCTTGGCCATCACCTGCGCCTTCCCGGCCGGCGGCGCGGCGGCGTACTTCTCGCCCAGCTCGGGATAGAGGGCGTCCAGCCCGATGCGGCGGATCGTGCGCTCCCGCAGCTGGGCGCTCATCAGGATCTCGACTTCCGACTGCACCAGCGAGTCGTTCTCCGGCACCGCCCCGCGGGCGGCGTCGCCGGCGCGCGGTTCGTAGACATATTCCTGGCCCAGCTGCACCAGGATGCTGGCCGAGGCGGGATAGGATTTCTTGAGCGTGAAGGCGAAGGCCGCGCCGACCCCGAAGATGACCAGGAAGATCACCAGCATCAGCCAGCGCTCGCGCCACAGCAGGGTGATGAAGTCGCTCGGCGCATAGCGCGGCCGCGAGGCCCAGCCGGAGCCGGCCATCGCCCGACCCGGCAGCGGGTCGTGCGGGAGCGTGCTCCAGGCGCTTTGCGTGCTCATGAGAATTACGGACTCTGCGGCTTCTACCGGAGACGACCGTCGCGGAGCGCGATTAACACTCCGTTACCCCTTTTCCTTAACGTTTGGATCATGCGCGTAAACGCCCCGTCCCGAGCCGTCCTGCTGGCCTGCGCCGCCCTTCTGGCGGCGTCTCCGGCCATGGCCGCCCGGGCGCCGGGCTTCGCCAACATCGGCTACGCCGACTGGACCGAGCAGGAGCCGGAGTACCGGTTCTATCCGGGCGACACGATCGACATCACCGTGCCCTCCGCGCCCGAGCTGGCGCGGACCGGCGTGATCGTGCAGCCGGACGGCCGCATCACCATGCCGCTGGTCGCGCCGGTCATGGCCGCCGACCGCACCATCGCCGAGCTGCAGGCCGATCTGGGCCGCGCCTACGCCAGCCAGCTGCTGCGGCCCGAGGTCGTGATCCAGGTGAAGTCGGTGGGCGCGCTGAAGGTCTTTGTCGGCGGCGAGGTCGGCACGCCGGGCGTGTTCGACATGCCTGGCGACATCAACAGCCTGCAGGCCGTCATCCAGGCGGGCGGCTTCAAGCCCACCGCCAAGGTCGATCGCGTGGTGATCATTCGCCGCGGCGCCGGCGGCCGGGCGATGATGCGGACGGTGAACCTGCAGAGCGCCCTGAAGAATCCGGTGGGGGTCGATCTCGTCCCGCTGCGCCGGTTCGACATCGTCTATGTGCCGCGCTCGAACATCGCCGAGGCCGGGCTGTTCATGCAGCAGTGGTTCCGCGACATCTCGCCGATCCAGGGCTTCAGCTACGCCATCGGCGGTCAGAACGGGCAGTAGCCGTGTCCGTGTTCCCGGCGAAGGCCGGGATCCATGCCTCAGCCCGAGCGACAGAGGCGCTCCGTGGACCCCGGCCTGCGCCGGGGAAACGGAGACCTGAAAGAGTCTGCCGGCTCAGCCCTGGGCCAGCCACTGCCGCGCCTGGCGCTGGGCCTCGGCGACGTCCATCGGGTCCATCTCGGCGCTCAGCTCCTTGCGGTAGACCTTGGCCTCGAGCGACCCGCGCATGGCGGCCAGGTTGAACAGCATGTGGGCCGAGACATAGTCGAGCGGCGCGCCGCCCTGACCGGTCGAATACAGCAGCCCCATCCGGAACAGATCGTCGCCCGACGAGTCCGGGCCCGGCAGCGGCATGGTCGCAGGAGCTTCGCTTTCGATGCTCGCAAGCATGGTCTTCTTCCCTTCAAACCCCTCTCCGGACGGTTCTGTCTCGGAGCCGATGTCGACAGGAAAATACCCCCGCGCTGAACATAGGGTTAACCGGGCCAAAGTCCTGTATTCAGGAGCGAATACAGGCTTCGTTCACCTGCGTTACTACGCGTAAAGCTGTGTCGCCGCCGGGTTAAGATATGCCCCGCGATCAGCCCTGGGCCGCCTGCAGCTTGTCGAGGGTCCGAGTCTCGAAATCCGAGGCGTCATGGCGCTCCGGCAGACAGCTGGCCGGGTCGCCGAACACACGATTGACCATCCGGCCGCGCTTGACCGCCGGACGGGCGCCGATCTGGTCGGCCCAGCGGTTGACGTTCTTGTAGTCCTGCACCTGCAGGAATTCGCCGGACTCGTAGAGCACCCCCTTGGCCAGCGCCCCGTACCAAGGCCAGACGGCGATGTCGGCGATCGTGTAGTCGGCGCCGGCCAGGTACTCGCTCTCGGCCAGACGACGGTCCAGCACGTCCATCTGGCGCTTCACCTCCATGGCGTAGCGATCGATGGCGTACTCAATCTTGAACGGCGCGTAGGCGTAGAAGTGGCCAAAGCCGCCGCCCAGGAACGGCGCGCTTCCCATCTGCCACATCAGCCAGGACAGGCACTCGGCGCGGGTCGCAACGTCGGTGGGCAGGAACTCGCCGAACTTTTCGGCCAGATGGATCAGGATGGCGGCGGATTCGAAGACCCGGATCGGCGTCTCGCCGCTGTGATCCATCAGGGCCGGGATCTTGGAGTTGGGGTTGGCGGCGACGAAGCCGCTGGAGAACTGGTCGCCCTCGTTGATCTTGATCAGCCAGGCGTCGTACTCGGCGCCGGCGTGGCCTTTGGCCAGCAGTTCCTCGAGCATGACGGTCACCTTCACGCCGTTGGGCGTGCCCAGCGAGTAGAGCTGCATCGGGTGCTTGCCGATCGGCAGGTCCTTGTCGTGGGTGGGACCAGCGATGGGCCGGTTGATGTTGGCGAACCGGCCGCCGTTGTCCTTGTTCCAGGTCCAGACCTTGGGCGGCGTGTATTCGGTTGCGTCGGTCATCGGGTCTGTCTCCGCCCTCGGTTTTGTTTGTGAACGCAACATGGGGCGCACGCCCCTCCCCGCGCAAGGCGCCAGAACCGGAAACCTGACCGACCCGTTCAGCCGGCGTTCAGGCCGGGGGATTCACCCTGTTCAGCAGTCGAGGGAACCCTGGCGGCAGGGCTGCGCCGCGGGACGACATGAACGTTCGAGGAGACCTTCTCATGAAGCGTCTGATGATGACCCTGGCCGCCGTGGCCGCCGTCGCTGGCCCGATCGCGGCGAGCGCTACCGAAGCGGCGGCCCAGGACCGCGGCCGCTACGACCGCCGTGAGGATCGCTGGGATCGCCGGGAAGACCGCCGTGACCGCCGCGAAGATCGCCGCGACGCCCGCAGCGACGATGGCCGTTGGGACCGGCGCGAAGACCGGTGGGACCGACGTGAAGATCGCTGGGATCGCCGGGAAGACCGCTGGGACAGCCGGAGCCGCTGGGATCGCGGTCGCCACAACGGCTACTACTGGAACAACCGCTGGTACTACGGCCCGCCGCCGGCCACCTATTACGGCCGCCCCGGCTATCGCCCCGGCTACTACGCCTGGCGTCGCGGCGCCTACCTGCCGCCGTCCTATCGGGGCCGCGGCTACGTGGTCTACGACTACGGTCGCTACGGCCTGCGTCCGCCGCCGCGCGGCTACTACTGGTACCGGGACGGCAATGACTATCTGCTCGCCGCCCTGGCCACCGGCCTGATCCTGGATGTGATCATCAACCACTAGATCGATCACCCGCCGAAAGAGAGGCCCCGGAAGCGCTGCTTCCGGGGCCTTTTCGTGTCCGGCCTGGCGGCTCGCGCCGCCTACTCGTCCTTGGGCGGCGGCGGGGCGGCCAGGTCGCTGGTCATCGAACGGGTGATGTCTTCCTGCTGATCGGCCCCGCGGCGCGCGTCACGCTTCGCGCCGTACAGCCCCTTCAGATAGGCCTTGTCCCACTCGGTCATGGCCGCGACCGGCTCGACGCCCGCCGCGCGGTCGGAGAAGAGGTTGAGCACGGAGGACACGCCGGTGATCTCCGCCTCCGGATCGATCTGCGCCAGCCCGACCATGGCGATGTAGTCGGCCAGACTCGACATGCGCAGCCGGCCTATCCGGGTCACGTCCATGACGATGATCACACGGTCGAAGTCGTCGCGCGTGCCGACGCTCAGCCGGCCGACCGAGCGGACCCGAACCTGATCGCCCCTGTTGTACTGCTGGCCGTCAGCCGTCGTGCGGCGCGTGACGTGCCACCAGCGTACCGGCGCCTTCGATGCCATGAACGCTTCGAAGGAGGTCTTGGTGGCCCGGATGCCGTCATCGTACTTGGCGAAGGCGGCGGGATACTCCTTCACGAGTTCCTTCGTCAGAGCGTCGGAGTTGGCGGTGCCGAAGATGATCATGTTCGGCTTGCAACCCGGTTCGCCTACCTCCAGACCGATCTCCACGGCGGAAGCCGCGATGCGGTCGAGGATCAACTGGGCGTACTGTGGACGAAAGCCCATCACCCCAGGACAGATCTTGCGGTCCCAGCGCCCCAGGCGCTTGTTGCCGGTCTCGTCCGCCACGGTCGCCACAAAGGCCTCGACGGCCGAAACCTCAGGCGCCGGACGGGCGGTGACCACGAGGCTGTCGACAGTCGTGCCCTCACTATCAGGGGCCGGCGCCGGCTGCTGCGCCAGAAGCGCGATGCTCAGCGCCGCGATGGACCAGATCGACATCGGATACTCCCCCGGGAAACCCCGACGCACACACGCGTCCCCGACCCTACCGCGATATCCGCCGGCGGGGTCGCCATCAAGTTAAGTCGGCGCAATGTGGTGGCGACCCGGCCGCCACGCAAAAGGGCCGGCGCGAGGCCGGCCCTTTCACGAGGTCACCGGGCGCCAGGCGCCGCCGGATCAGTAGCCGTCAGGCAGGTCGTCTTCGGCCTCGATCTCCTTCTTGGAGACCTTCTTGTCCTTGACGGTGGCCTTGCCGAAGATCAGCTCGACGACCTTGTCCTCGTAGAGGGGCGCGCGCAGCTGGGCCTGGGCGTTGGGGTTGGAGCGGAAGAACTCGAACACCTGCTGCGCCTGCTGGCCGTACTGCATGGCTTCGCGCTGCATGGCCTGCATCAGCTCCTGGTCAGTGACCTGGACGTTCTCGCGGCGGCCGATCTCGGCCAGCACCAGACCCAGGCGCACGCGGCGTTCGGCGATGCGGCGGTACTCTTCCTTCAGCTGGTCGTCGCTCTTGTCGGCGTCTTCCGGCGGCAGGTTGCCGGCCGTCTTGTCCTGCTCGACCTGTTGCCAGATGCCGGCGAACTCGGCGTCGACCATTTTCGGCGGCAGGTCGAAGGTGTGACCCTTGTCCAGCTCGTCGAGCAGGGCGCGCTTGAGCTTGAAGCGCGACTGGTTGTCGTAGCCCTGCTGCAGGTTCTTGCCGAGGGTTTCCTTAAGGGTCGCCAGGTCCGACAGGCCCAGGCGCTTGGCCAGCTCGTCATCCGGCTCGGCGTCGACCGGGGCGCGGACCTCATGCACCTTCACGGCGAACTCGGCGTCCTTGCCGGCCAGTTCCTCGGATTGGTACGGGGTCGGGAAGGTCACCTTGACCACCACATCGTCGCCGGGCTTGGCGCCGACCAGCTGGCCTTCGAAGCCCGGGATGAACTGGCCCGAGCCGAGCGTCAGCTCAAAGCCCTCGCCCTTGCCACCCGGGAACTCGACGCCGTCGACGCTGCCGACGAAGTCGATCAGCACCTGGTCGCCGTCCTTGGCCTTCAGCGACTTGCCGGTGCGCGGCGCGAAGGTCTTGGCCTGCTTGGCCAGGTCGGCGAGGGCCTCGTCAACTTCCTTCTCGCTCGGGCTGTAGACCGGACGCGTCAGCTTGAGGGCCGCGATGTCGATCGGCTCGAAGTCGGGCATCAGTTCGAGCGACAGTTCGTAGGACAGGTCGACGCCGCCGGCGATGACCTTCTCCATGTCGGACAGGCTTCAGGTCGGGCTGCGAGGCCGGACGGAGCTTGTTGTCGTCCAGCACCTTCTGGGTGGTTTCGTTGAGCGCCTGCTCGATGACCTCGGCCATCAGGGCCTTGCCGTGCACGCGGCGGACGTGGGCGGCCGGGACCTTGCCCTTGCGGAAGCCCTTGAGGTTCATCTGCGGCGCGATCTCGGCGATCCGGGCGTCCAGACGCTTGGCGAGTTCGCCGGCGGGAACGGTGACGCCGTAAACGCGGCTGAGGCCTTCGCCAGACTTTTCAACGATCTGCATCGACATTCTTTGAGTCCCGGACGACCGGCCCGGGGGCCGCTTCATCCGCCTTGGAGTGGAAACGGGTAGCGCGCCCTGATCGGGGCGGCGCAAAGCGGTGGCCCTTATGTCACGCGGGCTTATTGCGGCCAAGTGCTTCTTGGCAGGGGTTCGGGGAGACCGCCACCCTCCTTCGCAAAGGTTTCGGAGGGCATCTGCTTCGACCGACAGGGCGGGACTTGTCCTGCGAAGCCAGTGGGGCGAAGCAGGATGGTGCGGATGAGAGGACTCGAACCTCCACGCCTCGCGGCGCTGGAACCTAAATCCAGTGCGTCTACCAGTTCCGCCACATCCGCAGGTTCGTCGCATCCCTTACGGGATGAGGCGTAGCGCCGCTAGAGGGCAGACCGCGTCCCGCCCGGGTCCGGGAAGTCAGCGCGCCCTTCCCCGCCGCGGGCGACCTTGTTGACCTCTGGGCTCGACCGTACGCCGCCCCGGGGGCTCGGTCAGACCATGGACCGACGTCTCCAGGTCCCGAAGCAGCCCGTCCTGTATGGAATAGATCCAGCCATGCACCGAGAGGGGCTGCCCCCTGCCCCAGGCGTCGCGGACAAAGGGGTTGCCGACGATGTTGCCGACCTGGTCCAGGACATTGCGTTCGCAGACCAGGTTCACCCGCGCATCGAAGTCGAGGATGCCGTTCAGCTCAACGGCGTCTCGCCGGCACAGGCAGGCGACGGGCTGAAGCCAGTGGTCGATCAGGCCGTGGCGCTCGCCCGACAACGCCGCTCTCACGCCGCCGCATCCATAGTGGCCGCAGACGATGATGTGGCGCACCTTGAGGATCTCGACGGCGAACTGCAGCACCGAGAGAAAGTTGGCGTCCTGCGGCGGCGCCAGGTTGGCGACGTTCCGGTGAACGAACAGCTCGCCCGGGTCGAGGCCGACGATCTCGTTGGCCGGGACGCGGCTGTCCGAACAGCCGATCCAGAGATATTCGGGGCCCTGCTGGCTCGCCAGCCGGCGAAAGTACTCCGGGTCGATCCGCGTCCGGCCGGCGGCCCAGCGCAGATTGCGGTCGAACAGCTCGGGGATCACGGGCCCGTCTCCCCCGGCGCGCGGCCGCGTCGAGCCGCCAGCCGGCGGGCCAGGCCGTTGAGATCCTCCGGCGAGAGGCGTTGTCGCGCGATGGGCAGAACCACGGCGTTCTCGAGCGCCAGATGGCGCCGTTCCTGAGCGGCGAAAGCCGCCAGATCCCGGCGGCCAGCAACACTGACGCCCGGCGCCGCGCGGGTGTCCAGGCAGTGCTCGAGGTAATCGCGCACGGTCCTGCCCAGTACGCCATCGGCCTTGTGCTCGGCCGACAGAACGCCGAGCACACCCTCGAGCTCGTCCTCGGGAAGGCAGCGCCGGCGCAGAAGCGGGAAGAGGTCCTCTTCCTCATCGATGATGTGGATCGGCGCCTCGAACCGGAGGAAATCAACCACTTCGGCGATCGGAGCGGCGTCGAAGAAGGTCGCCGTGCTCAGCTGATCGATCAGGCCGCACAGCTGCCTGTGCCGGAAGTGCTCCGCGAAGAAGAACTCCAGGGGGGTCGCCATGAGGTCGGGCGAGATCGGTTCAATCCCGCCCTCGCCCCGGTGCGAGTTGCCCCCCGGGCGCTGATCAAAGCTTCAACTCGAGCGTCACCCAGACCTTCGTGCGGTCGGCGAAGGCGGGCAGGTCGCCGTCGAAGCGGGCGGCCTTGAATTCAAGCGAAAGCGCCGGCGTCAGGGCCATGGCGGCAGAGGCGTCGAATTCCCGCCCATAGTCGAGCGCGCCGTCCGCGTCCGTGAAATCGTGGATCGCCGCCGCCAGCTTGAGTTTGCGCGTGCCGACCGGGACGGTGATGCCCGACTTGACGTTGAGGTCACGCAGCCCCGCGGCCGGGGTGGTGAGGAACAGGTCGGCCCAGCCCTGGTAGGCATGCAGCGTGGCCAGGGGCGTCCCGAAACCCCGCGCGCCGTCGCCGTCCAGTCGCTCGAACCCGATGCTGGCGTAACGGGTCTCGGTCTTCAGTCCGGCCGCCAACGCGAGATAGTCGAGGTCGAAGTCGACGGGATTTCCACCGTATTCCGTCTGGCGGGCATACTCGACGTCCCAGGTGACGGCCGGCCCGCTCGCAAGCGGACGCGACCCCGTCAGCCGCGCGCCCCAGGTGGCGCTGGACTGCAGCGGCACCGTCTCGAAGTCGAGCAGGTAGCCGTAGCCGGTCAGCTGGCCGACCGGAGTCTTTGTCTCCACCTGGACCAGATGGGAGTCGCTGTCCCATTCGCCCTGGGGACTGTCGTCGCCGAGTATGCGGTGGACCCGGTCCACATAGACCCAGGTCGCGGTCGTGTTCGGGGTGAGCTTGAACGCCACCCGGGCGGCGTCAAACGTCTGCTCGTTCTGCCGGAAGCCGACATTGCCGACAAACCGGGCGTTGCCCAGGATACTCGCTGACGGCCGACAACAACGCTGGCCCTTCCGCCGGTCCAGGAGACCTGCGCTCGGTTGATCTCCGCCGCCTCCGGATCGAGCACCACCGGGTAGCCGACCTGGCCGTTGGTCGTGCTGTTGTAGTCGTCGGAGAGCGCGGTGACGCCCTCCACCTCGACCAGCGCCTTGAACCCCTCCCACGCCGGCGTCTCGTAGCCGAGGCGCGCGCGCAGGGTCAGTGCCCGGGCTTCGTCGGCGACCCCCGTCTGGTCCACCGATTCATAGCGCAGACGGGCGTCAACGATCCAGTCGCCCTGCCCTTCGGCGGCATGAGCCAGGCCGGGCGCCGAGAGCGCGGCCAGGGCGACGGACGCCAAGCCTGCCATGGGATGACGATACATGACGATCAGCGCCTCTGGATAAGGGTGAAGGTGGCCTTGGCCGGGACGAGCCGGGACTTGAGAATGGCGCCCAAGGCCGACAGGGCCGGGTCCTCGGCGCCCTGGGCGGCGGAGATGACCCGGGTCCAGGCTTCGTCATCGCCGCTCTGCACGAACCGGGCGACGGCGGCGCGGACCCAGTCGGATGGCTCCGCACCGTCGGCGCCCGCCGCCGTCTCGACACGCTGCAGCAGGCCGGCATCGGTGGCCGCCAGCCATGACAGCAGGCGTGGGGCCGCGGCCTCGTCGGCGATCAGGTCGCCCAGGGTCGCGCCCGGGGCGAGATCCCCGTCGGCGGTGATGACCAGACCCACGCCGCGCGCGCGGGCGCGGGATGCTAGATCGGCCACATACTGAACGGCGGCGGCGACCCAGGCGCGGCTTTCCAGGTGCATGCGGATGCGGCCGGCGGCCTGCTCGAACGGCAGCTGACGCCCCTCGATCCGCCGATCCAGCCTCAAGATGTGCCAGCCGAAGCGGGAGCGAACGGGGGCCGCCGAAATCTGCCCCGGCAGAAGGGCGGCGAAGGCCTGCTCGACCTCCGGGGCAAGATCGCCGCGCCCGAGCTGTCCGAGCGAGCCGCCGACCGCGCCGGACGGACAGGCCGAATGCTCACGCGCCAGGCCCGCGAAGCGCGCCGGCGTCTCCAGCGCCATCCCCACGACCGCACAGGCGGCCAGCCGGGCGGCCTCGATGGCGGTGTCCCCCTCCCCGTCGATGGCGAACAGGATGTGCGACGCCTCATAGAGGACCGGGGTGCGGAAACGCTGCGGTTGCGCCTCATAGACCCGTCGACACTCGTCCTCCGTCGGCGTCTCGGGATCGACCTCCTCAGCCAGCACCGCGCGCACCAGCGCTTCCTCGGGTGTCTCCTCGCGGCCCCGCTCGTCCAGCTCGGGCTCGGCGACCAGACCCAGCTCTGCGGCGCGGTCGAGCAGCAGGGCCCGGACAGCCAGGGCATGGGCGGCGGCGGCGCGGACCTCCTCGGGCGATCCGCCCGGGTGGTTCTGGGCTTCCTGGGCGATCAGGCTTTCGGGGATCTGCACCCCGTCGGTCACGACATAGCGGGCGCTGCTCATGACCCGCCTCCTGGACGTCGGTTGTCGGTTCGATGTGTCGGCATGGCCCCGCGCGTGCGGACCAGCTGCCAGCCCCGGCGGTTCAGGTACCAGACCGGCGCCGACAGCATGTGGACCAGGCGGGTGAAGGGAAAGACCAGCAGGATGGTCAGGCCCAGCACGATGTGGGTCTTGAACACCCAGTGCACGTCGGTGAGCAGATCCGCGGCGCCCGGCTTCAGGGTGAACACGCCCTGGGCCCAGGTCATGAACTTGAGCATCTCGGCGCCGTCGCGGTGCTGCAGCGACTGCGGGATCGTCGCCAGGCCCAGGCAAAGCTGGGCGATCAGCAGGACGAGGATGCCGGTGTCGCCAAAGGTCGAGGTCGCCCGAATGCGGGGGTCGAACAGACGCCGGTGCAGCAGCAGCAGGCCGCCGGCCAGCATCAGCATGCCCGCGCCGCCGCCGGCGACGATGGCCAGCATCTGCTTGAAGCTGTGGCTGACGCCGAGGGCGTCGAACACCCAGATGGGGGTCAGAAGGCCGACGAAGTGACCGGCGAAGATCGCCAGCACCCCGAGGTGGAACAGCAGCGAGCCCATGACCAGCTGACGCCGCCGCAACAGCTGCGAGGAACCGGTGCGCCAGGTGTACTGCTCACGGTCGAAGCGCACGACCGAGCCGATGACCAGCACCGACATGGCGACATACGGATAGACGCCGAAGAGGATGTGGTTGAGATCCATCGTTCGCTCCTCAGGCCGCGCCGACGCGTCGGGAGACCGGCGCGGGACTGGCGTTCATCGCCTGGATCAGGTCTTCGGCCTTCGGGCAGCCGACGTCGGAAGGCCCGAAGGTGACGGCGGTCTCGGCCCACAGGCGGTCCAGCGTCTCGAAGTCGCCGGGATCGTCGTCCGGCTCCTGCATCAGCGACGCGAGCGCCGCGGCGTCGGCCTTGGCCCCGGCCAGCGAGGTCAGGGCGCCGAAGACCGCGCGATACGGGCTCTGCCGCTTGTGCAGACGCTCGCCCATGGCGGCCAGGACGTGCGCGGCCTCGCCCAGCAGGGACGCCGCTTCCGGCTCGGGCAGCAGGGAAAGGAACTCGAGGAAAACCGGCAGGTTGTCGGGCAGCTCGTTGGCCGACAGCTCGACGCCCTTGCTGCGATAGAGCTCCAGCAGCGCGACCATGGCCTGGCCGCGGTCGCGGCTTTCGCCGTGAACGTGCTCATAGAGGTTCAGCGACAGCGAGCGGGTGCGATCGAACTGCCAGACATAGCGTTCCTGCAGGTCGAACAGGTCGCCGCCCGCCAGTTCGTCCGCGAGCCTGGCGAGCGAGCGTCGAAATCTGCGCCGGGACCATGCCCTCGTCCTCGATCGCCTGGACGGCGGCCGTGGCGAGGTCCTGGGTCTCGGCGGTCGGATAGGCCAGCAGGACTGCCAGCGCCTTGTAGGTGAGCGCCATCTCAGACCTCCATCAGGGGTTTGGCGCGCGAGCGCGGGTCGGAACCGAACAGGCCCACCTCGGTGCGGCCGCCGGAGCAGCCGTTGCCGAACGAGAAGCCGCAGTCGCCGCGCAACTCGTAGGCGTCCTCGGCGGTCTCGCGGTGGGTGGTGGGGATGACGAACCGGTCCTCGTAGTTGGCGATCGCCATGTACCGGTACATCTCCTCGATCTGGGCGGCGGTCAGGCCGACCCGTGCGGCCAGGGCGTGATCGGTCACCCCCTCGACCGTGCGGGCGCGCATGAAGCCGCGCATGGCCAGCATCCGCTCCAGCGCCAGGACCACCGGCGGCTCGTTGCCGGCGGTCAGCAGGTTGGCGAGATAGCGGACCGGAATGCGCAGGCTGGCGACGTCCGGCATCTGGCCGTCGTTCTCCAGCGCGCCGGAGGCCGCCGCCGACTGGATCGGCGACAGCGGCGGCACGTACCAGACCATCGGCAGGGTCCGGTATTCCGGGTGCAGCGGGAAGGCGACCTTCCAGTCGATGGCCATCTTGTAGACCGGGCTGCGGCGGGCCCCTTCGAGCCAGGCCTCGGGCACGCCGTCGAGACGCGCCTGGGCGATGACCGCCGGGTCGTTCGGGTCGAGGAAGACGTCGAGCTGGGCCTGGTAGAGGTCCTTCTCGTTGGGCGTCGCCGCGGCCGCCTCGATGCGGTCGGCGTCATAGAGCAGCACGCCCAGATAGCGGATGCGACCGACGCAGGTTTCCGAACAGACGGTCGGCTGGCCGACCTCGATGCGCGGGAAGCAGAAGGTGCACTTCTCCGACTTTCCGAAGTCCCAGTTGTAGTAGATTTTCTTGTAGGGGCAGGCCGAGACGCACATGCGCCAGCCGCGGCACTTGTCCTGGTCGATCAGGACGATGCCGTCCTCCTCGCGCTTGTAGATCGCGCCCGAAGGACAGGCCGCCACGCAGGTGGGGTTGAGGCAGTGCTCGCACAGCCTCGGCAGGTACATCATGAAGGTGTTTTCGAACTGGCCGTAGATCTCCTTCTCGATGCCCTCGAAGTTGGAGTCCTCAGAGCGTTTGGCGAACTCGCCGCCGAGGATTTCTTCCCAGTTCGGTCCCCATTCGATCTTCTCCATCCGCTTGCCGGTGATCTGCGACCGGGGCCGGGCGGTGGGGAAATGCTTCATCTCCGGGGCCGACTGCAGGTGGCCGTAGTCGAAGGTGAAGGGCTCGTAGTAGTCGTCGATCTCGGGCAGGTCGGGGTTGGCGAAGATCTTCGACAGGATGCGCCACTTGGCGCCCATGCGCGGCTCGATCTTGCCGTTGGCCTTGCGCCGCCAGCCGCCGTTCCACTTCTTCTGGTTCTCCCAGTCCTTGGGATAGCCGACGCCGGGCTTGGTCTCGACGTTGTTGAACCAAGCGTATTCGACGCCCTGGCGATTGGTCCAGACGTTCTTGCAGGTGACCGAACAGGTGTGACAGCCGATGCACTTGTCGAGGTTCAGCACCATGCCGATCTGCGCGCGGATCTTCATTGACCAAACTCCCGGGCTTCGAGAGGCTCTTCCAGCCAGTCGACCTTGTTCATCTTGCGAAGGACGATGAATTCGTCCCGGTTGGAGCCAACGGTGCCGTAGTAGTTGAAGCCGTAGGCCAGCTGGGCGTAGCCGCCGATCATGTGCGTCGGCTTGAGCACCGCCCGGGTCACCGAGTTGTGGATGCCCCCGCGACGGCCGGTGATCTCCGACCCCGGCGTGTTCACGATCTTCTCCTGGGCGTGGTACATGAAGGTCGTGCCTTCACGGATCCGCTGGGAGACCACGGCGCGCGCGGTCAGCGCCCCGTTGGCGTTGAAGACCTCGATCCAGTCGTTGTCGACGATCCCGGCCTTGCGGGCGTCCGTCTCCGAAATCCAGACCACCGGCCCGCCGCGGTTCAGCGTCAGCATCAGCAGGTTGTCGGAATAGGTGGAGTGGATGCCCCACTTCTGGTGCGGCGTGATGAAGTTGAGAACGATCTCGGTCTCGCCGTTCGGCTTGAGGCCCTTCACGTGCGTGGTCTTCAGGTCGATCGGCGGCTTGTAGACGCAGAGCGCCTCGCCGAAGGCCCGCATCCACAGGTGATCCTGATAGAGCTGCTGACGGCCGGTGAGCGTCCGCCAGGGGATCAGCTCGTGCACGTTGGTGTAGCCGGCGTTGTAGCAGACCTTCTCGCTCTCGATGCCCGACCAGGTCGGAGAGGAAATGATCTTGCGCGGCTGGGCGAGCAGATCGCGGAAGCGGATCTTCTCGTCCTCCTTGGGGATCGCCAGGTGGGCGTGCTCGCGGCCGGTCTGTTTCTCCAGCGCGTGCCAGGCCTTGACCGCCACCTCGCCGTTGGTCTCCGGCGCCAGCATCAGGATGGTCTCGCAGGCGTCGATGTCGGTATCGATGCTGGGCATGCCCTCGGTGAGGCCGACGTCGAGCACCGCGCCGTTCAGCTCGCGAAGCAGATCGACCTCGTGGCCGGTCTTCCAGGCCAGGCCCTTGCCGCCGTTGCCGACCTTGTCGAGCAGCGGGCCGAGCGCGGTGAACTGCTTATAGAGGTTGGGATAGTCCCGCTCGACGATGGTGATCTGCGGCATGGTCTTGCCGGGGATCGCCTCGCATTCGCCGAGGTACCAGTCCTTGACCTCGAACGCCTGGGCGAGCTCGCCCGGGCTGTCGTGCTGGATCGGGGTCAGGACGACGTCCTTCTCGACCCCGAGAACCTCCGGCGCGATGTCGGAGAACTTGCGGGCGATCGCCTTGAAGATCTCCCAGTCCGACTTCAACTCCCAGGCCGGGTCCACGGCCGCCGACAGCGGGTGGATGAAGGGGTGCATGTCGGAGGTGTTGAGGTCGTTCTTCTCGTACCAGGTGGCCGTCGGCAGAACGATGTCGGAGTAGACGGAGGTGGTCGACATGCGGAAGTCGAGGGTGACCAGCAGGTCGAGTTTCCCTTCCGGGGCCTCGTCATGCCAGACGACGTCGACCGGCTTGACCTGACCGGTCTCGCCAAGGTCCTTGCCCTGCACCCCGTGCGAGGCGCCGAGCAGGTGCTTGAGGAAGTATTCGTGGCCCTTGCCGGACGAGCCGAGCAGGTTCGAGCGCCAGACGAACATGTTGCGCGGCCAGTTGGCCGGATCGTCCGGGTCCATACACGACAGCTCGACCGAGCGGTCCTTGAGGCCGGCGAGGGTGTAGTCCCGCGCATCGACGCCTGCCGCCGCCGCGGCCCTGGCCACGTCCAGCGGATTGGCCTTCAGCGCCGGCGTCGACGGTAGCCAGCCCATCCGCTCGGCGCGGACGTTGAAGTCGATCATCGAGGCCTTCCACGGCCCTTCCGGCGCCGTGGGCGACAGCAGTTCGTCGATGCCGACCGTCTCGTAGCGCCACTGGTCGGAGTGGGCGTAGAAGAACGAGGTCGAGTTCTGCTGCCGGGGCGGACGGATCCAGTCGGTGGCGAAGGCCAGCGGGGCCCAGCCGGTCTGGGGCCGCAGCTTTTCCTGGCCGACGTAGTGGGCCCAGCCGCCGCCCGACTGGCCCACGCAGCCGCACATCACCAGCATGTTGATGACGCCGCGGTAGTTCATGTCCATGTGGAACCAGTGGTTCATCGCCGCGCCGATGATCACCATCGACTTGCCGTTGGTCTTTTCGGCATTCGTGGCGAAGCCGCGGGCCACGGCGATGATCTGCTCGCGCGGCACCGTGGTGATGGCTTCGGCCCAGGCTGGCGAATAGGGCTGCAGGTCGTCGTAGGAGGTCGGCATGCAATCGCCGCCAAAGCCCTGGTCGACGCCGTAGTTGGCAAGGAACAGGTCGTAGACACAGGCGACCAGCGCCTCGCCATCCTTCAGCTGGACGCGTCGCACCGGCACGTTGCGGGTCAACACGCTGGGGTGATCAGTCGAGGCGAAGCCGTTGGAGGCGGTGTTGGCGAAGTAGGGGAACCGAACGCCGGCCACCTCGTCATGAACGTCCTTGAGGCCCAGCTTCAGCGTGGTCTCGCGGCCCGCGGCGTCGCGTTCCTCGAGGTTCCAACGGCCGTCCTCGCCCCAGCGGAAGCCGATCGAGCCGTTCGGCACGACGATCTCACCGGTGGCCTCGTCGATGGCCACCGTCTTCCAGTCGGGATTGTTGGACTGCTCGAGATCACCGACGAAGTCGGAGGCGCGCAGCAGCCGCTCGGGCACAAGGGCGCCGTCCTGCGGGACCAGCCGCACCAGCATCGGCAGGTCGCTGTATTTGCGCAGGTAGTCGCGGAAGTACGGCACCTGCTTGTCGAGATGGTACTCCTTGAGGATCACGTGGCCGAAGGCCATGGCCAGGGCCGCGTCAGTCCCCTGCTTCACCGGCAGCCACAGGTCAGAGAATTTCGAGGCTTCCGAATAGTCGGGGCAGATGACCACCGACTTGGCGCCCGATAGCGGGCCTCGGTGTAGAAGTGGGCGTCGGGGGTGCGGGTCTGCGGGACGTTGGAGCCCCACAGCAGCATGAAGCTGGAATTGTACCAGTCGGCGCTTTCGGCCACGTCGGTCTGCTCGCCCCAGGTCTGGGGCGAGGCGGGCGGCAGGTCGCAGTACCAGTCGTAGAACGAGCCGCAGGCTCCGCCGAGAAGCTGCAGGTAGCGCGCGCCGGCCGCGTAGGAGACCATCGACATGGCCGGGATCGGCGAAAAGCCGAACACCCGGTCCGGACCCCAGCGCTTGACGGTGTGGGCGTTGGCCGCGGCGATGATCTCGGTGACCTCGTCCCAGTCGGCCCGCACGAAGCCGCCGGAGCCGCGCATGCTGGTGTAGGACTTGCGCGCCGCCGGGTCGTCCTGGATCGAGGCCCAGGCCGCCACCGGCGCCAGGGTCTCGCGCGCCTTGCGCCACAGCCGCAACAGGCGGGAGCGCACCAGCGGGTATTTCACCCGGTTGGCGGAGTAGAGGTACCAGCTGTAGCTGGCGCCGCGGGCGCAGCCGCGCGGTTCATGGTTGGGCAGTTCCGGCCGGGTGCGCGGATAGTCGGTCTGCTGGGTCTCCCAGGTGACGATCCCGCCCTTGACGTAGATCTTCCAGGAGCAGGAGCCGGTGCAGTTCACGCCATGGGTGGAGCGGACGATCTTGTCGTGCCGCCAGCGGGACCGATAGGCCTCCTCCCAGCTGCGGTCGTCGTCGTTCATCACCCCGTGGCCGTCGGAGAACAGCTCGGTCTTGCGCGTGAAGAACGCCAGGCGGTCGAGGGTATGGCTCATGCCGCGAGCTCCGGAACAGGGGTCAGCGAGGGGGTGTTCAGCAGCGATCCGCGACGGGCGTAGAACACCCAGTTCACAACGACGCAGCTCAGGTAGAAGGCGAGGAAGATCAGCAGCGCTGTCTCCGGCCCGCCGGTGGCCTTGAGCGAGTCGCCGAAGGCCTTGGGGATGAAGAAGCCGCCGTAGGCGCCGATGGCCGAACTGAAGCCGACTATCGCCGCCGCCTCCATCTCGGAGGCCTTCAGCCGCGTGGGCAGATCAGCCTTCGGCATCAGCCGGGGCATGTCGCCGCGCACGATCGCGGGGATCATCTGGAACGTCGAGGCGTTGCCTACGCCGGTCCAGAAGAACAGCCAGAGGAAGGCGGCGAAGAACAGCGGGAAGGACGGAGCCGCGCCGGTGGCCCCGACGCTGTAGAGGACGCCCAGCACCCCGACCGAGAGGGCCAGGAACACCCAGTGGGTGACATGCTGGCCGCCCCATTTGTCGGACACCCAGCCGGTGAGCGCGCGCGACAGGGCGCCGACCAGCGGCCCGAGGAAGGCGATCTTCAGCACCATGACGGCCGGGAACAGGGTCTTGGCCAGCAACGGGAAGGCCGCGGAGAAGCCGATGAACGAGCCGAAGGTGCCGACGTAGAGGTAGCACATGATCCAGTTGTGCTTGCGCTGGAACACGACCGACTGGGTCGCGAAGGACGCCTTGGCCGAGCTGATGTCGTTCATGCCGACCCAGGCGGCGACGGCGGCGGCGATGATGAAGGGGACCCAGACGAAACCAGCGTTCTGGAGCCAGATCTGGCTCTCGACGCCCTTCTCGACGGCGATCTGCGGCGCGCCGACCACCGGGGCGAAGGCGCCCAGGGTGATGACCACCGGGATCAGGAACTGCATCACGCTGACGCCGAGATTGCCGAAGCCGGCGTTGATGGCGAGCGCGTTGCCCTTCTCCGCCTTGGGGAAGAAGAAGGAGATGTTCGACATCGAGGAGGCGAAGTTGCCGCCGCCGAAGCCGCACAGCAGGGCCAGCGCCACGAAGGCCAGATACGGCGTGTCCGGGTTCTGGACGGCGACGCCGATGCCGATCGACGGCACAAGCAGAGACAGGGTCGACAGGACCGTCCACATCCGGCCGCCGAACACCGGCACGATGAAGCTGTAGAAAATCCGGAGGGTGGCGCCCGACAGGGCCGGCAGGGCCGCCAGCCAGAAGAGCTCGTCGGTGGTGAACTTGAAGCCGATCAGCTTCAGCTTGGCCACGACCATCGACCAGACCATCCAGACCGAGAAGGCCAGCAGGAGGTTGGGCACCGAGATCCAGAGGTTGCGGGTGGCGATGGCCTTGCCGGTGGAGGCCCAGAACGCGGGGTCCTCGGGGCGCCAGTCGGTCAGAACGTGTTTGCGGGTCGGGGCGGAAGCCATCAGGCGCTCCTTGGGGGTCAGCCGGCCGCCGCGACCGGCGCCGGGGCGACGGGGACGGGACCGCTGAAAGGGCTGGGGTGCAGGCCGGACATTTCCGGCAGTTCAGGCAGGTGCGACAGCTCGGGCGTCCGCGCCCGCTCCATCCGCCGGATGGCGAAGTGCATCCAGGTCAGGGCGGAGGCGACCAGCGCGAACAGCAGCATGAAGCAGCTGGTCCACACGCCGATGACGTCGTTGAGCAGGCCGAAAGTGATGGGCAGGATGAAGCCGCCGAGGCCGCCGACCAGGCCCACCAGGCCGCCGACCGACCCGATGTTGGCCGGGTAGTAGACGGGGATGTGCTTGAACACCGCCGCCTTGCCCAGGCTCATCGCGAAGCCGAGGCAGAACAGCAGGACAATAAAGGCCGGCAGGCTCGTCGCGATGTGGAAGCTGATCGGGCCGCGGATGCCGGAGACGACGTAGCTGGTCGGCGGATAGGACAGCAGGAAGGTGCAGACCGCGCTGACGCTGAAGGTGATGTACATCACGCGCCGCGCGCCGATCCGGTCCGACAGCCAGCCGCCGAACACACGGAACAGCGAGCCGGGGATCGAGTAGGCTGCGGCCACCATGCCGGCGATCTTGATGTTCAGGCCGTAGACCCCGACCAGATAGTGCGGCAGCCACAGGGCCAGGGCGACGAAGGCCCCGAAGACGAAGAAGTAGTAGAGCGAGAAGCGCCAGACCTGCAGCTTCATCAGCGGCGTGAACTGCATCGCCGTGCTCTCGGCCTTGGCGCCGGTCCGCCGGCGCTCGACCAGCGCCGGGTCGTCACGGGTCAGCAGGAAGAAGGCGACGGCGATCACGGCCAGCGCGACGGCCCAGATCTGGGCCACGGACTGCCAGCCGAACGCGATCATCACGAACGGGGCGGTGAACTTGGTCACCGCCGCGCCGACGTTGCCCGCGCCGAAGATGCCCAGGGCCGTGCCCTGCTTCTCCTTGGGAAAGAACTTCGAGACGTAGGCGATGCCGACCGCGAAGGACCCGCCGGCCAGGCCCACGCCCAGGGCGGCGATCAGGAACTGCGGATAGGTCTCTGCGTACGACAGCAGGAAGGTGGCCAGGGCCGCCGACAGCATGACCATCAGATTGACCAGACGACCGCCGTACTGGTCGGTCCAGACGCCGAGCAGGACCCGTACGAGCGAGCCGGTCAGGATCGGCGTTCCGGCGAGGAGGCCGAACTGCGCCTCCGTCAGCCCGAGATCCTCTTTGATCTGCACGCCGATGATCGAAAAGATCGTCCACACCGCGAAGCAGGCGGTGAAGGCGAAGGTGCTCATCCAGAGGGCCGATCCGGCGCCGTCCGCGGCTTTGGGCGTTTCCCCGACCATTTCCGAAACCGTTCTTCCGCGCCGACGACCATCGCCGGCTGTTGGAGTGATGTCTGATGCACCCCGGCAGCGTCGCAATTGATCAAGGTCAATAGAACGTCCAAATCACTACTATGGTCGGACATTTTGTGCGGAACAGATCGGCTTTTTGATTGTGAACTGGCGCGCGATTGCTTATTTTGCATTGGCCGATTGACAATCATCAAGCCGGCCGACTGATTGCCCTCCGGTTGATCCACATCAAGGCGGTGAGGCGCGCGAGTCGATGAACTCTCCCGGATCGGGGAAGCCAATCATGCCTATGCGCAGTGTCGATATTGAGAGAGTTCGCGCCCTGCCGCTGTTCGAGAGCGCGGCGCAACGCACCTTCGACAACCTGATCTCCGGCGCCTTCCTGCAGAAGTTCCCAGCCGGCACCACCCTGTTGATGGAAGGCGATCCGGTCGACTTCCTTTACGTCCTGATCGACGGGCTCGCCGAGTTGCAGGGCACCTGGAACGACAAGGAAACCACGCTGGCCGTCCTGCGCCCGGTGTCGACCTTCATTCTGGCCGCCGTCGTGCTGGACGCCGACGCCCTGATGACCGCGCGCACCATCGAGCGGTCGGACATCCTGATGATCTCCGGGGAGGCGGTCCGCCGCGCCATGAAGGAGGACGCCGGATTCGCGGTGGCCGTGGCCGAGGAGCTGTCCGCCTGCTACCGCGGCGTTGTCCGCGCGGTGAAGAACCAGAAGCTGCGCGGCGCGGCGGAACGCCTGGCCAACTACCTGCTCGCCGAACAGGTAAGCCAGGGCGGCGGACCGACCCTGATCCTGCCCCACGAGAAGCGCGTGCTGGCCTCGCTGCTGGGCATGACGCCGGAAAACCTCTCGCGCGCCTTCGCCAACCTGGCCGACTACGGCGTGATGGTGAACGGTCCAGAAGTGACCATCGTGCGGCCGGTCGTCCTTGACCGCCTGGCCAAGCCCGATCGGCTGATCGACAGCCATCTGCAGCCTACGCCGTTCCGGGCCGGCATGGCCGACCGCGAATGCCGCGCCAGCGCCGCCGGCACGATCGGCGCTCTCAACTGATCACCCGCCCAGCTGGGCCAGATGGCGCGTGTCGCCGCTGATCCCTTCCGCCAGCCGATGCCCGGCCGCCTTTCCGCCCAGGGCGCCGACGATCCGCGCGTCCAGCGCGAGTCTGTCCTCGTCCCCGGCCAGCAGGTCCCGCAGATCCAGACCGCCTTCGCCGAACAGGCACAGCCGCAGCTTGCCGCGCGCGGTGACCCTCAGTCGGTTGCAGCCGTCGCAGAAGCCGGCGCCATAGGGCGCGATCAGCCCCATCCGGCCGGCATGGTCGGGATGAACGTATTCAACCGCAGGCCCGGCATCCCGCGCCCGGGTGCAGGGCGTCCAGCCGCCCGCCTCAAGCCATGAGCGCAGGGCCTGACCGCCGACATGCTGCGCGGCGAAATAGTCGGCGTTGTCGCCGGTTCGCATCAGCTCGATGAGCCGCACGGCCACGGGCCGGTCGCGCAGGAACGCCGCGAACCGCGCGAACTGCGCAGGCCCCGCCGCGCTCTTCAGCAGGACCGCGTTGATCTTCACTGAAGGCAGGCCCAGCTCCAGAGCCCTGTCCAGGCCCGTCAGGACGGCCGGCAGTCGATCGTGGCCGGTGATGTGATGGAACCGCTCCTGTTCGAGGGAATCGACGCTGACGTTGAGGTTGGTCAGGCCGCCGGCGGACCAGTCATCGATCCTCTGGGCAAGATTCCAGCCGTTGGTGGTCATGGCGACCTTCTCGACGCCCGGCGTCGCCCGAACCCGGCGGATGATCTCGCCGATATCGCGGCGGACGGAGGGCTCGCCGCCGGTCAGCCGGACCTTGCTCACCCCGAGGCCGGCGAAGGCCTCGGTCAGCCGCCCGATCTCGGAAACCGTCAGGAACGACGCGAGGCTGGTCTTGCGGTACCCGTCCGGCAAACAGTAGGTGCAGCGGAAGTTGCACACCTCGGTGACCGAAAGGCGAAGGTACTCGAAGCGCCGGCCGAGGCCGTCGATGAGGCGAGGCGCGCCGCCGGTCGCCGCGGGCGCATCCGATCCGTGGTGCGTCGCCGCCGCGCCGTCTTGCCGCTGCTCGAACACTGAGAGGCGCATGACGGTCAGGCCGCCAGCCGGGGGCGGACAAGCATCGGGCCGTAGCGGACCAGGAACAGCGCGAAGGCCGACGACCACAGGAGCCCCGCCGCCATCAGCAGGACCGCGCTGGCGTCGGGGATGAAGGCGGCCGCGACACGGCATCCGGCCGCCAGGTTGGCTGAAAGATAGAGGGCCGCCGTCGCCCGGTCGGCGAGGCGGTCGCGGCCGGTGTGGCCCAGGGTCGCGCGCGTCATCATGGACAGCGTCATCACGCCGGCGCCACCCGCCAGGAGCGCGTGAAGTCCCGCCGTGCGGGGCACGATGTCCGGCGCCAGGACATGGGCGCCGACAAGGACCAGCCCCAGACCCAGCCAGGCGTAGCCGGCATGCATGCTCCAGATCAGCGGCTCGGGCAGCACGTCCAGGGTCCGCCAGCGCGACAGCCTTGCCAGGATCGCCAGTCCGCCCAGGCACAGGGCGACCCCGGTCAGGCGGTGCTCGGGAAGGACGATCCAGGCCGCCACCGCCAGGATCGCCATCGCCAGACCGGCGGCGTCGAGCCTGTCCGCGACCGCCGGAAGGCGCATGCGCTTCGCCTGGACCAGCCAGTTGCGCGTGAAACTGGGGACCACCCGTCCGCCGATGAACGCGATCAGCAGGACGATCATGCCGATCGCCGCGCGCTCGGACAGCGAACCGAGCTCCGGAACGATGCTCCGGCCGTGAAAGGCCAGGTTGGCCATCCCAAGGAGGGTGACCATCACCGCCACCGGCAGGTTGCGCCAGTTGCGCCCGGCCAGGACCTCGCGCCAGACCAGGCCGGCGAAGACGATCAGGAACGCTGCGTCGACCCCCGCGCCGATCGGCGAGAGCGGAGCCGCCAGCATGGCCGCGCGCCCCGCGATCCAGAGCGCGAACAACAGCGCTAGCGGCAGGCCCGTCACGGGAAGACGCCCGGTCCAGTTGGGCACCGCGGTCAGCAGGAAGCCGGCGATGACGCCGCCGACGTAGCCGAACAGCATCTCGTGCACATGCCAGTCGCGGTCAAACAGGCCGGCTCCGCCGAGGAACGCCGCCAGCCAGAGCGGGACCGCGATGACGGCCCAGACGGCGGCCCCGAGGAAGAACGGCCGGAAGCCGAAACTCAGCAGCGCCGGCCCGGTGTACTGGCGACGGGCGGCGGCGGAAGGCATGGCGGAACTCGCAGGAAGGGCTTCGGGCCGCAGCCATAGCCTGATCGACCGCGGGCCGCCTTGAGCGGCGAGTCGTCGCTTGTCATGGATCAAGCGGGTCGCCGGCCCCTAGCCGCATTTCGAATGCCCGCAGTCGAGGCAGGTGTCGCAGCCCTCCTTGCGGATCAGGGCCGCCGCTCCGCACCGCGGACAGCAGGCCGGCCTGGGCGCGGAGCCCGCCGGCGCGGCGTCGACGGCGTCCGCTACGCGCGGCGGCGGGATCTGCCCGGTCATGTGACGCTCGACAACGCCCCCGATCGCGGCGAGCAACGAGGGCACGTAGCGGCCGTCCAGCCAGGCGCCGCCGCGCGGATCGAACACCGCCTTCAGCTCCTCGGCCACGAAGGAGACGTCCCCTCCCCTTCGGAACACCGCCGAGATCATGCGCGTCAGCCCCACGGTCCAGGCGTAGTGGTCCATGTTGCGGGAGTTGACGAAGATCTCGAACGGACGGCGGCCCTCGGCGTCGATCGTGTCGTTCAGGGTGACGTAGACCGCATGGTCGCTCTCGGGCCATTTGATCTTGTAGGTCATGCCCTCCAGCGCCGCAGGTCGTACGGCGAGATGGGGTTCTGGCGGCCTGGGGGGCGCCGGAGTCGCAGGTCCGACGGCAGGCGCTACGCTGAGGACCGATCCCGTCACGGCATTGGGCCGGTAGGTGGTCAGGCCCTTGCAGCCCAGCCGGTAGCCTTCGACATAGATGTCAGCGAAGGCGTCGAAAGCGATGTCTTCCGGACAGTTCACGGTCTTGGAGATCGAACTGTCGACCATCTCCTGGGCCGCCGCCTGCATGCGCAGATGGTCGGCGGGAGTCAGGGTCTGGGCGCTTACAAACAAGGCCTCGGGCGGCGGCGCGTCCCCCTGCAGCCGCTTCCAGGTCGTTAGTGCGAAATCTTCCACCGCCTCCTCACGGGTCGTGCCGTCGGGCTGGCGGACCTTTCGACTGTAGGCGTAGGCGAAGACCGGCTCGACGCCGGATGACACGTTGCCCGCCAGGATCGACGTCGTGCCGGTCGGGGCGATCGAGGTCAGGCATCCGTTCCGCAGGCCGTGGGCGGCGATCAGGTCGCGGGTCTCCTCATCGAGCGACGCGAGATTGGGCCGGTCCAGCATGCCGGCCCGGTAGAGGGGGAAAGCCCCCTTCTCGGCCGCCAGACGCGCCGAGGTGCGGTAGGCCTCGCGCTTGATGATCCCGAGCCATCGCCGTGTCAGGTCCGCAGCGGCCTCGTCGCCATAGGCCGCGCCGCAGAACGCCAGCGCGTTGGCCAGACCCGTGACGCCCAGGCCCAGTCTTCGTTTCGCTGCGGCCTCCCGGGCCTGCGCCTCGAGCGGAAAGCGCGAGATGTCGATGACATTGTCGAGCAGACGAACGGCCGTACAGGCGAGCGCCCCCAGCTCCTCTTCGTCGATCGCGGCGCCCGGTTCGAACGGCCTGTCGACCAGCCGCGCCAGATTGATCGAGCCGAGCAGGCAGGCGCCGTACGGGGGCAGCATCTGTTCGCCGCAGGGGTTACTGGCCAGAATCTCCTCGCAGTCGGCGAGGTTGTTGGCGGCGTTGACCTTGTCGATGAAGATGACGCCCGGCTCGGCGCAATCGTAGGTGGCCCGCATCAGGCGAGCCCAGAGTTCCGCCGCCGGCAATACGCGGTGGACCTTGCCGCCGAACATGAGCGACCAGTCCCCGCCGGCCGCCAGGGTGGTCATGAAGGCGTCGCTGACCAGCACCGAAAGATTGAAGTTGCGGAACCGTCCGGCTGCGCGCTTGGCGTCGATGAACGCCTCGATGTCGGGGTGATCGATGCGCAGGCAGCCCATCATCGCGCCGCGCCGCTGCCCGGCGGACATGATGGTGCGACACATCGAGTCCCAGACGTCCATGAAGCTGAGCGGACCGGAGGCGTCGGCCGCGACGCCGGAGACGAAGGCGCCCGCCGGGCGGATGGAGGAGAAGTCCATTCCGACGCCGCCGCCCTGCTGCAGCGTCAGCGCCGCCTCCCGGACGTGCTCGAAGATGCCGCCCAGATCGTCCGGTATGACGCCCATGACAAAGCAGTTGAACAGGGTGACGCTGCGGGCTGTGCCCGCGCCAGCGATGATCCGTCCGGCGGGAAGGAACCGGTGGTCGCGCAAGGCTTCGTAGAACTCGGCCTCGACCGGCGCGCGAAGCTCCGGTTCCTCCGCCTCGGCGACCGCCCGCGCGATGCGGCGCCAGGTGTCCTCGACCGTGGCGTCGCCACCGCCCTGCGTGGGCATGAAGCGGTATTTGCCGGACCAGATTTCGCCGGAAAGCGGAGTGTCGAATGCCATGACGGGCCTCTTGGGAGCAGGGCCCTCAACCTCGCGGAGTCCCTGCGGCGACCGAAAGTGCGCCCGCCGCGCCGCACCCTGCGATCTTTGGCAGGCGTTCGCTTGTCGAAGGTCAAGCCAGGCCCGCGCACCCCTCAAGGCGCGACGGGGGAAGGCAGTCTAGGGGTCAGGCACAAGGAGCCGCCCATGCCGTTCGACACCGTTGCCGACCCCGCACGCCGGATGGAGGACGCGCTGGCCGACGCCGGTCCCGCCGTCCTGATCGACCACATCATCAGCCGCTACCACGAGGTCCACCGCGGCCAGTTCCCCGAGGCCATCGCCCTGGCCCGGCGGGTCGAGGCCGAACATCAGACAGACCCAAACTGCCCCCGTGGACTTGGCGACCACCTCGCGGTCATGGCCGACCATCTGATGTCTCATCAGCGGCGGGAGGAGGAGGTCCTGTTTCCGCTCATGCTGGCCGGCGGTCACCCGATGATCCGCCAGCCGATCAGCCGGATGGAGGAGGAGCATCGCGACGTCGAGGAACAGCTCATCCAGCTCGCCACATTGACGAACGCCTTCACGCCGCCCGCCGACGCGTGCTGGAAATGGCGCACGCTCTACCGATCCTGCCGGGACATCTCCGACGATCTGCGCGAGCACATGCGCCTGGAGAAAGACGTCCTGTTCTCGCTGTTCCTCGAAGCGCTCTAGAGATCGAGGACCTCGACCATGTCTCCCGGCGCCGCCGGCGTCGCGTCAGGCCTGCGCCGAACCAGCAGGTCGGAGGCCGCCAGCGCGCGCTGGGCCGATGAGTCCTGGTCGGACGTCAGGGTCGCGCCGCCGCGTTCGGCGCGCGCCCGGTGGAAGGTCTCCCGATCCCCCTCACGACACATGGCGTCGTTGAGCCGCATCGGCCGCCAGGCCAGCGCCTCGGCAGGGTCGCGGCCGGACAAGCCCGCCAGCAAGGGGGCCAGAAACAACCGCGCCGTGACCATCGCCGAGGTCGGATTGCCGGGCAGTCCGACAATGACGCGCTCGCCGACCCGGCCCATCCAGACGGGCTTTCCCGGCTTGATCGCCACCTTGCTGAACACCAGCTTCAGTCCGAGCGGCGTAAACATGTCGCGGGCGAAGTCCCGCTCGCCGACCGAGGCCCCGCCGGTCACCACCACGACGTCGGCTTCTTCGACGGCCCGGGCCGCCATCTGCCTGAGCCTGGAAAGGTCGTCGCCGCAGCGATATCGCGACCCGACGGCGGCGCCCCAGTCCTCGGCCAGGGCGGCGACGCCGAATGACACGCTCTCAGGGATTGCGTCCCGCGCAGGCCGGAGGCGCCCGGCTCGGCCAGTTCATCGCCGGTGGCCAGCACCGCCAGCCTCGGCCGCCGATGCACCGTGACGGCGCCCAGATTGGCGGCGGCGGCGGCGACCAGCCGCTGGGCGTTCAGGCGCACGCCCGCCGGGACGAGCAGATCGCCCGGCTGGAAGTCCGAGCCCGCGACCCTCAGGTGGCGTCGCGGCGACAGCGGCCGCTCGAAGCGGGCGCGGTCGCCGTCCCGTTGAACCTCTTCCTGGATGATCACCCGATCCGACCCCGCTGGCAGCGGCGCACCGGTGAAGATCCTGATGCAGGCGCCCTTCGGCAAGGCGCCGGCGAAGCCTGCGCCGGCGAACGACTCTCCGGCGACGGGCAGGGTCACCGGCAGAATGGCGAGATCAGCCTCGCGGACCGCGTAGCCGTCCATGGCGGAAACGTCGGCGGCGGGCGACGGACGCTCCGCCAGCACCGCGGCGGCGAGCACCCTGCCCCGGGCCTGGGCCAGCGGCGCGACTCGGTCCCCAGGGGGACGCCGATCGCCGCGACAAGGGCGGCCGCCTCGTCGAAGGTGATCACGGGCAGATATCCCGGAACCGGGGAATCTGACCGACCAGCGAGCAGGGCTTGAAGCGACTGTCCAGCTCCATGGAAAGGACCATATCCCAGGCGTCGCGGCAGGCGCCGGTCGAGCCCGGCAGGCAGAACACGAACGTGTCCTCGGCCTGGCCCGCGAAGGCGCGCGACTGCAGGGTGGCGACCCCGACCGTCCCCTGGCTGGCCTGGTGGAAGACCACCGAGAAACCGTCCATTTCGCGTCGGAAGAGCGGCTTCACCGCCTCGGGTGTGACGTCGCGGGGCGAAAAACCTGTCCCACCCGTGGACAGCACCACGTCGATCCCCGGGTCCGCGATCCAGGCGGCGACCTGGGCGCGGATCGGGTCGATGTCGTCCTTGACGATGGCCCGGGCGGCCAGGACATGGCCCGCGGCGGTCAGCCGGTCGATGAGCAGGCCGCCGGAAGTGTCGGTCTCCACGGTGCGCGTATCCGAGACGGTCAGGACGGCGATGTTCAGCGGTATGAAGGTGCGGGCGGGATCGATGCCGGCCATGTGGTCTCCAGTGCCGGAACCTGCCGGCGCAAGCGGGCGGGTCAGGCGCGGCCACGCCTTCGTCCGGTCGACCGCCTGACTAGCGCGTCCGCCGCGCGGGCGACTTGTTCATTGTCAATCGAGGACCTCGCCTGCATCAGCCGGTTCCAAAAAACTCCGGCGGGCGGGCGGTTGAATGGCGACGAGGGTCTTGATCCAGCGCCCGCAGGCAACGGGTCCTTTCTGAACAGGGAGTCCGCCGGTCGCGAGGATAGCGCTTGCGGCCGGATCGCCATCGCCCGACCATCGCGCCAACAGAATGACGGGGGAACGCATGAGCCTGGGACCAACGACCGCCGAAGCCATCCTCGAGCCTGACCTGCCGATCATCGATCCGCACCATCACCTCTGGGACCGCCCATCCTTGCCGCCGGCGAGGGAGGGTGGGCATCCGTTCGAGGACGTGGTGCGGCTGACGCCGCGCTATCTGCTGGACCAGTTGCGGGCCGACGCGGGCAGCGGCCACAACGTTGTCGGCACCGTCTACGTCCAGTGCGGCGCCTTCTATCGCGCCGACGCTGAAGCCGCGCTGGCGCCGGTCGGCGAGGTCGAGTTCGTCAACGGCGTGGCGGCGATGAGCGCCAGCGGCATCTACGGCCCCTTCCGCGCCTGTACCGGGATCGTCGGCCATGCGGACCTGCTGCTCGGAGACGGGGTCGCGCGGGTGCTGGAGGCGGAAGTCGCCGCCGGCAACGGCCGCTTCCGCGGCATCCGCCACATGGTCGCCAGCGATCCCGATCCGGCCGTGCTGGGCCCGATGGCCCACACGCCCGGCGGACTGATGGCCGACGGCCGCTACCGCGAGGGCTTCGCGCGCCTGGGCCCGCTGGGCCTGACCTTCGACGCCTGGTTGCTGGAGCCGCAGCTGCCGGAGTTGATCGCCCTGGCCCGCGCCTTCCCCGACCAGGACATCGTGCTGGACCACGTCGGCACGCCGCTGGGCATCGGCGCCTATGCCGGAAAGCTGTCGGAGCGGTTCGATATCTGGGCGGCCAACATCCGCGAGCTGGCGAAGTCGCCGAAGGTCACCGTCAAGCTCGGCGGCCTGGCCATGCCGTTCGCCGGCTTCCCGGGCCTAGACGGCCGGGCGCGGCCTGGCTCGCAGGCCCTGGCGGACCTGTGGCGGCCCTACATCGAGACCTGCATCGAGGCGTTAGGCGCCGACCGCTGCATGTTCGAGAGCAACTTCCCGGTCGACCGCTGGGGCTGCGACTACGCCACCCTGTGGAACGCCTTCAAACGCATCGCCGCCGGGGCGTCCGACAGCGAGAAGGCGGACCTGTTCGCCGGGACGGCGAAGCGGTTTTATCGACTGCCCTAACGCGCCATCCAAGGCTTTGACTTGCCGGTCTGCTGCGCCGCCGCCTGCTGGCGCTGGAACTTGCCGCCGCGCGGGGCGGTGGGCTTGGCGGCGAGCGAGGCCTTCTTGAGGCGCAGCGCCTTCTGCATCGGCGTCTCGTCCGGCGGCAGGGGCTGATCGTCGGACATGGCGAAGAGTCTCCTGAGCGCCGCGACGCGCGGCGAAGTCCCGTGCTAGGCCTAGCACATGGCTGGAACCGATATCGAGATCGCCGGGATCGAGAAGCGCTACAGCGGGCATGTCGCCCTGGCCGGCGTCAGCCTGACCATCCCCGCGGGTCAGTTCGTGGCCCTGGTCGGCGCGTCCGGCTCGGGCAAGACCACGCTGCTCAAGACCCTGAACCGGCTGATCACGCCTGACGCCGGGGTCATCCGGATCGGCGGCGAGGCTATCGCCGCCGGGCCGCCTCACCTGTTGCGGCGCCGGATCGGCTACGTCTTCCAGGAGGTCGGCCTGTTTCCCCACCTGACCGTGGGCGAGAACATCGCCGCCACGCCGCGGCTGCTGGGCTGGACGCCCGACCGCATCGCCGCTCGGGTCGCCGAGCTGCTGGACCTGATCGCCCTGCCCGCCGCCATCGCCACCCGCGCGCCGTCCGAGCTTTCCGGCGGCCAGCGGCAGCGGGTCGGCGTCGCCCGCGCCCTGGCCGCCGAGCCGGGCATCCTGCTGATGGACGAGCCGTTTGGGGCGCTGGACCCGCTGACCCGCGACGCGCTGGGAACCGACGTCCGCGCCCTGCACGAGCGCCTGGGTCTGACCACGGTGATGGTCACCCACGACATGGCCGAGGCGGTGCTGCTGGCCGACCGGATCGTGGTGCTGCGCGACGGCGCGGTCGTGGCCGACGGCGCACCGGAGGCTCTGGTCCGCGACGTCGTCGATCCGGGCGTGCGGGACCTGCTGGACGCCCCCGGCGCCAGGCGCTGAGGCTCGCGGCGCGCCTGGGAGGCGGCGCATGAGCGAGGCCTTCGCCCTGCTGCCCGGCTACCTCTCCTGGCACGTTCTGCTCAGCGCATCGGCCCTGGTCCTGGGCGTCGCCATCAGCCTGCCGCTGGCGGTGGCCGCCAGCCGCAGTCCGCGCCTGCGCTGGCCGCTGCTGGCCTTCGCCGGCCTGATCCAGACCATTCCCAGTCTGGCCCTGCTGGCGCTGTTCTTCCCGCTGCTGCTCGCGGTCTCGAGGCTGACCGAGAGCGTGACCGGCCACGGCTTCTCGGCCCTGGGCTTCCTGCCGTCACTGCTGGCCCTGACGCTGTACTCGATGCTGCCGATCCTCCGGACCGCGACGACCGGCCTTCTCGGCGTCGATCCCGCCGTGCGGGAGGCCGCCGACGGCGTCGGCATGACCCCGCGCCAGAAGCTGTGGCGCGTCGAGCTGCCGCTGGCGCTGCCGGTGATCATGGCCGGGGTCCGCACCGCGGCGGTCTGGACCATCGGCGCGGCGACGCTGTCGACCCCGGTCGGCCAGACCAGCCTCGGCAACTACATCTTCGCCGGCCTGCAGACCGAAACTGGATCTTCGTGCTGTTCGGCTGCGTCGCCTCGGCCGGACTGGCCATCTGCGCCGATCAGCTGCTGGGTCTTATGGAGGCCGGCGCCGCGCGGCGGGACCGCCGGCGCGTGATCGCCGGCGGGGCGGGCCTCTTGATCGGCGTCGCCATAGGGCTTCTGCCGCTGGCGGGCCTGGGCCAGCCGGGCAGCTACGTCATCGGGGCGAAGAATTTCTCCGAGCAGTACATCCTGGCGGAGCTGATCGCCGGGCGGCTGGAACGCGACGGAGCGCATGTGACGCGCAAGGAGGATCTGGGCAGCGCGGTGGCCTATCGCGCCCTCGCGGCCGGCGAGATCGACGCCTACGTCGACTACAGCGGCACCCTGTGGACCAACATCCTGGGCCGGACCGACAATCCGGGGCGCGAGGCGGTGGTCACTGAACTGACGAAGCAGCTGAAGGCGCGGGACGACGTGGTCGTGCTGGGCTCGCTGGGCTTCGAGAACGCCTACGCCTTCGCCATGCGCCAGGATCGCGCGCAGGCGCTGGGCGTGACTTCGCTGGCCGATCTCGCTCGCCTGTCGCCTCGGCTGAAGCTGGGCTCCGACATCGAGTTTCTGTCACGGCCGGAGTGGAAGGGCGTCGACGCTGCCTACGGCTTTTCCTTCGGCCGGGAGACCAGTTACCAGCCGACCTTCATGTACCGCGCCCTGGCCAGCGGCGACGTTGACGTCATCTCGGCCTTCTCCAGCGACGGCCGCATAGCCGCCGACGATCTGGTGGTGCTGACCGACCCGAAGGGCGCCCTGCCCCCGTACGACGCCGTGGTGCTGGTCTCTGGCAAGCGCGCAGGCGATCGGCGACTGATGGCGGCGCTTGAGCCCCTCATCGGCAAGGTGAGCGTCGAGGCCATGCGCACGGCGAACTACAGCGTCGACCGCGACAGCGGGAAACAGTCGCCGGCGGAAGCGGCGCGGATCCTGGAAGCAGACTTCAGGCTCAAATAGCTCCGTTTCCCCGGCGAAGGCCGGGGCCCATCTTCCATCCATCAGGAGCGCCTTCCGGCGATCCGGGAGCCGCATGGATCCCGGCCTTCGCCGGGAACACGGAGGGGTGGGTCAGGCTCGCGCCTTGTAAAGTTCGCCTAGCACCCCGACCGCCAGGCCCGGCAGGTCCTCGGCGATCAGGCCCGGGCCGTGGCGGCGCGCGCACTCGGCGTGGATCCATGACCCGGCGCAGGCGGCCTCGAAGCTGTCCATGCCTTGGGCGATCAGGCCGGCGATGAAACCGGCCAGCACGTCGCCGCTGCCGGCGGTGGCCAGCCAGGGGGCCGGCTCGACATTGACCGCCGCCCGGCCGTCCGGCGCGGCGATCACGGTGTCGGCGCCCTTGAGCAGGACGATGGCCCCGGCCCGGGCCGCCGCCTGCCGCGCCGCCTCGATCCTGTGCGGACCGGCCTTGAGCAGTCCGGGGAACACCCGCTCGAACTCGCCGGGATGGGGGGTGAGGACATCGTCGCGATCCAGCGCCTTGAAAAGGTCGGCCGGCTTGTCGCGGAACACGGTCAGGGCGTCGGCGTCCAGCACCAGAGCCGCGCCGGTGCGGGCCAGGGCGGAGACGCGGGCGCGGGTGTGCGGGGTGACGCCGGCGGCCGGACCGATGACCACCGCGTCAGCGCTGTCGGCCGCCTCGATCAGTTCGGCGTCGCTTTCGAAGGCGCGCAGCATGATGGCCTCGAGATGGGCGGCGTTGACCGCCACGGCGGAGGGCGGCGACAGCACCGTCACCACTCCGGCGCCGATGCGCAGACCGCCGCGGGCCGCCAGCCGGGCCGCCCCCGTGGACGTCTGCTCACCGCTGACCACCGCCAGCCGTCCCCGGGCGTGCTTGTGCGAGGCCGAGTCCGGCCAGGGAAAGCGCTCCAGCCACAGCGCCGGGCCGTTCTCGACCAGGGTCGACGGCGTCGCGCCCAGGCCGATGTCGGCGACCGTGACCTCGCCGCAGGCGGCGCGGCCGGGCTCCAGCACATGGCCCACCTTCTTGCGGTGGAAGGTGACGGTGAGGTCAGCGCGCACCGCCTGACCGCCGAGGATCCCGCCGCTGTCGCCGGAGACGCCGCTGGGGACGTCTATGGCCACCACCCTGCCTTTCAGGGCCTGCGACGCCTGGGCGAAGCGCGAGGCCTCGCCCGTCAGGGGCTTGCTGAGCCCGGCGCCGAACAGCGCGTCGACATAGAGGTCGGCTGGCCGATTGCCGGCGGCCATGGGTCGGGTCTCGCCCCGCCACTTGCCGGCCATGGCCTTCGCGTCCGAAGTGGTCGGGGCGGCGAAGGTCTCGACCCAGACGGTCCAGCCGCGCCGCTTCAGCAGCCGGGCCACGACGTAGCCGTCGCCGCCGTTGTTGCCCGGACCGCAGAGGACGGCGACCTTGCAGGGCTTGAAACGGGCGCGAATGGCCTCGGCCACCGCCGCGCCGGCCCGCTCCATCAGCACCAGGCCGGGGATTCCCGCCGCGATGGCGGCCTGGTCGGCGGCCGTCATCTCCGCGACGGTCAGGATCTCGGGCGCGGCCATCGGGACTCTTTGGACTAGAGGACTTGAGTTGCAGCTTCGCGCCCGCGGGCCACCAGGATCAAGGCGCCATCGCCGTTGATCTCGAAGGTCTGGATCGAGCAGTGGTCGGGCCGGAAGCCCATCACCAGGTCATGCCCCTCGGCCGTCGAGACCGCGGCGTTGATGGCGACGTAGTGGCTGAACACGGCGGTGTTGGGATAGCCGGCCACGGCGGCGGCCACGCCGCGCCGCCAGGCGTCGTAGTCGAGGTCGCCGACGATCTCGCCCCAGCGGCCGGCGAAGGCGTTGCGCAGCCAGGCGCCGCGGTCGTCGTGGCTGACCGTCGAGGGCGTCGGAATCTCGCCGACCATCGGGTCGATGATCAGTTCCACGCCGAGCGCGGCGGCGAACGGCGCGGCCGTCTCGCGGCAGCGGCGCAGCGGGGAGGACACCACATTCGTCGGCCGCTCCGGCTCGGGCAGCGCCAGCAGCGCCTCGGCGGCGGCGTGCGCCTGCATCCGGCCCACATCGTCCAGGCCGGGATCGCCGTCGTCGTGCGAGTCACCCCAGGTGGCGGCCGGCTTGCCGTGGCGGATCATGTAGGTGCGCATTCGACCAACTCCGTCTTCCCGGCGAAGGCCGGGACCCAAACGAAACCCAGCAGACGCTCAGGCTGAGTGTGCGCCCCGGCCTTCGCCGGGGACACGGGGCTTGTAAGGCAGGGTCAGTCCGGCGTGAACAGGTTCCGCTTGCCGTCCGGGTGCCGGCTGACCGTTCCCGTGCGCCCAACGCCCTCGCGCTCCTCGAAGCTCTTCAGGGTCGCCTCGTCTTCCGGCAGGACGGCCATGAAGCGGTTGTCGTGGGAGTCGCGGCCGACGATGATGCCCATGTGGTAGCCGTCGCGGGTGTGGACGATGGTGTAGGTTTCCACCGTCGCCGGGCCCTGCGGGTGCTCCTCGATGGCCGGGTGCGGCAGGGCGTCGATCTGGCGCTGGATCACCGCCGGATCCTCACGCTCCCAGACGCCCTCGACGGGCGTGGTCGAATAGATGCCCGTCGACTGTTTGGTCAGGTACCAGCCGTTGGCCGTGCACAGGCCCCAGCCGCCGGGCTTGTGGCGCAGCTTGTCCAGCATCGTGACCACCGAGTGCATGGCGTAGTTGTTCCCCGGGCCGCCGAAGTACGGCAGGCCGCCGGTCACCGTCAGGCCGCGCGGGTCGTCCAGCGACAGGCCCAGCGCCTCGGCGCCGACTTCCACCGCGATGGGGAAGCAGGAGTAGAGGTCGATGAAGTCCAGGTCGGCCGGGCCGATCCGGGCCATCTCGAACGCCCGCTTGCCGGTCAGCTCCATGGCCGGGCTGGAGTGGAAGTTCTGGCGATCGATCGGGTGCCACAGGTCGCTGGCGTCGGCGCAGCCGTGCAGGAAGACCCACTTGTCCTCGGGCACGCCCAGCTCGCGGGCCTTCTTGACCGAGGCGATCAGCACGCCGGCCGACTGATCGACCTCCATGATGGCGTTCAGATACTTCGGATAGGGGAAGCTGACCCAGCGGTTCTGGCCGGTGACCTCGATCAGCTCCGTCTCGCTGCGCTCGGTCGGGAACCAGGCGTGCGGGTTGGCGGCGGCCACGCGGGTGAAGGGGGCGAATAGCTTGCCCAGCCGCTTCTGGTGGTCGGGGATCGAGCGGCCGTCGCGGGCCCGCAGCGCGTTCTCGAACATCGGATAGACGTTGATCGGCCGGTTCAGCCCGTGGGCGTTCTCGTAGTCCGTGGTGCCCGGGCGCGGGTCGCCCATGCGTTTGGGCTCGGCCTCGATGGCGTACGGATCGTCCCAGCCGGCGAAGCCCGCTCCGCCCTTGAGCCGCTTCATCAGCGATCCGAGGAACTCGGCCCCGGCGGCCAGCACCAGGTCGTTCTCGCCCCGGGCGATTCGCTCGCAGGCGGTGTTGATCAGCTGCTGGGGGCTGTTGCCGCCCATGTGGGAATAGATCTCCCACGACGGCTGCGCCCCGACCGCGCGGGCGAAGCTGGCCGGCGGGTTCTTCAGGCGGGGGAACGGCAGGTTCTGGAAACCGCCCGGCGCGTCGATCGTGAAGCCGACGATGGCGACGCCATCGAGTTGCGAAAGCGTCGACGGATCGAGCCCGGCGTCGACAGCGGCGCGTTCCGCCGCGACTTTGAGCAGGTCCAGCGGCGAGGGCGATGTGTCGGCCGCGCCCCGGTAGGTGAATTGTCCGCCCCCGATGAGAACCGGCGTGTCGTCGCGCATCGTTCCACTCCCTCGAACCGCGTTTTGACCCTCGCTACCCCCTTCACGCGGCGGCAACCAAGGCCTTTGGACACATGCCCTTGTCTTGGGCGCCGGGCGCCTGCTTTATAGGCGCCGCAAATCTTTCGCTGCAGCGCAGCGCACCCGGCGCGGGTCCGCCCTTGAAGCGGCCACGCGGCGCGTGCTCCGTCCCGCCAACCGCCCGCCCAGAGGCCCGCATGAAGAAGATCGAAGCCATCATCAAGCCGTTCAAGCTCGATGAAGTGAAGGAGGCCCTGCAGGAGCTGGGCGTCCAGGGCATGACCGTGCTTGAGGCCAAGGGCTACGGGCGCCAGAAGGGTCACACCGAACTCTATCGCGGGGCCGAGTACGTCGTCGACTTCCTGCCCAAGATCAAGATCGAGGTCGTTGTCGCCGACGACCAGCTGCCCGGCGCCCTGGAGGCCATCCAGAACGCCGCCCGCACCGGCCGCATCGGCGACGGGAAGATTTTCGTGTCCGAGATCACCGACGTGATCCGGATCCGCACCGGAGAAAGCGGCGCGCTGGCCGTCTAGGCCGCCGCCTCAACAACAAGCCACCACCAAGCCGAGGGGATAAGGCACATGGGAAAGACCACCGCTAAGGACATCCTGGCGCAGATCAAGGACAAGGACGTCAAGTACGTCGACGTCCGCTTCACCGACGTTCGCGGCAAGATGCAGCACGTCACCTTCGACATCGACCTGGTCGACGAGGACTTCCTCGAGGACGGCACGATGTTCGACGGTTCGTCGATCGCCGGCTGGAAGGCCATCAACGAGTCCGACATGAAGCTGCGTCCGGACCTGGAAACGGCCTACATCGACCCCTTCTACCAGCAGACCACGCTGTGCCTGTTCTGCGACGTGGTGAACCCCGACGACGGCACGCCCTACAACCGCGACCCGCGCTCCATGGCCAAGACGGCCCTGGCCTATGTGAAGTCCTCGGGCGTGGGCGATACGGTGTTCTTCGGCCCTGAAGCCGAGTTCTTCATCTTCGACGACGTGAAGTGGTCCACCGACCCGCACAACACCGGCTACAGCTACAACTCCATTGAGCTGCCGACCAACACCGGCAAGTCCTATCCGGAAGGCAACATGGGCCACCGCCCGGGCCCCAAGGGCGGTTACTTCCCGGTCAACCCGATCGACAGCGGCCAGGACCTTCGCGGCGAGATGCTGGAAGTCATGGGCCAGCTGGGCATGAAGCCGGAAAAGCACCACCATGAGGTGGCGCCCGCCCAGCACGAGCTCGGCCTGAAGTTCGACACCATGATCACCATGGCCGACCGCCTGCAGCTCTATAAGTACGTGATCCACAACGTGGCCCACGCCTACGGCAAGACGGCGACCTTCATGGCCAAGCCGATGTTCGCCGACAACGGCTCGGGCATGCACGTCCACCAGTCGATCTGGAACGACGGCAAGCCCCTCTTCGCCGGCGACCAGTACGCCGGCCTGTCGCAGATGTGCCTGTGGTACATCGGCGGCATCATCAAGCACGCCAAGGCCATCAACGCCTTCGCCAACTCCACCACCAACAGCTACAAGCGCCTGGTGCCCGGCTACGAAGCCCCGGTGAAGCTGGCCTACTCCAGCCGCAACCGTTCGGCCTCGATCCGCATCCCGCACGTCGACAGCCCCAAGGGCAAGCGCATCGAGTGCCGGTTCCCCGATCCCATGGGCAACCCGTACCTGACCTTCACGGCGCTGCTGATGGCCGGCCTGGACGGCATCGAGAACCGCATCGATCCGGGCGCGCCCGCCGACAAGAACCTCTACGACCTGCCGCCCCGCGAGCAGAAGAAGATCCCGGAAGTCTGCGGCTCGCTCCGCGAGGCGCTCGAGAACCTCGACAAGGACCGCGCCTTCCTCAAGAAGGGCGGCGTCATGGATGACGACTTCATCGACAGCTACATCGAGCTGAAGATGGAAGAGGTCATGCGCCTGCAGCTGCACCCGCACCCGGTCGAGTTCGACATGTACTACAAGTGCTAGTCCCGGCGGGGACATGTTCCGGCGCAGCCGGTACGTGTCCCCGACCCTGAATGCGGAAGGGCCGGAGAGCGATCTCCGGCCCTTTTTGCTTGGCTCCAACCGCCACCTGGCGCGTTGATGGGCCCATGCGTCATCCACCCCGCTCGACCGTCCTGACAACGCCCAGACTGCGGCTCCGCCCCAGCCATGGGGACGACGCGGCGCGGGCGTTCGAGATCCGCTCGGATCCGGCGGTGTCGAGGATGCTCAGCCTGGCCCGCTTCCCGCCGGACCGGGACGAGACGGCCGACTGGTTCGCCGACCATCCGCGCGAGTGGGACGAAGGCCTGGCCTTTCGCTTCGCGATCGAGCGCGATGTCCGGATGATCGGTCTCATCGATCTGGACGACGTCTCGGTGGATGGCCAGGAGGCCGAGATCGGCGTCTGGCTGGAGCGGGCCTGCTGGGGCCGGGGCTACGCCAGTGAAGCCGCGCGGGCGCTCGTCGACTGGGCGTTCGGACCGCTGGGCCTGCGCCGGATCCGGGCCGGCCACGCCGAAGACAATGCCGGCTCGGCCCGGATGGTGCGGACCTTCGGTTTCCGGCACGTCGGCGACGTCGCCGTTCCCTCGCGGTCACGCGGCGCGGAGGTCCTGCAGCGGCGCTACGTCCTGGAGCGGACCTGAGTCTTCAGGGCGAACCAGCAGACAAGACCGATGACCACGGTGACGCCCATTGTCGTCAGGTCCTCGTACAGCCGGGGCGTATCCATCCGCAGGTTGGAGATGACGCCCTCCTGGATCGAGTTGCCGGCGGCATGGGCCACGACCGCGGGCCAGAAGCTTCGGGCGGTGATCGTCAGCCAGGCCAGGAAGAAGGACATCGCCACCAGCTCGAGCGGGAAGATGACCAGAGCGCCGAGGATCGGCGTTTCCGGATAGTTGTAGCCCGCCAGCAACCCCGGCAGGTGCCAGAACGACCAGATCAGTCCCAGCACCGTGACGCCGCCGGTCAGGCCCAGCCGGTTGATCAGATGGCCCTGCAAGAAGGCCCGCCAGCCGAACTCCTCGCCGACCGCGACCACCGCGCTGACGCCCGCGAAGGCCAGGCCGGTCGCCGCGACATTGGCCAGGAACATGGGCCAGCCCTGTTCGCCCTGCCCCAGCACCCAGGGACCGCCCGAGATGCTGACGCCGTCGGCGGCGAAGGTGAACCAGCCGGACTGGCCCCACCCCATGGCTTGCACGACGGCCAACACCGCGAAGGCGGTCAGGGTCGGCACGGACACGGCGACCAGCATCAGCGGCCAGGCCGGCCAGGTCGGCTTCCAGAGCAGCCCCGCCCGCGCCGGCCTGTGAAAGAGCAGGAACGGGACGGCCGCCACAGTTGGGGCGAACATGGTGACCACCAGCCAGGGCATGGCGGCGTCGGACTCCAGGTCTCCCCCGGTCAGACCTATGGCGGCGAACTGCAGGCCCCAGGCGATGGCGTAGGCGAGCAGGCAATAGAGGGCTATGGCGCGTCCGCGCATTGAAGATCTCCCTTGTTCGAAGTGGTCGGCGCTCAGCGCGCCCGGGCGAGCGTCCGGACGGCGGCCAGCAGGATCAGCCGTCCCAGGACCCATGCGGCGCCGAGCACCGCGACCGCCGCGGGGATCAGCCAGGGACCCAGCAGGTCCCGGGCCATGGCCGGATCATCGATCGTGCCGACGAACCTGACGGTCGGGCTCCACCAAAGCCCCGCGTGGACGGGGTCCTGGATCTCCATCACGGCCACCGTGACGGCCATCAGGCCGGTCATGCCCAGCATCAGCAAGGCGACCCCGGCCAGGGCGGCGACCAGACTGCGATGCGCCCGTCTCGCCACGACCCCGATCAGGTCGCCCGATCGCTGCCCGCCGAGCGCATGGGTCACGTCGGCGTCGTCGATGAAGCGACGGGCATAGGCTTCCGCCGACCCGAAGCCGGCAAGCACGTCGGGCACCGGGCGGCCCGCCGCGGTCGCCTCCTCCAGATGGGCCGCCGTCTCCGCGAGGATCTCCTCGCGGTCCCTGGCCGGCAGGGCGCCCAGCGCCCAGTTCAGCCGCCGCAGCCAGGCGGCGACGTCACGGTCCTGTTTCGCGGCGCTCATGGCTCGCTCCTGTCCAGAAAGGCGGTCAGGGCGCTGCTGACGCGGCGCCATTCGGTTGTCTGCTGATCAAGCTCCAGACGGCCCTGATCGGTGATCGCGTAGTATTTGCGCGGGCGGGCGGCGTCGGACTCCAGCCGCCATTCGGCGCGCGCCAGCCCGGCCCGTTCGAGGCGGTGCAGCAGCGGATAGATGGTGCCTTCGGCGACATCCATGCCCGCGCCGTCCCGCAGCCGGTCGAGGATTTCCAGTCCGTAGCAGGGCCGCTCCGCCAGCAGGCTCAGCAGCGCCAGCTCCGCCAGCCCCTTGAGCAGCTGGGCCTTGCGGTTCTCGGACGCCGCTTCAGATCGTGTTTCGCCAGTCATCTTGCATTGCAAGGTACACTGTCGCGCACGTCTGGCAAATTAAGGGTGCGTAATGTCGACGAAGAGGGCGCCGGCGACCGCCTAGGTCCGGCACTCGCCCGGATGGGCGACGCTGACGCCCTCCGACGCCGCCGTGCAGGCGTTGCCGTATGTCTTGCCGTCGGCGCCGCAGACGGGGCGGTACTCGCGGGTGCAGACCTGCGGCCGCTTGCGACAGACGCCGGCGCCGTCGGCGGCCCGCTGCATCTCCGGCGTCATCGAACAGTAGAGGCCGTCCTGGCACTGGAAGCCGGCGATGCCGCCGCACATGCCGCCTTCGCCGCGCGGCGCGCGGGGATCGGGCTGGGGCAGGCCGTCCGTCTGGCAGGCTGACAGCGTCAGGATCGCGGCGGCGGCGAGGGCAAGGGTGCGCAGGGTCATCACGGGCTCCGGAGGCGGTCTACCAGCAGTACGCGCCGGCCGGCGAGAGGTTGCAAGCCGCCCCGCCTTACAGCCCCAGCTTCGCCTTCAGGATCTCGTTGACGGCGGCCGGGTTGGCCTTGCCGCCGGTCTCCTTCATCACCTGGCCGACGAACCAGCCGATGGCCTGCGGCTTGTCCTTCACCGCGGCGGCCTTGTCGGGGTTGGCGGCGATCAGGGCGTCGACGGCGGTCTCAATGGCGCCGGTGTCGGTGATCTGGACCAGGCCGTGCTTCTCGACGATGGCGGCCGGGGCCCCCTCCCCGTCCCACATGTGCTCGAACACCGTGCGGGCGATCTTGCCGGAGATGGTCCCGTCCTCGATCAGCCCGACCAGGGCGCCGATGTCGGCGGCGCTGATCGGCGAGGCGGTGATCTCCAGCCCGTCCTTGCCGAGGCGCCCGAGCAGGTCGTTCAGCGTCCAGTTGGCGACCAGCTTGGCGTCACGCCCCTTGGCCGCTTCCTCGAAGAAGGCGGCCACGTCGCCGTCGCTCGTCAGCACCGAGGCGTCGTAGGGCGACAGGCCATAGGCGCTCATCAGCCGCGCCTTCTTGGCGTCGGGCAGTTCCGGCAGGCCGGCCTCGATGTCCTTGACCCAGGCCGGGTCGAGGACCAGCGGCAGCAGGTCGGGGTCGGGGAAGTAGCGGTAGTCGTGCGCCTCTTCCTTCGACCGCATCGAGCGGGTCTCGTTCTTCGTCGGGTCGTACAGGCGCGTTTCCTGGTCGACCTTGCCGCCGTCCTCGAGGATCTCGATTTGGCGACGGGCCTCGTACTGGATGGCCTGCTGGATGAACCGGTAGGAGTTGACGTTCTTGATCTCGCAGCGCGTGCCCAGATGGCTGAAGCTGCCGGTCTCGCGGAACTTCTCGTAGTCGCCGGGACGGCAGACCGAGACGTTGACGTCGGCGCGCAGGTTGCCCTTCTCCATGTCGCCGTCGCAGGTGCCCAGCGTGATCAGGATGGCCCGCAGCTTCTTGACGTAGGCGGCTGCATCTTCAGGCGAACGCATGTCCGGCTTGCTGACGATCTCCATCAGCGCCGTGCCCGAGCGGTTGAGGTCGACGTAGGTCGCCTTCGGGTCCAGGTCGTGGATCGACTTGCCGGCGTCCTGCTCCAGGTGCAGCCGCTCGATGCGCACGGTGAAGCTGGTCCCGTCGATGCGGTCGACGATGACCTCGCCCTCGCCGACGATCGGGAACTCGAACTGGCTGATCTGGTAGCCCTGCGGCAGGTCCGGATAGAAGTAGTTCTTGCGGTCGAAGCGGCTCTTCAGATTGATCTGCGCCTTCAGGCCCAGCCCGGTCCGCACCGCCTGCTCGACGCAGTAGCGGTTCAGCACCGGCAGCATGCCCGGCATGGCGGCGTCGACCAGCGACACCTGCTCGTTGGGCCCGGCGCCGAAGCCGACGGCCGCGCCGCTGAACAGCTTGGAGTTGGACGCCACCTGGGCGTGGACTTCCAGCCCGAGGACAATTTCCCAGTCGCCGGTGCGGCCCTTGAGGGTGAATGCGTTCGTCATCTCTACCACCACCGCTCCGCCTTGGCCCGGAAGCCCGCCGCCTTCTCCAGAGCGCCGGCGACGGAGAACACCGTCCCCTCGTCGAGCGCCCGGCCGATGACCTGCAGGCCCAGCGGCAGGCCGCCGCTGTCCAGGCCCGCCGGCACGCTGATCGACGGCAGGCCGGCCAGGTTCGTGGTCACCGTGAAGACGTCGTTCAGGTACATGGCGATCGGGTCGGCGTTGCGTTCGCCCAGGGCGAAGGCCGCCGAAGGGGCCGTCGGGGTCAGCAGGGCGTCGCAGGTCTGCCAGGCCTGGTCGAAGTCGTCGGCGATGCGCCGGCGGACCTTCTGGGCCTTCAGGTAGTAGGCGTCGTAGTAGCCGGCGCTGAGCACATAGGTGCCGATCAGGATGCGGCGCTTGACCTCCTGGCCGAAGCCCTCGGCCCGGGTGTTCTCGTAGATCTCGGTCAGGTTGCCGCCCTCGGCCCGCAGGCCGTAGCGCATGCCGTCATAGCGGGCGAGGTTCGAGGACGCCTCGGCCGGCGCCACGATGTAATAGGCCGGCAGCGCGTACTTCGTATGGGGCAGCGAGACCTCGACGATCTCGGCGCCTGCGTCCTTCAGCCAGTCGATGCCGTCCTGCCAGAGCTTCTCGATCTCGGCCGGCATGCCGTCGACGCGGTATTCCTTGGGCACGCCGATGCGCAGACCCTTCACCGACTTGCCGACGTAGGGCGCCCAGTCGGGCGTCTCGACGTCCAGGCTGGTGGAGTCCTTCGGGTCATGGCCCGCCATGCTGGTCAGCAGGATGGCGGCGTCCTCGACCGTCTTGGCGATCGGGCCGGCCTGGTCCAGCGAGCTGGCGAAGGCGACGATGCCCCAGCGCGAGCAGCGGCCGTAGGTCGGCTTGATGCCGACCGTGCCGGTGAAGGCGGCCGGCTGGCGGATCGAGCCGCCGGTGTCGGTCGCCGTGGCGCCAAGGCAGATGTCCGCCGCCACCGCCGCCGCCGAGCCGCCCGACGAGCCGCCGGGGGTCAGGGCCTTGTTGCCGCCGCCGGCCGACTTCCACGGGTTGATGACGTTGCCGAACGCCGAGGTCTCGTTGGACGAGCCCATGGCGAACTCGTCCAGGTTCAGCTTGCCCAGCATGACCGCGCCGTCGCCGAACAGGTTGGCGGTGACGGTCGACTCATAGGTCGGCACGAAGTTGCCGAGGATCTTCGAGGCGGCCGTCGAGCGGACGCCTTCCGTACAGAACAGGTCCTTGATCCCCAGCGGCGCGCCTTCCAGCGCCCCGCCCTCGCCCCGGGCGATGCGGGCGTCGGAGGCGGCGGCCATGTCGAGCGCCTTGTCCGGCGTCTCGAGGATGAAGGCGTTCAACGGCCGCGCGGCCTCGACGGCCTCGATATGGGCCTTCGTGATCTCGACGGACGAGAAGGACTTGCTCTTGAGGCCGTCGAGGGCGGCCTTGAGGGTGAGTTTGGTCAGTTCGGACATGGCTACTCGACCACCTTCGGCACGACATAGAAGCCGTCGGTGCTGCTGGGCGCATTGGAGAGGACGCGGGCGGCGTCGCCGCCGTCGGTGACGACGTCGTCACGCAGCGGCAGGGTGGCGTGGACGACGCTGGTCAGCGGCTCGACGCCGTCGGTGTCGACCTCGGCCAGCTGTTCGATCCACTGCAGGATGCCGTTCAGCTCCTGGACGAGCGGCTCGATGCGCTCTTCCGGTTCGGCGATACGGGCGAGCCGGGCGACCTTGCGGACGGTCGCGGCGTCGATGGCCATCGTGGCCTCCTTTGTCTTGAACGCCGGGGTTACCCGCCCAAGGGGCGATATTGCAAGCTGTTCGCCCGCTTTCGCGCTACAGACGGCGCAAATGCCCGTCCTCGACATCACAGACCTCGCCGCCGCCCTGCCGCAGTACGCCCCGCTCGTGGGCCTCGACCCGGGGGAAAAGACCATCGGCGTCGCCGTCTCCGACGTCACCCGCACGGTGGCCAGCCCGCTCCACACCATCGAGAAGACCAAGTTCACCAAGGACGCCGAGGCGCTGTTCAAACTGATGGACAGCCGGGGCGCCGTGGGGATCGTCATCGGCCTGCCGATGAACATGGACGGCACAGAGGGCGCGCGGGCGCAGTCCAACCGGGCGCTCGCCCGCAACCTCCTGCGCCTCAAGGACCTGCCCATCGCCTTCTGGGACGAGCGGCTGTCGACGGCGGCGGTGACCCGGGTCCTGATCGACGAGCACGACGTCAACCGCAAGCGCCGCGCCGAGGTGGTCGACAAGATGGCCGCCGCCTGGATCCTCCAGGGCGCGCTCGAGCGCATGCGGAATCAGTAGGTCCTCTCCTCTCTTGGGAGAGGGGAACGGCCCGGAGGGCGGTGGAGAGGGATACGCCGCCGTTAGGCGATGTGGCGCGGGCGGCTGGGCGATGGAAACCCCTTCCACGCCCGCGCTTCCCGCTCCACCATGCTGCGCATGGTCCCCCTCTCCCAAGAGGGAGAGGAAGCGCGCACATGATCACCGTCACCCCAGCCGCCGCCGCCGACCACGCCGTCATCGCCGGGCTGATGCAGTTCTACGTCTACGACTTCTCGGAGATGCATCCCGACGCGCTGGAGCGGTTTGCGGTCGAGCCGGACGGGCTGTTCGGACCCTATCCCGGCCTCGACAGCTACTGGGGCGAGGAAGGCCACTGGCCGCTGGTCATCCGGCGCGGCGGCGCGCCGATCGGGTTCGTGCTGATCAACCAAGTCTCGCACCGCGACGGCGGCTTCGTCGAGCGCAACATGGCCGAGTTCTTCGTCATGCGGCAGCACCGTCGCGGCGGTCTGGCCACCGAGGCGGTGCGTCAGGTTCTGGCCCTGCATCCCGGCCGCTGGGAAGCCGCCGTCCTCGCCCGCAACACCGGCGCTCTCGCCTTCTGGCCGCGCGCGCTACGGGCCTGTGGTGTCAGCGACCTGACGGCGGTGCAGGGCGACGGCGTCCACTGGACCGGGCCGGTCTGGAGCTTCCTCAGCTAGCCCCCCGGATCAGCCAACGCGAGACTTACTTCGTCTCCATCGCTCGGTTGTAAACATAGAACGCGGCCACCGACAACGCGGTGGTCGCGCAGAGTCCTGCGATCGCCAACCAACGAGCAATCCCAGTCAGCGACAAGAGCAAGAGTACATCCACCCCAAGGAACAGCGAGACAACGTAGGCGTGAATGGCGGCTACCCCCAACCGCTTCGCAATCAGGCGACGCATACCTTGCAAGTGATCACCCGAAGTCCCCAAGGCGATCAAACTTGCCAGCCCATGCCCCCGTTCATCCTGATCTACTAGCGTACTAAATCGCTGCGCAATCAGATTGGCTTGTCGAAAGCAGCGCCTAAACTCTCGCGACATCTTTGAGATCGCAAGGCCTATCAGGACGCTGAGAGCCATATGAACCACGATTATTGATGAGAGAATATAATCCTCCCGAGTCTCGGAGCTTGAAAGTCGGACGTCTACAAACGACGCGATCATAATGCCCGAGATGCTGAAGTAGGCGATTATCAGCCAGCCTCTTTGAGTTTCTTGGAAGCGCGCGTGGAGCATGTGCTGCTCATAGGCCTTTATGGCGAAATCAAAGGCTGCCTTGTCGATCGCAAGATCCTTGTCGCTCGAGGAGACAAGCCCTGGAGCCGTCGCTTTCCTGCTCTTCTCGGACATCGGGCTCAGCTCACCTTCACCATCCGCTTGCCCACGTTCTCCCCGGCCAGCAGCCCGATCAGCGCCTGCGGCAGGCTCTCCAGCCCTTCCAGCACGTCCTCGCGCACCTTCAGCTTCCCGCTCTCGACCCAGCCCTGCAGCTCGGCCAGGGCGGCGTCGCGCTTGTCGTAGAAGTCGCTGACGATGAAGCCGCGCACGTTCAGGCGCTTGGTGACGATCAGGCCGGGGACGCCGCGCGGGCCGGCCGGCGGGGCGGCGCCGTCGTAGCCGCTGACCGCGCCGCAGCAGGCGATGCGGCCGAAGGTGTTCATGTTGAACAGGGCCGCCTCGAACACGTCTCCGCCGACGTTGTCGAAATAGACGTCGATGCCGTTGGGCGCCTCGGCCCGCAGGGCCTTGAACAGGTTGCCGGCCTTGTAGTCGACGGCGGCGTCGAAGCCGAGTTCACGGACCAGCAGGTCGCACTTGGCCTGGCCGCCGGCGATGCCGATGACGCGACAGCCCTTGATCTTCGCGATCTGGCCGACGATCGAGCCGACGGAACCGGCGGCGGCGCTGACCACCACCGTCTCGCCGGCCTTCGGCTGGCCGCACTCCAGCAGGCCGAAGTAGGCGGTCAGGCCGGCCACGCCGTAGACGCTGAGCAGATGGGTCAGCGGTTCGGCCCGGGCGACCTTGTCCAGCTTGCGGGCCGGCAGAACGGCCCACTCCTGCCAGCCGGTGTCGGCGAACACGAGGTCGCCGGGCTTGAGCGTCGGATCCTTCGACTCCACCACCTCGGCCAGGGCGCCGCCGGCCATCACGTCGCCGGCGTTGATCGCCGACCGGTAGGTGGCGCCTTGCATCCAGGCGCGGTTGGCGGCGTCGAGGCTGACGTAGAGAATCTTCAGCAGAACCTCGCCCTCGCCCGGCGTCGGAACCTCGGCCTGCGTGAGGCGGAAGTGCTCCGGCGCCAGCCTGGCGGCTCCGGGCAGCTGTGCGAGGACAATCTGACGGTTGGCGGTCATGGCGGGGCTCCCTCGTGCGTTGGCGGGAGTGAACACGACGGCGCGCCGGCTGTCATGCGCACAAGCGCCTTGCGTCCTTCGACACGCCCGCTATGCGGGCTGCTCAGGATGACTGGCTTCTTTGGAACGATGGCAAATTTCATAGTCATGGTGAGCAGCGCGAAGCGCGTGTCGAACCACGCATTGCATCGCCCCGCCACGCTCCGGCTCCGGCCATGACCGCCATCCTGCTGGGCGTGCTGCCCGTCTTCGCGATGATCGCGCTCGGCTGGGCGCTGAAGGCCTCGAGGTTCATTCCCGAGCTCAGCTGGCCGCCGATCGAGCGGATCACCTACTTCGTCTTCTACCCCGGCTTCCTGATGCCGGCGGTGTGGAAGGCCGACTTCGGGGCGCTTTCGGCCGGGCCGCTGGCCATCGGGACGGTCGGGGCCATCGGCCTGCTGGCGTTGGTCGTACTGGCCGCCAGGCCGCTGATCCGGCTGCCGGACGCCAGCTACACAAGCGTCTTCCAGGGCTGCCTGCGCTGGAACACCTTCGTCTTCCTGCCGCTGGTGGCGGTGGTCTACGGCGCCGAGGGCGCGGGCCTGGGCGCCATGATCATGGGCGCCCTGATCCCGGCCATCAACGTCGTCTGCGTGCTGGTGATGGCGAAGTGGGGTGAGGGCCAGGGCGGGGGCTGGAAGACGGCGCTGCTCGGCCTGGTCCGCAACCCGGTGCTGTGGGGCTGCGCGGTCGGGGCGCTGTTCAATGTGCTGAAGGTCCCGCAACTGCCGGTGTTGATGAGCACCATCGACCTGCTGTCCTCCGCCGCCCTGACCATGGGGCTGGTGGTGGCCGGGGCCGGGCTGAACTTCGGCTATGTGCGCCGCAATCACCTGACGATCGTGGCGGTCAGCGCGGTGAAGCTGCTGGTGCTGCCGGTGCTGATGTGGGGCCTGACGCGGCTGGCCGGCGGCGACGAGACGGCCCAGGGCATCGCGCTGCTGGTCGGATCAGCCCCCGGCGCGGCGGCGTCCTACGTCCTGGCGCGGCAGATGGGCGGCGACGCGCCGCTGATGGCCGGGGTGGTGGCGTTCACGACGGCCGCCAGCCTGGTGACCATCCCGGCGCTGTTGCTGGTGTTTCACCTGGCGTAGGGGGCGAGCACTGCCCCCCAAACATCGTCATGGCCCGGCTTGTTCGGGCCACCCATGAACACCGAGGAAGATGAAAAGGGCGCGGATCGACTCCGCGACCTTCTCAGTTGACTCACCACGCATGGGTGGCCCGAACAAGTCGGGCCATGACGGCGGGGAGAGAGCTAGAGCTTGTCGCCCCTGTGGAGCGGATCGGGCAGCGCCTCGCCGTCGGCGACGAAGCTCAGCGACACAGAGTTGATGCAGTAGCGCAGCCGGGTCGGCGGCGGGCCGTCGGGGAAGACGTGGCCCTGGTGGCTGCCGCAGCGGGCGCAGATCGTCTCGATGCGCAGCATGCCGTAGCTGGTGTCGCGCACCTCGCCGACGTGGGTCTCGTCCAGCGGGGCGTAGAAGCTGGGCCAGCCGGTGCCGCTCTCGAACTTGGTCTCGAACCGGAACAGCGGCAGGCCGCACAGCCGGCAGCAGTAGGCGCCGGGGCGCTTTTCGCCCAGCAGGCCGCCGCAGAACGGCGCCTCCGTGCCGTGGTGCAGCAGCACCTCGGCCTCTTCGCGGGTGAGGTCGGCTTCCAGGCGCGCGCGTTCGGCGTCGGAGGGCGGCGTGAGGTCGAAACCCGAGGGGGACTTGGTCATGCCGACAATCTAGGGCGCGGGGAGCGTCTCGGAAAGCCGCCGTCCGGCGGTGGCGCCGCGACCGCCTCATGCGTATCTGTCTGGCAGACCGATCCGACGGAGGACACCGTATGCTGACCGCCACGACCCATTCCATCGCCGAACGCCCCACGACCCAGACGCTGGGCGTCGTCGCCGGCGAGGCGATCATCGGGGCCCACATCTTCAAGGACCTGTTCGCCGGCATCCGCGACATCGTGGGCGGCCGGGCCGGCAGCTACGAGGAGACCCTGCGCGAGGCGCGGCAGACGGCCACGCGCGAGATGGTCGAGGCCGCCCAGCGCCTCGGCGCGGACGCCGTCGTGGGAGTCGACTACGACTACGAGACGATCGGCCAGAACGGCAGCATGCTGATGGTCTCGGCCACCGGCACGGCGGTGAAGCTGGGCTGACGCCCGCGCCGCCCTATCTGGCGGACCATGACAGCCCCCTGCCCGCTCCTGAGCCTGCCCGCCGACGGCTGCGCCGTGGTCGTCGGCGCGGGCGGCGGCATCGGCGCGGCCCTGGCGGAGGCGCTGGCGGCGAGCGGGCGCTTCAGCGCCGTCCACGCGCTGCGCCGCCGGGACCTGGACCTGGAGGACGAGGCGTCGATCGCCGCGACCGCCGCCCGGCTGGATGCCCCGCCCCGGCTGGTCATCGTCGCCACGGGCCTGCTGCACGGCCAGAGCGTGGCGCCGGAGAAGGCCCTGCGCGCCGTCGATCCGGCCGCCCTTCTCAAGAGCTACGCCGTCAACGCGGTCGGGCCGGTGCTGGTCGCCAAGCACTTCACCCCGCTATTCCCGCGCACCGGCAAGGCGGTGTTCGCGGCGCTGTCGGCCCGGGTCGGCAGCCTGGGCGACAACCGGCTGGGCGGCTGGCACGGTTACCGGGCGTCCAAGGCGGCGCTGAACATGCTGCTGCGCAATGTCGCGATCGAGCTGGCGCGGAGCCGGCCCGAAGCAGTCTGCCTGGCCCTGCACCCCGGCACGGTCGACACCGGCCTCAGCGCGCCCTTCCAGGGCGGCGTGCCCGGCGAACGGCTGTTCACCCCGGCCTTCAGCGCCGCCCGGCTGCTGGAGGTGATCGATCATCGGGGCCCGGAGGACAGCGGCGGCGTTTTCGACTGGGCCGACAAGCCTGTGCCTTGGTGACGCTACGTCCGGTCCTGTCAGGCGTTGCCAAGCCCGCCCATGCGGTCTAACCCGCAACGCAACAATCGTGCGCAAGGGACGACCGCAGGCCTATGTTCTCGAAGATTCTGATCGCCAACCGGGGTGAAATCGCGGTCCGGGTCATCAAGACCTGCCGCCGGATGGGGATCAAGACGGTCGTCGTCTACTCCGAAGCCGACGCCGACAGCCTGGCCGTCGAGATGGCCGACGAGGTCGTGTTCATCGGCCCGGCCCCGGCCAGCGAGTCCTATCTGGTCCAGGACAAGATCATCGCAGCCTGCCTGCAGACCGGCGCCCAGGCCGTGCACCCGGGCTTCGGCTTCCTGTCGGAGAACGCCAGCTTCGCCCAGCGCTGCGCCGACGAGGGGATCGTGTTCATCGGCCCCAACCCGGGCGCGATCAGCGCCATGGGCGACAAGATCGAATCCAAGAAGTTCGCCGAGAAGGCCGGCGTCAGCTGCGTGCCCGGCCACATCGGCGAGATCGACGACACCGCCCACGCCGTGAAGATCTCCGAGGAGATCGGCTATCCGGTGATGATCAAGGCCAGCGCCGGCGGCGGCGGCAAGGGCATCCGCGTCGCCCACAATCGCCGCGACGTCGAGGAAGGCTTCCCGGCCGTGAAGTCCGAGGCCAAGTCCAGCTTCGGCGACGACCGCATCTTCATCGAGAAGTTCATCACCAGCCCGCGCCACATCGAGATCCAGGTGCTGGGCGACAAGCACGGCAACGTCGTCCACCTGTTCGAGCGCGAATGCTCGATCCAGCGGCGGAACCAGAAGGTCATCGAGGAGGCGCCGAGCCCGCTGCTCGACGAGGCCACCCGCGCCGCCATGGGCGCCCAGGCCGTCGCCCTGGCCAAGGCCGTCAACTACGACAGCGCCGGCACGGTCGAGTTCGTCGCCGGCCAGGACAAGAGCTTCTACTTCCTGGAAATGAACACCCGCCTGCAGGTGGAGCACCCGGTCACCGAGCTGATCACCGGCCTGGACCTGGTCGAGCAGATGCTGCGCTCCGCCGCCGGCGAAGCCATGGCGTTCGGTCAGAAGGACCTGAAGATCAACGGCTGGGCCATCGAGAGCCGCATCTACGCCGAGGACCCCTACCGCAAGTTCCTGCCGTCCATCGGGCGCCTGGTCCGCTACGACCCGCCGGTCGAGGGCGAGCATGAGGGCTACACCGTCCGCAACGACGCCGGCGTCCGCGAGGGCGACGAGATCTCGATGTACTACGACCCGATGATCTCCAAGCTCTGCACCTGGGCCCCGACGCGCCTCGCCGCCGTCGACGGCATGGCCCGGGCGCTGGAAGACTTCCACATCGAGGGGCTGGGCCAGAACATCCCGTTCCTGGCCGCCGTGATGGACCAGGAGCGGTTCCGCACCGGCGCCCTGGCCACCAGCTACATCGTCGACGAGTTCCCCGACGGCTTTGACGGCACGACGCCGACCGCCTTCCAGATCGACGTCCTGACCGCCGCCGGCGTGGCCATGCACCGGGTGATGTCGGCCCGCGCCGGCTCGCCGGCCCGCAACGACTGGATGGTCTTTGTCGGCCACGCCAGCCGCGCCGTCGCGGTCGCCGACACCGGCGAGGGCCTGACCCTGACCCTGGCCGAGGACGGCCGGGTGATGCGCCTGACCGACGTCGTCTGGCGTCCGGGCAAGGCCCAGTTCCGCGGCCGGCTGGACGGCAAGGCCTTCACGGTCAACGTCGCCCCCGCCGCCGAGGGCTTCGTGATCCGCCACCGCGCCGCCAAGCAGAAGGTGCTGGTTCTCTCGCCCCGCTCGGCCGAGCTGCACGGCAAGATCCCCGAGAAGAAGCCGGCCGACACCAGCAAGATGATCATCTCGCCCATGCCGGGCCTGGTGGTCAGCATGGACGTCGAGGTCGGCCAGACCGTCCGCGAGGGCGAGGTGGTCTGCGTCATCGAGGCGATGAAGATGCAGAACATCATCCGCGCCGAACGCGAGGGCGTGGTGAAGGTGGTGTCGGCCAAGGGCGGCGACAGCGTCGCGGCCGACGAGGTGCTGGTCGAGTTCGGCTAGAGGTTGTAGCCTGCGCGAAACCGATCGCGCGGGGGCCTTTCGCGAATGCTTCGATCATTGCTGACGCTCGACGGCCGGATCGGCCGCGAGAAGTACGTGACCTACGGACTGGCGATCCTCGTCGGGAAGCTCGCGCTTCTGGTGTTGATAATGCTCGTCGGGGGCCGCCTTGCCGCTCCGCTGGAGCCGAGCGGCGACGATCCGTCTGGGCGATGGACGTTCCTGGTCATCTTGGCCGTGCTGGATTCCCTCGCGCTCTGGCCCTTCATCGTTCTGAACGTCAGGCGCATGCACGACTTGGGCTCCAGCGGCCGGGTTGTCGGCTGGACAGTCGTCGCGGCGACCGTGTTGGGGCTGATAGGCCTGCTGCCGCTTCCGGAAGCTCTGCCAGACTGGATAAGGGGTTTGGCGCCTGTCCTGGGCCTTATGGTGATGGGAAACTATCTGCTCGGGCTGGCCGTCACGCCCGGAATGAGCGGCGCCAACGCCTACGGTCCGGAGCCCAGGCGGTTCGGCGCCGCGCCGGCCTGAAGGTCTGCAGGCGCCGGGCGCGCCATCGAGAGGCTGCGGCGACAGCGTCACGGCCGATGAGGTGCTGGTCGAGTTCGGCTGATCGGTGCAAGCTACCCCCGGTTGAGGGGAAATCGCCAATGACGCTGCAGGACAAGTTGTTCGGGTTTCGGGGCCGCGTCCGGCGACAGGATTGGTGGTGGCTGGGCATCCTGGTCGGCATCGCCCAGATCGTGGTGATGTTCGCCCTCGCCTCGGTGATGTCGGTCGCCAATCTGGCGTCTTCGGCGACGCCGGTGACTCCGTTTGAGGCGCTGGCCGCGCTGCCGCTGTACATTAGCCTCCCGATCCAGCTGGCCTTTCTGTGGCCCACCGTCGCGCTGTCGGTGCAGCGGTATCATGATCGCGACCGGTCGGCATGGCCGCTGGTGGCCTACTACGTCGTCATCTACGGGGTGGACTTCATGCCGGGGTGGACGACGTCGTGGATATCGGCGCTCGACCCGTCTCAGCGGAACGCGCTGCTCATCGTTTGGGGGATCGCCGTCATCGTTCCGGCCGTGTGGTTTTTCATCGCCTTGGGCATTCTGGACGGCACGAAAGGCCCAAACCGCTTCGGGCCGTCTCCGAAGGGCGACCAGGGTGAGGAGGCTGTTCGGACGGCCACCACCTTCGACTGACGCCAAGGCGCCGCCTGGCGCCCGCCCCCGCCCGTGAACCTTCGCCCCGCCGCCGCGTTAAGTCCCCCGAACCAGGTCGGGACTTCGCCATGGACGCCTCCACCCTCTACAGCTTCAGCGGCCGCGCCGGACGGATGACCTTCGCCCTGACGCAGATCGGCGTCTTCACCGCCACCTACGTCTTCACCTTCCTGATCATCGTGCTGACCGGCGCCGGCGACGAGACCCGCAGCGGCGTGACCCTGGCCGACCAGGTCGGGATCATGCTGATCGGCTCGATCTACTACCTCAACATGGCCTGGATCAGTCTGGCCGCCGCCGTGCGCCGCTGCCATGACCGGGGCCTGTCGGGCTGGATGCTGCTGTTCGTGATGCCACCGATCCTGGGCCAGATGTGGCTGGTGCTCAGCCTGATCACCGGCGAGGGCGAGGCCGGGACCAACCGTCACGGCCGGCGCCGTCCGACGTTCGCGCCCCTGCCGTCCGCGCCCGCCCTCGCCTGAGGCCGTTCCCCTCGGGTCGGAAGCACACTAGATAGGGTCCAGTCATACCGGACTCGGAGCGCACCCCCGCATGAGCGGCCAGATAGACTGGTTGGAGCTGTTCTTCTCCTCCACGGGCCGCGTCTCGCGCGGACCGTTCATTCTCGCGGCCGCCGTGCTGATCGTGCTGGCCCTGCTCTACAAGGCCGCGTTCGGGCCGACGGTGGAGCTGCTGACCGGCTGGTTCGTCTATCCGGCCCTGCTGTTCTCGGCCTGCTGCGTGCTGTCGCGGCGCCTGCATGACCGCGGGCGGTCCGGCTGGCTGGCCGGGGTGGTCGTGCTGGCCCTGGCCCTGGCCTGGCCCACGCCCGACGGCCTGCTCGACTACGCCGCCTGCATCATCATCCTCTGGGCCGTGATCGAGCTGGGCGTCATGCCCGGCGAACAGGGCGCCAACCGCTTCGGTCCCAACCCCGTCCGCACCGTTCAGGTCTAGGAGTAACCCCGACCATGCGTATCCTTCTCGCCGCCGCCCTGGCCGCCGCCATCGCCGCGCCGGCCTTCGCCGCCGATCCGGCCGCCTCCGACACCGATCCGGCCGTCGCCGCGGTGAAGGAACTGGCCCGCAACGCCAAGAACCTTCGCTTCCGCAAGCTGCAACTCAGCCCGGCCGGCGACGTCTGCGGCCTGGTCCGGACCAGCGCCGAAGCCCGCGACATGGAGTTCGTCTGGACCAAGGCGTCGGGCGAAATCTGGATCATGGAGGCGCCGACCGAGCCCAACACCGGCTTCGTCTTCGGCGCCCCGCATCTGCGCCGCTCGACCGAGCGCGCCGATTACAGGGCGTGGAAGGCCTGCGGCCAGGAGTAGGCGGCAAGGGCGCGCGGCAGGCCGGCGCTCAGGTCCGGAGGAGCGCCGGCGCCTCCGCAACAGGCCCGAACACCCGGGTGAACGACGCCTTCAGCGCGGCGTCGGCCTCGTCCATGGTCACCGGCAGACCCAGATCGACCAGGCTGGTGACCCCGTGCGCCGTCTGGCCGCAGGGCACGATGCCGTCGAAATGGGTGAGGTCCGGCTCCACGTTCAGGCTGATCCCGTGGAAGCTGACCCAGCGGCGCAGCTTGACCCCGATGGCGGCGATCTTGTCCTCGCGCGACCAGCCGGGGCCCTTGCGTTCGACCCAGACCCCGACCCGGCCGTCGCGCAGCTCGCCCTCGACATTGAAGGCGGCCAGGGCGTCGATGACCCAGGCCTCAAGCGCGCCGACGAAGGCCCGCACGTCCCGGCCCCGCCGCGTCAGGTCCAGCATCACATAGGCCACCCGCTGGCCGGGCCCGTGGTAGGTGTACTGCCCGCCCCGGCCGCTCTCGAACACCGGGAATTGATCGGGCTGCAGCAGGTCGGCGGCCTTCGCCGACACCCCGGCGGTGTAGAGCGGCGGATGCTCCAGCAGCCAGACCAGCTCGCCCGCCGTCCCCTCGGCGATGGCGGCGGCGCGCGCTTCCATGGCCGCCACCGCCGCCGGATAGGGCACCGGCGTCGTCGACACCGCCCATCTGGCGGGAATACCGTCGGCGCGACCGAATAGCGCGGGCTGGCCGGCGGGATTTAACGGCTGATCAAGCATGCTGCCCGCAATGTGGCGTGTCGGCGCGAGTTGCGCGAGAGGGGCTGCGTTTTCGTGAGTCAGGTCAAAGCCGTCAACGTCGATATCGCGGTGCTTCTGGGCCGCTCGACCCTGCCGATGCAGCAGCTGCTGCGCATGGGCCGGGGCGCGGTGATTCCGCTCGACGCCAAGATCAACGACGAGGTCTGGATCCTGGCCAACAACCACCCGGTGGCCCGCGGCGAAATCCAGATCAACGACGACCGCATCAGCATCGCCGTCACCGGCCCGGCCGACGTCTACGACTTCATGGCCGGGGGCGGGTAGCGTCAGGCGCCGAAGGACGCCGTGAGACTTTGCGTCCTTCGCGACGCGCCCTGCGGGCGCTCCTCAGGATGACGAAGGTTGGTGGGCCCTACTGAGCTCGTCAGGGTGAGGAGCGCGAAGCGCGTCGCGAACCCCGCACAGCTCCGCCGCCTCATCGGGCGAGACCCGAACAGGTTGGGGAGGACGGCGGAGCGCCACGGCCCTTGTCCGGGAACCGTGGGGGTAGTGCTTTGAAGTTTTCGACGAGAACCTGACGCGCTCCGCCGCGGAGAGGCTTCGAGGGCTGAGCGCAATGGGCATTATCCTCCCGCTCGCTTTCACCTCGCCGGGGCTTCTACCTCCCGGCGCCCTGGTCGTTCCTCACGGCCAGGCCCGGCGGGCGAGGATCAACCGACGATCCCCGGACCCCGTGGTTCTTGTCCCGGCGCGCCTTTGGAGCGGGCCAGGGTCCACGGGCAAATCCCGCATCTCCGCATCTCCATCGCCGTATCGGGCCGGATCCGTACGCCCTCCCCCGCGACGGGGACCTGTAAAGGATACGGGCAGTGAAGCTGAGGGGGATAGAATTGAGATGTCCCCCCATTTCTTCCTCTCCCTTTTGGGAGAGGGGGACCACCCGAAGGGTGGTGGAGCGGGAGGCTCCTGTGCGTGGACTCCTTGCGCGGAAAGGGATGAGGGCCGAACGCGAAGGCCAATCACCGACTGGCTGCGCGTCCCTCACCACCCTGCTCCGCAGGGTCCCCCTCTCCCAACAGGGAGAGGATAGATCGCGCTTACCGCTTCTTCCCCAACTCTGCGGCGATGTCCTTGGTGGCCTTGCCGACCTTGCGGTGGGCGGCGGCGATCTGGTCGCGGGTGACGCCCCAGCGCTTCATCCAGTATTCGACGGCCTGACGCTCGGAGAGGTCGAGGCGGTCCTTGTCGATGAAGCCGCGCTTGTCCTTCAGTCCCGCCATGCCGCCGCTCCGTGATTTGCTCTGAGGGCCATTATCCCGGTAAGCCGGGTCCATGACCAGCCAGCCCAAGCTCCGCCGCCTCATCGACCTGCCCGGCATCGCCGACCTGGAGACCAAGGCGCTGATGAAGCCGGCCTGGGCCGAGCCGGAGGCCCGCGCAGAGCATCCGGAGATCGACGCCTGCTCGATGGCCATCTTCGGCCTCACCGCCGACGAGGCGGAGGCGGTCGAACGCCCCGCCGACTGGGACGACGTCGACACCCTGCCGCTTCGCGACCAGGTCGACGCCTTCGAGGCGGCCGGCTGGGACGTCACCGAGCGGCGCAAGCCGCTGCGCATGCTGGGTCATTTCAACCAGCAGCTCTGGCTGGCGATCCGCGGCGTGGCCGGGACCCTGCCCTTCGTCCCCGAGGACGAGACGACGATGACCGGCTGGGGCGCGTCCCTCGCCGCCGACGCCAAGGCCTTCAAAAAGCGCTAGCCGCTACTGGCCGCCGCCGAGGGGATCGGGCGGGCGGACGACGCGGCGGGCGCTGAAATGCTGGTTCTGCTGCTGCAGCCGGGTGACCTGGCTGCTCAGGTCGACGATATCGCCCTCGAGCTGGGCTATGCGCTGCTTGAGATAGGTGTTCTCGCGCTGCAGCTTGCTGATGTCGTCGTCGGTCATCGGGGCGGTCCTGGAGGGGCTGGAAGCGGTCATCGGGCGGCCAGCTGTTCCTGGCTGCGGATCACCGCGCGCAGCACCAGGGCGCGGCGGGCCGAAACCTCCCGGTCGGCCAGTTCGGCCCGCGCGCCACGCAGGACCTCGCCGGCATAGCGCCCGCCCAGCGCCCAGGTCTCGGCGCGGACCTCGCGGTCGGACACCGATCCGGCGGTCAGGGCGTCAATCAGTCGCTTGAACAGGGTCATGGCGAGCCTCCGGCTCGGCGTATCGGGTGTGGGCCCGGCGAGCGGCGCTCACAGGCGGATGAAGTCGATCACCTTGCAGCGCGCGTCCCAGGCCGGACCGTCGCCCAGGATCACCTCGGCGACCTCGACGTCATAGATCCCGGTCGGGCGGCTGAAGGTATAGATGTCGCCGACCACCAGCGGGCGGGCGGTCGTGGCGTGGATGGTGACCTCCATCGCCTGTTCCAGACGGCCGTAGGCGATCTCGTAGTCATGGGCGCCGAACGGGCCGGCGCCGCGCAAGTCGTCGTTGTCAGAGCTCGCCATGGCCCGCCTCGCACGATCCAGGCGCGACGTTCGCGGACAGGCAGATCGTACAAACGTCGGCCATGCTGCGAAGTCCTGCAGCGCCATCGAACAGGCGCTCTTCGGGGATTGTATTCGGCGCCGGGATATTCAACCCGGGCCTGCGATTTTCTTATCACGATAAACGACTCATCGGGCGGTCTATTTGTCGAAGCCCCGCCAGATCACGACCTCCGCGCGCGGAATTGTCACGCCGGCGACGGTGCGACAGAGCGATTCCCCGCGACCCGGAAACCCATTAGACAGCGCCCATGGCCTGGACCCGCACCTACGATGAAGCCGAACCCCAGCGGGTGAACCGCTGGCTGGCGCAGAGCGGCGTCTGCTCGCGGCGCGAGGCCGAGGCCCTGATCGCCCGCGGGCTGGTCAGCATCGACGGGCAGACGGTCGAGGATGTCGGCCGCAAAATCCTGCCCGGCCAGACCCTGACCCTGGCCGATGTCGCCACGGCGGATCTCGGCGCGGCGATGACTTTGATGATCCACAAGCCGGTCGGGATCGTCTCCTCCCAGCCCGAGGGCGAGCAGACCCCGGCCGTCCGGCTGATCACCCGCGACACCCTGTGGGGCGAGTCGCCGGCCATCCCGGGCCGCGACAGTCGCCTGGCCCCGGTCGGGCGCCTGGACATGGACTCGCGCGGCCTGCTGATCCTGTCGGAGGACGGGGTGGTGGCCAAGGCGGTCATCGGCCCGGCTTCCGAGTTGGAGAAGGAATACCTGGTCACCGTGACCGGCCAGATCACCGAGGAGCGGCTCGCCCTGCTGCGCCACGGGCTGGCGCTGGACGGCCGACAGCTTCGCCCCGCCAAGGTGACGCAGGAGGGGCCCCGGACGCTGCGCTTCGTGCTGACCGAGGGGCGCAACCGGCAGATCCGGCGCATGTGCGAACTGGTCGACCTGTGGGTCGCCGACCTCTACCGCATCCGGGTCGGACCGCTGACGCTGGGCGACCTGCCCGAGGGGCGCTGGCGTCCGCTGACCGCCGACGAACGGGCGGCGCTGATCAGCGGCGCCTGAGCGAGGCCAGCACGATCCCGGCCCCGATCAGGGCCACCCCCACCGCATGGAAGCCGTGGAAGGCCTCGCCCAGCAGGGCCACGGCCAGCACGCTGCCAAACACCGGCATCAGATGCATGAAGTGTCCGGCCCGCCCCGCGCCCAGCAGCTCCACGCCCCGGTTGAAGAACAGGTAGGCGAGGAACGACGGGAACACCGCCACATAGGCGAGGCCCGCCAGCGCCTTGGGCGTCACCGTAAAGCCGCCTAGGCGCGACACCTCCCAGGCATAGAGCGGGGCCAGCAGCAGGATCGAGACCACGAAGGTCGCCCACAACAGACTGAGCGGATGCACCACCGGCTTGCGGCGCAGCAGCAGCGAGTAGCCGGCGTAGAGCAGCACCCCGACCAGGACCAGGCCGTCGCCGGGATGGATGTCCAGGTGCAGCAGGTCCCAGGGCCGCCCCTGGGCGATGACGACCAGCACCCCGGCCAGCGACAGGACCACGCCGAGCGTCTGGGCGAGACCGGTCCGCTCGCGCAGGAAGACCAGGGCGAACAGCAGGATCAGCGGCGGGATGGCGGCCTGCATCAAGAGGCTGTTCAGCGCCGTGGTCGTCTCCAGCCCGAGGTAGAGCAGCGCACCGAACGAGGCGACGCCACTGGCCGACAGCAGCACCACCATCGGCCAGCGCCGGCGCAGTTCGGCGAAATCGGTCTTCAGGTGCGGCCAGGCGAAGGGCGTGATCAGGGCCGCCGCCAGCACCCAGCGCCAGAAGGACAGGCTCATCGGCGGCACGACCCCGGCCATCGCCCGCCCGGCGATGGAGTTGCCCGCCCAGAACAGCATGGTCAGGCACAGCAGCACCGGCGCGGCGCGCCACAGGCGGGAAGCAAGGTTCATAGCGGTCGAATAGAGCTTCACACCCACTGCGTCATGGCCCGACTTGTTCGGGCCAGCCATGAACACAAAGCCGAAAGCCCCCCGCCCGACCTGGCTCGATCATCACGCATGGGTGGCCCGAACAAGTCGGGCCATGACGGCTGACGGAACGCCTCAGTAGCCCGGCGGCGGGACGAAGCCGCCGAACGCGCGCTCAAGGAGGCCGGCGAAGGCGATCGGGGTGCGATCCTCCAGATACGGCCCGAGGATCTGGATGCCGATCGGCAGCCCGCCGCGCGACAGGCCGATCGGCGCCGCCGTGGCGGGCAGGCAGGCCAGGGTCGCCATCCCCGGCCAGGCCAGCTGGTCGAAGTAGCGCGTCCCCTCCCCGTTCAGCGTCAGCTTGCGGGCGCCCATGTCGGGGCTGGGATCGTGCGGGAAGGCCAGCGACCCGTGGGCGGGGGCCAGCACGACGTCGAAGCCCTCGAACAGCCGCGCCCACTGGCGCCGGACGGCCAGTTGCCCGTCGAGCAGGCCCATCCACTCATGCGCCGACGGCGAGCGGGCGCCCGGCTGACCGCGGGTCATGGCGACGTTGAGGATCGCGCCGTAGAGCATCTGGGCGTCCGCCAGGTCGGGCAGCAGATCGGTGTGGCGATCGACCCGGGCCCCGGCGTCCTCAAGGCGGTCGCCCAGGGCGTGGAGCGCGGCGACGATCTCGTCGTCCACCTTCGCCATCGGATGGGCGTCGAGGATCAGCACGCGGAAGTCGGCCAGCCGCGCGTGGCGCGACGGCCGGAGCGCGAGGCTGTAGCCCACGGCCTCCTCCGGCGCCGGGCCCGCCAGCACGCCCAGCGCCAGGTCCAGATCGGCGGCGGTGCGCGCCATCGGCCCGACCACCGCCAGCGGAACGTCGGTCCCGTCGACGCCCGGCGGCGTATGTCCGCGCAATGGCACAAGCCCGTAGCTCGGCTTGTGGCCATAGACGCCGCAGAAGGCCGCCGGGACCCGGATCGAGCCGCCGATGTCGGACCCGAACTCCAGCGGGACCATGCCGGCCGCCAGCGCCGCGGCGCTGCCGCCGGACGAGCCGCCGGGCGTGCGCGACAGGTCCCAGGGATTGTGGGTGCGGCCATAGACAGGATTGTCGCTCTGCCAGTCGGCCAGCATCGGCGGGACATTGGTCTTGCCCAGGATGACCGCCCCGGCGGCCTTCAGGCGGTCGACGCCAACCGCGTCCACCGGCGCCTTCGCCTCGCGCCACATCTCCATGCCCCAGGTGGTCGGCGTGCCGGCCAGCCAGTTGGCTTCCTTGATGGTCATCGGCACGCCCAGCAGCGGCCGGCGGTCACCGCGCGCCAGCGCGGCGTCAGCGGCCCGGGCGGCGTCGCGGGCGCGGTCGAAGTCGCGGACCACCACGGCGTTGATCGCGCCGTCGCGGGCCTCGATACGGGCTATGGCCGCGTCGGCGAGCTCGAGCGCGCTGACCCGCCCGGTCGCGAGCGCATCGACCAGAGTCGTCGCCGAGGTATCGGCGAAGTCCTGCGTAAGCGTGTCGGACACGACCGCCTCCCTGTGTGTTTCTGTTCTGGTTGCCTGATCGTGACCCGCCGGGCGGACGGTTGTCCAGCCCGGCGAACCGGGGTCCGCCATCCTGCTGACAGGACGGTGGCGGCAGTCGTCGTCAGCCGCCCTCGGGCAGCCGCGTGGTCATCGGCGCGTCCGGGTCGACCGGCGGACGGGCCACCGGCGGCGGCGCGGGCCGGGGCGTGGGCGGCGGGGCGGCGATCACCGGCGGCGGGATCTCCAGCGGCGCGGGAGCGACGGTCACCGGCGGGGGCGTTGCGGCCGCCGGCGCCGCCGCCGGCGTGCTGCGGAGCGCGGGCGGGGGCGTCGCCAGGCTTCGCGTCGACGGCGGCGCAAGGTCGGCCGGGGCCGGCGCGGTCGTCGCCGCGGGTTCCGTCACAGCCGGCGCGATCACCTCAGCGGGAGGCGGCGGCGGCATGTCGGCCTGCGTTGTCGCGGCGGGCGCGGGCTCGACGACGGCGGAGGGCGCTTCCACGCTGTCGGATGGCCGCAACAGCCACCAGGCCACGCCGGCGACAGCGATCAGGGTCGCGGCGGCGGCGGCGGCCAGCAGCGGCAAGCGGCTTCGTCCGCCGTTCGCCGCCGCCAGCGCGGGCGGCAGTCCCTCGACCGGAGCGCCGAGGGCGGCAAGCTGCTCCGGCGTGAGCAGCGGGCGGGCGCCGGTGGGCGGGGCGAGGCCGGGCGCTTCGGAACGGGCCAGCGCGGCCGGTTCGGAGGCCGGAGCCTGCGGCTGCGGGGCCGGCCGCGATGGCATCGGCGGCCGCGGCCTGGGCGCATCGGCGCCCAGCGGCATGGACTCGGGGCGGATGGTCGGTCCGGTCGGACGGGGCGGACGCGGCCGCACGGGCTGCACCGGGGCGGCGAACGGCGTCTGCGGCGTCGGCGCGGCGGCCGAGCCGGTCAGGATGCTGGACGGCCGCTCGGGCGTCGGCTCGGGAATCGGCCGGGGCTTTGGCTTCGGCTTGGGCCTGGGCTCGGGCGGCGGCGCCGGCATGCGGACAGGCTCGGCGCCCGCCTTCGGCAGCGGCCCGATCCGGAAGGCGCTCTGCGGCTGCTTCCCCCAGGCCTTCTTGAAGCCATAGGGGTTGGCCGGATCGTCCTTGGAAGGCGGCTCCATGTCCTGATCGTCTCCACGCCCCGGGGCCGCGACTCTCGCCGCCGATCTGGACGCTTGTATGACGATCAGACCCGGCGGCGACAGATTCGCCAAGACGGCGCTCCGGTCAAGCGCCCGCCGCGTCAGCCGGCCAGCGCGTCCTCGATGAAGTCCAGGCGGTCCTGGCCGAAGAACATCTCGTCGTCGATGAAGAAGGTCGGGGCGCCGAAGGCGCCGCGAGCCACCGCCGACTCGGTGTTGCTCTTCAGCCGGTCCTTGGCCTCCGGGCTCTCGGCGAGCGCCAGCAATGCCGCCGGATCGAAGCCCGCGCCGGTCAACACGGCGGCCAGGACCTCCGGGTCGCCCATGTTCTTGCGGCCTTTCCACATGGCGTCGAACAGGGTGTCGACAAGCCGGGGGAAGGCCTCCTCCCCCACCATCCCGGCGACCATCCGCATAAGGGTGATGGTGTTGATCGGGAAGTAGGGGTTCATGTTCAGCGGCACGCCGAACCGCTTCGCGAACCGCGCCATGTCGGCGCCCATGTAGACGCCCTTGGCCGGCACCGCGACCGGCGAGGCGTTGCCCGTGGCCTTGAAGATGCCGCCCAGCAGCACGGGCGCATAGATGACCTCGGCGCCGGTGCGTTCGATCAGGCCGGGCATCCGCTTGTGGGCCAGGTAGGTCGTCGGGCTGCCGACGTCGAACAGGAATTCCAGCGTCTTGGGCATCAGAAGGTCTCCATCCATGGCCGCAGGTCCAGCTCATGGGTCCAGGCGTCGCGGGGCTGGCTGTGCAGCATCCAGTAGGCGTCGGCGATGTGGTCGGGATCGAGGATGCCGTCCTGGTCCTTCAGCGCATGGCGCTGCGGGAAGTTCGCAGCGATCCACTCGGTGTCGATGGCCCCGTCGATGATGATGTGGGCGACATGGACCCCCTGCGGGCCCAGCTCGCGCGCCATGCTCTGGGCCAGGCCGCGCAGCGCGAACTTGGCCCCGGCGAAGGCCGAGAAGCCCTTGCCGCCGCGCAGGGACGCCGTGGCGCCAGTGAAGAGGATCGTGCCCCGTCCGCGCGGGACCATGTGTCTGGCGGCCTCGCGCCCCGTGAGGAATCCGGCGAAGGCGGCCATCTCCCAGACCTTGCGGTAGACGCGGGCGGTGGTGTCGCGGATGCCGAAGTTGACGTTCGCGCCGATGTTGAAGACCACGGCCTCCAGCGGCGCGATGTCGGCCTCGATGCGCTCGAACAGCTCGACCATCGGCTCCTCCAGCCGGGCGTCGATGCCGAAGGGATGGGCCTCCCCACCCTCGGCGCGGATCTGGTCGGCCAGCGCGGTCAGGTTCTCCGCGTCACGGCGCACGATGACGGCGGCCAGGCCCTCGCGGGCGAACCGGCGGGCGATGGCGCCGCCGGTGGCGTCTCCGGCCCCGATGACCAGCACGGACTTCTTCGACATTCGCGGCGCCTCCGTAGCGCGTTGCGAATAGAAACTGACGAGAGGACGTTGTAAAGGAGACTTTCGCCCCCACCCCTGCTCGTCATGGCCCGACCTGTTCGGGCCACCCATGAACACCGTGGTCGCCGTGCGTCCCCCCGGGACCGGCCGTTGGCCGGCCCGAGGGCAGGCCCCGACACGCCCGCTGCGCGGGCTGCTCAGGATGACGTAGATTGAAGGCATCCCATCCACGTCATGCTGAGCAGCGCTCGGAGAGCGCGTGTCGAAGCACGCAGGGAGCCCGCAAACTCACCACGCATGGGTGGCCCGAACAAGTCGGGCCATGACGGATGGGGATGGCGATCAGGGTTGCTTGTAAAGCCCGGCGTGCTGCTCCCGCAGCAGCGCCTTCTGGACCTTGCCCATGGCGTTGCGCGGCAGGTCGTCGACGAACAGCACGCGTTTGGGCTGTTTGAAGCGGGCCAGCCGGTCCTTCAGCGCGGCGATGACGGCCGCCTCGTCGAACGCGCCCTTCCCTCCCGTGGCCACCACGGCGGTGACGCCTTCGCCGAGGTCCGGGTGCGGCAGGCCGATGACGGCGCTCTCGACCACGCCGGGCAGCGCGTCGAGCTCCTCCTCGACCTCCTTGGGATAGACGTTGAAGCCGCCGGAGATGATCAGGTCCTTGCCGCGCCCGACGATGCTGACATAGCCGCGCTCGTCGATCTTCCCGAGGTCGCCGGTGATGAAGAAACCGTCGGCGCGGAACTCGGCGGCGGTCTTCTCCGGCATGTTCCAGTAGCCGGCGAAGACGTTGGGGCCCTTCACCTCGATCATGCCGATCTCGCCGGTCGCCAGCGCCGCGCCGGTCTCCGGATCGGCGATGCGCAGCGACACGTCCGGCAGCGGGAAGCCGACCGTGCCGGCCACGCGGTCGCCGTCGTAGGGGTTGGAGGTGTTCATCCCGGTCTCGGTCATGCCGTAGCGCTCGAGAATCGCCGTCCCGGTGCGGTCGGACCACTCGCGGTGCACCTCGGCCAGCAGCGGGGCCGAGCCGCTGATGAACAGGCGCATGCCGGCGACGGCCTCTCGGGTCAGGCCGGGTTGGGCCAGCAGGCGCGTGTAGAAGGTCGGCACGCCCATCAGCGCCGTGGCGCGGGGCATCAGGGACAGCGCTTCGGCCGCGTCGAACCTGCTCCGGAAGATCATCGAGCCGCCGGCCATCAGCAGCACGTTGGTGGCCACGAACAGCCCGTGCACATGGTAGATCGGCAGGGCGTGGATCAGGACGTCCTGCGCCGTGAACCGCCACAGCTTGACCAGCGTCGCGGCGTTGCTGGCCAGGTTGCCGTGGGTGAGCATCGCCCCCTTCGACCGCCCCGTGGTGCCGGAGGTGTAGCAGATGGCGGCGAGGTCGGTCGGGGCGCGGTCGACGGTCTGGAACGTCGAGGGCCGGCTCTCGGCGATGTCGGTCAGGGTCCCCTGCCCGTGGGCGTCCAGGGTCGCGACCTTCGCGTCCATCGGATCGATCAGGCCGGCGATCTCCTCCTCGACCAGCGGATCGCAGACCACCAGCGAGGGGCCGGCGTCGCCGATGAAATAGTCGAGCTCGCGGATCGTGTAGGCGGTGTTGAGCGGCAGGAAGACCGCCCCGGCCCGGATCGTCGCCAGGTAGAGGTAGAGGTTCTCCGGACTCTTCTCGACCTGCACCGCGACGCGGTCGCCAGTCTTAACCCCCAGCGCGCGCAGGGCGTGGGCGTAGCGGGCCGTGTGGGCGTCGAGGTCGGCGTAGCTGTCGACGCGGCCGTCCGGGCGCTCCAGGAACGGCGCTGACGGGACGGCGTTGGCGTTCAACTGCTGGTACAGGTTGCTCAAGCTCGCTCCCCCACTCCGTCATGGCCCGACTTGTTCGGGCCACCCATGAACACGGGCAGCGGTGGCCTTCCGCGCCCCTCCGGCCTCATCACCACGCATGGGTGGCCCGAACAAGTCGGGCCATGACGAATCTGAGTGGGTCACCCCAGCATCCGCTCCAGCCCAACCCGGTCCAGCACCGTGATCACGCCGTAGCCGCGGGCCACCCGGCCCTGCCCCTCCAGCGCGCCCAGCCAGCCGTTCACCGCCTTGCGGGTGACGCCGATCATCTCGGCGAGGTCGGCCTGGGAGACCGGGATCTCGCCGCCGGTCTGGGCGGACAGCTGCAGCAGGCGGGAGACCAGGCGTTCACGGGGTTTCAGCGCCACGAACTCGGCCACCGCCTGGGCGTTGAGGCGCAGCTGGCCGTAGACCAGCGCCGACAGCGCCTCCCAAAGGCCCGGATGGTCGGCGGCGACCTGGCGCAGCGCCCGGTCGCTGAGCGTGAACAGGGTCGAGGGCACGGCGGCGATGGCGGTGACGATGCGCGGGCCGCCGCCGAAGGCGACGCTCTGGCCGATCATCGCGCCGGCCGGCAGCAGGCCGATCAGCGCCTCGCGGCCGCCCGGCGCCTGGCCGTAGACCTTCAGCGCCCCGTCGACGACGGCCAGCACGCCGGTCTCCTCGTCGCCCTCGCCATGCATCCACTCGCCGGCGCCCCGGCGCGACAGACGGCCGGCCCGCAGAAGGGCGTCTCGGCGGTCGGCCGGCTGACGGGCGAACCAGGGGATGGCGGCGACGAGATCGAGGGCGGCGGCGGGCATGGCCCACTGTAACTGAAGTGACAGTCAGGCCGCCAGAGCCGTGGCCTGATCGCGCCAACGACAAGGGAGACCGCCATGCTCGCCACCGCCCTCAGGATCGAACCGGCCGACGGCTGCGGCGCCTATGTGTCCGGCGTGGACCTGGCCGACGCCAGCGACGCCGACGTCGCCTCCATCCGCCAGGCGCTGTTCGACCATGGCGCCCTGTTCTTCCGCGGCCAGTCGATCACGCCCGAGCAGCATATCGCGCTGGCCGAGCGCATCGCGCCCATCGACGTCAACCGCTTCTTCCCCGCCGCCCCCGGCTATCCGGTGATCGCCAAGGTCGAGAAGACCGCCGAGCAGACCACCAACATCGGCGGCGGCTGGCACACCGACCACAGCTACGACATCGCCCCGGCCATGGGCTCGGTGCTGGTCGCCCGCGACCTGCCGCCCAGCGGCGGCGACACCCTGTTCGCCGACATGTACGCGGCCTTCGACACCCTGGACGCGGAGACGAAGGCGCAGATCGCCGGCCTGCGCGCGGTGCACGGCTCCGACCATGTGTTCGGCGAGAAGGGCGTCTACGCCCAGACCGACCAGCCGGAGCTGGCCAAGGGCGGCGTGGAGACGCCGGAGACGGTGCATCCGGTGGTCATCAAACACCCGGGCAGCGGCAAGGCGGTGCTCTACGTGAACCCCAGCTTCACCCTGCGCTTCGAGGGGCAGACCCGCGAGGAGAGCCTGCCGCTGCTGATGAAGCTCTACGCCCACGCCATGAACATGGATCGCGTCCACACCCTGGTCTGGGAGCCCGGCATGGTCGCCATCTGGGACAACCGCGCCACCTGGCATTTCGCCAAGAACGACTACCACGGCCACTACCGGCTGATGCACCGGATCACCCTGGCCGGGTGTGAGCTGGAGGCGGCTTAGGGGCATGGCGTGCTTCGACGGCCCGTTGGAGCCATCTGTGCACGCCGAGCACCAAATTCCTCGTCATCCTCGGGCTTGTCCCGAGGACCCCTCGCTTAGCCTGCACGTGAGGGGAAGATCACGCTCTCACCTGCGAACCGACACAGGGGTCCTCGCCACAGGGGCGAGGATGACGGGGAAGGTTTGAGCGCCAACGGTCCTAAGGCTCCGCGCTCCGCAGCGCCGCGCTGCCGAACGCGTCCACGTCCGTCACCTGGGTGACCACCTCGCACCCCGCCGGCAGCTTCGGGCCGATGAGCGGCAGGTCGCGCGCCGCGCGATCCGCGACAACGAAGAACCCCGCCGCGCCGAGTTGCTTCTCCAGCGGCGTGCCGAGCGAGGGCGAGCGCATGAAGCTGCCGATGTAGGTGGCCTTGCCCGGCTGGATCGTGAAGCGGATCGCGAAGGGTCTGGCGGACGACCAGTCGTAGGCCGCGCCGGTCGGACTGGAGCCGTAGAAGGCGAAATTGTCGATCAGGTAATCACCGGGCGGCAGGCGGCGCACGACGATCTGACCGGTCTCGCGCCCCTCGAAATCCGGGTTCTTGATCTTCAGATAGATGGCCCCGCCCAGCTTCGGCTCGATCGTCCCCTTCCAGTCGGTCACCGGCGTCCCGTCTGCTGCGGCCACGCGGCGGTACGGAAAGTCGAAGTGCATGCCGAGCGTGATCGTACCGACCGCGTAAGCGACATAGCCGCCGTCCGCACCGGCGTACTCGGCGGGGGGCTTGGCGGTGAGCGCGGGCGTGGCGATCAGCGCCAGCAGGGCGACGAGAAGACTTCTGCCAAACGACACCGACCACCTCCGCATGCCGCCCCGCTGATGATCAACCCGGCATCGCGCTACGGCAAGCAGATCAAGGAGCATCGACAACCTGCGACGAATGATGGCGTCAAGCGGCGCCCCAAGTCCCTCGGGCGGCTACTGAGAAGCGTCGGCCCGTCAGGGCCACGGGCCACGTCACCCACCGTCCCGGAGACTCGCTTGAGCCTCGGCGACGATATGCTCAACCACCGCTTCGGTGTTCGTTTCGATGTAGGCGTCCATCCGCCACTGTGCGTCGAGGTAGAGGCGGCCAGACGGACTTTCCAGAAAGTTGACGACCTGCAAGAGCTCATCCTCGCCGAACATGCCGTCGACGTGGGACTCGTACTCTTCTTGCCAGATGTCGCGATGCTTCTCGTAGGCCTGCTTCAGGGCACCCATTGGCCCAGTGAAGAAGTCCCTGAGGGACACCTGCTCGGGCAACAGTCCCGTAAGCGGACCGCCTGGAAACGCGAGGTGATCAAGGAAGGCCCCCGAGTCGATCCGCGTCTGCAATCCGCTGGCGGCCAGGTAGCGCCCGATAAGCGCGCGCTTCGCCGGGCTCGGAGAGTCCTCAGTCATCGCAGATGCCCCGCAAACTGGTTCAGACCACGAGAATGAACCGGCGCGATCTGGAAACAACGAAAAAGGGCGCGGCCTTTACGACCGCGCCCTTTCGCATTTCAGTCCGAAGGTGAGGCTCAGCCTGCCTTCTTCTCCGCGTAGATGACCAGCGGCTGGGCGCGGCCTTCGACGACCTCGGCGTTGACCACCACTTCCTCGACGCCCTCGTAGCTGGGCAGTTCGAACATGGTCTCCAGCAGGATGCCTTCGAGGATCGAGCGCAGGCCGCGGGCGCCGGTGCGGCGCAGGATGGCCTTGCGGGCCACCGCGTTCAGTGCGTCGTCGGTGAACTTGAGGCCGACATTTTCCATCTCGAACAGACGGGCGTACTGCTTGATCAGCGCGTTCTTCGGCTCGGTCAGGATCTTCACCAGGGCGACCTCGTCGAGGTCCTCCAGCGTGGCGATGACCGGCAGACGGCCGATGAACTCGGGGATCAGGCCGAAACGCAGCAGATCGTCCGGCTCCACCTGGCGCAGGATCTCGCCGGTGCGGCGCTCTTCGGGATCGGCGACCTTGGCGCCGAAGCCGATCGACGTGCCCTGGCCGCGGCTGGAGATGATCTTCTCCAGGCCCGCGAAGGCCCCGCCGACGATGAACAGGATGTTGGTGGTGTCGACCTGCAGGAATTCCTGCTGGGGATGCTTGCGCCCGCCCTGCGGCGGCACGGAGGCGACGGTGCCTTCCATGATCTTCAGCAGCGCCTGCTGGACGCCCTCGCCCGAGACGTCGCGGGTGATCGAGGGATTGTCCGACTTGCGGCTGATCTTGTCGATTTCGTCGATGTAGACGATGCCGCGCTGGGCCCGTTCGACGTTGTAGTCGGCGGCCTGCAGAAGCTTGAGGACGATATTCTCGACATCCTCGCCCACATAACCGGCTTCGGTCAGGGTCGTGGCGTCGGCCATCGTGAACGGCACGTCGATGATTCGGGCCAGGGTCTGGGCCAGCAGCGTCTTGCCCGAGCCCGTCGGGCCGACCAGCATGATGTTGGATTTGGCCAGTTCGACGTCGTTGTTCTTCGTCGCGTGGTTCAGGCGCTTGTAGTGATTGTGCACCGCGACCGAGAGCACCTTCTTGGCGTGATCCTGCCCGATTACGTAATCATCGAGGACTTCACGGATTTCCTTCGGAGTCGGGACACCGTCCTTGGACTTCACAAAGGCGATCTTGTGCTCTTCACGGATGATATCCATGCAGAGTTCGACGCATTCATCACAGATGAACACCGTCGGTCCGGCGATAAGCTTGCGCACCTCATGCTGACTCTTTCCGCAGAAAGAACAGTACAGGGTGCTCTTGGAATCGCCGCTGGCGGCCTTGGTCATCTGTCTTCTCACGCTCGGGCGATCGTCCTGGCGGACGAATTCGCCATCCCCACCGGAAGTTCCCTGCCAACCGGTCTTGCAGGATACACGCCGGGGGTTTTCCAATCCTTGACAATCCCCGATCCGCGCAGCGCGGACAAGGGGTCGGGCGATCACAGTGCGGACGTTTCGACGTCGGCGCTGTCCCGCCGCCGGCCGGCCCGGTTCGTCGTTCAGATGGGAACTGCCCCGTTCCGGCACAAGCGCGGGCTCTGGCGCGGGTCTTGCGAGCAGGTCCTTGCGATGTCTCGACAGTGTCACATCTGTCGGAATCGTGATCGAAACCAAGCCGCTCAGGGGGCGGGACCAAAGTGATAATGACACGCAGACCATCGATGCTGGCCCGGGGACTGACCGTGGCGCGGCCGATGATGGCCGATCCGCTGTCCGAAACGCCGATCGTGGCCTTCGATTTCGACGGCACCCTGACGGTGCGCGACAGTTTCACGGCCTTCCTGAAATGGCGCGCCGGGCCCGGCCGCTGGGCCGCCGGCTGCGCGAAACTGTTCCCGGATGGCGCCGCCTACCTGTTCCATCGCAACCGCGGGCGCATCAAGGCCGCCGCCGTGCGCGAATTCCTGGCCGGCGTCCCGCGCGAACAGCTGGAGAAGGAGGCCAAGGCCTTCGCCAACTACGCCTCGGCCACCCTGTTCCGTCCCGACGCCCTGGCCAACTGGCGGCGCTGGCAGCAGCGCGGCGCGCGCATGGTCATCGTCACCGCCTCGCCGGACATCATCGTCGCCCCGTTCGCCCGGGGCCTCGGCTGCGACAAGCTGCTCGGCAGCGGCATCGCCTTCGACCAGGGCGACCGGGTCATCGGAACCCTGGCCGGCCCCAACTGCCGCGGCCCGGAAAAGGTCCGCCGCCTGCGCGAGGTGTTCGGCGAGGACGTCCGCCTGACCGCCGCCTACGGCGACACCTCCGGCGACCGCGAGATGCTGAAGATCGCCGAGGAGAAGGGGTATCGGGTCTTCAAGGGGCGACCGTAGGGTGGAAAGAAAAAAGGCCCGGTGTTTCCACCGGGCCTTTCCGTAACTCAAACGCCTGAAACCCCTAGGCCGCGCCGGCTTCGCTGGCTTCGCGGGTCTCGTAGACATGGTCGACGATGCCCCAGGCCTTGGCTTCTTCCGAGCTCATGAAGTGGTCGCGGTCGAGGGTCTGTTCGACCTCTTCCATCGTGCGGCCGGTGTGCTTCACGTAGATCTCGTTGAGGCGCTGCTTGGTCTTCAGGATGTCCTCGGCGTGGCGCATGATATCGCTCGCCTGGCCGCGGAAGCCGCCGGAGGGCTGGTGGACCATGATGCGGGCGTTGGGCAACGCGACGCGCTGGCCGGCGGCGCCGGCGCAGAGCAGCAGCGAACCCATCGAGGCCGCCATGCCCATGCAGACCGTGGTCACCGGGCTCTTGATGTATTGCATGGTGTCGTAGATCGCCAGGCCGCTGGTCACCACGCCGCCCGGCGAGTTGATGTACATGCTGATCTCTTTCTTGGGGTTCTCCGACTCCAGGAAGAGCAGCTGGCTGCAGATCAGCGCGGACATGCCGTCCTCGACCGGTCCGGTCAGGAAGATGATCCGCTCCTTCAGCAGGCGCGAGAAGATGTCGAACGCGCGCTCGCCGCGGCTGGTCTGTTCGACCACCATCGGGACGAGATTTATCGCGGTGTGCATGTAGTCAGTCATGATTGGCCCTTCGCTTGGAGGCGTGTCGCGAATCATGCCGCGCCATCGCTGTCTCTTCGATATCGGGCGGAGGTTAAGGGGATGCAAGTGACAGCCCGCCCGCGCGAGGGCGACGCGAAGATTACCGGCTTGTAATCCGGGCCCGAATTGACCGCGTAGGGCAATTGGTCTGATCTCACCGCCTTCAGTTCGGGACGGGGCGATGACACCCAGACTACGCGCGGCGCTGGCCGCTTCCGCCACGGCGGTCCTCATGGCCGCCTGCGCGACCACCGGCATGGCCGGATCCACGGGCGACAAGCCCGCCAAGGCCGAGAGCGGTCCGGCCAAGCCGGTGCGCGCCGGACTCGACCCGGCCGCCCGGCCGGACGCCTTCCCCAGCACCTACGCCGCCCTGCCCTCGCGGCCTACCGCGATCCGCGGGGCCACCATCCTGACGGCGACTGGCCAGCAGATCGTGGGCGGCGTGATCTTCATGTCCGGCGGCAAGATCGTCTCGGTCGGCGGCCCCGACACGCCGATCCCGGCCGACGCCTTCGTCATCGACGGGACCGGCAAGTGGGTGACCCCGGGCGTCATCGACGCCCACAGCCACCTGGGCGTCTATCCCTCGCCCTCGGTGGGCGCGCGCTCCGACGGCAACGAGGCCACCGATCCCAACACCGCCTATGTCTGGGCCGAGCACTCGATCTGGCCGCAGGACCCGGGCTTCAACCGCGCCCGGGCCGGCGGCGTGACGACCCTGCAGATCCTCCCCGGCTCGGCCAACCTGTTCGGCGGCCGTTCGGTCACCGTCCGCAACGTGCCCTCGGTCACCATGCAGGGCATGAAGTTCCCCGGCGCGCCCTACGGCGTGAAGATGGCCTGCGGCGAGAACCCCAAGCGGGTCTATGGCGGCAAGAGCCGCACGCCCTCGACCGCCATGGGCAACGTGGCCGGCTACCGCCGCGCCTGGATCGACGCGGCCGACTACGCCCGCCGCTGGGACGACTATCGCGCCAAGGTCGACAAGGGCGAGAAGGCCGATCCGCCCAAGCGTGACCTGACGCTGGACACCCTGGCGGGCGTGCTGCGCGGCGAGATCCTGGTGCAGAACCACTGCTACCGGGCCGACGAGATGGCCGTGATGATCGATATCGCCAAGGAGTTCGGCTACAAGATCACGATGTTCCACCACGCCAGCGAGGCCTACAAGCTGGGCGCGGTGCTGGCGAAAGAGGACATCTGCTTCGCCACCTGGGCCGACTGGCAGGGCTTCAAGATGGAGTCGCTGGACGGCATCGAGGCCAACGCGGCGATCGCGTACAAGGCCGGGGCCTGCACCGTCATCCACTCCGACGACGAGACCATGACCCAGCGGCTGAACCAGGAAGCCGCCCTGGCCATGGCCGCCGGCAACCGCATCGGTTTCGGCATCACCCGCGCCGAGGCCATCGCCTGGATCACCGCCAACCCGGCCAAGGCCCTGGGCATCGCCGACCAGACCGGCACGCTGGAGGCCGGCAAGCGGGCCGACGTGGTGATCTGGAGCGCCGACCCGTTCAGCGTCTACGCCGTGGCCGAGCAGGTCTATGTCGACGGGGCCGTGGTCTACGACCGCAAGGACCCGCGTTACCAACCCAGGTCCGACTTCGAACTGGGCCGTCCGGGCGAAGGAGCCTTCCACTGATGAAACGCCTGCTCCTCGCCTCCATCGCCGCCCTGGCGCTGGCCACGACCGCCTCGGCCGAGACGGTCGCCATCATCAACGCCCGGCTGGAGACCGCCACGGCGGCCGGCGCGGTGCCTTCGGGCGCCATCGTGCTGAAGGACGGCAAGATCGTCGCCGTCGGCGCGGGCGTCACCGCCCCGGCCGGCGCCCGCGTCATCGACGCGAAGGGCGGCGTGGTCACCCCCGGGATGATCGCCCCCTCCTCCAACCTGACGGTGTCGGAGGTCGAGCTGGAATTGTCGACGCGCGACGACAGTTCCGGGAAGCTCTCGGCCGGGTTCGACATCAGCTACGGCGTCAATCCGGACTCGGCGATGATCCCGCTGGCCCGCCAGACCGGCATCACCCGGGCGGTGATCACGCCGGTGCTGGGCCGGGGCGGCGGCGGCCATGTCCATGACGGCGGGGCCGGCGACGGCCACGACGACTTCGCCGGCGGCGGCGGGGGCGGCGAAGGCGATCCCAAGATGTTCTCCGGCCAGGCCGCCGTGGTCGGCCTGGGGGCCGGCGACAGGGACCCGGTGATCAAGGCCCGCGTGGCGGTGGCGCTGGACCTTGGTCAGGCCGGCGCCCGCAACGCCGGCGGCTCGCGCGGCGCGGCCATCGTGCTGGTCAAGGCCGCCCTCGAGGACGCCCGCGCCTTCGCCCGCAACCGCTCCGCCTACGAGCGCGGCGGCACGCGCGAGTTCGGCCTGTCGCGCATCGATCTGGAAGCCCTGATCCCGGTGGTCGAGGGGCGCACGCCGCTGCTGATCCGCGTCCACCGCGCCGCCGACATCCGCCAGGCGCTCAAGCTGGCCCGCGACGAGAAGATCAAGGTCATCCTCGAGGGCGTCGAGGAAGGCTGGATGGTCGCCGACGAGATCGCGGCCGCCGGCGTGCCGGTGCTGATCGATTCCCAGGCCAGCCTGCCCAGCCAGTTCGAGACGCTGGGCGCGCGCCTGGACAACGCCGCCCGCCTGCAGCGGGCTGGAGTCCAGGTGGCCATCATGGGCAGCCGCGACTTCAACAACCTGCGCCAGGCCCGGATCAACGCCGGCCTCGCCGTCGCCTACGGCCTGCCGCGCGAGGCCGCCATCGCCTCGATCACGTCAACGCCCGCCCGCATCTGGGGCCAGACCTCGGCCGGCACGCTGGAGGTGGGCAAGGACGCCGATGTGGTGCTGTGGAACGGCGACCCGCTGGAGACGTCCAGCTGGCCGCTGGCGGTGTTCATCGAGGGCGTCGAGCAGCCGCAGACCAGCCGCGCCTTCGAGCTGCGCGACCGCTATGCGAAGCCGAGCACGAGCGGCTACCCGCCGGCCTATCAGTAGGGATGCAATGGGAGGGTGCGTTTGTCGCCCTCCCGCGTTATCCCAGGGGCAATGTCCAAGTCCCGCGCCCCGCGCACGCCCCGCACGCCCCGCCTCCCCCAGGGCCTCCCCGATCGTGAGACCCTGATCCGCTTCCTGCGCGACGCGGGCCAGGCGGAGAAGGCTGATATCGCCAAGGCCTTCGGCCTGAAGGGCGCCGACCGCCGCGCGCTGCGCGAGATGCTCAGGGGCCTGGAGGCCGAGGGCGCGCTGGGCAAGCGCGGCCGCCGCGGCTTCTCCGAGGCCGGGGCCTTCCCGCCGGTCGGCGTCGCCGACGTGGTCGAGCGCGACAACGACGGCGATCTCTATGTGAAGCTGGTCAAGGGTGGCGAGGATCTGCCGCTGATCCGGCTGGCCCCCGACCGCAACGAGGCCGTCACCGGCGCGCCGGGCGTCGGCGACCGTTGCCTGGTCCGCTTCGAGCGGCTGGAGACCGGCGAGACCGAGGCGCGGCTGATCAAGAAGCTGGGCCAGAGCGCCCACCGCATCCTGGGCGTGATCCGCAAGGGCAATCGCGAGGTCCGCGTCGAGCCGGTCGACCGCAAGTCCAAGGACGTGCTGCTGCTCGATGTCCACGAGGCGCGCGACCTGAAGGACGGCGACCTGGTCCTGGCCCAGGTCCAGGTGCAGCCGGGCAGCCAGCGCTACGGCCCCAAGCGCGGCAAGCTGCTGGAGCGCATCGGCCGCGAGGACGAGCCCCGCGCCGCGTCTCTCATCGCCATCCATACCCACGGCATCCCGATGGGCTTCACCGCCCAGGCCGAAGCCGAGGCCGAGGCGGCCCAGGCCCCGACGCTGCAGGGCCGCGAGGACCTGCGCGACCTGCCGTTCATCACCATCGACCCGTCCGACGCCCGCGACCACGACGACGCCGTCTTCGCCCACCCCGACCCCGACGCGAAGAACCCCGGCGGCTGGATCGTCTGGGTGGCCATCGCCGACGTCGCCGCCTACGTCCGCCACGGCATGGCGCTGGACGAGGAGGCCCGCGAGAAGGGCAACAGCGTCTACTTCCCCGACCGGGTCGAGCCGATGCTGCCCGAGCGGCTGAGCAACGGCCTGTGCAGCCTGCGCGAGGGCGAGAACCGCGCCACCATGGCCGTGCGCATGGTCTTCAACAGCAACGGCAAGAAGACCAGCCACCGCTTCGTGCGCGGCCTGATGCGCTCGGCGGCCAAGCTCAGCTACGAACAGGCCCAGGCGGCCATCGACGGCGATCCGGACGACAAGACCGGCCCGCTGGTCGACGGCGTGCTCAAGCCGCTGTGGACCGCCTACCGCCTGATGCTGAAGGGCCGCAACGCCCGCTCGCCGCTGGCCATCGAGAGCGACGAGCGGCGCATCGTCATCAGCGCCGAGGGCGAGGTCGCCTCGATCACCAAGCGCGCGTCGCTTGAGGCGCACCGGCTGATCGAGGAGATGATGATCCAGGCCAACGTCTCGGCCGCCGAGACGTTGGAGCAGAAGCGCTCGCCGCTGATCTACCGCATCCACGACACGCCCAGCCCCGAGAAGATGCAGGCGTTGACCGACTTCCTGCAGACGCTGGACATCCCGTGGAGCAAGGGCGAGGCGCCCAACACCCACCGCTTCAACAAGCTGCTGGACGACACCCGCGAGGGCCCGCACGCCGACATCGTCAACGAGGTGGTGCTGCGCAGCCAGATGCAGGCGCAGTACAACGCCGAGAACATCGGCCACTTCGGACTGAACCTGGCGAAGTACGCCCACTTCACCAGCCCGATCCGCCGCTACGCCGACCTGATCGTCCATCGCGGCCTGATCCGCGCGCTGGGCCTGGGCTCCGACGGCCTCACCGACGAGGACATCAAGCAGATCAAGGACACCGCCGAGCGGATCACCCACGCCGAGCGCCGGGCCATGGCCGCCGAGCGCGACGCCACCGACCGTTACGTCGCCGCCTTCCTGGCCGACAAGGTCGGGGCCGAGTTCGAGGGCCGCATCACCGGCGTCACCCGCTTTGGCCTGTTCGTGCGGCTGATCGACACCGGCGCCGACGGCCTGATCCCGGTCTCCTCGCTGGGCGACGAGTTCTTCGTGCACGACGACCGCAGCCACGCCCTGGTCGGCGAGCGCAGCGGCGCCCGCTGGCCGCTGGGCATGGCGGTGCAGGTCAAGCTGCGCGAGGCGACCCCGGTGACCGGCGGCCTGCTGTTCCAGATGCTCAGCGAGCCGGTGAAGGCCGATCCCAACGCGCCAAGGCCCCGCCTTGGCGTGCGCCGCCGCGGCGACTTCGGCAAGGACCCCGGCCGCGGCGGCCCCAAGCGCGGCGGCACGCCCAAGGGCGTGAAGAAGGGCAAGCGGCGGTAGAGGGAGCCGAGGCGATGATCCTCGACCTGGACCACATCAACATCGCCACCGACCGGCTGGACGAGACCCGCGCCTTCTATGTCGAGGTGCTGGGCCTGACCGAACGGTGGCGGCCGGACTTCAGTTTCGACGGCCACTGGCTCTACGCGGGCGAGCGGCCGGTCGTGCATCTGATGACGCGGCCGACGGCGGGGGTGGGCTGCGACGCGGCGGCGCTCAGCCATGTCGCCTTCGCCATCGCCGACATCGACGCCGTGAAGGCCCGGCTGGACGGACTGGGCGTCGCCTTCCGCGAGATCGGCGTGCCGGACGCGCCGATCCGGCAGCTGTTCCTGAGCGACCCCAACGGCGTGATCATCGAACTGAACTACCTGGGCGCCCAGACCGCCCGCGAGCGTTCGGCGAGGCTGTAGCCTCGGGCGCCGGGTCGGCGCTACGCTGTCCCGCAACGGAACGGGCGAGAACAGCGGATGTGGCGGTGGTTGGGCTGGATCAGCCTCGGGCTTTTGATGGCGGCGACGCTGGCCCTGCGTGTCGGCTATGCTCAGGTCTTTCCGAAGGTCCCGGACGCGATCGGCGCGCCCGCGGCTTCGCCGGAGGTGCTGGGCGCGTTCGGGGACGCCCCGCCGGTGACGACGGTCGCCGACTGGGAATCCCGCCGGGCGCCCCTGCTGCGCGACGCCTTCGCAGGGTCTGTCTACGGCGTCATGCCGCCGTCCTTGCCGGGCGCGATCCTGGCGCGTGAGCCGCTGGCGTCGACGCGCTATGGCGAGGGCGCGCGCCTGCAGCAGCTGACCGTCGGGTTCGGCGAGGCGGGCGACCGGGGCAAGGTCAATGTGGTGCTGGCCACGCCGGCGCCCGGGCGTCCCGTGCGGGCCCTGCTCGTCATCCAGAACTTCTGCGGCAATGCGCTGGCCCTTCACGGCAAGGTCGACGGGGTGTCGTCCCTGACCGCGCCGCCGGAGATGTGCGGCGGCCCGATGGCCGCCGCCGCCAAGATCATCCTGGGCCGCTACATCAACGGACCGCCGCTGGAGCGCGTGCTCGACCGCGGCTACGCCGTGGCCATCGTCTACGCCGCTGACCTGGTCCCGGACGAGGCGGCGGCGTCGAAGCCGGCGCTGGTCCGGCTGTATGGTCCGGGCGTCGAGACCGGCGGCGCGCTGGCGGCCTGGGCCTGGCTCTACGACGCGCTCGCCGAGGTCCTGGTCCGCGAGCCGGGCCTGGAGGCCGCGCCGGTCGTCGCCTGGGGGCACTCGCGCAACGGCAAGGCCACCCTGCTGGCCGGCGCGGTCTATCCGCGCATCGCCGGGGTCATTTCCCACCAGAGCGGCCGCGGCGGCGCGGCCCTGAACCGCAGCGACACGGGCGAAACGATTGCCCAGATCACCCGCACCTACGGCTTCTGGTTCACGCCGCGCTACGCGGGGTTCGCCGGGCGCGAGGCCGAGATGCCGGTCGATCAGCACCAGCTGCTGGCCCTGATCGCGCCGCGGCCGGTCCTGCTGGGCGCCGGCGACCGCGACCGCTGGTCGGATCCGGCCGGGGCCTTCCGCGCCGCCCAGGGCGCCGATCCGGTCTGGCGGCTGTACGGACAGCCGGGCCTCGACCAGACGCGACTGTCGGAGCCCGACCTGACCCGGCCGCTGGCCACCTTCATGCGCAAGGGCACGCACGGCGTGACGACACAGGACTGGGAGTACTTCCTGACCTGGCTGGACGCCAACTTCCCGGCCCGCTGACACCGCCGCTTCACCGAACGCGGCGATGCCGTGCTAGCGTCGCCCCCTGTGGAGGGCCCAATGAAACGCCTCGTTCTCGCCGCCTGCGCCGCGCTCGCCCTCAGCGGGCCTGCCATCGCCAACAACTCGACCGCCGAGCTTGCGGCCGGCGGGCTGGTGCTCACCCGCACCGACGCCATCGTCATGAAGTCCGAGGACCTCTACATCTCGGCCGGCGAGGTGCGGGTCCGCTATGTGTTCGTGAACACCTCCGGCAAGGACGTGACCACGCGGGTCGCCTTCCCGATGCCCGACATCGGCGGGCCGGAATTCTATTTCCACGACACCAACATCCCCGGCGGCGAGGACCCGGCCAACCTGCTGGCCTTCCGGACGCTGGTCGACGGCAAGGCCGTGAAGATGGCCGTCGAGCAGAAGGCTTTCGTCGGCGAGGTCGACCGCACCGCCTGGCTGACCGGCCGCGGCGTGCCGCTAGCGCTGCACGTCGACGGCATGATCGGCCGGCTGGACGCCCTCTCGCCCGCCGACCAGGACGAGGCCGTGCGGCTGGGCCTGGCCGTTCCCGACGAGTACGACTTCGGCAAGGGCTGGGAAAAGCACTTCAACCCCGCCTGGATCCTGAAGACTGCGTTCCACTGGGAACAGACCTTCCCGGCCGGGCGGGAAGTCGTTGTCGAGCACAGCTACAAGCCTGCCACCGGCGGCTCGGTCGGCACCATCGTCGGCTCGCCGTCCTTCATGGCCACGCCGGAGTGGGCCGAGACCCGCGACCGCTACTGCATCGACTCCGCCTTCCTGGCCGGGGTGAAGAAGGCGCAGGGGGCGGGCGAGTATCCGCCCTTCACCGAGCAGCGGGTGGCCTACGTCCTGAAGACCGGCGGCAACTGGGCCGGCCCCATCGGCGACTTCCGGATGGTCATCGACAAGGGCGATCCGGCCAACCTGGTCAGCTTCTGCGCCACGGGCGTCAAGAAGATCGGGCCGACCACCTTCGAGGTCCGCAAGACGAACTGGACGCCGGACCGGGACCTGTCGATCCTGATCCTCAAGCCCCTGCCGCCCTACGAATGACGTTGGGTCACGGTTTTCAGCCGATCATGACGGGGCCTATGCTCAGCCCATGACCGGACCCGTGCTCGACCCCACCTACGATCCCCGCAGCGACGGGGCCATGCGCGAGAAGGGCGGCAAGACCGTCAAGCCGCGCCACGCCGCCACCCTGATCATCGTGCGGCGCGACGCGAAGAAGCCCCGGCTGCTGATGGGGCGTCGCCACGGCGGCCACAGCTTCATGCCCGACAAGTGGGTGTTTCCGGGCGGGCGGGTCGACCGGGGCGACTTCAACGCCCCGTCGGCCAACGAGCTGGACCCCGAGGTGAAGGCCAAGCTGGCCCTGACCGCCCGCCACGACAGCCCGCTGCTGCCCCGCGCGCTGGGCCTGGCCGCCATCCGCGAGACCTTCGAGGAGGCCGGGCTGCTGCTGGCGAAGGAAGCGCCCGTACGGCCCGCCGCCGGCGCCTGGCGGCCGTTCCTGGAGGCGGGCGCCCTGCCCGACCTGTCGGCCCTGCAGTACGTCGCCCGGGCGATCACGCCGCCCTACCGGCCCAAGCGCTTCGACGCCCGCTTCTTCATGGCCGAGGCGGAATCGCTGCTCAGCCTGGACCGCCGCCCTGACTGTGGCGAACTGGACGAGATCGAATGGGTCGACCTGGACGAGGCCCTGGCGCTGGACCTGCCCAACATCACCCGCTTCGTCGTCGCCGAGATCGCCGAGCGGCTGGCGTCGGGGCCGCGCCCGATCCCGTTCATGCGCTTCCTGAACGGCGCGCGCCGGCTGCAGCACCTGTGAGCGCCCCTCCCCCCGGGAAGGCCGTCCGTCCCCGCCACGCCGCCAGCCTGATCCTGCTGCGCCGTGAGCGCGCCGGTCCCACGGTGCTGATGGGCCGGCGGCCGGCGAAATCCCGCTTCGCGCCGGACGTCTTCGTGTTTCCGGGCGGCAAGCTGGACCGGGCCGACTTCGACCAGCCCACGCTCAGCCCGCTGGCCGAGGACAGTGTCCGCCGCGCCGCCGCGCCCAGCCGGCTGGCCACCGCCCTGGCGACCGCCGCCATCCGCGAGACGGCCGAGGAGACCGGCCTGATCCTGCCGGCCGAGCACGGCGCGCTGTCGGTCGCGGCGCGGGCCATCACGCCCACCGAGAGCCCGGTGCGCTTTCACGCCCGGTTCTTCGTCGCCGACGCCGATCTGGCCGTCGGCGAGGCGGCGGAATCACCGGAGCTGGCCGACCTCGCCTGGCGTCCACTGGACGAAGCGCTGAAGCTGCCGCTGTTCGACATCACCGAGGCGATCCTGCGATCGCTGGCGGCCGGGGATTCGCCGTTCCTGATGACCTACCGGCGGGGCAAGCCGATCGTGAAGCCGCTGGGCTGAGGTCAGAGCGGCTTCGACAGGTCGAACTCGACCCGGAAGAAGCGGCCCGGGCGGCGCAGCTCATAGGCGTAGGTCTGCCCGGGATGCACCTCGACGGCCCAGACGTTGGTCACAGAGGCCGGGTTGCCCTTGCCCAGGAACAGGGTGCGGCTGAAGGCGTCGGCCGGAAACGCCTGGCGCGCCGCCGAGCCGGGCGTCTCGGTGTCGCCGCCGTACTGCGACAGCTCGTCCTCGGTCCCGTCGGTGTGACGGTGGTCGTGCTTGAGCCGCAGGCCCTCAGCCGTTCGTGTGATGACCCAGGTCCGGGAGCGATCCTCGCCGACCGCGAAGGGAATGCGGACCTCGCTGTCGGTGCAGCCCGTGACGCGCATGACCAGCGGCTTGCCCGCGAAGTCGGCGTCCTGCGGGTCGGTGCTGACGACCCGCCCTGCGAAGCTCTTGCCGCACAGCCCCTGGAGCCGGTCGAAGAAGGCGTCGGCGGGACGGTTGGCAGGGATCGTGGCGCAGGCCGACAGCAGAAGGGCCGCGACGGCGGCAAGCGGGCGAAGGGTCATCGCGCGACCGTAGCGGCGACAGACATTGACTTCCAGCCGGCGGTGAGTATTTTCCGCGCCTCTCAGTTTCGGCCCACGCGGCTACCGAAGGATTCCATCGATGGCCAAACCGGCTTCCATCAAGATCCGTCTGAACTCGTCGGCGGACACCGGCTTCTTCTACGTGACCAAGAAGAACGCCCGCACCAAGACCGAGAAGATGGTGCTCAAGAAGTACGACCCGATCGTGCGCAAGCACGTCGAGTTCAAGGAAGGCAAGATCAAGTAGGAGGCCTTAAGGCCCCTTCGGGATTTTCGTGAAGGCCGGCGCCCTAGCGCCGGCCTTTCCTTTTGCCGGTGTCCGGCCGTGTACCCACGAAGGGCGGACGCTTGCTGGGCAGGCTGAGCGCCAGACCGGCGACGGAGGCGGCCAGGGCCCCCAGGGTCAGGAGGCGACTCGTGGCCGGGAACGCACTCCACTCTCGGGGCCCCGGATGCAGGCCGGCCAACGGCTCGAACAGCGATCCCCACATCACGCCAACCGAAAGCCCGAACGCGGCGCTGAGCAGGCGGCCCTTGACGCTGTCCTGATCCCGGAGCGCGAAAATGCCGGCGACCAGCAGCGCGATCCCGGCGGCGTAGTCGTCAAGCCAGAAGGGCGGCGCCTCCCAGCCGTGCCAGTTGCGCAGGATCGCGATGATGATCGCCATGGGTCCAAGGGCGATCGCGAGGGGCGCTGCTGTCTTACGCCAGCCGTTAATCATCGAAACGCCGCCCCCGTCGAGTTACTCGGGGTAAACATTATCATTCGTTGTGTCGGATACCAGACACAAGCCACGGGAGGTGTAGGCTCAAGGGCGCTTTTCTGTGGATATCAGGCCGCGCGCGCGATGACGCGATTTCGCCCCGCCGCCTTGGCCTCATAGACCGCTTCATCGGCCCGCTTGAGCAGCAATTCGGGCGTATCGCTCTCGCCGACCGTGCTGGAGACGCCGATCGAGATGGTCACCGTCAGCAGTTCGCCGCCGCCGGCGACCCGGAAGGGCGAGCCGGCGACGTGCAGCCGAATGCGTTCGGCGACCCGTTCGGCGTCCTGCAGCCGGGCGCCGGGCATGATCACCGTGAACTCTTCCCCGCCGTAGCGGCAGGGCAGATCGATGGCCCGGACGTTGGACGCCAGACGGACCGCGAACTCGCGCAGCACTTCGTCGCCAATGTCGTGGCCGAAGTTGTCGTTGATCTTCTTGAAGTGGTCGATGTCGATCATCAGGGCGGAAACCGGGTCGCCGCCATGCATCGCCCGCTTCACCAGGGCGCCGAGCTGGCCCTCCATGTAGCGGCGGTTGTGCAGGCCGGTGAGCTGGTCGGTGACCGCCAGTTCCAGAGAGTGGTCGAGATTGTCGCGCAGGAAGTCGGTGTAGCGCTTGCGGCGGATCTGGGTCCGGGCCCGGGCGGCCATTTCCTGCGGGTCGATCGGCTTGGTCAGGATGTCGTTGACGCCGATCTCCAGCGCCTTGACCAGGCGGTGGCGCTCGTCGGGATCGACAATGGCCAGGATCGGCAGATGGCGCGTCGCCTCGTCCGAGCGGATGTTGGCGGCGAAGCGGAGGCCGTCGAAGCCGCGCGCCGTGGCGTTGACCACGATCAGGTCCACCGGGCCCCGCGCGGTCATGTGCGCCTTCTCCGGATCGGTCTCGGCCACCGGCCGGTGCTCGATCGACAGCTCGGCCATCAGGCGCTGGGCCTGGCGTTCGTTGTCGTCCAGCACCAGAACCCGACCGCCCGTGCCGCCCAGGCGCGCGGCGGCGCCGGCGATCACGCCGATGCGGCGTCCGGAGGCCTCGCGGGCCCGCAGTTCGTCCAGCACCTGCTTGAGGCGGGTCAGGCTGCGCACGCGAGCGAACAGCATCACGTCGTCGATCGGCTTGGTCAGGAACTCGTCGGCGCCGGCCTCCAGGCCGGTGATCCGGTCGGCGCGCCCGTCGAGGGCGGTCACCAGCACCACAGGGATGTGGCGGGTGATCGGGTCTTCCTTCAGTCGACGGCAGACCTCGAACCCGTCCATGCCGGGCATCATCACGTCCAGCAGGACGATGTCGGGCTTCTCGGAAGCGGCCAGCGCCAGGGCCGTGGGGCCGTCGCTGGCGGTCAGCACTTCGTAGTACTCGGCCGTCAGACGGGCTTCGAGCAGCTTCACATTGGCTTCGATGTCGTCGACGACCAGGATCCGCGCGCTCATCGCCTGCCCTCTCCTAGTCCAGCAGCCGTTTGATGGTGTCGAGGAAGTGCACCACCGAGATCGGCTTGGAAATGTAGGCCTCGCAGCCGCCTTCGCGAATCCGCTCCTCGTCGCCCTTCATGGCGAAGGCGGTAACGGCCACGACCGGAATATGGTTCAGCTCGTCGTCCTCCTTCAGCCACTTGGTGACCTCCAGTCCGGAGATCTCGGGCAGCTGGATATCCATGAGAATCAGGTCGGGCCGGTGCTCGCGCGCGATGGCGAGCGCCTGCAACCCTTCGCGCGTCTGAAGGGTTTCATACCCTTGCGCGTCGAGCAGGTCGTGGAAGAGCTTCATATTGAGCTCGTTATCCTCGACGATGAGGACCTTCTTGGCCATTTACGGACCTGAACCCCAGCCATCTGATGCGACGCGAAAACAAGCGACTCGCCGCGATTTCTCCGGTGCAGTAGTCCCTGAATATCCTTAAACCCGAGCTAACCTGATCTTGCCCCAGCCCCTGACCCTCTCCGACCTGTCCATCCACGCCGACGCGCCGCTGCTGATCGTCGACGTCGACGAGGTGCTGGCCCACTTCATGTCGGGGTTCGAACGGTACATCCGCCGCCACGGCTACGAGATGCGGATCGACCGGTTCGCGCTGTTCCAGAACCTCTACCGCCCCGGCGAGACCGAGAGCCTGGACTTCGAAACCGGCAAGGCGCTGTTCGACGACTTCTTCCGGCACGGGGCCGGGGATCTCGATCCGGTGGAGGGCGCCGCCGACGCCCTGGCCACCCTGTCGACGCAGGCGGGCGTGGTGATCCTGACCAACGCGCCGGCCCACGCGCTGGAGTTGCGAACCGGCTGGCTGAGCACCCACGGCTTCGACTATCCGATGATCCTGCATTCCGGACTCAAGGGACCGACCATCCTGGAGATGAGCCGCCGCACCTCGGGACCCGCCTGCTTCATCGATGACCTGCTGCCCAACCTGGAGTCGTCGGCGGAGGCGGCGCCGGACGTGAAGCGCTTCCAGATCATCGCCGACACCCGCCTGCGGCCGCTTGCCCCGACCGCGCCGGACCGCCATGGCCTGCACGAGGACTGGGCGACGCTCGGCCCTGCGCTGGAGGCGGCGGTCCGTTGATCCGCATCGGCGTCGATTTCGGGGGCACAAAGATCGAGGCGGCGGCGCTGGGCTCTGATGGGGCCTTCCTGGCCCGGGTCCGGGCTGAAATCCCGGCGACTATGACGCGGCGGTGGTTGCGGTCCGGGATCTGGTGCTGGAAGCGGAGCGCGAAGCCGGCGCGACGGGCGTCACCGTCGGGATGGGCATCCCCGGCTCGGTCTCGCCTGTCACTGGCCGGATCCGCAACGCCAACTCCACCTGGATGAACGACCGCCCGTTCAAGGAAGATGTCGAAGCAGCGCTGGGTCGGCCGATCCGGCTGCAGAACGACGCCAACTGCTTCGCCCTGTCGGAGGCCGTGGACGGGGCGGGCGCCGGCGCGAACGTCGTCTTCGGCGCCATCCTGGGCACCGGCTGCGGCGGCGGGGTGGTGGTCAAGGGACAGGCGCTCGAAGGTCGCAACGGAATCGCCGGCGAATGGGGCCACGGCCCCCTGCCCTGGCCGACGGCCGAGGAACATCAGGCCCACAAGTGCTGGTGCGGGCGGACGGACTGTCTGGAAACCTGGGTGTCGGGGTCGGCCTTCCGCGAGGACTACGAGCGCAGCACGGGCCTGAAGGCCGACGGCCGCGCCATCATCGAACGCGTTCACGCCGGCGACGCGGCCGCCGAGGCCTGCCTGGACCGCTACGTCGACCGCCTGGGCCGGGCGCTGGCGGCGATGTGCAACCTGCTCGACCCGGACGTCATCGTGCTGGGCGGCGGCATGTCCAACGTCGAGGCCCTCTACGAGCGGGTTCCCCCCGTCGTGGCCCACTACGCATTCACCGACCGGTTCACGACGCCGATCGTCCAGGCGAAGTACGGCAACTCCTCGGGCGTGCGCGGCGCCGCCTGGCTCTGGCCGGCGGCCTGAGCCCTTCCGCCCTGGCGACGGAAGGCGGATACAGGGCGCATGAAGTCCCTCTGCCGCGACTGCTTCCGGACCGGAGACGACCAGCCGCGCCGCTGCCCGGCCTGCGGCTCGATGCGCGTGATCCGCCACGAGGAACTGGCCACGCTCGGCATGGCCCACCTCGACTGCGACGCCTTCTACGCCTCCGTCGAGAAGCGTGACCGGCCGGAGCTGCGCGATGTCCCACTGATCGTCGGCGGCGGGGTGCGCGGCGTGGTCACCACCTGCTGCTACATCGCCCGGATGAGCGGCGTGCGCTCGGCCATGCCGATGTTCAAGGCCACCCGCCTGTGTCCGCAGGCCGTGATCCTCAAGCCCGACTTCCAGAAGTACCGCACCGAGAGCAAGCGCATCTTCAGCAAGGTCCGGGACCTGACGCCGTTGGTGCAGGGTCTGTCGCTGGACGAGGCCTGGATGGACCTGTCGGGCACCGAGCGCCTGCACGGCGCTCCGCCCGCCGTAACCCTGGCCAGGCTGCAGGCGGAGATCGAGGCGGAGATCGGCCTGACGGTCTCGATCGGCCTGGCCCCTAACAAGTTCCTGGCCAAGATTGCGTCCGATCTGGACAAGCCCCGCGGCTTTTCGGTGATCGGCGCGGCGGAGGCCGTCTCGTTCCTGGCCGGAAAGCCCGTCGGCATCATGCCCGGCGTGGGTCCGGTTATGGTCGCCAGCCTGGAGAAGGCCGGCTACCGCACGGTCGGCGACATCGCGGCGGCCGACCTGCGGGACCTGGCCGACCGCTTCGGCGCCCACGGCCTGCATCTGCACAAGCTGGCGCTGGGCCAGGACAGTCGCCCCGTGAACCCCAACGAGGCGCGCAAGACCATCAGCGCCGAGACCACCTTCAACAACGACCTAACCGCCGTCGAGGCGCTTGAGGACCGCCTCTGGCCGCTGTGTGAGAAGGTCGCGCGCCAGCTGCGGGCCGAGGGAATCTCCGGCCGGGTGGCGCACCTCAAGTTGCGAACGCCCGACTTCCGCATCATCACCCGCCGCCGCACGCTGCCCGTTGCCACCCAGACGGCGCGGACCCTGTTCGGGGTGGCGCGGGAGCTGCTGGCGGCCGAGCCGCCGGGAACCTCGTATCGACTGATCGGCGCGGGGCTGTCCGACTTCGCGCCGGCGGAAGAAGCCGGGGCGGACTTCTTCGCCGACGACGAACGCCGGGCCCTGCGCGGCGAGACCGCGGTGGACGCCCTGCGCGCCCGATTCGGCAAGACGGCGGTGGTGACCGGCCGCGCGCTGCGCAGCGAGGACAGCGACTAGGCGACTCACCCCTCGCACGCCGCGCAACTCGCCTCCCGGTGTCGCGGATAGGCGGTTGAGACCCTTCGGAGACGCAGACGAAGGCCTCCAAGGGCGAAATTCCTGATCACGAGCGCGCCAAAGCAGCGCATAGCGGGCCGTCGCCCCTTCCAAAGCGGCGGCGTTTCCATATCTAATTGACTGGAAGGCGGCCCTGTCCCGGGTCGCCGGGAATGGATGTTCATGGCGGAGAAGAAGTCAGGTGCCGGGCAGAACGGCGTGGGTTCGGCGGTGGTCACACAGACCCGTCCGAAAACCGCGAAGCCTTCCCTGTACCGCGTGCTTCTGCTGAACGACGACTACACGCCGATGGAATTCGTCGTGTACGTGCTTGAGCGCTTTTTCAACAAATCGCGCGAAGATGCGACCCGCATCATGCTCCACGTGCACCAGAATGGCGTCGGCGTCTGCGGCGTGTTCACCTACGAGGTCGCCGAGACCAAGGTCTCGCAGGTGATCGACTCCGCCCGTCGGCATCAGCATCCGCTTCAGTGCACTATGGAAAAGGATTGAGGAGCCCAGCTTGCCCTCGTTTTCGCGCAATCTCGAAGAGACCCTCCACCGCGCCGTGGCCTACGCCAACCAGCGTAAGCACGAGTATGCGACCCTGGAGCATCTGCTCCTGTCCCTGACGGACGACGAGGACGCGGCGGGGGTGATGAGCGCCTGCGACGTGGACCTGGCGGCCATCAAGAAGACGCTGACCGGCTATCTGGACACCGAGCTGCGCAGCCTGATCGTCGAGGATGGCGAGGACGCCAAGCCGACAGCCGGCTTCCAGCGGGTGATCCAGCGCGCCGTCATCCACGTGCAGTCCTCGGGCCGCGACGAGGTCACCGGCGCCAATGTTCTGGTCGCCGTGTTCTCCGAGCGCGAAAGCCATGCCGCCTACTTCCTGCAGGAGCAGGACATGACGCGGTACGACGCGGTGAACTACATCGCCCACGGCATCGCCAAGAAGGCCGGCGCCTCCGAGCCCAAGCAGGCCAAGGGGTCCAACGCCAGCGAGGCCGATGAAGAGAAGGCCGCCGTCAAGACCGGCGGCGAGGCTCTGGAAGCCTACTGCGTCGACCTCAACGAGAAGGCCCGCCAGGGCAAGGTCGATCCGCTGATCGGCCGCATGGCAGAGGTGGAGCGCTGCATCCAGATTCTGTGTCGCCGGACCAAGAACAACCCGCTGCTAGTCGGCGACCCAGGCGTCGGCAAGACCGCCATCGCCGAGGGCCTGGCCCTCAAGATCGTCCGCCACCAGGTGCCGGAAGTGCTGGAAGGCGCGACCATCTTCTCGCTCGACATGGGCGCGCTGCTGGCCGGCACCCGCTACCGCGGCGACTTCGAGGAGCGGATCAAGCAGGTGGTCAAGGAGCTGGAGAACCACCCCAACGCCATCCTGTTCATCGACGAGATCCACACGGTGATCGGCGCCGGCGCGACCAGCGGCGGGGCGATGGACGCCTCCAACCTGCTCAAGCCCGCCCTGGCCAGCGGCACGCTGCGCTGCATGGGCTCGACGACCTACAAGGAGTTCCGTCAGCACTTCGAGAAGGACCGCGCCCTGGTGCGCCGGTTCCAGAAGATCGACGTGAACGAGCCGACCGTCGAAGACACCCTGAAAATCCTCAAGGGACTCAAGATCTACTACGAGGAATTTCACAAACTGAAGTACACCAACGACGCCCTGAAGACGGCGGTGGACCTGTCGGCGAAGTACATCACCGACCGCAAGCTGCCGGACAAGGCGATCGACGTCATCGACGAAGCGGGCGCCGGCCAGATGCTGCTGCCCGAGGGCAAGCGCAAGAAGACCATCGGCGTGAAGGAGATCGAGGCCGTCGTCGCCAAGATCGCCCGCATCCCGCCCAAGTCGGTGTCCAAGACCGACACCGAAGCGCTGAAGGAGCTGCAGAACGACCTCGAACGCGCCGTGTTCGGTCAGGCCGAAGCCATCGCCCAACTGTCCAGCGCCATGAAGATGGCCCGGGCCGGCCTGCGCGATCCCAACAAGCCGATCGGCTGCTACCTGTTCAGCGGTCCGACCGGCGTGGGCAAGACCGAGGCTGCCCGTCAGCTGGCCTCCACCCTCGGCATCGAGCTGCTGCGCTTCGACATGAGCGAGTACATGGAGCGCCACACGGTCAGCCGCCTGATCGGCGCCCCTCCGGGCTACGTCGGCTATGACCAGGGCGGCCAGCTGACCGATGCGGTCGACCAGCATCCGCACGCCATCGTCCTGCTCGACGAGATCGAGAAGGCGCACCAGGACGTCTACAACATCCTGCTGCAGGTGATGGACAACGGCCAGCTGACCGACAGCAACGGCAAGAAGGTCGATTTCCGCAACGTGGTCCTGATCATGACCACCAACGCCGGCGCCGCCGACGCCCAGCGCCAGACCATCGGCTTTGGCCGCGGCCGGGCCGACGGCGAGAGCGACGAGGCCATCAAGCGCATCTTCACGCCGGAGTTCCGCAACCGCCTCGACGCCGTAGTCGCCTTCAAGCCGCTGACCCAGGAGATCATCCGCCAGGTCGTGCAGAAGTTCGTGCTGCAGCTGGAAGCCCAGCTGGCCGACCGCAACGTGACCATCGAAACCAGCGACGAGGCCGCCGACTGGCTGGCCAAGAACGGCTTCGACGAGCTCTACGGCGCCCGGCCTCTGGCCCGCGTCATCCAGGAGCACATCAAGAAGCCGCTGGCCGACGACATCCTGTTCGGCAAGCTGGCCAAGGGCGGCCACGTCAAGGTCGTGCTCAAGGACGGCAAGATCGCCTTCGAGTTCGAGGTCGACAACGCCGCCCCGCCGCGCGAACCGGGCGCTCCGGAAATCGAGGAGCCCGCGCTCGCGGAATAGGCGCGGCCTGAAACGGGTAAACCGCGCCGCAACAGGCCAGGCCTGACAGTCCTCGCCGCGAGCCAATCGTGGCGAGGTTGTCGGTTGACTATATTTCGGACCGCTCAGACAGAGCGGCATCCTCTGCTGCCCTTCGCGCTGCTCGCGACCTACATCGCCAGCGCCGCCCTAGCCTACACGCTGACCACGGGGGCGGGCGGGCTGGCGGTGATGTGGATCAACAACGGGGTGCTGGCCGGCGCACTGCTTCTGCTGCCGCGAATCCCGGCGATCCAGATCGCCGTTCTCTGCACGATAACGGACTTTCTCGGGGCCGCCATCAGCGGCACCCCGCCCGCCCAGGCGCTGCTGATCGCCGGATGCGACCTTCTCGAAGCGGTCGCGGCCGCCGTGCTGGTCCGTCGCGTTGGCGGCGCCGCCCTTGACGTAACCATCCTCAGCCGGTTTCGGCGCATCACCCTGCTGGCGGTGCTGCCGGCGACCCTGACGGTCGCAACCTTGGGCTCAACCCTGTCGGCGACCCTGTTCGGAAACGATTTCGTTCACCTCTGGCTGGCCTGGGCCGCCGGAGACTTTCTCGGCATGATGCTGGGCCTGCCTGGCGTCCTGTTGCTGGCCCGGTTCCATCGGTTCAACCACAGCAGCTCCGCCGGCCCATGGGAACGCTACATCTGGATCGCCGTGGCCGTCGCCAGCGCAGCCGCACTCTTTCTGACCGACCATCCCGCCCTGTACTATCTGTTCTTTCCTGTCGGCCTGCTGCTCGTACTCCGGCTCAGCCCGCCGTTCTCATTGCTCGCCATTCTGGCCTTCGCGATGGTCGCCGCGGGCGCCACCGTCACCGCCCCCGGCGCTCCCGCCTTCCTCTCCTCCGACATGTCCGGACGGATTCTCTGGCTTCAGCTCTATCTGGCGTCCCTGCAGTTCAGCGCCCTTGTTCTGATCGGTGTCCTGTCGCAACGGATCCGCGCCCAGACCGCCTCCAGGCGCGCCCTCGCGACGGCGCGGGAGACTCGCAAGGAGGCCATCGAGGCCGCCGGCGCGAAGGGCCGCTTCCTCGCGGTGATGAGTTACGAAATGCGCACGCCGCTCAACGGCATCGCCGGATACGCCCAGCTGCTCTCGGCCCGCACCGATCTGACGGCAGACGTGCAGAGGCAGATCCGCACCATCAGCGATTCCAGCGAAGTTCTGCTGGGCCTAATCAGCGATGTTCTGGACTATTCCCGCAACGAGTTAGGCGGCCTGCAGCTGGTCGAACGACCGTTCAGGGCGAAAGACGTCATCGCCCGGGCGCTGGAGATTGTCCGGCCCTTGCTGGCGGGACGTGAGATCGAGCTGGTCATGAGCTCGAACATTCCAGACGATCTGGCCCACCTCGGCGATGAGCGGCGTCTGGCCCAGGTGCTGCTCAACCTGCTCGGCAACGCCGTGAAGTTCACAGAGCGGGGCCGCATTACCGTGTCCGCCGAATGCCGGCCGACGCCGGCCGGCGACGCCGACGCGCTGACCATCACCGTTCATGACACCGGCATCGGCATTGCGCCCGACAAGCTCGATCTGGTGTTCACGCCCTTCTCGCAGGCCGATGCGTCCGATCAACGAAGCTACGCCGGCGCGGGTCTTGGCCTGACGATTTCCCGGTCGCTCATCGAGCGGATGGGCGGCGGCATCGGGGTAGAGAGCCAGGTGGGCGTGGGCTCGCAGTTCTGGATCTCCCTGACCTTGCCCCGCGCGCCTCAGGCGACGGCTTCAGCAGGCGGACAGCTGGCCGTCGATATGGACGACCGTCAGATCCAGGTTCTGATCGTCGATGATCACCCCGTAAATCGTCAGGTCGCGACCCTGATGCTCGAGGCCGCCGGCATGGCGGTTTCGACCGCCGAGAACGGCGCCCTCGCGGTCGAGGCCGTCCAGTCGCACGCCTATGACCTGGTGCTCATGGATCTGCACATGCCGGTGATGGATGGTTTGAGCGCCTGCCGGGCCATCCGGGCGCTTGGCGGTCCCGTCGCTGCCGTACCGGTCATCGCCATGACCGCCGCGGCCATGCCCGAGGACATCGACCGCTGCCTGGCCGCCGGCATGAATGGGCACATCGCAAAGCCGATCCGGCAGGAGGAGCTGCTTGAGGTGGCCCTTCAGCAACTGGTCGCCCGGGACTCCGCCGACGCCGACTGATCGCCCCTGGGAAAGGCCCCCGAGCATCGATGCCGGGATCAGGCCCTGGTGGAGGCACTTTCCTGGAGGACCCTTGGCCCTGCCCGCGGCGGCCTTCGCAGGCCTGGTGCGATCAGGACGCCGGCCTCTCAGGACATCAAGGCGCCGGCGCTCGCGGAATGGATGGACAAATCGGGAACATTCGCTTAGGTTGTTCCCATGACGCCCTTCTCGTTCGATACGCTCGGCGCTTCGAAGCAGCTTCGTGAAGCGGGCATGCCGGAAGGCATGGCCGAGGCGGTGGTGTCGGTGTTCCAGCACGCGGCCATGACGCCGGACATCAGCCATCTGGCGACGAAGACCGATCTCGACGCCGTCAAGGCGGAGATGGCGACAAAGGCCGACCTGCTCGAGCTTGAAGTCCGGATGATGGAACGCATTCGACAACAAGGTTGGGCGATGCTCGGCGGGATGGCCGTACTCCTCGCGATCTCCACGGCTATCGGGAAGCTGATCGCCTGATCCTCCGGCGTCGGCCCATTCACCGCGCGAAGACGATTGAATCCGGACGCCAATCTCTCTAGCGCCTAGGGCATGCGCATCTTCGTGCCCGACATGGCGGAGCTGTTCGGCTGGCTGGAAAGCTCCGGCTGGACGTACGTCGTGCTGCGCAACGCGCCGGCCTTCGTCAGCGGCTACCCGGCGCCGGGATCCAAGGACGATGTCGACCTCCTCGTCGAGGACGCCGCCCTGGCTCCCATCAAGGCGAAGTACGGCAAGGTCCGTCGTCGCCAGGGGGTGAAGTGCGACTTCTACGACGTCAGCGGGACCGGCGAAGGGACCTACTGCGGCGAGGCCTACTACCCGCGTGCGCTGGCCGAGCTGATGCTGAACGAGCGGGATCGGTTCGCCGACCGCTTCTTCGTGGCCGCGCCGAGGGGCTACCTGTACGGCCTGATGTACCACATCGCCTACCAGAAGGCGGAGCGGTCCAGGATCGACATCGATGATCCGGAAAAGTCCGGTGATTCCAAGTATGTGCCGGAACTTCTTGACCTCATGGAACGGTCTGGGATCCTGCTCCCCCTCACACTCTCCGCCTTCGATGATGCGCTCCACGCCGCCGGCCTGCAGCCGTCCTACCGGCAGTTGTCGGCCATTCTGGTCAACGACTTCTCCCGCGACGTGAAGAGCCCCTTCCTGGCCCGCGTCGCCGACCGGCCGGCGGGGGAGATGAACCTGTTCGTCATCCGCGAGATCGCGCTGAAGAAGGGTCTGGTCGACGCCATGGCCGAACGCATCGGCGCCCACTACGAGGTCATCGCCCAGACCGACATCCCCTGGCTGGTGCGGTGGCGGACCCGCAAGGGAATGCGCGGCGGCAAGTGGCGACGCGGCGGGTATCCGGTCCGGGCCATGGTGGTCTTCGACCCCTCCCCGATTCCCACGAGCGAGGACGAGCGCAAGGTCCATCCGTTCGTGTTCAACGGCCGCCAGTTCATGAAGCGGGGGCTGCGGGACTGGTTCGCCCAGACCACCGGCCTCGACCCCTGGCACAATCCGCTGCATTCGACCGACAACGAGGCCGAGGCCATGGGCCACCTGCCGCTGTTCTTCTCGCCGGCGGAAATCCAGGCCATCGAGGCCCGGCTGGCCGCGTTGCGGGGCGTCGGCTGATGCGGGCCGCCAAGCGCTGGATCCGCGCCCAGTTCTGGGAATGGCGCATGCGGGACCGGCGCAATGAGGTCGCCGCCGAACTGGCGAAGGCGCTGGGCCTGCCCGGCCCGCCACGGTTGGTGGAACGGGGCAACCTCGGCCACGACAGCAACTACAACGTCTTCTCCGGCGGCGAGCAGATCGGCGTGCTGCGGCTGGTCAATCCGCACAAGAAGCGTCCGGCGCCGGCGGCCGGGATGCCGTTCGAGATCGCCGGCCCCTCGATGCGCATCAAGCACGAGTTCGAGGTCTATGGCCGCGGCGCGGCCAGCGGCCTGACGCCGACACCGCTCTGGAAGGCGCCCGACGCCCTGTTCTGCCGCTTCCTGCCCTACCGGCCGCTGATGTCCTGGGTGAAGGAGGCCGCGTCGATCTGGCCGCTGCTGACCGAGGGCAGCGCCGCCCTGCACCGGCTGCATGTCGAGACGGGCCTCAGCCACATGGACGCCTCACTCGGCAACGTGCTGGCCAACGCGGACCGCTCGGCCCACGCCCTGGTCGACTTCGAGTATCTTCCGGCGGAAGGCGTCAGCTTCGCCGAGCAGAAGATCTACGACCACCTGCGCCTGGTGCATTCGAGCTGGAAGTTCATCCGGCCCGAGGAGCGCCACGCCTTCGGTGACTGGCTTACGCAGTTCGAGGGCTATCTGGACGACGACATGCGGGCCGCATCGCTGACCTGCATCGCCCCGGCGCTGGAGAACCTGCTGAACGACGACGCCTGGCGCGCCGCGCTGACCAGGCTGTTCCCGGCGAGCCGCTGATCGGGCTTGCGCCGTGACGCCCGCAGGCCCGATGCTGGGCTCCCGCCTCCGGAGAAGACCATGAAATACCGCAAGCTCGGCGCGAGCGACCTGAACGTCTCCGAAATCTCCCTCGGATCCTGGCTGACCTACGGCGTCGGCGTCGAGGCGGACAACGCCCGGGCCTGCGTGGACCGCGCCTTTGAGCTGGGGATCAACTTCATCGACACGGCCAACGTCTACGGGCGCGGCTCGGCCGAGACCGTGCTGGGCGAGACGCTCGCCGGCCGTCCGCGCGACAGCTACATCCTGGCCACCAAGCTGTGGGGCGACATGGGCGGCGGCGACAAGGGTCTGTCCCGCGCCCAGGTCCACAAGCAGATCGACGCCTCTCTGGCGCGCCTGAGGACCGACTACGTCGACCTCTACCAGTGCCACCGCTACGACCCCGACACGCCGCTGGAAGAGACCATGGAGGCGCTGAGCGAGATCGTGCGCGCCGGCAAGGTGCGCTGGATCGGCTTCAGCGAATGGGCTCCCGAGCAGATCGAGGCCGCCTTCGCCATTCCCGGCGTCGAGCGGTTCGTCTCCAGTCAGCCGCAGTACTCGATCCTGTGGCGGCGGCCGGAGAAGGCGGTGATCCCGATCTGCGCCGCCAACGGTGTCTCGCAGATCGTCTGGTCGCCGCTGGCCCAGGGCGTGCTGAGCGGCAAGTACGACCCCGACAGCGCCCCGCCCGCCGACTCCCGCGCCGCCAGCGACAGCATGTCGGGCGCCATCGGCGGCTGGATGCGCCGCGAGGTGCTGGAAGCGGTTCAGCAGATGAAGCCGATCGCCGCCGAGGCCGGCTGCACCCTCGCCCAGTTCGCGCTGGCCTGGGTACTGCGCGAGCCGAACGTGGCCTCGGCCATCGTCGGGGCCAGCCGCCCCGCGCAGCTGGACGACAACGCCGCCGCCGTCGACCTGAAGATCGACCCGGCCCTGTTCGCGCGTGCCGAGGCGATCGCCGACACGGTCCCCCGTCGCTAGCCGGCCAGAAGCGCCGCCTTCGCCAGATCCTTGGGCCGTCCAAAGAGGCGGAACAGGTCGATCTGCGCCTGACGGTCCGGGATGTTCACCGCGCCGCCGGCGAGAGAGACGGCCACAACCGGCGGGATCGCCACCGGCGTCCAGCGACCGGCCTGCATGAGCAGCAGGTCCCCCATCACCTCGACCCGGCCGTCGCCGAAGGCATAGCCGGAGAAGCGGGACCGGAAGACCTCGCCGCTGGTCGGCCTGTAGGCTCGGTCGCGCCGGACGTCCCACGCCGTCTCCAGCGTCGCCGCACCGGCCGCCGTGGTCATGATGTCTAGGTCGGGACAGTCGGCGACCGGCGCGCCGGCGATCATCATCGCGGCGCTGCCGATCACGCACCACGGCTCGGAAAGGCCGGACAGCGCCGGATCAAGCTCGGCCAGCAGCCGCTCGAGATCGGCGAGCGTCACCCCTCCAGCGCCGCCGAGATCTGCGCGGCCAGGACCTTGAGCTCCTCGACGTCGGCCATGCCCTCGGCGTGGCGGCCCAGCGGCACGCCCTCCCAGCGGGGGATGATGTGGACGTGCAGGTGGAACACGGTCTGGCCGGCCGGGGCGCCGTTGAACTGGGTGACCACGATGCCGTCGGGCTTCAGCGCCGCGTTCACGGCGCGGGCCACCTTCTGCACGCCGCCAATGACCCGGCCCAGCGTCTTGGGCTCGGCGTCGAGCAGGTTGCGGGCCTTCGAGCTCTTCGAAATGACCAGCACATGCCCCCTGGCCTGCGGGAAGACGTCCATGAAGGCCAGGATCTCCGCGTCCTCGTAGACCTTCACCGCGGGCATCTCGCCGCGCACGATCTTCGCGAAGATGTTGCCGTCGTCGTAGGCGCCGTCGAGGCTCATGGCCGGTCTCCGTTGGATGCTGCCTGCTCCTACCCCAGGCAGAGGGGAGCGCAAGCCCGCGTGCCGGCGATCCCTACCCCGCCTTGAACGGCGAGTACTCTTCCGCCAGCCAGTCCATCTCCTGCCGCACCGCCGTCCGCTCCTGGTCCAGGTAGCGGCGCACCGGCTCGCGCAGGGCCGGGTCGGCGATCCAATGGGCGCTGTAGACCTCGGCCGGCAGATAGCCGCGGGCGATCTTGTGCTGGCCCTGGGCGCCGGCCTCGACGCGGGGCAGGCCGAGCGCGATCGCGTGCTCGATGGCCTGGTAGTAGCAGAGCTCGAAGTGCAGGAAGGGGATGTTCTCGACACAGCCCCAGTTGCGGCCGAACAGGCAGTCGCCGCCGATCAGGTTCAGCGCCCCGGCCACCCAGCGGCCGTTCCTGCGCGCCATGACCAGCAGCACCTGGTCGGCCATCCGCGCGCCCAGCATCGAGAAGAAGGCGCGGTTCAGGTAGGGGCTGCCCCACTTCCGCCCGCCGGTGTCCTGGTAGAAGTCGTAGAAGGCGTCCCAGTGCGCCTTGGTCAGGGCCGCGCCGGTCAGGCCGACGATCTCGTCGACGCCCGCCTGGGCGTCGCGGCGCTCGCGACGGATGGTCTTGCGGCGGCCCGACGACAGGGCTGCCAGGAAGTCATCGAACGTGCCGTAGCGGTTGTTGAACCAGTGGTACTGCTGGTCCTGGCGCGGCAGCAGGCCGGCGCCGGCCAGGAATCGCCAGTCCTCACGGTCGGGGAAGGTCACGTGCAGGCCGGAGGCGCCCAGCCGCTCGCACAGGGTCAGGGCGCCGCCCAGCAGGGTCCGGCGGCCCTCGTCCGGGTCGATGTCCGACCGCACCAGCAGGCGCGGCCCCGTCACCGGCGAGAACGGCGCGGCGCACTGCAGCTTGGGATAGTACCGCCCCCCTGCCCGCTCGTAGGCGTCGGCCCAGGACCAGTCGAAGACGTACTCGCCCTGGCTGTGGCTCTTCAGATAGAGCGGCATGACCGCCGCCACGCGGCCGGCCTCGTCCTCGACGCTGAGATGGTGCGGCGCCCAGCCGGTGCGGTCGCTGACGCTGCCGGACTGCTCCAGCGCGTCCAGGAAGTCGAAGGCGACGAAGGGGTTGTAGCCGGCGCCCGAGGGCGCGCAGGCATCCCAGTCCGCCCGCTCAAGCTCGGCGATACGTCTGTGGATGCGGACGGCGGGCTTGAGGGGGATGGTCACGGCAAGGGCAAGATAGGCGGCGTCGCGGCCGTGGCAAACGGGGAACGCGGCGGGTCGGGGACATGTACCGTCTTCGGTACGTGTCCCCTGCAGCTTGAAGCGGCAGGGGACACGCACTGAAGTGCATGTCCCCGATCGTGGGTCAGGCCGCGAACCCTTCGAAGATCACGTTGTCGACGTGCGGGCGCAGTCGTTCGACTTCCTTTTCGGTGCGCACCGTCCAGGCGACGATCGGCATGCCCTGGTCGCGGAAGGCCTGCGCCCGGTCCCAGGGCAGCATGCCGCGCTCCAGCGCCAGAAAGTCGGGGCGGGCGATCTCGATCTGCTCGAGATTGGCCATCGACTTGCGGATCTCCGGCGACAGGTGTTTGGCGCCGTCGTCGGCCCACTGATAGCTGTCCAGCCCGCGCAGGATCTGCGGATGGTGGTCGGCGAACCAGGCGTGGCTGTAGGGATTGAACCCGATCACGCAGGTGGGGCCGTTGTGGTCGAGCAGCACCTCGCTGACCCGCTTCTCCAGGGGGCCCACCTCGCCGAAGGGCGTCTTCAGCTCGATGTGGACCATGGCGCGGTGGCCGACCTCGACCAGCACCTCGGCCAAGGTGGGAATGCCCTCGTCCGTGCCCTTGAGGCGCAGGTCGCGCAGGTCGTGCAGCGCGCGGTCCGAGAGCTTGCCCTCGGCGCCGGTCATCCGCTCCAGCCCGTAGTCGTGGAACACCACCGCCTCGCCGTCGGCGGTGATCTGGACATCAAGCTCGATGCTGTAGCCGCGGGCGCAGGCGGCCTGGAAGGCGCCCAGCGAGTTCTCCGGCGCGCCGTCCGGCGTCCACAGGCCGCGGTGGGCGATGGCGGGGCCGAAGAGAAGCTCCCAGGCTTCACCGAAGGCGGCGGGTTCCGGACGGGCCTTGGACTTCATCACGCGATCTCCACCACGGCGTCGACCTCGACCGCGAAGTTGCGCGGCAGGCGGTAGACGCCGACCGCCGAGCGGGCGTGACGCCCGGCCTCGCCGAACGCCTCGACCATGACGTCGGAGCAGCCGTTCACGACGCTCGGGATGTCGAAGAAGTCGGGGCCGGCCTGGACGAAGCCGCCCAGCTTGACCACCCGGACGACGCGGTCGAGGTCGCCGTCGCAGGCGGCCCGCATCTGGGCCAGCAGGTTGATGCCGCACAGGCGCGCGGCCCGCTGGGCGGTCTCGAGGTCGACGGCCTCGCCGACGACGCCGGTGATGCCGCCCGAGGCGTCCAGCGACACCTGGCCGGAAATGTGGACGAGATTGCCGCTGCGCACGAAGGGCACATAGTTGGCGATCGGGGCGACCGGGCTGGGCAGGGTGATGCCGGCGGCGGCGAGGCGTTGTTCGACCTTGGACATGCCGCGCTTCTAGCCCGCGTCGGCGGCGGACGGAAGCGGACGCGAAAAAGGCCCGGGTTGGGGAACCCGGGCCTTCACGCGAACTTGACCGGCGGTCTGGGGGAGAGGGCGCCGGTCCTACGCGTCCGCTTACTTCGCGGCTTGCAGCTTTTCGACGGTCGCGGTGACGCGTTCGTTGAGCGGCTTGACCGAGTCCTTCACCGACGCGGCGACGACTTCGCCCATCTTCGAGGCTTCGGCGAGGTAGCCTTCCATCGCGGCCTTGACCCAGGCGGTCTGCAGCTCGACGGCTTCCTGCACGCTCTTGGCGCCGGCCAGCGCCTTGGCGGCGGCGACCTGGTCTTCCATGGACTTCTTGGAGAAGGCCATGACCTGCGCGCCGAGGGCTTCAGCGCCCTTGGTGGCGGCGGTGACCGAAGCGACGACGGCTTCGAGGTTCTTCTTGGAGTAGCTGTTCACTTCGTTGAGGGTCGCCAGCGACTTCTCGACGTTGTCCTTGAACGCCTGGTTGCCGGCGGTGGTGAACTGCTCGACGGTGGTCTTCAGGGTTTCGGCGCCAGTGGCCATCGGTAGTCTCCTTGTAGAGGTCGGGGAGGACCTGGAGAGAAGGGGTGAAGCGCCGATCCATCGCCGCCTCTGGAGCGTGTTGTCTCATGCTGCAGTGCAGCAGTCAACGACTTTTTGTGCAGTGCACAATAAACCGCGGCGGGCCTCGCCCACCCGGCCCGCGACCACCCGCCGCAACCGCGACACGGTTCGCTCAACAGTTGTTTACTTTGGCGAAAGACGACCGCATGCATGCTAATCAGGCAGCCCGAGGGGACCTTCGGGGGCGTCCCTTGTCAGCCATTTCGACGGACGAAGCATGTTCCAGCCCGGCCGCCGCGCTTATCTCGCACTCGCCCTGTTCGCCAGTCTGGCGGCCGGCATAGTCGCGCCCAGCCTCGCGCAGGCCCAGGTCCCCTACCTGTCCATTCCGGCCAGCGAGCCCAAGTACGCGGCGATCGTGGTCGACGCCAACACCGGCGAGGTCCTGTACGCCAAGCGCGCCGACAGCCCGCGCTACCCGGCCTCGATCACCAAGATCATGACCATGTACCTGGTCATGGAGGCGATGTCCGAGGGCCGGGTGAAGCCGACCGACATGGTCACCATCTCCGCCCGCGCCGCCTCGCAGCCGCCGACCAAGCTGGGCGTCGCCGCCGGCGACCAGGTCAGCGTGGATGATGCGCTGAAGGCTCTGGCCACCCGCTCGGCCAACGACATGGCCGTGGCCCTGGCCGAGCATATCGCCGGCACCGAGCAGCGCTTCGCCGCCCTGATGACCCTGCGGGGCCAGGAGCTGGGCATGAGCAATACGCGGTTCGTGAACGCATCCGGCCTGCCCGACAGCCGCCAGATCTCCAGCGCCCGCGACATCGCCATCATGTCCCGCGCCGTGATGCGCGATTTCCCGCAGTACTACGGCTACTTCAGCATCAAGTCCTTCTACTTCCGGGGCCGGCTGATCACGAGCCACAACCGCCTGATGGGCCAGTTCGCCGGCATGGACGGGCTGAAGACCGGCTACATCAACGCCTCGGGCTTCAACCTCGCCGCCTCGGCCGTGCGCGACGGGCGCCGGCTGATCGCCGTGGTGCTCGGCGGCCGCTCGACGGCGACCCGCGACGATCATGTCGAGGACCTGCTGCTGACCGGGTTTGACGTGCTCAAGCGCCGCTCGCTCGGCGAGAGCATCACCGTCGCCCAGTCCATGTTCGAGCCCGTGATGGAGGGCCCGGTGATCCGGCCGCCGACCGCCATGGGCGACGCCGGCGAAACCGGCGGCCTGCGGGTCGTGCTGACCGACGGCCCCGCCCCGTCCTACCCGATGACGGTCCAGCGCTCGATGGCCCCGATCGCAGATCCGGTGACCAAGCCGACGCCGGTCAAGAAGGCCGCGCCGAAGAAGCCCCGCGGCCGGTACGTGGTGCAGGCCGGCGCCTTCAAGTCCAAGGATCAGGCCCGCGAGCAGCTGAAGCTGATCCAGCGGCGCTTCGCCTCCAGCTTCTCGGGCGCCGAACCCGACATCGGCGGGGCGGTGGGCGGCTACTACCGGGTCCGCTTCGAAGGCATGACCGCGGACGACGCCCGCGACGCCTGCAAGACCCTCAAGGCCAAGAAGCAGGCCTGCATGGTCATCGCGCCTTAGGGGCCAGCAGCATCAAATCCGGAAGGGCGCGGTCGATGGCCGCGCCCATTTCGTTTGCGCAAACCTCCGCCGTCATCCTCGGGCTTGTCCCGAGGACCCCTCGTCCAGCTTCACTGTGAGAGCGTGAGCACATCCGCACCTGCGAACCGACGCAGGGATCCTCGCCACGCGGGCGAGGATGACGGGAGCGGGTTAGCCGCCTTCATTTCTTCAGCAGCGTGTCCCGCGCCGCGTTGAGCCGCGCCGCCAGGCCGCTGGTGCCGCCGGCGTCGGGATGCACCGCGCGGATCAGCCGGCCGTAGGCGGCCTGGATCTCCTCGCGGGTGGCGCCCTCCCCGACACCGAGAATCTCGCGTGCCTCGACGACGGCCGGATCGCTCCGTCCCGGCGCCGTTGTCTCGCTCACGCCGCGGCGGCCGGTGAACACCAGGCCCATGCCCAGCGCCGCCAGGATCGAGCCCGCGACATAGCCGCCGCGCAGGGCGACGAAGGCCCCGCCGACCAGGGCGGCGGCGCCGAAGACGGCCGACAGGATGCGCAGCTCGGGCTTCTGCAGCAGCGGACGCGCCCGGCGCCCGGCCCAGACGAGCAGGCCGAACAGAGCGACGCCGATCAGGATGTAGATCATGGCGGCGCTTGTAGCCCGGCCGCTACTCGGCGGCGAGCAAACGTTCGCCGGTCCAGGCCGACAGCCCGACCGCGTGCAGCAGGGCCCGCAGCTCCTGGCGGGCGGCGACGTGGGTCAGCGACACCGGGATCGGCCGCACCTTGGGCGACAGGTCGGCGACCGTCAGGCCGAACGGGAACAGCTCGCGGTAGATGACCCGGTCGCGCAGGCCCGAGCCGACCCGGAAGCCGACCCGCTTGGCCAGCGCCGTCAGCCGGTCGTCGATGCGCTTGCGGTTGCGGGCCTCGACGCTGGCCAGTCGGTTGCGCAGCACCACCCAGTCGAGCGGCGCGCGCTGGCCGGCCAGGGCGCGGGCCTTGCGGGCCTCCCAGACGATCTCCGAATAGAGGCCGGGCTTCTGCAGCTCGAGCGTCACCGGATCGACGTGGCCCAGCATGTCGAAGTCGACGAAGCTGTCGTTCATCGGGGTGACGACCATGTCGGCATGGGCGTGGGCGGTCCGCGACAGGGCGGTGTTGCCGCCCGGGGTGTCGATGATTACGAACTCGGCGTCCTGGCGGGCGCGGTCGAAGGCCTCATGGAAGCGCGCGACCTGCTCGTCGTCCGGCGCGCGGGCCAGGGCGACGCCGTCCTCGGCCGGATGGCGGGCCAGCGGCTGGGGCAGGACGACGCCGTTCGAGGCGCTCCACAGCTGGCGGTTGGCGAAGAACCGCCCCGTCGAGGACTGGCGCAGGTCCAGGTCGATCACCGCGACGCTGGCGCCGCCGTGCAGCAGGCCGGCAGCCAGGTGGACGGCGATGGTCGACTTGCCGGCGCCGCCCTTCTCGTTACCGATGACAATGACATGTGGCTGGGTGGTGGCCATCTCGTGGTCCCCAAATCTTGAACCAACTCGAGCGTCGGATTTCAGCCGACGAGACACCCGTATGGTTACCGCTGCAATCGTACCGGGACGATTTGTCCACAGGCGGCTTGTCACGGGGGAAGGCCGCGCGATAAGCCGCGCGCCATGACACAGCCCGCCCTCCCCGTCGTCCGCACCGTCGCCGCGCTGCGCGCCCAGGTCTCCGCCTGGAAGCGCGAGGGTCTGCGCGTGGCCATGGTCCCGACCATGGGGGCGCTGCACGAGGGGCACCTGTCGCTGGTGCGCTTGGGCAACCAGATGGCCGACCGCACGGTGGCCTCGATCTTCGTCAATCCGGCCCAGTTCGCGCCGCACGAGGACTTCGACGCCTATCCGCGCGGCGAGGACCGCGACAGCGCCCTGCTGGCCGCCGCCGGCTGCGCGCTGCTGTTCGCACCGACCGTGGGCGAGATGTATCCCGAGGGCTTCGCGACCACCGTCAACGTCGCCACCGGGGTCTCCGAGCCGCTGGAGGGCGTGTCCCGGCCGCACTTCTTCGGCGGGGTGGCCACGGTGGTCGCCAAGCTGCTCAACCAGTGCCGACCGGACGTCGCCATCTTCGGCGAGAAGGACTACCAGCAGCTGCTGGTCATCAAGCGGATGGCCCGCGACCTCGACCTGGGCGTCGAGATCGTCGGCGGGCCGACCAGCCGCGAGGCCGACGACCTGGCCATGTCCTCGCGCAACGCCTACCTGACGCCCGAGGAACGCGAGGCCGCCGCCGCCCTGCCCGCCGCCATGGCCGCCGCCGTCGGATGGCTGCGCGAAGGCCAGGCCGCCGAAGGCGTCGAGGGCCGGGTCAAGGCGATCCTCGGCGAGGCCGGGTTCGGCAAGATCGACTACGTCGAGGTCCGCGACGGCGAGACGCTGGAGCGCCTGGGGCCGGGGCCGGTGGGGGCCGGCGCGCGGGTGTTCGTGGCGGCGTGGATGGGGAAGACGCGGCTGATCGATAACTGGGGGGTGTGAAATCATGCTCTCCCCTTGGGAGAGCTGTCGCCGCGGAGCGGTGACTGAGAGGGAAGAACCGGCGCTAGCCTGTTAGACGCCGCGCCTCCCTCTCCGACCCGGCTCCGCCGGGCCACCTCTCCCACGGGGAGAGGACCAGGTTACCACGCTCCCAGTTCCCGAAGCTGCCGCGCCAGATCCTGCGGCACCGCCTCCTCGCCCGCCACCGCCAGGTCCGGCGGCGCATCCCCGGCCTCGAGGTAGCGCCAGCCCTGGAAGGCGCGGCGCGGCTGCGGGGCGGTCTCGATGAGGTCGGGCTTGAGGTAGATGCGGCAGGGCTGGGCCCCCTCCTCCAGGGTGACGATCTCGTCGATCGCCTGCCGGACCAGCACCTGACCCTTGATCACCCAGTAGAGCGAGCCGCCGTCCAGCAGCTCGGCGGCGCGCTTGGGCGTCTGCCGCGTCGGGCAGACCGAGCGATGGCCCTGCGCCGCCCGATGCGCCCGCCAGGCCCGCAGGTCCGCGACGCTGTCGATGCCGACACAGAGCTTGATGAGGTGGAGGGTCATGGGGTCCTGAATATCGATCCGCTCATCGTTGGCGTTCGGGGACATGTTCCGCGCAGCGGTACGTGTCCCCCGCCGCTTCGAAGCGGCTGGGGACACGCACTGAAGTGCATGTCCCCGGTCTACTGTGCTTCGAGCCTCACCAGCACCACGCCCTCGCTGACCTGCCCGCCGGCGACGGCGGAGAGCTCGGCGACGACGCCGTCGAACGGCGCGGCCAGGGCGTGCTCCATCTTCATGGCTTCCAGCACCAGCAGGGTCTGGCCCTTGGTCACCGTATCGCCGGCCTTGACCGAGACGGAAACGACCTTGCCGGGCATGGGCGAGATGACGGCGCCGTCGGATTCGCCGCCGCCTGTGCCGGTCGGCGGAGTACGACTGAACTCCACCGCTTCACCGCACAGAAACAACGTGCGGGACAGGTCATTCACAACCGCAATCGTCGCCGAGTTGTGGGGCCGCTCCCCCATCATCGGGTTGTCCGGCTTGCCGTAGACCTCGACACTCTGGTCCCCGATCGTCGCGAACCAACGGCCCGCACCTGCTTCGACGCCATCGAGGAAAAAATCGCGCGGTCGAATGTCGACCCGCACATCGTACTTGCGCGCACCTTCATACAGCGACATGCCGAAGGACGGCTCGCTGTTCAAACGAAAGCCCGGCAACCCTCCGAAGAAGGGTTCACGCCGCACGCGCCGGAACGCCAAACCGTCAGCCAGAAACGACGCCGCCGCCAGAATCGCATCCGATGTTGCGGGCGCGAAGTGAACCAAGGCGTCGAGCCGAGCCTCGATAAAGCCCGTGTCCACATCTCCCGCGACAAAGTCAGGATGGCTTGCGCAACGCGCCAGGAAGCCCGCATTGGTCTTCACCGGCCAAACTTCGACTCGCATGCAGGCGTCAGCCAGCGCTTCGGCCGCCTCTTCGCGAGTGGCGCGACTTACGATCAGTTTGGCAATCATCGGGTCGTAGAAGGGCGTAACAACATCGCCCTCTTCGACGGCGGCATCGGCCCTCACCACCATTTCTCTACCGGGCAGCCGGAAGTGCGTCAGCGGCCCCGTGCTCGGCAGGAACCCGGTCGCCGGGTTCTCCGCATAGAGCCGCGCCTCCATCGCCCAGCCGTCCAGCGTGATCTCGTCCTGCGTCAGCGGCAGCGGCTCGCCGGACGCGACGCGCAGCTGCCACTCGACCAGGTCCTGGCCGGTGACCATCTCGGTGACGGGGTGCTCGACCTGCAGCCGGGTGTTCATTTCCATGAACCAGATGCGGTCGGCGCGCAGGCCCTCGCTGGCGTCGGCGATGAACTCGACCGTGCCGGCGCCCTCGTAGCTGACGGCTCGGGCGGCCTTGACGGCGGCGTCGCAGACGGCGGCGCGGGTGGCGGCGTCCATGCCCGGGGCCGGGGCCTCCTCGATGACCTTCTGGTGGCGGCGCTGCAGAGAGCAGTCGCGCTCGTAGAGGTGGACGACGTTGCCGTGGGTGTCGCCGAACACCTGCACCTCGATGTGGCGCGGGCGGGTGACGTACTTCTCCAGCAGCACCCTGTCGTCGCCGAAGCTGGCGGCGGCCTCGCGCCGGCAGGAGGCGAGCGCGGCGAGGAAGTCACCCTCGGCCTCGACCTTGCGCATGCCCTTGCCGCCGCCGCCGGCCACGGCCTTGATCAGCACGGGGAAGCCGATGGCCTTCGCCTCGGTCGCCAGCCGCTCCTCGGACTGGTCGTCGCCCAGATAGCCCGGGGTGCAGGGCACGCCGGCGGCGATCATCAGGCTCTTGGCGGCGTCCTTCAGGCCCATGGCGTTGATGGCGGCCGGCGGCGGACCGACCCAGATCAGGCCCGCGTCCTTCACCGCCTGGGCGAAGGCGGCGTTCTCGCTCAGAAAGCCGTAGCCGGGGTGGATGGCCTGCGCGCCCGTCTGCTTCGCCGCCGCCAGGATCTTCTCGGCGACGAGGTAGCTCTCCCGCGCCGGCGCCGGGCCGATCAGCACCGCCTCGTCGGCCTCGGCCACGTGCGGAGCCCTGGCGTCGGCTTCCGAATAGACGGCCACGGTCCGCACCCCGAGCTTGCGCGCGGTGCGGATGATGCGGCGGGCGATCTCGCCCCGGTTGGCGATGAGCAGGCTTTCGATCATGACGCCCTTCTATCCGGCGAGGCCGACGGCGAAAACGGCCATCAGGAAGATGGCGAAGCCGAAGACGCTCAGGAACGCCTGCAGGACGCCGATGCCGACCGCTGCGGGCCATCCCAGCGAATAGGCGCCCTTCAGGTGCGCGATGGCGTGCGCCAGCAGCCCGAGACAGGTGAACCCGAGCACCGGGCTGTCCAGCCCGTCCGGCAGCGGGAGAGGCAGCAGCACCGCCAGGACCAGGGACAGGAATCCGACGCCATAGAGCGCCACCGTGCCGTGGTCATAGAGGGTGTAGCCCCGCTTCCACCACAGCAGCAGAGCCAGGATCCCCATCGAGATCGGGACCACCATGAACGAGAGTTTGTAGACCAGCGTCTCGATCTTGTAGCCGTAGTACTCCGCCTTCTCGCCCCGCTTCTCCAGGCCCTTGGCGATGGACTGGACGATCGGCGGCGCATTCTTCAGGTCGCCGTCGACCTTGATCGGCGCGACGGCGTCCGGCTGCGCGGCCGAGGGGCCGGCGAAGTTGAACACATGGCCGCCGGTCAGGGCCGGAATGGTGAAGACCAGGAAGACAGAGAACAGGAAGACGTGCAGCGGCGCGATGTAGCGCACCCGCCGGCCCTCGCGCCATTCGCGGCTCAGGCGGCCGGGATCGAACGCCAGCAGCGGCAGGGTGCGCCACAGCCGGCCGTCGAAGTGGGCGACGCTCTCGGCCAGCTCCTCAAGCAGATGCGAGAGCTTATTGTGCAGGTGGGCTTTCTGCCCGCAGGCATGGCACCAGGCGCCGACCAGTGCGGTGTCGCAGTTGGCGCAAGGCGGTCCTTTCGGCTTGGCCGGCTTTCTGGTCGCCCCCCGCGCCATCGATTACTCGGCCCAGCCCGGCTTGCGCTTGTCGAGGAAGGCGCGGACGCCCTCCTGCCCTTCCTCGCTGGCCCGGCGATCGGCGATCAGCTTGGCGGTTTCCTCGAGCAGTTCGTCATCGATGGGAACGCCGGTGATGTCGTCGACCAGGGCCTTGGACGCGGCCACGGCGCCGGGGGCGCAGGCCATGATCTCGCTCGACAGCCGCTCCATGGCGTCGTCCAGATCGGCGGCGGCGGCGACCACCTCGTCGACCAGGCCGATCTTCTCGGCGAAGGCGGCATCGAAGATGCGGCCGGTGGCGAACAGGCTTTTGGCCCGGCGCGGGCCGATGGCGGCGACCACATGCGGGCTGATGGTCGCGGCGACCAGGCCCAGCTTGACCTCGGAGAAGGAGAACTTCGCGTCCGGCGCGGCGACGGCATAGTCGCAGGCGGCGACAAGCCCGGCGCCGCCGCCGAAGGCCGGGCCCTCGACCAGGGCGACGGTGAACTGCGGCAGCTCGCGCAGGGCCAGCAGCATCTCGGCCAGCAGCAGGGCGTCGGCGCGGTTCTCCGCCACGGTCCAGTCGGCGGCCGAGCGCATCCACTCCAGGTCCGCCCCGGCGCTGAACGCGCCGCCGGCCCCGCGCAGGAAGACGATGCGCACGCCATCGGCGTCCTTCAGCGTCTCGAAGTGCTGGCTCAGCGCGGCGATCACCTCGGCGTTGAAGGCGTTCTTCCTGTCCGGCCGGTTGATCGTGATGACGGCCACGCCCGACGGGCTGGCGTCGAGCTCGACCAGCGCGCTGAGCGCGTCGGTGTCGGTCAGCTCGACGAGGGGATCGGCGATGGGGTTGGTCATGTCTTCATGCCTTTCGTGCCTGTGCAGCGGTATCGAAGAGTCGATACGCCATCAGGCTGAACAATAGTCAGAGCGTCGCCGCCCTCGGACAGTAGGAAACGATACTCACGCGTGAATGGCCCGACGCCATCCCCTCGATAGATCGCTGTGACTTTCAATTCATCGCGAGAGACGACGGTTACATCTTCGACGCCGCCCCCGCCCTCGTGGAACCAGAGCGCGGTCCTGGTGACCGTTACGCGATTGTCGCCAGACGTTGGACCGCAAACGCCTCGCCGCAAACTCCAGTGGCCCCGAAAGGCGTCGGGAACCTGCCCTGCTGACACCTGTTCGGTCACCGCCGACGGACCGGGCGCCGTCGGGCGCGCCTTATCCTCCGGCGCCCGATCGCAGGCGGTCAGAAGCAAGACCAGCAGAAGGACTGGGGCACGCGCATACATGCTCTGCTCCTACATCCGGAACACGCCGAAGGTCGTCTCCGGCACCGGGGCGTTGAGGCTGGCGGAAATCGCCAGACCGAGCACGTCGCGGGTCTGCGCTGGATCAATCACGCCGTCGTCCCACATGCGGGCGGTGGCGTAGTAGGGGTTGCCCTCGTCCTCGTACTTCTGGCGGACGGGCGCCTTGAACGCCTCGGCCTCCTCCGGCGTCCATTTGTCGACGTCGCGGTGGACGGTGGCCAGCACCGAGGCGGCCTGTTCGCCGCCCATGACGCTGATGCGGCTGTTTGGCCAGGTGAAGAGGAAGCGCGGGCTGTAGGCGCGGCCGCACATGCCGTAGTTGCCAGCCCCGAAGCTGCCGCCGATCAGGACGGTGAACTTGGGCACGTTGGCGGATGCGACGGCGGTGACCATCTTGGCCCCGTCCTTGGCGATGCCGCCGGCCTCGTACTTGCCGCCGACCATGAAGCCCGAGATGTTCTGCAGGAAGACCAGCGGAATCCGGCGCTTGCACGCAAGTTCTATGAAGTGCGCGGCCTTCAGCGCCGCTTCGCTGAACAGCACGCCGTTGTTGGCCAGGATGGCGACCGGGTAGCCCCAGATGCGGGCGAAGCCGGTAACCAGGGTGGTGCCGTACAGCGGCTTGAACTCGTCGAACTCGCTGCCGTCGACGATCCGGGCGATGACCTCCCGCACGTCGTAGGGCGCGCGGACGTCGGCCGGGACGATGCCGTAGATGTCCTTCGGGTCGAACACCGGGGGCCTGGGCTCGCGGACGTCGATGTCCAGCGTCTTGACGGTGTTCAGGTTGCCGATGATCGACCGGACGATCTCCAGCGCGTGCTCATCATTGGCGGCGACATGGTCGACCACGCCGCTGCGCCGCCCGTGGACGTCGGCGCCGCCGAGATCGGTGGCCGAGATAACCTCGCCCGTGGCGGCCTTCACCAGCGGCGGGCCGGCCAGGAAGATGGTGCCCTGGCTCTCCTCGCCGGCGCCGCGGACGATGACGGTCTCGTCGGACATGGCCGGCACATAGGCGCCGCCGGCGGTGCAGGAGCCCATGACGCAGGCGATCTGGGCGATGCCCTCGGCGCTCATCCGGGCCTGGTTGTAGAAGATGCGGCCGAAGTGGTCGCGGTCGGGGAAGACCTCGGCCTGGTGCGGCAGGTTCGCGCCGCCGCTGTCGACCAGATAGACGCAGGGCAGCCGGTTCTGCAGCGCGATCTCCTGCGCCCGCAGGTGCTTCTTGACCGTCATCGGGTAGTAGGTGCCGCCCTTCACCGTGGCGTCGTTGGCCACGATCATCACCTCGCGGCCCGACACCCGGCCGATGCCGGTGATGATGCCGGCGCCGGGGATATCGTCCTTGCCGTAGACCTCGTGGGCGGCCAGCTGGCCGATCTCCAGGAAGGGCGAGCCGGGGTCCAGCAGCCGCTCGACCCGCTCGCGCGGCAACAGCTTGCCCCGGGCGGTATGGCGCTCACGGGACCGCTCGTCGCCGCCCAGCGCGGCCTTGGCCACATGCTGGTGAAGCTCTTCGGCGAGGGCCGTGTTGACCGCAAGATTCTTGCGGAAGGCCTCCGAGTTGGGATCGATGGTCGTGCTCAGCTTCGGCATGGAGGTGGAATAGCGTGTTCCGCGAGGCGTCGGAAGCTCCCTGCCCTGCCCAGCACCACCGTCATCCTCGGGCTTGTCCCGAGGATCCCTCGTTCGGCTTCCACGTGAGTGCGTGAAGCTGCTCCGCACCTGCGGTGGAATCGGGGTCCTCGCCACAAGGGCGAGGATGACGGAGGGTTTACACCACGAATTTTGATGCGTTGGCCCGGACCGGACCTGTAGCTTCCTCCGAAATAGAACGGTGGCTTGGCGGGGACGTCCCATGCGGTTTCTCAAGGCTTTGACGGCGGGCTTGCTGGCGGCCGTCGCGGTCGCCGCCATCATGGGCTTTGGCGTTCTGGAGGGCTGGTGGCGAAAGCCGCTGGCCTCGCCGGGCGACACCGGCCAGTTCCTCGCCGCCGCCACGGAGAGGCTCCGGGCCGAGTCGAAGGGCAACGCGGCCTTCATCCTGGTGGAGAACGGGCGGCCCGTCGGCGAAACCTATGTGTCGAAGGGCGCGCCGGTCGATCGCGACACGCGGTTCCAGGTGGCGTCGTTGAGCAAATGGGCCACGGCGTGGGGCGTGATGACCCTGGTCGAACAGGGCAAGATCGACCTCGACGCGCCCGTCTCCCGCTACCTGACCCGCTGGAAGCTGCCCCCGGCGAGTTCGACAACGACAAGGTGACCGTCCGGCGGCTGCTGAGTCACACCGCCGGCCTCACCGACGGACTGGGCTACGGCGGCTTCGAGCCCGGCAAGCCGGTGCAGACGCTGGAGGCGTCGCTGACCCGGGCCGCCGACGCCTCCCCCGGCCGCGAGGGCGTGACGAAGGTCGGCCGGGAGCCCGGCGACTTCGCCTATTCCGGCGGCGGCTACACCCTGCTGCAGCTGCTCATCGAGGAGGTCTCCGGCCGGCCGTTCAACGACTACATGACGCAGGCCGTCTTCCAGCCGCTGGGCATGACGCGGTCGACCTACGTGCTGGAGGCCGAGCCGACGAACCTGGCAGAGTTCTATGACGTCGATGGGTCACGGGCGATCCACTATCGCTTCACCGCCCTGGCCGCAGCGTCCCTGTACACCTCGGCCGGCGACATGGTCCGGCTCCTCGCCGCCCACAGGCCCGGCCCGAACGGCGAGCCGGCGGGACGCAACGTCTTGCGGCCCGAGACCCTGGCCGCCATGCGCAAGCCTCACGCCCGCCAGTTCGGCGCGGACATATGGGGCCTGGGCGTGATCCTCTACGCCCCGTACGAGGGCGACTTCGTGATCGGCCATGACGGCAGCAACACGCCGGCGATCAACACCACCGCGCGGGTCAACCCGGTCACCGGCGACGGGATCGTGATCCTGGAATCGGGCAACACCAGCCTGGCCTCGGCACTGGGCGGGGAATGGGTGTTCTGGAAGACAGGCTATGTCGACACCGTGACGGTCCTTCTGGAGGCCAGGGCGTCGCTGCTGCGGATCGCCGCCGGCGCCGGCGCGGCCTTCCTGGCAGCCTTCCTCCTGGTCTGGCGCCTGACCCGACGTGGCGCCTCTTCCCGGTGACAATCAGCCACTGCCGCCGGCGAACACGGGCCATCGAAACGACTCACCGCCCACGCTAGCCTGTCGCGGTGGGGCCCAATGATCGACCGTGAGAACGACACCGCGCTGGAGAGGCTGTTCGCGCAGGAACGGCTGACCGGCGCCGCGCGCTGGTTCTCGCTGCCGGGCGGGGCGCATCTCTATGCGGCCGGGGAGCCGTCGAACGAGCTCTACCTCCTCAAGGCCGGGCGGCTTGGCGCTTTCCGCAAGGAAGAGGGCCAGGAGCGTCAGTTCCTGGGCGTCATCCGGCCCGGCGAGCCGGCCGGGGAGATGGCGCTGATCGCCGGCGCGCCGCACTCGGGCCAGGTGGTGGCGCTGCGCGACTCCGAGGTTCTTGCCCTGTCGCGCGAGGACTTCTTCGCCGCCGCCGAAGCCGATCCGGCGGTGATGACCGAGCTGGCCAAGCTGATGATCCTGCGCATGCGCCAGGCGACCGGCGCGGCGGCCAGCCACGGCGACCCCACGGTCTTCGGCTTCATCCCCGCCGACAGCGGCCGCAAGATCCGCCCGCTGGTCGAGAAGATCGCGCTGTGCATCGCGCGGCTGGGATACTCGGTGACCGTCGTCGGGGCCGAGGCCACCCACGCCCCGACCGAGTGGTTCTCCAACACCGAGGCCGACTACGACTATGTCCTGTACGCCGCCGAGTTCGGCGAGACGGCGTGGAAGCCGCTGGTCGGCCGGCAGGTGGACCGGCTGTTCCGCGTCGGCCGCGGCGACCGGCCGCCGCCGGCGGTGTTCGAGAGCCACGCCTCCGAGCCGCTGCAGGAGCAGCAGCTGGTCGACCTGATCCTGGTCCAGAAGGCCGACTGCCGCCGGCCCACCGGCTCCCCGGCCTGGCTGACCGCGACCGGCGCGGCGCGGCTGTTCCACATCAAGGACGGCCAGCAGTCAGACCTCGAACGGCTGGCGCGGGTGCTGACCGGCCGCTCGGTCGGCCTGGTGCTGTCCGGCGGCGGGGCGCGGGCCTACGCCCATATCGGCGCCATCAAGGCGCTGCGCGAACGTAATGTGCCGATCGACTTCGTCGGCGGCGCCTCGATGGGGGCGGTCATCGCCGCCGGGGTCGCCATGGGCTGGGAAGAGGCGGAGATGGACGCCCGCATCCGCGCCGCCTTCGTCGACTCCAGCCCGCTGGACGACATCGCCTTCCCGCTGATCGCCATGACGCTGGGCGAGAAGGTCCGGCATCGCCTGCGGGACCACTTCGACGACGTCGACATCGCCGACCTGTGGCTGCCGTTCTTCTGCGTGTCGTCGAACCTGACTACCGGCGCCTATCACCTGCACCGGATGGGCGTGCTGCGCACGGCCTTGCGGGCGACCATCGCCCTGCCCGGCGTGATGCCGCCGGCCATCGACGGCGACGACGTGCTGGTCGACGGCGCGATCATGAAGAACTTCCCGACCGACGTGATGCGGTCCATGCACCTGGGCCCCGTGGTGGGCGTGGACGTCACGCGGGGCCGCAGCATCACCGCCGACGACGTCGCCCGCCCCTCCTCCGTCTGGCGCTGGATCCTGTCGGGCGACTGGCGCAAGGGCCCGCCGATCGTGGCCCTGCTGATGCGCACCGCCACCGTCTCCACCGGCCGGGAGATCACCGCCTCGCGCCAGGCCACCGACCTGTTGATCCTGCCCAACGTCGAGGGCGTCGACCTGCGCGACTGGAAGGCCTACGACTCGACCATCGCCATGGGCCACAAGGCCGCGCTGGCGGTGCTGGACGCGCTGACGCACCCGGTGACGGACCTGCGCCGCCGGCGTTAGCGACGCGTCGCGACCATGAACAACCGCGGGAACGGGAACAGCGTCACGCCATCCTCGCGGGCGGGGAACGCCTTGGCGATCCGCGCCCGGAAGGCGTCGAGGAAGGCCTCGCGCAGCGGCGGGTCGGTCAGCACGTCGAGATAGGGCCTCAGCGCCGTGCCGCGCATCCACTCGACCACCGGATCATCCCCCTCCAGCGCGTGGAGGTAGGTCGTGGTCCACAGGTCGATCTCGCCACACATCGGGGCCAGCCAGCCATAGTAGTCGTCCATCGACGGCGTGGGGCGGATGAGTCGCGCCGAGGCGGTCAGCGAGGCCCAGGGCCCCTCCTCCGCCGTTTCGCGCAGGATGCGGTGGTGCTGCGTCTCGAAGGCCATCGGCATCTGGCAGGCGAAGACGCCGCCGCTCGCCAGGCCGCCCGTCAGGCGCGGGAACAGCGTCTGGTGATCGGGCAGCCACTGCAGGGCGGCGTTGCTGAAGATCAGGTCCGGCGCGACCTGCGGCGTCCAGGTCTCAACCCCGGACTGCACCCAGTCGACATCGGCGGCGCGGCAGCGGGCGGCGGCCAGCATGTCGGGGCTGGAATCGAGGCCGTGGACCCTGGCCCCCGGATGCCGGGCGGACAGCAGCGCGGCGTGCTCGCCGGTCCCGCAGCCCAGGTCCCAGATCTCGTTGAAGTCATGCGGCGGGATCTGGACCATCAGATCCAGGGCGGGACGGTCGCGGTAGGTCTTGTACCGCTCGTAGACGTCGGGATCCCAACTCGGCATGTCTGTCGCCTACACCTGTTTGCACAGGCCGGTCATCGTGCATTCATGCGCAAACTGCCAAAAGACCGCCACGCACCGCACGCAAGACACAGGCCCATGAAGACGATCCGCATCCTCGCCTCGCTCGCCGCCGCCGGCCTTCTGGCCGCCCCCGCCGTGGCCCAGGAGACGACGACCATCCAGCCGGGATGGTGGGAGAGCACCAACACGCTCAACTTCATCATCAAGGATGTGGATCGCGAGCGTCGCTGCATCACGCCCAAGGATGTCGACAAGGTCATGTCGGGCAAGATCAACCGCCACTACACCTGCACCTATCCGGAGAAGCGGGTCGCCGACGGCAAGATGTTCTTCAAGGGGACCTGCGTCGACAAGCGCGGGCGGCAGGTCAATGTGACCGCCACCGGGACCTATTCGCCGACCGCCTTCACCCTGACCGCCGACCTGTCGGGCAAGGTCGCCGGCGTGCCGGTCTCCGCGCGGGCCAGCACGACCGCCAAACGGCTGGGCGATCACTGCCCGATGAAGGTCCAGAAGCTGAAGTGACCTGAAAAACGCACCTGACGGCAAGTTGTCGCGGCCCGCGAAATCGGGGTTTGCGACTGAAAAACCGGACCCATATTGAAGGTCCTGTTCAACAGCTGAAAGGAGGTGACCACGTGTCTCATCGTATGAGCCCTCGGTCGCAACGCATGACCTGGTCTTCCGCCAAGGCGGAGGTCAGCGCCTGATCAGCGCATAGCGTTACTGCCGCGACCGCGGCAAGACGATGGAACGGCCGCCGGGCGCCCGGCGGCCGTTCGCATGTCCGGGGGATGTTCCGTCCCCAATCCATGCAGGACGCTGTCGCGCGATGGCGCCGCCGCTTCATCCACGCTAGCCGAAGGGTATGAACCGGCTCATTGCATGTCTTTTCATTGCTGCCCCGCTGGCGCTGGGAGGCTGCTTTCCGAAGAGCACAGCCTGCTACGGCATCTCTGACGCCGAGGCGATCAAGATCGCTCGAACAAATCTGGCCGGCACGCGCCGCGACGACGGGATGATGCATGGCTATTCGATCGACCGGCTGGTTCCTGTAGCGATCGAGCACAACACGGCCGCCCGTGGAGACGACGGCGCCGTGGTCGTCCTCTTCCGCGATGCCGCCTCCCGGGGCCCCGGCGGGGTCATGCAAGTCATCTTCGAGGACTGCGACACCGAGTGGTGGGCGGATTCCGACGGAACCGGCCTGAACGGAGGAGGATACTCGACTACCCTGCCGCTTCCTGATGTGGACAAGAGTTCACTGGGGCTCGCCCCGAAGCTGTGATGTCCTCTTCGCCGGGGAGGTCCATGCGATGCTCAACGCGACACGGCGGATGCTGTTGCTGGGCGCGGGCGCGAGCCTGCTGGCGCCGTCGGCCTTCGCGGCCGACCCGACCCTGGCCGACGACGGCTACTTCGAGATCTGGGAAGAGGTGGCCCCCCGGGTGGCGGTGATCCGCCAGGCCAGGCCCTTCCACCTGCAGCCGATCGGCAACGTCACGGTGATCGAGCAGTCCGACGGACTGGCGCTGGTCGACAGCGGCGGCTCGCCCGGCTCGGGACGGCGCATCGTCGCGCTGATCCGCAAGTATCGCCCCGGCCGGCCGGTGAAGGCGGTGATCCTGACCCATTGGCACGGCGACCACCCGCTGGGCCTGGGCGAAATCCTCAAGGCCTGGCCGGCAGCGCGGACCATCGCCACGGCGGCGACCCGGGCGCACCTCTCCGATCCGAAGACCCTGAACACGCCCGCCGCGCCGGACCCCGAGGCCAACGGCAAGATGGTCGCGCAATACAGGGGCTTCGCCGCCTACTGCCGTGAGATGGCGGCCAAGGCGGAGACCGAGGCGGAGAGGACCGGCTGGGCCGCCGGCGCGCGGCTGTTTCCCCAGTACGCGGGAGACATGGACGGCGCCGTGACCCTGGCCCCGACGGAGAGCTTCACCGACCGTCTGCTCATCGAGGACGCCGACGCGCCCGTCGAGGCGCGGTTCCTGGGCCGGGCCAACACGGACGGCGACGCGGTGGTCTGGCTGCCCCGGCAGACGGTGCTGGTGACCGGCGACGTGCTGGTGGCGCCGATCCCGTTCGGGTTCGGCAGCTATCCGTCGGACTGGCTGGCGGTGCTGGAGAGGCTGCGCGGCTTCGGCGCCACGACCTTCATCCCGGGCATGGCGCGCCGATGTGGGACGAGACCTATGTCCTGCGGGTCAAGGCGCTGATCGAGACGGCGCGCGACCAGGTGAAGGCGTCCGTCGCCGAGGGGCTCGACGTAAAGCAGGCCCGAGCCGCCGTGACCCTGGACGCCGAGGCGGCGGCGTTCACCGGCGGCGATCCCTGGCTGAAGCGCTGGTTCGACAGCTATTTCACCGATCCGTTCGTCGTCTCCGCCTGGAAGGAGGCGAAGGGCGAGCCGATCGTGCAGTCACTGGGCGGCTGACGCGCGTCAGGCGGCCCGGCGGATGGCCGGCGCGTCCCGCAGCGGGGTCGGCGCCACGGCCGAAGCCGGGGCCGGCATGGCGGGAGCCCCCTCGAACAGGCGGTTGGCGAAGGTGCTGATCGTCCAGCCCTCGCCTTCGCGGCGCACCACCAGCTGCGGCCGCGAGCGGACCTGGAAAGCGGCGCCGTCGACCTCGAAGTCGAGATGCTGCTCCAGGTCGATGGCCACCGCCCAGTCGCCCATCGGCTCGGCGGCCATCAGGCGGTAGGTGATGACGCTGACGGCGTAGACGCCGGCGAACAGGTCCCCGTGGACCGCCTCGATGGCGTCGCGCCCGCGGCATGAGCCGTCAAGCATGGCGCCGAACTCGGCGGAATGATCGAAACAAGCGGCGAAGGCGACGGCGTCCTTGCGGTTCCAGGCCGCCTCCAGCGCGGTGATGAGGTCGTGAATGTCACAGGTCATGACCTCGAAATACCGAGGCTCACCGACCGCCGGCCAGTTAAACCGAGGTCATGACTCATTGTTCATCGGCGGCCGCTCAGAAGCCGACGCAGGCCTGTCTCTGGACCAGCATGACGGAGTCCTGCCGGAAGCGGGACTTGTAGGCCTCGCGGATGGCGTCGAGCTTCGCGGTCTCGCCGTCCTCGCCCGACAGCACGATCATCACGGCCTTCGAGGGCTCGCGGACGATGACGTTCGACGGTCCGCGCCACTGGCCGGCGGCATCGATCACCGTCAGGCCGTTGGGGAACCGCGGCGTGATCTCATCATCGATGAACTTTGCCCAGTCGGCGTCCGAGACGCCGAGCACGGCGCCGATGTTGCGGCCGAAGTAGAGGTCGACGGTGGTCTTCGGCTCAAGGCCGGACCGGCATATCGTCGCCTCTTCGTCGATGTCGACGCTGACGCAGCCGGCCAGCAGCAGGGCGACCGCGAGCCCGCCGAGCGCCCTCACCCCCCGACGAGCTCCCGGCCGATGAGGAACCGGCGGATCTCGTTGGTCCCCGCGCCGATGTCGTAGAGCTTGGCGTCGCGCAGGTAGCGCTCGACCGGCCATTCCTTCGTGTAGCCCGCCCCGCCCAGCGCCTGAATAGCCTCGTTGGCGACCTTCATGGCGTTCTCGCTGGCCAGCAGGATGGCGCCGGCGGCGTCGAAGCGGGTGGTCTTGCCGGCGTCGCAGGCGCGGGCGACGGCGTAGACGTAGGCGCGGGCGCTGTTCAGCGCGACATACATGTCCGCCACCTTGCCCTGCATGAGCTGGAAGGAGCCGATGGCCTTGCCGAACTGCTTGCGGTCGCGGACGTAGGGCAGGACGACGTCCAGGCAGGCCTGCATGATGCCCAGGGGACCTGCCGAGAGCACGGCGCGCTCATAGTCGAGGCCGCTCATCAGCACGCCGACGCCGCCGTTCTCGGGTCCCATGATGTTCTCTTCCGGGACCTCGCAGTCCTCGAAGACCAGTTCGGCGGTGTCGCTGCCGCGCATGCCCATCTTGTCGAGCTTCTTTGAGACGCTGAAGCCCTTCATCCCCTTCTCGATCAGGAAGGCGGTGATGCCGCGGCTGCCCTCTTCGGGGCTGGTCTTGGCGTAGACCACCAGGGTGTCGGCGTGCGGCGCGTTGGTGATCCAGAACTTGGTCCCGTTGAGCACGAAGCGGTCGCCGCGGCGGTCGGCGCGCAGCTTCATGGAGACCACGTCGGAGCCGGAGCCGGCCTCGCTCATCGCCAGCGAGCCGACATGCTCGCCGCTGATCAGCTTGGGCAGGTAGCGGCGCTTCTGCTCCGGACTGGCCCAGCGGCGGATCTGGTTGACGCAGAGGTTGGAGTGGGCGCCGTAGCTGAGGCCGATCGAGGCCGAGGCGCGGCTGATCTCCTCCATCGCGATGACATGCTCGAGGTAGCCAAGGCCCAGGCCGCCGAACTCTTCCTCGACGGTGATGCCGTGCAGGCCGAGCTCGCCCATCTGGGGCCACAGCTCGCGGGGGAAGTGGTTGTCGCGATCAATGTCGGCCGCCATCGGCGCAATGCGGTCGGCGGCGAAACGGGCGGTGGTTTCGCGAATGGCGTCGGCGGTCTCGCCGAGGCCGAAATCCATGGAAGGTCCGGTCATGCGGGGGGAATTAGCACGCTCAAACCGGGTCGGCACGCATGATCATTGCGGCCGCTGGACGCAAAGGCGCCCCGCGGACCGCCCGATCCGCGGGGCGCCGCCGGCTCCCCCAAGCCGGCTGCACGTGCGATCAGGCCTGGGCCCGCTCGCCGTTCTCTTCAGCCTCCTCGACGTCGTCTTCGTCGTCGAAGGGGGCTCCCGCCAGGCCGTCCAGCCAGCGCCAGGCGGCGAAGCCGGCCATGACGATGCCGGTCAGACCCGCGCCCCAGCTGATCACCAGCGGGTTCAACAGGCCCTCGCCGCCGTTGGCGTTGAGGCCCCAGGCCACGCCGCCGGCGAACAGGGCCATGCCGCCCAGGCCGAAACCCAGCAGCGGCAGGCCCTGGATGCGGGCCGGCTTGGTCGGGGTCTCGAAGGCGAACTCGCCGCCCAGTTCGGCCATCTCGTCCTCGCGGACGAGGCGGCGGATGTAGTCCTCATTGACCAGCGGCCGGGTGGCTCCGCCCTGATGGACGGGCTCGGCGAAGGTTACGTCGAACAGACCGGGCCGTCGTTGGCGGGCTCGGGCAGATCGATGCGGAAGGCGTCGTCCGACAGCGTCTCGACCACGGCTTCCGGGGCCGGCGTCAGGGTGAACCCGATGTCGCCGTTGACCACCGCCAGCACCGGGCCCGGCGACGGCGTCGGCTCGGGCTGCGGCAACTCGACGACGGTCATCACCGGCTCGAAGACCGCCTCAAATTCCTGCGACTGGCCGAGGGTGACGATGTCGGCCGTTTCGTCGGAGAACGGCGCGTCCGGCGCGTCTTCGTCGATAACGGGCGGCGGCGCCGGTTCCAGGTCCTGCAGGGCCACGACCGGCGCCTCCGGTTCCGGCCGGGGCTCCGGCTCGAATGCGACCGTCTGCGGCGCCTGGGGCTCGGGCGCGGGCTCGGGCATCAGCTGCTCGAGGGCGGCGCCCACGCCGGCCGCGGCGATTTCGGTCGCCAGCGGCGCGGCGTGCGGTTCGACGGGAGGAGCCGTCGGCCGCGGGGCGTTGGTTTCGTCACGCTCGACGACGACGCGGTCGCCGACGGTCGAGGTCTTCAGGGCGGTCGGCGTCTCACGCGGGCTGGCCGCGACGACGTCATAGTCGACCTTGGGGCGCAGCACCGGCGACGGGGCCGGGATCCAGCCGCTGGCCGGGGTGAGGAACAGAACTTCTCGGCCGAGCGGCGGCGGACCAGGGCGTCGATGACGATGCGCTCGCCCTCGAAGTCGGCCTTGCGCCACATCTCCATGGCGCAGGCGGCCTGCAGCAGCTGGCCCTCGTTGACCCGGCGCAGCACCGAGGAGCGGCGGAAGTTGTCCACACCGACATTGAAGGCGAAGCAGCAGAGGGCGTCGAACTGGTTCTGCGTCAGCGGCGTGTAGCTGTGCTCGTTCACCGCGTGGGCGACGTTGATCAGATCGTACATCAGCAGGGCTTCGGCGTCGGACTCCGACACCTCGGCGCCTTCGCGGGCGGTCAGGGTGTGGCCGTAGCCGATCGTCCAGCGTCCATCGGGAAGCTGGGCAGCCTTGCGTCGGTAGCCTTCGAACGACTTGATCAGTTCGATGGCGGCGCGTGAGACCTGGTGGCGGGATTTCATCGGCCTGTTGATCCGAAATGAGACAGAGGCGGTTGCGTTCCATCCCACTCCCGCAAGAGGGATGCCGAACGCAGGCTGAACTCCCCCTGAACGGGAATGCGCGCATGATCAGGGCCGAAGTTCGGCGATCAGAGCAGGATCAGCGCGGCCAGTCCGAGGAAGGACAGGAAGCCCATGAAGTCGGTGACGAAGGTGACGAACACCGATGAGGACACCGCCGGGTCGCGCTCGAGCTTGTCGAGGGCCAGCGGCACCAGGATCCCGGCCAGGGCGGCCATGAACAGATTGATCACCAGGGCCAGGCCGATGGTCAGGCACAGCATGGGGTCGCGGAAGAAGACGTAGGTGGCCACGCCCATGATCACCGCCAGCACGCCGCCGTTGACCAGGCCCACCGCCATCTCCCGCAGGATGATGCGCACCGCGTTGGAAGCGTTCAGCTCGCGGCTGGCCAGGGCGCGCACCGCGACGGCCAGGGTCTGGGTCCCGGCGTTGCCGCCCAGCGAGGCCACCACCGGCATCAGGATGGCCAGGGTCACCAGCTTGGCGATCTCGGCCTGGAAGACGCCGATGACGCTGGCGGCGGCGGCGGCGGTCAGGGTGTTGACCACCAGCCAGGGCAGGCGTGACCGGGCCACGTCCCAGACGCCGGCGTCGCGGCCGGCGTCGGACACGCCGGCCAGGGCCAGGATGTCTTCCTCGCCCTCGTCCTGGATGACGCCGACGATGTCGTCGACGGTGATCTGGCCGACCAGCCGCCCGCCGGCGTCGACGACGGGGGCGCTGATCAGGTGGTATTTGTTGAAGGTGTAGCCGACCTCTTCCTGGTCCATGTCGACGGTGATCTTGGTCACCGGCTCCATGATCTCGGCCAGGCTGGTCTCGCGCGGGGCCCGCAGCAGCTGGCTGATCGCCGCCGCGCCGATCGGGCGATAGGCGGGGTCGACGATATAGACGTCGAAGAACAGCTCCGGCAGGTCGTCGCCGGCGGTGCGGACGTGATCGATGGTCTGGCCGACCGTCCAGAACTGCGGCGCGGCCAGCACCTCGCGCTGCATCAGGCGGCCGGCGGTCTCGTCCTCATAGGCCAGGGTCTGTTCGATGGCCGCACGGTCGGTCTCGTCCATGGCGGCGAGCACCTGGGCGCGCTTTTCGCCTTCCAGGTCGTCGACGACGTCGGCGGCGTCATCCGAATCAAGTTCCTCCAGCGCCCGGGCGAGCGCCGTGGGGTGGACGGTGTCGAGCACCTCCTCGCGAAGGTTCTCGTCCAGCTCCGACAGCACCTCGGCCAGGGTCTCGGAGTTGAGGCAGGGGATGATCTCCTCGCGGTAGTCCGCGTTGAGGAAGCCCATCAGGTCGGCGACGTCCTCGGAGCGCAGCGCGCCGACCAGCTCGCGCAGACGCTCGGCGTCGCCGCGGTCGGCGGCGTCGATGACCATGTCGACGTATTCTGGATTGAGGGCGTAGTCGTCGCCGAGGGCGAGGTCTTCGAGGTCCTCCGGGCGCTCGCCGTCTTCGACGAAGCGCCCGTGGGATTTGCCCCTCTCGTTCAGGTCGGCGTCTTCCCGGGACATGTCGGGGCCTCCTGTACGAGTTGTCGGGCCTAAAGCGTTTTAGGCCCCTGATTCACTGGTGCGGTCGAGAAGACTCGAACTTCCACTCCGGTTAAGGAACAGCGACCTCAACGCTGCGCGTCTACCAATTCCGCCACGACCGCCCGTGGTGAGGCGCGGGGGTTAGCAAAAGCCGGACGCGATGGGAAGAGCCGTGTTGCGGGACATGTCCGCCGCGGGCCTTTCGCCGCGTCCGAACAAGAGATGTTGGCGGAATCTTCCTGCTCCCCTAGAAGAGCGGCTCATGACGACATTGGCTCCGGGTATCGACGAGGTCCGCGCACGGACCTTCCCCTTTCCGCGCCGCCATTTCCTTTCCGCGCTGGATCTGAACGTCGTCGAGGCGAACGCCCTGCTCGATCTGGCCGACACCTTCGTCGACCTCAATCGCCAGACCACCAAGAAGCTGGACCTGCTCAAGGGCCGCACCCTGGTGAACATGTTCTTCGAGAACTCCACCCGCACCCAGGCCAGCTTCGAGCTGGCGGGCAAGCGGCTGGGCGCCGACACCATGAACATGAGCGTCAAGACCTCGTCGGTGGCCAAGGGCGAGACCCTGATCGACACGGCGGTGACGCTGAACGCCATGCGGCCGGACCTGCTGGTCGTGCGCCACGCCTCGTCGGGCGCCGCCGCGCTGCTGTCCCAGAAGGTCGGCTGCAGCGTGATCAACGCCGGCGACGGCCAGCACGAGCATCCGACCCAGGCCTTGCTCGACGCGCTGTCGATGCGCCGGGCCTTCGGCAGCCTGGCCGGCCTGACCGTGGCCATCTGCGGCGACGTGATGCACAGCCGGGTCGCGCGCTCAAACGTCAACCTGCTGGGCGTGCTGGGCGCGGAAGTGCGGCTGGTCGGCCCGCCGACCCTGATGCCGGCCGGCGCCGACCGCTGGGGCGTCAAGGTGTTCCATGACCTCGAACAGGGCATCGCCGGGGCCGACGTGGTGATGATGCTGCGCCTGCAGCTGGAGCGGATGCAGGGGGCGATGGTCCCCTCGACCCGCGAGTACTTCCGCTACTGGGGCCTGGACCGCGAAAAGCTGAAGGCCGCCGCCGGCGGCGTGAAGGTCATGCACCCCGGCCCGATGAACCGCGGCGTGGAGATCGATTCGGACGTCGCCGACGATCCGGCGATCAGCCTGATCCAGGACCAGGTCGAGATGGGCGTCGCCGCCCGCATGGCCGTGCTGGCCGCCCTCTCCGCGCGACTGGACAACGACCGATGAGCCGCGCCCGCCCCTTCGCCTTCAACAACGCCCGGCTGGTCGATCCGGAGACCGGCTACGACGGCCCCGGCGCGGTCGTGGTGTCCGGCGGCGTGATCGCCGACATCGCCCGGGGGCGGGACTTCACCGACCTGTCGTCGGACGTCCGGGTCATCGACTGCAATGGCGGCATGCTGGCGCCCGGCCTCGTCGACCTGCGGGTCAAGACCGGCGAGCCGGGGGCCGAGACCAAGGAGACCCTGCGCTCGGCCGCCCAGGCGGCGGCGGCCGGCGGCGTGACCTCGATCGTCGTGCAGCCCGACACCGACCCGGCCGTGGACGATCCCTCGGTCGTCGACTTCATCCTGCGCCGGGCCCAGGACATCGAGAGCTGCCACATCCATGCCGCCGGCGCGGCGACCAAGGGCCTGCGCGGCGAGCAGATGGCCGAGATCGGCCTGATGCGCGACGCCGGCGCCCGCTACATCACCGACGTCGACCGGCCGATCATCGATTCCAAGGTCATGCGGCGCATCCTGTCCTATGCCGCCTCGTTCGGCATGGCGCTGGCCCACCGGCCGCAGGATCCCTGGCTCAGCAAGGGCGCGGCGGCCACCGAGGGGGAGTTCGCCTCGCGTTTGGGCCTGCCGTCGGCCCCGGCGGCGTCCGAGCGCATCGGGCTGGAGCGCGACCTTGCGCTGGCCGAGCTGTCAGGCGGCCGGCTGCTGGTCGACCAGATCACCTGCGGCGCGGCGCTCGAGGCGCTGGCCCGGGCCAAGGGCCGGGGCGTCAACGCCGTGGCGACGGCCTCGATCAATCACCTGAGCTTCAACGAGCTCGACATCGGCGACTACCGCACCTTCGCCCGCATGGACCCGCCGCTGCGGGCCGAGGACGACCGCCAGGCGCTGATCGAGGCGCTGGCCAGCGGCCTTGTCGACATCGTCGTCTCGGCCCACGCCCCGGCCCCGGCCGAGGACAAGCGCCTGCCGTTCGACGAGGCGGCGCCCGGCGGGGTTGGGTTGGAGACCCTGCTGCCCGCCCTGCTGTCGCTGTATCATGACGGTCGGCTGCCGCTCGTCGACCTGATGCGGACCGTGACCCTCGCCCCGGCCCAGTTCCTCGGCCTGCCGACCGGCCGCCTCGCCTCCGGCGCCCCGGCCGACCTGGTGCTGTGCGACCTGAACGCGCCGGTCATCATCGACGCCGACAAGCTGGTGTCGAAGTCCAAGAACTCGCCGTTCGACGGCCGCCGCCTGCAAGGGCAGGTCGTGATGACCGTCTGCGGCGGCCAGATCGTCCACAGGATCGCGGAGTAGGTCGCGCACCGCCGCTGGTCGCGATTTGCGATTGACGCCCTCGCCAGCGATGATCGACCGAGTCAACGCCGCCCGGCGTTGAGTGGACTCCACAAGAACAACTTTTGCGGGTATTGGGGCGGGACATGGAAGATCTGGCGCAAACTGTCTGGCTGACGCTCGGGCTTGTCGTCGTGGGGGGCTATCTCCTCGGCTCGATTCCGTTCGGCATGATCGCCACGCGGCTGGGCGGCGCGGGGGACATCCGCAAGATCGGCTCGGGCAACATCGGGGCGACCAACGTCCTGCGTTCCGGGCGCAAGGACCTGGCCGCCATCACCTTGATCGGCGACGCCGGCAAGGGCGTGGTCGCCGTGTTGCTGGCCCGCTGGCTGACCAACGACACGCCCGCGATGGTCGCCATCGCCGGCGGGGCCGCCTTCGTCGGCCACCTGTTCCCGGTCTGGCTGAAGTTCAACGGCGGCAAGGGCGTGGCGACCTTCTACGGCGTGCTGCTGACCGCCGCCTGGCCGGTCGGCGTGCTGGCCGCCCTGACCTGGCTGGCGATGGCGGCGCTGTTCCGCATCTCCTCGCTGGCCGCCCTGACCGCCGCCGCCCTGGCGCCGCTGTTCGCCTTCGCGACGGACCAGCCGTATCCGATCGTCCTGCTGAGCGCCTTCATGGCCGTGCTGATCTTCATCCGTCACCACCAGAACATCTCCCGGCTGCTCAAGGGCCAGGAGCCGAAGATCGGGGCGAAGAAAGACGCCGCCCCGACGCCCGGGACGCCGTGACGGCCGCGCCGCCGACCGACGCGGAGCGTCTCGCCTGGCTGCGCCTGGCCAGGACGCCCAATGTCGGACCGGTGGCGTTCGATCATCTGCTGGACCGCTTCGGCTCGGCCCAGGCGGCGCTCGACGCCCTGCCCCGGCTGGTCCAGCGCGGCGCGGTCCCGCAACCGCCGTCCGCCGACGAGGCCGGACGTGAACTGGAGGCCGGCGACCGCCTCGGGGCCCGGCCGATTCTCAGCCGCGAGCCCGACTTTCCACCGTTGCTGGCCGCGCTCGACCCTCCGCCGCCGTTGATCTGGGTGCTGGGCGACACGGACGTTCTGTCGCGTCCCGCCGTGGGCGTGGTCGGGGCCCGCGTCGCCTCGGCGGCCGGCCAGCGCTTCGCCCGGGCCCTGGCCGTCGACCTCGGCAAGGCCGGGCTGGTGGTGGTGTCGGGCCTGGCGCGCGGCATCGACGGCGCGGCGCACGAGGGGGCGCTGGAGACCGGCACGGTCGCGGTGCTCGGCGGCGGCGTCGGCGACCTCTACCCGCCCGAGCACGTCGACCTTCATGCCCGCATCGCCGCGCGCGGGGCCATCGTCTCCGAGAGCCCGCCCGACCACCGCGCCCAGGCCCGCGACTTCCCGCGTCGCAACCGACTGATCAGCGGCCTGTCGCGGGCGGTGGTGGTGGTCGAGGCCGAGCTGAAGTCCGGATCGCTGATCACCGCCCGCCTCGCCGCCGAACAGGGGCGCGAGGTGCTGGCCGTGCCCGGATCGCCGCTGGACCCCCGGGCGCGCGGCACCAACGACCTGTTGCGCCAGGGCGCGGCTGTCTGCGAGGGCGTCGAGGATGTGTTGCGGGTGCTGGAAGGGCTGGGCGGTCTGCGCGAACCCGAGCGCCGCACCTGGCGCGGGCCGGTCGCCGCGGAGCCGGACGCGACATTGCAGGACCGGCTGGCCGAGCTGCTGTCGCCCACGCCGGTGTCGCCCGACGATCTGGTGCGGGCGGCGGGACCCCGGCCCCGGCGGTGTTCGCCGCCCTGGTCGAGCTGTCGCTGGCCGGGCGGGCCGTGTTCGGTCCCGACGGCATGGTCTCCAGGGGCTGAACAGCAAAAAGGCGACCCTCTCGGATCGCCTTTCGCCGCTTCAACTGAACCGCGCAGGCCCCTACCGGGATCCTGGAAGCATCGCGGGGCCCCACGCCCTGACGGTCCGTCGCCGGCCCGTCGTCGAGCGCACTATCGGGCCCGATCTTTTGGCGCGCAACGCGCCATAACGTGTCCGGCGCACTTCCGCCGGCGCCTGTGTTCCGCAAACCACGGTCGGCGGCGCCGCTGAATGGTCACAATCGCGGCTTGGGACGGCCATACGAAGCAGTGAGATTGCCAGCGTCGGTCGATCGCATCCGGTCCGGATCCTGAACAGCCCCCCCAGCCCCCCGTATCGGGCGCCGGTCGGCCGACACCCTCCCCCTTCAATCTGGTTCCTTACCCGCCCCGGCGGCGCCGAAGCCCGCTGATCCGCGCACCTGAACAGGCGCCGCGCTGCGATTCAGGGTGGACGAAACCGCGCCAAGTTGACATTGCCCCTGCCCCGCCCCCACTTTCCGCGCTCGCTCGGCAGGCGATACCGCCCGCCGACTCTCCTGATCATTCCCGGAAAAGCATGCACGTCGTCGTCGTCGAGAGCCCGGCCAAGGCCAAGACCATCAACAAGTACCTGGGCTCGGACTACAAGGTTCTCGCCTCGTACGGCCACGTCCGCGACCTGCCCTCCAAGGACGGTTCGGTGCTGCCGGACGACGACTTCTCGATGAGCTGGGAGGTCGACGCCAAGTCGGCCAAGCGGATCAGCGACATCGTCGAGGCCGTGAAGGGCGCGGACACCCTGTACCTCGCCACCGACCCCGACCGCGAGGGCGAGGCGATCAGCTGGCACCTGCTGGAAGTCCTGCAGAAGAAGAAGGCGCTCAAGGACGTGAAGGTCCAGCGCGCGACCTTCAACGCCATCACCAAGACCGCCGTGCTCGACGCCATCGCCCATCCGCGCGAGATCGACATGGAGCTGGTCGAGGCCTACCTGGCCCGCCGGGCGCTGGACTACCTCGTCGGCTTCACCCTCTCGCCGGTGCTGTGGCGCAAGCTGCCGGGCAGCCGCTCGGCCGGCCGGGTGCAGTCGGTCAGCCTGCGGCTGATCGTCGACCGCGAGCTCGAGATCGAGCGCTTCCGGACCCAGGAATACTGGACCGTCGAGGCCGACGTCGCCGCCGGCGCCGATCCGTTCGTGGCGCGCCTGGCCAAGCACGAGGGCAAGAAGCTCACCAAGTTCGACCTGGGCAACGAAGCCTCGGCCCAGGCCGCCCAGGCCGCCGTGCAGGCCGCGACCTTCAAGGTCCATTCGGTCGAGAAGAAGCCGGCCAGGCGCACCCCGCCGCCGCCCTTCACCACCTCGACCCTGCAGCAGGAAGCCTCGCGCAAGCTCGGCTTCTCGGCCCAGCGCACCATGCAGGCGGCCCAGAAGCTCTACGAGGGCATCGACATCGGCGGCGAGACCGTCGGCCTGATCACCTACATGCGGACCGACGGCGTCCAGTCGGCGCCCGAGGCGCTGGACGAGGCCCGCAAGGTCATCGCCGGCCTTTACGGCAAGGACTACGTCCCCGAGACGGCCCGCCACTACAAGACCAAGGCCAAGAACGCCCAGGAGGCGCACGAAGCCATCCGTCCGACCTCGCTGGAGCGCAATCCCGGCTCCCTGCGGCTCGAAAGCGACCTTGGCCGCCTCTACGAGCTGGTCTGGAAGCGGATGATCGCCTCGCAGATGGAAGCGGCCCGCATCGAGAAGACCACGGTCGAGATCGAGAGCGCCGACGGCCAGACAGGCCTGCGCGCCACCGGCCAGGTGATCCAGTTCCCCGGCTACCTCGCCGTCTATGAGGAAGGTCGCGACGACGCGGAAGACGAGGACAGCGCCCGCCTGCCGGTGATCAACGAGGGCGCCGACGCCCGGGTGCTGCGCGCCAGGGCCGACCAGCACTTCACCGAACCACCCCCGCGCTATTCGGAAGCCAGCCTGGTCAAGAAGATGGAAGAGCTCGGCATCGGCCGGCCCTCGACCTACGCCTCGATCCTGACCGTGCTGCGCGATCGCGCCTATGTCCGGGTGGAGAAGCAGCGCTTCATCCCCGAGGACAAGGGCCGGCTGGTCACCGCCTTCCTGGAAGAGTTCTTCAAGCGCTACGTCGAGTACGACTTCACCGCCGCGCTTGAGGAGAAGCTCGACCTCGTCTCCGACGGCAAGCTCGACTGGAAGGAGTTCCTGCGGGACTTCTGGAAGGACTTCCACGCCGCCGTCGGCGAGATCGCCGAGCTGCGCGTCACCCACGTGCTGGACGCCCTCAACGAGGCGCTCGGCCCGCACATCTTCCCGGCCAAGGCCGACGGCTCCGACCCGCGCCTCTGCCCGACCTGCAACGTCGGCCAGCTGAGCCTGAAGACCGGCAAGTTCGGCGCCTTCATCGGTTGCTCCAACTACCCGGAATGCCGCTTCACCCGCCCGATCGCCCAGCCTGACGGCGAGGGCGACGCCGCCGAGGGCGACCGCGAGCTGGGGGTGAACCCCCGGACCAGCCAGCCGGTCTGGCTCAAGAACGGCCGCTTCGGCCACTACGTCGAGGAAACGCCGGCCGAGGGCGACAAGCCCAAGCGATCCAGCCTGCCCAAGGGCTGGCCGCCGGCGGCGATGGACATCGACAAGGCCCTGCGCCTGCTCGAACTGCCGCGCGAGGTCGGACTGCACCCCGAGGACGGCAAGCCGATCACCGCCGGCCTTGGCCGCTACGGGCCGTTCGTGCTGCACGAGGGGACCTACGCCAACCTTGAGAGCATCGACGAGGTGTTCGAGGTCGGCCTGAACCGCGCCGTCACCGTGCTGGCCGAAAAGCGGGCCGGCGGCGGCAAGGGCGGCCGGGCGACGGCTTCGGCGCTGAAGGACCTGGGCGCCCACCCCGAGGACGGCCAGCCGATCAAGATCCTGTCCGGACGCTTCGGCCCCTACATCAAGCACGGCGCCACCAACGCCAACGTCCCGCGCGGCAAGGAGCCGACCGAGATCACGCTCGAGGAGGCCGTGGCCCTGATCGCCGAACGCGCCGCCAAGGGCGGCGGCAAGAAGAAGCCTGTGAAGAAGGCGGCGGCCCCAAAGGCCAAGGCCGAGAAGGCGCCCGCCGCCGCGAAGAAGAAGCCGGCCGCCAAGAAGAAGGCCCCGGCCAAGGCCAAGGCGACCAAGGCGGCGGCGGAGTAACCCTCCCCGCCCTCTCTCCCTCAGCCCTTCGGCGGCAGGACCCGCTTGATCCCGCGCGTGAAGCCGCTGGGGAAGACGGTCAGGTGATCCTCGCCGTCGATGACCGTCGAGTCGATCGTCAGACCGGGATAGCCGCGCGCCTTCAGCAGCTGCTCGAACCGGCGGGTGTCGCCGACCATGTCGGTGTCGACATAGCGCGCATCGCCCGCCCTCACCGTCTCGAAGGCGCCGATGTAGAGAAAGACGTTCGCCGGCAGGTCCTTGTGCGTGGCGGCATAGCGTTGCTCCACGTCGAACATGTGCCGCTTGTCGAACCACAGCGACGGGCTGCCGAGGATGTAGTGGCTGAACGTCGTGGGCTCGGTGAACAGGAAGTGGGCGCCCAGCAGTCCGCCATAGGAATGGCCCATGTAGATGCGGCGCTTCGGATCGGTCCGGAAGCGGCCCTCGACGAAGGGCAGCACCTGGGTGCGGACATAGTCCGCGTAGGCCGCGCCGCCGCCATGAACGTGCTCCTTCGGTGAACTCGACGGGCCGTTGGGCGTGAAGGTGTAGTCGCGCCGGCGGCTCTTCATGGGGTCGTCACCCTCGGCATAGGAGAGGCCGACCAGGATGAAATCCTCCAGCCCCTCGCCGCCCGCCCCGACCCGCCGCGAGATGCTGCCGATCAGGGGAAAGGCGTAGGGAGCGTCGGTGACATAGACCACCGGATAGCGGCGGTCCGGCTCCTTGCCGTAGGAGGCCGGCAAGCCGACGAAGACCTCGTAGCTGCGCCCGGAGACCGGGTCCGGGACGGTCCACACTTGGGTCCCTGCGAGTTCATAGGGCCGCCCCTCGGTCTCGACCGGCGCGGAGGCCTGCGACCGGGTCGGCTCCGAACAGGCCACCAGCACCAGGGCGGCGGCCAGCATCATCGTCATCGTCTTCATGGAATCGCCCCCGGCAACCTCGCCGTCGGCACAGGACCCTGCCTCTGAATGTGGCGCTGGCTGGGCAGGCCGCGACCATAGCCCTCTTGCCCTCGCTCGCCCCTTGGCCGCATACCCCTTCGTTCCCGAATCGTTCGAAACTGTCGCTTGAATGACTTCCCCTGCCCTCCCCCTGTTTGGTGACGACGACGACGCGCTGAAGCCCGTGCCGGCCAGCCCGCTGGCGACGCCGCACGAGCCGCGTCCCGACCCGAAGGCCATGACCTCGGCCAGGGCCGCCGACAAGTCCGCGATCGCCGCACCGTCCGGCGCCTATGACGCCAGCGCCATCGAGGTGCTGGAAGGGCTCGAGCCGGTGCGAATGCGGCCGGGCATGTACATCGGCGGCACTGACGAGCGGGCGCTGCACCATCTGTTCGCCGAGATCCTCGACAACTCCATGGACGAGGCCGTGGCCGGCCACGCCAAAACCATCGAGGTCTCGCTCGACGCCGACGGCTACCTGACGGTCAAGGACGACGGCCGCGGCATGCCCGTGGACGACCACCCCAAGCATCCGGGAAAGTCGGCGCTGGAAGTGATCATGACCGTCCTGCACGCCGGCGGGAAGTTCAGCGGCAAGGCCTACGAAACCTCCGGCGGCCTGCACGGCGTCGGCGCCTCGGTCGTCAACGCCCTGTCGTCGGAACTGGAAGTCACCGTCTGGCGCGACGGCTTCGAACACCGCCAGGCCTTCTCGCGCGGAAAACCGGTCGGCGGCCTCGTCCAGGTCGGCCCGTCCCGCAAGAAGGGCACCCAGGTCCGCTTCCTGCCCGACACCCAGATCTTCGGCGACAGCCTGGTGTTCAAGCCGGCGCGGCTCTACCGGATGGCTCGCTCGAAGGCCTATCTGTTCCGCGGCGTGCAGATCAAATGGTCCTGCGACCCCTCGCGCATCCACGACCAGACCCCGCCCGAGGCGACCTTCCACTTCCCCAACGGCCTGGCCGACTTCCTGGCCGAGCGGACCAAGGGCGTTTCGACCGTCACCGAGACCGCCTTCAGTGGCCGGATCGAGCGGACCGGCGAGGCCGGGGCCGTGGAATGGGCCGTGACCTGGACGCCGCAGGGCTTCGGCGAGGCCGACGGCTTCATGCAGTCCTACTGCAACACCGTGCCCACGCCCGAGGGCGGCACGCACGAGGCCGGCTTCCGGGCCGCCCTGACCAAGGGCCTCAAGGCCTATGCCGAGATGGTCAACGAGAAGCGCGCCGGCATCATCACCGCCGACGACGTGATCGCCAACGCCGGCGCCCTGATCAGCGTCTTCATCCGCAATCCCGAATTCCAGGGCCAGACCAAGGAGCGGCTGTCGTCGTCCGACGCCCAGCGGCTGGTCGAGACAGCCCTGCGCGACCCGTTCGACCACTGGCTGACCGCTTCGCCCAAGGCGGCCCGCGCCCTGCTCGACTTCGTGGTCGAACGGGCCGAGGAGCGCCTGAAGCGCCGCAAGGACAAGGAAGTCTCCCGCGCCACGGCGACCCGCAAGCTGCGGCTGCCGGGCAAGCTGGCGGACTGCTCGGGCTCTGCCATGGACGGCAGCGAGCTGTTCCTGGTCGAGGGTGACAGCGCCGGCGGCAGCGCCAAGCAGGCGCGCGACCGCCGCACCCAGGCCATCCTGCCCCTGCGCGGCAAGATCCTGAACGTCGCCAGCGCCACCGGCGAAAAGCTGATGGGCAACAAGGAGCTGGCCGACCTGATGCTGGCCCTGGGGGTCCAGGGCGGCAGCAAGTACCGCGAGGACGATCTTCGCTACGACCGCATCATCATCATGACCGACGCCGACGTCGACGGCGCCCACATCGCGTCCCTGCTGATCACCTTCTTCTACCGGACGATGCCGGAGATGGTGCGCGGCGGGAAACTGTTCCTGGCCATGCCGCCGCTCTACCGGATCAGTGACGGCAAGAAGTCGCTCTACGCCCGCGACGACGCCCACAAGGACGAGCTGCTGGCCACGGTGTTCAAGGGCAAGAAGCCCGAGATCGGCCGCTTCAAGGGCCTGGGCGAGATGATGCCGGCCCAGCTGAAGGAAACCACCATGGACCCGGCCAAGCGCACGCTGGCCCGGGTGACCCTGCCCCGCGACGAGGGGCATGTGGAGGATCTGGTCGAGACGCTGATGGGCCGCAAGCCAGAGCTTCGCTTCCGCTTCATTCAGGAAAACGCCGAGTTCGCGGCGGCCGACGTCGATATCTGATCAAGGTTCGACAGGCGAAGGGCCGAAATCGGTCGCATCAGTGGCAATCTATACTTTGTCTGGATTCAGCAGAGTTCATTCTCTTGCAGCCTGAACAGGGCCTGTCCGGGCCGGATCACGCCGCCATCAAGCTTTCTTGACCGGAACGCTAAGCCGTCTCGCGGGTTATCCAGATAAGCTGGCGGCCATCAGTTCGCCCGACGGCGTATGCACGGGGCAATGAAATGCTGAGTACCGACTTCGAGCGACCGTCTCCGACGCGGGAGGCGCGTCCTCCTGCGCCGGGCCCTGACCGGACGGCGCTTTTCCTCGACCTGGACGGAACCCTGGCGCCCATCGCGGCGACGCCCGGCGGCGTGGTGGCGGATCGCCAACGCACCGCGCTGCTGCGACGGCTCGTCGAGCGGTTCGACGGCCGTGTGGCGATCCTGAGCGGTCGCTCCATCGCCGAGGTCGACCGCATCCTCGACGGCGCCGTGGCCAACGTGGCGGGCGTCCATGGCCTGGAGCGTCGGACGTCGCCAAGCGACATCACCGCCGTGCCGCCGCACCCCGCGCTGGGCCGCGTCGAGGAAACCCTGGCCTGCTTCGCCAAGGGGCAGCGCGGCCTTCTGGTCGAGAGCAAGACGCGGTCGGTCGCCCTTCACTACCGGGGCCATCCGCCGGCCGAGGACGCCTGCATCGACATCGGCCGTCGGCTGGCGGCCATGCACGGCCTGCAGCTTCAGGAGGGTCGAATGGTCGTCGAACTGCGCACGCCCGGACCGGACAAGGGCGACAGCCTGCGCCTGTTCATGGCGCAGGCCCCTTTCGCCGACGCCACCCCTGTGATGGTCGGCGACGACCTGACCGACGAGCACGCGTTCGAGGCCGCCGCCGACCTGGGGGGCTGGAGCGTTCTGGTCGGCGAGCCGCGCCCGACCGCCGCGCTGTATCGGCTGCATGACCCCGCCGCCGTCCTGGCCTGGCTGGAGGAGGCCGCGTCGTGAGCCGCCTGATCGTCGTCTCCAACCGCGTCAGCCTGCCGCGTGAAACCGGCGGCGGTTCCGTTGGCGGCCTGGCCGCGGCGCTGGGCGCGGCGCTGCGGGAGCATCAGGGCGTCTGGTTCGGATGGAGCGGCGAGACGACCCCGCACTATACCGGCCAGATCGCCATGGAGCGTGTCGGAGATGTCACCCTGGCCCGGGTCGACCTCGAGCCGGTGGATGTCGAGGAGTACTACAACGGCTACGCCAACAAGACGCTGTGGCCGCTGTTTCACGACCGCATCGATCTGACCGCCTACGAGCGTCCGTTCGACGCCGGCTATGCGCGGGTCAATGCCCGCTTCGCCGAGGCGCTGGTCGCGCTGATCGGCCCCGATGACCTGATCTGGGTGCACGACTACCACCTGGCCCCGCTTGCGCGGGAGTTGCGGGCCCTGGGGGTGAAGAACCGGATCGGCTTCTTCCTGCACATTCCCTGGCCGGCGCGGCAGCTGCTGGTCACCCTGCCCGGACACCGGAAGCTGGTGGAGGCGCTGTTCCACTATGACGTGGTCGGCTTCCAGACCGAGGACAACCTGTCGGCTTTCACCGGCTATCTGTCCAAGGAGATCGGTGTCGCCGCGCCCGACGACAACGGCATGGTCTCTGCCTTCGGACGGCGGACCCGGCTGGGCGCCTTTCCGATCGGCATCAAGCCCGAGGACTTCTCGGAGGGAGCCCTCTCGCCCGGCGGGCAGGAGTCCTTTGCGCGCATGCAGGAGTTGATGGCGGGGCGCAAGATGATCGTCGGCGTCGACCGGCTGGACTACTCCAAGGGGCTTGAGGAGCGCTTCATCGCCTACGAGCAATTCCTCGCCACGCAGGAGGCCCAGCGGGAAAAGGTCTTCATGCTCGAGATCGCCACCCTCAGCCGCGACGCCGTCGAGGCCTACCAGGACCTGCGCGGGCGGCTCGACGCCATCGCCGGGCGGATCAACGGCGCCTACGGCACCATGGACTGGGTCCCGCTGCGCTACGTCAACACCGGCTACCGTCAGGACGAACTGGCCGGCATCTACCGGGCCGCCAGCGTGGGACTGGTCACGCCGCTGCGGGACGGCATGAACCTGGTGGCCAAGGAGTATGTCGCCTCGCAGGATCCGGAGGATCCCGGGGTGCTGATCCTGTCACGCTTCGCCGGAGCCGCGGCCCAGATGGGCTCGGCGCTGATCGTCAATCCGTACGACCGTGACGAGGTCGCCGGCGCGATCCAGCGCGCCCTGACGATGGGCTACGCCGAGCGGCGGAGGCGCTGGGAGAAGCTGATGGATAATGTTGTGTCCGAAGACATCGCGGCCTGGCGGGAGTCGTTCGTGGACGCCCTGAAGGGTGAACCACGGACAGCCCCCGCCCGTCTGGCCAACGACGCGGCCTGACCAGGCCGCTTGACCGGACCTGTGCCTACCGGCCGGCCTGGATGGTGACGGTCACCGGCGCGCCGCCCTGGCCCGTGGACTGCCAGCTGTCGCCGACGTTCTTGCTCACGGTCTTGGAGCAGGACGGCGGGGTGGGCTCAGGGCTGGACTGGGTGAAGCAGGTCTGGCTGCCCGAGATGGCCCAGGTTCCGGCGCTTTCACCCGCCGGGCTGTTGCCGGTGTAGGTGCCGTCTTCGTTGACGTAGAGGTTCACGGTCGTGCCGTCGCCATAGGTGATCACCACGGTATTGCCGTAGGCAGTCGCCATGGGGTCGGCGAGCGCCGGACCGGCCAGCATTGCGGCGGCGAGCGCCACGGTCGCAAAAAGTCGCATGTTTGAGTTTCCCACCCGATGTGTTGTCGCAGGCTCGCCCCTTGAGCGAGCGCGGGCAGGCTAACCAGAAAACCGCGTTCCGTTAACCCTTCCTGGGCCGATCAGGGCAACGTGCCCCGGCCGGCGGTCAGGGTGTGCCGCACGGGCTCGCCCTTGAGGCCCTTGGCCATCCAGCTGGCGCCGACGCCGCCCCCGGTCGGCGGGATGATGGTGCAGAAGGCGAGCGGCACGAAGAACGGACGCTTCTGGGTCATGCAAACCTTCCCGCCCTTCATTTCCCAGGCCCCGCCGGTGCGCTGGCCGTTGGCGCGCTGAGCATCATAGGTGCCGTTGGGGTGCAGCCAGAGCCGGGTCGTCTTGCCGTCCGGATAGACGCTGACGATGGTGTTGTTGAAGGCGGGGGTCAGGACATCAGGGGGCGGAGACGCGGCGAGCGCCGCGCCCATGAGCGCGCCGGCGATCAACTGTGCTGACATCGGCTTCCTCCCTCGGCGGACCCTGCAGACACTTCATCACATATCCTTTGTGAAAACGTCATCAAACTTCTCGCGTCCGGGGAGACGCGAGTTGTCGCCCCTATTGACGTGGTCACGCCCGCCCGCCATTCGCCCCGGAGCCATGGACTCCCCGCCCCCTCACCGTTCGTCGATCGACAGTCTTCAGGCCGGACGCGCCTTCGCGGCGCTGGCTGTGCTGCTCTTCCACGTCGAGCTGACCCTGGCCCTGCCCCAGTACCTGGGCCGGGACACCTTTCCGGTCTTCCGGTCGGGCTATTCGGGGGTGCATTTCTTCTTCGTGCTCAGCGGCTTCGTGATCCTGATGGCGCATGGCCGCGACATCGGCCGGCCGGGCCGCGCGCTGACCTACGCCTGGAAGCGGGTGCGGCGGATCTACCCGCCGCTGTGGGCGGCGCTGTTGATCGCCATCCCTGCGATGCTGATGCTGCCCTTGCTCAACAACGGGGTCAGCTTCACGGCGCTGGATGTCCTGTCAGCCGTCGCCCTGACGCCCGCGACCCACGACCCGGTCCTGTCGGTGATCTGGACGTTGCGGCACGAGGCGCTGTTCTACGCGGTCTTCGGCCTCATCCTGCTGTGGCCGCGGGTCGGGTTGGCCGTGGCCGCGGTCTGGATGATCCTGTCGGCGACGCTGCCCTGGTTCGGGATAGATGGCTGGCTGCGGTTCTTCTTCACCAGCCAGCACCTGCTGTTCGCGTTCGGCGCGGCGACCTTCCTGCTGTTCCAGCGCGGCCGGGTTCCGTGGCCAGGCGTGATGATGGGCGTCGGCCTGCTGCTGTTCGCCGCCACCTGGGCGATCCCGCTGATGAAGCTGCCGTTGAACGGCATAATCGGCAACTGGAGCTTCGGGCTTGGCGCGGCCCTGGCGGTGCTGGGCGCGGCGAGCCTGGAGCGCGCAGGCGGGCTGTCGGTCCCCCGCTGGCTGTCCTTCCTCGGCGAGGCGTCCTACGCCATCTACCTGGCGCATGCGCCGGTGGTTTACGCGGCGACGGCCGGGGCGCTGGCCCTGGCGCCGCAACTCCGCCAGACCCCCGTGCTGCTGTTCGCGCTGGTCGCCGCCGCATCCCTCGCCGCCGGCGTCGCGTTCCACCTCTGGGTCGAACGCCCCCTGCTTGACCGACTGCCCCACACGCCGCCGCGCCGCCCGACGGACACGCCGGCGACGACCGCTTCACCCTAGGCAACGCAAGGCTTTCGTTGACTTTTCGGGGTTTGTGGCTATTACACCGCAAGCTCCGGGCAGGTCTGGCGAATCCGCGCCGCCCGCTCGCCCAATGATCCGGGCGGCTCGGCGCTTTCAGTTTAAGCGAGACATGACCGAATTTTCCCAGCTGGGGCTTAGCGCCTCCACACTCAAGGCAGTGGCCGATACCGGCTACACGACCGCCACGCCGATCCAGGAACAGGCCATCCCGGTGGCCCTCGCCGGCCGCGACGTCCTGGGCATCGCCCAGACCGGCACCGGCAAGACGGCGGCCTTCACCCTGCCGATGATCGACAGGCTCTCGGCCGGCCGCGCCCGCGCCCGCATGCCGCGCGCCCTGGTCCTGGCTCCGACCCGCGAACTCGCCGACCAGGTCGCCAGCAGCTTCGAGAAGTACGCCAAGGGCACCCGCCTCTCGTGGGTTCTGCTGATCGGCGGCGTGTCGATGAACGACCAGGTGTCCGCCCTCGACAAGGGCGTCGACGTGCTGATCGCCACGCCGGGCCGGCTCCTCGACCTGTTCGAGCGCAGCAAGATCCTGCTGACCGGCGTGCAGATGATGGTCGTCGACGAAGCCGACCGCATGCTCGACATGGGCTTCATCCCGGACATCGAGCGCATCTTCAAGCTGACCCCGCCGAAGAAGCAGACCCTGTTCTTCAGCGCGACCATGCCGCCGGAAATCACCCGGCTGACCAAGCAGTTCCTCAATGATCCGACGCGGATCGAGGTCTCCCGCCCGGCCACCACCGGCGAGAACATCACCCAGTTCCTGGCCCGCATCCCGTCGAACGATCCCAAGGCCAAGCGCACCGCCCTGCGCAGCCTGATCGACCGCAGCGAGATCCAGAACGGCATCGTCTTCTGCAATCGCAAGAGCGAGGTCGATATCGTCGCCAAGTCGCTGCGCACGCACGGCTACGACGCCGGCGCCATCCACGGCGACCTTGACCAGGCGACCCGGATGAAGACGCTGGACAGCTTCCGCAAGGGTGAGCTGAAGCTGCTCTGCGCCTCGGACGTCGCCGCCCGCGGCCTGGACATTCCGGCCGTGAGCCACGTGTTCAACTACGACGTCCCCCACCACGCCGACGACTATGTGCACCGCATCGGCCGCACCGGTCGGGCGGGCCGCAAGGGCGAGACGTTCATGATCGTCACCCCGGCCGACGACCGCAACCTCGACAAGGTCATCAAGCTGACCGGCAAGATGCCCGAGGAAGCGCTGTTCGAGGGCATCGACTGGTCGACGCTGAAGACCGAGCAGCGTCACAAGGACGCCGCCAAGAAGGACCGCGAACGCAGCCGCAGCCGCAGCGACCGTCCGGGACGCGGCCGTCCGGAGTCCGAAACCTCGGTGGTCTCGATGAGGGCCATCACCACGTCCGACGCCAGCGAGGCGGCGGCCGCCCGGCCGGCGCGCCCTGCCAAGGCGCCTGCCTCGCCCGTCGTCGAAGCCGAAGCCGTAAAGGCCGAAAAGCCCTCCCGCCGCCGTCGCGCTCCGCGCGGCGAGAGCGTGGAAGCGGTCGAACCCGCGGCCGTCGCGGCTGACGTCGTGGACGTCGCCGCCGCATCCGCGCCGGCCGAGGTCCGCGAGGAACGCCCGCGCCGCGAGGAGCGGCCGCGTCGTGAGGACCGCCCCCGTCGTGAAGAGCGTCCTCGCGCCGAGGAACGCCCCCGCCCGGCGGAAGCGCCGCGCCGCGAGGACCGTCCGGTCGCCGCCGAGGGGCGTGACCGGGATCGTGACCGCCGTCCGGCGCGTGGCCGCGACGACGACCGCCGCGACAATCATCACCGCCGCGACCGTGACGACGACGGCGGCCGCGTGGTCGGTTTCGGCAATGACCTGCCGGCCTTCATGACCCGCGCGACGCCGCTGACGCCGGTCTCCGGCGACGAGTAGGCCGGGGGCCGGCCAACGCCGGCCTCGACGCAACAACGAAAAAAGGGCGCGGCCTCGGCCGCGCCCTTTATCGTTCTGAACAGGCCCGGGCCCTACTGACCCAGGAGGCTGTCGCAGGCGTCGGCCGCGGCCTGCACCTGCTCGGGCGGAAGCTTGTCGAGGCGCGCTTCCTCGGCCCGGCGCTCCTGCTGGCTGGCGCGGCTGTCGGCCGGCGTCAGGTCCGTGCGGGTGGCAAGCGCCAGCGACAGCTTCTCGCGAGCGGCGTCCAGCTTGGCGATGCGCTTCTTGACCGCGGAAGTCGTGGTGTCGCCCTCAAGCTGGCCGGCCGCGACCTCGTAGGCGGCGATACAGCGGGCCTGCGCCTTGAAGTCCGGCGCCGCGCTGGCGGAGCAGGCGGCCGTCGCGGCGAGAATGAAGCCCATAAGGGCGGCGGTACGCATTTCGAACTCCTGTTCCGGGTCCGGATGGACCCGTGGCGACATATCGTGCGTCGCCATCACGGCTTCAATACGACGTTCCGCCTGACGCCAAGATGAACGGCGGGGTCGCCCCCGCCGCCGCGCGAGATCAGCGCTTCACCTGTCCGCCCAGCATCTTGCGGATGGCGGGGCCGTAGGGCGGTCGCATGGCGACCAGCGGACCGATGTCCTTTTTGATCTGGGTGTAGATCGCCTTGCGATGGCTGAACTCCAGGAAGCCGTCGTGGCCGTGATAGCTGCCCATGCCCGAGGGGCCGACGCCGCCGAACGGCAGTTCTTCCTGGGCCACGTGCATGATCACGTCGTTGATGGTCACCCCGCCGCTGGTGGTGTTGGCCAGCACATTGGCCTTCTCCGCCTCGTCGGTCCCGAACCAGTAGAGGCCCAGCGGACGCTCGTGGGCGTTGATGTAGTCCACGGCGCCCTGCGCCGTCTTGTAGGTCATCACCGGCAGCACGGGCCCGAAGATCTCCTCCTGCATCACCTTCATGTCGTCGGTGGGGTTCAGGATCAGGGTCGGCGGGATCTTGCGGTGTTCCTGCTGGCTGAAATCTTCGCCGGCCGGGTTGATCTCGACGATCTGCGCGCCCTTGGCGCGGGCCTCGTCGATATAGCCCTTGATGCGCTCGTAGTGACGCTCGGCGATCACGGCGGTGTAGTCGGGATTGTCCTTCAGGGTCGGGAACATGCGCCCCACCGCGCCCTGGGCCTCCTTCACGAACTCGGCGACCTTGCCCTCGGGGGCCAGGACGTAGTCCGGCGCCAGGCAGATCTGGCCGGCGTTGAGGGTCTTGCCGTTCATGATCCGCGCGGCGGCGGTGGCGATGTCGGCGCTCTCCGACAGGATCACCGGGCTCTTGCCGCCCAGTTCCAGCGTCAGGGGCACCAGGTTCTCGGCGGCGGCGCGCATGACGTGGCGGGCGATGGAGGTCGCGCCGGTGAAGATCATGTGGTCGAACGGCAGCCCGGCGAAGGCCTGACCAACCTCGGGTCCGCCGGTGATCACTGCGATCTCCTCCTCGCTGAAGACGCTGCCGAACATCGTCTTCATCAGCTCGGACGTCACTGGCGTGAACTCCGAGGGCTTGATCATGGCCCGGTTGCCCGCCGCGATGATCCCGGCCAGCGGCGCGAAGGTCAGGTTCACCGGGAAGTTCCAGGGGCTGATGACCCCGACCACGCCCTTGGGCTGGTAGACGACCTGCGCCTTGGCCCCGAACAGGCCGAGGATGGCCGGCGTGGTCTTGCGCTTCTGGCCCTGCATCCATTTGCGAAGGTGATCCTTCGCGTGCTTCAGCGGACCAATCGAGCCGCTGACGTCGGTCAGCAGGGTCGCTTCCCGCGAACGGTTGCCGAAGTCGGCGTTGATGGCGTCCTGGATGTCCTTCGAATGGTCGACCAGCAGGCCGATGCAGCGGTCCAGCCGTTCGATCCGCTGCTCGGCGGTCGGGGCGCCGTCGCGCAGATGTGCGGCCTTCTGCCGGTCGAGAACGGCAAGCATGGCGGCCTTTTGGCCGTCGGCGCCGAGATTGGCGTGAGCGTTCATCCAGGGTCCCTCCGGGAGGCCGGGCTGCTCCCGGCTCAGGTAATCGGCGATCAGAATGACGGCTCCACGCGCCGGCCGCAAGCGAACCGCGTTCTGCGCCTTAACCAGTCATTGGGGCCTTCGAGCCTAGGCTCGTCCATCTACAGCCCACGACCGCTCCAGAAGGGATCGGTCTGGTCCAGGGGGAATACGCGAATGTCCGCCGACTTCGAAACCAAGATGCGGGGTCCCGAAGCCTACAAGGTCGCCCATGAGACGCTCGACGTCATGGAGCGCCACGCGGTGTGGCCGACTCCGTTGAATTTCGAGCTCTGGTCGCACTTCGTGGCGGATCCGACGGGCGAGCTGGCCCGCGAACTCAATCGCCTGATCCTGTCGGGCGAGCCGATGACCGAGACGGTCAGCGAGGAACTGGCCGCCGCCTACCTGCCCAAGGCCCGCCTCAACGAACAGATTCGTGACGCCGGGGATCAGCTGTCCAAGGAGCTGGCCGCTGTCTCGACCGCGATCAAGGAAGCCCAGAAGTCCAACGAATTGTACGGCCAGACGCTGGCCAGCGCCGGCAAGGGCCTGACCGACGCCAAGGACGCCAGCCAGATCAAGGCCATGGTCGACTCCCTGTCGACCGCGACCCATCGGGTGCAGAAGGAAAACAAGTCGCTCGAGAAGCGGCTGGCCGAATCGACCAGCGAGGTCCAACGCCTGCGCGAGCACCTGGAGCAGGTCCGCCGCGACGCCACCACCGACGGCCTGACCAACCTGGCCAACCGCAAGGCTTTCGACGACGAGTTCGCCCGCGCCTGCGCCGAGGCCGACGAGAACGGGTCGGTGCTGACCGTCGCCGTGCTGGACATCGACCACTTCAAGAACTTCAACGACACTTGGGGCCACCAGACCGGCGACCAGGTCATCCGCTATGTCGCCAGCGTCATCGGCCGCCTGGGCTGCACGCCGCGCTTCTCGGCCCGCTACGGCGGCGAGGAATTCGCGATGATCTTCCCCGGCGAGGACGCCGCCATCGTCGAGAGCTGCCTCGAGGAGATCCGCGAGGAAGTCGCCTCCCGCATGCTCAAGCGTCGCTCGACCAACGAGGACCTCGGGACCGTCACCATCTCCTCCGGTCTGGCCACCCGTCGCGAAGGCGAAAGCGGCATCTGTGTGATGGAGCGGGCCGACGCTGCGCTCTACGCCTCCAAGCGCAGCGGCCGCAACCGGGTCACCAACGGCGAACTGATCCCCGTCGCGGCCTGATCCAAAGGGCCATTGCCATGACCCGGGCCGCGTGCGAGACCTTCGGTATCCGAAGGAGCGCCCTGCTCATGTGTGAACGCATCCGCTGAGACCCAGCCACGGCTGGTCGTCCGCACCCCACGGCCCGGCGGCCCTCCGCCGGGCTTGTGACGTCTTCACACCTATCACCGGGCCCTCATGTCCCAGATCAATGATCACGCGATCCGTCGCGCGACGTTTCACTACGCCATCCAGGCGTTCGCCTCCGCCGCCGGCGGCATCTTCATGCTGGTCTTCCTGCTGAAGGCCGGCGTGTCCGTCCCGGTGGCCCTGCTCTACCAGGCGGGCATCGTCGGCGGGCGCTTTCTCATCCGGCCGGCCGTGCTGCCGCTGGCCATACGGTTCGGGGTCAGGCCGCTGCTGATCGCCGGCACGCTGCTGTCGGCGGCGACCTATCTGTTCATCGGCCAGATCCAGGGGCCGGGCTGGCCGCTGGTCGCCCTCTGCGCGTTCAGCGCGCTCGGCTACCTGCTCTACTGGCTGTGCTTCCACGCCTATTTCGCCGCCCTGGGCGACCCGGACCGCCGGGGCGGACAGGTCGGGATGCGGGAGGCGATCGTGGCGGGCGTGGGCGTTGTGGCCCCGCTGCTCGGCGCCTGGGGGCTGACGACGCTCGGCGGTCCCGTCACCTTCGCGGTGGTCGCCGCGATCATGGCGTCAGCCGCCCTGCCCCTGATCGGCGCCCCGGATGTCGCGGTCGCCGCCGTGGCGCCGGACGGCTACCGCGTCCCGAAGACCGGCCTCGGACTGATGGTCGGCGACGGCTTCATGGCCGCCGGCTTCCACTTCACCTGGCTGATCGCGCTGTTCGTCAGCCTGGGCGAGAGCTTCGCGGCCTTCGGCGGCGCGGCGGCGGCGGCGGCGCTGACCGGCGCGGTGGGCGGACTGGTCCTCGGCCGGGCGATTGACTCCGGACACGGCCGCCGGGCCGTGATCGTCGCCTACGCCTGTGTCGCCGTGGTCGTCCTGGCCCGCGCCTTCAGCCTGGGCCTGCCGTGGCTGGCGGTGCTGGCCAACGCGGCCGGCGGCCTGCTGACCGCGATCGTCACCCCGGTGCTGATGACGCCGGTCTACAACCTGTCGAAGGCGTCGCGCTGCACGTTGCGCTTTCACGTCGCCACCGAAGGGGCCTGGGACCTGGGCTGCTTCACCGGCTGCCTGGCCGCGGCGGGCCTGGCGGCGCTGGGGCTGCCGCTGTCGATCCCCATCCTGACCGCCCTGCTGCCGGCCGCCGGGCTGGTCGTGCTGCTGTTCCGCTACTACGGCCGTCGCGCCGTCTGATTTTCCGTTGGCGTTCCGCCGCGTTAAAGGCGCTAGCGTCTCTCCAAACAAGCATCAGGGAGGATGTTCGCGTGGACTATACCAAGATCAAGGTCGAAGTGACCGACGGCGTGGCCGTGATCACGCTCAACGACCCGGGCACCATGAACGCCGCCGGCCTGGACCTGGCCAGCGAGCTCTCCCATGCCTTCAGCAACATCGCGGCCGGCAATGTGAAGGCCCGCGCCATCGTGCTGACCGGCGAAGGCCGGGGCTTCTGCTCGGGCGCCAACCTGGCGGGCGGCGGGGCCACCGCGCGCGAGCTGGACGTCGACGGCAAGCCCGACGCCGGCCGGGCGCTGGAGACCACCTACAACCCGCTGGTCACCCAGATGCGCGACTGCCCGCTGCCGGTGGTCACCGCCGTCAACGGCGCCGCGGCCGGCGTCGGCTGCTCGCTGGCCCTGCTCGGCGACCTGATCGTCGCGGGCGAGAGCGCCTACTTCCTGCAGGCCTTCCGCCGTATCGGCCTGGTGCCGGACGGCGGCTCGACCTACCTGCTGCCGCGCGCCATCGGCCGCGCCCGGGCCATGGAAATGGCCCTGCTGGGCGAGAAGATCGGCGCCGCCAAGGCGCTGGAGTGGGGCCTGGTCAACCGGGTCGTTCCCGACGCCGACCTGCGCTCGACGGCGATCGAACTGGCGAAGGAACTGGCCAACGGCCCGGCCTCGCTGGGCGCCATCCGCAAGCTCATCTGGGAAAGCCTCGACACCGACTGGACCGGCCAGCTGCAGGCCGAGCGCAAGGCCCAGAAGATCGCCGGCAAGTCCGAGGACTTCATCGAAGGCGTCAGCGCATTCCTGCAGAAGCGCGTCGCGGCGTTCAAGGGGCGCTGATGCGGTCACGCTCTCCCCGTGGGAGAGCTTTCATGGCGGAGCCATGACTGAGAGGGAGGCGCGGCGGCTGGACAATCCCGCTCAGTGCTTCCCTCTCCGACCCGGCTCCGCCGGGCCACCTCTCCCACCGGGAGAGGTTGTTCGATCTACCCATCCCAAGGGCCGGGTCCGATGTCGTCACGCATCGCCCGGCCCTTCTTCGTCTTCGGCTTGCGGGCGCGAGCGGCTGCGTCGAGGGCGATCCGCGCCCATCGGACGGCCTCGTCGGGGTCGTCGAACGCACTTTCCGGCAGGCTGCAGTAGGCGATCGACGCCTGACTGCCATCCTTCTTGCTGTAGGTGAACGGCGCTCCCCCAGCGGCTTCGAACCTCGCCCGGGTCTCGACATCGGTCTTCAGATACAGCGTTTCCCGGAAGATCAGGCCAAATCCGACACCATCGCGTTGCACGCTGTAGCCGCCGAACATGCGCTTGAACTGGAGCGGGCCGAGGCCGGCCAGCAACTCCTCCAGATGCGCCAGAAACTCAGGGCTGACCGCCATCACCGCTCCATGTGAGCATTTGCTCATTGCGCGCGGCGACCGGATGTGAGCAAATGCTCACACAAGGAGTCGCCCCGCATGTCCGCCAAGCCTCGCATCGAGCGCGCCGCACTGGAAGTCTTCGTCCGCGACGGCGTCGACGGCGCCACGACCCGCGCCATCGCCACGCAGGCCGGGGTGTCGGAGGGCGCGCTGTACCGCCACTACCGGTCCAAGGACGAGCTGGCGATCACGCTGTTCATGACCGTCCACCGCCGCCTCTCGGGCCTGATCGAGGAGAGCGCGGCGAGCGCGGTCGGCATCAAGGCCAAGGCCGCCGCCATCGTGGCCGCCTACTGTCAGGTGGCCGACGAGGACTGGCTGACCTTCAGCTTCCACCTGACCCAGATCCACCGCTTCATCCCCTACTACCAGGAGGACGGCCGCGACCCGGTGTCGGTGGTCGAGGCGGTGATCAAACAGGCGATGATCAGCGCCGAGCTGCCGCCGGCCGACCCGCGCGTGCTGGCCGCCATGGCCATCGGGGTGATCACCCAGACCGCCCAGAACAAGGCCTACGGCCGGATCGGCGACGATCCGCTGTCGGCCCACGCCCTTCTCATGACCGCGGCCGTCCAGGCCGTCCTCTTCGCCCGCTAGGACCGCAAGCGATGACCCTGCGCAACCGTCTCTTCAACGGCTACTACTGGCTGCTGTCGATCGTCTACGGCCTGACCGCCGCCGTGCTGGCGCTGGCGCCGGGCCGGCGGCCGATGACCTGGGCGATCAGGACCTACACGCACCGCATGCTGTGGGCGATGGACGCCCTGGCCGGCATCAAGGTCGACCTGCGTGGACAGGAGAAACTCCCGGACGGCGCCTTCATCATCGCCGCCAAGCACCACAGCTGGGGCGACGGCTTCGTGATGTTCGCCAATGTGCCGAACCTCAGCTTCGTCACCGGCGACCACATGGAGCGCTTCCCGCTGGTCGGGGCCATCCTGCGCAAGTTCGGGGCGATCATCGTCGACAACTGCGGCGGGCCCGAAGCGCGCAAGGCGCTGTCGGAAAGCGCCGCCCAGGTCGCCAAGGAAGGCCGCCGCATCCTGATCTATCCGGAGGGCAACCTGGCCAAACCGGGCGAACGGTTCCGCTACCGCACCGGCGTCTACTACATGAGCCGCGACTTCGACCTGCCGGTGGTGCCGGTGGCGACGAACCTGGGCCTGTTCTGGGAGCAGCAGTCGGCGGTGAAGACGCCCGGGAAGGCGACCATCGAGTTCCTCGACCCGATCCCGACGGGGCTGGAGCGCAGCGAGTTCCTCAGCCGGCTGGAAGCGGTCGTCGAGGGCCGCAGCCAGGAACTGATCGCCATGGCCACCGGCGAGGCCGTGCGCGAGTCGGTGCTGGTCCTTGCGCCGGACGAGGTGCGCAAGGCGGAGGCGGCGGCGAAGGAAGCGGCGGCTTAGCGATGGAACAACGCGACCGCGATCTGTACGTCGGCTTAGCCTTGTCCGGTATGCTTGCCTTGGCCGCCTATGCCACGAACGGCGCTAGTGGATGGCTTCTGCCCCGACCGAGGAGCGAATTTCTCATTCTCTCGGTCGCAGCATCTCTGGCTTGGGCGACCTGCAGTGCGATCCTGATCAACCGTTTTAGCTGGCGAGGGGCGGTGTCGCTTCTGGGCGCGCCGCTCGCTTTGGCACTGCCCGTATTCTACCTGCTCTATCGTGACACGCTAGTTTGGGGCTGCACGTTCCAAGACGTCTGCCCCTAAAGCCCGGACCGGCTACTGCTCCGCCGACCCCGCCGGGACGATCGTCACGCTTTCCCCGCAGCCGCACGCATCCGTCTCATTGGGATTGCGGAACACGAACTTCGAGCTCAGCCGGCTGACCTCGTAGTCGATCTCGGCGCCGATCAGGAACAGCACCGCCTTGGGGTCGATCAGGATGGTGACGCCGTGATCCTCGATCACCTCGTCCAGCGGATCGGCGGCTTCGGCGTATTCGAGGATGTACTCGGACCCGGCGCAGCCGCCGTTCTTCACCCCCACGCGCAGGCCGGCGTAGGGCTTCTCCGGCTCCTCGAGCGCCTTTCGGGCCATGATCTCCTTCACGCGCTCGGCGGCGGCGTCGCTGAGGGTGACGACCTTGGGGCGCGGGCGGCGGGTGCGCGGGGCTGTGACTTGCGGTTCCATGATCAGAACATGTTCAGTTGCAGCTTGGCCTCGTCGCTCATGCGCGAGGGGTCCCAGGGCGGGTCGAAGACCAGGTCGACGGTGCAGGACTTCAGGCCCGGGATCTCCATGACCGCGTCCTCGACCCAGCCCGGCATCTCGCCGGCCACCGGGCAGCCCGGTGCGGTCAGGGTCATGTCGATCTTGACCTCGCGGTCGTCCGACACGTCGACCTTGTAGATCAGGCCCAGCTCATAGATGTCGACCGGGATCTCCGGATCGAACACGGTCTTCAGCTGCTCGACCAGCCGGTCGGTCAGCGCGTCCAGCTCCGCCTGGGGAATGGCGGACGGCGCCTGGGTCTCTGGTGCGGTCTCGGTCATGAAGGTCTCAGGCAAAGAAGCTGCGGGCCTTGACCAGCGCGTCCACGAACGCGTCGGCCTCGGCCTCTGTGTTATATAGGGCGAAGGAGGCCCGGGCGCTCGACGTGACGCCGAAACGGGCCATCAGGGGCTCGGCGCAGTGGGTCCCGGCGCGAACCGCCACCCCCTGCTTGTCGAGGATCTGGGCGATGTCGTGGGCATGGGCGCCCTCGACGGTGAAGCTGAGGATGGCCCCCTTCCCCGGCGCCGTGCCGAGGATGCGCAGCCAGTTGGCGCCGTCCAGCCGTTCGACCGCCCGGTCGTAGAGCCGGCGCTCGTGGGCGGCGATGGCCTCGCGGTCCAGGCCCATGAGCCACTCCAGCGCCGCGCCCAGCGCGATGGCCTCGAGAATCGGCGGCGTGCCGGCCTCGAACCGCATCGGCGGCTCGGCGTAGGTGATGACGTCCTCGGAGACCGTTCCGATCATCTCGCCGCCGCCCTGGTAGGGCGGCAGGTCGGCGAGGATTTCCGCCTTGCCGTACAGAACGCCGATGCCGGTGGGGCCGTAGAGCTTGTGGCCGGTGGCGACGTAGAAATCGACGTCCAGCGCCTTCACATCCACGGCCATGTGCACCGCGCCCTGGCAACCGTCGACCAGCACCATAGCCCCGGCCGCGTGGGCCGCGTCGGTCAGTTCGCGCACCGGGTTGATGGTGCCCAGCACATTGGACATGTGGGTGAAGGCGACCAGCTTCGTCTTCTCGTTGATCATCGCCTTGGTCGCTTCGAGGTCGAGCGAGCCGTCCTCCAGAACCGGCGCGAACCGCAGCACCACGCCCTTGCGCTCGCGCAGCAGGTGCCAGGGCACGATGTTGGAGTGGTGCTCCATCTGGGTGATCAGGATCTCGTCGCCGGCGACCAGCCGCTGGCCGAACGACGAGGCGACCAGGTTCATCGCCTCGGTGCCGCCCTTGGTGAAGACCACTTCGGTGACGGCGCAGCCGAGGAAGCGCGCGACGGTTTCCCGCGCCTTTTCATAGGCTTCCGTCGTTTCGTTGGCGAGCGTGTGCAGGCCTCGGTGGACGTTGGCGTAGCTGCCCTCCATCGCCCGCGTCATCGCCTCGATCACCGCCCGCGGCTTCTGGGCGCTGGCGGCGTTGTCGAGATAGACCAGCGGCTTGCCGTTCACCTGTCGCGACAGGATCGGGAACTGGGCGCGGATAGGCTCGGGGTCGAACGGGGTCATTCACCCCTCCCCAACTGCTCGGCCACCCAGGCCGCCGCGATCGCCCGCGCGCCCTCATGCTCGATCCGGTCGACGACCTCGCCGACGAAGGCCTGGGTCAGCATGGCCCGGGCGACCTCGAACGGCATGCCGCGTTGCCGGGCGTAGAACAGCGCGTTCTCGTCCAGCGCCCCGACCGTATTGCCGTGCGCGCACTGGACGTCGTCGGCGAAGATCAGCAGCTCGGGCTTGGCGTCGACCTCGGCCTTGTCGGACAGGATCAGCGCGTGGTGGCCCATGCGGGCGTCGGTCTGGTCGGCGCCGCGCTCGACGACGATCCGGCCCTGGAACACGCCGCGCGCCTGGCCGTCGACGACGCCCTTGGTCAGCTGGCTGGTGACGCCGCCGAGGCCGCTGTGCGTCACCACGGAGGTTGTGTCCGCATGTCTTTGATCGTGCAGCAGATAGGCGCCGTCGAGGCGGACGGTGGCGCCCTGCCCCGGGTGGCTGACCCGCGTCTCGATCCGCTGGCGGCGGGCGCCGGAGGTGAGGAGGGTCTGGGCGTAGGAGGCGCCGGGGGCGACGCTGACGGTGGCGTCGACGATGGTCACCGCCTCTGCACCGTCTGCGGCCAGAACGATCCGCTCCAGCGACGCGCCCTCGGCCAGCGTGATCTGGAGGTCGGTCTGGCTCAGATAGCCTGCCGCGCGGCCCTCATGGCTTTCCAGCAGGGTCAGGCGCGCGCCCTCGCCCACCGTCAGGGTCATCCGGGCGGCCTGGGCGGTGGCGTCGGTGGCGGCGATCACGCGCAGGGCGACGGTGCGGGTCTCTCCCGCCGCGACAGCCAGCGAGGCCGGTCCACGGCCGTTGACCACCGTCAGGGTCTCGTCGGCCGCGAACGGCCCGGCGCCGAGGTCACCCTCGAACGCCGGCGAGACCGGCGGCAGAACCCGGATCAGCCCCCGCAGGTCCGTCCAGCGCCAGTCCTCGTCGCGGCGCGACGGCAGCTGGGTCAGGTCGCCGGTTTCGATGGCTTTGGCGAGGCTGCTCACGAGGCGCCGCCTTGCGTGGTTCGCGACGCTCGCTCGAGAGCTCGCTCCTCACCATGACGAAGGGGGGAGCGTTCCACTGATTTCGTCATCCTGAGGAGGCCGCGCAGCGGCCGTCGCGAAGGACGCACAACGCTGATGCCATCCCTCACGCCGCCACCTGCGCGTACTTGTCGTAGCCTTCGCGCTCCAGTTCCAGCGCCAGCTCCGGCCCGCCGGACGCCACGATCCGGCCGGCGCTCAGCACATGAACCCGGTCGGGTTTGATGTAGTCGAGCAGGCGCTGGTAGTGGGTGATGACCAGCATGGCGCGGTCGGGCGAGCGCATGGCGTTGACCCCCTCGGACACGATACGCAGGGCGTCGATATCCAGGCCGCTGTCGGTCTCGTCGAGAATGAGGAAGCGCGGCGACAGCATCGCCATCTGGAAAATCTCCATCCGCTTCTTCTCGCCGCCCGAGAAGCCGACGTTCAGCGCCCGCTTGAGCATGTCGAAGTCGATCTTCAGCGCCGCCGCTTTTTCGCGGGCGAGCTTGAGGAACTGCGGCGCGCTGATCTCGTCCTCGCCCCGCGCCTTGCGCTGGGCGTTGAGCGCCGTGCGGATGAAGGTCAGGGCCGGAACCCCCGGAATTTCCAGCGGATACTGGAACGACAGGAACATGCCCTTGGCCGCCCGCTCGTTGGGCTCCAGCGCGAAGATGTCCTCGCCGTCCAGCGTCGCCGACCCGCCGGTCACCTCGTAGCCCTGCCGGCCGGTCAGGACGTAGCTCAGCGTCGACTTGCCCGCCCCGTTCGGCCCCATGATGGCGTGCACCTCGCCGGCCGGAACGTCGAGCGTCAGCCCGTTGAGGATCGGCTTGTCGGCGACCGTGGCGTGGAGGTTGGTGATGGAGAGCATTCAGTTGTCTTCCGGGAGCGGCGTCAGGAACTCGAGCCTGTTGCCGAAGGGGTCGTAGATAAAGACGCGCTCGTAACCGTCGAGATCGTCATCGGTTTTCGTTTCATAGCCGCTGGCCTTGGCGCGTTCGGCCAACCCCGCGACATCGTCGACTTCGAAGGCGACATGGGCCTTACGGGCGGCGCGGAAGTCCGCCTCGACGCCGAGATGGACCTTGATCGAACCCGCCTCGAACCAGGCGCCACCACGCTTGGCCAGCTCGGCCGGCTTGGGGACCTCGGTCAGGCCCAGCAGCGCGCCGTAGAACGGGCGCGCCTGCGCCTCTCCCCCGGGGATGGCGATCTGGACGTGATCGATGGCCTTCAACACTAGCCGACCGATCCTTCCAGCGAGATCGCCACCAGCTTCTGGGCTTCGACGGCGAACTCCATCGGGAGCTCCTGCAGGACCTCTCGGACGAAGCCGTTGACCAGCAGGGCGACCGCCGACTCCGTGTCGAGCCCGCGCTGCTGGCAGTAGAACAGCTGGTCGTCCGACAGGCGCGTCGTCGTCGCCTCGTGCTCGAACACCGACTGGCCGTTGCGGGCCTCGATGTAGGGCACGGTGTGGGCGGCGCAGTCCTTGCCGATCAGCAGGCTGTCGCACTGGGTGAAGTTGCGCGCGCCGACGGCCTTGGGGTGGGCGCTGACCAGCCCGCGGTAGGTGTTGGACGACTTGCCGGCGCTGATGCCCTTGGAAATGATCCTGGACTTGGTGTTGGCGCCCAGGTGGATCATCTTGGTGCCGGTGTCGGCCTGCTGGTGGCCGTTGGTGACGGCGATCGAGTAGAATTCGCCGAACTCCCCTCCCCGCGCAGGATGCAGGATGGGTACTTCCAGGTGATCGCGCTGCCGGTCTCGACCTGGGTCCAGCTGACCTTGGCCCGGGCCTCGCGGCAGTCGGCGCGCTTGGTGACGAAGTTGTAGATGCCGCCCTTCCCGGTCACCGGATCGCCCGGGTACCAGTTCTGGACGGTCGAGTACTTGATCTCGGCGTCCTCGAGGATGACCAGCTCGACCACGGCGGCGTGCAGCTGGTTCTCGTCGCGCATCGGGGCCGTGCAGCCCTCGAGGTAGGAGCAGTAGGCGCCCTTGTCGGCGATGATCAGCGTCCGCTCGAACTGGCCGCTGTCCTTGGCGTTGATGCGGAAATAGGTCGACAGTTCCATCGGACAGCGCACGCCCGGCGGGATGTAGACGAAGCTGCCGTCGCTGAAGACGGCGCTGTTGAGGCAGGCGAAATAGTTGTCGCTGACCGGTACGACCGAGCCCAGGTACTTCTTCACCAGCTCGGGGTGCTCGCGGATCGCCTCGCTCATCGAGCAGAAGATCACCCCGACGGCGGCCAGCTCCTTCTTGAAGGTGGTGACCACGCTGACGCTGTCGAACACCGCGTCGACGGCGTACTTCGGCGCGCCCTGCACCCCGGCCAGCACTTCCTGCTCGCGCAAGGGAATGCCCAGCTTCTTGTAGGTTTCCAGGATGTCCGGATCGACCTCGTCCAGGCTCATCGGCCCGGCCTTCTGGGACGGGGCGGCGTAGTAGTAGGAGTCCTGGTAGTCGATCTTCGGATAGTGGACCTTGGCCCAGTCGGGCTCCTCCAGCGCCAGCCAGCGCTCGAAGGCGTCCAGCCGCCACTGCAGCATCCACTCCGGCTCGTCCTTCTTGGCCGAGATGAAGCGCACGATGTCGGCGTTCAGGCCCTTGGGGGCGAAGTCCTGCTCGATGTCGGTGATGAAGCCGTGCTGGTACTTCTCCAGCTCGGCGACCGCAGCGACCGTTTCCTTGACCGCAGCCATCAGGCCACTTCCTTCCTGCGCGAGATATGCCGCGCGTACAGTTCCAGCCAGGCGTCGCCGGCCGAGATCCAGTCGTGTTCCGTCGTGTCCCAGCCACCACTGATACGCACGGCGAAGGCCGCCAGATCGGCGCGGCCCATGGCGGCGACCACATCGCTGGGCTTCATCTTGCCCGACGAGCAGGCCGGGCCGGCGCTGATCGCGATCCCGGCCAGGTCCATGCCCATCACCTGCATCTGGGCGTCGAAGCCGTCGGCGGCGAAGCCCAGGGTCTGCGGCAGGCGGGCGGCGCCCTTGCCGAGGATGACGGCGCCGGCCCCTTCGACCCGCGCCTGCAGCGCATCGCGCCACGGGACCTGGGCTGCGATGGCGGGCAGGTCCCGGGCGGCGGCGACCGCGGCGGCGCCGAAGCCGGCGATGCCGCTGAGATTCTCGGCCCCGGCGCGGCGGCCGCGCTCCTGCCCGCCGCCGTGCAGCCGACGGACCAGGGTGGCCCGCGTGCCGGCCACCAGGGCGCCGGTCCCGAACGGGCCGCCGATCTTGTGGGCGGCCAGGGCCAAGGTGTCGGCGCCCAGGGCCGTGAAATCGATGGCGATCTTGCCGGCCGCCTGCACCGCATCGACGTGCAGCCAGCCGCCGGCCTCGCGCACGAGCGCCGAAACCTCGGCGATCGGCTGGATCACGCCCGTCTCGTTGTTGGCCAGCATCAGGCAGACCAGCGGCCGGCCGCCCTTGGCCAGTTCATCGCGCAGCCAGCCCAGGTCGGCGACGCCGTTCGCGTCCACCGGCCAGACGGCGACGGGAACGCCGGCGGCGCGGACATTCTCGCTGACCGCGCCGTGCTCGGTCGCGCCCAGGAGGATGCGGTCATAGCCGGCGGCAACGGCGCTCTCGATGGCCAGGGCGTTGGACTCCGTGCCGCCGCTGGTGAAGGTCACCGAGCCGGGGACCACGCCGACCAGCGCCGCCACCTGTCCCCGCGCCGTCTCGATCAGCGATCGGGCGGCGCGGCCGGCCGCGTGGACGGACGACGGGTTGCCACCAATCTCCAGCGCGCGCAGCACGGCGGCCTTCGCCTCGGGGCGGACAGGGCTGGTGGCGTTGTGGTCCAGGTAGATCACGCGGCCTCCGACACGTCGGGCCGCAACTTGCCGACCAGCACGTCGGCCAGCGAGACGGAGGCCAGATAGTTGTGCAGCTGGCGGCCCATTTCTTCCCACAGATCGTGGGTCATGCAGCGCTCGCCGCCCATCATGCAGCCCTTGCCGCCCAGCTTGCCGCATCGGGTGGCGCGCAGCGGCTCGTCGACGGCCAGCACGATGTCGGCGATGCGCGTCTCGTGCGCCGTCATCGCCAGGCGATAGCCGCCGCCCGGCCCGCGCACGCTCTTGACCAGTCCGCGCCGGCGCAGGCGGGCGAACAGCTGCTCCAGATAGGACAGCGAAATCTGCTGGCGGGCGGCGATGTCGGCCAGCGAAACGGCGCGCACGGTATCGTCCGCGTCCTGCCGTCCGGCGAGGTCGGTCATGGCCATCACGGCGTAGCGACCCTTGGTGGACAGGCGCATGGCGAGATTCCTTGGCATCCGGCGGGCGGCCTGTGCTAAAGCCGCGCCTCGCGCGAGCCGGGGAAGCCCGACCGCACAAGGCGGATTTAGGAAAACCAAGCGGAATGGTCAAGTATTCTGACCCCGCTTTGGCCAAGAACAGGAGCCCGGGATGCCCGAGGTTGTTCTGACCGGCGCGGCCGGACGGATCGAAGGTCGCTACTCCCCCGGCAAGCGTGAGAACGCGCCGATCGCCCTGATCCTGCACCCGCACCCCCGCGCGGGGGGGCACATGAACCATCCGGTGTCGGTGCAGCTGTACCACCTGTTCATGAAGCGCGGCTTCTCGGTGCTGCGCTTCAACTTCCGCGGCGTGGGCCGCAGCCAGGGCGAATTCGACGCCGGCATCGGCGAGCTGGCCGACGCGGCGACCGCGCTGGACTGGCTGCAGGCGACCAACCCGCAGGCCAGCCAGTTCTGGGTCGCCGGCTACAGCTTCGGCGCCTACATCGGCATGCAGCTCCTGATGCGCCGGCCGGAGACCGACGGCTTCATCAGCGTCTCGCCGCCGACCAACATGTACGACTTCAGCTTCCTGGCCCCCTGCCCGGCCTCGGGCCTGATCCTGCACGGCCAGGCCGACACCATCGTGCCGCCGGTCGAGGTGGAGCGGGTCGTCTCCAAACTGCGCACCCAGAAGGGCATCGTCATCGACTACGAACTGGTCGAGGGCGCCAACCACTTCTGGGCGGAGAAGCTGTCCGCCGTCGAAGGCCATGTCGGCGACTACCTCGACAAGCGCCTGGAAGCCGACCCGGCCTGATCGTCCGAAGACCTGATCCGTAGAAAGTAGAGCCATGCGTCTGGAAGCAGTACCCGTCGGCGCCAACGCGCCGCACGAGGTCAATGTCGTGATCGAGGTCCCGATCGGCGGCGAGCCCATCAAGTACGAGATGCACAAGGAGTTGGGGGCCCTGATGGTCGACCGCTTCCTGTACACGGCGATGCGCTACCCGGGGAACTACGGCTTCATCCCGCACACCCTGTCGGACGACGGCGACCCCTGCGACGTGATCGTGGCCAACACCCGCGCCATCGTGCCGGGCGCGATCATGAGCTGCCGCATCGTCGGGGTGATGATCATGGAGGACGAGGCCGGGGGCGACGAGAAGCTGATCGCCGTGCCGTCCAGCAAGCTGACCAAGCGCTACGAGAACGTCCAGAACTACACCGACCTGCCGCAGATCACGCTCGACCAGATCGAGCACTTCTTCGCCCACTACAAGGATCTGGAGCCCGGCAAGTGGGTCAAGATCGTCCGCTGGGGCGACGCGGCCGAAGCGCAGCAGATGGTCATGGACGGCATCGAACGGGCGAAGGCGGCGAAATAGCCGTGCCCGCGTCGGTCACCTTCGGCATCCTGCTGATCGTGGTGGCGGTGGTCATCGCCAAGACGGCCGGCTGGGGCCTGTTCCAGCGGCGGGTGATGAAGCAGGGCGACGGGTTTCTGGCGCGTCGGGCCGGCGCCCTGTTCCTGGTAGCGGCCGCGACCGTCTCGGCGGCCGTCTGGATGCTTGTCGCTCGCCCGTTCTGACGCGGCTCACGCCCCCAGCAACGCCTCGATCTTCAGCACCGTGTTCCAGTTCCTGCCCGTGGCGATGGCCTTCACAGCCCTGCGGTGCAGCACCTCGGCCGCCTTCGACTGGCCCATGCCCTCGCCGAAGTACGCGTAGACCTGCCGCTCGACGGCCTCGAGCTTCTCGTGCGGCAGCATGACGGCGCGGACGGCGTCCAGCGCCTCGGCGGGCATGGCGGCGCGGCCGACGGTGACCAGGGTGCGCGAGGGCTCGACCTCCGCCTCCTTCGGGAACGGACAGGCGTCGATGATCGCGCGCCACTGCTTCGTGTCGCGGACGAGGTAGCTGGTCTGCAGGCCCAGCCGCTTTTCGGTCTCGGCCTCCAGATGCGCTTCGAGGTCGGCCTCGGCCTCATCGCCGGCCCGGAAGACGACGTTGCCGCTCTGGAGCAGCGTCTTCACGTCCTTGAAGCCCAACGCCTCGATCAGGGCCTTGAGGTCGGCCATGGCGATCTTCCTGTTCCCGCCGACATTGACGCCGCGCAGCAGGGCGATGCGCATCGTCATGTCAGTAGATCAGGTAGGGCCGGCGGGCCTCTTCCCACGCCGTCTCGTCGGGCGAGGTGACGGCGTCCAGGTCGCCCGGCGCCGCTTCGCTGTCGTCGACCCATTCGCGCAGGCCGGGGCCGCCGTTGATCACATCGATGGCCAGCTTGTCGAACACATACTCGTACGGGAAATCCCGCCACAGGTCGTAGTCCGGGTACAGCGCGCGGATCGCCTTGAAGCCCAGGGCCTGCACGCGCCAGGGCTTGAAGGCGGCGTGGTCGTAGCTCGGGTCCTCGACGTGGATCTGGACGCCGTTGTTCAGCTTGCCGACATGCTTGTGGAAGGTCGGCTGGAACCAGATGTCGCGCAGGCGGCAGCCGTTCAGCCACTGCGGGGCCAGCGACCGCATGGTGTCGATCACCTTGCGAGCGTTGATGTCCGGCGCGCCGAACAGCTCCAGCGGCCGGGTGGTGCCGCGGCCTTCGCTCAGCGTCGTGCCCTCCAGCATCACCGTGCCGGCGTAGGCCCGGGCCATCGACAGGTTCGGCGCGTTGGGACTGGGGTTGATCCAGCTGCGTTCGCCCAGCGGCCAGCCGTAGCCGGGCGCGGCGGCGGGGTCGTAGCCCTCCATCTCGATCACCCGGTACTCGACGTCGAGTTTGTAGTGGTCGATGAACCAGCGGCCGAGCTCGCCCAGGGTCAGGCCATGGCGCATCGGCATCGGCCCGGCGCCGACGAAGCTCTCCCAGCCCGGCAGCAGCGTCAGCCCCTCGACCGGCCGGCCGGCGGGGTTGGGGCGGTCCAGAACCCAGACTTCCTTGCCGTGCTCGGCGGCGGCCTCCAGCACATAGAGCAGCGTGGTGATGAAGGTGTAGATGCGGCAGCCCAGGTCCTGCATGTCGACCAGCAGCACGTCGAACGTGCCCATGGCCTGACCGGTCGGCCGCCGCGTCTCGCCATAGAGGCTGAACACCGGGAAGCCGTGGACCGGGTCGGTGAAGTCCGGCAACTCCATCATATTGTCCTGCAGGTCGCCGCGCATCCCGTGCTGCGGCCCGAAGGCGGCGCTGACGGTGATGTCCGGGCAAGCGATCAGGGCGTCAATCGAATGGGTCAGGTCCGCCGTCACCGAGGCCGGATGGGCCAGCAGCGCCACGCGCTTGCCGGCCAGCGCCTTGCGCAGCGCGGGCTCGGAGATCAGGCGGTCGATGCCGAACTTCATGCGGACTCCAGCGGCGGCAGGTCGAGCGCGAACGCGTCGGGATGGTGGAAGTCAGGCTTACCCGGCGCATGGGCCAGCGCCCAGTAGGACTTGGCCCCGGAGGCCTCCTCGATGACGGCGGAAAGGCCGAGGCGCCAGGGCTGGTCAGGGTCCAAGCCACTCTCGGCTTCCAGATCGAGAGTCGCGACCAGTTCGTAGAGGTCGTCTGACGCCCGCCGGGTCAGGTGGGTCAGCGCCACGCCGTCCAGCGAGACCATGCCCTGCCGGTAGCCGTCGAAGCGGTAGCCCGCCCAGCGGTTCGACGGGGACAGGTTGAACTCGTGGTAGGCTTCGCCGCCCTCCGGCTTCACGAAGGCCTCGAAGCAGGTCTCCTGCCAGAGCTCGTCGGCCCGCGCCCGGTCGAGCGGTGGTGGCAGGCGCAGACGCGCGATGTCGCCGGCCACCACGAACCGCAGGGTCAGGGCGCCGGGCGCGTCGGGGCCAGCGCGGGCGACGTTGACCTCGATCCGGTCGATGGCGTCGCACGGCGTGTCGGGGTGTGGCGTGAGGACCAGGAGCATGCTGTTGCTAACCCTGCTCGGCCTTTGAAGACTTGATTTCCGATAGGGGGTTGCGGGAGATTAGGCCCCACAGATTTCCGTTTGTCTCTGATCCCCTTGCCCCAAGCACAATCAGGTACTCTTTGACGTCCTGCTCAGACATGCCGACGACGGCAGCCAATGTCGTTACGTTTCGCCACTTCGGTCCATCCTCAAGAAGTGACTTGAGTAGTTTGTTCGCCGCCTTGTCGTATTCAGGAAACTCACTGCGCCGGCTCAAGTAGGCCGTGAGCCATGTCGTTGCGATCGATCCAACGGTCCCGATCATCGTCCCAAGAACGACCCAAGCGCCTTCCCCCATTCTCGCTCTCCCCAAGCAGTCTCTCGCCTACTTCCTCTTCGATACCGATGGTTGACTCGGGTCAACCGTGCAGGCATCTGACCGCCCATGATCGCCAAGGCCGCCCTCGCCGCCCTCTATTACGCCCGCTCGTTCTGACGAGCGGCGTTGCGATCGCATGCCGCCCACTCTCCGGCGGCATGTGACACCCTGAAGTCCCAGCACACGGTCGCCGGTTCCCTCGCAAGGAGACCTCCGTATGCTCATGACCTTGAACCCCTCCCCGTCCGTGGTAGAGCCCACGGCGCAAGGAGCTTCCCCGCAAATGACCGCCGAACCCCAGTTCAAGTCGACCTTCCTGCAACTGATGCAGGAGCGCGGCTACATCCACCAGATCACCCATCCGGAGGAGCTGGACGAGGCGGCGAGCAAGGGCGTCATCACCGGCTACATCGGCTACGACGCCACCGCGCCCAGCCTGCACGTCGGCAACCTGATCACCATCATGATGCTGCGCCGGCTGCAGCAGGCCGGCCACAAGCCGATCGTCATCGTCGGCGGCGGCACGACCAAGGTCGGCGACCCGTCGGGCAAGGACGAGACGCGCCAGCTGCGCACCCACGACGAGATCCAGGCCAACATCGCCAGCCAGAAGCAGGCCTTCGCGAAGTTCCTGACCTTCGGCGACGGGCCGACCGACGCCATGCTGGTCGACAACGACGAGTGGCTGAGCAAGCTTGGCTACATCGACTTCCTGCGCGAGTACGGGGTCCACTTCACGATCAACCGCATGCTGGCCTTCGACTCGGTGAAGCTGCGGCTGGAGCGTGAGCAGCCGCTGACCTTCATCGAATTCAACTACATGCTGATGCAGGCGACCGACTTCCTGGAGCTGAACCGCCGCCACGGCTGCGTGCTGCAGATGGGCGGGTCGGACCAGTGGGGCAACATCCTCAACGGGGTGGAGCTGATCCGCCGCGTCGACCACAAGCCGGCCTTCGGCCTGACCACGCCGCTGCTGTCGACCGCCTCGGGCGCCAAGATGGGCAAGACGGCCCAGGGCGCGGTGTGGCTGAACGCCGACATGCGCAGCCCCTACGACTACTGGCAGTTCTGGCGCAACGCCGAGGACGCCGACGTCGGCCGGTTCCTGCGTCTGTTCACCGACATCCCGATGGACGAGGTGCGCCGGCTGGAGGCGCTGCAGGGCGCGGCGATCAACGACGCCAAGAAGGCGCTGGCCGACGCGGCCACCACCATGCTGCACGGCGCCGAGGCGGCGAAGGCCGCGCGGGACGCCGCCGAGAAGGCCTTTGAGCAGGGCGCGTTGTCGGCCGACCTGCCGACGGTCGAGCTGGCGGCGGCCTCGGTGCTGGGGGCGACCCTGGCGGCGGTGGCGGTCGACGCCGGGCTCTGCGCCTCCCGCGGCGAGGCCCGGCGCCTGGCCCAGGGCGGCGGCCTGCGCCTCAATGACGCGCAGGAAGCCAACGGCGACCGCGTACTGGCCGAGGGCGATGTCGTGGACGGCGTCATCAAGCTGAGCCAGGGCAAGAAGAAGATCGTGCTGGTGAAGCCGGTCTGATCCAACCCCGCAGTCATCCCGGACAGCCGCAGGCTGATCCGGGACCCGGCGGGCGGCGTAACGGTGCTGGGTCCCGGCTCACCCTTCGGGTGGCCGGGATGACAGCGGATTGCGGAGAAAAGCATGCTGAACGCAGGCGACCAGGCCCCCGACTTCGACCTGCCGACCGACACCGGCCGGGTGTCGCTGGCCGCTCTGAAGGGCAAGACCGTGGTGCTGTTCTTCTATCCGAAGGACGACACGCCCGGCTGCACCACCGAATCCGTCGGCTTTTCGCAGGCCAGGGCGGACTTCGAGGCGGCCGGCGCCGTGGTGGTCGGCGTCTCCAAGGACACCGCCGCCAAGCACGGGAAATTCCGCGCCAAGCACGGCCTGACCGTCGAGTTAGGCTCCGACGCCGACAGCGACGTGATCGAGCGCTACGGCGCCTGGGTCGAGAAGAAGCTCTATGGCCGCGAGTATATGGGCATCGACCGTTCGACCTTCCTGATCGACGGCGAAGGTGTGGTCCGTCGGGTCTGGCGCAAGGTCAAGGTCCCGGGCCACGTGGAGCAGGTGCTCGAGGCCGCCAGGGCGTTAGGGTAAACCATCCACGGCGACGTTCGGTCGCAGAACCAGGAGTGACCGAAGAGTAACCCCAACTGTTGCCTAAAGGCCGCGATCATCTCTGAATAATCGCGTGACGCGAGCGAAGGTGACGGTTCCTGTGGCGGAAGTCACCCGATGTGGTTAACCCTCGATCTGTAGAGCTTGGAATCAAGGCATCGCGCACACCTGACGCGCGAAGCCCCTTGCGCGTTTCCCGATCTTCACGGCATATCGCCGAAACCGAAAAAATCGGGTTCGGGGGCTATGGCTGTAACGCGCGTACGGCGACTTCGACGGGCTCTGGAAGAGCTCTTCCCGGAAAGGCATCTCTACATCCGCTCGGGTGGCGAGATGCGCGGCTTCGTCCTTTCGACGGGCAAGCAGATGATGGGGGCCGGCCTGATCGCCGCCGCCGCTCTGTGGATGGGCGTCTCCACCGCCGCCATGATGGTCAGCGCGCTGTCGGTCAGCGCCGCCGACCAGGAACTGATCAAGCAGCAGCGCTACTGGGAGCGGATCACCGCCGACCGCCAGGCGCGTCTGAACAGCGCCATCGCCCAGCTGTCGACCACCAACGGCTCGTTCGATGAGCTGGCCGGCT
>CBDIPM010000004.1:0-307816 GCA_965283745.1 Caulobacteraceae bacterium
CCTCGACAGGCGCGCCGCCAGCGTCGTCAGGGCGGCGGCCTCGCCGGCCTTGAGTTCCAGCTCCAGCTCCAGGAAGGTCTCGCGCCGGCCGCCGGCTTCGACCCGCGCGTCGTCGATGACCAGCTCGATCAGCGCCCCGTCCGCCTCGACCATGCGCAGCGTCCGGCGGCTGATCACGGTGAACAGCGGAACCGTCGTCGCCCCCGCCGGCAGGGCGGCGGGCGTGCCGGCCAGCAGCGCGGGGTCCGGCGTATCGGTCTCAACCGGCCACTCCCACTCGTCCCGGCCGCCGTCCTGCTCGATCCCCGCCTTCAGGGTCTGGATCCGCTCGTCTCCTGAGCGCCGCACGCGAAGGCCGAAGCCGTTGCGGCGCAGCCAGTGGTCGGCCGTGTCGAAGTAGGTCGCCACCATGTCCTTCACCACCGTCTCGCCGGAGGGCAGGGCAGCCAGCACCGCGGCGGCGGCGGCGGCGTCCAGCAGGAACTTCAGTTCGATCTCGCGGGTCGGCGTGGCCATGTCGTCGATGTCGCCCGCCCGGCGGCTTCCCGCAAGCGTCGTCGGCCTCTAGGCTGGCGCTCCAGTTCTGTACGGGGAGCCTTCCGATGACGATCAGACGAGGCCTTCTGGCCGCCGCCGCCCTGGCCTGCGCCGGCCTGATGGGCATGACCGCCTCGGCCCGCCAGGCGCCGTCGGACATCACCCTGGTCCATGCCGGGACCCTGCTCGACCGTCCGGGCCAGGCCCCCCGCCGCAACGCCACCCTGGTGATCCGCGGCGGCCGCATCGAGGCGGTGCGTGACGGCTTCGTGCCGGCCTCCGAGTTCCCGGGCGCGAAGGTCATCGACCTGTCGGGCAAGTTCGTGCTGCCCGGCCTGATCGACAGCCACGTGCACCTGACCTCCGACCGCGCCGGCGCCGAGGGCCAGCTGGCCGGCGTCAGCGACTCGACCGCCGACTTCGCCTACGAGGCGGCCTGGAACGCGCGCAAGACCCTGGACGCCGGCTTCACCACCGTGCGCAATCTGGGCGACCGGGGCGGGGTGACCCTGGCCCTGCGCGACGCGATCTCCATGGGCCGGGTGACCGGACCGCGCATCGTCGACGCCGGGCGTTCGATCTCCACCACCTCCGGCCACATGGACGGCCGGCTGGGCTTCAACGACGAACTGGCCGACGTCATCCCGCACGACAACGTCTGCGACGGCCCCGAATCCTGCCGCCAGGCCGTCCGGCTGCAGATCGGTCGCGGCGCCGACATCATCAAGATCGCCACCACCGGCGGCGTGAACAGCCGTATCGGCGCGGGCCTGGGCGCCCAGATGTTCGACGACGAGGCCAAGGCCCTGATCGAGACCGCCCACCTCTACGGCAAGAAGGTCGCCGTCCACGCCCATGGCGCCGACGGCATCAAGCTGGCCCTGAAGTACGGCGCCGACTCCATCGAGCACGGCACCATCATGGATGAGGAAACCATCCAGCTGTTCCTGAAGACCAGGGCCTACTACGTGCCGACCCTGTCGACGGTGAACGGCTACCTGGAGCGGATCGCCAGGGACCCCAACGCCTATGCGCCCGAGGTGCGGGCCAAGATCGACTGGCGCATCACCATCACCGGCGAGTCGCTGAAGAAGGCCTTCCCGCGCGGCGTGCGCATCGCCTTCGGCACCGACGCCGGCGTCTCCAAGCACGGCCGTAACGCCGACGAGTTCGAGCTGCTGGTCAAGTACGGCCTGACCCCGATGGAGGCCATCAAGGCCGCCACCGTCAACGCCGCCGACCTGCTGGGCCTCAGCGACATCATCGGCAGCCTGGAGGCCGGCAAACAGGCCGACCTGATCGCCGTCGACGCCGATCCGCTGGCGGATGTGACGGTGCTCAAGCGGGTGGGCTTCGTGATGAAGGGCGGGAAGGTCGTGAAGGGCTGACACCCAAACTGGGGACTGCTAGAGCGCACAGCATCCGCAAGGAGAGACGCCTCATGAACGCCCCCGTCCGCTTCGCCGACCCCGCCCTGCCGCGCCACGACTGGACGCGGGACGAGGTCGAGGCGCTGTTTGACCTGCCGTTCATGGATCTGGTCTTCCAGGCCGCCCAGGTTCACCGCCGCTGGTTTGATCCCAGCGAGATCCAGCTGTCGCAGCTCTTGTCGATCAAGACCGGCGGCTGCGCCGAGAACTGCGGCTACTGCAGCCAGTCGGCCTCGTTCAACACGGGTCTGAAGGCCGAGAAGCTGATGGACCTCGACACCGTCGTGGTCGCCGCCAGGGCCGCCAAGGCCGGCGGGGCGCAGCGGTTCTGCATGGGCGCCGCCTGGCGCGACCTGAAGGACCGCGACTTGCCCAAGGTCGCCGAAATGATCACCGAGGTGAAGGCCCTGGGTCTGGAGACCTGCGTGACGCTCGGCATGCTCAAGGCCGAGCAGGCCGTGGCCCTCAAGGACGCGGGGCTGGACTACTACAACCACAACCTCGACACCTCGCCGGAGTATTACGACAAGGTCGTCACCACCCGCACCTACGACGATCGGCTGGACACCTTGCAGCACGTGCGCGACGCCGGCATCTCGACCTGCTGCGGCGGCATCGTCGGCATGGGCGAGAGCCGCGCCGACCGCGCCAGCTTCCTGCACCAGCTGGCCACCCTGCCGGTCCATCCCGACAGCCTGCCGGTCAACGCCCTGGTGCCGGTGGCCGGCACGCCGCTGGGCGACAGGATCAGGCGCGACGGCGAGATCGATCCCATCGAGTTCGTGCGCACCGTCGCCGTCGCGCGTCTGGTCTGCCCCAAGTCGATGGTCCGCCTGTCGGCCGGGCGTGACGACATGAGCCGCGAGACCCAGGCCCTCTGCTTCCTGGCCGGCGCCAACTCGATCTTCGTCGGCGGCAAGCTGCTGACCACCCCGCTGCCGGGCCAGGACGAAGACAGCCTGCTGATGAAGGACCTCGGCCTGCGGCCGATGGCGATGGGGGCTTAGGCGTAAGCGCGGTTTCCAGCGCTCCGCTCACGGTCGGCTAGTGACAATTGCCGCGCCATCTTGTTCAACTCCCGGCTGTGTGGCGATCGGAGGGAGAATGAGCGCGGCTGAAATCTTTGTGGATATCGTCAACGGGATGACGCCCGATCTGGATGCGCTCTATGAGGGCTCCAAAGGGTACGCTCTCGGTGACTGGAAGCTCCAGCAGAACGGTCTTGTCTCGGGTTCTGGCGCACTTGCTGTCGCTATCCCGGGTCTGCATCTGGTCGGCCTCGCGGCTGACGTGGCCTTCGTGTTGAACAGGATGGGGGTCGCTAGCTACGGCGTTGGCGCGATCCGCGGCTATGACGAAGGTGTGGGCAATATCCTCGAGCCGGAGGATTTTGCAGCCGTCCTACTGTACTGGTCTGATGACGCCGAGATCCGAAAGGTGATGGAAGGAAAAGGCGCCGCGACCCTGACAACCAAGGTCGGCCTGAAGGTGGGCGTCAAGGTGTTTGGTGCAGGCGCCGCTCCGCAGATTACGAAGATGCTGCTGTCGAGCTCTGGCTATCTGGTCGGACGTAAGTTCGGCGGCAAGGCTGCGGCGAAAGCGGCTGCCAAGTTTGCGGCCAAGTTCGGATCCAAAGCCCTTGCCGGCTTCGTGCCCTTTCTGGGACCGGCGGTTGGCGGCGGCGTGAATCTCTGGTTGCTTAACTCGGTCATGGAGGCCGCCGACGAGTTCTACGCCGCCAAGATACGTCTCGTCCAAGACCACTGACGCTCCGCGTGCAGCCAATTCGACGCTACGAGCACTGAGTTCGAGCGCCGGGGAGGCCCCGGCACCTTCGGAGTTTATCTCGACGGGCGGTCATGCCGACGACGGCAACATCAGACCCACCGATTGAGCGTGCGATTGACAGCAGTCATACGGCGATGTTGGAGAACCCATGAGCCGCGTCTTCGGGAAGGTCTGCCAGAACGGCTACGTCGTCCGCGACATCGAGGCGGCGATGGCCCACTGGATCGAGGTCATGGGCGTCGGTCCGTGGTTCTACATCGAGGACGTGAAGACCGACTGGTTCACGCACCGGGGTCAGCCGTCGGACGTGAAGATGTCGATCGCGCTGGCCAACTCCGGCGACCTGCAGATCGAGCTGATCCAGCAGCGCAACGACGCGCCGTCGATGTACAAGGAGTTCCTCGACGCCGGCCTCGAAGGGCTGCAGCACATGAGCTATTGGACGACCGACTATCAGGGCCTCTACGACAAGGCGCTGTCGCTCGGCTACCGCGTCGGCCACGAAGGCCAGATCGGCGGTGAGAAAGGGCGTTTCGCCTACTTCGACACCCAGAGCCATCCAGGCACGGTGATCGAGATCTCCGACATCAGCGGGACCAAGGGCAGGACGTTCGACTACATCCGCCGGATGGCGGAAGGCTGGGACGGCTCGGAGCCGGTGCGGTTCTTCAAATAGACCCGACGCGCCCCGGCCGTCGATCAGTCCTGGGCCTGGTCGTCGAACCCGACAAACACCGTCGCCTCCTCCACGGACTTGCGTTCGGAAACGACCGCATTCGCCGGGAAGGTGTCATCCGGCCAGCCCAGCGCGATGCTCTTCATGATGACCTGATCATCGGCGATTCCGGCGTGCTCACGCACCACGGGCGACTGCATGATGCCCTGGCTGTTGATCACCGCGCCCAGTCCGCGAGACCAGGCGGCGTTGACCAGGCTGGTCGCCACGGCGCCGCAATCGAACGGCGTATCGTCGCTGCCGTCCAGCACGCGGTCATAGGTCACGATGATACAGACCGGCGCGTCGAACTGGCGGAAGCCGCGCAGCACCCAGTCCTGGCGCATGTCCGCGTCGTCGCGTGCGATTCCCATCGCGGAGAACAACTGCTTGGCGACGCCGACCTGCCGGTCGCGATGCTGACCTGCAAAGGCCTGACCCGTGCGGAACTCGCGCGATTGCGGGACGCCGGCCAGGGTTCGCTCGGTGTTGCCGGCGCGGATCCGGTTCAACGGTTCGCCCGTGACGACATAGAAGTTCCACGGCTGGGTGTTCATTGACGACGGCGCGCGCATCGCCAGGCCGATGATTTCCTCGATCAGCGCCCTGGGAACCGGGTCGGGCTTGTAGCCCCGGATGCTGCGGCGGCCGCGAATAACGTCGTCGAACTGCATGTGTGACCCTGAGATGGCTCTATGGCGTGCGAGTGTTTGAGGCTTGTGACGCGCCGTCAGTCCAACGGAAAATCGATGATGGCAAGAGGGCAGGGGCCCGCTCGCGCCGTTGCGACGCCAACCTGACGGCTTGCGAGGGAGGGGTGGCTCCGGTCTATCCCGAGCCTTTGGGAGGCCGGGTTCCGAACCAGGCGAAGGCGATCAACACCGCCTGCAACGGGATGCGAATCCACAGGTAGTAGGGCGCGTTGGCATAGCTCGGCACGTTCGTCGCGACCGTCCATCCATAGATGTTGAAGGGCAAGACCAGCGCCAGATAGACGATGATCGCCCAGCCCGTGATCCGCGCCCAACGCGTCCAGATCAGGATCGCGAAGGCCAGCTCCAGCACGCCGCTCGCGTAGCTGGCCTCGACCCGCAGCGGAAAGAACGGGGGAATGAGGTCCACCACCGCCTGCGGATGCAGGATGTGGCCGTAAAGACCGAAGAACCCGAACAGCAGGGTGAGATACAGCCTGAAGACGTTGGCCCACCGGAAGCGTACGGAGCGCCGGACCAGGCTGACCAGGGCCACGATCAGGACAGGCCCCAGGATGATCGCGGCCGGCATCAGCAGTTCGGACATGGGGTTCCCCGGGGCTCTGGCGATCGATCCTAGAGCGCGTCGGGGCCGGAAGCGACCAACAGGCCATCAGTCCAGGCGACGGCCAAAGGCACGCGCCACAAGCACGGGCAGCGCCCTACCGCTCCTCGTCGAACCGGTTCGCCACCAGCGCGCACAGCGCTTCCAGCGCGGCTTCCGCCTCTTCGCCCTCGGCGCTGATCTCGATGGTCGAGCCGATGCCGGCGGCCAGCATCATCAGGCCCATGATCGAGCGGGCATCGACAGTGGAGCCGTCGCGGCTGACCTGGATCTCGGCGTCGAAGCTCGCGGCCAGCTTGACGAACTTGGCGGAGGCGCGGGCGTGCAGCCCCCGCTCATTCACGATCTCGACCGTGCGCTTCAGGCTCACTTCTCGCCAGCCAGCACGTAGGAGGCGACGGAGATGTACTTGCGGCCGGCTTCCTGGGCGTGGTGCACGCACTCTTCCAGGCTCATGCGGGTGCGCAGGGACGCCAGCTTGATCAGCATCGGCAGGTTCAGGCCGGCGATAACCTCGGCCCGGGTCTGTTCCATGACGCTGATCGCCAGGTTGCTGGGCGTGCCGCCGAACATGTCGGTCAGCAGGATGACGCCCGCGCCGGTATCCACGGCGGCGCACGCCTTCAGGATGTCCTTGCGGCGCTTTTCCATATCGTCGTCGGGACCGATGCAGATGGCCCGCACCGCGTCCTGCGGTCCGACCACATGCTCCATGGCGAAGATGAACTCTTCCGCCAACCGACCGTGTGTAACGATCACGAGCCCAATCATCAGAGGGCCCAACGCCTTGTCATGATCAAACCGGGTATCCCCTGCCCGTCAGCCTCGCGGCGGGAAGGGGGCCGCGAAGGCGCCTAGATACGCCCGTTAATGTCCGTGTCCAAGATGCTCTATGAGGCGACGTAACTTCGCAGGCGCCGCGCGGTCAAAAGGCCACAGGGAACGGATCGGGACCGGCCCGGCGGGCAGGTCCAGGGTCTCGCCCGCCGGCATCCGCTCGACCGCTTCGGGCGAGGCCTCGCAGCGCACCGCCAGCGCTATGGGACAGAAGGGCAGCGCCGCCACGGGCAGGACCCCGGCTCCCCGGCTCTCGAGCAGGCCGTGAAGCGCGTCCGGCGCGCGTCCGAAGTTGCGCCCGCCCGAGGCCCAGACCAACACACGGTCGTCGGCGACCATCCGGAAGCCCTCATCCATCGCCCGCAGCGCCAGATCGCTCTTGCCCGAGCCCGAGGGGCCCTCGATCAGAACGCCGCGCCAGTCCCGGCCGAGGCGGAGGGCGACCAGTCCGGCATGACGGATCATGACCGCCGCTCGGGCAGGACGACGACGAATCTCGCGCCGGCGATATTTTCGCCGGATTTTTCGCCGGATTTCGCGCGATTCTCCGCATGAATTTCGCCGCCGTGGGCCTGGACGATCTGGCGGGCGATGGAGAGGCCCAGACCCGAGTTGCCTCCGAACGCCGCGCCCTTCGGCCTGGAGGTATAGAAGCGCTCGAAGACGGTCTCGAGGTTGTCCTGCGGGATGCCGGGACCGTCGTCCTCGACCAGCACGCGGGCCTGCCCCCGGTCATGGGTCAGCGTCACGCGGACCTCGCCGGCGGCCGGGCTGAACGAGCGCGCGTTGTCGATCAGGTTGCGGAACACCTGTCCCAGCGGGCCCTCGCGCCCCGAGACCGCGACGGTCTCACCGGCGGGAACCGACAGCACGACGCTGGCCTCGCCCGGCCGGACCGAGGCGTCATAGACCTGCACGATGTCGGTCAGCAGACGGCCCAGGTCGATGACCCTCGGCGAATCGCGGGACAGCTCCGCGTCCAGCCGCGAGGCGTTGGAGATGTCGGTGACCAGGCGGTCGAGCCGGCCGACATCCTGCTTGAGGATGCTCATCAGCCGCTCGCGCGCCTTGTCATCCCTTACGATGTCGAGGGTTTCGATCGCCGAGCGGATCGAGGTCAGGGGGTTGCGGATCTCGTGCGCCACGTCGGCGGCGAAGCGCTCGATGGCGTCCATCCGCTCCGACAGAGTGTCGGTCATATCCTCGAGCGAGCGGCTGAGGTCGCCGATCTCGTCGTCCCGCCGCGACAGGTCCGGCAGCGAGATCGACCGCGCCCGCGCCGCCTTCACCCGGTCCGCCGCCCTGGCCAGCCGCAGCACGGGCCGGGCGACGAGCACGGTCAGCAGCACCGACGACAGCAGGGTCACGCCCACCGCGATCAGGATGAAGGGGATCAGGTTGGCGCGCTCGCGGGCGATGATCTCGTTCACATCGCCGGCCTCCAGGGTCAGGACCCCGACCACGGCCCGCACCCGCCGGATGGGCAGGGAGACGGAGATCACCTGCTCGCCGTTCTCGGTGACGCGGCGGCCCTTGACGATTTCGCCGGTCCGGGCCTGGGCCAGTTCCGCCTGCAGAGCCCGGGCGGCGCGCTGTTCGATCGGGCTGGGGGCGTTGTCGCCCCGCGACGGGTCGGACCTGCGCACCGGGGGCAGGGGCTTCCACTCGACCCGGTCGGCGACGACGTAGGAGTCGGTGATCGTGCGGCCGTCGCGGTCGAACAGCCGCACGCGGGCGTCGCGGGGCAGGTGCAACAGCTGCAGCAGCTGGGCGGCGCGCTCCGGCTGCAGCGCCGGCTCGGGCTCGCCGACGGTGGCGGCGTCGTCGATGATGCGGGCGATCCATTCGCCCTGGGCGATCAGGCTGTCGATGCGGGCGTTGACCAGCCCGCGCCGCATCTCGTTCAGCGTCAGAGCCCCGCCGATCAGGATCGCCAGGCTGAGCAGGTTGAGCGCGATAATCAGCCGGCCGAGGCGCGAGCCCTTGGGCCAGAACCGCCGCCCGCCCGACCCGCCGGGATCAGGACTCGCGATAGCGGTATCCGACGCCATACAGGGTCTCGATCGCGTCGAAGCTGGAATCGACCTGGCGGAACTTCTTGCGCATCCGCTTGATGTGGCTGTCGATCGTGCGGTCGTCGACGTAGACCTGATCGTCGTAGGCGGCGTCCATCAGGTTGTCGCGGCTCTTCACGAAGCCGGGGCGCTGGGCCAGCGACTGCAGCAGCAGGAACTCGGTGACGGTCAGGCGGACGGGCTTGCCGTCCCACAGGCTGTCGTGGCGTTCGGGATCGAGGGTCAGCTTGCCGCGGCGCATGGCCTTGGCGCCCGGATCGGTCGGGACCGCCGGCGCGCCGCTGTCGTCCGGCACGTCGGCCCGCCGCAGCACGGCCTTGACCCGCTCCAGCAGCAGCCGCTGGCTGAACGGCTTGTGCATGTAGTCGTCGGCCCCGAGGTTGAAGCCGAGGATCTCGTCGATCTCCTCATCCTTCGAGGTCAGCATGATCACCGGCATGTTCGACGTCTGCCTCAGACGCCGCAGCAGCTCCATGCCGTCCATGCGGGGCATCTTGACGTCCAGTATCGCCAGGTCCGGCGGGTTGGCCGTCAGGGATTCCAGCCCGGCGACCCCGTCATGGCAGGCGGTGACGACGTGGCCATGGCTTTCAAGCGCCAGCGAAACCGAAGCGACGATGTTCTCGTCGTCGTCCACCAGGGTGATCTTCGCCATGAGTATCCTTCTAGATGACTGGCCGCGGCGGCAATCCATACCTGACGCGGCGTCCTGATTGCAGGGAATTCCGCTGTCAGCGTGGCGTCAATGGGGCGGAGGCATCGTAAACGCGGCCTTAGGGTGTTTCCGGCATAACGACGTTCATGCGGGGAAAGGTTCACTACGAGCTGTTCGTGCGTCGCCAGCCCGGGTCCGGATGGACCCTGGACATGGCGACCGAGGATCGTGCGCGCGCGCTCGAGTCCGCCGAGGAGCAGCTGGCCGATGGCCGCGTCGCCGCGGTGCGGGTCACCAAGGAGGTCCTCGACGAGGAAACCCGCGAGTTCACCTCCGTCACCATCCTGAACAAGGGCGCGGTCGAACGCAGCAAGCCCAAGAAGGTGCGCGAGGACAACGCGCCGCTCTGCGTGAGCCCGTCCGACCTCTACACCTGCCACGCCCGCGAGCGGATCGGACGCTTGCTGGACAACTGGCTGAGCCGCCAGCGCGCCACGCCCTTCGAGCTGTTGCACCGGCCGGACCTCGTGGAGAAGCTGGAAGCCTCCGGCGTCGAGCTGCAGCACGCCATCCAGAAGGTCGCCATTCCCGAGGCCCAGGCCCGGGGGATCAGCGTCCATGAGATCATCCGCTCGTTCCAGAAGCTGGCCGAGCGTGCGATCGAGCGTATCCTCAAGGATCAGAAGCGCGGCCAGCTGCCCAACCTCGACAAGGAAGGCTTCGCGGCGGCGGCGGAGCGTCTGGCCTCCGAACCTGACCGGGCCTATCTGCTGGGCGCCGGCGTGGCTGCCTCCATCGCGCCGGCCAAGGGCTGGGCCGAGAAGGTCAGCCTGCTGCTCGACCTCGCCGACGCCGCGCCGGTCAATCCGCAGGCCCGCGACCACGCCTTGCAGGTCCTTGAACAGCCTCTGACCGAAATCCTCGGGTCGCGCGCCGGTCTGGCCGAGTTGCTGGGCGCCGATCTCGACCTGGGCTCACAGCTCGCCGCCATGACGCGGCTGGCCGGGGCCGACGCCGTCGAGGCGCTGATCTCCATCGAGCCGTCCGTGGCCCGGGTCATGCCGCCGCTGGAAGGCCCGGCGGCGCGACTGGCCAACTGGCTGGGCGGCCCGCACTTCGAATCCTGCCGCGCCGCGATCGCCCAGCGGGTGCTGCGTGAACTCACCGGTCCGCGCCGTCTCAAGCCCAACCTTGCTGTCGAGGAGATCGATCTCCTGCGCGGCCTGGCCATGGCCCTGACCGCCGCCGGGGGCCGGGTGCTGTCGATCGAGGACATCCACGGCGCCTTCACGGCCCGATCCAAGGCGATGGTCACCGGCGACTTCGTCGACGCCCTGCTGGGCAAGGACAAGGGCGCGCGGGAGGAGATCGAGCTGCTGATCCGCCTGGCCGAGAACGTCACCGGCGGGGCCAACAAGCGCCAGGCGGCGCGCTGGCTGAACGCCAACGTGTCAGCCCTGCGGTTCGAGAAGGAAATGCGCTACGGACCGGACTTCCGGCCCAGAAGCTGGCCACGCTCGCGGCCATCCAGAAGGCCATCCAGCGCGCAGGGCTTGTCGTGGAAGAAGCCGGGCCGATCCTCGCCAAGGTTGGCGACGTCGGCGGCCTGATCGAGGCGGACTCGAAGCTCGTGGCGACGGTGGCCCGGCGCCCGCGCCGGCGGTGCATCGCCTGAACCTGTTGCTGAAGCTGGCGACCGGCGAGGCGGGCCCGACCGGCCCGGTCAGCGAGCGGGCTCGCGCCGAGGCCGCGAAGCTGATGCGTGCGCCCGAGACGCGGGATGAGCTGGTGAAGTCGCCGGAAGCCCTCGACAGGGTGCGGGGCCTGGCCCAGGCCTGCGGACTGGCCGCCTAGAGCCGCAGAACCTCACGCAGCGCGGTGACGACGCGTTCGACATCGCCGTCCTCCATGGCCGGGAACAGCGGCAGGCTGAGGCACCGGGCATACCAGCCCTCCGCGCCCGGCAGCGACAGCGCGCCGTTGCGCCCCTGCCAGTAGGGCTGGGTGTGCACCGGAATGTAGTGGACCTGCGAGCCGATCCCGCGCGCCGACAGACCCTCCATCACAGTCCGCCTTGTGACGCCCGCCGCCTCGAAGTCGATCAGCACGCACATCAGGTGCAGCACCGGGTCCGACCAGGGCATCGGCGGCGGCAGGGTGACGAGCGGCGCGAGCGGGGCGAGGGCCTCGTCATAGAGCCCCGCCAGCCGCCGCCGCCGCTCCGCGAAGCGGTCCAGCTTGCCCATCTGCGAGATGCCCAGCGCGCAGGCGATGTCCGGAAGGCGATAGTTGAAGCCGGGCTGGACCATCTCGTAGATCCAGGGATCGGCGCCCTCGGGCCGCGACATGCCGTGGCTGCGGAACCGTCGCAGGCGTTCGGCCAGCGCCGCGTCGTTGGTGGTCAGCATGCCGCCCTCGCCGGTGGCGATGGTCTTCACCGGATGGAAGGAGAAGCTGGCCATGGCGCCGTAGCGTCCGTCGCCCACCGAGCCGGTCTCGTCATCGAACCGGTAGCGGCCGCCCAGCGCATGCGGCGCATCCTCGACCAGCACCGCGCCGGCGCCGTCCGCCAGCGCCTTCAGCGCCGGCAGGTCGCAGATCTCGCCGCGCAGGTGGACCGGCAGCACGGCCTTCACCCGCCGCCCCTTCGCACGCTCCAGCGCGTCCGCGAGGGTCTCCGCCGTCATCAGCCCGGTGTCCGGGTCGACGTCGGCGAACACCACGTCCGCCCCGACGTAGGCGGCGCAGCTGGCGGTCGCCAGGAAGGTGATCGACGGCGCGATGCAGACGTCGCCCGGTCCGATGTCGAGCGCCATCATGGCCAGGTGAAGGGTCGCGGTGCCGTTGCTGCAGGCCACGGCATGGGCGGCGCCAACCGTTTCGGCGAACAGGTTCTCGAAGGCCGCGACCGTGGGACCGGTGGTCAGGTAGTCGGCGCGCAAGGCCCGCGCCACGGCCTCGACGTCGTCGTCCTCGATGGTCTGTCGGCCGTAGGGGAGGAACCCCTGCGTCACACACCCGTCTCCTCAAGCATGGCCTTCAGCCGGTCGGCGGTCAGCCAGTCGCTGTTGTTGTCGCTCGAATAGGCGAAGCTCTCGTCGACCGGCGCGGCGCCGTCCTCCGCGCCGAAGGGTTTGCGGGTGTATTCCACGAAGGCCGGCTCGATCACGTAGCGGTCGGCCAGCTCGGCGGTCTGCCGGGCGTCGTCGGCGCCGACCATGATCTCGTGCAGCTTCTCGCCGGGGCGGATGCCGACGACCTTCATGCCCGCGCCCGGCGACATGGCCTGGACGAGGTCCGGCATCGACATCGAGGGGATCTTCGGCACGAAAATCTCGCCGCCGCGCATGATCTCCAGCGACGACAGCACGAACTCGACCCCCTCGTTCAGGGTGATCCAGAAGCGGGTCATGCGGGGATCGGTGATCGGCAGCTCTGTCGCGCCCTGGGCCAACAGCCGGCGGAACAGCGGCACGACGCTGCCGCGCGAGCCGACGACGTTGCCGTAGCGCACGACCGAGAACTTGGTGCCGATGTCGCCCGACAGGTTGTTGGCCGCAACGAAGGTCTTGTCCGAGGCCAGCTTGGTCGCGCCATAGAGGTTGACCGGGTTGCAGGCCTTGTCGGTCGACAGCGCCACCACCTGCTGCACGCGGTTGGTCAGGCTGGCCCAGACGACGTTTTCGGCGCCGATGATGTTGGTCTGGATGCACTCCGACGGATTGTATTCGGCGGCCGGAACCTGCTTCAGCGCGGCGGCGTGGATGACGATGTCGACCCCGCGCAGCGCCAGGGTCAGCCGGGCGCGGTCGCGCACGTCGCCCAGGAAGAAGCGCATGCGGGACATCTGCTCGGCGTCGAACCGCTCGCGCAGTTCCTGCTGCATCTCGCTCTGCTTCAGCTCGTCGCGCGAATAGACGATCACCTTGCGAAGGGCGTAGCGGGTCAGCACGGTCTCGATGAAGCGGCGGCCGAACGAGCCGGTGCCGCCGGTGATCAGGATCACCTTGCCGTCGAGGTCGAGGTTCCCGGGCGCGAAACGGCCCATGCGGACTCCTTGCGTTGATCGCGCCTGATTCTCTGTTGAGTCGGGCCGCCGGTCACGCCTTGCCGCGTCGCAGGGCGGTGTCGCGGTAAACGGAGCGTCAACCCGGCCCGGCGCATGAAGGGCGCATGGATCGCCGCCTCGCTCTCGCCGCCGTGCTCAGCCTCGTTCCCGCCGTCGCCTCGGCCTCGGGCGGCGAGAAGAAGAAGGGCGGCGGCGTCACCTACGTCCAGATCAAGGCCGTGTCCGCCACCATCATGCGCCGCGACGGCAGCCGCGGCGTGATCACGGTCGAATGCGGCGTGGACGTCGCCAACGAGGCCCTGCGCGCCAAGGCCAACACCGTCCAGCCGCGCCTGCGCGACGCCTACGCCGGCCTGCTGCAGAGCTATGCCGGCGGCCTGCCCAAGGCGACGGTGCCGGACGCCGACTACCTCGCCCGCGAGATGCAGAAGGCGACGGACCGCGTGCTCGGCAAGACCGGCGGCCGGTTCCTGATCGGCACGATCCTGATCAACTAGAGGCGTCGCCTCACATCGCGCTGATGCCGCCGTCCAGCTTCAGCTCGGCGCCGGTCATGAACTTGCTCTCGTCGCTGGCCAGGTAGAGCACGGCGTTGGCGATATCGAGCGTTTCGCCGATGTGGCCCAGCGGGATCTGGCGGCCCAGCTTGGCCTCGGCCTCGTCCTTGCCGAACATCTGCCGGATCGGGTCCAGGATCGGGGTGTCGATGAAGGTCGGGTGGATCGAGTTCGAGCGGATGTCCCACTTCTGCTTGGCGCAGTAGAGGGCGATGTTCTTGCTCAGCAGCCAGACGGCGGCCTTGGAGGCGTTGTAGGCCGGGCCGCTGTGGTTGGCGATCAGGCCGGCGATCGAGCTGACGTTGATGATCGAGCCGGGCTGGTTGTGGCGCATGTACTTCAGCGCGTGCTTGCCGCCCAGGAAGACGGAATCGACGTTCACCGCCATCACCGTCCGGAAGTCCTCCAGGCTGCACTGGTCCAGGTTGCCGCCCTTGCTGATGCCGGCGTTGTTGACCAGCACCGAGATGCCGCCCATCGCCGAGTCGGCTTCCTCGAGCGCGAAGATCCACTGGTCTTCCTTGGTCACATCCAGCGGGAAGGCGAAGGCCGTGCCCGCGCCGTGGGCGGCGTTGATCTCGGCCGCCACGGCCTTGGCGCCGTCGAGGTTGATATCCGCAAGGCTGACCTTTGCGCCCTCCTCGGCCAGCCGCCGGGCCATGGCCGCGCCCAGGCCCTGGGCGGCGCCGGTGATGAAGGCCTTCTTGCCGGCGACCCGGCCCGTGCTGCTGGTCATGGTCCTTCTCCCTATTCGAAGATCAGGTCGGTCGCGGCCGACAGCTCGGCCAGGGCCTGGTCGACGCCGCCGACCTTGATCGCCCGCATGCCCAGCATCGCGGCCGGCTTGCAGTTGATCCCCAGGTCGTCGAGGTAGACGCAGTCGGCCGGATCGACCGACAGCTGCTCGCACATCATCTGGTAGATGCGCGGGTCCGGCTTGCGAACGCCGGCCTTCGAGCTTTCGATCACCACCTCGAACAGCGCCATGACCTCCGCCACCTGCCGGGCCTTGTCGCTGCTCCCGGCCATCCCGGCGCCATGACCGGTCTGGACGTTGTTGGTGATGCACCCGACCTTGAAGTGCTGCTTGCAGAGCTCCAGGGCCGCCACCATCCGCGGCCGGACGTCGCCCGACAGGCGCGGCAGGATGTCGGCGCCCCGCACCGCATGACCCAGCGCCGTCGCCTCCTCCAGGAACTTCACGTCAAAGGCCGCGGCGTCGATTTCGTTGCGCTCGAACAGCGCCCAGGCGTTGTCGTGCGGATTGGTGGCGTTGACGCCGCGGATGAAGTCGCGCGGCAGGCCGATCTCGGCCTCGTAGCGGTTGAACGCCTCGAACGGCGAGGAGGTGATAACCCCGCCGAAATCCCAGATAACCGCCGCTACCGCCACTGATCGCTCCCCGTGTTTTTCGGCGCGGACGCTAGACAGCGCGGGGGGACGGTGCAACCCGTGACCGCATGTTCCCGCGCCCGCTCCGCCTCGCCGTCTTTATCGCCGCCTGCGCGACCATTGTCTGGCTGTCGCTGGCGCCCACGACCGCGCTTCCGAGCGTCAACATGTGGGACAAGGTCGAGCACGCGGGCGCCTACTGCGTCCTGGCGCTGCTGGGCGCATGGGCCTTCCCCGCGCGAGTTTGGCGGCTGGCCGCCGGCCTGTTCGCCCTCGGCGTGGGGGTGGAGATCGCGCAATCGACCATGGGTTGGGGCCGCCAGGGCGACCTGCTGGACGCTTTGGCCAACAGCGTCGGCATCGCGGTCGGCTTCGGTCTGGCGCGCCTGATGGGAGAACTGCTCATGGTTAAGTCTCCCGCCGGGGGTGAATGAGCCGAGGGACGCCGCCGCCCGGCGGTACTGTCAGGCTTGTTCGGCGTCCTTCGAGGCTTCCATGCTGATCCGCCTGCCCCTGTCCCTGTTCGTGGCGACCCTCGTGATGGCCTGCACCCCGCAGGGCAAACCGACCGCGGTGGCCGACAAGACCCCTGTCGTCGACAAGGCCGCGATGTGTCACGCCAGGTGCATGGCGGCCGTCGAGACGCCCGAGCCCGTGGCGAAACCCGTGGCCAAACCCGCCCGCCCCCGCGTCCACCGCGTCTCGGACCGGCCGCGCGTGATCACGGGAACCGGTCGCGTGGCCCGCGGCGGCTATGTGTCCGAAGGGCCCAGAAGCGGCGTCTATGGCGGAGCCTACGGCGGCCGCTACGCCGGCGCGTCGGTGTCGGTGACCGAGACCAGCGCCTCCAGCGCCAGCTATCGCTACAGCGAAACCGAGGAACGTTGGGGCTCGCGCGGCGGGACTTATGCGTCGTCGGGAAGCAGCGGCGGCTACGCCTATGGGTCCGCATCGGGCGGCTCGGGTCGTGAAAGCCGCTACGGCCCCCCGCCGGCCACGACCGGCGGCCCGGTTCACCATCCTGGCCCCCCGCGCGGCCAGCTCGCGGGCATCACCCGCGAAGGCGCGCTGACCTGGCCGGGCAAGGTCGAGTACTGACGGCGTCACGCGACCGGGACCGTCCCGACCGGAACGCTCTCCGGGCGGCTGGCGCGCGCCTTGCCGACCTTGGCTCCCACTGCACCGAAACGGCACAAGGGAGAAGCCATGCGTTCGCCAAACGGTCCGCTGTTCAAACGTTACGAGGTCCTGGCGATCATCGCGTTCGTGACCGCCGCCGCCTGTCTGGCCGCGCTCAAGGTGGCCTACTAGTCCTCGCTGAAGGGGAACCAGACCGCACCGCCAGCGCTTGATCTTGCTGGGGCGGGGTGGAGGTTTCCGAGCTTGCCAGTACGCCTGCCTGATTTCCCGGAGCTGTTGCGCCGCGGGGCCGCTGTCCGCACCGCGATCCCGCCACGCGCCCGGCTGGGCCTGGCCGCGCTCGCCTCGCTGCTGGTGGCGACGCTCATCCTCGTGGCCGTCTTCGACTGGAACTGGTTGCGCGGCCCGCTCGCGGCGGCCGCGTCGGCGCGTCTCGGCCGTCCGGTCGCCATCGAGGGGAACCTGGACGTCCATCCCTGGTCTCTCCACCCACGCGCCGAAATCCACGACCTTCGCATCGGCCAGCCGGACTGGGCCAAGGGCGACATGGCGCGTGTCGACCGGCTGGCGCTGCAGGTCGAGCTGCCGCCGCTGCTGCTCGGTCGGGTGGTCATGCCCTATGTCGAGATCCAGCGGCCGGATGTGACGCTGCTGCGGCTCGCCGACGGCCGCGCCAACTGGTCATTCGGGAGCGGCAAGGCCGGCGCGAAGCTTCCCGCCATCCGCCGGTTCGTGATCGACGAAGGGCGGCTGAAGCTCGACGACCGGCGCCGCAAATCCACGTTCGAGGGCACGATCTATACCGACGAGCGCACGACCGGGCCCAGCCGTGGCCGGTTCGCCCTGCGCGGCGATGGCCGACTGAATGGTCAGGTCTTCAAGGCCGAGATCACCGGCGCGCCGCTGCTGAACGTATCGCCGTCGCGGCCCTATCCCTTCGACGCCGACATCCGCGCCGGCGCCACCCGGATCCTGGCCAAGGGCAGCGTGACCCGGCCGTTCGACCTGGGCCGGTTCGACACCAGCCTGACCATCACCGGCGCCGACCTCAACGATCTCTACGGTCTGACCGGGCTGGCCCTGCCCAACACCCCGCCCTACCGCGTGTCGGGCCAGCTTCGCCGCGACCGGACGAAGTGGCTCCTTGGCAAGACCAATGGTCGTATCGGCGACAGCGATATCGCCGGCGACCTCAGCGTCGAGACTCGTGGCAAGAGGCCGTTCCTGACGGCCGATCTCCGGTCACGCCGGCTGGACTTCGACGACCTGGCCTCGATCTTCGGCGGCGCGCCGTCGCGGGCCCGCGGCGAGGCCGTGTCCGCCGAGCAGCAGGCCGTCGGCGGCAAGATGGCGGCCGAGCGCCGGATCTTTCCCGAGGCCACCCTGCAGGTCGACCGCATCCGGTCGATGGACGCGGAGGTCAAGTATCGCGCCGAGACCGTCAACGCCCCGCGCATGCCGCTTCGCAAGGTCGCCCTGGACCTGGTGTTGAAGGACGGGGTGCTGACCGGAAACCCGGTGTCCGTCTCCTTCTCGCGCGGGACCCTGGCCGGGACGGCGCGGCTGGACGCCACCGGCGCCACGCCGCGCACCGATGTCGACCTGCGGCTGACCGGCGCCCGGCTGGAGGACTGGATCACCACGCGCTTCGCCGGGGAGCCCGTGATCGAAGGACAGATGGCCGCCCGGGCCAAACTGACCGGCTACGGGAACTCAGTTCGCGCGGCCGCGGGCAGCGCCAACGGTACACTGACCGTGGTCGCGCCGTCGGGCGAGCTGCGGCAGGCCTTCGCCGAGCTGCTGGGCGTGAACATTTCCAAGGGCCTGATCCTGCTGCTCTCGGAGAGCCCCAAGCGCAGCAAGGTCCGGTGTGCGGTGGCGGATTTCCGCGTCAAGGACGGGGTCGCCCGCGCCAACCGCATCGTCGTGGACACCGACGTCGTGCTGGTGAAGGGCGAGGGGACGGTCAATCTGCGCACCGAACGGCTCGACCTCAGGTTCGAGGGCGAGTCGAAGAAGCCGCGCCTGCTGCGCCTCTTCGTGCCCATCACCGTCAACGGCCCCTTCACCCGGCCGGGCGTCGATCTGGAGACCGGCAACGCCCTGGCGCAGGGCGGGATCGGCGTGGCGCTCGCCGCGCTGGTTAACCCGCTCGTCGCCATCCTGCCCTTTGTGGAGCCGGGTCTCGCCGAGGACGCCAACTGCGCCGCGCTCATCGCCGAGGGAAAGCGCAAGGGCGCGCCGGTGAAGGCCGCGCGGTGACGGATCGAACCGGTGGTCAGCGGCGTTAGTCGGCGGAAGAGGAGATTTCGATGACCACCGACACCACGCCCTACACCTTCCCGGACAATCGCCGCGGCACGGTCGCAGGCGTATTCGACGCCGCCCGCGCTCTGCTCCGTTCACCGCAGGAATCGCCGGCGGCGCGCCACCTCCACCAGCAGGAACTGGCCGACAACGCCAAGGCGCTGGCCGGCAACGTCGCCAGCCAGGTCAAGGCCAGGCCGATCCCGCCGGCCCTGATCGCGGCCGGCATCGGCATCGGCCTGGTCTTCCTGTTCAGCAAGCGGGCCCGGGGCGCGGCGATGACCGCCGGGACCTTCGCGCTCGATCAGTACCGCAAGCGATAGGCCTTGCCGCTCCGGCTGCCGAAGAGCTGGCGCGACGGGCTCGAGCTGGCTTCGCGGCTGGGCTACGCCGCCCGGGGCGTCGTCTATCTGATGATCGGCGTGATCGCGGTGCTCGCGGCGGCGGACCTGACGCCCAGGCCCGCCGGCGCGGGCGACGTGCTCGAGCTCTGGGCGAAGTGGCCGCTGGGCCTGATCCTGATCTCTGTCCTGGCCGCCTGCCTGCTCGCTTTCTCCGGCTGGCGTGTTCTGCAGGCGGCCTTTGACGCGGACCGTCACGGGACATCGCCCAAGGCCTGGGCGATCCGCGTCGGACAGGCGATCAGCGGGCTGGTCTACGGCGCGCTGGCGGTGTCCGCCCTGGAACTGCTCGACGGCCTTGAGGACATCGGCGAGGCGGACGAGACCGATTCCGCCCGCACCCTGGCCGCCGAAATTCTCGCCTGGCCGCATGGCGACTGGCTGATCATCGCCGGCGGGCTTGCCCTGCTGGCCGTAGGCGCGGGCAATCTGGCGCAGGGTGCGTTGCAGGACTTCGGCAAACGCCTCCACTGCGGTCCGAGCCTGTGCCGCTGGGTCGTCCCACTCGGACGGGCTGGCTACATCGGGCGCGGCGTGGCGACCCTGCCGCTGGGCCTCTTCCTTCTGCGCGCCGGCTGGGAGGTCCGCTCCTCCGAGGCCCGCAGCTGGGCGGACGCGCTGCAGACCGTCGAGGGTCAGCCGTTCGGCTCGGCGATCCTGGCGGCCCTGGCGCTCGGCCTTATCGCCTTCGGCCTGTTCGGCGTCGTCGAGGCCCTGTTCCGGCGGATCGAAGCGCCGCGCGAGCTGACGCCGACCTGACGGATCACTCGGGCAGCAGTTCCGCCAGGGCGTTCCACTCGGGGTCCTCGAACGCGTCGAACTCCAGCGGATACTCCGGGTGGCCCTCCAGTCCGACATTGAGGGCGTCCATGAAGGCGTCCGGGCCGAGCGTATAGAACCGCCATTCGCGGACGCCGCCGCCGGTCAGCGAGGCGACCAGCACACCAGCGCCCGAATCCTGCACCGCAGCCGTCACCGCTTGCTCGAAGGCGTCCATCTGCCGATCCACAGCCTTGGGCGGCAGGCCCGAGTCGTCCTCGTCCTCATAAGTCCAGCCGATCAGGACGAGATGCTGCCAGGCCTTCCGCGACTCCGGCGCCGGCAGGCGGGCGCGGCACCGGACGATCAAACCGGCCTCGTCTTCGTCGTCGGTCTGCCCGACGATCCAGTCGTCGTCTGCGTAGGGCCCGGCCATGGCAACGTCTCCGCCTTTGCAGATATCCAGCCCGCTCCTCGTTAGAGCGCCGGGGTCGATCCGGCAACCAGGTGACGTAGGGTCCAAACGACTGTTCAAACGCGCTCCGCCGATATATTAACAGCGTAAATATAAAAGCGGCCGGAGGGACGGGGACCATGGGCAAGGCGCAGCCGACAGAGCATTTCGACGTGGTGATCGTGGGCGCGGGCCTGTCCGGCGTCGGCGCTGGCTACCACCTGCAGGACAAGAGTCCCGGCAAGTCCTACGTCATCCTCGAAGGGCGCGCGGCCATGGGCGGCACCTGGGACCTGTTCCGCTATCCCGGCATTCGCTCCGACTCCGACATGTACACCCTCGGCTACGTCTTCCGGCCCTGGAAAGAAGCCAAGGCCATCGCCGACGGCCCGTCGATCCTCAACTACGTCCGGGAAACCGCCGCCGACCACGGCATCGACCGCCACATCCGCTACGGCCACTGGGTCAAGGCGGCGTCCTGGTCCACCGAAGACGCGGCCTGGACCGTCGAGGCGGTGCGCGACGGCGAGACCGTCCGCTTCACCTGCAATTTCCTGTTCCTGTGCGGCGGCTACTACAACTACGAGGCAGGCTACACGCCGCAGTGGGAGGGCACGGAGTCCTTCAAGGGCCGCATCGTCCATCCCCAGCACTGGCCAGAGGACCTCGACTACAGCGGCAAGAAGGTCGTGGTCATCGGCAGCGGCGCGACGGCCGTGACCTTGGTGCCCGAGATGGCCAGGGACGCTGCCCACGTCACCATGCTGCAGCGGTCGCCGACCTATGTGGTCTCCCGCCCGGCCGAGGACGCCGCCGCCAACTGGCTGCGCAGCAAGTTCAAGCCGATGACGGCCTACCGCATCACCCGCTGGAAGAACGTCCTGCTGGGCATGCTGTTCTACAACATGGCGCGCAAGAACCCGGAGAAGACCAAGGAGCGGATCATCGGCATGGTCCGCGAAAACCTGGGGCCGGACTATGACGTCGCGACCCACTTCACGCCGCGCTACAATCCCTGGGACCAGCGGCTGTGCCTGGTGCCGGACAACGACCTGTTCGACGCCATCAAGGCGGGAAGCGCGTCCGTCGTCACCGACCAGATCGAGACCTTCACCGAGACCGGCCTGAAGCTGAAGTCGGGCGCCACCTGGACGCCGATATCGTCGTCACCGCCACGGGCCTGAACCTTCAGGTGTTCAACGGCATCGCCTTCACCGTCGACGGCGCATCGATCGATCCGGCCAAGACGCTCAGCTACAAGGGTATGATGTACAGCGACATGCCGAACATGGCCTCGTCGTTCGGCTACACCAACGCGTCCTGGACGCTGAAGTGCGACCTGACCTGCGAGTACGTGACCCGGCTGCTGAACCATATGGATCGGACCGGCATGCGGCAGTGCACGCCGCGCAACACCGACCCGGACCTGGGGGAAGAACCCTGGCTGGACTTCTCCTCGGGCTACGTTCAGCGCGCCATCGACCGGTTCCCCAAACAGGGCGCGAAGAAGCCCTGGAAGCAGAACCAGAACTATGCGCTGGACCTCATGGCGCTGCGCTACGGCGGGGTCGATGACGGGGTCATGAAGTTCTCCAACCCTGCTCCCGCTGTCGCGAAGGCCGCGTAGGCGCAGACCGGAACCAAAGGGTCCGGGGCGGCTTCCTTCTTGGCCCGGCGACGGTGGTCGTCGGGGCCAGGAGTACCCCCGTGCGCATCGCCCAGATCCCCCCGCTCTACGAAGCCGTTCCCCCCAAGCTTTACGGCGGCACCGAACGTGTCGTCGCCCACCTCTGTGACGCGCTTGTCGAGCTCGGACACGACGTCACCCTGTTCTCCAGCGCCGAGGCCAGGACCCTGGCCACGCTGGCCCCGGTCCGTGACCAGGCGATCCGGCTCGATCCCTCGCCGCTGAAGTCTGACCTCGCCGCCCACCTGTCCATGCTGTGGGAGGTCCGGCGCCGCGCGCACGAATTCGACCTGCTGCATTTCCACGTCGACATGATCCACTTCCCGATGTTCGAGGACATCGCGGGACGGACGGTTACGACGCTGCATGGCCGGCTCGACCTGAAGGACCTGTCGTCCGTCTACGAGCGCTGGCCGGACTATCCGCTCGTCTCAATCTCCGATGACCAGCGGCGCGGGCTGCCGCTGGCCAACTGGGCCGGCACGGTGCACCACGGCCTGCCGACGCGGCTGTACGAGTTCTCGGCCCAGCCCGGGGGCTATCTGGCCTTCCTCGGCCGCATCTCGCCGGAGAAGCGTCCCGATCGCGCCATCGAGATCGCCAGGGCGCTGGGCATGCCCCTGAAGATCGCCGCCAAGGTCGACGCCGCCGACGCCCGCTATTTCCAGGAGGTGATCGAGCCGATGCTCGGCGATCCCCTGATCGAGTTCGTCGGCGAGATCGGCGATGACGCCAAGTCCGACTTCCTGGGTGGGGCGGCGGCCTTGCTGTTTCCCATCGATTGGCCGGAGCCGTTCGGCCTGGTGATGATCGAGGCCATGGCCTGCGGCACGCCGGTGGTCGCCTGGCGATGTGGCTCGACCACCGAGATCGTCGAACCGGGCGAAACCGGCCGAATCGTGGACTCCATGGACGAGGCGATCGCCGCGGTCGGCGAGGTGATGACCCTCGACCGGGCGGCCATCCGCGCTCGATTCGAACTTCGCTTCTCCGCCCAGGCCATGGGACGCCGCTATGTCGAGCTCTACGCCGACCGTCTGGCGAGGTGCGAGTACGCGGACGTTCAGCCGACACCCGCGTTGAACGTCGACGCGCCCCCGCCGTCGCTGGCGGTGGCGAACTGACGGGCCGCCTGCATGGATGACTCGGGAGCGGTTGTCGTGTCCGCCGATAGTGACCCGCACGGCGAGGGCGCGCTGCGCTTCTGGGCGCTGAAGGATGGCGACTGCTTCGTCGTGTCCGATCCCCATGGCGACATCACCGGCGGGCCGGACGGCCTGTTCGACGCCGACACCCGGCTGCTGTCGCGCCTGCGGCTGCTGATCGGGGATCGCCGACCCACGCTGCTCAGCTCCGGGGTGACATCGGACAACGTCGTCTTCACCTTCCACGGCGCCAACCGCCCGCTGCCGCCGACCGGGGGCCGGGTGGTGCCGCCGGGCGTGCTGCATGTGGAGCGACGCCGGCTGATATGGCGGCGGCGGCTCTATGAGCATGTCAGCCTGACCAACCACGGCCTCGACGAGATCCTGGCGCCGGTCTCCATCGAGTTCGGGGCCGACTTCCGCGACATGTTCGAGGTCCGCGGCGATGTGCGGCCCGGGCGGGGCAAGCTCGGCGAGCCGCAGCTCGACGGGCGCAGCGCGACCTTCAGCTATGACGGCCTGGACGGCCTGCGCCGGACCAGCGTCGTCGCCTTCTCCGAAGCCCCCCAGCGCCTGACCGACGGGCGAGCGGACTTCATGGCCTGGTTCAGCCCCGGCGGCCGGTTCGACCTGTTCATCGAAGTGGCGGAGACGGCCGACGATCCTCCGGATGAGCGACGTTTCCGGACGGCCGGCGCCGACGCGCGTCGCGCCATGCGGATCAAGGCGCGACACGGCGCCCGGCCGCGCACCGACAGTCCCAGCTTCAACCGCTGGATCGACCAGTCGCGGGCCGATCTGGCGCTGCTGGTCTCCGACCTGCCGACGGGGCGCTATCCCTTTGCCGGCATCCCGTGGTTCTCGACGCCGTTCGGTCGTGACGGGATCATCAGCGCCTGGCAGATGCTGCTGTTCGATCCGGGCCTGGCGCGCGGCGTGCTCGCCTACCTCGCTTCACGCCAGGCGATGGAGGTGTCCGCCTTCCGCGACTCCCAGCCTGGCAAGATCATGCACGAGACGCGGCAGGGCGAGATGGCGGCGCTGGGCGAGGTGCCTTACGGCCTCTACTACGGCGGGGTCGACACCACGCCGCTGTTCATCGCCTTGGCCGGCGCCTACGCCCGGCGCACCGGCGATCTGGATTTCCTGCGAACGCTCTGGCCCGCCCTGACGGGCGCCGCGGCCTGGTTGCGCGACTTCGGCGATTCCAACGGCGACGGCCTGATCGACTACGCCCGCGCGGCCGAGACGGGGCTCTCGAACCAGGGCTGGAAGGACAGCTACGACTCGGTCTTCCACGCCGACGGCAAGTTCCCGCCCGGGCCGATCGCCTTGGTCGAGGTGCAGGGCTACGCCTTCGCCGCCTGGCGGGCGATGGCCGACCTGGCCGCGCGCCTGGACGAACCCGGCGCAGAGGATTTCACCCGCCGGGCCGAGGCGCTTCGCGAGCGCGTGGAAGAGCGCTTCTGGATGGAGGACGAGGGCTTCTACGGCATCGCCATTGATGGCGAAGGGCGGCTGTGTCGCCCCTTGGCCTCCAACGCCGGCCACCTGCTGTTCTGCGGCCTGCCGTCGCCGGAGCGGGCCGAGAAGGTCAGCCAGCGGCTGGCCGGCGCCGAGTTCAGCACCGGCTGGGGCCTGCGCACCCTGGCCGAGGGCCAGCCGCGCTACAATCCGATGTCCTACCACAACGGCTCTGTCTGGCCCCACGACAGCGCCGTCTGCGTGGCCGGCATGGCGCGGTATGGCGACCGGGATCGCGTCGCCGAGCTGCTGCGGGACCTGTTCGGGACCGCCCAGCAGATGCGCATGCGCCTGCCGGAGCTGTTCTGCGGCTTTCCCCGGCGGCCGGGTGAACCGCCGGTGCCCTATCCGGTCAGCTGTTCACCCCAGGCCTGGGCGGCCGGCTCGGCCTTCATGGTGCTCCAGTCCCTGCTCGGGATCAGCGTCGACGCCCTGGAAAAGACGGTCACCATCGTCCGGCCGCGCCTGCCTGAAGGCGTAAACCTGCTGACCCTGTCGGGACTGGAGGTGGGCGGCTGCCGCGCCGACATCACGTTCGAGCGCGTTCGTCAGGGCCTTGTCGTGGCGGCGGTGTCCAACTGCTCGCCGGACCTGAAGGTGTCGACAGTCTGGTAGCGGCGATCAGCCCTTCTCCCGCACCTGCCGCGGCTCGTAGATGGCCCAGTGCCGCCCCGACATCGCCAGGCGGTCCCGACTGGAGACGGTGAAGTCCAGGGTCACGATGCGGTGCCCGTTCTTCTCGATGTTCTCCGCCACGCTGGCGCGGGTCTCCAGCCACTCGCCGTCGCGGATCAGGCCGTGCAGCCGCGCGTCGCTTTCCAGATGGATCCAGGGGCCAAGGCGCACGCTCTGGGCCAGCACATAGTTGGCCCGCCGCAGCAGGTAGGCGGGATTGGCGATGTCGCCACCCTCGAAAGCCGCCGGATCCTGACGGGTGTTCTCCAGATGCGCCCGGCCGACATCGGCGAAGTAGATTTCCTTAAGTGACCCCAGCACCCGGCCGACCGGGAGGCTCTCCGGCGAGGCCGGGGGACGCGCGTCCGGCGTGGGCAGTTCCGCTTCGGGCTGGATATCCGGGAGCGCCCCGTTGTCCTCTCGCCAGGCCGTTCCCGCTCCGCAGATCTCGCCTCGCGCCTCGAGCGACAGGGACAGGGCGTCCTTCCCGCTCTCCTCGGCGGTAAGGGTCGCGGTGTCGCCGTCATAGACCGGACGGTTGAAGCGGGCGCGGATGCGGCCCTGACTCAGCCAGTCAGCGCCCCAGAGCGCCAGAGGGGCGTGAAGTCATGTAGGCGAAGACATCGACGCCGGGCACCAGGCCGCCGGTGAAGCCGAAGCGGCTTGCCACGTCATCGGCGTGGATGCGGTTCTCACTCGCCGTGGCGGTGTTGAAAGCGATGACGGTGTGCTGGAAAGCCATGGCCGGATCCCCCTGCCGCGCCTTCGCATCCCGCCGTCAGCTGGCGAGGGCTCCGCGGTGCTGGCGCAGCTTGTCCAGGCTCTGGATGAGCCGTTGTTCACCACCCTCGCCCAGATCCATGCCGCTGGCGAGCAGCTTCAGGGCGTCGATATGGATATCAACGGCCGGCCAGTCCCATCGGCCGCCCTCCATGGCGTGGTCGAGGACTTCGCACAGGCTGCGCGCCGCGTCGGCCAGAGCCTTGGGCTCGATCGGGGCGCAGGCGTCGATGATCGCTGCCGACAGGCAGTAGAGGTCGGCCATGTCGTTGGCGTCGCGATCGGCGACCCGCGCTCCGAAGCCGCTTTCGATCCGGGCGATGCAGTCGGCGACCGCCGCCAGACAGGCCTCGACCAGGGTGGCCAGACCGGCGTCCGCGTCCGCGACGGCCTCGTCGATGCGCTTGCCGCCGCCGCTGAACAGGTGGGCGCGAAGCCTGTTGGGAATTTTGAACTTCCGAACGACGGTCATACCGACACCTTCTGTGGCTTCATAACGGAGTCGATCTCATCCTGGGACATGTTGGGCTCGACGGCCGCGCCGATCTCGTCGTTCAGGTCGCCCGACCGGCGGCCGACCATGCCCGCCGGCGGCCCCAGACGCCGGAAGCGCCGGTCGGGGCCGACGTAGGTGTCGCAGTCAATGCCCATCCGGTCCTCCCGCGCGATCCAGAGGATACGGTCCATGATGGTCTTGGGCGTGATCGGCTTGGCGATGATGTAGTTGGCGCCGCAGTCGCGGGCCTTGATGACGTCCTGGCGGGGCGTGTGGCCGGTGACCACGATCACGGGGACAAAGCGGTTTTGCTCGGGCGCCTCGCGACGGATCCAGCGGGTCAGATCGTAGCCGTCGATGGTCGGCATCATGGCGTCGGTGATGACCATATCGATCTGGCCGTCGCTGATCACCTTGCGGGCCTCGTCCGCCGACAGGCAGCGGCTGACCTTTTTGGCGCCGAAGCCGCTGATCACCTGCATCATGATGTCGAGGGCCTGCTGGTTGTCGTCGACGACGACGATGGCCAGTTCCTCGAAATTGACCTTCGCCCAGGGGGGCTTCGGTGAGCTGGAAGACATCCTTGCGTCCGGACCGTAACTGTTCTTGCGCGCGTCACGAGACCCTGCGGCGCAAGTCGTTCACGGATCGTCACCACGCCTGCGGTGAAGCGTCGCGGACCGGGGTTCTCTTGCGCGGGTCGCCGGCCGGGCTACAGGGGATGGATGAGCGAGACGTTCGACTACATCGTCGTCGGCGCGGGTTCGGCGGGTTGCGTGCTGGCCAACCGGTTGTCGGCGGATTCGCGGCGGCGCGTGCTGGTCCTCGAGGCCGGCGGCAAGGACGACTGGATCTGGTTCCACATCCCTGTCGGCTATCTGTTCTCGATCGGAAATCCCCGGGCCGACTGGATGTTCGAGACGGACGCCTCGCCGGGCCTGAACGGCCGCCGCCTGAAGTATCCGCGCGGCAAGGTGATCGGCGGCTCCTCGGCGATCAACGCCATGATCTACATGCGGGGTCAGGCGGCGGACTATGACGGCTGGCGCGAGCGCGGCCTGGCCGGGTGGGGCTGGGACGATGTGCTGCCGCTGTTCCTGGCCCAGGAGGACCATATCGCGCCGCCCGGCGATCACCATCGCTCCGGCGGCGAATGGCGGGTCGAGCATCCGCGCATGCGCTGGCGGGTGCTGGACGCCTTTGCCGAGGCGGCCGCGCTGGAGGGCATCCCGACGGTCCCGGACTTCAACGGCGGCGACAACCACGGCGCCGGCTATTTCCAGGTCAACCAGCGCGCCGGGCTGCGCTGGAGCGCGGCGCGGGGCTTCCTCAAGCCGGTGCTCGGCCGCCGCAACCTTCGCCTGGAGACCGGCGTCCACGTGACCCGCGTGCAGGTCGAGGACGGCCGTGCGGTGGGCGTCGAGTGGACCAAGGGCGGCCAGACTTTTTCCGCGCGCGCTTCGGGCGAGGTGGTGCTGTCCGCCGGCGCGGTCGGTACGCCCCAGCTTCTGGAACTCTCCGGCATCGGCGACGGCGCCCGGCTGCAGGCGCTGGGGATCGATCCGGTCCGTCATTGTCCGGGGGTGGGAGAGAACCTGCAGGACCACCTGCAGATCCGGCCGATCTACAAGGTCAGCGGCGTGCCGACGATGAACGCGCTTTACGCCTCGCTGTGGCGTCGCCCCCTGATGGCGCTGGAGTACGCCGCTCTCCGGCGGGGCCCCATGTCGATGGCCCCGTCACAGATGGGCGCCTTCGCCAGATCCTCGCCCGATCAGGCTGCCGCCAACCTGCAGTTCCACGTCCAGCCGCTGTCGCTGGACCGCTTCGGCGAGCCGCTGCATCCGTTCCCGGCCATCACCATCAGCGTCTGCAACCTGCGGCCGGCCAGCCGCGGCTCGATCCATGCGGCCAGCACCGACCCGCTCGCCGCCCCGCGCATCGCGCCGAACTACCTGTCCACGCCGGAAGATGAACGCGTGGCGATCGACTCCCTGCGCCTGGTCCGCCGGATCGTCGGCCATGCCCCGCTGGACCGCTATCGCCCGGAGGAGATGAATCCGGGCGCGGCCGTCGACGACGACGCGGGCCTGCTGGCCGCCGCGCGCGATCTTGGGACGACGATCTTCCATCCCGTGGGCACGGCGAAGATGGGCCTGGCCTCCGACCCTCTGGCGGTCGTCGATGATCGGCTGCGCCTGTTCGGGATCGCAGGTCTGCGCATCGCCGACGCTTCGGTGATGCCGACCATCACCTCCGGCAACACCAACTCCCCGACGATGATGATCGCCGAGAAGGCCGCCCGGATGATCATCGAGGACCGGCGTTAGGAACGCGCTCAGTCCGTCAGTTTCAGGCCGTCGACAATGCGGTTCCAGGGCACGATCTTGAAGTTCTGGGTCTGCGGCGGGCTGACGTTGCGGCCGTCCTGGACCACCAGCGCGCCCATCGGGAAGGCCGGACCCAGCGGGGCGCTGGTCACGTCCAGCCCGTCGGTCTCGCTGGCCCCGTCGATGCCCGCCGCGCCGTCGGCGATGATCGCAAACGACCCGACGTAGGCGTTGTCGCCGTCCCGCCGGAACAGGGCGTAGCTGTTGTTGCCCTGGCTGGACAGGACCAGATAGCCGCGGCCGTTCGGTTGGCGGTAGATCGACACGCCCTCCAGGTCGTCCTTCAGCGCGGGATTCGTCGCCACCGATGTCACCACCGTTCGGGCCACGCCGCCATTGGGCTCGGCGCTCATGCGATAGAGGGCGACGTCTTCCTCGGCCACATACAGGGTGCCGGTGTCATCGTCGGCGACGCAGCCCTCGGTCTGCGAGGGGAAGGCGAACTCGCGGACCAGTTCTGCCCGCACCTTGCCGCCCTGCGCCTCGACCAGCCGCCACTGACGCATCTTGCCGTCGGTGTCATTGATGAAGACGTAGGTACGGCCGCCCTTGCGGCTGCGGTACAGGCACAGGCCGTAGGGATCGCCCAGGCCGGTCGCCTGCACGCCGTCGGAGACGGGAACGAGGCTGCGCGTCGCCGGGTCGAGGACGTAGAGCGCGATGGCGTTGCGGGTGCGGTCGCTGGCGGCGACCAGCGTCACCAGCTTTCCGCCCAGCTTGAAGCCGTCCCGCAGGTCGACGTTGTTCATTTTGCCGTCGGCGGCGAAGTGGACCTGTTTCCCGGTCAGGTCGTAGACGCCCAGTCCGGCTTGCTTGTCGGTGCCGATGATCAGGCTGGCGGCCGGGTCGACGGGATTGACCCAGATCGCGGGGTCGTCCGCCGCATCCCCGCCCCGGTCCACCGGGTCGGTCTCCGCGGTCGCCTGCACGGTGGCCATCGGCGGGAGTGGCAGGACGCGCGGATCCTGCGCCGTACCGGTGCTCAGCTTCAGCGCGGCGGCGATATCGGCGAAGCGGGTAATCTTGTAGTTCGTTCCGCCCGGGTTCTCGTCGTCCTGGGCCAGCAGCAGCCCGCCCGCCGCGCTGGTCGCGAACAGACCGCCCGAGTTCTCGACGTCGGTCAGGCCGAAGACGCCGACAAAGGCGTCGTCAGCGGCGCGGTCATAGACATGGAACGTGCTGGCCGAGGCGTTCGAGGCGATCAGGTAGCGAGCGCCCGGGCCGCCGTCATAGAGGGCCACGCCGCCGACTTCCTCGGTCAGGCGTCCCAGGCGGACGGCGTCGATCAGCGTCGGGATGGTCTCGGCTTCCGGATCGGCGTCGAAGCGCCAGACGCCGATCGACTGCTCGCTGATGTAGAGCGCGCCGCTGGCGTCGTCGACGGTGCAGTAGCTGGCCTCGGACGCGATATGCAGCCGGCGGACCAGTCGGCCGTCCAGCTTGCCGGCGCCGTTGTCAAAGATCGCCCACTGCTCGATCTCGCCGCCGCCGCCCAGGGCGAAGGCATACAGCGTCCGGTCGAGCGGGCTGCGGAACAGGCAAAGGCTCTCGCCCGACAGGCCGACGGTGATGGGGCCGGCTGTCAGCTCGGAGGCCTGTCCTGACAAGGCGTCGAAGCCGAAGAAGCGAAGGCGGTTGGTGCGGCTGTCCATGGCGCCGAGCACGGTCGTCGGTCGACCGCCCACGGTGATGCCGTAGCGCACATCGACACCGGCGGCGTCGCCGGCCTCGATTGCGCCGGTGCGGGCGCCGTCAAGGCCGTAGACCTCCAGCCCCCCCAGTTCGCCGCTACCGACGATCCGGCCGCCTCCCGCCTCGTCCAGGACCAGGACGGGCGTGTTTGCCCCTGATCGCGTCGTCGGCGTGGTCTGGGCGATCGGCGCTACCGCCGCCGGTGGGGTCTGGGCCTGGACGAAGCTTCCGAAACCCGCGCCTGCCAACAGCGCGACGCTCAGGGACCGGACGACTATCAGGGTCTTGGCGCGCGCATGCATTTCGGATTTCCTCGCTGGTCCCCGGGCAACTGCGCCGCTTCCGTTACAGTTTCATGGCGCCCCGGCCGTCCCTGGCGGGATTGCTCCGGACACAGAGGCGATTTCCCCGGGCTCCGACGATCCGCGCGGCGCGGTCCGGCCAGATTGACGGCATGGCGCGCGCCGGCGTTCATGGAAGATCTGACGACAATTCCGGATGCGCCCATGTCCGTCACCGCCGCCCATGCCTTTATCCGCACGACCGCGGACGACGCGAGGGTGCGCGCCCGTGTCGAGGCGCTCGGCCAGGAGGCGGCGCTGACCGAGCTGGTCGCGCTCGGCGCGAAGGCCGGCTTCGACTTCGATGTGAAGGCCCTCCGGACAGCCTGGCGTCAGGACTGGCTGCTGCGTTGGCTGGCCGCGTCGGCGAACGGGTCGGCGACCGGGAACCGCGCCTCCAGCACCCGGGCCAGTCCCGAATAGCTCTGGCCGCCTTCAAAGAAGGTCTGGAAGAAGGCGGAGGGGCGGTCGAGAAAGATCGGCAGGATGAAGCGTCGCAGCCGGTCCAGTTCCAGCCCGAGCGCGGCGTGAACCCGGCGGCTGTGTTCGAGATCGTCCAGCGGGGCGCCCGCCAGGGCCTCGTTGATCACCTGCGCGGCCAGCGCGCCGCTGGCCAGGGCGAAGCGGATGCCCTCGCCAAGGATCGGGTCGACCAATCCCGCGGCGTCCCCGACCAGACAGACCCGCCGCGTGGAGATGCGGGCGGGGCCTTCATAGACCGGGATGGGGTGGCCCCGGCGCTTCTCCGACCGCACCGAGCCGGGCGGCAGCGCGCGGGCAAGATAGCTGTCGAGCGCCGCGGGCATGCCGTCGCGGCGGGTCCAGGAGCCGACGCCGCACGACAGGTAGCCTCGCTTGGGGAAGACCCAGCCGTAGCCGCCCGGCACGCAGGCGAAGTTGAAGCTCATCCGGCCGCCCTCGAGCGCCCAGGCCTGCGGCGATACCTCGATTTCCGAGTCGATCGCCACACCGGGCCGGGTCCGGCGGCCCAGGCCGAGGCAGCTCGCCGTCCGTCCCGCGGCGCCGTCCGCCCCGACCAGGAAGCGGGCCCGGCAGCGCTCGCCGGACTTGCCGGTCACGGTGACGCCGCCGTCGTCCTCCTCGACGCTCGCGACCGGGAAGGCGTCCCGCAGCTCCACATCGCCGCGCGCCATGGCCCGCTCCAGGATGTGAAGGTCGAACTCGCGTCGGTTCACCATCCAGGCGCCGTAGTCGTTCTGGCGATCGACGGGGTTCCCGAAATCCAGCTGCCAGCGGGAGCCGCCGACCTGCGCCTCGATCATCTCGCTGAAGTCCCAGTCCATCACCGCCTTGACCGGGGACGGCGTGAGCGCGCCGCCGCAGGCCTTGTCGCGGGGCAGCGACTGCTTCTCCAGCACCAGCACGCGCGCGCCGGCTTCCGCCAGCCTCAGCGCGGCCATCGCCCCGCCCGGCCCCGTTCCGATGACAATTACGTCGTGCATGCGCGCCAGCTGAGAGGAGCCAGCCCCAGGTAGGCTTTCGCGGGGAGGGGCCGCCCCTCGGAGATGTTGATCTTCACATGGCTGATGAAGGCGTTGAAGTACTCGAAACCTGTCCGCGGGCTTGCCAGGTCGCGGGCGATCAGGGCGTCAGGCCAGTTTGCGCCGGCCTCCAGCGGCGTGATCGCGCCGGGCCAGGCGGCAAGAGCGCGCACGCGCTCCGCATCGGCCAGTCCGCGCTCGACCAGCCACCCCAGCAGGGCGTCCAGCCTGGCCCGGCCGTTCGCGTCCTGGGCGTGGATCGCCTCGAGCCCGCAGTCGGCGGTGAGATCCGGCGCGAAGCCCAGGACGAGCCGGGTGGCGTCGCCGGCCAGCGGCGGCTCTCGCAGAAGCGCCTGCAGCGCGTCGAGGTCTCCCGGCCAGCTGACCGCCGTCAGGAAGCGTTGTGTCGCCGGCGGCGTCAGGCCGCGCACCATGCACCGCAGCTGGCCGTCGCGCGACAGCATGGCGCCGACCATCCTGCCGGGAATCAACCCGTGCGACCGGGCGCATTCGACAGCGGACACCAAGGCCCGCCAGGCGTCCCGGCTTCCCGGCGCCACGGCGGTCACGAATGGCTCGCCGGCGGCCCGGTCGCCGAGGATGTCGCCCCGAAAGGCGGCGAAGACCGCCGGGGGGCCGCCCAGTCGCCGTCCGGCGCCTGGTCATGTTCAAGTCCGATTTCGACAATCGCCTCCGACAGGCCCGCCGTGGAGGACCAGGCGTCCGCGAAGTCCGCCAGCCGTCGCCAGGTCTCGATGTCCGGACCTATGCCGCTCGCCAGCCGCCGCCGGGCGAGATCTCCCAGCGCCCGGGGTCCGCCGGCGGCGGCGAAGAAGTGCTGCGACACGTCGATGGCCCTGTCCTCGCCGGCGAGCCGACATTCGAAATAGAGCTGGGTGTCGGGCGCCAGGTGTTCGGCGGCGTCGCGCAGCGTGGCGGTCGCACCCTCCGGCAGCAGGCCGGCGGGGAATCGGGCGATGGCCAGATCCATCGTCTGGGCGGCCAGCCGGCTCATGCGAACAGGCGCTGCTTGAGGTCCTGCGCTGTCCCCGCGAGGAGGCCGAGGTCATCGGGCAGGGTCAACGAACGGATCGGCGTTCGCGCCGCCACCCTGGCCAGCAAGGCCAGCTCGCCCTGTCGTTGCGCCCGCGCCGGAGCGATCATCCCGTGAAGATTGGCCGCCAGTTCGGCCAGGCGCTCACCGGGCGGGAGATCGTCGATCATCGCGCTGCAGAGGCCTGCCCGCCGCGGCGACAGGCGGTAGACCGCATGCAGGGGAACGGGCAGCCGCGGTCCTTGTCCCGGATCCCGCACGCCGATCTTGGCCAGTTCGGCGGTGGTCGGAAACAGGACGGCCGCCAGGCCATCGCCGACGCCCAGCCGCCTGACCGAGTCCGGCCACATCCGCAGGCAGGTCCTTCCCGGGTGCGCCAAGGGCCCGTCCGCGCCGAGGGTGATGCCGACCATGTCGTCCGAGACGAGACGGCAGCCGTGCTCGATCAACGCCCAGGCCAGGCTCGACTTGCCCACGCCGGAGGGACCCATGAGGGCGATGGCCCGGCCATCGAGGGCCAGCGCCGTGGCGTGCAGGCAGGGGCATCCCGCCAGGCGCGTGGCGCGGGCCAGAATCGGACCTTCTATGAGGTTGGCGACTTCAGCGTCGGCCTCGCCGTCGCCGGCATGGACGATGATCTCGCGTCCGTCGGCCCGGATGCCGAAGTCGGCGATATGGCCGTGATAGTCGTAACTCACCCGATACCAGCTGCCCTTGGTCGAGCGCCGGTAGTCTACCCCGGCCCAGTCGGGGGTCAGTTCCGCGCCCTCCGGGTGATCTGTCCACGAGAGGTCGAGTTTGTCGGGCCGGCCCCGCCTTATCGAGATCACGACATCCGCGCCGGTCTCACCTTCGGCTATGCCGGTCAGGACCATCTCGCTGACGACCTGGGCAGCGCCCAACTGGTAGCGATGCACGGCTGGCCGGATCAGGACGTGTAGGAGCCGGGGCCGTTGGCGTCGTTCGGACCGCTGACAAGCGCGGTGTTGGTCATGCTGCGGATCGTGCCGTGCTCCGTGAGTTTCGGCGCGTGATAGGGCGCTTTCTTTGCCTGTTGCGTCATCGCCTGGATCCCTCCCCTGCAAGCGTTCAGCAACAGCCGACGCTTGCAGACACAGTAGCGCTCTACCCGGAAAATGCAACCTGACGGCGGGCTGCGCCGAAAAGCAACAATACGTGAGGCTGACGGGCTCACGCGGCGAGGACAGATCCTCGCCAAAGGCAGCTGTAGGTCGCTTGCAGGTCCGCGGCCTCGTTCACCGGGCGCCCGTCGATCTCGACCCAGGCATGTGCGTCGAAGGCCCCATCCGCGCGCGCGCCCAGGCAGAGTGTCGCGCTCATGCGTCGGCGGCGCAGCAGGGCCGACAGCAGGAGCGCCCGGGGCAGGCAGCGTGGCCTTGAGGGCAGCCGGTCGGCGATCATGGCGATGCTCCGGGCGCGAGCCTCGGCAAGGGCCAGGCCCTCCCGGTCGGCATGGCGTGGCGGCGGCAGCCGTTCGGCCAGCCACCAGATCGCGGCCACCGAACTGCGGAACCCGATCACGCCGATCAGCACCTGAAGGCCTGACAGCGCCACCGCGGCAGGCAGCGCATTCATCATGCCGCTCAAGCGCGGAGATCTAGGCGCTGAGCCCGACAAGGCCATTCTTCTGAAGGTCCAGCACCAGCCGCACGATGTCGTGCTCCAGCGTCTCCAGCGGTGCGTCATAGACCTCGGCCAGTGCGGCGGCGGCGGCGCCGATCGTCTCGGCCTGCTCCATCGCCTGCCACATCCGGGTCCCGACATCGTCAAGGCCGAAGTAGGTCTCGGTGTCCAGATTCAGCAGCGCCGCATTACCGGCGACCTCCTGAAAAAGGATATGGCCGGGCACGATCATGCTCGCGGCGAGGACTTTGGAATGGATGTCGGTCATTGCTCCTCCAAGCTAACGCTATAGAGTTGTCGACGGGGCGGGACAATCGGGCGTAGAGGCGATTCATGTGGAAAGCGGACGAGGAAGAGGGACGCTACGCCGTGGACGTATGCATCGTCGTTCCGCCCTTCGATCAGATCAAACTTCCCCTGCTCGGCCCGGCGATACTGGCCGCCGCCTGCCGCCAGCGCGGACTCCGCGTGCACACGGTGTTCGGCAGCATCATGCTCGCCGCGCGCGCCGGCTACGAACCCTACAAGGCGGTATCGCGCTTCTATCTGGACTGCATCGTCGGGGAGCGCCTTTTCCGACCCTACGCCTGGCCTCCGCAGATCGAAGCGACCCTTCCCCCGCTTCCCGAGCTGGCTGAAAAGCCGGCGGCGGTGCATGCGGCGATCGCGCCTCTGATCGGCGCCTTCATGGACGACTTCGTGGCGCAGGTGCTGGCGCGCCGGCCGCGGATTCTCGCCATCACCTCAACCTTCGAGCAGATCATGGCCGGCTCGGCGCTCGCCTGGCGGGTCAAGCAGGCGGCGCCGGACATCTGCATCGTCATGGGCGGCGCCAACGTCGCCGCGCCGATGGGTCAGGCCCTCGCCAAGGTGTTCCCCTGGATCGACCACTTCTTCTCCGGCGAGGCTGACGTCGCCTTCCCCGCCTTCTGCGAGCGGCTGGCGCGGGAGGGCGTCCGGCCGGACGAGCGGGTGATCGAGTGCAAGCCGCTCGAGACGATCAGCGACGCCCCGGCGCCCGACTTCTCGGATTTCATGATCGCCTTGCGCGCCGAGCAGGCCCGCGGCGCCCTGCCGGCCGATCTGCCCGAGGGTCTGCCGCTCGAAAGTTCCCGCGGCTGCTGGTGGGGCATGAAGCACCACTGCGTGTTCTGCGGCCTGAACGGCGACACCATGGATTTCCGGATCAAGCCGCCGGAGCGGATGCTCGAGGAAATCCGGGACATCGTCGACCTCTGGAATCCCGAGCGCCTCTCGTTTACCGACAACATCATGCCGCTCGGCTACCTCCAGACGGTGCTTCCCGAGCTGGCGACCTGGGAAAAGCGGCCGGGCCTGTTCTACGAGGTGAAGGCGAACCTGAAGCTTGAGCAGCTCGAGCTCATGCGCAGCGCGGGCATGATCCAGATTCAGCCCGGCATTGAGTTGCTGTCGAGCAACGTGCTGAAGCTGATGCGCAAGGGCGTGTCGGCCATGCAGAACCTGGCGCTTCTGCGAGACTGCGGTTCGCTCGGCATCTATGTGCTTTGGAACATTCTCTACGGCTTCCCGGGCGAGACGGTCGAGGACTACGCGTCCCTGCCGGACCTGTTCGCCTCGATCGAACACCTGCGACCGCCGCAGTACTGCGTGCCGATCGTGATCGACCGGTTCAGCCCGCACCACCGCGATCCCCAGGCCTTCGGCATCGACTCCTACATTCCCTATCCGGGGTTTGCCGCTCTGTTTCCGCCAGGGTCGCCGGTCATGGACCTTGCCTACCATTTCATCGGCCAGCACTCGACGGCGTTCATGTCCGATGGCGACCTGCTCGGGCGCGTCCACGATGCCTACGATGTCTGGCACGCCCAATGGCAGGGCCGCTCACGCGTGCCGGTGCTGACGGCGCTCGACATCGGTCCGGACGCGCCGGTGGTCATCGCCGACACCCGCCGCATAGCCGCCGCGAACATGACCAGCATCTCCCGCGCCTGCGACGACGCCCTTCGCCTCCTGGAAAAGCCGCGGCGATTTGACAGCCTCGATCCAATCGTCGCCGAGTTCGTGCCGATGCTGCTCAAGCACCGGTTCGTCATCGAGCATGAGGGGCTGTTGCTCAGCGTCGTGACCCGTCCGCGTCCGGTGTCGGATATCGCCCATCAGACGCCGCCGGTTCGAGCCTCGGTTCCAACGATCGCCTGATCCCGGCGCCGGGTCACGCGGGCTTGCGCCGGTTACAGCTGCGCGTCCCCAACACGCCTTCCGGTTGCGGGCGTCCCGATACGTTTCTATAGCGTGACAATGGAGGGGCGATGTCCATCATCCAGACGAACCAACCGCCCGCGTCCAGGCCATGACAGGCATTGCTGGCCTCATCAGTCCACGCGGGGCCGACGTCGATCCGGCCATCGCCGAGGCAATGGCCGCGCCCCTCGCGCGGCTGGGTCCGGATCGACAGGATCAGTGGCGGTCGGGCCGCGCCTTCCTGGCTCACGCCCTGCTGGCGACGACCTTCGAGGAGGAGGGCGATCGCCAGCCCCTGACGTTCGATGGCGAGGTCTTCCTGGTCGCCGACGCCCGGGTCGACGGGCGCGAGACGCTCATCGACGACCTGCGCGGGGCCGGCCGCGCCATCGCCGCCGATACGCCGGACAGCGCCCTGATCCTCCATGCCTGGCATGTCTGGGGAGAGGCCGTCCCGGAGCATCTGATCGGCGACTTCGCCTTTGCCATCTGGGATTCGCGAACCGAAACCCTGTTCGCGGCCCGGGACCAGTTCGGCGCCGTCCCGTTCTACTTCGCCCGGGTCGAGGGCAGCCTGCTCTTCGGCAACGCCGTGCCGGCCCTGCTGGCGCACCCGGGCCTGGACCGGTCCCTCAATCCGACGGCGATCGGCGACTATCTGATGTTCGGCTACAGCCTTGATCCGCGATCAGGCTTCCATCGGAACATCGAGCGACTGCCGCCGGCGCACTGCCTGACGTTCGCGGACGGCGCGCTGCGGACGCGCCGCTACTGGACCGTGCCGCAGGCGGACTTTCGCGACGCCGCCGCCCGGTCGCCGGCGGACGTCGTCGAGGACTTCGGGGCGCTGGTGGCGACGGCGGTTCGCGACCGGACCCGCGCCGCCCGGGTGGCCACCACCCTCAGCGGCGGCATGGACTCGACGCTGATCACCGCCCTGGCGATGCGGGAGTCGTCGCGCGTTGACAGCTACTCCTTCGGCGGCGACTGGCTGACGCCGGACACCGAACGGCACTGGGCCTGGCGCTGCGCGCACCATCTGGGCGTACCGTTCCATTCCATCTCGGTCGAGCACGGCTACCTCGATCCGCCCGGAGGGCCCTGGCGCCTGCCGCCGGAGCCCCGCATGGAGCTGAAGTACTCGTCCTTCCACATGGTGGGAGACCGGCTGACGGCCGCTGGAACCCGGGTGCTGTTCATGGGCATGGGCGGCGACGCCATCGTCGCCGGCGGCCCCCACCATTGGGCCGGCCTGTTGAAGCGGCGGGCCTATGGTCAGTTGTTCGGCGAAGCCCTGACCTTCTGGCGGCACCAACACCGGCGACCGCCGTTGCGAACCGCCTGGTTGCGCAGTCGACCGGCTCGGGTCAGGCCGATCACCGCGCCGCTGGACCCCGATTTCGTACGCGAGCACCGGCTGGAGGAACGCTGGCGGGACGGGCACGCAGCGTTCGACCGGGATCCGCGCGAGAACATGGCTCTGCATCCGTTCTGGACCGAGATGTTCGTCGCCTCGCACCCGGAATTGTCGGGCCTGCCCGTGAGAGTGCGCCAGCCCTTCTTCGACGTCCGTCTGCTGGAGGCCTCGATGCGTCTTCCGCCGTCGCCATGGCAGTTCGACAAGGCCATCCTTCGGCATATCGGCGACGGACTCCTGCCCGACGACATCGTGCGCCGACCCAAGACGGTGTTCGGGATAAACCCGGCCTGGGAGGCCGCGCGCCGCGGACTGGAGCCGTGGCTCGCCGATCTTCCGAACGCTGTGGAGCTCGACGGTTACGTCGACCGCAAGCGCCTGGCGGCCATCGTCGGCGATATCGGCAGCCTGCCGCCGCAGGATTACTCAAGCGCCGTCATGCTCCCCGCCAGCCTCGCCGCCTGGCTTCGCCGGCGGGCGTCGGCGCCGTAGCGCGCTTCACCCATGCCGAGACGCCCATCAAAAAATTATAACGCGTTACAATTATTATTGAGCGTCGGCTGCGATCCCGCCTATGTGGTCGGCGAACGGACGGGGCGGAGCTGCGGGAGCTCCAGGGCCGGCGCTCGATGGAGTCCTGGAATGCATCCCTTTCGCATGATTGACGCCGGCGGCGCCCGGATCCGGGCCGTGGTGAAGGGCTCGGGACCGCTTGTGCTGATGGTGCACGGCTTTCCGGAGAGCTGGTACAGCTGGCGCCACCAGATCGATCCGATCGCCGAGGCCGGCTTTACAGCCTGCGCCATCGACGTGCGCGGCTACGGCGGATCGCAGACATTCGACCGGGTCGAAGACTACGCGATGGAGCACATGATCGCCGACATCCTCGGCGTGGCGGAGGCGCTCAAGCCGGGCGAGAAGTTCATCCTCGTCGGCCATGACTGGGGCGCGCCGATGGTCTGGCAGACCAGCCTGCTCCATCCCGACAGGGTCGCCGCCGTGACCGCCATGTCGGTGATCCATTCCGGCGTGCCGGAGCAGTCGTTCGATGACCTGATCAAGGCGATGTTCGATGACAACAACGTCTTCTTCTACCAGAGCTACTTCCGTCCGGTCGGCAAGGCGGAGGCGGTGTTCGACGCCGATCCGCGCGATTTCCTGCGCCGCTTCTACTATGTCGGCTCCGGCGACATCGATCTCACGACGCTGGCGGGAATGGCCAAGACGTCCGATGACACACTGCTGGACGGCCTCCCCGATCCTGACCCGTTCCCGGCCTGGCTGACGGACGCCGACCTCGACTACTACGTCGGCGAATTCAAGGGCTCGGGCTTCTTCGGCCCGCTCAGCCGATACCGCAATCACACCCGCGACTTCCACTTCCTGCAGCCGTTCAAGGACCGGAAGATCGAGCAACCGGCCTTCTTCATCGCTGGCGACAAGGACGGCGCCTTCAACGCTTTCGGCATGGCCCAGGACCCGATCGCCACGCTGCGCTCGCAGGTCCCGAACCTGGAGGGCGCGCACGTCCTGCCGGGCATCGGCCACTGGACGCAGCAGGAGGCGCCCGATGCGGTCAATGCGCTGCTGGTCCCCTGGCTGTCGTCGCTCAAGGGCCGCGTCGTCTAAGATAAGGCCGTCAGGCGTCCGCGGTGGCGCGGCGCACGGCCAGAAGCTGCGCCTGGAAGTCCAGCATCCGGCGCCGGATCTCCGGCCGGAAGCTGTCGGTCGCGCTGGCGCACAGGGTCGAGGCGTAGCCGAAGCAGGCCGCGGGTTCGAGTTCGCGAACCGAACTCCCGCCCATGACCCAGCCCAGCATCACCGCCGCGAACCGGCCGCTGAGGACCTGCTGCAGCAGATCCATGTCGATGTCGTCGGCGATGGCGCCCTCGCGCCGGGCTTCCTCGAGCAGGCCCCGCCAGAACTGGGTGTTCTGCGGCGTGATCAGTTCCGCCCGCAGCTCGGCGTCGCCGCCGCGCGGGTCGAGCAGCGAGGCCCAGAGCGTGCGGTAAAATTCCGGGTCCTGGACGTGGTAGGCGAAGGTGATGCTCAGCGCGCTGAAGATGCGCTCCACCGCGCTGAGGTTCTTGAGCGTGGCGAACTTCGCCTGGAATTCGCGGGCGTCCTCGAGGACGGCCATGACCACGCCGCGCTTCGACCCGAACAGGTTGTAGGGCGTGGCCAGGCTGACTTCGGCGCGGGCCGCGATGGCGCGCATCGACAGGCCGGTGTCGCCCGTCTCGCGGATCAGCGCGCGGGCGGCCTCGACGATGCGTCGGCGCCGGGCTTCCTTGCCTTCCTCGCGCTTGCTGGTGCTCATTCCCGTCCCGGGGCCGCGCTGGCGGCATCCACGCTCCTTTGGCACAGCCTGGCCGGCCCGTCAGCCCGCCCCGGCGAGACGCGACATCACAGCGGGGGCAGGGTGATCGGGTCCGGCGCCTGGGACGCGGGCCAGGGCGCGTTGAAGCGCCGCATGATGTCCGTCGTCTCGGTCTCCCAGTGCGCCTTGCCGAAGGCCTTGTAGGTCTGGAACGGGTTGCAGTACTCGCGCATCCGGAAGGCCTGCCCGTCGCGCATGGTGATGATCGAGAAGTACCGCTGGCTGTAGAGTCCGCCCGAGACGGTCGCGCCGCCGCCGTGGGACTCGATGATCACCGTGTCCGGGTCTGCGGTCGGGTAGGCGCCGACCACCGTCGTGGAGAAGCGCGGCACGACGCTCAGCAGCAGCTCCATGAAGCGCCCGGTCGCTTCCCGTCCGATGCACTGGACCGGCGTCTCGAACATCGGTCCCTCCCAGATCGCGTCCTCGTGCAGCGCGTCGAGCCAGATGGCCCGTTGCTCCTCCAGGGTCGTGATCTGGCCGCCGAAGGCGTCACCGAGGGTCTTGCGGGCCATGGACGTGCTCCGGTCGGGTCAGGCGGCCTGCTGGGCCAGGATCATGTCGGCCTGGGAGTCGAGGCCGAGGCCGTGCATCATCTCCTCGCGCTCGGGGCCAGGCTTGGGCGGATAGGCCGATGCGTTCCGCTTCCTGCCGCGCGCCCAGTACATCAGGATCCTGGCCATGTTGCCGGGCTTCTTGATCCAGGCTTCCGGGTGCTCGAGCATGTGGAAGCCGCGCATGCCCTGCCGCAGCAGGTCGGTGTCGCAGCGCAGCGCGATGGTCACCGCGTCCTCGGCGAAGCTCCGGGCCAGCCTGGCCTTCAGCGATGGCTTGTAGCCGGGCGTCAACGCGGCCTTCGCCCGGCGCAGGGCGGCGCGGTCCTGCTTGTTCATCAGGTCGAAGAAGGGCTTGAGCTCGGTCTGGATCGCCCGGTGATAGGCCAGGGCGCGCTCCACCGGGTCGGCGGACTGGTCGAGCACGTCGCGCAGCTGGTAGGCGGCCACGGCGGCGAACGAGCAGCCCCGCCCGTACAGCGGATTGGTGCGGATCAGGTTGTCGCCGATCGCGAAGTAGCCGCGGGCGGCCGGCTTGCCGTCGACGACCAGGTCCCGCCAGCGGGCCTGCAGGTCGCCCATGCCGAAGACCTTGGTCGTCGGCTCCGACAGCGCCGGATCGGTCCACGGCCGCAGGCCGGGCAGCATGGTCGTCATCGCCTGGAAGACGTCCGGGTTCACGATGGCCTTGCGGATCTCGTACTCGATCTCCGGCGCGCACATGGTGATCGAGAAGCAGCCGTTGTCGGCCGGGAACACGCCGAACTTCAGGAACCCCAGGTCGCCGTTCGGCGGCGGGTTGCCGATGCGCGGCGGCTCGCTGCAGCCGGGCTTCAGCCGGTAGTGGCGGGTGAAGTAGAGGATGCCCGCCAACTCGCTGGTCTCGCCGACGGTCGCGCCCTCGGCGACCAGCTGGTCGACGAAATCGCCGCCCTTGCCGGCCGCGTCCAGGACGATGTCCGCGTGCAGCTCGATCGGGCCTTCGCTCGTCTCGCCGGCCAGCCCGACGACGTTGAGGGTCCCGTCGGCGTCGGTCCGGGTGATCAGCCGGCGGGCGAAGACGCCCGAACGGATGGTCACGTTGGGCAGGGTCTCGACATAGCGGCGCATGACCAGTTCCAGCGTCGTCCGGCGGCTGGTGATGATGGTCAGGTCGGCGTCGGTCGGCTGGGCGCGATAGTCCTTGCGCTGGGCCTCGGTGAGCATCGCCTCGAACGGCAGTTCGCGCACGCCGAAGGCGGCCAGCTCCTCCAGCAGCCTGGGATGGTCGGCCTTGAGCAGCAGGCTCAGCCGCGCCAGGAAGGCGTGACTCTGGCGCAGGTGGCCGACCCCGGTGCGCTTCCAGTCCCGGAAGGCGGCGTCGGCGTCGCCCTCAGGCGGAGGAGCGTCGCGTTCGACCAGGGTCACCTGGCGGCCCGTGGGCCCGAGGGCGAGGGCGCTGCACAGGCCGGCGATGCCGGCGCCGACGACGAGGACGGATTGGTCATGGGATCGTCTCTCCTGTCGCCGATCAGCCGCAGATCGCGCCCGAGCGCGCGTCGGTGTAGGCGCCGTTTGCGTATGCGACGGCGCCGTTCACCAGCACCACGTCCACGCCGGTCGCCGAGCGGACATAGCGCATGCCGTTGCCGGGCACGTCGTGCACGGGGCGCTCCTCAAGCCGGTCGATGGTGTCGGCGTCGAACACCACGATGTCGGCGGCGAGGCCGGGCTTGAGCCGGCCGCGGTCCTTCAGGCCCCAGATATCTGCGGTGTCGGCGGTGATCTTCTTGACCGCCTGCTCGAGCGTGAAGTCTCCTGACTTGCGCACGAACTCGCTGAACAGGTAGCCGGTGTCGCCGTAGGTCGAGAACGAGGCCAGGTGCGCGCCGCCGTCGCTGGCCCCGATGTGGACCAGCGGATTGGCCAGCATCGGGCCGATGCGGGCCGTGTCGTGGTGCCCGCCGTTGGCGGCCAGGAAGGCGACGTCGAGGTTGTTCTCGCGGGAGATGTTCAGGACCGCCTCGGCCGCGCCTTCGCCCCGCTCGCGGGCGATGTCGCCGAGACGCCGGCCGACGTAGGCCTGTGGCGCGCTGTCGCCGCCCCGCACGACGAGGCCGCCGAACATCGCCTCGCCGCCGTCGGCGCCGCAGTCGGCGATCATCACACGGCGGGTCTCTGGGTCCTCGAGCGCCGCCCGGCGCTGCTCCAGCGGCTGGCGCAGCACCCGAACCCAGCGCGGCAGGCGGGCCAGGAACAGGGACGGGTTGAGCAGCGAGAAGCTGATGTCGATCGGCCGGGTCTGCATCTGCGGCCAGACGCGGGCGCCGCGGGCGACCTGCTCGGCCACCCGGTCGAGGATCCGGGGCGCCGACTTGGGCGTCGCGTTCGAGTCGAACACCGGCGAGAAGGTTGTCGGGATGCCATGCTTGAGCGACAGCTCGGCCAGCTGGTCGATGCGGGCGATGGTGATGTCGGCGTCGTAGAACTCCGGCACCACCTGCAGCATGCGGCCGCCTTCCTCGCCGAGGACCTGACAGAGGGCGTCCAGCTCGTCGAACTGGGCGAAGCGGCTCGGCACCGGCCGGCCGTTGGCGTCGACGTCGACGAAGCTGGTCGAAAGGCCGATGGCGCCGTCGCGCATGCACTGCCGGAGCAGCTCCTGCATCGCCGTGATCTCGGCCGGCGTCGCGGCCCGTTGCTGGGAGTCGGGACCCATCACCCAGAGGCGGATCAGGCTGTGGCCGACCAGCGGGGCGACGTTGATGGCCAGATCAGGCTCGATCGTGGCGCAGTAGCCGGCGAAGTCCTCCCAGGTCCATTTGGCGTACTTCTCGGTGAAGGCTTCCGGCGGCATTTCCTCGATCTGCTGGAACATGCCCACGATCGTCGCCCGGTCGGCGGCCCGCAGCGGGGCCAGCGACAGGGAGCAGTTGCCCGGGATGACCGAGGTCACGCCGTGCTCCAGCGCCGGACGGGCCTGACCGTCCCACAGCAGCTGGGCGTCGAAGTGGGTGTGCGGGTCGATGAAGCCGGGCGCCACGACGCGGCCGGCGGCGTCGATGGTCCGCCGCGCCTCGCCCGTCACGACGCCGATGGCGGCGATCCTGCCGTCCTGGATGGCCACGTCGGCCCGAACCCCGGCCTCGCCGTCGCCGTCCACCACCAGGCCGTTACGGATCACGATGTCGTACACGTTCAGAACTCCTTCGAGGATCTTTCGCCAGGACTGGCCCGCCAGGCCGTCCAGGCTGTCGATGTCGCAGTTGCGCATCAGCGTGTAGCCGGCGTCCGCATCGAGCAGGACGCTGCCGACCACGCCGTTGGCGTATCGGATGCGGAGCACCAGTTCGGCCGCGCCGTCATGGCCGGCCGCCAGGTCGGCGCCGACGATGACCGCTTCGGTCGGGGGACAGGCTCCGCCGTCGCCGCTCATTGCAGCGGCGGCTCCACGAAGACCACGTCGCTTCCCAGCAGCAGGCCGGCCGGCCGGCGCATGACGAAGATATGCATGTTGTAGCTCTTGATCTCGTCGATCGCGGCCTCGAGCGCCCGGTCCGGCAGGGCCCGCGCGGCGAGCGCCTCGATGGTCTCATCCGCCGCCGGCGTCACGAACCGGCGATGTCTGGAAAGCGTCACGCTCCGTCCCCCGAATAATTTTATAACGCGTTATAAGTTGTATGCCACGCCTTTGGCGTCAGGTCAAAGCGCAGCGTGCCGGGGCGTCGCGACGTCTGCAGGCAGGGAGAACAAGCGCAACCGGCGTCGCAGATGGGCGGCGTCGCGGCGACAGGCATGGCTTCTGACCCGGGGCGGACGGGGTCGGACACCCCCCCCACTCAACGATGCGTGTTTATTGGGCGCCCAAGCGCAATGGCGACGCGGCTGGCCAATCCCGTTGGTGATTGTCACTCGCGCGGCGCTAGGCGAGACGCATGCGTGTTCTCGTGATCGATCCCGATCCGGCCAGGGCGGCGCTGGTCGCCGAGGGGCTGGCCGGCGTCGACCCGGCGGTCGTGCGACAGTCGGCGGTGTTTGACGCGACCGAGGCGCTGGCGTTCGGGCCCGACGTCATCGTGGTCGCCTGTGACAGTCCCGACCGCGACACGCTCGAAAGCCTGCGCGAGGCCAGCCAGGCCAATCCCCGTCCCATCGTGATGTTCGCCGACCGCTCCGAGCCGGGCCTCGCCGAGCAGGCTGTACGGGCCGGAGTGGCGGCCTATGTGGTGGATGGTCTGGCCCCCGGGCGGGTCCGCTCCATCCTGGACGTGGCTATGAGCCGGTTCTCCCTGATGCAGCAGTTGCGCGGCGATCTGGCCAAGGCCAAGGCGGACCTGGAGTCGCGCAAGACGGTGGATCGCGCCAAGGGCCTGCTGATGAAGGAGCGGGGTCTGGACGAGGCGGCGGCCTACGGACTGTTGCGCAAGCTGGCCATGGACAAGGGCCGCTCCATCAGCGCGGTGGCGGCCGACCTGCTCGCCTTCGCCGGCATCCTGAGGGGAGGGGACGGGTCGTGACGACCTTGACGCTGGGGTTCATCCCCCTGACCGATTGCGCGCCGCTGGTGGTCGCCCGGGAGATGGGCTTCTTCGCGGACGAGGGCCTGACCGTCAGCCTTAGCCGAGAGGCGTCCTGGGCGACGATCCGCGACAAGGTCTCGTTCGGGGCCCTGGACGGCGCCCACATGCTGGGCCCGATCCCGCTCGCCGCGACCCTGGCGGCCACTCGGGAGTCGGCCGCGATGATCGCGCCGATCGCGCTGAACCGAAACGGCGCGGGAATCACCGTGTCCGCCGGACTGGCGGCGGAGATCGCAGCGGCATCGCTGGCCGGGGCTGTCGCCGCTCGCCGACAGAATGGCCGTCCGCCGCTGACTTTCGCGGTCGTCTTTCCCTACGCCATTCACAATTACGCCCTGCGAGGCTGGCTTGCGGCCGCCGGGGTGGACCCGAACCTGGACGTCTCCATCGTCGTCGTGCCGCCGCCGCGCATGGTGGAGCAGCTGGCGGAAGGCCGGATCGACGGCTTCTGCGTCGGCGCGCCCTGGAACACGATGGCCGTGGCGACCGGGGCCGGGGAGATGCTGGCGGCGACCTCGACGCTGCTGCCCGGCGCGCCAGACAAGGTGCTGGGCGTCTCCCGGGCCTGGGCGGAACGGGACCGCCCGTTGCTCGAGGCGGTGCTGCGCGCGCTGACGCGGGCGGGGATGTGGTGCGACGCAGCCGGCAACCGGCAGGAGCTCGCCGCGCTGCTGGCCCGGCCCGACGTTGTCGACGCGCCGGTCTCCGCCATCACCAACGCCCTCGATGGCGAGATCATCTTCCAGCGCGATGGCGCCGCGACGCCGAGCCAGGCGGACGCGCTGTGGATTTTCTCGCAGATGCAGCATTGGGGCCAGATCGGGCCGGAAGTCGACCACGCGGCGCTGGCGCCGCGAGTGTTCCGACCGGACCTGCTGGAACAGGCTCTGAGCGTCCAGGTCTGAGCGCAGCCGGCGCCCGCATTTCGATCAGGGTCATGTTGCGGCGCCGCATAATGATGCGGAAGGCGGTTTCACGCCGTCCCCTTGCACGAAGCGCGCGGCTACGGGGCGGTTCTGGGCTCTCCTGACAACAGGCCTGCGGACAACGATGTTCCGGCCCGATCAAGACGACCGCTCGGATGCGGTCACCTGCCCCGGCGACGCCGCCGTTCTCGCTCACGCGCATCCGAAGGCTCACATCATGACGACCCGTTCGTTCCTGCGGTCAGGCCACACGCCGACCCTGTTCGCCTCCTTCCTCTATTTCGACCTCAGCTTCATGGTCTGGGTGCTGCTCGGACCGTTGGGCGTCGCCATCGCCAGGGACTTCGGTCTCGACCCCGCCCAGAAGGGCTTCATGGTCGCCGTGCCGGTGCTGTCGGGAGCCTTGCTGCGCCTTGTCGCCGGGGTGCTGGTCGACCGGATCGGGCCAAAGAAGACCGGCATCATAGGCCAGGTGACGGTTCTGACCGGCCTGCTCATCGCCTGGGTGCTGGGCGTCCACAGCTACTCGCAGGTTCTGGTCCTGGGCGTGCTGCTCGGCGTCGCCGGGGCCTCGTTCGCTGTCGCGCTGCCGTTGGCCTCCCGCTGGTATCCGCCCGAGCATCAGGGCCTGGCGCTCGGCATCGCCGGGGCCGGCAATTCGGGCACGGCGCTGGCCGCCCTGTTCGCGCCGGGCCTGGCCAAGATGTTCGGCTGGGGCAATGTCATCGGTCTGGCCGCCATTCCGCTGGCCGTGGCGCTGGTGGTCTACATCGTCCTGGCCAAGGACGCGCCGGAGCAGCCCGCGCCCAAGAAGCTGACCGAGTATCTCGACGTCCTGAAGGTTCCCGACGCCTGGTGGCTGATGCTGCTCTACGCGGTGACCTTCGGCGGCTTCGTCGGCCTGTCCTCGTCCCTGACCATCTACTTCAACGCCGAGTACGGGCTGGACCCGGTGATCGCCGGCTTCTTCACCGCCGCCTGCGTTTTCGCCGGCTCCTTCATCCGGCCGGTCGGCGGCGCCCTGGCCGACAGGATCGGCGGCGTGCGGACCCTGGGGACGGTCTATGTGCTGGCCGCCATCGGTCTGGCTGCCGCCAGCTTCCACATGCCCAGCGCCTGGATCGCCCTGGCGGTGATGATCTTCGCCATGTCGGCCCTGGGCGCCGGCAACGGCGCGGTCTTCCAGCTGGCTCCGCAGCGGTTCCGCAAGGAGATCGGCGTGGTCACCGGCCTGATCGGCATGACCGGCGGGTTGGGCGGCTTCTACCTGGCCTCCAGCCTGGGCCTCGCGCGCAAGCTGACCGGCAGCTACCAGGCCGGCTTCCTGGCCTTCGCGGTGCTGGCCCTGCTGGCGCTGGTCGCCCTCTTGGGGCTGAAGACCCACTGGCGGGCGGTCTGGCCCACCCTGCAGGGCGACGACTCCGCCGTTCCGGTCCGGCTCTAGGGCGCGACGATCATGAGCAGGGAAAGACTGGTCGTTGTCGGCAACGGCATGGCGGGCTGCCGCGCGGTGGAGGAAATCCTCAAGCGCGATCCGGACCGCTACGAGATCGCCATCTTCGGCACCGAGCCGAGGGTCAACTACAACCGCATCATGCTCTCGCCGGTGCTGGCCGGAGAGAAGGGCTTCGCCGATATCGTGATCAACGACGAGGCCTGGTACCGCGACAACGGCATTACGCTCCACGCAGGCCGTACCGTTACGCGCCTGGACCTGGCGGGCCGCCGGGTGCTGGCCGAGGGCGGGTTGGAGGTCGGCTACGACAAGCTGATCCTCGCCACCGGTTCGGACCCCGTGCGGCTGCGGCTGCCGGGCGCGGACCTCAAGGGCGTAGTCACCTTCCGCGACCTCGACGACGTCGAGGCCATGGTCGCGGCCTCGGCGACGCCGGGCGCCCGGGCGGTGGTCATCGGCGGCGGTCTGTTGGGACTGGAAGCCGCCTATGGTCTGGCTCGCCGGGGCATGGCGGCAACGGTCGTCCACCTCATGGATGTCCTGATGGAGCGCCAGCTGGACGAGTCCGCCGGCTTCCTGCTGCGTCAGGCGCTGGCGGATCGTGGGGTCGAGACGGTGCTCGGCGCCCAGTCCGAGGCGATCGTCGGCGAAGAGGGCAAGGTCGCGGGTCTGAAGCTGAAGGACGGGACCGTCCTGCCCTGCGACCTGCTGGTCATGGCCGTCGGCATCCGGCCCAACGCCGCGCTGGGCAAGGCGGCGGGGCTGGCGACCAACCGGGGGCTGGTCGTCGATGACGTCATGCGCACCTCAGACCCGGCGGTGTTCGCGGTCGGCGAATGCGCCGAGCATCGCGGCCAGTGCTACGGCCTGGTGGCTCCCATCTGGGAAATGTGCCGGGCGCTCGCCCAGGCGCTGACGGACGGGGAGGGAACCTACGAAGGCTCGGTCCTGTCGACGCGGCTCAAGGTCTCGGGCGTCGATGTCTTTTCCGCGGGGCGGTTCGCCGGCGGCGACGGGTGCGAGGACATCGTGTTCCGCGACGCCGCCCGGGGCGTCTACAAGCGGGTGGTCATTGAGGACGGCCGGGTGGCCGGTGCGGTGCTGTTCGGCGACGCTGCCGACGGCGGCTGGTACTTCGACCTGATGAGGTCGGGCCGCGACGTGGCCGGCATCCGCGAGACGCTGATCTTCGGTCAGGCGATCACCGAGGGGCTGGCCGGCCTGGACCCTAGCGCAGCCGTTGCGACCATGGCCGAAGAGCAGGAAATCTGCGGCTGCAACGGCGTCTGCAAGGGCCAGATCACGGGCGCCATCGGGGCGCAGGGCCTCACCACCCTCGACGAGGTGCGAGCGGTGACCAAGGCCTCGGCCTCCTGCGGCAGCTGCACGCCGCTGGTCGAACAGCTGCTGAAGCTGACGCTGGGCGACGGTTTCCAGGCCCAGACCGGGCCAAAGCCCGCCTGCAAATGCACGCGACACGACCACGGCGAGGTGCGCCGGCGCATCGTGGCGGAGTCCCTCAAGTCGATGCCCGCCATCATGCAGGCGCTGGAATGGTCGACCCCGGACGGCTGCTCGTCCTGTCGCCCGGCCCTCAACTACTACCTGCTCTGCGCCTGGCCGACCGAGTACCGCGATGACAAGCAGTCCCGCTTCATCAACGAGCGCGTTCACGCCAACATCCAGAAGGACGGCACCTACAGCGTCGTGCCCCGGATGTGGGGCGGCATGACCACGCCGGACGAGCTGCGCGCCATCGCCGATGTCGCCGACAAGTTCGCGATCCCGGCGGTCAAGGTCACCGGCGGCCAGCGCATCGATCTGCTGGGCGTGAAGAAGGACGACCTGCCCGCCGTCTGGGCCGATCTCAACGCCGCCGGCATGGTCAGCGGTCATGCCTACGCCAAGGGCCTGCGCACGGTGAAGACCTGCGTCGGCAGTGACTGGTGCCGGTTCGGGACCCAGGACTCAACGGGCCTGGGCATCAAGCTGGAGAAGTTCCTCTGGGGCTCCTGGGCGCCAGCCAAGGTCAAGCTGGCGGTCAGCGGCTGTCCCCGCAACTGCGCGGAGGCGACCTGCAAGGACATCGGCGTGATCTGCGTCGACAGCGGCTACGAGATCCACGTCGGCGGCGCGGCGGGCCTGCATATCCAGGGCACGCAGGTGCTGACCCGCGTGGCGACCGAGCAGGAGGCGCTCTGGGTCATCACCGCCGTCATGCAGCTCTATCGCGAGGAGGGCTGGTACCTGGAGCGGATCTACAAGTGGATGGCGCGCGTGGGCCTGGACGCCATCCGCGACCAGGTCACCGATCCTGACAGCCGCCGGGCTCTCTATGACCGCTTCGTCGTCTCGCAGCGCAGCGCCCGCATCGACCCCTGGGCCGAACGGGTGGCGGGTCGCCACGCCGAGGAGTTCACCCCGCTCAGCCGTCGTCTGGAGTTCGTTCCCGCATGAACGCCCTGACCAAGCCACCCGTGGTTCACTGGATCGACGTCGGGGCCGTCACCGACATTCCCAGGCGCGGCGCCCGCCGTGTGCCGGGACCCAATGGCGATGTCGCCATTTTCCGCACCGGCGATGGCGCGGTCTTCGCCCTGATGGACGCCTGCCCGCACAAGGGCGGACCGCTCAGCCAGGGCATCGTCCACGGCAGCGCCGTGACCTGCCCGCTGCACAGCTGGACCATCGATCTGGCCAGCGGCGAGCCGACCGGGGCAGACCGGGGCAAGGGCTGCACCCCGGTCGTGCCGCTGGAGGTGCGGGACGGCCGGCTGCTGCTGGGCCTTCCCATGGCGGCCGTCGATGGCTGACGGCGGCGGCGCGGTGACTGTCCGGACCGCCTGTCCCTACTGCGGGGTGGGCTGCGGCGTGTCGGCCTTGGCGGGTGAGGGGCGGGCGCTGGTCGTGGCCGGCGATCGCGCCCATCCGGCCAACCTCGGCCGCCTCTGCTCCAAGGGCGCGGCGCTCGGGGCGACTGTCGGGCTGGAAGGCCGCCTGCTGAGCCCGATGATCGGCGAGCGGGAGGTTGGCTGGAAGCAGGCGACCGCGCTGGTCGCCCGCCGCTTCCGCGAGACCATCGCGCGGCACGGCCCGGACTCGGTGGCCTTCTATGTCTCCGGCCAGCTGCTGACCGAGGACTACTACGCCGCCAACAAGCTGATGAAAGGCTTCATCGGCTCGGGCAACATCGACACCAACAGCCGCCTCTGCATGGCCTCGGCCGTCGCGGCGCATAAACAGGCCTTCGGGGCGGACCTGGCGCCCGGCTGCTACGAGGACCTCGACCTCGCCGACCTGGTGGTGTTCAGCGGCCACAACGCCGCCTGGACCCATCCGGTGTTGTTCCGGCGCATGGAGGCGGCAAGGGCGCGAGGGCAGAAGCATGTGGTCATTGATCCCCGCCGCACCGACACCGCCGAGGGGGCCGACATCCATCTGGCCCTGGCGCCGCAGAGCGACGTTCGGCTGTGGAACGGCCTGCTGGCCGACCTGATCCGCCGCGGCGCCGTCGATCGCCGGTACGTCGCCGCCCAGGTGAACGGCTTCGACGTCGTCGAAGCGGCGCTGGCCGAGGCGGACCAGTCGCCGGCCGCCGTCGCCGCCGACTGCGGCGTGGCGCTCGCCGACCTGACCGCCTTCTTCGACCTGTTCGCGGCCAACCCGCGCACGGTCAGCCTGTTCTCGATGGGCTCCAACCAGTCGGTCCAGGGTGTGGCCAAGGGGCTGGCGATCCTCAACGCCCACCTGGCCACGGGCCGCATCGGCAAGCCCGGCGCCTGCCCCTTCTCCATCACCGGCCAGCCCAACGCCATGGGCGGCCGCGAGACGGGCGGCATGGCCAACACCCTGGCCGGCCACATGGACTTCGCCCCGGAGGACGTCGCCCGCGTCGCCCGCTTCTGGGGCGCGCCGACGACGGCCAGCAAGCCCGGCCTCAAGGCCATCGATATGTTCGAGGCCATCCATGACGGGCGCATCAAGGCGGTGTGGATCATGGCCACCAACCCGGCCGTCAGCCTGCCCGACGCCGGGCGGGTCCGCGAGGCGCTGGCGAAATGTCCGTTCGTGGTCGTCTCCGACTGCGTCGCCGACACCGACACGCTGCGCCACGCCCATGTGAAGCTGCCGGCCCTGGCCTGGGGCGAGAAGAGCGGCACGGTGACCAATTCGGAGCGCCGCATCTCCCGTCAGCGACCGCTGTTTCCGGCGCCGGGACAGGCGCGGGCGGACTGGCGGATCATCGCCGATGTGGCCGGCGCCATGGGCTTCGCCGACGGCTTTTCCTGGCCAGACGAATCGGCGGTGTTTCGCGAATGGACGCGCCTGACCGCTTATGAAAACACCGGGCGGACGTTGAACCTGTCCGGTCTGATGGGCCTGGGGCGGGCAGCCTATGATGCTTTGGAGCCCGTCCAATGGCCGGTGCTGGCGCGGCGCCGGGACGCCACGCCTGTTCGAGGACGGCCGTTTCCAGACTTCTGACGGACGGGCCAGAATGGTTCCTGTCCGGCCCACCCCGCCGGCCTCGGCGACGGACGCGGTCTATCCGATGTCGCTCAACACCGGCCGCATCCGCGACCAATGGCACACCATGACCCGCACCGGCCTGGCGCCCGACCTGTGCCGCCACGCGCCCGAGCCCTTCGTCGAGATCCATCCTGAGGATGCCGGGCCGCTTGGCGTGGCCGAGGGCGCCCTGACCCGGGTTATCACCGCGCGTGGCGAGGCGGTGGTGATGGCGCGCCTGACCAACCGCCAGCGCCCCGGCAGCCTGTTCATGCCCATGCACTGGACCGATGTCTTCGCGCCTTCCGGCCGCTCGAACCATCTCATCGCGCCCAACCTCGACCCTGTCTCCGGCCAGCCGGAGTTCAAGCACACCCCCGCCCGGATCAGGGCCTGGCGGGAGACCTGGAAGGGCTTCCTGCTCACCACCGAGACCCGGACCCCGGTCCTGCCCGACGGGGTCATCTGGCGGCGCATCCCGCAGACCGGCTGCCGGCAGTTCGAGTTCGCCGGGCGCGGCGACGAAGCCGAACGCGATGCGGTCCGCCGACTGGCCGCCAGGGACGCCGAGGGCGAGGCGCTGGCCTACGAGGATGCCCGGGCCGGCGCCCTGCGCCTGGCCTGGGTGAGGGGCGAGCGGCTGACCCGGGTGCTGTTCATGACCACCGCCGGAACCCTGCCGCCTCGCGACTGGCTGATCGACCTCTTCGACCAGACGCTGTCGCCGCAGGCCCGGGCCACCCTGCTGTTCGGCCGCCCGCCGGGACCGGTGGTGGATGCCGGGCCGATGGTCTGCGCCTGCCTGAAGGTCGGGGCCCGCGCCGTCGACGCCGCCATCGCCGCCGGAGCCGGTACGCCGGACGCGGTCGCCGACGTTACGGGGGCCGGGACCAACTGCGGGTCCTGCCGTCCCGAACTCGCCCGCATGATCGCCGCCGCGAAGGAACCTGCCCATGCTGTCTGACCCCTCGACGGGCCGCGTGCTGCTGGTCGGGGCCGGGCCGGGGCCCGCCGATCTGATGACGGTCCGCGCCACCCGGGCCGTGCAATCCGCCCAGGCCTTGCTCTATGACGCGCTGGTTTCCGACGAGGTCATCGCCCTCGCGCCGCCGGGCTGCGTTCGCATCCAGACGGGCAAGCGAGCCGGCCGCGCCAGCATGGCCCAGGAGACGATCAACCGCCTGATGCTGCGCCTCGCCCGGCGCGGGCTGACCGTGGTGCGTCTCAAGGGAGGGGATCCCTCGATCTTCGGCCGGGTCGGGGAGGAGGTCGACTATCTGCGCGACCGGGGCGTGGCGACCGAGGTCGTGCCCGGCGTCACCGCCGCCTGCGCCGCCGCCGCGCAATTCGACATCCCGCTGACCCATCGTGGCCTCGCCCGGCGGGTGATGTTCTCCACGGCCCGGACCGAAGGCGGCCGGCTGGTCGACCTGGACTGGACCAGTCTGGCGGACGGTCAGACCACCCTTGCGCTCTACATGGGCCGCAGCGCGGTCGGCCAGCTGGCGCGGCGATTGCTCACAGAGGGGCTCTCCGAAGACACGCCGGCCGCGGCGATCGAGAACGCCGGCGCGCCCTCCGCCCGGCTCGTCACCGCGCGGTTGTCCGACCTGGCCGCCGCGCTGGAGTCCATGGCGCCGTCCGGCCCCCTCCTGATCCTGATCGGCGAGGTCGCGGCGCGCGCCGACGCGAAGCTGGATGTTTCCGACCTCGCGCCTCCGAAGGCCGCCCCGGCCCTCATCCGGAGAGTATGACAAAATTCCCTGCAAATCCCTGTTGGCGGGGAAGCCGCACCGGTTCGCGGAGGTGCGGAGACCGAGCGTCCCGAGGGGGGCAACCCCCGGGAAAGGAGCGACCGAAAGCGACCACCCGAGGCGGTTTGAGGCTCAGTTGACCGGGGATTCCGGGGGGCTACAGGCGGCCCCGCCGGTCAGAGACCAATGCTGGGGTGGATGGCGGTGGAGGCAGTCGGGCGGGAACTGTTCTCCGCTCGGACGCGAGGCCTTGCGAGGCGCGCAATGGAGCATTGTGATCCGGGCAGCGGACGGAGACCCCCGTAGATCGCTGTAACCAAGGTGGTCTTGCCCAAGGCGACGCCGGGAAGACTGGCCAACTCGCGACGCAGTTGCCATTCGCCATCGGAACCCCTAGGTTGCGTTAACGCAGCTTGGTGTTCGGAAAATTCATAGGAGAACTCCCATGGAGGAACATTCGACCAGGAAAATTGTGTTCACTGGCGACAAGGACATTTACCGGGTTGAAGGGTTGACTGATGCGGAAGTGGCTGCGGTCGATGAGCAGTATGATCTCCTGAAAGCCTTTAGTGTTCCCCAGTTACTAGAAGTAGCGCGCCGGCGAATGGTGGCGGCTTCGGAGCGCGGGCAGTTCCGGCCCGATTCATGGATGCTGCTTGCATCCGTTGGCCAAGGTGCTCAAACCTGAACACCTAGCTTGGGCCGGCATGTCTCGCCTGACCTCCATTCAGATGCTGCGCTGCCGTTATCTGGAGCAGACCGCGGAATTCGTGGGGCGGCATGATGGCTTCCATCCTTCACACAAGGCCGGCCTTGAGGCCTATGCGGTGGGAGGGGGACTTGAACACCTGCCCACAATCGAACGGCAAACAGTTCAGCGCCGCCCCCGCGACTTCTTCTGCCGAACCGACCTTCCGTGTACGCTGTATTTTACTGGAGCGACGAGCGGCCCCCCTTTAGCCCTGTTCAGATCAGCCGCAGAGCAAGAAGCGCTGGCGGACATGCTCGCAGCACTCTTTGTCCCGCCGCCACGGGCGTGGACAACATTGGCATTGGAGGGGTTTAATCACGGAGAGACCCTGTCCTCCCAAGTCGAACGGCTGTTTACAGCGCCGTTGATTGTTTCGGCGCACTACAAGAATGCGCTTGAATTCCTGCGCGAGGGCATTGTCTTACCGGCCGGCAATTGCGCGGTCGACGTGGTTCGCACCAGCGCGCTCACTGCCAAAGCTCTCTTTACATTCGCGGCCGAGAACGAACTGGACTTCGGTGATTCGTTACAGACAATCGTCGCAACATCGTCTCATCTTACCGGGCATTGGAAGGATCGTATTCGTTCGTTTGCAAAGTGCGATATCAGAGCCACTTATGGGCTAACAGAATTTTGCGAGGGGGTTGCGTGGGAGTGCGTGGCTTGCTCGCATTTCCATTTTCCTCCTTCGGTATTGCCAGAGATAGACGGGGAAGAAGTCGGCGAACTAATCATGTCGTCACTATACCCGTTCTCCCAAGTGCAGCTGTTCCTACGATACAGAACGGGTGACTTGCTTCGCAGACATGATGTCTGCTCTCTCTACGACGACCATGGCTATAGCTTCATCGGGCGTGTGAAAGATTGCACCAAGGTTGCGGACAAAGATGGTCAACGAGCGTGGCTGTCTCCGGTGGCGGTCGCGGAGGTGCTGGACGCCGTCGATCTGGGACGCCTCGCCCAGCATGCTGATCTGCAAGCTGTGCTCGGCACCGCGGCCCCCGGTCGGCGCCTTTTCGAAATCGAAACGAGAGATGACGATCTTGTAGTGAGGGTCGCGGCGCAGCAAGGCGAAAGAACTGATCTGTCTGACATTGCAGACCTGATCCTTAAGCAGAACTTCGTGCTGACAGGGCTCGAAATCCCGACACAGTTGAGTATCGAGATCCACGACGTTCGCTCGATCGTCAACCCTGCAAGTTACTGAGCGAAGCCGCTTCCCTTTACAGCTCCAGCTCAATCTGGCGACGCAATTAACGCTCCTAAAGGAGCGGCGTTAGACGAACGCATTCACGCGGGTCAGCCAGGGAGCCTCGTCGCCAACTTCGCGCCTGACGCGGTTCACGAGACGTCGCCAGACTGTGTCCCAAATGTCCAACGAGAGTAGCCAGGTCTCAAGGGCTGCCTCCTCGTCCCCCAGTTCCCCGCGGTCCAGTCTGGCTTCAGCATCAGCGAGCTTTCGGCCCGCCTTGGCCACGTCGGTCCAGCCGAAGGAGTGGAATAGCGCTTCTTCGGCTTTGTCATGTAGTATTTCGAAGCCGCGTCCGGCCACAACATCAGCGACGGGCAGGGCGATTCCGACGCAGTCCTTCAGCGCCTCACGCGCGTACCAGACCGCTTCGCGGCTAAGGATCACGGGGTGCAGGGTCCAGGGAATGGCGTTCGGCAGGTGGTCGAGGATGCCGCGATAGCGAGCGAGGGCCTCGTGGTAGGCATGCAGCCACTCCACTGGCGTCGCCGCCGTGGCCGCAAGCACGCGCATCAGATCGGCATCGCCCGAAAGGACTCTATAGGAGGCCAACCAACCCGCTCCGATGGTCGGTGGCAGAGACAGGCGGCGATCGAAATCGGCCGAGTCCAGAACCTTCGTCGTCAACGTGAGGGTCGGGCGATGGAGCGTCTCCGGTGCCCGGCAGGTAACGGTATAGGGATGGCAGTCGACATGAAGGGCGAGGTCCAGGGTCCGCAACGCTGCCGCGACCTGAGTCCATAGCCGGCCCAACCCGATTCGGAGCGCACCGGCTTCTCCCGCCGCGGAGATGAAGTAGACGTTGACGTTTGGCATCGTTGGATGGTGCCGCCCGCGGACGAAGCTACCGGTCAGAAAACTAAGGAGAACATGCGGGTTTCCCGAACTGTACTCCACGACGACCTGCAGCAGCTCGCGCTCGACAACGTCAGCCCATTGGGTCGTCATTCCAGTTCCTCCTCAAGTTCTCATTGAGTTCTCAGACAGGATTCCGACGGTCGCGACTTGTAGTCGCATGGAGCGTCTCGGCCAGCCGAGACGAGCTGACGCGTCTCCAGTAGAGTTTGATCGAGAACAGATTGACGATCATTGTGATGAAAACATAGGCGGTCTTCGCTAGGCCCCAGGAAGCCCGCGTGTCGGCCCAGCGAATGTCCATTTGATGGACGGGGACATCGGACACGACGGCGAGGTGAATCAGCTCGGCGTCGAAGGCGTAGCCGCGGATGAAGGTCATCGGGAACAGCCGCTCGCAGAGCGAGCGTTCCATCATCTTGAACGGACACTGGCTGTCCCGAATGTCCGGCTGGAGCATCGCGTTGAACAGCCAGAGATAGGCCCTGCTCGTCAGCTTGCGGTAGACATTCGCGCTTGGTGCATCGGGTGCACTGTCCCGCACCCGGTTGCCGATGACCATCGCCGGTCCGGGCTGGCCGTCCAGAATGTTGGCGGCGTCGACCACCTGGGCCGGATCCACCGGCAAATCAACGTCGGTGTAGAAGACGTACCGTCCAACGGCCTCGCGCAGGCCGCGCTTGATGCTGATGCCCTTGCCGGATTTCGTGCGGTTCGACACCGTCACGATATCAGGGAACTTCTGGCGGGCGGTCTCGACATCGGCCGTGGTCCCCCCATCGTTCACCAGGATGATCTGGGTGGTGAGGACCCCGTCCAATTCCTTCAGACGCCGCAGGGTCTCAAGGATGACGGAGCTATCCTCGCCGTGACGGGGCAGGATGATCGAGACATCGACCGGCGGGTCGGCTGAGAGATGCGAGGGGCTGTCCAAAGCGGGCGGCTACCAGGACTCTGCGCCGAGCAGGCGAAGACCCAGCGGACTCAATCGAACGTCCCCCGGCATGGCCCGGCGCGGTTCCGGAAGCCGGGCGCCCTGGAATGACCGTGGTGCGGTGCCTTCGGCGAACGACTGCAGGCGTTCGTATCGAGCCGCTTCGTCCAACCCCGATGCCGGCCTCATGGTGATGTACTGCGCCAGGCGAGGGTGATCGCTGTTGTTGCGCGAATTGCCGTGCGGAAGCGCGCCATGCCAGACGAGAAAGTCGCCCGCCCGCATCGGCAGGGCGCGGATGTCCATACCGGCTGTGTCCGGAAAGCGCGTGGCGTAGCCCGGCGGCTGCTGATCGAGCCAGTCTTCGATCACGCGGTGGAAGCCCGCGACGCACCGGAAGCCGCCTGCGTTGTCCGGCGTGTCGGAGAGGGCCAGAATTCCCTGGGGCTGCACGCCGACAGGCCGGTCCGTGACGTCGATGTCCCAGTGTATGAAGCCTTCATAGTCCCAGTCGCCGGTTGCCGGCGGGTTCATGTTCACCCTGTCGATGCTGACCACCAGGTCGCTCCGCCCCAGCAGCTCGCTGAATACCGCGTGGATGACTGGAGACTGGCGGCAGTCCCACAGCGTCTGGTGATGGTACATCGGGATCATGCCGCGTTGGTCTATGCCTGAAGCTCCGCGCAGGTCGGCGTCGTACCAGTCCGCCGACTCGGTCGGCCGCATTCCGAGGAACCCCCAAATCGCCGCGACGGTTGCGGCGACCTGCTCGGGAGGGATGACCTGGGGCAGGAGCACGTAACCGTCCTCCGTCCAGGAGCGCGTCTGGGCTTCAGAAAGAAACGGGGCCTCAGACATCGACCCAGGCGCCATCACGCGCCGACTGGACAAGCCGTTCCGCGACCTCAATGCCCCAGCAGGCCTGTTCGACCGGTATGCGCTCGGATTCGCGCCGCTCTTGTTCGCAGCTCGCGAAGTGCCTTAGCTCCTCCACGATCGCGCCGCCGCGGACTCCGTTGATGCTCGGCCAGAAGAAGAACTCCGGCCAGCGCGAACCGTCGGCGCCGTTGACTTCGACGGCCGGTTGGCTGCGGATCGTGACGGTGCTGGCGTCGGCGAAGAAGCTGCTCTCGAACGCGAAGCCGGCGGGAGCAGAAGGCGATAGCAGCCAGGCGTTCTGAATCACCGCCGTCGCGCCGCCGGCCCATTCGAGTGCCGCGATTGCGGCGGTGCAGGCCGCGCCATCGGAGCCTTGCACCACCTTGCCGAGGACACGGGCCGGCTTGGCGCTGTGGGTCCATAACGCGATGTCGATATCGTGGATGCAGGCCCCGAAGAACGGGTGGACTCTTCCGTATATATCGAGCGCCGATCGCTGGAAGTGACGCTGTAGCGACATGTATCGCGGCGGCGAGCGGCGCAGGCCGAGATCCTCGATGGCATGGACATAGCGCGGATCGAAGCGAAGTACGTTGCCCACGAAGATCCGCAAGCCGGCAGACCTCGCCTGCATGGCCAATGAGCGCGCGTCGGCGGCGCTGGTGGTGAAAGGCTTTTCGACGACGACGCTTATGCCGGCGCTCAGCACCGCCCGGGCGACCTCCGCGTGCGAGGCCTCCGGGACGCAAATATCAACAAGGTCGGGCGCCGCCTCGCGCAGCATCTCGCCGAGGTCCGAATAGCGCTCTAGGCGATCAAATGAAGCCTCTTGCGCGCCTTCGGCAGTTTCGTGGAACGCGTCCTGCGCGTGAATGAGGTCGGTGGAAAAGGCCTGCTCGTCGGCGTCGCAGACCGCGACGATCTGCACTTCAGGGACCTGCCGCCATGCGTCGAGATGGATTCGTCCAAACCAACCGAAGCCGACCAAGCAGACGCGCAACTGTCCCATGAACCCTCTTCTCGCCACTTCGCGCGCTGAGGAACCAACATCAGTTCATGAACAGAAACACTCGCCTAGGTGGCTTCCCCGCGCACACTCACGTTAATCGATAGATGGTGGGCGTCAAGCCACTAACGCGGGGGTGGTGTTTCCGGCGTCAGAGGGTCTCGCGTCCGCCCATGTAGGGCCGGATTGCTTTGGGCAGGGCCACGCTGCCGTCGGCGCGCTGATGGTTCTCAAGCAGCGGCGCAAAGATGCGCGGGGTGGCAATGGCGGTGTTGTTCAGCGTGTGGACGAAGCGAAGGCTCTTGTCCGAGCTCCGCCAGCGAGTGTTCGTCCGCCGCGCCTGCCAGTCGTGCAGCGTCGAGCAGCTGTGCGTCTCACGGTAGGTGTTGAGAGACGGGACCCAGGTCTCGACGTCGTGCATACGGATCTTGCCCAGGCCCATATCGCCCGTGCAGCACTCGACGATCTGATAGGGCAGTTCCAACTCGTTTAGGATGGCTTCGGAGATCCCAAGCAGCTTCTCATGCCAGTGACGCAACTCCTCGGGATCGTCGCGGCAAATGATGTACTGCTCGACCTTGGTGAAGTGGTGGACACGCAGCAGCCCGCGAACGTCGCGGCCGCCGCTGCCCGCTTCGCGGCGGTAGCAGGGCGAATAGCCCGCGTACATGACGGGCAGCGCTGCTTCGTCAAGGATCTCGTCAGCGTGGAGCGAGTTCAGGAAAACTTCCGAGGTGCCGATCAGGAACAGGTCGTCATCCTGGAGTTCGTAGGCCTCCTCCTTGCCGAGGGGGAAGTGGCCCGTGCCGATGAAGGCCCGCTCGCGGGCGAAGGGCGGAGCGGTGATCGGTGTGAAGCCTTCGATGGCCAGGCGGTCGAGGGCGAAATTGGCGAGCGCGAGCTCCAGCCGCATCAGCGGTCCCTTGAGGGCGTATGTCCGGCTGCCCGACACGTCCGCGGCGCGGCCGAGCTCGGCCCAGCCATTCTTCACCAGCAGGTCAACGTGGTCCAGGGGCGTGAAGTCGAAGGTCCGCGGTTTGCCGACCGTCTTCACGACGACATTGGATTCGGCGTCGGGGCCTACTGGGGCCGAAGGGTCAGGGATGTTCGGCGTGAGGAGCATCAGGGACTGCAGTTCTTGCTGCCAGTCGCCCAAGCCGGCCTCGATGTTGGCGATGCTCGCAGCCATCTCGTGCGACCGCGCCGAGAGGCGCGCCTTGGCCTCGTCTCCTGCCTGGGCAAACTCGCGCGAAAGCGCCTTGCGCTCCTGGCGGAGGCCTTCGACTTCGGGTAGCGCGCGGCGGATCAAACCGTCGAGCGTTACAATTCGATCGACGTCCAAATCGACGCCCTTCTTGGCGACGGCGTCCTTGACCAAGGCGATGTTGGCTCGGAGGAATTTGATGTCCAGCATGGCTGCTACGGATAGGTTCGCGCCCAGTAAGCGTCAACCCACCAGTGTAGACCCGGTCAGCTCCCCAGGCGAGACGCCAGCGTTCGCCATGAAGGGTTGCATACTCGCCAAAACGTTTCATTGTGTCGGCGGCAACTTCTGGGGGAACGGGTGCGCGCTAAGTACATTCCGGATTCAACGACGATCCTGGCCGATTTGATCGCGATCAATAGCGAGAACCCGGGAGGTTCCGAGGTCGCAATTGCCGACTATTGCGTTTCCCTAATGGTCGCGCACGGGGTGGACCATGAGATCGTCGCCAAGTCGCCCGATCGGCCCAATGTGCTGGCGCGACTTGAAGGGCGTGGGCCTGGCAAGATCATCTACCAGTGCCATATCGACACCAAACCGGCCTACCATGCCGGTGCGGAGCACCAGCATTGGGTGCGCGATCCATTCAAGCCGGTGATCGAAAACGGCATGATGTATGGGCTGGGCGCCTGCGACACCAAAGGTGGCGGCGCCGCACAGCTGCGGGCGCTGCTGCACCTCGCCCGGGACTGGCGCCCGGAATACCCCACACTGGAATGGCAGGGGGTCGCTGACGAGGAAGATGGAAGCGCCTTCGGGGCCGAGTATCTGGCGGCGGAGGGGCTGCTGGCGGCCGACTTTGCCGTCGTGGCGGAGCCGACCAACGGAGTCGTGTCGACTCGGCAGCTGGGTAGCGTCTGGGTCGATGTGCAGATTACTGGTGAGCAGTCGCACGGCGGCATGCCCTGGCTCGGCAAGGATGCGATCGGAGCCGGTTTGAGTTTAATTGAGAGGATGAAACGGTGCGTCGCCGAGCGCCCGCGTGACGGCGCCGAGTTACACCATCCGGCCGTCGGCGTACGAATTCTGCAAGGGGGTGGGCATGCCGGGACGGTCGCGGGCCAGGTCCGGATTGTGAGCGACATTCGAGTCCGCCCTGACGAGCGTCGCGAGGACTATATCGACTTGTGGCGCCGAACCGCCGACGAGATCGAGGCCGAAACCGGCGTCAGCGTCCACATCGGTTTCGCCAGCGGCGGGGGATGCGAACCGCACGCGCTGACCGACCCGCGCCTGCTTGACATGGTCGCGCGCGCCTGGACCGATACTGTTGGAGCGCCGTTCGAGCCGGCGCTGTTCTACGGCGGTTCGGACGCCCGCTATTTTGCCGCACACGGGGTGCCGGCAATCGTCTTCGGAGCCGGCGATCTCGCCCGCGCCCACGCGCCCAACGAGTTCGTGCCGATCGACGAGGTTCTGAGGTGTGAGGCGTTCCTCACCGCGCTGCCGGACCATTTCGCCCGGCGCCGGAACTGAGCCCAGGCGCGCCAACGGACGGAGCCAGGCAGATGGACAATGCGCTCGTTGACGAACTCGCCCGGATCGTCGGGGCCAGCAACGTTCAAACCTCGCCGGCGGAGCTGGCGTCCTACGGCTACGACGCCTACTTCCGGCGCTGCCCGCCCTTGCTGGTCGTCGCCCCGCGTACGACGCGCGAGGTTTCTGAAACGGTGAAGGCGCTGAACCGGGCCGGCGTGTCCTGCGTCGCGCGGGGCAGCGGCACAGGCTACGCGGGCGGCGCGGTGCCGAACCCGGCCGAGGCCGTGGTGCTGTTAACCAACCTCAACCGTATACGTGAGCTGAATGTTGAGCGCTCCTTCGTCGTCGCCGAGGCGGGCGTGCGGACGGGAACGATCCAGGCGCTCGTGCTGCGCCATGGCCTTCGCTATCCACCCGACCCTTCCAGCCGCGCGGTCAGCACCATCGGCGGCAATGTGGCCACCAACGCTGGAGGCGCCCACTGCCTCGGCTACGGCGTCACATCCAACTACGTGCTCGAACTGGAATGCGTTGATGCGACGGGCGAGATATTCACCCTCGGCGGCGCGACGGGACTGCCGCGGGGGTTAGATCTCCGGGGCGTCGTGGTCGGTTCGGAGGGCACGGCCGTCATCGTCACTGCCGTTCGATTGCGGCTCGTGCCTGCGCCGAAGGTGGTCAACACCATCTACGCCGCCTTTGAAACCGCGGCCGATACCTTCCCCGCCATCTGCGATCTATTCGGCAAGGGTATATTACCCATCGCTCTCGACATGACGGCCAACGTGTTTCATCCGCGGGGGCTGCCGCTGCCGTTCCCGAACGACGCCATGCTGTACATCGAGATCGATGGAGAGCCGGAGCCCGCCGCGGCCGAGACGGAACGTGTCTGTCAGTCGCTAGCAAATTTCCCGTGCGTCTACAGCGTGCACACCAAGGAAGACCTGTCCAAAAAACGCTTCGCCATCACCCAGCAACGCTGGCGGGGGATCACAGGTGAACTGGGGCTGCCGGCCTACTTCCTCTTCGACGCGATCGTGCGGCGCTCGGACCTCGGGACGATTTTCGAGGCGATTGCCGAGGAGGCGCGCTCATTCGACTTTGTTGTGGCCAACACCTTCCATGCAGGCGACGGCAACATTCATCCCACGCCCTTTTTCGACTCCCGCGAACCCGGCATCCACGACCGCCTCGAGTCATTCCGCGACCGGGTCTTGGGCCATGTGCGGGCGCTAGGCGGGGCGTTGTCCGGCGAGCACGGGCTAGGGCTGGAGAAGCGGCACCTGGTGCCGGACTTCTACAGCGCGGCTGCGCAGCGCGTCCAGCATGCAGTCCTGCGGGCCTTCCAGACACCCAGCACCCTCGGCCACGGCAAGCTTCTGCCCGACGCAATCATCGACCGGCCAAACGCCGGCCCGAGCTGGCTGCGCACCCCGGGCATCGACACAGTCAACGGCTTCGCTGTGGTGAGCGCGCGGCAGACGCTGGCCGAGTTGCGTGCGGAACTATCGACCACGCCCTACCAGTTCGCATACGAACCAGTTGGTCGCTCGCCGGACACGCCGCTGGGCGATCTGATCCTGGCCGGCGTCCCGGCCGTCCGGGAGCGACGTTTCGGCCCGGCGCGGGACCTGCTGCTGGGCGGCGTCCTCATCAGCCCCCGGGGTGTCGAGACCGAGTTCGGCTCTGTCTTCGCCAAGGACGTCTCGGGACTGGATATCCGCAAGCTGGTTTTCGGCTCCGGCGGCCGGATCGGCACGCTGGCAACGCTGGCGCTCAAGTTGATGCCGCGCGACGAGACATGTCTGCTCGGCGAGATTGACGTTTCTGGCCTGAAGGACGGTCAACGGGTGCTGGCGGAACTCGGCCGCGTCGGTGGGAGCCAGTCTTCGCGTTTCGTGCTGCGCGACCAGCAAGGCGCCTGGAAGGTTGGCTTCACGCTCGATGGCTATGCGACCGACGTCGCGGGCGTGCGCGAGCGCCTGCGCGCCGCGTTCGCCAAACGAACGCTACGGCTCACGGACTGGTCCTTCGACGGCCGCGACCTGTTCGGCTCTCCGCTCCCTGTTCAACTCCGGTGGACCGAAGGAACGGTAGACACCCTCGACCCGGGCGCCTCATCCACCCGCTTGATCGCCTTCGACCATCCCGATCTGACCGGATGGTCGGACGCTGGCCCTGCCGATCCGCCGCGCTCCCTGCGCGTCCGGACGATCGAGGCGGCCCTGATGGAGGCGATCCATGTCCTCTGACCCATCGGGCGCCGCGCATTTGGACAACCTGGCCAGCTGCAGCCGATGCGGCCTGTGTCTCGATGTCTGTCCAACCTACTGGCTACAACAGACCGAGGCAGAAAGTCCTCGAGGGCGCATCCAGCTCATGTGGCAACATGAGTTGGGCGAACTGAGCGCGGAGAGCATCCGGCCACACATCGACTCCTGCCTTCGGTGTGGGCGGTGCGAGCCGGTCTGCCCGACCGGAGTGAAGGTGGTGGTGGCCGTTGAAGAACATCTCGGAAAGGAAGATGTCGCCGTCGCGCCCGGTTTGATGCCGCGAGGCAGGGTCGGTGCGCGCCTCCGCTTTCTGGTCAACGGCATGGCCCGGGCGACCAGAGGTCTCCTCAAAGGACCCAGGCCGGAATGACGCCGCCCTGCCGTTCGTCCTTCGGACAGATCCCGAGTCCGTCGCGTGAAGGTCCGCGATGAAGAACTTGACCGAGGGCCTAGCCTATTGGTCGCAAAGCACGATGGAGGGAATATTCAGGTACGTCCTCATCGTCGGCCTTGTGCATTTGCTCGTCCTGGCCATGCGGCTGGTCTGGGGACTGAGGTTTAAGGTTCGACGAGAGAGTCCGCCCTCGTCGCAGATTGTGCGGGAAGCGTTCAACTCGATCGTTGCGACCGCGGTGTTCGCAGCGGTAGCCGTCGTGGTGTATATTCCCGTCGAGAGCTTCTTGCCCCAGGTGCGTCACTGGCGAGGGCTGGAAGAACAGACCTTTGCACCCCGGGGCCTGGTCGTGGCCCTGTCGGTAATTCTGCTGGTGCTGCTTCAGGACGCGTACTTCTACTGGACCCATCGGCTCATGCATGACCGCCGGTGGTTCAGGGTTTTCCACGCCGAACACCATAAGTCCCACAATCCTTCGCCCTGGGCCGCCTATTCCTTCTCGATCCCGGAAGCCCTGATCCAGGGCCTGTTCTTCGCCGTCGCTCTGATCACGCTTCCCGTTCCAGGCGAGGCGAAGATGATCTTCATAACGTTCGCCATAGCCTTCGACGCCTTGGGGCATTCTGGCGTCGAATTTCTGCCGCGATGGGTCGTGACGCACTCTGTCTTTGGCTGGCTGACGGGGGCGACCTATCACGATCTCCATCACGCGCGCGGACGGTCCCACTACGGGCTTTACCTTCGATTCTGGGATCGCCTCATGGGCACCGAGGAGCCGAACTTCGCGGCAATCTACGGACACGTATGCTCGAGGAACAACGACGGAGAAGCGTACCGTCGATTGCTGAAGCCAAACCGCCCGCCCCTCGCGGATCCGACTCCGATGGCGCCGCCGAACAGCCGTTCTCCCTAAAGTGTCCTTGACTGAAAAGACAACTGGTGATCGTCTATGCGGTCTGAGGGCGCGAGGGTGGGGTTCCATTGTAATGCAGCTTCACGGAGCGGCGTGCCGCACCCTCCATTCGCCGCCAGATCGCCGAGCGCACCGGAAGCCCGAGGCGCCGCCATGGTCGTGTGCAAAAGTCGGCTTTGCCGGGAGTCCCTCCCATGGCGCCTGATGGTCGGGACGTGACCACACGCGCCGTGGAGGCCGAAGTCGCGGCGGGCTGGGACAAGGTTTCGAATGCCTACCAATCCCGGTACGCGATCCCCTGCAAGGACGTGTCCTATGGTCCGATGCTTGGCGGCGAAGATCGCTTTGGCCTCCTCGGCGACATACGGGGCCTCTCGGTTCTCGATGTTGGTTGCGGCGGGGGGCAGAATTCGGTGGCGATGGCTCTCATGGGAGCCGGCAGAGTGCTCGCGCTGGACCCATCCGAAGCGCAGCTAGACTTTGCAAGAGCCCTAGCGACCCATCACCGCGGCGAGGTGGAGTTCATGATGGTCGGTGCGGAGCGGCTTTCAGAGATCGCCGAATCCTTCGACCTCATCGTCTCGTTCTATGCCCTCATGTTCGTGGAGGACTTGGGGGAGGTGTTCCGTCAGTTCGCGCGATTGCTGAAGCCGGGCGGCAGGTTCGTGGTCAGCGCCGATCACCCCATGCGTATTTCCGGTGAGTGGCAGGGCGACACTTTCGCGGTGAACAACTACTTCGCCTCGGGCTGGGGAGACTGGCTCTACGCCTTCCCCGAGCAGGATGTGGCGGTCACGATGCACCGCTATCACCGCCCCCTGGAGGCTTGGATCAACGACGTATGCTCCGCAGGCCTGAAGGTCGGCGGCCTCCTTGAGCCCCTCCCGGTGGATCCGCCGGACGAATTCGGCGCCGGTTGAAACACGGGATCAACAGCCCGTTGAATGTCTTCACTCCCGCGCGCCTTGCGAGGGTTCCCGGTTCCCTCGTGCTGTGGGGTAGCAAATGAGCCGCATTCATCTGGGTATCCATTGTTCCCTCCAGCCTGATGGCGCCCTGCCGGCGGATGGAAACGTGGCGATATCGGTCGACGGGCGACCGATATTCGCCATCGCGGAGGAGCGCGTTTCGCGCCGCAAGTATGACGGCGATTTCCGTCAGTCGCTCGCCTACGCGCTGCAGAGAACGGGCATCGCCGCGTCGGATGTCGACCTTGTTGGCGTCTCGACCTTTTCCCGTTGGGTGGACGCGCCGGACAGCGACTTCGACGATATTCGCGCCATGGTGCGCGCAAGTCTGGGCGTCGATGTTCCCATCCATATTGCGCGCTCGCATCACGAGATCCACGCTTGGGCCGCAGCCGCCTACTGTCCGGAGCCGGACGCCCTGGTGGCGGTGTTCGACAACGAGGGGAGCATCCTTCAGCGCCCCGGCGGCGGCTACGCTTCCTTGGCGTTTGAACGGACAAGTTACTATCGGCGGCGAGGTGATGATCTTGAACTCATTGCCCGCGATCACTTCGCGCCCGGCGAGGTCGGCTACGGAAAGGCCTATTCGAAGGTTACCCGCTACCTGGGATTCCAGTCCTACCAAGAGTCCGGCAAGACCATGGGCCTGGCTCCGTTCGGGGTGCGGCCGCCGCACTTTCCGGACCTGTTTGCCCGGTCCGAGGGAGCCGTGACTGGTCTGGCCAACGGGCCCGACGGTCTCCGGGACCTCGAAGCCTGGTTCGCGTCCCACGGAATCGCCCTTGACCCTCGGCTGGCCGGCGAAGCCGTGCGCAAACGAGACGCCGACCTCGCGTTCTGGATCCAGGACGAGCTCGAAAGGTCCGTCGCCCATCGCCTTCGTAGTCTGGTCAGCCAGTTCGCACCCCGGGCCGTCGCGCTCTCCGGCGGGGTCGCGCTGAACTGCGTCATGAACGCCAAGCTTCGTGAGGCTCTGCCCGTGACGGACATCTTCGTTCCGCCGTCGCCCGGCGACGCCGGGCTGGCGGTCGGTGTGCTCGCCTGGCTGGAGCGCCTCACCCAGGGACGCATCCCATGTTTCCCGGCTTCGCCTTACATGGGGGGCAGCTTCAACCGAGATGAAACGCTTGAGGCGGTGGCGGACTCGGCGGGCGAAGTAGAGGCTGTCGAGATTGCGGACCCTGTCGCGGACTGCGCCGAGCGGCTCACGCAGGGCGCGATCATGGGATGGGTCCAGGGTGCGAGCGAGTACGGCCCCCGTAGCCTCGGCGCCCGCAGCATCGTCGCTGATCCGCGGAATCCCTGGATGAAGGAGGTGCTCAACAACCTCGTGAAGTCCCGCGAGTGGTTTCGTCCCTACGCCCCGGCGGTCCTGGCCACGGAGGCGCATCGCTACTTCGAGGAGCCGTTCTCCAGCCCATACATGATGCACACCGCGGTCTGTAAGCCGGCCTGTGTCCGGGACGCGCCGGCGGCGGTGCACGTGGACGGCACGGCGAGGCTCCAGACGGTGGGCGAGGCGGAAAGTCCGGACTTCTTTGCTCTGATCAAGGCGTTCGGCCAGCGGACCGGTGTGCCGATCCTGCTCAACACGAGCTTCAATCTGGGCGGCGAGCCTATTGTGGAGAGTCCCGCCGACGCCGTGCGGACGTTGCTCAACTGTCCGCGGCTGGACCTCATCTATGTCGGTGCGATCCGTATACAGCGCGCGGCTGGTCAGGGCCGCGGGTCGCATCAGCAGAGACGCGAGGTGACCGATCACGCGCCGGCCTGACCGGCCGACGGGACGATCAGCAAGCTAGCCAGAGCCGGCCATGGCGCGGTCTGGAGGGGAGGAGTGAGGTTGGCTACGATTCAAGATATCGAGCAGCACTACGACGCAAACAATCAGGTGTTCCTGAGGATCCTCGATCCGGACTATCTGGCCTACAGTTGCGGGCACTGGTCGCCGTCGGGGACCGCTCGCGATTTACAATTCGAAAAATTCAAGTACATCGCCGAGAAGATCGATCTTGGACGACGTGGCCGTGTCCTTGAGATTGGTTCCGGCTGGGGCTCGTTCGCGAAGTTCTGCCACGACTACTTTCCGCACGTTCAGGTCGTTGGCCTGACCTTGAGCGCGGAGCAGAAGGCTTACGTCGACAGCCGGGGCTGGTTGAACTTCCGCTGCGTCGTCGCCGATTGGCGAACTTTCGAGACGTCTGAGCCGTTCGACGCCATCGTGTCGATCGAAAGCCTGGAGCACTACGCGTCGATGGCGGACCGGCGTTTGAATCGCCACATCGATGTCTACAGAGCGTTCTTCGAGCGGATGTCAGCGCTGTCGGGAGCCGATGCGCCGCTCTACGTCCAGTCCTCCATCGCACGCGCCGCGCCGGACGATTTCCAGGGCGCCAGGGACGCGCGGTACATCGTCGAGAAGGTATTTCAGGGATCGGCGCTGGCGACGATCGGCAGCCTGCAGGCGGCCACCTATCCGACCTACGAGTTCGAGGAGCTCCATCTCATGGGCCCCGACATGATCAGGACGATCGCGGACTGGCGGGATAATCTCATCCGCCAGGCCGACGAGATTCGCTCCAGATTCGGCGTCGAAACGTACGAGTTCTTCCTTCGGTACTTTGACGCCGCAATTCGCCGCTTCGAAAAGAAACACGTGGATCTTCTCGAGCTGACGCTTCGCAAGGCGCGGCTAGGTTAGGCCGCCTCCTTTCCGACCCCGGGCGTGATGATCTACGGACCTGACCACCGCGAACTGATGGATCTTGTCACGGGCTTCTGTGACCGGGAAATCAATCCGCATGTCCATGAGTGGGAGAGCGCCGGAAAGTTCCCCGCCCACGAGCTGTTCGGAAAAATGGGCGATCTTGGCCTGCTGGGGATCACCAAGCCGGCGGCCTTTGGGGGTCTGGGCCTCGACTACACCCATCAACTGGCGTTTTGCGAGGCGATCGGTGCATCGAGAAGCGCGTCGGTGTGCCTTGCTGTCGGCGTGCAAACCGACATGGCCACGCCAGCCCTGGCGCGGTACGGCTCGGACGAGGTGAGGGCGCTGTTTCTGGCCCCCACGATCGAGGGAAGGTTCGTCGCCAGCATCGGACTTTCAGAGGTGGGCGCGGGCTCGGACCTGGCGGCGATCACCACGACGGCCCGCGAGTCCGGCGCGGACTACATCATCAACGGCTCGAAGATGTGGATCACCAATTCCACCCAGGCCGATTGGATCTGCACGCTCTGCAACACGTCGGAGGGCGACCCTCACCTGAACAAGTCACTAATCTGCGTTCCAACGGATGCGCCAGGCGTTTCCATCGGCGCCTCGCTCGACAAGCTTGGGATGAGAGCCTCCGACACCGCGCAGGTATTCTTCGATGATGTGCGGGTTCCCAAGGCCAATCGCATTGGCCGCGAAGGCCGGGGCTTGCTCTACCAGATGCAGGCTTTCCACGAGGAACGCCTGTGGATTTCCGCCTGTGGTCTGGTCAGCATGGAAAGGCTGATCCGCGAGACCGCCGAGTACGCCCGGACTCGTCGGGTCTTCGGACATCCGCTCATCGACAATCAGGTCATCGCCTTCCGGCTGGCGGAGTTGCAGACGAAGGTCGAGCTCCTACGCTCGCTGATCTATCGCGCCGTGGCCGACTACGTCGCGGGCAAGGATGTCACTCGCCTGGTCTCCATGTGCAAACTGTCGGTGGGGCGTATCCAGCGTGAGGTCACCGATGCTTGCCTTCAGTACTTTGGCGGCATGGGCTTCATGGATTCCTCCGAGGTGGCTCGCTACTTCCGGGACAGCCGGCTCACCTCCATCGGCGGCGGTGCGGATGAAGTCATGCTGATGTTGATCTGCAGGACCATGGGCCTGGCGCCTATGAAGCCGGCGTTCTGACACACATCCCGACGGCGCCGTCAGACGAAGGCGTTGACCCTTGTCATCCAGCGCGCCCGCTCGGGCTGCTCGGCCTCGACTCGTCGCCTGAAGACCGCCCAGACAACGGCCCAGACCCTCAGCGCGGTTCGCCAGGCATCCTGGGCTGTTTCCTGGGTCCACACCGTCTGGGGCGACTGGAAACGGGTCTTGAGCTGCTCGACGGCGCCGTGCATCCAGGCTCCGTCCTGGCCATAGCGCTCCGTGAGGTATTCCCGCGAGCCGCCGCTCCATTTGAAATACAGGTCGAACTGCAACCCGCCCCGCAACTCCTCTTCGGTCATGGCCACGGGCAGGGCGTCCCGGATGGCTTCTTCCGCGTAGCGAAGGGATTCTTCGGCCAGGAGTTCGGGATGGTCGTGCCAGGGAAGGGCCCAGGGCAAATGGTCGAGGATGTTGCGATACCGGGACAGCGCCTCGTGCAGCGCTTGGAACCATTCCTCGTCCGTCGACTGTTCCAGGGCCAACGCTTCCAGCAGCGCTCCGTCGCCGGTCAGGACGCGATATTTGAGCAGCCAGCCAAGGCCGATGGTGGGGGGCAGCGACCATCTGCCGGGCCGCTCGTCGAGTTCCAGGACCTTTGTGGTCAAGGTGATGGATCGCGGCGACTCCAGGGGCCGGTAGGAGACGGTGTAGGGGTGGCAGTCGATGCAGAAATCTACTCCGCGACCCCGTAGATCGAGACGGACGTCGCGAAGCACATCAGCCAGCTTCAGTCGAAGCTCCGCCGCCGCGCCGGCGCGGGCGAGAAAGTAGATGTTCAGGTTCGGCGAGACGCGGCTGTGCGTTCCTCGGGCATAGCTTCCGGTGAGAAACGCAAGGGCGCAGTGGCTTGCGGCGTTGTCGCCGAGCGACGTCAACGGCCTGATGACACTGGATTCGATGAGGGCGTCCATTTCGACACCGTCGACGGGATCGGACCTTTCGGCGGGCACGGTTCACTCCTTCTGCAAGGACGCCTCGGCGTCGTATCTCTGACTGCCCCTTGGCTGAGACCAAAAGCGTCTTTCGCTATGGCCCCTCACCGTTCCCAGTAGCGCCAGATGGTCCAGGAGGCGGGGTTTCGCCTCACCTTTTCCGCGGTCAGATCCAGCAGGTGCTGGTGATATTCCTTCAGTTCGTCTGGAGCCGGCCCCGCGTCATGTCTGATCCGGACATGGAAGCGATGGGTCAGCGGCCTGTTGACGTCACCGGTTCTCTCGACGTCCATCTGGAAGAACACGGCTTTCTCACGCAGCGCCATTTCGTAGAGGGTTGTCGGCGCGGCCACCGGCCGGCCGAGGAACTCGCAGATCGCCGTCGATGCCGAGATCCCGACATCGGTATCGACGGCGAACCATATCGGTTCTCGGCGACGCAGAGCCCGCAAGAGATGCATCGTCGCCTTGGGATCGGGAACAATGATGGCCGGGATCGGATTGCCAATGGCCGGGTCCACATATCGTTGTCCCAGCTCGTAGAGGTGCGACCAGCGCTCCTGGAAGGTCGTTCGGTGGGGCATCACGGTGGTCAGGTGAATGCTGCGCAGGCCCGTCGCCGCGATCGCCACGACGGCCGAATGGTAGGCGGACAGATGGCTGCCGAGAAACAGTATGGGCCCGTCGATCCCGTGGCGCTGCAGGGCCTCCAGCCCCTCGATCGAGAAGAAGGAGGACCGCACCGGCCGGTGGAGTCTGGGCGCGATCGCGAGCAGCAGACAGAAGTTGTTCCGCACCTCCTGCTCATAACCATGCCGGAACCGCGCGACGTTCTCGGCGGTTGGCGTGAAGATCGGGCTCGCTGCAAAGTTGGCGGCGGCCCTGGTAGCTTGTTCCTTGAGCGCGGCCTTGTTGAACAGGCCGCTCGAGAAGGCATGCCAGGCGACATATCGCAGTCTGAGAGGGAGCACGGAAATCAGACGATGCAGCGCGGGGTGGCCGATCGACCTGATCGACCTGGATTCGGCCACGTTGGAAGCGAGACCCTGCCAGGTATCCGAAGGAATGGCCGCGCCTCCCATGTGAGCGGCTGCGGTCTCGCTCAAGATGTCACCCGGATCTTGCGAGCCGCGGTCAAGGTCAGCGCGAGGGCTGACAGGGCCAGCAGTGACGACGAGGCGACGACACGAATGCCGTCGCCGGCGGCGAGGTAGCCGATCGCGACAACGGTCATGGCGATGCCCACGTCGGAAAGGACGGCCGAATAGCCAAGGATTTTTCCCTGGATCGGCCCCTCCGCGAGGTCCGCCAACCAAGCCATCAGCGCCGCGTTCAGCGCGCCCATCCCAGTTCCGAAGGCCAGGGACAGGAACGGCATCGCAATCGGGGGATCGATCCACCAGAATCCCAGATTGGTGCCTGCGAGCATCGCGGCGCCGGCGATCGCCACGGGCGCGCGACCCAGCTTGTCCGTCAGGCTTCCGGCCACGAAGCGGGCGGCGGCGAGGCCCAGGCCGTATGTCGCGAGCAGGACGCCGAGGTGCGGATAGTGCTTTGCCTGCGCGATGTACGGCATGAACGTCTGGGCGACGCCGAGAATGGCCGCGCTCAGGATCATGCAGCCGCAGACGAGCGCGATCGAAGTCCAGTCAAGGCGACCGTGACCGGGGCCCGGGACTTGCGCGGCGGTCGGCGAGGCGGCCTCCGATTCTTTGGCCGGGCGGACGGCCCCTATCCAGGGAATAGTCGCAGCCGCCGCCGCGGCGCACACGATCAGATTCGCCCACACCAGTGCGGTCATCCCCATCCGATCGTAGAGCCACAGCGATGCTGGCGGGGCTGCCGTCATGGTCACGGCGGTTACGAAGCTGAATATCCCGAACAGGCGGCCGCGATTTCCGACGTTCGAGTTTCGGCCGATCCAGGCGAAGGCGACCGTGAAGAAGGCCGCCATTGCCAAGCCCTGGAACAGCCGCGGCAGCATCAGAGAACTGTTCGCCGGAGTGAAGAGCATAAGCACGCTGCTGATCAGCAGCAGGCCGTTGGCGATAAGAAGCAGCAGATTCGCCGGCGTTCGATCAACGAGACCGGCGAAGACAATGCGAAAGGCGATCGCGCCGAAGGCGAGCCCGGCGGCGACAAAGCCAACCGTGCTGCTCGTCTGGTTGTGATCCTGGAGGTAGAGGGGCACCGTCGCGACGTAGGCCGAATGCACGGTTGTGTACGCGAACCCCAGAAACACGAGTGCGACGTACATGCGCAACGCTTCCGGCGAGCTCAGCAAGGGTTTCCGGGCCGGACGAGTCTGCAAACTGTTTTCAGCCTCGTCCAAGGCGGGACTCCTGAATCACGTGAACAACGGCGCGCCTAGGCGACCGCATCGGCAAGCCTGTCGAACTGCGCCATGAGGCCGGCGGCCGCGGCCCCGGCCCCGTTCATGACTTGACGTTCCACGTCGCTCCGCCTGACCGAGGCGAACCGCCGCTGATCCGCCGCGTGCCAGTCGATGATCCGGGTCCAGAGCGGGGCGATGATTTCGTCACCTGGCGCTTCTCCGCCGTCGGTTGTCCGGAAGGCCATGAAGCGAAGCTCAGAAAAGAGCAGGCGCAGGTATTCGATATGGATGAGTTCATCCGTGGCGATTCTCGATACGATGGAGGCCGCTTGCCTCGCTTCGTCCGCCCGGCCTGGAAAGTTGCGGGGGTCGTCGAAGAGCACGAGGCAGTAGTCGAAGAACGCCTGGCTGCGCACTTCGAGCATCAGCACATTCATCATGAACTTGAGGAAGTGTTCGTGCTCCAGCGGGATGCGGGGCATCTCGCGGCGGACGGGTTTGAATGTTCCCTCCAGCGGCGTGGGCGGGGGGTAGGCGGCGGCGCCGAAGACGAGGTCGCGAGCGGCGAGCCACATGGCGTCATGGGCGCCGAGATCGGGCGTCGCGGGATCGCCGGCCTCATCCATGCCGTGCGCCTCAAGCAATCCCTTGTTCAGATGTCCGGTCAGCATCTGCGTCAGGTCGCCTGTCACCACCTGCGCAAAATCGGGAGCCGACATTGAGGTCAGCACTGCCGCTCTTGCTTCGTTCCGGGCGGTCAGTGTCAGCGCATTCCACAGGATTTGCCCAAACCCTTGTCTCAGCAGCAGCTCCTGCTGGGGAACGTTTGGATAGGTGTCGTCCTCGAGCAGGCTGGAGGAGACGTCGATCAGGACTCCCCCACGAACTTCGAGCGACTGCCGCCATGCCTCAATGGCGGGCCAACGGTTGAGCGTGCGCGGGGTGCGGTAGGTCCCGTTGGCATCGAACCCGCCGTGCATCGGACGTTCACCAACTACATGTGGCCGAGAATAGGGGTGGCTCTGAAGCAGTTCCTCACGACTGTATGTGAGCTTCACAAGCTGCTCCTGTGTCCGCCGGGCTGACAATCGGTCGTCAAGCGAGGACGCCACTTGAGGCCAGGTGACGCTCGGCCGCGTGATAGAGCGTCGCCGAGCCGGATTCCGCTTCGGACGGGGGAACGCTCGCGCGATCGCGCAGCAGCGCACGACGAACTTTGCCGCTCGATGTGCGGGGGATGGCCCCGGGCGGGCGAACGGCGACGATTGAAGGCGCGACACCGCAAGCTCGAAGGCAAGCCCCGCGCGCCTTGGCTTCCAAGTCCGCCGTGTCGCGATCCCTGGACTCAATGAGGATGCAGATCTGTTCCGTTCCCATGTCGCCGGCCCGACCGAAGGCGGCGACTCTCAACTGAGGCAAGCCGCAGACTTGGGCGACCTGTCGTTCGATCTCAATCGGCTCAATGTTCCTCCCGCCGACGATAATCAGATCCTTGAAGCGGCCCGTGACGAACAACTCGCCGTCGACGCTGTAGCCGAGGTCGCCGGTCCGCAACCACTCGCCCGAGAAGGCGTCTGCCGTCGCACCTCCTGCGTTGAGATATCCGCTCATCAGGCTGTTCGACTTGAGTTCGATCTGGCCGACGCGTCGATCAGCGACGGCCGCGCCACGCTCGTCCACGATTCTGAAGCCTCCCGCCACGGGAGGCGAGCCGACATTGACGACCCTCCTGGGCGATCTTCCTGGCCCGGCCGGCACCGCCGCTCCCGTCTCGGCCAGAATCGCGGCATCGACGCGATCCGCCCAGACGCCGCCTTCCTTGCCGCAGGCGAATACTGTGGTTTCGGCCATCCCGTACGAGGCACGAAACGCCTTTTCCAGAAGGCCGAAGGGGGCAAGGGCCTGGAAAAAGCGGTCGGCGAGATCCGCGTCGATCTGCTCGGCGCCGCAGAGGAAGCTCTGCACGCCCGTCAGGTCGAGACTCACCGGCGTGCGACGTTCCAGTCGCTGCAGAACCAGCGCCAGCGCAAAGTTCGGCGCCGCCGTGTGCGTCCGCGGGAACGCGCCCAAGCCCTGGAGCCAAGACAGAGGGTTTGTCAGAAAACGACCTGGCGTGAGCAAACATGTCGACGCACCGCTCGTCACGGGCACGATGACGCCGCTCATGAGTCCCATGTCGTGGTGAAGTGGAAGCCAGACGACGGAGGTGTCGAAGGGTGCTGCGCCAGTATAGGCCGTCAGCGCGCGCGCGTTATTCAGAATGGACTCGTGACTCAGTCCGCAGGCCTTGGGCTCCGCCAGGCTTCCGGACGTAAACTGGATGACGGCCAAGGCATCGGCCGACACCAGAGGGGCTTGGAACTCGTTCCTGGCGGCGCCCGCAAGATCGGTCGCCGAGATCGCCTTGAAGCCACACAGATTCCATGCGTCGACATCCCGTGCGTTCGTGATGCTCAGCCGCGCGCCGACAATCGAGATGCATCGGGCAACACGCGCGCGCGCGCCGCTCGAGAGGTCAGTTTCGCTTGCGGTTTTGACCGGGGCCGCGACAGCACCGCAGAGCTGCACCGCCCAGAACGCGGTGACGAACTCCAGGGGCTCGTCGAGCGCGATGAGTACGCGATCGCCTGGCCTCACGCCGTGGAAAAAGCAGTAGGCGGCGAGGGCTCGGCAACGCGTCAGAAGGTCTGCTCGCAACAGATCAGTTTGCTGTGCAGCACCAAGCCCTTGGTGCACCGCCGGAGCGTACGGCGCCGTGGCCACATACCCTTCGAAGGCGGTCGCGAGGTTGGTCATTGCGCCGCTTCGGAATGGCTGTTCATCAGGGCGCGCCACACGTCGCCCACGGTTTCGGCGTTTGCCATTCGCTCGAGATCTTCATCCGATACTTCCCAACCGAGCTGTTCCTCGATCGAGAAAATCACCTGGCTCATGGCGAGCGAATCCAATCCCAGGCTCTCGAAGGTCGCATCGTCGGCGATTTCGAACGATGGATCATCCGAGAGGCTGTTGAACGCTGTGTACACAACGTCCCGGAACCGCTTTTCCTCCGCCAGCATTGTGCCTCGGTCCTCTTCCATTGATCCGTTTGAAAGGCCCGGAACCTGTTCCGGGGATATTGAATCGGCGGCCGCTGCTCTCGCTGTCAGGGGAGTACCAAGGTTGAAAAGCGCGCACCGGGTCGCGCGGCATGCCCCCAGCTGCAGGGGCGACAAGCCGCGCGATTCATGACGAATGCAATCTTTTGGAATCTCTCCCGGATAGACACGCAGGAGAAGTATTTCCCGATCCATTCCGATTTGGCAATGATAATGTGTGCCGGCGCTAAATGCGTCTAAGCATTGAGTTTAATGGTCGGCTTTGCATCCCCGAGGTTGTGCCCCCTCTTTCAGGAGAGGAATGACCACCGGGTCGACTCCCTGCAAATGTTGGGAGCACTTCGGCGGGCCCGACGCCGCGCCTTCTGACTGGCGGCGCTGATCTAAGTCCAGGCCGCCCCACGGAACAAGGCGTCGGTAGCAGCGACGTTATCGGGTCGAAGACCGGGGCCGGCCATACGAGCTATGGTGCTGGCAGGCTAACGCTAACGTATCTCCGGTTTGGCCCCCGGGGGTGGGCCAGTCCGGCCAGGCCGACTTAACGTGTCAGTACCCGCGAAGGGGCTCCTCAGGGCGATGAACCAGGGGCTTCGACCAGCGATCCGGCGGAAAATGTCGGGGAACTACCGGACGTTACAGGCAACCCCGCCGGTCAGAGACCAAAGAGCAGGGTGGATGGCGGAGAGGGTGGGATTCGAACCCACGGTACCCGTGAAGGCACGCCGCATTTCGAGTGCGGTACATTCAACCACTCTGCCACCTCTCCGTAACGCCGGGTGTGGGCCCGGTGAGGGGCCCTGAGTGCGAAGGCGCGGAACCTAGCGATGCGGTTCCGATTTCGCAAGGGGCGCTTTGCGCCTCAGGCGCGCGGCCACAGAACGCTCTGTGTGCAGCGGAACAGGGCGATGAGCTTGCCGCTGTCCTTGTGGCGGACTTCGGCGTCCCAGAGCTGGGTCGTTCGACCGCCATGGACCATGCGCGCCTCGCAGGCGACGACGCCGTCGCGGGCGGTGCCGAGGAAGTTGCTCTTCAGCTCGATGGTGGTGAATCCGCTGGCCCCTTCCGGCAGTGAAACGGCGCTTCCATAGCCGCAGGCGCTGTCGGCCAGGGTGATCACACTGGCGGCATGCAGGAAGCCGTTGGGCGCCATGTGATGTTTGGCCACCGTGAAGCGGCCGCGGGCGAGCCCGTGGCGGACCGTCTCCCATTCCATGCCCAGGGCGCCCGGGAGATGGCCCTGCTGGCGCTCGGTGAAGCCGGGTGCGAGCTCTTCGGTCATTGGAACTGTCCTCCGCGGCCTTCGCCGCTGCTGAATTGCGCGGCGCCGGCCACCGCCTCGCCTGACGCCAGGGTTTCCAGGCCGACCCCGATCTCGAAGGTCGTGGCGGCCTCCCAGTCGAGGCTCCACTGTTCCATCGCCGAGAGCCGGTCATTGCGCAGGCACATCTGCGGAAAGCCGGAGATCTGGCGGGCCAGCGCGACGGCGGCTTCCAGGGCCTGGCCGTCCTCGACGACGCGATTGGCCAGGCCCATGGTCAAGGCCTCCTCCGCGTCGACCGCCCGACCGGTCAGGATCATGTCCATGGCCCGGGAGCCTCCGATCAGACGCGGCAGGCGCACGGTGCCCAGGTCGATCAGCGGCACGCCGAAGCGGCGGCAGAAGACCCCGAAGGTGGCGCTTCGGGCCGCCACCCTCAGGTCGCACCAGATGGCTAGCTCCAGCCCGCCGGCGACGGCGTAGCCTTCAACGGCGGCGATCACCGGTTTGGACAGGCGCAGGCGGGTGGGGCCCATGGGGCCGAAGTCGCCCGTCCGCTCGACGCGGTTGCCGCCGCCCGTGGCGACCGCCTTGAGATCGGCCCCGGCGCAGAAGTTTCCGCCGGTCCCGGTCAGCACCGCGACGCTGGCCGCGTCATCGGCGTCGAAGGCTCTGAAGGCGTCGTAGAGGGCGCGGGCGGTGACCGAATCGACCGCGTTGCGGCGGTCAGGCCGGTCGATGGCGATGACCGTCACGGGGCCGTCGCGGGAGATCGAGACGCTCATCCTGGGGTCTCCTCGATGGGTTGACCGACAGAATGAGCGGGCGCCCGTGCGGAAGGCAAGTCTTTTTTAGAAACTCGCGCTCGCCGGGTCGATCTCGTCGCCGCCGATCAGCCGCCGGCCGACCGCATGGGCATGAAGCGGCTGTTGCGCAGCAGCGCGGCGGTGATCAGCGAGATGACCACACCCACCGGGAAGATCTCGACGAAAGTCATCGGAAGCCGGAACAGCGGATTGGCGTAGCTGACCTTCATCGCCTCCATCTCCGCGGTGACGCGGGCGATCTCGGCCGTCGAGGCGCCCTTCGCACGCGCGGCCTCAATGGCGGCGGTCGTGTACTGATCGATGAAGGCATAGTCGGTGGCTGCCAAGGTGAACTCCCAGCCGATGACGTAGATGACGCCCGCCACGGCGCTGATGCCCAACCCCATGAGCAGGGCGGGCAGAAAGCGGATCACGCCGCCGAGCGCGCGGTCCCTGAACCGTTTCACCGCAACGAAGATCAGGCTGAGCGCGACCAGCATGATCAGGTAGCCGGTGACCATGGAGTGGCCGGTCGAGCCGGGCTCGCCCAGCGCGATAAGGCTGAACATCGGCAAGGCGACGATGAGTCCGGCGATGACGCCGAAGATCAGGATTGTGCGAAGCATGTTTGCCCCCCGGCTGGATTGACGCCGCCAGCGAAGCGGCGCTTCCAGGCTGGAACAATCGCCCGAAAGGGTGATTTCGCGAAGTTCACCCGGAAGATCAGGGGATGAGATGCAGGTCCCTGGCCCGCAGGACCGCGTCGGTGCGCCGCGCCGCCTCGAGCTTCTCGTAAAGGCGGGCGATGTGGGTCTTCACCGTGTTCAGGGACAATCCCAGCTGCCGCGCAATCTCCTTGTTCGAGCGTCCTGCCGCAAGCAGGCCGAGAACCTCGTGCTCGCGCCGGGTTATGCCGAGCTGTTCGAGCGCCGCGGTGTTGAGCTCGAACCGGGTTTGAACCCTCGGTCTCAGAAGGGCTGCGCCAAGCCACACCCCCAGTCCCAGGAAGCCGAGCGCCAACAGGACGATCCATATCCCGCCCGCATTGGCCCGCGCCCACAACCGGTATTCAAGCCACTGCAGCGCCACCGCCGCGAGCGCCAGCGCCAGGCCATAGAGGGTCACCGTGCGAACCATGGGACCGAAGTCAGGCCTGCCGCCAACCACGCCAGCGGGGTCAGGCCCAGGGACCCCGGCGGGCGGCGGTCCGGGGCACCGCGGTGCCCGAGCGTCGAGCGCCGCCCGCCAGCTTCATCAACGCCTCGATCCGGTTGCCGGTCGCCGGGTGGGTGGAGAACAGGTTGTCGGCGCCGCGGCCGCTCAGCGGGTTGATGATGAACATCTGGGCGCTGGCCGGATTGCGCTCGGCGGTCTCGTTGACGGTGCGGTGGGCGTAGGCCTCCATCTTCGCCAGCGCGTCGGCGAGGGCCTGGGGGTCGCCGCTGATCTCCGCTCCTTCGCGGTCGGCCTCGTACTCGCGGCCCCGGCTGATCGCCATCTGCACCAGGGCGGCGGCGATAGGGGCCAGAACGGCGATCAGGATCGTCCCGATCATCCCGGCCGGCCGGTCGCGGTCGCCGCCGAAGAAGAAGGCGATGTTGGCCAGGGCCGAGATCGCGCCGGCGATGGTCGCCGTGACGGTCATGGTCAGGGTGTCGCGGTTCTTCACATGCGCCAGTTCGTGGGCCATCACGCCGCGAATCTCGCGCCGGTCGAGCATGCGCAGCAGGCCGACCGTGGCGGCGACGGCGGCGTTCTCCGGATTTCGCCCCGTGGCGAAGGCGTTCGGCTGGTCCTGCTCGATGACATAGACCTTGGGGCGGGGCATGCCCGCCCCGTCGGCCAGGGCCAGGGTGTCGGCGACGTAGTTGCGGATCAGCGGATCGGGATGGCTCTCGTCGACCTGGACCGCGCCGTACATGCGCAGCACGATCTTGTCGGAGTTCCAGTAGCTGAACAGGTTCATCGCGCCGCCGAGCGCCAGCGCGATCAGCATGCCGGTGGTTCCGCCGATCAGGAAGCCGGCCACGACGAAGATGGCCGTCATCGCGGCCATGAGCATGCAGGTGCGAAGCGAGTTGTTCATGACGTCCTATGTGGTCGCGGATTCGCGCGTCGCAAGCGGCCGTCTCGCCAGCTTCACGTAACGTCGCTATAAGCGGCCATGACTCATGAGAAAGAAGCAGCCGCCATCGTCGAGCGGCTTATCGAAGAATACGACCGCTCCGTCTCGGCCCTGCGGGCCGCGCTCAAGGCCTTCCTGACCGACGGGCTTCGTCCCGATCCCGCCAATCGCCTGAACGGAACCTACGCCTATCCGGAACTCCGGCTCCACTGGAGCGGCGAGAACGGCTACCCGCGGATCAGCCGCGCCTATGCCCGGATCGGCCTGCCCGGCCACTACGCCACGACCGTCACACGCCCGGCGATGTTCCGCGACTATCTGGTCGAGCAGCTGGCCCTGATGATCCAGGACTTCGGCGTCACGCTGGATGTCGGCCGGTCGATGCAGGAGATCCCGTTCCCCTACGTTCTGGACGGCGGCGACCTGGCGCTGGCGGACGTCTCCGCCGCCGAGATCGCCCGCTGGTTTCCGACCACCGAGCTCGCCCATATCGGCGACGAGCTGGCCGACGGCCTGTGGAGCGAGGCGCTGGAGGACAACCGGCCGCTGGCGCTGTTCGACGGCCTGCGCACCGACTTCTCGCTGGCCCGGCTCAAGCACTACACCGGCGCGCCGGCCGAGCATGTGCAGCAGTACATCCTGTTCACCAACTACCACCGCTATGTCGACGAGTTCGTCCGCTGGGGCTGCGAGCAGCTCGGCAAGGTCGGTTCGCCCTACACGGCGCTGTCGGCGCCCGGGAACATCCTGGTCACCGCCGAAACGCCCGAGCCGGAGCTGGTCATCGCCAACGGCCCGTGGCGGCGCCACCAGATGCCGGCCTACCACCTGATGGCCCCGGGCGGACGGGGCATCACCCTGGTCAACATCGGCGTGGGCCCCTCCAACGCCAAGACCATCACTGATCACCTGGCGGTGCTGCGGCCGCAGGCCTGGATCATGATCGGCCACTGCGGCGGCCTGCGCGGCAGCCAGACCATCGGCGACTATGTGCTGGCCCACGCCTACCTGCGCGACGACCATGTGCTGGACGAGGTCCTGCCGCCCGACATCCCCATCCCGTCGATCGCCGAGATGCAGCGCGCCCTCTACGACGCGGCCAAGCTGGTCAGCGGCGAGACCGGCGAGAGCCTGAAGCGTCGCCTGCGCACCGGCACGGTAGTGACCACAGATGATCGGAACTGGGAGCTGCGCTACACCTCCAGCGCCATCCGCTTCAACCAGAGCCGGGCGGTGGCCATCGACATGGAGAGCGCCACCATCGCCGCCCAGGGCTATCGGTTCCGGGTGCCCTACGGGACGCTGCTCTGTGTCTCGGACAAGCCGCTGCACGGCGAGATCAAGCTGCCCGGCCAGGCCAACGCCTTCTACGAGCGCGCCATCAGCCAGCACCTGCAGATCGGCATCGCGACGGTGGATCTGCTGCGGGCGGAAGGGCCGAATTTGCACTCCCGTAAGTTGCGGGCGTTCGATGAGCCGCCGTTCCGGTAGAGCTGGCGCGATCGCGTTCAGGCGTGTAGGCTCCTGGCATGTCGAAGCCGCCAAATCTTGAGCCCAATGGCCCTTCCGGTGTCGAGGAAGCGTCGGTCGCCTACGGAGACTACGATCACGCCGAGGCGCTGGCCGCGCTTGAGGAGTATCAGCGCACAGGCGTGTCTTACTGGTCGATGAAGCGGTGGCCGAACTTGACCGCCTGATCGCGGAGCGGCGGGCGCGGAACGCTTGACGAATGAGGTGCGGCTCTCATCGCGTGCGTGGCGCGACCTTGAGAGGCTGGCCGATTTTCTCGCCGAGAGAGTTCGTCGGCCGCGCAGCGCGCAAAGCAGGCCATCTGGGCTGCGATCCGGTCTCTGGATCAGCATGCAGATCGCGGCGCGGCGTTCGGCTCGCCTGACGTCCGGCAATTGATCACGCCGTTCGGCCGGACGGGCTATGTTGTCATCTATCACTTCGAGCCCGGCAGCGTGACCATCCTCCGCATCTTCCACGCTCGCGAAGACCGGCAGGCCTGATCCCTTCATAAAGTGGACTTGGCGGACCCCATCCGCTATCGCCTCGTCGCGCGCGCGACGGAGTTCCAGCCTTGACCGACAAGACCGAGGAAGCCGGCTGGGCCACCGCGAGGACGCTCGCGGAGGCGCTGCCCTACATCCAGATCTATGACCGCGAAACCGTGGTCATCAAGTACGGCGGCCACGCCATGGGCGAGGACGAGGTGGCCAAGCTGTTCGCCGCCGACGCCGTGCTGCTCAAGCTGATGGGCCTGCACCCGGTCGTGGTCCACGGCGGCGGGCCGCAGATCTCGGCCATGCTCGACCGCGCCGGCGTCAAGTCGACGTTCATCGACGGCCTGCGCGTCACCGACGAGGCGACGATGGAAGTGGCCGAGATGGTGCTGTCGGGCGCCATCAACAAGGAAATCGCCAACTGGATCACGCTGGCCGGCCGCGAGGCGGACGTGCGGGGCGTCGGCCTGTCGGGCAAGGACGCCCGGCTGATCACGGTCACCAAGGCGCGGCGCACCAAGAAGGACCCGGACAGCAACATCGAGCAGGTCGTCGACCTGGGCTACGTCGGCGAGCCGCAGAAGATCGATCCGGCCCTGATCAAGGCGCTCATCCACGCCGAGCAGGACTACATCCCGGTCATCGCGCCGATCGGCGTCTCCGAGTTCGGCCAGACCTACAACATCAACGCCGACACCGTCGCCGGGGCCCTGGCCGGGGCGCTGAAGGCCAAGCGCATGCTGCTGCTGACCGATGTGGCCGGCGTGAAGGGCGCGGACGGTGAACTGATCCGTCAGATGACGGTCGCCCAGGCGTTCGACCTGATCCGCACCGGGGTGGCCAACGGCGGCATGATTCCAAAGCTGGAGACGGCCATCGCCGCCATCGACGCCGGCGTCGAGGCCGTGGTGATCCTGGACGGGCGCCGGCCGCATGCCATGCTGGTCGAACTGTTCAGCGAGCACGGCGCCGGGACGCTGATCCGGGCGTGACCGATCTGGTCCACATCGACACCTGGCTCTTCGACCTGGACAACACCCTTTACCCGGTCGAGACGGAGTTCATGACCCTGATCGAGGGCCGGATGACCGACTTCATGGAGAAGGTCACCGGCCTGCCGCGCGATGAGGCGCGGGCGATCCAGAAGAAATACTACCACGCCCACGGCACCACCCTGGCGGGGCTGATCGCGCACCACGACATCGATCCGGAAGACTTCCTGACCGAGGTCCATGACGTCTCGCTCGACCGCCTGACGCCGGATGTGAAGATGGCGGACGCCCTCATGCGCCTGCCGGGCCGGCGACTGGTCTTCACAAACGGTTCGGCCGCCCACGCCGAGCGGGTGCTGGAACGGCTGCAGATCGCGCACGCCTTCGAGGACATCTTCCACATCTCCGCCGCTGACTACATTCCCAAGCCCTCGCCGTTGACCTTCGAGAAGATGATGGCCCGCCACGGCGTCAGCGCCGCCGGCTCCGCCTTCTTCGAGGACAGTGAGGTCAACCTCGCCCCCGCTGCCCAGCTGGGCATGACCACCGTGCTGGTCGGGCCGCACGCCGTGGGTTCGACCGCAGATTTCGTCCACCATCGCACCAATGACCTCGTCGCCTTCCTGGCCGGCGCGAGGGTCCAGGAAACCGCCGCATGAGCACCGTCAGCCTGTCCGACCTCGAGCTGGAAATCGAAGCCGCCTGGGACGCGCGCGACGCCGTATCGCCGACCACGCAGGGTCCGGTCCGGACCGCCATCGAGGAGACCCTGGCCCTGCTCGACAGCGGCAAGGTCCGCGTGGCGGAGAAGGTCGACGGCGAATGGATCGTCCGCCAGTGGGCCAAGAAGGCCGTGCTGCTGTCCTTCCGCCTCAACCCCAACGCCATCATGCGCGCCGGCGCCATGGGCGGGGCGGTCGGGCCCTGGTGGGACAAGGTGGCCAACAAGTTCGACGGCTGGGAAGCGCCGCAGTTCGAGGAGGCCGGCTTCCGCGCGGTCCCCGGCGCCATCGTGCGCCGCGGCGCCTATGTGGCGAAGAACGTCATCCTGATGCCCTCGTTCGTGAACATCGGCGGCTACGTCGACGAGGGAACGATGGTCGACACCTGGGTGACCGTCGGTTCCTGCGCCCAGATCGGCAAGCGCGTGCACCTCAGCGGCGGCGTCGGCATCGGCGGCGTGCTCGAGCCGCTGCAGGCCAACCCGACCATCATCGAGGACGACTGCTTCATCGGGGCCCGCTCCGAGGTGGTCGAGGGCGTCATCGTCGGCCAGGGGGCGGTGCTGTCGATGGGCGTCTACCTGTCGGCCACGACCAAGATCGTCGACCGCAAGACCGGCCAGGTTCACATCGGCAAGGTGCCGCCCTACAGCGTCGTGGTGCCGGGCAGCCTGCCCGATCCGCACGGGGTGGGCCCGAGCCTCTACTGCGCCGTCATCGTCAAGACCGTCGACGCCCAGACGCGGTCGAAGACCTCGATCAACGACCTGCTGCGCGACTAGCTGACGACTGGTTCTCGCCCTAGGGTTGGGGGTGGGGGTGCGCACGATGATCCAGTTGAAGGCCTTGTTCAGCTTCAAGGGCCGCGCGTCGCGGCTGTCCTACTGGCGCGTGGGGCTGGCGACGACCATCGCCGCCGCGGTGATCTGGGTCGCCACCATCTTCGTCGCCATGGGGGCGGGCGATATCGCGGTGATCCCGCTGTTGCTGATGCTGCCTGTCCTGGCGGCAAACCTGGCGGTCTGCATCCGGCGGCTTCATGATCGGAACAAGAGCGCCTGGTGGCTGGTGATATTCTGGGCCGCGCCCGTGCTGTTCATGGGCGCCGCGCAGGGGTTGAGCGATCCGTCGGGCGAAGGAAGCCCCGCCGCGATGGCCACCGCCCTTGCAGCCGTGGGTCTCCAGCTCTGGGCCTTCATCGAGATCGGCTTCCGGCGCGGCACGCCGGGCGACAACCGCTATGGTCCGCCGCCGCCGATCGGCCTGCGTCGGCGCGGGGTCAGGGCGGCCTGAGGCTGCCGGCCTTGCACCGTCGGCGGCCGAGGCCCTAAACGGAGGGCCATGACCCTCGACGTTCTCGACCTCGCCCGCGACCTGATCCGCCGCCCGTCCGTCACCCCGGCGGACGAGGGGGCGATGGACGTGCTCCATCGCGCGCTGGAGGGCCTGGGCTTCACCTGCCGCCGGATGAAGTTCGGCGAGATCGAGAACCTCTACGCGCGACGCGGAACGGCACGGCCGAACTTCTGCTTCGCCGGCCACACCGACGTGGTGCCGGTCGGCGACGCGGCGGCCTGGACGAGCGGTCCGTTCGCGGCCGACATCAACAGCGACGACGTCCTGATCGGCCGCGGCGCGGTGGACATGAAGGGCTCGATCGCTGCCTTCGTCGCGGCCGTGGCGCAGGTCGGCGACGTCCCCGGCTCGCTCAGCTTCCTGATCACCGGCGACGAGGAGGGCGTGGCGCTGGACGGCACGCGCAAGGTGGTCGAGGCGCTGGCCGCCGAGGGCGAGGCCATCGACCACTGCATCGTCGGCGAGCCGAGCAGTTCCGAGCGCCTGGGCGACATGATCAAGATCGGCCGCCGCGGCAGCGTCAACAGCTGGATCACCGTGACCGGCAAGCAGGGCCACGTCGCCTACCCGCACCGCGCCGCCAACCCGATCCCGGTGATGGTCGACATCCTCTCGCGGCTGCAGGCCAGGGTGCTGGACGACGGCTACGAGGGCTTCCAGCCGTCCAACCTGGAAGTCACCACCATCGACGTCGGCAACACCGCCACCAACATCATCCCGGCCGAGGCCAAAGCGCGGATCAACATCCGCTTCAATCCCGCCCACCGGGGCGCCGACCTCCAGGTCTGGATCGAGCAGCAGGCGGCCGAGGCCGGCGCCGGCTTCGCCGGTCGGGTCGAGGTGAAGACCCTGATCAGCGGCGAAGCCTTCCTGACCCGCCGGGGCGAGTTCACCGACGTGGTCGCCGACGCCATCCGCGAGACGACCGGCGAGGAGCCGGACCTGTCGACCACCGGCGGCACCTCCGACGCCCGCTTCATCCGCGACCTCTGCCCGGTGCTGGAGTTCGGCCTGGTCGGCCAGACCATGCATGCCGTCGACGAGCAGGTGCCGGTCAGCCAGCTGCGGGCGCTCCAGGCCATCTACGCGGCCATCATCGGCCGCTACTTCGAGCGCTTCGGCGAGCGCGTCTGAACCATCGACTCCGCGCGGCGTTGAAGGGACGGGCCCTGGCGGCCCGTCACCGAACGGAGCGGCGTATGGGCATTCTGAGCAACATTCTCGGCAAGATCTTCAACCGCAAGCCCAAGGCCGCGCCGCAGCCGGCCCCGACCGGCGCGGCCCCTACGCCGCAGGCGGCTCCGGCCCCCGCTCCCACTCCCGAGCCCGTCGACGTCGAGGCGGTGCTCGAGGAGATGGCGGCGGAGAACCCGCAGAAACTCAACTGGCGCACCTCGATCGTCGACCTGATGAAGCTGGTCGGGATGGAGAGCAGTCTGGCCGAGCGCAAGGAACTGGCCGATGAACTCGGCTACACCGGCGACAAGTCCGACAGCGCGACGATGAACATCTGGCTGCACAAGCAGGTGCTGAAGAAGCTGGCCGAGAACGGCGGCAAGGTGCCGGCGAGCCTGCTGGACTAGTAGCTCACCCCGGTGAAGTAGAGACCGTCGGCCGGGGCCACCGGTCCGCAGGCGCGGCGGTCCCTGGCCTCCAGCGCGGCGGCTAGATCGGCCGCCGTCCAGCGGCCGACGCCGACCTCGACGATGGAGCCGGCCATGGACCGGACCTGCCGGTGCAGGAAACTGCGCGAGGCGAACTCCAGCAGCACCATCTCGCCCTCGCGACGCACGGAGGCGACGTCGAGGGTCTTCAGCGGCGACTTCGCCTGGCACTGCATGTCGCGGAAGGTGGTGAAGTCGTGGTGGCCGACCAGCGCCTGCGCGGCGTCATGCATCGCCTCGGCGTCCAGCGGCTTCTTCACATGCCAGACCTTGCCCCGGTCGAGCGCGGGCGGGGCAGGGCGGTTGAGGATGCGGTACCGGTAGCGGCGCTGCCTGGCCGAGAAGCGGGCGTGCCAGTCATCCGCCACGACCTGCGCGTCCAGCACGGCGACGGGTTGCGGCACGAGGTGGGCGTTCAGGGCGTTCATCACGACCTCCGGCTTCCAGTCCTTCGCCAGATCGACGTGGATCACCTGGCCGGTGGCGTGGACGCCGGTGTCGGTCCGGCCGGCGGCGTGGATGCGCACGGTCTCACCGGAAAAGCCCAGCACCGCCGCCTCGATGGCGCCCTGGACGCTGGGCAGGTCGGCCTGGGCCTGGAAGCCGCGATAGGGCCCGCCGTCGTACTCGAGGGTCAGGCGGTAGCGGGGCATCAGGCCAGCACCGTCCCGGCCGCCAGCGGGAAGCCGCGCACGAACTCGTCGGCGTCCTGGGCGCTCTTGCCCTCGCGCTGCGCCCGCAGCAGGCGGACCGCGCCTTCGCCGCAGGCGATCAGCAGGCCGTCGTCCAGCACCTGACCGGCGGGACCCGAGGCGTCCTCGACCGCGGACAGCAGCGCCTTCACCCGGACCGGCCCCTTCGCTGACGGAGCTTCGAACCACGCGCCCGGGAAGGGCGACAGGCCGCGGATGTGCAGGTCGACCTCCCGCGCCGGCCGCGACCAGTCGATGCGGGCCTCGGCGGGCTTGATCTTCTTCGCATAGGTGACGCCCTCGGCGGCCTGCGGGGTCTCCACCGCCGCGCCGGCTTCGATGGCGGCCAGGGTCGGGGGCAGCAGGGCGCCGGCTTCGGCGAGACGGGCGCTCAGCGTCGCGGCGGTGTCGAGCGCGCCGATGCGGACGGTCTCGGTCGCGATAACGGCGCCCTCGTCCAGACCCGGGCTCATGCGCATGACCTGGACCCCGGTGACCGCGTCGCCGGCCATGATCGCCCGCTGGATCGGCGCGGCGCCGCGCCAGCGCGGCAGCAGCGAGGCGTGGACGTTGAAGCAGCCGAGCCGGGGCGCATCCAGCACCCGCTGCACCAGGATCTGGCCGAAGGCGACGACCACGGCGGCGTCGAGCTCCAGCGCCTCGAAGGCGGCGATCTCGTCCTCGGCCTTCATCGAGACGGGCGTGCGCACCGTCAGGCCCCGGCTCTCGGCGAAAGCGTGGACCGGCGATGGCTGCAGCGTCTGGCCCCGCCCGCGCGGCGCCGGCGGCTGGGAATAGACGCAGGCGATCTCGTGCCCGGCCTCGAGGAGGGCGGCGAGGCTGTGGACCGCGAAGTCGGGTGTTCCCAGGAAGGCGAGGCGCATGGCGGGCGTTTACCGCGCCGGAGGGGTTGCGGGAACCCGCCGGGTCACAGATCGTTGATCGATGGAACGCAAACGGAAGGGGCCCTATCCCATGCGCAAGCTCATCATCGTCGTCGCCATCGCCGCCGCCGGCCTTTCAGTCGCCGCCTGCTCGCGCGAGGACCGGACCGATATCAAGGAAGGCGCGGTCGCCACCGGGGCCGAGATCAAGGACGCGGCCGGCGACATCGCCGACAACCCCGAGGTCAAGGAAGCCGGCGCCGCGATCGGCAATGCCGGCGAGGAAGCGGCCGGCGCGGTCAAGGAGGCCGCCGCCGACGTCCAGGAAGGCGTCGCCGACGCCTCCGACGAAGCCAAGCGCGAAGCCGACGAGGCCCGCGCCGCCGCCGGCGACACCACCCGCAAGCAGTAGTCGCCGGAAAGCTGGATCAGGCCGCGCGAGCGGCCTTTTTCACCTTGCTGATGGCGCGATCGCGCTTCAGCCGGGACAGGTGGTCGATGAACAGCACGCCCTCGAGATGGTCCATCTCGTGCTGGATGCAGACCGCGTACATGCCGCTGGCCTCTTCCTCGACCGGCTGGCCCTGGTAGTCGAGGTAGCGCAACTTCACGCGCGCCGGGCGCTCGACGGCGTCGAAGATCTCCGGCACCGACAGGCAGCCCTCCTCGTAGGTGAAGAGCTCCTCGGATTTCCAGGTGATCTCGGGGTTCACGAAGTAGCGCGGATTGCGCTGCGCGATCTCGGCCTCGCCCTCGGCGGTGTCGTCGTTGACGCTGAGCGGCGCGACGTCCCGGTCGCCCAGGTCCATGACGATGATCCGCTTGTCGACGCCGACCTGCACGGCGGCCAGACCGATGCCGGGCGCGGCGTACATCGTCTCCAGCATGTCGTCCATCAGCGCGCGATGCTCGTCGGTCACGCCGCCCTCGACGGGGGTGGAGACGCGCTTGAGCACGGCCAGATCGGCGGCGTTGTCGACAGTGAGGATGCGGCGAAGGGTCATTGCTTCACGAGGTAGGGGGGCGCTTGCGGGCCGTCAAGGTGGGGCGGGGTCGCGTCGGCGCCCTCGCCGCCGATGGCGCGCAGCGTCGCGCTCTCCTCGCCGGCCAGCTTGGCCAGCGGCCGGACGGCGGTTTCGACCGGCTCGATCTGCACGATTTCCTTGCCCTCGTGGTCGACCTTGAGGTCTTCGAAGCGGCGCGCCTGGGTCAGGACCTGGGTCTCCAGCGAGCCGACGAACTGGTTGTAGCGGCTGACCGCCGCCTCCAGCGCCTTGCCGACGCTGGCCGCGTGGCCGCCCATCACCGACAGCCGCTTGTAGAGTTCGCGGCCAAGCGCGGCGATCTTGTCGGCGTTGGCCGCCTGCTCCTCGACGCGCCAGCCGTAGGCCACGGCCTTGCAGAGCGCGAACAACGTCGTCGGCGTGACCAGCAGCACCCGCTTGTCCATCGCCTCGGTCATCAGGTCGGGCATGCGGTCCAGCGCCGCGGCCAGGAAGCCGTCGCCGGGCACGAACATGGCCACGAAGTCGGGCGACCGCTCGGTGGCGAACTGGTCCCAGTAGGCTTTCGCCGAAAGCCCCTGCATGTGGCTCCGCACGCTCTGGGCGTGACGGGTCAGGGCGGCCTCGCGGGCGACGTCGTCGACCGCCTCCTGGGCCTCCATGAAGGCGTTCAGCGAGCATTTGGCGTCGATGGCGAACACCGCCCCGGCCGGCATCTTCACCTTCACGTCGGGCCGGCGGCGGCCCTCCTCGGTGTCGAGGCTGAACTGTTCGGAGAAGTCGTAGTGGGCGGTCAGGCCGGCGGCGTCGAGGACGTTGCGCAGCGTCTGCTCGCCCCAGCGGCCCTGCACCCCGGCCCCGCGGCGCAGCGCGGCCGACAGCTTGCGGGCCTCGGCCTGGGTGGCGGTGGAGGCCTCCATCAGGGCGGCGATCTGCTGCTTGAGGCCGCCGGTCTCCTCGGCGCGGGCCTTCTCGACGGCGGTGACCTGGGCCTCGAACTTGGCCAGGGTCTCGGCGACCGGCTTCAGCTGGGCCTCCAGCCGCTGCTGGGCCAGCAGGTCGCGGTTGCGGAAGGTCTCGTCGGCCCGCTTGAGCATCTCCTCGGCCACCACGCCGGCCGACTGCGTAGCCTGGACGCGCAGGAACTCCGACTGCGCCCCGGCCTGGTCCTCCAGCAGCTTCATCCGCGCCTCGGTCTCGGCGTAGCGCTCGCGCAGGTCCCAGGCCCGCTGCTCGGCGGCGCCGGCCCGCCGACGCTCCATCAGCGCCCAGCCGAGGAAGGCCAGGGCCAGGGCGCCGGCGACGGCGGCGATCAGGACGGCGGGGTCGGAAAGGTTCATGGTCCGTTCCTAGCGGGAATTCGCGGCGGCGGGTAGGGGGATGGCGCGTCGTTCGACACGGCTTCGCCGCCTCGCGGGGATCACCGCGAGGGTCGGGGAGGGGGCGGAGCGCCGGGCCTCCGCCCGGAGCAGGGTAGTGCAGTAACCGTTTCGACGAAGGCTGACGCTCCGCGTGGTCGTTATCTCGCAGGCCCGGGACGCGCAGGGCTGTTCACCCTTTTATCCCGGACTCTCCCCGCCTGGCCTCTCCAGACGGCTCGAACTGCTGCCCACGAACGGGCGGACGGCACACCAGCGCACGCCCGGAACGGAGGCTTACGTCCCCTCCGCCTGGTCCCGCTCGACCACTCCCCGCCGCCGCATCGGGCTGGTACCAGGCGCCCTCCCCCGCGACGGGGACGTGATGAGTATGCGCGGGGTTGGGGCGAGGGGGATTGATTGTGGCCTATCCCCCCATCTCCGTGCCCCCGGCGAAGGCCGGGGCCCATACGGGGCAAGGGCCGGGACGCCGTCATGGATCCCGGCCTTCGCCGGGAAGCCGGTGGATAAGAGGCCTGACCACACCCGCCCTTAGGCCTTGATGGAATGGGAGCGCGAGCGGTCGGCCTGGTCAAGGACGGCCCTGCGGGCCGCCGCGCAGCGGCCGGCGTAGCCGGTCCTTGAGCAGGACGCCCGCCCGCGCAATGCTCCGCCAAGGCATCAGGGCGGGGACCGCCAAGCGTGGAAGCGGACTCTCCCGGGTGCGGCTCCGGGTGGAAGGCGGACGTTGGGTGTTGAGGGACAGCTACGCTGCGCGAAGCAGTCCCGGGACCTAGGCCGGCCGTCGGGCCCGCAGCGCCTGGGCGATGGTGCCGTCGTCCAGCCAGTCGAGGTCGCCGCCGACCGGGACGCCTCTGGCCAGCATGGTCACCGGCACCCCGGTCGTCACCAGCCGTTCGGCCAGGTAGTGGGCGGTGGTCTGGCCGTCGACCGTGGCGGGCAGGGCGAGGATCACCTCGCGCACCAGCCCGTCGCTCGCCCGGTTGACCAGTTCGGCGGCGCGCAGGCGCTCCGGCCCGATGCCGTCCAGCGCCGACAGCAGCCCGCCCAGCACGTGATAGCGGCCGCGAAACGCGCTGGCCCGCTCCATGGCCCAGATCGACCCGACCTCCTCGACCACGCAGATCAGCGCCCGGTCGCGGCTCTGGTCGGCGCAGATGGCGCAGGGGTCGGACGTGTCCAGCGAACCGCAGGTGGTGCAGGTCCGCACCTTGGCCTGGGCGTCGATCATGGCGGCGGTGAGCGGGTCCAGCAGCTGCTCGCGCCGCTTGAGCAACGCCAGCGCCGCCCGCCGCGCCGAGCGCGGGCCAAGGCCCGGCAGCTTGCCCAGCAAGGCGATCAGTCGCTCGATCTCGGGTCCTGCGGCGGCGGCCATTCAGCGCTTGAGCCAGTAAGGTGACGCGGACTCATCCGCCGCTGCGTCAAAGTACTCCAATCCGGAGGCGGGAACAGGCGTGGCTTGACCATCCCGCACGGTATCGAAGGGCCGCCAAGCCGGGTCACGCCTGTCGGCGCTGGTGGGCTTGCGTCTCGCGGGAAAGTCGGGATCGGCGGTCGCGAGGTTTTCGAAGTTCTGCTGGGCCTCCAGCAGGCAGACCTTGTTCGCGCCCCCGCCCATCATCGGATGAGCGAGCTGAACGTGATCGTCTTCCCAACCGCAGAGCTCGCAAATGTCGTAGCAGCCGTAGTCGGGACCATCCAGCGTTCGGTAGCCACAGCACGGGCAGGTGAGCATCAGAACTTCAGCCCCGGAATGTTCATCCCGGCCAGCGGCCCGGCCGCCTCGCGCATCAGCTCGGCCTGCTGGGCGTCGAGCTTGCGCTTGGCGTCGGCGTGGGCGGCGACCAGCAGGTCGCTGATCACCTCGCCCTCGCCCGGCGCCAGCAGGCTCTCGTCCAGCACCACGCCCTTGAGCTCGCCGGCGCCCGACAGGGTCACCTTGACCATGCCGCCGCCGCTCGTGCCCTCGATCTCGAGCGCCTTGAGCCGATCCTGGGCCTCGGCCAGCTTCTGCTGCATGGCCTGGGCCTGCTTCATCAGTCCGCCGAGATCCTTCATCGCCCAATCTTCTCTCTTGGACCCCTACTCCTGGGGTGGGTTGAAGAGGCCGGCCTGCGCCATCTGGTCCCGGATCATCTCGGGATGCTGGGTGACGACGAGGTCGTAGGCCTCCAGTTCCGACGGGACATACCAGTGGATCTTGTCGGTGTGGTAGGCCCCCCAGACCGCTTCGGCCACTTCGCGCGGCGGCGTCAGGCGCCACATGCCCTCGGTGGGGGCGTTCACCTTGGCCTCGTCGGGCAGGATCGGGGTGTCGATCAGGCCGGGCAGGGTGTCGGCGACCCGCACGCCGGCGGCCTTCAGCTCGACCGACAGCGCCTCGGTGAAGCCCTTCACCGCGTGCTTGGTGGCCGAATAGACGGCGATGTTGGCGATGCCGAAGATGGCGCTGCTCGACGAGGTCGAGAAGCACAGCGAGCCGGGCGTCGCCTTCAGCAGCGGGATGGCCAGGTGGATGCCGCTCAGCACCGCCACCAGGTTGATGTTGATCACCGCCATGGCGTCTTCCCAGGACATGTCCGCGAACGGACCGCCCCGGCCGATGCCGGCGTTGTTGAACAGCACGTCCAGCTTGCCGTCGGTGGCCTCGGCGAAGTCGGCCAGGGTCTGGCGGTAGGCGTCGCGGTTGGTGACGTCGAGCTCGCGGATCATGCAGTTGTCCCAGCCGAGCTCCTGCTCCAGCGCCCGCAGCCCGTCGGCGTTCACATCGACCCCGCCGACGTACCAGCCGTTGGATGCGAACAGCCGGGCGGTCTCCAGCCCCATGCCCGACGCCGCGCCCGTGATGAAGATCGCCTTGCGGCCGTTGGCCCTGGACATTGGTCTCTCTCCCTTGGCCCTCGGCGCATCTGGCGGCGCGGATGGGCGATTGTCCGGGGACATGTACCGTCTTCCGGTACGTGTCCCCCGCAGCTTTCCGGAGGAAGCTGATGGGGACACGCACTGAAGTGCATGTCCCCGGCGGACCTCAGTCCTCCTCGCCGTCCTCTTCAGGATCGACGCTAACCGCTTCCCCTTGCGGCATCGCAAGTTGCTTCACGCCCAGCAGCTCGGTCCCCGGGAAGGCGTCCATGACGGACTTCACGAAGGGGTCCAGCAGGATGGCCTCGTTGGCCTCCTTCTGTTCGCGCTTCTCGCGTTCATAGGCGCTTTCGGCGCCGCCGCCGCCCTGGGTGGCGACCAGCCAGGTCTGGCCGGTCCATTCCTTCAGCCGCTGGGCGAGGCGCTTGGTCAGGTCGGCGGGCGCGCGCGGCGCCGGCTCGAACTCGATGGCGCCGGCCCGGAAGCTGATCGGCCGCACGAAGCGCTGGACGTCCATGTAGAGGGTGATGTCGCGCTTGGTCTGGATCAGGCGCAGCACGTCGTCGAAGGTGGCCAGCGCCGTGGTGGCCTGGATGGCCGGCGCGGCGCTCGCCGTCGCCATCACCGGCTGGGCCGAGGAGAACATGCCGCCGCCGGTCGCCGAGGTCCCGCCGCCGCCGGACGGGGCCACGCCGCCGCCGCCGCCAGATCCCCCGGGGATCGGCTCGCCGTCGCGCAGCGCCTTCAGCGCCTCTTCCGGCCCGGGCAGGTCGGCGGCGTAGCAGATGCGGATCAGCGCCATCTCGACGGCGGCCGACGGGTCGGGCGCGCGGCGCACCTCCTCGTAGGCCTTCATCAGCATCTGCCACAGCCGCGACAGGGTGCCGGCCGAGGCGGTGGCCCCGATGGCCGCCAGCCGCGAGGCCTGGTCCTTCGGCAGATGCAGCGCGTCCGGGCCCAGCGCCTTGGACACCGAAGAGCCGTGGCAGTGCTCGAGCAGGTCGAGCATCACCTGGGCCGGGTCGGCGCCGAAGCCCCACAGGGTGCGGAAGGCGAGGATGGCCGCGCCGGTCTGGCCCTTCATCACCTCTTCGAACAGGCCGATGGTCTGGCCCCGGTCGGCCAGGCCAAGCATGTCGCGCACCACGGCCGCGCCGACGATCTGGCCGCGGTCGGCCTGGACGATGGCCTGGTCGAGCAGGGAGAGGCCGTCGCGCACCGAACCCTCGGCGGCGCGGGCGATCAGGGCCAGGCCCTCGGCGTCGACGCGGGCGCCTTCCTTCTCGGCGATGCCGCCCAGGTGCTTGACCAGCACGTCGGGCTCGACGCGGCGCAGGTCGAAGCGCTGGCAGCGGCTGAGGATGGTCACCGGCACCTTGCGGATCTCGGTGGTGGCGAAGATGAACTTGGCGTGTGGCGGCGGCTCTTCCAGCGTCTTCAGCAGCGCGTTGAACGCCGCCGTCGACAGCATGTGCACTTCGTCGATGACGTAGACCTTGTAGCGGGCCTCGGTCGGGGCGTAGCGCACCCCGTCCAGCAGCTCGCGCATCTCGTCGACCTTGGTGCGGCTGGCGGCGTCGAGCTCCAGCACATCCATGTGCCGGCCCTCGACGATGGCCCGGCAGTGGCGGCCCTCGTGGGTCAGGTCGACGGACGGCTGGTGGACCGTGTCGCTCTCGAAGTTCAGGGCCCGGGCCAGCAGGCGGGCGGTGGTGGTCTTGCCGACCCCGCGCACGCCGGTGAGCATGAAGGCGTGGGCGATGCGGCCGGTGGAGAAGGCGTTGGTCAGGGTCCTGACCATGGCCTCCTGGCCGATCAGGTCCTCGAAGGTGCGCGGCCGGTACTTGCGGGCCAGCACCTGGTAGGCGGCGCCGTCGGCCTGGGCCGCATCGGCGGGCGCGGGCGGCGGAGCCGGAGCGGGCGCCGGCGCCGGATCGCCGAAGATGTCCGCCGTGTCGGGATCGCGCTCGGGGAGGGCGTCATCCTCCTCCCAGGGCGGCGGTTCCATCGGGGCGTCGGTGTCGGCCATGAAGCGCGGAAGGTCCTGCTCGGAGAAATCCCGAAGGTGTCATCCTACGTCATCGACGGGCGTGGCCGCCACCGCCTTGCGTCCTTCGCGACGCCGCTGCGCGGCTCCTCAGGATGACGAGCTTTGTGGACTGCCCCCACCTTCGCCATGGTGAGGAGCGAGCTCTTCAGCGAGCGTCGCGAACCACGCAACGCCCGTCCGCGCGAAACAACAGCGATGGAATGAGGTGGAACCGGCGCGACCCGGAGCGAAACTCGTTGTGGCTGCTGCCTTCCGGCCCTGACCAGGTTGGCGAGGCGTCCGCCCGCGCCGGCTCCAAGGCCTATATCGGTGTTTGAGGGTCGCAACGCAAGTCTCCCTCCCCGTCTGGGGAGGGTGGACGGCCGCAGGCCGGACGGGTGGGGAACCGCTTGCGCGCTGGTCAGCGCCGACCTCTGATCGCCTTTGCCCCACCCGCTCCCTTCGGGAGCACCCTCCCCAAGCGGGGAGGGAGGCTTGCCGAGTTCCCTCGTTTGCGCCACGAAGCGCCATGCCTCTTTCAGCCGTCACCAACACCTTTTCCGGCAACCCCCTGAACCGGGCCAGCGAGCGGCGCGGCGACGTCGCCTGGCTGGCCGAGTTGCTGGACGCGCCCTCGACCCTGTGCCTGCCGCTGTGGAACGGCTCGCCGCTGACCGAGAAGACCGCCGACGGCAAGGTCCAGCTGGCCTATGTGGCCGGCGGGATGACCAACGAGCTGGCCGGCGGCAACGAGCGCATGCTGTTCATGGGCCTGTGGAAGGACACCGCCGTCTTCGCGGTCGACATGGAGGGCGCGCCGGACCCGACCGACGGGCCGCTGAACGGCCTGGGCAAATTCGCCGACCTGCGCCAGGTGGCGCTGCTGCTGCCGGCGACCGAAGCGGCGATCGCGGCCACGGCCAAGGGCATGTTCGAATGGCGCCGCAAGCACCGCTATTGCGCGGCCTGCGGCGAGCCGAGCCTGGTCACCGACGGCGGCTGGAAGCGCACCTGCCCGGCCTGCCGCGTCGAGCACTTCCCGCGCACCGACCCGGTGGTGATCATGCTGCCGGTCAAGGGCGACAAATGCCTGCTCGGCCGCCAGGCGATGTGGCCCAAGGGCATGTTCTCCGCCCTGGCCGGCTTCCTGGAGCCCGGCGAGAGCATCGAGGAGGCCTGCGCCCGCGAGGTGATGGAGGAGGCGGGCCTGACGGCGACGTCCGTCCGCTACCACTCGACCCAGCCCTGGCCCTATCCCAACTCGCTGATGATCGGCCTGATCGCCGAGGTCGACAGCGAGGACGCCCGGCCCGACCAGACCGAGCTGGAGGCCGTGCGCTGGTTCACCCGCGACGAAGCCCGCCAGCTGGTCGCGGGCGGCTACGACGGCTGCTTCGCCCCGCCGGCCATGGCCATCGCCCACCAGCTGCTGAAGAGCTGGTCGGAGGAAGGCTAGGCGGCCTTCGCGCGGGCTGCCGCCGGCCAGCGCCAGACAGCCGCGATCAATCCGAACAGGCCGGCAATGACGGCGCTCACGATGGTGACGTACCCGATCGACAGGACCCAGTAGGTCGGCGAGAAGAAGTCGAGCGACCTCAAGTCCCGGCTCACGAAGTCGAGGGCCATAAGGGCGCCGGCGACGACGCCACCGGTCAGACCGGCCCATAGAGCCAGCCTGACCAGCGTCAGCTTCCTCAGCATGATCAGCGGCGGCAATGGCAGGCCGACGACCAGCGCGGTGAAGGCAAGCATCATCGGATAGCCTCTCGCCGCGATCTGCGCCCACTCGGCGAGGCCGAGTTCGGGGCCGTCCCAGGTGAGCAGCGAACCCAGGAGAACGACGGCCTGCAAGAGCGCCGGGGCCAGCGTGAGGGCCAGCGCCGCCCGGAGCAGCTGGCTTCCGCGCGGCATGCTAGGCCATCGCGCCCATGGCCACGACCACCGTCAGGCCCATCAGCGCCAGGGTCGACAGCGCGAACAGCAGGAAGCGGATCGGCACCGCGTTGATGGTCACCTGCAGCAGGCTGTGCAGCACCCGCAGCGCGACATAGCCCCAGGCCAGGGCGCCGGTCAGCTCGTTCGACTGCGCGGCCAGGTAGGCGATGATCGCCACCGCGTAGAAGATCGTCGGCTGCTCCATCAGGTGGTTGTAGTTGTCCGCCGCCTGGCGGGCGTCGTCGGGCAGCACGTTCAGCGAGCCCGGGAAGCGGGCGTCCTGCGGATTGATCTTCGCCTTGCCCATGGCCGGGATGCGCTTGGCGTACATCCAGATCCAGATGAGCAGCGACCAGGCCACCAGCGCCGTCGCGGCCGCCAGCGTCGATTGCAGATACGGAACACCGTTGAACATCGTCTCGCCCTCCCCAGGCTGTGTTTGCGGGGAGGCTAGACCGGTAACGGCGATCTGCGAAGGGGTGTCGGGGACAGTTTAAGGTGTCCCCTGGGACACCTTAAACTGTCCCCTCGATCCGAAGCTAAACCCGGTCGCGGAACGGATCGGCCGGGAACACGCCCAGGATCTCGATGGTCTCGGAGAAGAAGCTCAGCTCCTCCAGGGCCAGGGCCAGGCCGCGATCCTCGGGACGGCCGTCGACCTCGGCGTAGAAGAAGGTGGCGGTGAAGGCGCCGCCCTCCATGTAGCTTTCCAGCTTGGTCATGTTGACGCCGTTGGTCGCGAACCCGCCCAGCGCCTTGTAGAGGGCGGCCGGGATGTTCTTCACCTTGAAGCAGAAGCTGGTGATGCAGCGGCTGGTGAACGGCGGCGGCGGCGGGGCCTTGTCGGCGGTCATCACCAGGAAGCGGGTGGTGTTGTGCCGCTCGTCCTCGATGTCGCGCAGCAGGATGTCCAGGCCGTAGATGTCGGCGGCCAGGGCCGGCGAGATGGCGCCGCGCGTCGGGTCGGGGTTCTGGGCCAGGGCGCGGGCGGCGCCGGCGGTGTCGCCGACGGCCTCGGTCTTCACGCCCAGCTTGCGCAGCGAATTGCGGCACTGGTGCAGGGCGATGGCCATGCTGGAGACGGTCTGGATCTGCTCCAGCTTGACGCCCTTGTTGGCCATCAGCTGGAAGCGGATCGGCTTGAACCGCTCGCCGATGATCTTCAGGCCCGAGCTCGGCAGCAGGTGGTGCACGTCGGCGACGCGGCCGGCGATCGAGTTCTCGACCGGGATCATGCCCAGCTCGCAGACGCCGGTCTTCACCGCCTCGAAGGCCTCCTCGAAGGTCGGGTAGGGGGCGGCCTGGTGGTCGGGGAAATAGGTCCGGCAGGCCTCGTGGCTGTTGGCGCCGGGTTCGCCCTGGAAGGCGATCTTGGGAAGAACGCTCATGCGTCGTGGTCTTTCGCGTGGATCCTGGCCGCCTCGAGGTCGGCCGGATTGTCGACGGAGATCGGGGCGTCGTCGGCGACGGCGGCCCAGTACGAGAGGCCCATTTCCAGGCCCCGCAGCTGCTCCAGCTTCTCGCGCCGTTCGAGGGGCGAGGGCGGAGCGGCGATAAATCGCGCCAGCGCCTCGCGCCGATAGCCGTAGATTCCGACGTGCCGCCAGATCGCCGCGTCGCCGTAGAGGGTCGATCGCGTGAAGTAGAGCGCGCGACCGCTTGTCGCGCCCGGGTCAAGGGCCAGCACGGCCTTGACCACGTCCGGATTGCTCCGGTCGGCGGGCGAGGCCTCCGCCGCGACCACCGTGGCGACGTCGCAGGACGGCTGCTGCTGAAGCAACCGGGCGCAGTCGGCGATGATGGCGCCCGGCACGAACGGCATGTCGCCCTGCAGGTTGATGACGGCGTCATGCTCGCCGCGCGGATCCAGGGCGTCCAGCGCCGCCTGGATGCGGTCGGAGCCTGACGGCAGCAGGGGATCGGTCAGCACGGCCAGGCCGCCAGCGGCCCTCACGGCCGCCACGATTTCCGGGTCTCCGGCCGCCACCGCGACCGGGCCGACGCCCGCCGCCTGCGCCTGTCGCAGCACCCGCACGATCATCGGCAGGCCGCCGATGTCGGCCAGCGGCTTGTCCGGCAGTCGGGTGGCCGCCATGCGGGCCGGAATCAGGATGATCGGGTTCATGGTTCGTGACGTTGATCAATTCAGGCGGTCCGGGCTCTGGGCCCGGCTTGCGCGAGGGGCGGTAGCGTGTAAGAGAGCCCGGCGCAACACAGGGCGCGTCGCGGGATTCCCGGGACGGTTGGCATCGGCTCCCGCCCGGAGCCCTCCAGAGGACGAAGACAGCGGACATGAGCGATCTGACGTTCAACAAGATCGCCGGCGGCGTGCTGGCGGCCGGGCTCGTCATTTTCGGTCTGCGCGAGCTGACCACAATCGCCTTCGAGAAGGAGCCGCCTGAGAAGGCCGGCTACGCCGTGGCGATCCAGGAAGCGGCCGAAGGCGGCCCCGCCGCCGAAGTGGCGCCGGACTGGGGCACGGTCCTGATGGACCCCGCCAACGCGGTCACCGGCCAGGCCGTCAGCGCCAAGTGCGCCTCGTGCCACAGCTTCACCCAGGGCGGCGCCAACGGCACCGGTCCGAACCTGTACGGCACGCTCGGCAAGTCGCCGGCCGGACACGCCGGCTTCGCTTACTCGGCCGCCTTCACCGGCTTCGCCGCCGGCAAGACCTGGACCTTCGACGAGATGGACGCCTTCCTGAAGGCGCCGCAGAAGCACGTCCCGGGCACCAAGATGACCTTCATCGGCCTGAAGAAGCAGGAAGAGCGTGTGGCGATGATCGCCTATCTGCAGAGCCTCGGCTCAACCCTGGCCATCCCGGCGCCCCGCCCGGCCGAGGTCGCCGCGGCTCCGGCCGAAGGCGCCGCCGCCGAGGGCGAGCCGACGGCCACCGGCTCCACCGCCACGGCCGAGCCCGCGCCCGGCACGACCACCACGCCGCCCGCCGGCGCCGCGCCGGCCCCGGCCGCGCACTAGGCTTCGTTTTTCGAGTGTCTGAAGGCCGCCTCGGGCTCCGCCCGGGGCGGCCTTCTCACGTTTGGATCCTACGCAAACCGCGTCTTCAGCATCGCGTACAGCGCCCGGATCGCCTGCGCCTCGGCGCCGACCGGATGGCCGGGGCGGCTCTTCGGATTCCAGGCGAAGATGTCCAGGTGGACCCACCCGCCCGCCGTCGGGGCGAAGCGCTTGAGGAACAGGCCCGCGGTGATCGACCCGGCCTGGGCCCAGCCGTCGGGGTCGTTCTTCAGGTCGGCGATGTCGCCGTCCAAAGCCTCGTCGTAGCCGGGCCACAGCGGCAGTCGCCACAGCGGGTCGGCGACCGCCTTCGAGGCGGCGGCGATATCGGCCGCCAGGGCGTCGTCGTCGGTGAAGAACGGGATTACCTGCGGCCCCAGCGCCACCCGCGCCGCGCCGGTCAGGGTGGCCAGGTCGATGGTCAGCGCCGGCTCCAGCTCCCCGGCCCGGGTCAGGGCGTCCGACAGGATCAGGCGGCCCTCTGCGTCGGTGTTGCCGACCTCGACGGTCAGGCCCTTGCGGGTGTTCAGAACATCGCCCGGCCGCATGGCGTCGCCGCTGATCGCGTTCTCGACCGCCGGGATCAGCACCGCCACCCGGATCGGCAGCTTCGCCGCCATCAGCATGCGCCCCAGCGCCAGCGCGTGGGCGGCGCCGCCCATGTCCTTCTTCATGTTGCGCATGCCGGCCGAGGGCTTGATGTCCAGGCCGCCGGTGTCGAACACCACGCCCTTGCCGACGATGGCGACCAGCGGCCGGCCGGCCTCGCCCCACTGCATCTCGATCATCCGGGGCGCGCGGGCCGGATCGGCGGCGCGGCCCACGGCGTGCACCGACGGATAGCCCTGCGCCAGCAGCGCATCGCCGGTGATGACGCTGAACGTCGCGCCGTGCCGCTCGGCGATCTCGCGGGCGATGGTCTCGATCTGCAGGGGCCCCATGTCGTTGGCCGGGGTGTTGACCATGTCCTTCGCCAGCGCGCAGGCGTGGGCGATCTCGCGGATCTCTGCGACATCGACGCCGCCGGCGACGACCAGGCGGGCGTGCTTCTCACGCTTCTTGCGGTAGCGGTCGAAGCCGTAGCCGCCCAGAGCGAAGGCCAGGGCGACCTGAGCCGCGTCCAGATGGCCGGGCGCGTCCTCGATGCGGTAGTCGCCGACCGGCAGCTTCGCGGGCAGGGCGCGGAAGGCCATGGCCTGGACCTTGCCGGGATCGCCTATCCCGAACAGCACCCGGGCGGTCCTTCCGTCGGCGCCGGGAACGGCCAGCAGCTGGCCCGCCTTGCCCTTGAAGTCGGCGGCGGCGGCAAGGCCCTGTTCAAAGGCGGTCAGGCCGTCCAGCGCGCCCTCGGCGACGCAGGCGACGGGGATGGTCTCGCCCTCGGGGGCGGTCAGCAGGACTTCGGTCATGGTGGGGCCGGGGCTCGATTTTATGCTTAACAATTCCTTGAGCCCGGTCGCGGAAGGTCAGGTCCGCTATCCGCGAAAGGCTCGCCTTCCATGTGTCGCACGCCGGCTCTCGCCGCAACAGTCCTGGCCCTCCTGACGACGCCCGCGCTCGCCGCCGAGCCGGCCAAGCCGCAGACGGCCGCCGCGCCCACCGCAGCCCCGGCCCGCGCCAAGGCGGGCGTCCAGCAGCGCGCCGAGGCCGCCCGCATGGACCCCCTGGCCCGCGCCGCCTTCTGGGGCCGTGAACTGGAAACCGACGGCCGGGATGTCGAGGCCGCCGTCGGCCTCTCCCAGGCGCTGCGCCAGCTCGACCGCGCCGACGAGGCCGCCGACGTGGCCGGGCGCGGCCTGATCGTGGCGCCGACAACTATGACCTGCTGATGGAATCGGCCCGCGCCTGGATCGGCAAGGGACAGGGTTTCTACGCCGTGGAGCCGGCGAAGAAGGCCCAGGCGATCGCGCCGCGCGACTGGCGACCCGTCGCGCTGCTGGCGGTTGCGATGGAGCAGACGGGCCGGGAATCCGAGGCCCTGGCCTATCACCAGCAGGCCCTGGCCCTGGCTCCGAACGAGCCGGGCGCGATCTCCAACCTGGCCATGTACTACGCCGCGCGCGGCGAGCTCCCGAAGGCCGAGCAGATGCTGCGCGTCGCCGCCGCCTCCTCGCGGGCGGACGCCCGGGTGCGCCAGAACCTGGCGCTGGTGATCGGCCTGCAGGGCCGGATCGCCGAGGCGGAGCAGCTGGCCCGCCAGGACCTGCCGCCCGAGCAGGTGACCAACAACCTCGCTTGGCTGAAGGCCGCCACCGAGCGCGCGCCCAACGGCCAGGGCCGCTCCTGGGACTCGGTGACGGGCGGGGGATCTTAAGCGCCGCTCCCAACCCAACCGCCCGAACACGTCGGGCCATGACGGTTGGGGATGGGGTGGACGCGCCCCGCGCACCCCGCTATACGCCGCCCCGGCTGCCGCATGGCGGCCGACAACTGATCCCAAGTCCACGCGCCGAGGAGCCTGTCGAAGGGCGCGCTGGATCGTCCCGGCAGGCGGGAGGATCGTATCCATGGCCAATGTGACCGTTGTCGGCGCCCAGTGGGGCGATGAGGGCAAGGGCAAGATCGTCGACTGGCTGAGCAACCGCGCCGACGTGGTCGTGCGGTTCCAGGGCGGCCACAACGCCGGCCATACGCTGGTCGTCGATGGCAAGGTCTACAAGCTGGCCCTGCTGCCCTCGGGCGTGGTCCAGGGCAAGCTGTCGGTGATCGGCAACGGCGTGGTCGTCGACCCCTGGCACCTGCTGGGCGAGATCGAGAGCATCGCCAAGCAGGGCGTGGTCATCGGGCCAGACCTGCTGGTGCTGGCCGACAACGCCTGCCTGATCCTGCCCGTGCACAAGGACCTGGACCAGGCGCGCGAGGCCGCCTCGACCCAGAAGATCGGCACCACCGGCCGCGGCATCGGCCCGGCCTATGAGGACAAGGTCGGCCGCCGCGCCATCCGGGTCGCCGACCTCGCCGATCCCGAGGCGCTGGCGGCGAAGATCGACCGGCTGCTGTCGCACCACGGCGCCCTGCGCAAGGGCCTGGGCCTGCCGGACGCCGACGCGGCCGGGCTGCTGGCCCAGCTGCTCGAGCTGGCCCCCAAGATCCTGCCCTACGCCCAGCCGGCCTGGCGGCTGCTGGACCAGGCCTACAAGGACGGCCGCCGGATTCTGTTCGAGGGCGCCCAGGGCGCCCTGCTCGACGTCGACCACGGCACCTATCCGTTCGTGACCTCGTCCAACACCGTGGCCGGACAGGCCGCCGCCGGGTCCGGCATGGGCCCGCGCGGTCCCGGCTACGTGCTGGGCATCGTCAAGGCCTACACCACCCGGGTGGGCGAAGGTCCGTTCGCCGCCGAGCTGAACGACGAGGTCGGCCAGCACCTGGCCACCGTCGGCCGCGAGGTGGGGACCAACACCGGCCGGGGCCGCCGCTGCGGCTGGTTCGACGCGGTGCTCGTGCGCCAGTCGGTGGCCATCAACGGCATCGCCGGCATCGCCCTGACCAAGCTGGACGTGCTGGATGGCCTGGAGACGCTGAAGATCTGCGTCGGCTACGACATCAACGGCAAGACCTACGACTACCTGCCGGCCGGCATGCGCGACCAGGCGGCGGCGCGGCCGATCTACGAGGAGATGGAGGGCTGGACCGAGAGCACCGCCGGCGTCCGCTCGTTCCGCGACCTCAACGCCAACGCCATCAAGTACGTGCGCCGGATCGAGGAGCTGATCGGCGCGCCGGTGGCCCTGCTGTCGACCAGCCCGGAGCGGGACGACACCATCCTGATGCGCGACCCGTTCCAGGGTTGAGTCGGCTCGCATAACCTCGTTCCGGGTTAGCGATTGTTTATCACCTGATCCCCTAAACCCTTGCGCTGTAAGGGTTGAGGGGGATCAGCGTGCTGGCGAGACGCAGGAGAGGACCGACGAGCGTCGCAGACCGCTCGTCGCGCAGCCTGCGTGCGCTGGAGCGCACCGCATCGACCAGTCGCGTGCTCAACCTGCTGGCCATCGCCAACCGCCACGGGGCCCGTGAGGACTGGGAAGAGCAGCCGCTGTTCCGCAACCGCGTCCTGAACGCCTCGATGCTGCTCAAGCACCGGCTGCGGGCCGACGAGACCTATCTGTTCGACGACTACAAGACCTCGGCGACCAAGATCATCATCCCGTTCGAACGCCGCGATCTGGCCCTGGGCGGACAGTCGTTCTTCGTCGGCCAGCGCGGCTGGCTGGACCTGCTGCGCGAGGCCTGCGCCGACAGCCGCTCCCTCGACCATGACGTGGGCGTGCTCAAGCTGATGGACCGGCTGCCGTCGCTGGATCCGTTCCTGTTGCGCGAGCATCTGCGCCGGCACGGACACAGCGTCGCCGCCTGCTACTTCGCCATCTCCTCCGCCGACCTCGAGGCGATGCAGAGCTACGTCGCCGCCCAGATCGAGGAGCTGATCAGCCTCGCCTACAGCAACGCGGCGACCAGCTCCGCGGCCTACACCGCCCGTCTGGTCCAGGCGCTGCTGTCGACCGAGGTCGACGAGCGACTGGAGCCCCTGCGCGCCACCCTGATGCTCGAGGGCGAGGACTTCCGCGAGGGCGTCTTCAGCTGGAAGGGCTTCCTCTACTACAAATGGATGCTGACCACGCTGCAGCCGCAGCTGAAGGCCGTGGCCGCCGAGATCGGAAGCCTTGTGGTGTCCGGCCCCCGCGATGTGGAGACCGGGATGTACCTGGACGCCGCCCGCCGCCGACTTCGCACCGCCATCGCCGGGCAGCAGAAACAGGTCAACCGCACGCTGGAGGTCTATGACGCCGCCTTCGCCGGCCTGACCCGCAAGGGTGAGCCGCTGGCGTTCCGCAACTTCCTGCTCGACGCGCCGCGCATGTTCCTGTCGCTGGGCGAGAAGGTCGGCGCCGCCTCGCATATCGCCAGCTTCTGGCGCTACCGCTTCCCCGCCGGCAAGCCGCCGACAGGCCCGGTCGACGAGGTGGTCGACATCTTCCAGGACTTCGAGGCCAGCCTTGGCGAAGCCCTCGCTGTCTGACGTCGTCAAGGCGATCTTTACCGAGTGCGGGCGACACTGGCCCCCGAAATCGACCCGAGGCGCACCGCCGTGCTTGACGAACAGAGGCTCTTCCAGAAGCTGACCCCCAGGCTCCAGAAGGTGCTGGTGGTGGATCCCGCGCCCGTGAGCGTCAAGCTGCTGACTGAACTTCTGCGCACCATCACCGGCGGCTCCGCCCAGGTCTGGTCGGCGCCGAACGAGGCCAAGGCCATGCAGATGGTCCAGGTCGTCGACCCGCAACTGATCTTTCTCGAACATTCCGGCCCAGGCCTGGACGGCGCCCGCCTGACGCGACTGATCCGTCGCAGCGACTTCGCCTGCCGGGAGGTTCCTGTGATCATGGTCACCGGCGAGGCCACCGCCGCCGCCATCATGGGGGCCCGCGACGCCGGCGTGCACGAGTTTCTGCGCAAGCCCTACACGATGAAGGATCTGCTGCGCCGGCTGGAGGCCGTGTCGCTCAAGCCGCGCGACTGGGTCGAGGCGGTGCAGTACGTCGGCCCCGACCGCCGCCGCTTCAACTCCGCCGAGTACGCCGGCCCGCGCAAGCGCAAGAGCGACGCCGACACCACCTCCGACGCGGCGCGCATGCTGCAGGCGCTGAAGATCGTCCGCGCCGCCGCCGGCTCGCTGAAGACCGACTGGGCCCAGGCCCGCCGCGCGCTGCTGGCCCAGGCCGCCATGCTGCACAAGGTCGGACAATCCTCGGCCAATCCCGGATTGGCCGAAGCCGCATCCGCCATGGCCCGGGAGCTGCCCGCCGAGGGCCAGCCGAACTGGCGCGCGCTGGAGGCGTCCATCATCGCCGTCCTGCAGTACATGCCCAAGGACGCGGCCGCCGCGAAGGCGGCTTAGGTCCGCCAAAGAAAAAGGGCGCGGCCATGACGACCGCGCCCAGTCCAGACTGGCGATAGACTGGATCGAACTCAGGCCTCGACGAGGTTCCGCTCAAGGGCGGCGGCGCGCATCGTCTTCTGCAGCTTCTCGAACGCGCGGACCTCGATCTGGCGCACCCGCTCACGGCTGACGCCGTATTCGGAGGCCAGGTCCTCGAGGGTGGTCGGGTTGTCCTTCAGCCGGCGCTCAGTGAGGATGTGCTTCTCGCGGTCGGTCAGTTCGGCCATGGCCTCCTGCAGGAGGTCCATGCGCAGCGAGCGCTCCTCCTCCTCGGCGACCTGGGTCTCCTGGCTGACGGCGTTGTCGTCGGCCAGCCAGTCCTGCCACTCGCTTTCGCCGTCGGCGCGCATCGGCGCGTTCAGCGAGGCGTCGCCGCCGCTGAGGCGACGGTTCATCGAGATGACCTCTTCCTCGTGCACGCCCAGCTTGGTGGCGATGGTCGTCACGTGCTCGGGCAGCAGGTCGCCTTCCTCGAAGGCGCTGATCTGGCTCTTGGCCTTGCGCAGGTTGAAGAACAGCTTCTTCTGCGCCGCCGTGGTGCCCATCTTCACGAGCGACCAGCTGCGCAGGATGTATTCCTGGATCGAGGCGCGGATCCACCACATGGCGTAGGTCGCCAGGCGGAAGCCCTTGTCCGGTTCGAACTTCTTCACCGCCTGCATCAGGCCGACGTTGCCCTCGGAGATCACCTCGCCGATCGGCAGGCCGTAGCCGCGGTAGCCCATGGCGATCTTCGCCACCAGGCGCAGGTGGCTGGTGACCATCTTGTGGGCGGCCTCGGAGTCCTGATGCTCCTTCCAGCGCTGGGCGAGCATGAACTCCTCGTCCTTGGCCAGCATGGGGAACTTGCGGATCTCGGTCAGGTAGCGCGACAGACCGCCGTCCGGCGTCATCACGGCAAGAGAGGTTGCAGCCATCGAGATCTTCCCCTTCGTACGTCAGCGGACCGGCGCCAAACCAAGCCGTCCGCCCCCTTCGAGTTCCACATAGGAAGCCGAAATGACCTTTCAAAGGCCAGTGACCGATTTGTAATCCCTGACTGTGGCGCTCGGGTATCGAGATTGTGTCGGTGCGTTGTCAGAAAAGATGCACCTGCCTCACAGGCCGTGGTCGAGTTGAAGTTGCGAGGCGACTTTAAGCGAAGGAACTTTTGGCCAGCAGCCCATTCATTCCCCATGCCGGAATTCGCGCAGCGGGTGAATTTACAGCCAAGAATAGATTTTCCGATAGTTTAACCGCGTTGGTCGCGCCGACCCTGCGGGAGTCCCCTCAATGACCCAAAACGCACTGGAGCTTGGAGGCCCCCTACAGTTACGAATTTGGACAACCCGAGGTTGCTACTTTGTTCTCTCTGATCGCCTGAAGCGAAAATCGCGTTACTCTGTTGGCGCGACCACTGTGATTGCGTTCTACATATTCATAATCGCATTGATGCTGATGGCTTTCGGAAATGGTGCATCGGAAGATATTATACAAGCATTCAATACATTCTCTATTATACTTTCAGTGTTTCTAATAATAATTACATTGCTAGAAGTCTCGAAGAGGTATGATGTCGAGTCCCACAGCGCACTAAATGTTGCTCACCAGCTAGAAAGGCTATATAACGAGTACGAGTTATACTTAATAATATATGACGGCAATGAAAGCTACATAGAAGAGCACGCCAGAATACGAAGAAGGTATGCGGAGATTCTATATGAGGCGAATGTAAATAGAAAAGAAGTGGATTATCATGTTTTTCAACTGAAGAATGCGGAAGAGTTAAATATCCGCTCCTGGCGTCGAACAGCTATTTTTCTCGCGATGATTTTTGAAATGGCCTTAGAGTACTGGCTGTATGCTGTAATGATACTTGTCCCGCCCCTGATGATTGCCAGACTTCTTTGGCAACTTGAGTGGCAAGCGGTCCAATGACGTTTCGGCTCTTGTGAGCCTCATCAGCAGGGTCTGCGAAAAAATCGCAGTTCTCGCAAGCGCGATGAACCCCGTACGTCAATCTGGAGGCTGCATCTAGCAGCAGCGACCATCCACAGCAAGTAAGGATAGTTAAGAAGGGTTAAGGTTAAGTCAAGGTGCCCATCAAAGCCCCGCCAGCAATTCCTCCAGCACCCGCATGTCATCCGGCGGGGGCGTCTCGAAGCGCATCGTCTCGCCGGTGATCGGGTGGACGAAGCCGAGCACCGCCGCATGCAGCGCCTGGCGGGTCAGGCCGGCGGCGGCCATGGCCTCGCGCACCGGCTGGGCGGGCGGGCCGGAGCCATAGGCGGGGTCGCCCAGGCAGGGCGAGCCCTTGCTGGCCATGTGGACGCGGATCTGGTGGGTGCGGCCGGTCTCCAGCCGGCAGGCGACGCGCGCCGCCACCGGCTTCTCCGCCGGCCCGAACGTCCGCTCCATCCGGTAGTGGGTGATCGCCTCGCGGCCGCCGGTCTTGAGCACCGCGATCTTCTTGCGGTCGTGCTGGCTGCGGCCCAGGCGGGTCTCGATCGTGCCCTTGGCCGGATGGGGCGCGCCCCGCACCAGGGCGACATAGACCCGGTCGATGTCGTGGGTCGCGAACAGGGCCGACAGACCCTGGTGGGCGGCGTCGGTCTTGGCGGCGACCATCACCCCGCTGGTGTCCTTGTCCAGCCGGTGGACGATGCCCGGACGGGCCACGCCGCCGATGCCCGACAGGCTGCCCGCGCAGTGGTGCAGCAGCGCGTTGACCAAGGTGCCGCTCTCGGTGCCCGGTCCGGGATGGGCGGCCATCCCGGCTGGCTTGTCGATGACGATCAGGTGCTGGTCCTCGAACAGGACGCTGAGCGGGATGGCTTCAGGCTGCGGCTCGGCCGGGGCCGGGGCCGGAATGAGGATCGTGTAGAGGCCCGCCTTCGCCTTGGACGAGGCGTCGGTCACCACCGCGCCGTCGAAGGTGATCATGCCGTCGGCCATCAGCGCCTGGACGCGGCCGCGCGACAGCTCCGCCGCGTGCTCCGCCAGGGTCTTGTCCAGCCGACCGCCGGCCTGCTCGGGCGTGATCTCGATCACCCGCACGCCCGGCGGGCCGGGGTCGAGGGGCTCGTCCTCGTCGAGGAGGGGATCGGGAAGAGCGTCGGGCTCGCTCACGCCTTGCCCGTCGCCTTTTCCTCGTGACCGGTGATCGAGCCTTCCTTGAACAGGTACTCGCGCAGGTTCTTGTCGGTCTCCGGATCGCTGCGACGCAGCCATTCCAGCGCCATGGCCGCGTGCTCCAGCTCCTCGGCGGCGTTGTGCAGCAGGATCGCGCGCAGTTCCGCGTCCTCGCAGTCGTCGGCCCGCTGGCGATACCAGTCGACGGCCTCCAGCTCCTCGATCAGCGAGGTGATGGCGTAGTGCTGCAGCAGGGTCTTGGGCTTCAGCTTCTCGCGGGGGACATGCAGGCCTTCGCTGGACACGGGAACTCCTCGGGGTTGGGTGGGCTGGACTCTACAGCCGCCCGTGGCGCGCGGCCTAGGTTCAATCGTCGTGCGGCTGCGATGGGGCGTGTCGAAGGACGCAACGCGGCCAGCAACGCCTGTTTTGTCCCCGTTTCCGGGAGTTCGTCGCCGCGCTGTCGCGGACCCGTCTTCCCTCTGTCACCGACGCTCGCTAGCCAAGGTGATCATCGATCACGTTCGAGGGGATACGAACATGACACCGTCCTTCCGCCGCCTGCTGCTCGCCGCAGCGGGGTCTTCCGCCATGCTGATCGCCGCCGGGGCCGCCACCGCCCAGGAGGCCGCCTCGACCGAGGTCGAGGAGATCGTCGTCACCGCCCAGAAGCGGGAACAGGCGTCCGTCGACGTGCCGCTGTCGCTGACCGCCTACAGCGGCGAACGGCTGCAGGCCCTCGGCATCCAGGACTTCGCCGACCTGTCGAAGTTCACGCCCGGCTTCGAGGTCCAGGACCAGTCGCCCAACAACCCGGGCTATGTGATGCGGGGCATCACCTCTGACTCGACCGACGCCTTCTCCGAGCCGCGCGTGTCGGTGTTCCAGGACGGGGTCTCGATCTCCAAGGCGCAGGGCTCCTATGTCGAACTGTTCGACATCGGGCGCATCGAGGTGGCCAAGGGGCCGCAGTCGACCCTGTTCGGCCGCGGCGCGCTGATCGGCGCCGTCAACATCATCCAGAACAAGGCCGACCCGTCGGCCTTCGACGCCGGTCTGACGCTCGAGGGCGGCGACTACGGCTACCGTCTGGGCCAGGGGATGGTGAACGTCGCCCTGTCGGACGTGCTGGCGGTCCGCCTCGCCGGGTCGCTCCGCCAGCGTGATGGCTATGTCGACAACGCGCTGCCGGGCGACGACTTCCAGGGTCTGGACAGCCGCGCCGTCCGTCTGGGCGTCGGGTTCGAACCGACCGACAGCTTCCGCGCCGACCTGATCTTCAACTACCAGCAGGACGAGACCGGTGGCACGGCCTTCAAGTCGATCAACTACCTGCCCACCGATCCGGCCACCGGCCAGCCGCTCGGCGGACTGGGCGCGCAGGACCCGGCGGCGCTGGTCGCGCCGGCCAGCTTCCAGGGCGGCCGCGACCTTGGCCTTGATCGGACCGTCCGGGGCGTCACCGGTCTGGTGACCTGGGACCTGAACGACGCCCTGACCCTGTCGTCGATCACCGCCTGGCGTGAGTTCGACTCCGAGGAGGTGTTCGACGCCGACGGCGTGTCCCTGCCGATCCTGACTGGCCTGAACGACGCCGTGGGCGAGCAGTTCAGCCAGGAGCTGCGCCTCAACTACGACACCGGCGGCCGGGTGAAGGGCTTCATCGGCGCGGGCTACTTCCGCGACGACGCCACCAGCCGCATTCCGATCCAGATCGACGAGCGGGTCGCCATGGGCCTGGTGACCGGCCAGCTGAACGCCGGCGCCGCCGGCTCGGGCCTGCCGGCCAACAACCCCGCCGCCCTGGCCTATTTCGGCAACACCGCCTTCACCGGCGCCCTGGTCCAGGGCTTCGCCTTCCAGGCCAGCGGCGGCAATCTGGTCCTGACCGGTCCGCAGGCCCAGGCCATCGCCGCCAACCTGCGCGCCAACCATGTCGAGGAGGCCCGCACCGGCAGCGAGCTGACCGCCGTCGACCTGTTCGCCGACGTCAGCTTCGCCGTCACCGACCGCTTCGAGATCTCGGCGGGCGTCCGCTACACCGCCGATGACCGGACCACCGAGTTCGGCTCCTCCACCATCGGCGGGCGCAGCGTGCTCGGTGGCCTGGTCGCGGCCAGCCAGCTGGCCGCCACCGGCACGCCGCTCGGCATCGGCCGGGGCAACGCCATTCTGACCGCCCTGCAGAGCCCGGCGGTGCAGGCGATTCCCGCGGCGCTGCTGCCCAACTTCGGCGTCACCTTCCAGCCGACGGCCAACAACGGCGACGTCAGCCGGACCTCGAACGACGACGCCGACTTCACCTGGCGCCTGGTCGGCCGCTACGCGCTGTCGGACGACGCCAACCTCTACGCCAGCTACGCCCGGGGCCGCCGTCCGGCCGTGCTGGCCGCCGCCGGACCAGCGGTCCCCTACGGCGCGGCGCGCTTCGATGTCGTGGAGGCCGAGACCGTCGACAGCTTCGAGGTCGGCTACAAGGCGGCGCTGCTGGACCGCACGCTGCGGCTCGACACGGCCGTCTACTACTACGACTACGACAACTTCCAGACGGTCGAGCAGCAGGGCACGCTGTTCGTGATCACCAACGCCGGCAAGGCCAAGGCCTACGGCCTGGAGGCCCAGGCCGAGTGGCGGGCCATGGCGGGACTGGACGTCTACGCCACCTATGCCTGGAACCACGCCCGGTTCGACGGGGGCGCCTATGACGGCAACCGCTTCCGCCTGTCGCCGGACCACACGGTCTCGCTGGGCGCCAACTGGCGGTTCGACGCGCTGGGCGGCGAGGTCTCGATCCGGCCCAGCTACAGCTGGCAGTCGAAGGTGTTCTTCGACGACAACAACGACCTGCCCGGCTTCCAGCAGCCGCCGGTCTCGTTCCTGCCGGACAACATCCAGGACGAGGTCCAGGACGCCTACGGCCTCGTCGACCTGCGGGTCGGCTACAAGCCGGACGCCGGCTCATGGACGGTCGGGGCCTTTGTCACGAACCTGACGGACGAAAGCTTCATCATCGACGCCGGCAACACCGGCAACTCGCTGGGCCTGCCGACCTTCATCGGCGGCCGGCCGCGGATGTGGGGCGTCACCATGGGCTGGAAGTACTAGCCGGGCACTGGACGGGCCGGGACAGGCGTCGCACTGTTCCGGCCAACCAGAAAAAATGATCGGGGAGGATCAGGGCATGCGGATCAACAGACGTGGGGCCCTGGGCCTGCTCGGCCTCGGCGGGGCCGCCACCGCGACCTCGGCGCGGGCGACCAAGCTCGTCTCCATCCGCTACGACCACGGCGTGGCCAGTGGCGATCCGCTGCAGGACCGCGTGGTCCTCTGGACCCGGCTGACCCACGCCTCGCCCGGGTTCTCCGGTCCGATCGCGGGCAAGGTGGCGATCGGGACATCCGCGGACCTCAAGGGCGCGCGCCTGATCGACGCCGCCACCGGGGCCGACCGCGACTGGACCGTCAAGGTCGATGTGGGCGGGCTGAAGCCGGGTACGGACTATTTCTACCGCTTCGAGTTCGACGGCCATGCCTCGCCGGTCGGCCGGACCCGCACCCTGCCCGAAGGCTCGGTGAAGGACGTCGTCCTCGCCGTCGCCTCCTGCTCGCTCTACCCGTACGGCTACTTCAACGCCTACGGCGCCATCGCGGCGCTGGAGCGGGTCGACGCGGTGCTGCACCTGGGCGACTACATCTACGAGTACGGCGCGGCGGAGGGGCAGTACGGCATGAACTCGCCGGTGGCGGCGCAGCGCACGCCCGTGCCGCCGCACGAGATCGTCAGCCTCGCCGACTACCGGGCCCGGCACGCGCTGTACAAGGCCGACCCGCAGCTGCAGGCCGCCCACGCCCGTGCGCCCTGGATCGTCGTCTGGGACGACCACGAGACCGCCAACGACAGCTGGCAGGGCGGGGCCGAGAACCACAGTCCGTCCACGGAAGGCGACTGGGCGACCCGCAAGGCCGCCGCGCTGAAGGCCTACTACGAGTGGATGCCGGTCCGCGATCCGGCCCCCGGCGCCCTGCTGGAGTCGTCCTGGCGGTCGTTCCGCTTCGGCGACCTGGCCAGCCTGATGATGGTCGAGACCCGGCTGGCGGCGCGCGGCGAGCCGCTGGACTACACCGACAAGACCCTGCCGGTCGTCGACGGCAAGCCGGACGTCGCCCACTTCCTGAAGATCCTCAACGATCCGTCCCGCCAGCTGATGGGCGACCGCCAGGAAAAGTGGCTGGCCGGCGAGCTGGACCGCTCGGTCAAGGCCGGCGAGGCCTGGCAGGTGCTGGGCAACCAGATCGTCATGGCCCGCGTCTGCCCGCCCAATCTGCGCGCCACGATGGGCGAGGCGGCCTGGGCCGAGATGATGACCAAGCTGCCCGACTACGCCCGCGCGCCGGTGCAGCAGTCGTCGGTGCTGTCGGCGCTGGGCCTGCCGCTGGGCCTGGACATGTGGGACGGCTACCCGGTCGCCCGCGAGCGCGTCTACGACATGTTCAAGGCGACCAACGCCAACGCCGTGGTGCTGGCCGGCGACAGCCACAGCTTCTGGGCCAACGAGCTGTGGGACGACGGACGCCGCAACCGCGTGGCGGCCGAGTTCGGCACGACGGGCGTCACCAGCCCCGGTTTCTCCGACATCCTGCCGGGCCTGCCGCTGGGCGAGGCGTTCGTGGAGCGCAATCCCGAGGTGAAGTACGCCAACTCGGCGGCCAAGGGCTTCGTGCTGCTGACCCTGACCCGCGACCAGGCCCGCGCCGACATGATCGCCGTCTCGACCATCCTGTCGACCGACTACACGACCGCGACCGTGAAGACCTTCACCGTCGCCCGCGAGAACGGCGTGGGCGTGGGGCCGGTGGTGGAAGGGTAGGGCCTAGGTCCGCTCCACCAGCGCCCCGTCCGCCGTCGCCGCGCGATAGAAACAGGACCGGAACCCGACGTGGCAGGCGCCGCCGTCGCCGCGCGGGCGGACCTTCAGCAGCACCGCGTCCTGGTCGCAGTCCACGCGCAGCTCGACCACGTCCTGCAGCTGGCCGCTGGTCTCGCCCTTCTTCCAGAGTTCGCCCCGGGACCGGCTGAAGTAGTGGGCCTGACCGGTGTCGAGGGTGAGCTTCAGCGCCTCGTCGTTCATCCAGGCCAGCATCAGCACCTCGCCGGTGTCGGCATGCTGCGCCACCGCCGCGACCAGGCCGTTGGCGTCGAAACGCGGGCTGAGCACGCCGCCGCGCTCGAGGGCGGCGGTGTCGGCGGCGGTGGGGAAAAGGGGCGCTGTCATGGGTTCGTCCTTTCCCTCCCGGTCATGGGCGGGGGGCCTCGGGGACATGCACTTCAGTGCGTGTCCCCATCCGCTTCAAGCTGCGGGGGACACGTACCGAAGACGGTACATGTCCCCGAATGCCCTAGCTCTTGTTCACGAAGTCCAGGAAGCGCTGGCGCAGGTGCGGGTCGGTCTTGAAGACGCCGCGGAACTGGGTGGTGATCGTCGAGACGTCGCGGTGGTGGACGCCGCGGGTGGTCATGCACTGGTGCTCGGCGTCGATCAGAACGGCCACGCCCGCGGGCTTGAGGCTGTCGCAGATGGCGTCGGTGATCTGCTGGGTCATGGTCTCCTGGGTCTGGAGACGCTTGGCGAAGATCTCGACCACCCGGGCCAGCTTGGAGATGCCGACCACGCGGTTGGTGGGCATGTAGGCGACGTAGGCCTTGCCCAGGAACGGCGCCATGTGGTGCTCGCAGTGGCTTTCGACCTCGATGTTCTTGAGGAACACGATGTCGTCGTAGCCCTGCACGTCCTCGAAGATGCGGCTCAGCTCCTTGGCCGGGTCGGCGCGGTAGCCCTCGAACCACTCGCTGTAGGCGTCGACGACGCGCTTGGGGGTGTCGATGACGCCTTCGCGGCGGGGATCATCGCCGGCCCAGGCGATGAGGGTGCGGACCGCGTCCATGGCCTCCTCGCGGGACGGCCGCTTGACGGGTTCAAGATCAAGACCGGGCGCGCCGATCAGGGTTCGCTCGCTGGCGGTAGCATCCATGGGAGAGGGGGTCTTTCCTGGGCTGAGTTGCGCCGGAGCGCCTGTCGCTCCGGAATTACGCGTGCCACCCGTTTTCACGTCGCAGGGAGCCGTGGCTTCGCCCGCTGCTGAAAGCTATATGGGACACCCCGCCGACCCGGCAACCTCTCACGTAACGTCAGTCTGAAATGTCCCTGAAGCTCTATGACACCATGGCCCGCGAAAAGCGGTCCTTCGTTCCCGCCGATCCCGAGCGGGTGACGATGTACGTCTGCGGGCCGACGGTCTACGGCTACGCCCACATCGGCAACTTCCGGCCGGTGGTGGTTTTCGACGTGCTGTTCCGGGTCCTGCGCCACCTCTACGGCCAGGACGCGGTGGTCTACGCCCGCAACGTCACCGACGTGGACGACAAGATCAACGCCAAGGCCACGGCCGAGGGCGTGCCGATCAAGACCATCACCGACCGCTATCTGGCCGCCTACAACGCCGACGCCGGTGCGCTGAAGGCGCTGCCGCCGTCGCTGGCCCCGCACGCCACCGACCACATCCAGGCCATGCAGGACCAGATCGCCGCCCTGATCCAGCGCGGCGCCGCCTACGCGGCCGAGGGCCATGTGCTGTTCTCGATCGAGAGCTTCCCCGATTACGGCCAGCTGTCGGGCCGGCCGCTGGACGAGATGATCGCCGGCGCCCGGGTCGAGGTCGCGCCCTACAAGCGCCACCCGGCCGACTTCGTGCTGTGGAAGCCGTCCAAGCCGGGCGAGCCCGAGTGGCCCAGCCCCTGGGGCGCCGGCCGTCCCGGCTGGCACATCGAATGCTCGGCGATGATCGAGGCGGTCCTGGGCCTGCCGATCGACATCCACGGCGGCGGCATCGACCTGACCTTCCCGCACCATGAGAACGAGCTGGCCCAGGCGCGCTGCGCCCACGACCTGCCGACCTACGCCAACTACTGGCTGCACAACGGCTTCCTCGACATGAGCGGGGAGAAGATGTCCAAGAGCCTGGGCAATGTGATCATCCCGCACGAGCTGCTGGAGACCACGCCCGGCGAGGTCATCCGCTGGGCCCTGCTCAGCGCCCACTACCGCCAGCCGCTGGACTGGACGCCGTCGCTGATCGAGCAGAGCCGTTCGGCGCTGGACCGCCTGTACGGCGCCCTGCAGCGGGTAAAGGGGCTCGCCGTCGAAGACGCGCCGCCGCCGGCCGGCGTCATCGAGGCGCTGTCGGACGATCTCAACACGCCCAAGGCCTACGCCGAGCTCTTCGCGCTGGCCAAGGCTCTGGAGACCGCCCATGGCGAGGGCAAGGCGCTGGCCAAGGCGGAGCTGCTGGCCGCCGCCAACCTGCTGGGCTTCCTGGAAGCCGATCCCGACGTCTGGTTCGCCGGCGGCGCGGACGACGAACTGCGCGGCAAGGTCGAGACGCTGCTGGAGGCCCGCAAGGCCGCCCGCGCCGGCAAGGACTGGGCCGCCGCCGACCGCATTCGCGGGGAACTGGACGCCATGGGGGTGATCGTGATGGATTCCGCCGAGGGCGCGACCTGGCGCCTCAAGGATCCTGTCTGAGCTTTCCGGATTGATGTGACATGCCAGTGAAACTCGAACGCCGGATCGGCATCAACGCGCCCGACGAGATCGTCTGGGAGCTGCTGTCGGACGTGCCCGGCTGGGCGGCGTGGAACCCGCTCTATCCCCGCGCCGAGGGCGAGATCCGCATCGGCCATCGCTGGGACCTTGACCTGGCGCTGCCGGGACAGCCGCCCAGGACCATCAATCCGGTGATCCTCGACTGGGCGCCGTTCGACCACATCCACTGGCGCAACGACATGATGCGCGGCTGGGTGCGGACGGTGCGCTACCTCGAGATCGAGGCGATGGGGCCGGAGAACGTCATCTTCTCCAACGGCGAGATCTTCGACGGCTGGATGGGCCCCTCCGCCGCCCGCCGCCTGCGCCGCCCGATCCTCAACGGCTTCGAGGCCCTGAACGAGGCGCTGAAGGCGAAGGCCGAGGCGCTGTGGGTGGAGCGGAAGTAGGCGGGGACGGGGACATGTACTTCAGTACGTGTCCCCCGCTGCTTCGGAACTACCAATCCTCAAAGTTCGATTTGTGCGGATTCTCCCCGCGAGCTCGAACGCGCTCCATCACGGTCCTGACGACGCTCTCGGCCTGATCCACACCAGACGAGGCGAAGAGAGCTTCTTCGCTCGATATCTCGTCTTCGCGCATGACTGTGGCGATGGAGCCGACATCGTAACGAAGCACGTACCGTTCTCCGCGCTTGCGGACCTCAAGTCCGGCGACTCGATACAGGATCTCGTCCATGTCGCGGTGGGCTCCGGTTGGATCGAAGAGTATCTGAGCGTATCGCCCGTGAACTTGAAAGCTGCTGGGGACACGCACTGAAGTGCATGTCCCCGATCCAGTTGCTATATCCCCTCCCATGATCGACGACCTCTACAGCGCCAAGGTCCTGTCCCTGACCGCGAACATCCCGCGGATCGGGCGGCTGGCCGCGCCTCAGGGGTCGTCGGAGAAGGTGGCCAAGCTGTGCGGCAGCCGGATCGTCGTCGATGTCGTCCTGGGCGCCGACGGGCGGGTCGCCGACTTCGCCCAGGACGTGAAGGCCTGCGCCCTGGGACAGGCCGCCGCCTCGGTGCTGGGCGCCAATGTCATCGGGGCCGGGGTTGACGAAATCGCAACCGCGCGCGATCAGCTTGCTGCGATGCTCAAGTCCGGCGGTCCCGCGCCGACCGGACGTTTCGAGGACCTGGCCGTGCTGGCGCCCGTGAAGGACTACCCCGCCCGTTACGCTTCGACGCTCCTGGCGTTCGAGGCCGCGGTGGAGGCTGCCCGGATCGCTGCAACTCGAACTAGCGGCGCCGACGCGGCTTGATCGCGCGCGCTGGCGCGTCGATAAGCGCCGGAACTCGTTCACCCACGCAAGCGTCGGCATGACCCTTTACGAACGCAGCGTTACGCTGGCGCACCGCGCCTACAAGCTCACGCTGTCCCCGTTGATCGGACGCCAGTGCCGCTTCCTGCCGACCTGTTCGGACTATGCGCGCGAGGCCCTGATCGTGCACGGACCCCTTCACGGCGGCTGGCTCGCCACGAAGCGTCTGTGCAGCTGCCATCCCTGGGGCGGCTCCGGCTTTGATCCGGTCCCGCCACGAAAGTGCGAACCTGAACCATGATCGACCTGATTTTCCCCGACGGCTCCGTCCGTCAGTATCCGCAAGGCTCCAGCGGCCGCGACGTGGCCACGGCCATCTCGCCTTCGCTGGCCAAGCGCACGCTGCTGGTGCGCCTGAACGGCCAGCTGCTCGACTTCGACCGCCCGCTGCCCGACAGCGGCGGCAAGGTCGAGTTCGTCGACCGCAATGACCCCGACGCCCTCGACACCATCCGCCACGACACGGCCCACGTGCTGGCGGAAGCCGTGCAGGAGCTGTTCCCCGGCACGCAGGTGACCATCGGCCCGAACGTCGAGGACGGCTTCTACTACGACTTCGCCCGCGCCGAGCCGTTCAGCACGGACGACTTCGCGGCCATCGAAAAGCGCATGGCCGAGATCGTCGACCGCGACGAGAAGATCGTCCGCGAGGTGTGGGAGCGCGACAAGGCCATCGCCCACTTCAAGGCCATCGGCGAGCAGTACAAGGCCGAGATCATCGAGGGCATCCCGGCCGACCAGGACGTGACGCTGTACCGTCAGGGCCAGTGGGCCGACCTCTGCCGCGGGCCGCACCTGCCGTCGACGAAACATGTCGGCAAGGCCTTCAAGCTGATGAAGCTGGCCGGCGCCTACTGGCGCGGCGACCAGAACAACGCCCAGCTGCAGCGCATCTACGGCACGGCCTGGGCCTCCCAGGCCGACCTCGACGCCTATCTGCTGCGGCTCGAGGAGGCCGAGAAGCGCGACCACCGCAAGGTGGGCCGTCAGATGGGACTCTTCCACATGCAGGAAGAGGGCCGGGGCATGGTCTTCTGGCATCCCAAGGGCTGGACGCTGTGGCAGACGCTGGAGGCCTACATGCGCCGCCGGCTGACGGTCGCCGGCTACATCGAGGTCAAGACGCCCCAGGTGCTGGAGCGGACCTTCTGGGAGAACTCCGGCCACTGGGAGAAGTACCGCCCCAACATGTTCGTCTGCGAGACGGTCGAGGGCGAAACGCTCTCGCTCAAGCCGATGAACTGCCCGGGCCACGTGCAGATCTGGAATGTCGGCCAGCGCTCCTACAAGGAGCTGCCGATGCGCATGGCCGAGTTCGGGGCCTGCCACCGGTATGAGCCGTCCGGCGCTCTGCACGGCCTGATGCGGGTGCGCGCCTTCACCCAGGACGACGCCCACATCTTCTGCCGCGAGGACCAGATCGTCGAGGAGACGGAACGCTTCATCCGCCTGACCAAGATGATCCATTCCGACCTCGGGATGGAGACCAAGTACATCGCGCTCGCCACGCGGCCGGAGGTGCGGGCCGGCTCCGACGAGTTCTGGGACCGGGCCGAGGGCATGCTGGCCGAGGCGGCGAAGCAGGCGGGCGTCGAGCCGGTCATCGCCGAGGGCGACGGCGCCTTCTATGCGCCCAAGCTGGACTTCATCGTCCAGGACGCCATCGGCCGGGAATGGACCTGCGGCACGCTGCAGCTCGACTACGTCCTGCCCGAGCGGCTGGGCGCGGAGTACATCGCCGAGGACGGCTCCAAGCAGCGGCCGGTGATGCTCCACCGCGCCATCCTGGGGTCGTTCGAGCGCTTCATCGGCATCATGATCGAGAACTACGGCGGCCGCTTCCCGCTGTGGCTCGCGCCGGTGCAGGTGGTGGTGGCCCCGATCACCTCGGACGCCAACGACTACGGCGAGAGCGTCGTCGCGGCCCTCACGAAGGCAGGGCTGCGCGTCGAGGCAGACCTGCGCAACGAGAAGATCAACTACAAGGTCCGCGAACACTCCGTGGCCAAGACGCCGGTCATCGCCGTCGTCGGCCGCAAGGAGGCCGAGGAGGGCAAGGTCGTCCTGCGCCGCCTGGGCTCCCAGGAGCAGCAGACGGTCACGGTCGAGGAGGCGGTGGCCATCCTCACCGCCGAGGCGACGCCGCCGGACCTGCGGTAGCGAAGAGATAGGGACAGACACCTCGGTGTCTGTCCCGCATTTCAGGCTTGACCCTCCGGCCACAGAGGGCAGGCTCCTCCCCAAGTGCGTTCGCCAGAGACGCCGTCGGGGAAGGGTTCTGGACATGGCTGCGGTGCGGTACCTCGTGAAGGATGTCGACGCGTCCGTGCGCTTCTACGTCGACCGGCTCGGCTTCGAGGTGCGCCAGCAGTACGGCGCCGCCTTCGCGATGGTCGCGCGCGACGGGCTGACCCTGTGGCTGGCGGGACCGGGGTCCTCGGCCGCCCGCCCCATGCCCGACGGCCGCGCGCCTGAGCCGGGCGGCTGGAACCGGTTCGTCCTCGAGACGCCGGACCTGGCCGCCCTTGTCGCTGACCTTCGCGCCGCCGGGGTCGCCTTCCGCAGTAACATCGTGACCGGACCGGGTGGGTCGCAGATCCTCTGCGAGGATCCGTCCGGCAATGTCGTCGAACTCTTCCAGCCCGCCTGAGGACGCCCATGCCGACCTACACCGCCCCGGACGGCGTCCCGATCGCCTATGACGACACCGGCGGGCCCGGCGCGCCCATGCTGCTGATCCACGGCTTTTCATCCAACCGGCAGGAGGCGTGGAAGCGCACCGGCTGGTACGCCGCCTTCGCCCAGCGCGGGCAGCGGGTGGTGGCGCTGGACCTGCGCGGTCATGGCGAGAGCGGCAAGCCGCATGACCCGGCCGCCTACGGCCGCGACGTCCTGCTGGGCGACATCGTGGGCTTGCTCGACCACCTGGGCGTCGAATGGGCCAATGTGCTGGGCTATTCGATGGGCGCGCGGCTGGCGCTGGGCCTGGCCATGTCGCACCGCGAGCGGGTCGGCTACCTGATCGTTGGCGGGGTAGGGGGCAGGCTGTTCGATCCGCCGCTTCCCGGCGATCCGATGGCGGCGGCCATGGAGGCCGACAGCGTCGAGGCCATCAGCGAGCCGCTGCTGAAAAGCTTCCGCCAGTTCGCCGACGAGCAGGGTGAGGACCGGCTGGCGCTGGCCGCCTTCACCCGCGGCCGGACCGACGCGATCAGCCGCGACAGTCTGGCCGCCATCGGCGCCCCGACCCTGGTCGTGGCGGGCTCGCGCGATGATCTGGCCGGCGACCCGCAGGATCTGGCCGACGCCATCCCCGGGGCGAAGGCCCTGACCCTGGCCGGCTGCGACCACTTCAACGCCATCCCCCACGGCCTGCTCAAGGCGGCGGTGTTCGACTTCCTGGACGGGTATCTGGACGGGGTTTGAAGTCCTTGCGGGGTTCGCGACGCGCTTCGCGCTCCTCACCCTGACGAGCTCAGCAGGGCCGCCCACCGACCTTCGTCATCCTGAGGAGCGACCGCAGGCCGCGTCGCGAAGGACGCACGGCCGCAGTGCGTCCTTCGACACGGCCGTTCCGGCCTGCTCAGGATGACGGGATTGAAGGGCTAAGCACCAACGTCATGCTGAGCAGCGCCGAAGGCGCGTGTCGAAGCACGCAGAGCCCCTACCGCCCCAGCGCGTAGGGCCCGCCCTTCTCCAGCCCGGCCTTCCACGCCGGACGGGCGTGGATGCGCTCGATCCAGGCGGCCATGTTGGGATAGGCGTCCAGCTTGCCGAACGCCTTCAGCACCTCGGGAATGAAGCTCATCTGCACGTCGGCGCCGGTGGGCTCCGATCCGAGCAGGTAGTCGCGGCCGTCCAGCGCCCCCTCGACGTAGGACATGTGGTTGGCGATCTCGCTCTCGATGCGCGGGTGCAGCGGCGCGCCGGCCTGGCCCAGCCGCATGACGTACATCAGCATCATCAGCGGCAGCATGGCGCTGCCCTCGGCGTAGTGCAGCCACTGCAGATAGGCCTCATGCTCGGTTGTGCCGGGGGCGGGGGCCATGCGGCCCTTGCCGTGCTTGCGGATGATGTAGTCGATGACCGCGCCGGACTCGTGCACCACCCGGCCGTCGTCGACGATCACCGGCGACTTGCCCAGCGGATGCACGGCGATCAGCTCCGGCGGCGCCAGCCGGGTTTCGGCGTCACGCTGGTGGAAGGCGATCTCGTAGGGCGTCCCCAACTCCTCCAGCAGCCAGAGGATGCGCTGCGAGCGCGACTCGTTGAGGTGGTGAACGACGAGCATGGCGACCTTCCTGGAGGGATGTAATTATTTCCCACCATAGGGCTGGCCTTCCGGCTGGCAAATTCTACCTTGCAGGACGTCCGTTGTGTGCAAGTGCGAAACGATTATAGTGCGCCGCAACAATAATTTGGGGAAACCTGCCCATGAGCGCCGCCGTCGCCCAGACTGAACCGCAAAGCCTGATCCTTCCGGGTCTGGTCGCCCTGTTGCGCGAGGCGGCCGACGCCGCCGGCGCCTTTGTCCACGAGGCGAAGGGGCCAGTGAAGGCGAAGATCTCGGCCGGCGGCAAGATCGATCGCAAGCTGGCTGACGTCGAGCAGCACGCGGTCCACGGCTACGGCTGGTACGCCTCCTACGGCGAGCTCCTGAGCCAGGTCGCCGGCTGGGCCGAGCGGCTGGAGGCGGACGGCGCGTTCGGCGAGACCGAGGCCCTGCTCGCCCAGCTGCTGTTCTCCGAATACGCCGCCCAGATGATCGGCGGCATCCCGATGAACCAGGGCGAGACCATCCGCCCGGCCGATCTGGGCGTCGCGCCCGAGACGCTGGAGAAGCTGTTCGCCGCCCCGCTGCTGACGCTCGTCAACCAGGGCGGCGGCCAGGCGGTGAAGATCCGGGTCGCCGACCTCGTCGCCGCCTCGCGCGGCAAGGCTACCGTCGAGGTCACCGGCCTGGACGAGACCTTCGAGATGATCCGCGACCAGTTCCACGCCTTCGCCGAGGAGAAGGTCGTTCCGCACGCCCACGGCTGGCACCTGCGCGACGAACTGATCCCGATGGAGCTGGTCAAGGAACTGGGCGACCTGGGCGTTTTCGGCCTGACCATTCCGGAGGAGTATGACGGCGCGGGCCTGGGCAAGACCGCCATGTGCGTGGTGTCGGAGGAACTGTCTCGCGCGTGGATCGGCGTCGGCTCGCTGGCCACCCGGTCGGAGATCGCCGCCGAGCTGATCCTGACCGGCGGGACGCCCGCCCAGCGCCAGGAGTGGCTGCCCAAGATCGCCTCGGCCGAGATCCTGCCGACCGCCGTCTTCACCGAGCCCAACACCGGCTCGGACCTGGGCGCCCTGCGCACCCGGGGCGTTCGCGACGGCGACAGCTATGTGGTGACCGGGAACAAGACCTGGATCACCCACGCCGCCCGCGCCGACGTGATGACCCTGCTGGTCCGCACCGACCCGGACACCACCGACTACCGCGGCCTCTCCATGCTGCTGGCCCCCAAGACGCGCGGCGACGACGCCAATCCCTTCCCGACCGAGGGCATGAGCGGCGGCGAGATCGGCGTCATCGGCTATCGCGGCATGAAGGAATACGAGATCGGCTTCGACGGCTTCACCGTCCCGGCCGCCAACCTGCTGGGCGGCGTCGAGGGCCAGGGCTTCAAGCAGCTGATGGCCACCTTCGAGAGCGCCCGCATCCAGACCGCCGCCCGCGCCATCGGCGTGGCCCAGCGCGGCCTGGAGCTGGGCCTGAATTACGCGCTGGACCGCAAGCAGTTTGGCGGCCCGATCTTCGGCTTCCCGCGCGTGGCCAACAAGCTGGCCATCATGGCCGCCGAGATCATGGGCGTGCGTCAGCTGACCTATTTCGCCGCGCGTCAGAAGGACGAAGGCAAGCGCTGCGACCTCGAGGCCGGCATGGCCAAGCTGATCGCCGCCCGCGTCGCCTGGGCCGCCGCCGACAACGCGCTGCAGATCCACGGCGGCAACGGTTTCGCGATGGAGTACGAGATCAGCCGCGTGCTGGCCGACGCCCGCATCCTCAACATCTTCGAGGGGGCCGGCGAGATCCAGGCCCAGGTCATCGCGCGCAGGCTTCTGGAAGACGGGAACTGAACAAGACGGGGTGCGTCCTTCGCGACGCTCGCCCAAAAGCTCGCTCCTCAGGATGACGAAGTCAGTGGACCGCAAACCACCTTCGTCATGGTGAGGAGCCGGCTCTCGGGCCGCCCCGGACTTGATCCGGGGGAACCACGCAATCTCAGCGCGGCAGCAGGCCGTGGAAGATCAGCCGGATCTGGCGTTCCATGATGCCGGTCATGACGACGTGGTCGGCCCGGCCGGCCGCCGCGAGGCGGTAGTTCCAGGCATAGGCGCCCATGAGGGTGTCCAGAATCAGATCGAGGTCCGCGTCGTCGCGGACCTCGCCCTTCGTCTGGCCCTCGCGGAGCATCTCGATAATCATGACCTTGAAGCGCTCGTTGCGTCCGTAGGGCACGGTGCTCGATTCGAGCGACGGACTGAACGAGGCGGCGATGTGCGCCAGGAAGAGCCGCACCCGCCGACATTCGAAATCGTAGTGGATCGCGAACAGGGAGCACAGCCGGTCAAGGACCGACCCGCGCATGTGCCGGGCGACGTGCTCCAGCTCCCTGTAGAGGGCGTCGACCCGGTCATCCATGACCTGGCTCAGCACATCGGCCTTGGACGCGAAGGTGGTGAACACGCTGCCGACGGACACGCCCGCCCGCTCCGCGACCGCGCGGATGGTGGTTTCCTCGTAGCCGATCTCGTTGAAGAGATCGCGCGCCGCCTCAAGTACTTTGCGGCGCGTTTCCAGCTTTTGCGTCTCGCGTACGCCCAATCTGTGTCCCCCCGGACAGCCGCGCTCACCCTCAAGGATGAGCGCGGCGTGGTTACTATGCCTTGACGGCTGTCAAAACCACGTCGATCCGATCCGCCAGTTTGTCGGTCTGGTTCTCGACAGACGCCCCGTCGAAAGCGGCCGGACGGTAGCCGGCCAGGAACAGGTCCCACATCAGATCGGCGATCAGGCGCAGGTCGAAACGGGCGGCCAGTTCGCCGCGCTCGACGCCGCGTTCCAGGACTTCCAGAACCAGGGCGCGGATCGGACGCATGCTCTCGCGACGCAGGCGCTCGGCTTCAGGCGTGCGGGTCCAGGACGCGGCGAGGGCCGCGAGGATCAGCGGAAGCTGATGGGCGTGGGCGCGGTAGGCGGCGCCGAACATGCCGACCAGGGCCTCGCGGGCGGTCGTGGCGCCGATGACGGCGTCCTGCATCGGCTCGAGCAGGGCGGCGAAGTCGTCGTTCAGGATGGCGTCGAACAGCTCGTTCTTGTCGGCGAAGCTGGCGAACACGGCGCCGGTCGACATGCCGGCGACGCGGGCGATGTCACGGATCGTGGCGCCTTCGTAGCCGCGCTCGATAAACAACTCGCGGGCCGCCTGCAGGACCTTTTCGCGGGTCTGCTGCTTGGCCATGGCGCGGCGGGTCATCTTCTGGGGCCGGATGGCCGGCGCATTCATGCGCATGGGGATATGATTCATTGGTCCGCCTCCAAACGGGCCAGCGCGGCCTCGGCGCGCTTCTCGAATTCCACGCAGTACTCCTCGACGACCTTCACCAGGACGTCAGCGTACCGCTTTGCAAGATCGCGGCCGTCCTGCGCGGCGTCGCGCAGATCCTCAATCAACTGCCGAACCTCGGCGATGGTTTCACTGTCCGCCGCCGGGTGGGCGGCGGCGCTTTGGGGCATACCCATGAATGGCTCCGTCTCGCCTCCCCGCCTGTCAGGTCGACGCGATCCGCGGTGAGGAGTTGATCGCGTTCAATGAACATGCTCAACGAGCAATGTGAGGCGCCGCGTACACCGAACGTGGGTCGCGATCAAGAACTTTTTTCCTAACAAAATATGGCAAGAAACCGGTGACATCCCGCTGATCCGGGGCCCCATAACGGGTGAGCGTGCTCAGTGAACGCGCTCGACCAAGGCGAAAAAGTTGTTGAAGGAATGCGCCGGTGGTCGCCAGACCCCTGACGCGCTAGGTTCCGCATGATGGATACGCTCTTCAACATACTCGTTCCGGTCTCTCTCGCGGCGGTGCTGATCGCGCTGCTCGCCGGTCTCTACGCCCTGCACAGGGGTGGCGACTTTGGCCGGTCCTATTCCAACCGCCTGATGCGGCTTCGCGTTCTGCTACAGTTCGTCGCGGTCATGGTGCTGGTCGCCGCCTTCTGGTGGAAGACGCAGGGCTAGCGGCGATGGTCACGCTCAACCGCATCTACACCCGCACCGGCGATGGCGGCACGACCCGCCTGTCGACCGGCGAGCCCGTGCCCAAGGACAACCCCCGGGTCGAGGCCTATGGCACGGTCGACGAGACCAACAGCTGCCTGGGTCTGGTCCGGCTGCACACCGCCGGCGATGCGGTTCTCGACGGGATTCTGGCGCGGGCCCAGAACGACCTCTTCGACCTTGGCGCCGACCTGGCGACTCCGGACCGGGGCAAGCCGCTGGGCTGGGAGCCGCTGCGCATCCTCGAGTCCCAGGTCGAGCGGCTGGAGCGGGAGATCGACCTGCTGAACGGCGAACTCTCGGCCCTGACCTCGTTCGTGCTGCCGGGCGGGACGCCGGCGGCGGCGGCGCTGCATCTGGCGCGGACGGTCTGCCGCCGGGCCGAGCGGGCCTGCGTCACCCTGGCCGCCCTGCCGGACGAACCGGTCGGCGCGGCGGCGATCAAATACCTCAACCGCCTGTCGGATCTGCTGTTCGTCGCCGGCCGCTGGGCCAACGACAAGGGCGCCGGCGACGTGCTCTGGGTTCCGGGCGGAACCCGCTGACGTCTATTTCGGCGCCGGCGCGGCCGGCGTCGCGGCGGCAGGCGTCGCGGGCGCCTTCGCGGCGGGCGCGGGCGTCACGGACGCGGGCGCGGCTGGCGCGGCCGGATAGCCCAGATGGTCGCGCTGGTTCTCCTCGGCCGCCTTCTGCTCCGACCAGGCCTTGCGGCTGACGCCGGCCGGACGGCCGGTGATGTCGGGAATGTAGATCGGCTGGGCGCAGACTCGGCGATCCTTGTCCCACCACTGGCCGCCGGCCTCGCACTTCTTGGCCGGCCAGACGTAGAGGATCTGGTAGGCCCACAGCGCCACACAGGCGACGGCGAAGACGCCGAGGAAGATGAGCTTCAGGCGGTCGATGGTCGGATTCATGCGAAGCCCTGTACCTTAAAGGCCCGCCGCAGCCTAGACCGCCGCGCGCCCGGGCGGCCCCGCGAACGGAACCGCCGTCCGTAGCCCTTGCCGGGCATTTTTCCAGCGCCAGATTGACCCCAAGGGAAACTTGCATTGCGCGCGGGAGTCGGTATCAGCCTGTTCGCGCAAGATTTTTCGCAACGCAACACGGCGGAATAAGCCCATGAAGGTGCTCGTCCCGGTCAAACGGGTGATCGATTATAACGTGAAGGCTCGGGTGAAGCCCGACCAGTCGGGCGTCGACCTGGCCAACGTCAAGATGTCCATGAATCCCTTCTGCGAGATCGCGGTCGAAGAGGCCGTCCGTCTCAAGGAAAAGGGTGTCGCCACCGAGGTCGTGATCGTCTCGATCGGTCCGGCCCAGGCGCAGGAAACCATCCGCACGGCGCTGGCCATGGGCGGTGACCGCGGCATCCTCATCCAGTCCGACACCGACGTCGAACCGCTGGCCGTGGCCAAGCTGCTCGCCGCTGTCGCCAAGGAAGAGGGCGCCGACGTGGTGCTGATGGGCAAGCAGGCCATCGACGGCGACAACAACGCCGTGGGCCAGATGCTCTCCACCCTGCTCGACTGGCCGCAGGCGACCTTCGCCTCGAAGGTCGAGATCGGCGGCGGCAAGGCCGTGGTGACCCGCGAGGTCGACGGCGGCCTTCAGGTCCTGGAAGTCGACCTGCCGGCGGTGATCACCGCCGACCTGCGCCTGAATGAGCCGCGCTACGCTTCGCTGCCCAACATCATGAAGGCGAAGAAGAAGGAAATCGCGACCAAGGCGACCGGCGACTATGGCGTCGACGTCGCGCCGCGCCTGAAGGTGCTGAAGGTGTCCGAACCGGCCAAGCGCTCGGCGGGCGTCAAGGTCGAAAACGCCGCCGAACTGGTGGCCAAGCTTAAGACTGAAGCGGGGGTGCTCTGATGGCCGTTCTCGTCGTCGCCGATAACGACAACGCGCACCTGCGCGACACCACCCACAAGACCGTCACCGCCGCCCTGGCGATGTCGGGCGACGTGGACGTCCTGGTCCTGGGCCAGGGCGCCGACGCCGTGGCCGCCGCCGCCGCCAAGATCGCCGGCGTGCGCAAGGTCATCCTGGCCGAGGGCGCGGACGTGGGCCACGGCATCGCCGAGGCCATCTGTGACACCATCATCGGTCTGGCCGGCGGCTATGACGCCGTGCTGGTTCCGGCCACCTCGGCGGGCAAGAACTTCGCGCCCCGCGTGGCCGCCAAGCTCGACGCCTCGCCGATCTCGGATGTCATCGAAGTCGTGTCCGCCGACACCTTCGTCCGCCCGATCTACGCCGGCAACGCGCTGGAGACCGTCCAGACCGGCGACAAGACCAAGGTCCTGACCGTCCGCCCGACCGCCTTCAAGGCGGCCGGTGAAGGCGGCTCGGCTTCGGTCGAGAAGGTCGCCGCCGCCTCGGCCGGCAAGACCCGCTTCCAGTCGGAAGAGATGGTCAAGTCGGACCGTCCGGAACTGACGGCCGCCAAGATCGTCGTCTCCGGCGGTCGCGCCATGGGCTCGGCCGAAGAGTTCCAGCGGGTCATCGAGCCCCTGGCCGACAAGCTGGGCGCCGCCGTCGGCGCCTCGCGCGCCGCCGTCGACGCCGGCTACGCCCCCAACGACTACCAGGTCGGCCAGACCGGCAAGGTCGTCGCCCCGGCGCTCTACATCGCCATCGGCATCTCGGGCGCCATCCAGCACCTGGCCGGCATGAAGGACTCCAAGGTGATCGTCGCGATCAACAAGGACGCCGACGCGCCGATCTTCCAGGTCGCCGACTACGGCCTGGTGGCCGACTACAAGGCCGCCGTGCCGGAACTGATGGCCGCTCTGGGCTAAGGCCCGGCGCCACACGGCTGCAACGATCAAGGCCCGGGGCTCACGCTCCGGGCCTTATTCGTTGCGGCGCGAAGCCGGGGACGGGCGTCCAGACCCGCCCCCGGGACGCACAGGATCGGCGGAGACTCCTTCAACGGATCCCGGAAATCGAGCTAGGGCGTCTTTGCGCGAGGTCCAGTCTTCAGGCCGCCAGGCTCGGCCGGGCCGTGTCCCTCGGCGCAGCGGCGGGCGCGAACACATCGGGAAGGGTCGGCCGGGTCCACTGGAAGCCCAGGGCGCGCAGCCGTCCCGGCTCGACTCTTTGGCCGGCCAGGAACAGGTCCGACATCTCGCCCAGCAGCAGGCGCAGCGGCCATGCCGGGATGCGCAGCCACTGCGGTGTACGAAACCGGAAGGCCAGGGCCCGGGTCAGCTCCGCCTGGGTGACCAGGTCCGGGGCCACGGCGTTGATCGGGCCGCTGTAGCGGGCGTCGCGCAGCGCGGTCTCGATCAGGCGCACGGCGTCCTCGAGATGGATCCAGGGCGTCCATTGTCGCCCGCCGCCCAGGACGGCCGCCGCGCCGAAGCGTGCGGGCAGCATCAGCAGCGCCAGCGGTCCGCCGCAGGGGTCGAACACCATGCCGAACCGTAGCGAGCAGACCCGCGTCCCGCCGGTCGCCTGCTTCGCCTGCTCGACCTCCCAGAGCCGCACCAGATCGGCCATGAAGCCGTTCCCGGCCGGCGACGTCTCGTCGAGCCGCTCCTCGCTCCGGTCGCCGTAGACGCCGGTGGCGGAGGCGTTGACCACCACGTCCGGTCGGCGCTCCAGTCGGTCCAGCAGGTCGCCGACGGCGCGGGTGGTGTCCACCCGGCTGTCGAGCAACAGCCTGCGGCGTCCGGCGGTCCAGGGCCCCGCCGCGACCGGCGCCCCGGCCAGGTTGACCACGGCGTCGATGCGCATCTCCGTCGGGATCTCCGACAGGCTCCGCACGAACAGCACCCGCCTGGGCCAGCGCAGGCGGGCGGCGATGTCGTCGCGGACCAGCGCCACCACGCGGTCGCCGCGCGCGATCAGCCGGTGCATCAGCACCGCGCCGATGAAGCCGGTGGCGCCGGTGATCAGAACCGTGCGGCCGCTGGGCTCGCCGGCAGATGCAGCATGGTCCGGCGGGCGCGTCCCGGCGGCCAGGTCGCGGACGGTCCAGACCAGCACGCCCAACCCCAGCGCCGTGGCGATCCATGACAGCCAGCCGTGGCTCTCGGGGACGAAGGCCGTCGGCCGCGCGGCCCACTCGATCAGCAAAGGGGTCAGCAAGGCCAGCAGCACGCCAAAGCCGATGGCCATGACCGTGTGCAGCACGCGCTCGGTCGGGGGCAGACGGCGGGTGCGGTCCTCGAGCAGGAAATCCTGCAGGGTGATGATGATCTCCACCGCCAACAGCGCCGCCAGGACCCAGGCGAGCCAGCCCTCCCAGCGCACCCAGGGCAGGGTCAGGAAGATCACCGCATAGATCGCCTCCCGCAGCCCATGGAGCACCAGCTCCGGCCGCGCCGTCGGGCTGGCGGGCAACCGGGCGGTCGCCTCGTGGTGCCACAGGGTGTCGATCGCCCCGAGCACGCCCTGGCAGATGAGCAGGATCAGCACGGCGGTCATGGCGAAAGTCTCCTACGCGGGATCCTGGAAGACGCCGTCCTGGAACAGGGTCCGGCCGAACCAGGGATGGTGGAAGTCCATCGTGAAGCGGAACCGTCCGCCGCCGACGTCGCGGTGCACGACGTGGGCGCGGCCCGGCGTCAGCAGGTCGGGGATCGGCAGGCGCAGCGGGCCGAGGCTGAAGAAGTAGCGGCGACTGCGGAAGTGCAGGGCGCCGTCCTCGACGCCGACGGTCAGCGCCATGCCGAGGCCCCCGCGCACCACCTCCAGCAGCTCGCCCCCGGCGGTCATCAGCTTGGTCGAACTGACCAGCACCGGCGAGCGGCGGTCGAAGCAGTAGGTGCGGGCCCAGACCAGCCCGCCGCGCGGGTCGAGGTGGACGTCGACCGAGGTCGGGACGTCGGCGCCGGTCCAGGGCGCCAGCGGCGTGCCGATCAGCCGGCAGACCTGCGAGACCAGCCGGCCGACCCAGCTGGCCTCGACCACCATGCGGCCGTCGTAGACGGTGTTGAGCCCCAGGGCCGGGTGGGCGGCGAACCGGTGCTGGACGGCGGCCGGCAGGCGGGCCCAGGCCTCGGGGCCGAGCAGGGCAGGGAAATCGAGGGGGACAATGGTGGGTTTCGCCCGGACGGGAGCCGCGGCCCCCTGGTATCCCCTCAGCACCCGTTCCATCGCCCCGATCTCCTCTAGCGTCCTATCAACCCGGCGACCTTCGCGCCCAGGCCCATCAGCTTGACCAGCGTCGGGCGCGGGATCTGGCGGACCTGCCCGTACCAGCGGTCCAGCCGGGTCATGAAGCCTTGCATGTCCTTGAGCCGGGCCTTCACCCCCGAAGGGGTGGATGGATCGGCCTCCGCCTCCGCCACGCAGGCGGCCAGCATCTCCAGCGTCGGGTCGATCTCGCGCTTCTTCCGGCCCTCGACGATCAGGGTCAGCATGTCCCAGGGATCGGTCTTGCCCTCGAAATGGTCGCGCCGGTCGCCGGGCAGGTGGATCAGCTTGATGAGCCCCCAGCCCTGCAGTTCCTTGAGACTGTTGGAGACGTTCGACCGCGCGATGCTCAGCGTCTGCGCGATCTCCTCGGCGTGCATCGGCCGGCCGGCCAGGAACAGCAGCGCCTGGATCTGGGCCACCGACCGGTTGGTGCCCCACCGCGTCCCCATCTCCCCCCAGTGGAGGATGTAGCGCTGCATGGCGGGGGTGAGGTCCACGGCGGTTCTCGTATTTCTGTCGTGACAGAAATAGCAGAAATATGGAGGCGTGCAATGAAAAGGGACAGACACCGCTGGTGTCTGTCCCGAACCGTCCAGCGCCTGCCGGAAGCAGTCCCCAATTCCTACGGCGTGATCAGGTACTTCTCGCCGGTGGACTTGCGGTTGTACGCAGCGATGACCTGCGGATCGAGCGCCTCGGCCAGGGTGATCTCGGCCGTGTAGTGGCTGGCGAAGGTGGTCTTCAGCTCGGCGACGACGCGGTCGCGCAGCTTCTGGGTCTCGACCGGCCCGATCTTCATCAGGAACGGCGTCAGCAGCCAGCCGCCCAGGCCCCACATCATGCCGAAGGCGCGGTTCAGCTCGGTCGGGCCGGTGTCCAGGCCGCCGTAGACATAGACCTGCTTCATCTGGTTGGAGCCGTAGCGGCTGTAGACCTTGGCCGTCTTGTTGGCCGCCACTTCCATGCAGTTGAGGATCTGGCCCGACAGCTTGCCGCCGCCGATGGCGTCGAAGGCCAGGTAGGCGCCGGTCTCGACGATGGCCTGGGTCAGGTCCTCAAGGAACGAGGGCTTGCTGGAGTCGACGATGTGCGTGGCGCCCAGGCCGCGCAGGATCGCCGCCTGCTCGTCGTTGCGCACGATGTTGACCAGCGGGATGCCGTCCTTGAGGCAGATCTTGACCAGCATCTGGCCCAGGTTCGAGGCCGCCGCCGTGTGGATCAGGCCGGTGAAGCCCTCCCGCTTCATCGTCTCGGGGAAGCTGAGCGCCGTCAGCGGATTGACGAAGCAGGAGGCGCCGTCGGCCGGGGCCGTGCCGTCCGGCAGCAGCATGACCGAGGCCAGGGGCAGGGTGCGGAACTGGCCGTACATAGCCCCGCCCAGGCAGGCGACGGTCTTGCCCAGCAGCGCTTGCGCCTCGGGCGAAGATCCGGCCGCCACGACCACGCCGCAGCCCTCGTTGCCGACCGGCATGCTCTCGTCGGCCCGCGCGGCCATCATCCGCATCAGGTGTTTGGGAATGTCGGCGGTGAAGGTCGGGCCGTTGGCGTTGGTTCCGGCGCGCGCGGTGCTGAGGTCGGCCGGGCCGATCAGCAGCCCCAGGTCCGACGGATTGATCGGCGAGGCCTGCACCTGGACCACCACCTCGCCGTCGGCCGGCGCCGGCGTGTCGACGCGTTCCAGCGACAGCTTGAGCTCGCCCGCCGAGGTTACGAGCGACCGAAGTTGAAGTCCCGACTGCCAGGCTGTCGTCGTCATGATGTCTCGCTCCCGCGCCCGGTTGATCCGGATTGGCGCGCAATTGAGCGCGGCGCGTTGCTAATGGCAATCCTCCCCGGCGCCCGCGGGGCGGGCGCCGGGCGGACGCCCCCCGCTGCATCGCAGCAAAGACCTTGGCGGTCCCTCTGACTCTCGTGCTAGAAAGCCCGCCACAAAGTTTGACGGCGCGGACCCTCCCCGGACTCAACCGCGCCGACGTCAAGGGCGAGACTTCATGGCGGATATCAAGACGGTCGGCGTCGTCGGCGCGGGCCAGATGGGGTCGGGCATCGCGCATGTCTGTGCGCTGGCCGGTTATGACGTGTTCCTGCACGACCTCAGCCAGGAGAAGATCGACGCCGGCATGGCGACCATCGAGCACAACCTGGCGCGCCAGGTCGGCCGCGGCCTGATCGACGACGCGGCCATGAAGGCGACGCTGGGCCGCATCCGCCCCGCCGCCGACCTCGCCCTGATCGGCCAGACCGACCTGGCCATCGAGGCGGCGACCGAAAACGAAGAGACCAAGAAGGCGATCTTCCGCGCGCTGCAGCCGCACCTGAAGGCCGAGACTCTGCTGGCGTCCAACACCTCGTCTATCTCGATCACCCGCCTGGCCTCGACCACCGACCGGCCCGAACGGTTCATCGGCCTGCACTTCATGAACCCCGTGCCGCTGATGAAGCTGGTCGAGGTCATTCGCGGCATCGCCACCGACGGCAAGACCTATGAGGAGGCCGTGACCTTCGCCCGCTCGCTGGGCAAGACCACGACCAACGCCGAGGACTTCCCGGCCTTCATCGTCAACCGCGTGCTGGTGCCGATGATCAACGAGGCGATCTACACCCTGTACGAGGGCGTCGGCACGGTGGAGTCGATCGACACCGCCATGAAGCTGGGCGCCAACCACCCGATGGGTCCGCTGGAGCTGGGCGACTTCATCGGCCTGGACACCGTCCTGTCGATCATGAACGTCCTCCACGAGGGCCTGGCCGACAGCAAGTACCGCCCGTGCCCGCTGCTGGTGAAGTACGTCGAGGCCGGCTGGCTGGGCCGCAAGACCGAGCGCGGCTTCTACGACTACCGCGGCGAAGTTCCGGTCCCGACGCGGTAGGGCGTCACCAGAGAGTGTCGACGTCGTAGGCGCTCAATGCCGCGTCGACGGAGACGAGGGGCGCGTTCAGGCTCATCGCCTGAGCCACGATCAGCCTGTCCCATGGATCGCGGTGGTGGAGCGGAAGTCTGGCCGCGCGCGACGCGATTTCGGCGGTGATATCGAGCAGCGTGAAGCCGAGCATCGGCAGATTCTTCGCCATGTCGTGCGGCATGCGGGTCAGGAAGCTGTCCTCCCGCCTCACGCCCCCGGCCTTGAGCTTCTCCCGCTTGAAATCGATCTCGTAGATGCTCGCGGCGCTGACATAGACGGTCTCGGCCTCGACGATCACGCGGTGCGCCAACGTGGAGAGCCGGTCGGGCTTGAGCAGCGACCAGAGCAACGCGTTGGTGTCCAGCAGGATGTTCAAGGCCTGTAGACGTGGTCTTCGTCGGCGGAGTCAGCCAGCTCGGCCATCTCCGGGTCAGGCTGGCTGAACATGTCCGGGTCTTCCATGGGCCCCAGATGGGCCCAGGCGCCGATCCGGCGATGGCCCCTGCTCGCGGGCGTCAGCGTTGGCGTCAGAGTCACAACCGGCTTGCCGTTGCGCATCAGCACGACCTCCTCGCCGGCCTCGGCGCGGGCGACGAGTTCGGACAGGGTGGCCTTGGCCTTGGCGATGTTGACCTGGATCGTCATGGCCGCAGGGTATCACGGACGGTAAGTTGGACCAACCTGTTGGTCCAACTACCCCCAGCCCATCGCCAGCGAAACCCGGTAGGTGATGAAGGCCGCCAGATAGGCCAGGGCGAACATGTAGGTGAACATCACGGTCGGCCAGAGCCAGCCGTTGGTCTCGCGCTTGACCACGCCCAGGGTCGCCACGCACTGCGGCGCGAACACGTACCAGGCCAGCACCGACAGGCCCGAGGCCAGCGACCACTGGCTGGAGAGGATGGCGCTCAGCGTCGCGGCGCCGGCCCCTTCGACATCGCCCACCGCATAGACCGTACCCAGCGCCGCCACGGCCACCTCGCGCGCGGCCATGCCCGGGACCAGGGCGATGGACATCTGCCAGTTGAAGCCGATCGGGGCCAGGAAGGGCTCGATGGCGTGGCCGATCATCCCGGCGAAACTGTAGTCGATGGCCGGTCCCGTCGCGCCCTCCGGCGGATAGGGGAAGGTCGACAGCACCCAGACCAGCACCATCAGCGGCAGGATGATCCGCCCGGCGCGGCTGATGAAGATGCCCGCCCGCTGCATCAGGTTGCGCAGGACGTTCTCGGGATCCGGAAGGCGGTAGGTCGGCAGCTCCATCATGAAGGGCTCCGAGGCCGTCCTCCAGAACACCTTGCGGATCACGAAGGCGACCAGCAGGCCCGAGACGATGCCGCTGGCGTACAGGCCGAACATCACCAGGCCCTGCAGGTTGATGAAGCCCCAGTAGGTCCTCTGCGGGATCAGCGCCCCGATGATCAGGGTGTAGACCGGAATGCGCGCCGAGCAGGTCATCAGCGGCGCGATCAGGATGGTGGTCAGGCGGTCGTGCTTCTGGTCGATGACGCGGGCGGCCATGACGCCCGGAATGGCGCAGGCATGGCTGGACAGCAGCGGGATGAAGGCCCGCCCGTGCAGGCCGGCCGCGCCCATCAGCCGGTCCATCAGGAAGGCGGCCCGGGCCATGTAGCCGCTGTCTTCCAGCAGCAGGATGAAGAAGAAGACGATCAGGATCTGCGGCAGGAAGACCAGCACGCTGCCGACCCCGGCGATCAGGCCGTCGACGATCAGGCTGCGCAGCAGGCCGTCGGGCGTCACCGCCGCGACCACGCCGCCCAGCCAGCCGAAGCCGGCCTCGATGGCGTCCATGGCCGGCGTGGCCCAGGCGAACACCGCCTGGAACATCACGAACAGGATGGCTGACAGGATCAGCAGGCCGCCGACCGGATGCAGAAGCACATCGTCGATGCGGCCGGTCCAGGTATCGGGGCGCTCGGCCGGGCGGACGTGGGCCTTCATGATCCGCTGGGCCTCGGCGTGGGCCTGGCGAATCTCTGCGGCGGTCGGCTCGCGCCAGGTGCTTTCGGTCGGGGCGACGGTCAGGGCCAGGGTCTCGGCCCGGGCGACCAGGTCCTCGATGCCGCGCTTGCGGGTGGCCACGGTGGTGACGATCGGTGCGCCGACGGCTTGCGACAGGCCTTCCAGGTCGATGCGCAGGCCCTGGCGCTGGGCTATGTCGTACATGTTCAGCGCCAGCACGAACGGCCGGCCGACCTGCTTCAACTCCAGCGCCAGCCGCAGCACCAGCCGCAGGTTGGTGGCGTCGGCGACACAGACGATGACGTCCGGCGGCGCTTCGCCGGCCAGGCGGCCCAGCACGGCGTCGCGGGTGACCGCCTCGTCCGGGCTGCGGGCCCGCAGGCTGTAGGTGCCGGGCAGGTCGAGCACCTGGATGACCCGGCCGGACGGCGCGGTGACCACGCCTTCCTTCCGCTCGACGGTGACGCCGGCGTAGTTGGCCACCTTCTGGCGGCTGCCGGTCAGGGCGTTGAACAGGGCGGTCTTGCCGCTGTTGGGATTGCCCACCAGCGCCATGCGCGTCGAGGCGGGGATGGCTGCGGCGGTCAAAGCCCGGCCTCCTCGAAGGCGACTTCCACGGCGCTGGCCTCGCGGCGGCGCAGCGCCACCCGCATGTCGTCCAGACGCACGGCCATCGGATCGCGCCCGAACAGGCCCTCGTGCAGCACCTCGACCTGCGCGCCCTCGACGAAGCCCAGCTCCAGCAGCCGGCGCTCCAGCTCCTCGACGCTCAGGGCGCCGCGGGCGTCCTCGTGCGGATGCACCCGCAGGATCACGCCGCGCGCGCCGGGCGCGCCCTCGCTCAGGAAGCGGGCTGAGGGGTCAGACTGGGTATGGGTCAAGGTGTGAAGGTCCGGGCGCCCGACAAAACTTGCGACTGATTATCAGCAGGGCGGGCGGCTGTCGATGCATCGCCGGTCGATCGTGAACATGCGGCGTTAATACAATCGACACCATGATCGTCCGCGTCGGATACTCACCTCGACGATTCGCAAGGGCGGGTGCTGAATGCAGCGACTCACTCAGGTTCTGATCGGCGCCGCGTTCCTCTGCCTGGCGCTCATCCTCTCGCTGCTGATATGGCGCGGCGGGGGCGGCTGGGGTGCGGCTGTGTCCGGCTTCGTCGCCGGCCTCGCCGTTCTGGGCGTGGTCTACCTGCTGGTGGCGCGCGGTCTCGACATGGCCGGTCTGCGCGGCGAGCTCGGCGCGATCCGCGAAGCGCACCTGATCCTGACCAACCAGCTGGAGAAGGTCGACGCCCGCCTGACCGAGGTGGTCGAGACGGTCACCGTCGACGCGCTGCGCCGGTCCGAGGAACTGTCCAGCGAAGTCCACATGCTCGAGGACACCGTCCAGCGCATGGCTGAGAAGATGGAGGCGCAGCTGTCCAGCCGCGTCGCCGCCGCCCCGATGCACGCCTTCGGCCACTCGGCCCAGTCCGAGGCGCTGCTCGACACCGTCAAGGCCGCCCTGGCCGAGAACCGCGTCGATCTCTACCTTCAGCCGATCGTGTCGCTGCCGCAGCGCCGCACCGTCTTCTACGAAAGCTTCTCGCGCCTGCGCGACGACACCGGCCGGGTGATGATGCCGGCCGAGTACCTGGCGGTGGCCGAGCCCGAGGGCCTGGTCGCGGCGATCGACAACCTGCTGCTGTTCCGCTGCGTGCAGATTGTCCGGCGCCTCGCCAAGCAGGACCGCAAGGTCGGCATCTTCTGCAACATCTCGCTGGCCAGCCTGTCGGACGAGAGCTTCTTCCCGCAGTTCCTCGACTTCCTGTCGGCCAACAAGGACATGGCCGGCGCGCTGATCTTCGAACTGGGCCAGTCGGCCTTCTCGCGCCGCGGCGCGGTCGAGGCGCGGCACATGGCCCGTCTGGCCGACCTCGGCTTCCGCTTCAGCCTCGACAAGGTCAACGACCTGGACCTCGACTACCAGGACCTGGCCCGGGCCGACGTGAAGTTCATCAAGGTCGGCGCCCAGATGCTGCTCGACCAGCTGGAAGAGACGGACGGCCGGCTGGTGATCAAGTCGCTGCCCGACCTGCACGCCTCCGACTTCTCGCGCCTCACCCGCCGCTACGGCGTGGAGATCATCGTCGAGAAGGTCGAGAGCGAGCGCCAGATCGTCGACATCCTCGACCTCGACCTCGCGTTCGGCCAGGGCCACCTGTTCGGCGAGCCCCGCGCCATCCGCGACGCCGTCCTCGCCGAAACCGACCCGCCCGCCGACTTCATGCGGGCCTCGATGCGCCGGGCGGTGGGGTACTAGCTCCTCTTTCCTCTCCCTCTTGGGAGAGGGGGACCATGCGGAGCATGGTGGAGAGGGACGCGCCGCCGTCCGACGGTTGTTCCGTGCCTCCCTCTCCGACCCGGCTCCGCCGGGCCACCTCTCCCAAGGGGAGAGGATGACGCTCACTTGCCCCCTGCCGCCCCGCCCCCTAGCCTGCCGCCACATCATCTTCGGGGGACTTCCCACATGCGTCTCTTCGCGGCGGCGGGCCTTGCGCTCGCGCTTCTGGCCACGACCACGGCCGCCTCGGCCCGGCCGTTCACGGCCAAGGATCTTGCAACCCAGGAGCGGCTGACCGATCCGCGCGTGTCACCCGAGGGCCGCTGGGTCGCGTACAGCGTCCGCACCACCGACTGGGAGGGCAACAAGGGCGTCAACGCCCTGTGGCTGCTCGACCGCAAGACCGCCGGCGCCAGGCCGGTGGCGATCAGCGACGACGAGAAGGCGCCGGGCGCGCCGCGCTGGTCGGCCGACGGCAAGTGGCTCTACTTCCTGTCCGGCAAGTCCGGCTCGCGTCAGGTCTGGCGGGTCGCGCCCGACGGGACCGGCAAAGCCCAGATCACCGCCCTGCCGCTGGACGTCGGCGGCTTTCGCCTCGCCGCCGACGGCCGCACCCTGGTCGTCGGGCTGGACGTCTTCCCCGACTGCGCCGACCTCGCCTGCACCAAGGCCCGTGTCGAGGCCAAGGCCAAGCTGAAGACCAGCGGCCAGAGCTATGTCGAGGGCGCGCTGCCCCGGGCCTTCGACCAGTACGAGGATGACCAGTTCACCGCCCTGTTCACGGTCCGGCTTGACGGCGCGGCCCGGCCGACGGCGTGGCTCTGACGAAAGGGATCAAGGCCGACGTCGCGGGCGACGTCGCCGTCAGCCGTGACGGCAGGACGATCTGGTACAGCGCCACGCCCGCCGGGGTCACCCCGGGCACCGGCCCGATCGCCAGCCTCTATGTCGTGCCCGCCGACGGCTCGGCGCCGCCCGCGCGCCTCATCCCCGACAGCCGGACCTCCGACGCCCGCCCGACGCTGTCGCCGGACGGCAAGACCCTGGCCTATGTGTCCGAGGCCGCGCCCGTGATGATCGCCCAGCGGTCGATCCTGATGGTCCGCGACCTGAAGACCGGCGCCACGCGCGAGGTCGCGCCGGACCTGGACCTCGGCGTCGGCTCGCTGGCCTGGGCGCCGGACGGCAAGAGCCTCTACGTCACCGCCCCGCACCTGGGCCAGGTGAAGCTGTTCGCCGTCGCCCTGGCCACCGGCAAGGCGGCCGAGGTGGTCTCCGACGGCTCGGTCGGCGGCTACGACCTGGCGGCCGGGACCACGGTCTATGTCCGCGACAGCCTGACCTCGCCCGGCCAGCTCTATGACCTGACCGTGGGCGGCGCCCGCCAGCTCAGCGACGTCGCCAAGGCCGCCATGGCCGACACCCCGATGTCCGACGCCGAGCAGTTCAGCTTCAGCGGCTGGAACGGCGAGACGGTCTACGGCTACGTGGTCAAGCCGACCGGCTGGGAGGCCGGGAAGCAATATCCGGTCGCCTTCCTGATCCACGGCGGCCCGCACGGCAGCTTCGGCAACGCCTGGTCCTACCGCTGGAATCCGCAGGTCTGGGCCGGCATGGGCTATGCGGTGGTCATGGTCGATTTCCACGGTTCCGTCGGCTACGGCACGGCCTTCGCGCAGTCGATCGTCGGTCACTGGGGCGACCGTCCTCTGGAAGACCTGCAGAAGGGCTGGAGCGCCGCGCTGGCGAAATACAGCTACCTGGACGGCGACCGCGCCTGCGCGCTCGGCGGCTCCTACGGCGGCTACATGGTCGCCTGGATCGCCAGCCAGTGGCAGAGCCCGTGGAAGTGCCTGGTCAACCACGCTGGCCTCTTCGACACGCGCAGCATGGCCTACGCGACCGACATCCCCAACTTCTCCGAAGAGCAGTACGGCGTGCCCTGGACGAACCCGGAAGCGGTCGACCGCTTCAATCCGGCGGTCCACGTGAAGGACTGGAAGACGCCCATGCTGGTCATCCACGGGGCCCGCGACTACCGCGTGCCGCTCGACCAGGGCATCGGCGCCTACACCGCCAACCAGCGCGTCGGCGCCCCGACACAGTACCTCCACTTCCCGGACGAGAACCACTGGATCCTCAAGCCGCAGAACTCGGTGCAGTGGTACGCCACGGTCGAGGCCTGGATGGCGAAGTGGACGGCGGCGAAGTAGGGCGCGACACCTGGAAGCTCGTCATGGCCCGACTTGTTCGGGCCACCCATGAGCACTGAGGTTCGGGGAGGGCGCGGCCGATCGGTTGCGCCCTTTTCCGTTGGCTCACCGTGCATCTGTGGCTCGAACAAGTCGGGCCATGACGGAGGAGGGGCGGTTGCGATTTCTGGAACGCGTAGCAAGCATCGGAATGCTTGCCGCCGCCTAACCCCCGACAATGGCTCCATCGCAAGAGGAGCCATGCCATGACCTACGACACCGACGACGCGCGCTGGACCGCGCTCGTGAGCCGTGACCGTGACGCCGACGGCGCGTTCCTGTTCGCCGTGGTCACCACGGGCGTCTATTGCCGGCCGGGCTGCGGCGGCCGGCCGCTGCGCAGGAACGTCCGCTTCTACGAGACCGCCGAGGCCGCCCGCGCCGACGGCTTCCGCGCCTGCCGCAACTGCCGGCCGGACGAGGCGCGGGAAACCCTGCGCTGGGCGACAGTCGCCACCGACCTGGGCCTGACTCTGGTCGCCACGTCGGACGATGGCATTCGGGCGATCACGCTCGGCGACGACGCGGCCGCGCTGGCCGCCGACCTTGGCGTCCGCTTCCCGAAGGCCCGGCTGGTCGAGGACGCGGTGGCGCTCGGCGACCTGACGGCCAAGGTCCGCGCCCTGGTCGCCGACCCGCGCGCGCGGACCCCGCTGCCGCTCGCGGACCGGGGCACGGATCTGCAGCGCGCGGTCTGGACCGCCCTGCGCGCCATCCCGGCCGGAACCACGGCCAGCTACGGCGACATCGCACGCGCCATCGGCCGGCCCAGCGCCGCCCGGGCCGTCGCCAGAGCCTGCGCGGCCAATCCGCTGGCGGTGGTCACGCCCTGCCACCGGGTGGTGCGGTCGGACGGCGGCCTCTCCGGCTACCGCTGGGGTGTCGAGCGCAAGCGCGCCCTGCTGGCCCGCGAAGGCGTCGCCCTGTGACCGTCGACGGCCTCGACTGGAAGCGGATCGCCGCCGACATCGACGCGCGGGGGTGGGCCCTGACCGGGCCGGTCCTCGGCGACGCCGACTGCGCGGCCCTGGCCGGCCTCTACGAGCAGGAGGCCGGCTTCCGCAGCCGGGTGGTGATGGCGCGCCATGGCTTCGGCCAGGGGGAGTACCGCTACTTCGGCTACCCGCTTCCGGGTCCGGTTCAGGCCCTGCGCGAGGGGCTCTATCCGCCGCTCGCCTGGATCGCCAACCGCTGGATGGAGCGGCTGGGTGAAGAGCGGCGCTTCCCGGACACGCTGGCCGGGATGCTCGAACGCTGCCACGCCGCCGGGCAGGTTCGGCCCACGACCCTGCTGCTGAAGTACGGCCCCGGCGACTACAACTGCCTGCACCAGGACCTCTACGGCGAACAGGTCTTCCCGCTCCAGGCCGCCTTCCTGCTCGACCAGCCGGGCGAGGACTTCGACGGCGGCGAGTTCGTGCTGGTCGAGCAGCGCCCGCGCCAGCAGTCCGCGCCCCAGGTCGTGCCGCTGGGCAAGGGCCAGGGCGTGATCTTCGCGGTCCGCGAACGGCCCCACGACGGGAGCCGAGGCGTCCACCGCCGGATCCTGCGGCACGGCGTGTCGCCGGTGCGGTCAGGACGGCGGCGGGTGCTGGGGGTGATCTTCCACGACGCGACCTGACCACCGGGGAAATGCACTTCAGTGCGTGTCCGCAACCGCTTCAAGCTGATGGGGACACGTACCGAAGACGGTACATGTCCCCGGCCGTTGGCGCGCCTCGCCCGTTGACGCCCCACCTCCCACCCGTTAGCGCCTCACCCCATGACCGCGTTGCCCTCCGGCCTTGCCGACCTCGCCGACCGCTATGACGTGCTGCTGAGCGACGTCTGGGGCGTCATCCACAATGGCCTTGAGAGTTTTCCCGACGCCTGCGCCGCCCTGGCCCGGTTCCGGGCCGAGAAGGGGCCCGTCGTCCTGATCTCCAACTCGCCGCGCCCGGCCAGCGACGTCGTCGCCCAGCTCGACGCGTTGAAGGTGCCCCGCGAGGCCTGGACGGCCTTCATCACCTCCGGCGACGCCACCCGCGTGCTGCTGGGCCAGAAGGCCGCGCTCGGCGCCGCCTGGCGCATCGGCCCCGATCGCGACATGCCGCTGTACGAGGGCCTGGGCCTCACCTTCGCCGAGCCCGACGAGGCCGCCTTCATCGCCGTCACCGGCCCCTACGACGACGAGGTCGAGACGCCGGAAGACTATCGCGACCGCTTCGCCGGCCCCGCCGCGCGCGGCCTGCCGATGATCTGCGCCAACCCCGACCGGGTCGTGCAGCGCGGCGACCGGCTGATCTACTGCGGCGGCGCCCTGGCCGATCTCTACGCGGACATGGGCGGCCAGGTGCTGATGGCCGGCAAGCCCTACGCCCCGATCTACGACCTCTGCCTGGCCGAGGCCTCCCGCCTGCTGGGCCGCGACGTCGATCCGCGCCGGGTGCTGTGCATCGGCGACGGCGTCCACACCGACGTCCAGGGCGCCGAGCAACAGGGGCTGGACTGCCTGTTCATCGCCAAGGGCATCCACGGCGACGCGGCCATGGGCCCGGACGGCAAGCTGTCGGCGGCGGGCGTCGACGCCCTGCTGGCCGCCGAGGGCGTCAAGGCGGGCTACGCCATGGCCGACCTGGTCTGGTAGACGCGACACAACAAGACAGAGGGAAACGCGCGATGACGGCACTGTTCTTTGAAGACCTCAGCGTCGGCCAGTCGGCCGAGCTGACCCGCACCGTCGACGAGAAGGCCATCCAGGGCTTTGCCGAGGTCAGCGGCGACCACAATCCGGTCCACCTGGACGAGGCCTTCGCCGCCACCACGCCGTTCAAGACCCGCATCGCCCACGGCATGCTGTCGGCCGCCTACATCTCGGCCCTGATCGCCGGCAAGCTGCCGGGGCCGGGCGCCATCTATCTGGGCCAGACGCTCAGCTTCAAACGCCCGGTGAAGATCGGCGACGAGGTGGTGGTCACCGCCACCATCACCGCGCTGGACGCCGAAAAGGCCCGCGCCACCCTGGCCACCGTCTGCACCGTGAACGGCAAGGCCGTGATCGAGGGCGAGGCCCTGATCATGGTCCCGCGCAAGGGCGGCTGATGAGCCTGCGGATCGTCCACGGCTGGAAGGGGCTGTCGGCCGCCGATCAGGGCGCGGCCGTGGCGCTCGGCAACTTCGACGGCGTGCACCTGGGCCACCGCGAGGTGATCGCCGGGGCGGTCGAGGCCGGCCGGCGCCTCGGCGCGCCGGTGGGGGTGATCAGCTTCGACCCGCACCCGCGCCGGCTGTTCCATCCCGACGAGCCGGCCTTTCGGCTGATGACCACCGAGCAGCAGGCCCGGGTGCTCGAGACCATGGGCGTGGACCGCTTCTACGTCCTGCCGTTCGACTTCGAGATGGCCAACTTCAGCGACCGCGACTTCGCGCTCAAGGTTCTGCACGAGGGCCTGGGCGTGCGCCACGTCGCCGTCGGCTTCGACATCTCCTTCGGCAAGGGCCGCACCGGCAGCCCGGCCCTGATGAAGGCCTATGGCGATGAGATGGGCTTTACCGTCTCCGTCGCCGAGGCGGTGGGCGAAGGGGCCGAGAAATACAGCTCCACCGGCGTGCGCGAGGCGCTGCGCGACGGCCGTCCGCAGGACGCCGCCGCCATCCTGGGCCAGCCGTTCGCCATTGAGGGTGTCGTGCGCCGGGGCCAGCAGCTGGGCCGCACCCTGGGCTTTCCGACCGCCAACGTCTTCATGGTCGACTATGTCGTGCCCAGGCTCGGCGTCTACGCCACCCGCACCCGCCTGCCGGACGGCCGCGTCGTCCCCGGCGTCGCCAACATCGGCAACAACCCGACCACCGGAGAGGTCGAGACCCGGCTTGAGGTCTGGCTGTTCGACTTCGACGAGGACCTCTACGGCCAGGTCATCGAGACGCAGCTGATCGCCTTCCTGCGCCCGGAGGAGAAGTTCAGCTCCATCGACGCGATGGTCGAGCAGATCCGGGTGGACGAACGGCAGGCGCGGGCGATTCTGGGCTAGACGGCATAGGCGCCCTGCGTCCTTCGCGACGCGATCCCCTCGGGATCGCTCCTCAGGATGACGAAGGGGGAGGGCTGCAACAAAGCTCGTCATGCTGAGGAGCGCGCAGCGCGTCGCGAAGCACGCAAAGACTCTCCCGACAGGCGACGAGGTCTTCCCACGCTCTCTCCGCCATGCTTCCGTTAACCAATCGGGGGCGGGGGCCGGGATGATCAAGGGGCGCAAGTACGATCTGTTCGCGCAGGCCAGGCGACCGCGCCGCCGCCTGCCGGCCACCTTCAACTATCCGCCCGAGACGCAGCTGGTGTTCGATCCGGGCGAGGCGCCCGTTGCTTGTCCGCGACATGGGCCTGCTGGACGCCTATTCGAACGCCGTGGTCGACGCCGTCGAGGCGGTAGGCCCTGCGGTGGTGCGGGTCATCCCCATCGTGCCGGACGGCTATATCGCCGGCGAGGGCTCGGGCTTCTTCGTCAGCAGCGACGGGCTGATTCTGACCAACCGGCACGTCATCGCCGGGGTGAACCGCTTCGCCATCATCACCGCCGACGGCCACGGCCTGACCGCCCGCCCCATCGGCGAGGACGCCGACACCGACATCGCCGTGCTGCGGCTGGAACAGTCGATGCGCACGCCCTGCGCCAAGCTGGGCGATTCCAAGAGCCTGCGTCGCGGCCAGCTGGTCATCGCCATCGGCGCGCCGCTGGGCTTCGAGGCCACGGTGACCACCGGCGTGGTCAGCGCGCTCGGCCGCTCGATCCGCGGCGAGCGCGGCCGGCTGATCGAGGATCTGATCCAGACCGACGCCGCCCTCAATCCCGGCAACAGCGGCGGGCCGCTGGTCAACTCGGCCGGCGAGGTGATCGGCGTGGCCACGGCGGTGATCAGCGGGGCCCAGGGCCTGTGCTTCGCCGTCGCCTCCAACACCGCCTCGTTCGTGATGAACGAGATCCTCAAGCACGGCTATGTGCAGCGCGGCTCGATCGGCGTGGTCGCCCAGCAGACGCCGGTGCCGCCCTCGATCCAGAAGTCGGCCGGGGTCAGCCAGGCCTACGCCGCCTGGGTGGCGACCGTCGATCCGGGCGGCCCGGCGGCCAGGGCGGGCCTGGTCCAGGGCGACCTGATCGTCGCGGCCGACGGCAAGGCCATCACCGGCCTGGACGACCTGCTGCGCGTGCTCGGACCGGGCAGCATCGGCAAGAGCATCGCCTTCGACGTCGTCCGCGCCGGTCGGCGGATGACGGTGACCGTGACGCCGAAGATGCGGAAGCGGGGGTTTCCCCTCCCTCCCCGCATGGGGAGGGTGGTCCCGAAGGGACCGGGTGGGGCAAAGGTGAAGCGCGTTCGGCGCCGAGCAGCGCGCGAGCGTTTCCCCACCCGTCTCCTGCTCCGCCTGCGGCTTCGCAGGATCCACCCTCCCCATGCGGGGAGGGAGGTGCAAATCCAAGCAAGCTCTGCTACAGCCCCGCCCCATGACTATGGCCTGGAAGACCCCGCGAATTATCCGCCCGGCGTGACGCCGCCGGGAACGGCCGCGCATGCCGGGACGTGAACCCGCACCCTTCCGACCTGACCCCGAGAAAGTCCCCATGGCCGACGACGCCGCTTCCCCGCGCGACTACCGCGAAACCGTCTTCCTTCCCGACACCCCGTTCCCGATGCGGGCCGGCCTGCCGAAGAAGGAGCCCGAGATCCTGGCCGGCTGGGCCGATCAGGACCTCTACAAGGCCATGCGCAAGGCGCGGCAGGACGCCGGCGCGCCGCTGTTCGTGTTCCACGACGGCCCGCCCTACGCCAACGGCGCCATCCACATCGGCCACGCGCTGAACAAGCTCCTGAAGGACTTCGCCTGCCGCAGCCGCTTCGCGCTGGGCTACGACGTCGACTTCATCCCCGGCTGGGACTGCCACGGCCTGCCGATCGAGTGGAAGATCGAGGAGGAGTACCGCAAGAAGGGCCGCCGCAAGGACGACGTCCCGACCGCCGAGTTCCGCGCCGAATGCCGCGCCTACGCCGGCCACTGGATCGGCGAGCAGATGAAGGGCTTCCAGCGCCTCGGCGTCCTCGCCGACTGGGAGCGCCGCTACTCGACGATGGACTTCAAGAGCGAGGCGACCATCGTCGCCGAGTTCCACAGGTTCGCCATGTCGGGCCAGCTCTATCGCGGGTCCAAGCCGGTGATGTGGTCGCCCGTCGAGCGCACCGCCCTGGCCGACGCCGAGGTCGAGTACCACGACCACAACAGCCCGACGGTCTGGGTGAAGTTCCCGGTCGTGGGCGGCAGTGCCTCCGTCGTGATCTGGACCACCACCCCCTGGACCATCCCGGCCAACCGGGCGGTCAGCTACAGCCCGCGCATCGACTACGGCGTCTATGAAGTCACCGCGCTGGAAGAGGGTCTGGAGTTCCAGCCCTGGGCCGCGCCGGGCGATCGGCTGATCCTCGCCGACAAGCTGGCCGAGGACGTCTTCAAGGCCGCGAAGATCGCCGCCTGGACGCGGGTCGAGACCGCGAAGCTCGACGGCGTGGTGCTGCAGCATCCGCTGGCCAAGCTCGACGCCGGCTACGGCTTCAAGGTCCCCATGCTGGCCGGCGACCACGTCACCGACGACGCCGGTACAGGCTTCGTGCACACCGCCCCCGGCCACGGCGCCGACGACTACCTGATCTGGCTGAAGAGCCGCCAGCAGCTCGACGCCATGGGCGTGGACGCCACGATCCCCGAAACCGTCGACCCCGACGGCGCCTACTACCCGCACGTGCCGCTGTTCGCGGGCCTCAAGGTGCTGGAGACCGAGGGCAAGAAGTCGGGCAAGTTCGGCCCGGCCAACCCGGCGGTGATGGAGAAGCTGATCGAGGCCGGCAACCTGCTGGCCCGCGGCCGGCTGGAGCACAGCTATCCGCACAGCTGGCGGTCCAAGGCCCCGGTCATCTTCCGCAACACCCCGCAGTGGTTCATCCGCATGGACGAGCCGCTGGAGAACGGCGAGACGCTGCGCCAGCGCGCGCTGAAGTCGATCGCCGCCACCACCTTCCACCCCGACGCCGGCCGCAACCGCATCGGCGGCATGGTCGAGACCCGGCCCGACTGGCTGATCAGCCGCCAGCGCGCCTGGGGGGCGCCGCTGGCCATGTTCGTCGACAAGGTCACGGGCGAGCCCCTGCGAGACCAGGCCGTCAACGACCGCATCGTCAAGCTGATGCACGAGGAAGGCGCCGACGCCTGGTTCAATCGTCCGGCCACGGACTTCCTCGGCGACCACGACCCGGACAAGTACGAGAAGGTCGAGGACATCCTCGATGTCTGGTTCGACTCCGGATCGACCCACGCCTTCACGATCGAGGGGCGCGACGACAGCGCCTGGCCCGCCGACCTCTATCTCGAGGGCTCCGACCAGCACCGCGGCTGGTTCCAGTCCTCGCTGCTGGAGTCCTGCGGCACACGCGGCCGCGCGCCGTACAAGACCCTGGTCACCCACGGCTTCACCCTCGACGAGAACGGACAGAAGATGTCCAAGTCGCTGGGCAACACGGTCGAGCCCCATGTGGTCATCGCCGAGTCCGGGGCCGAGATCCTGCGCCTGTGGACCGCCACCGTGGACTACATGGAGGACCAGCGGATCGGGAAGACGATCCTGGCCACCGTCACCGACAGCTATCGCAAGCTGCGCAACACCATGCGCTACCTGCTGGGCGCTTTGGACGGCTTCACCGAGGCCGAACGCGTCGCGCCGGCCGACATGCCGCCGCTGGAGCAGTACATCCTGCACCGCCTGTGGCAGCTGGATGGCCAGGTGCGCACCGCCTACGAAAACTACCGCTTCAACGAAGTGGTCCGGCCGCTGCTCGACTTCTGCCAGAGCGACCTGTCGGTGTTCTTCTTCGATATCCGCAAGGATAGCCTCTACTGCGACCGGCCCGAACTCGCTGAAACGCCGGGCCTACCGCACGGTGCTGGACGCCATCTTCGAGCGCCTGACCATCTGGCTCGGCCCGCTGCTCAGCTTCACCATGGAAGAAGCCTGGACCCAGCGCTTCCCCGACGCCGGCTCCAACTGCCTGCGGGTGTTCCCGCAGACGCCGGCGGAGTGGCGCAACGACGCGGAGTTCGAGCGCTGGACGGCGCTCGACGTCGTGGTCTCGGCCGTGACCGCCTCGCTGGAAGTCGAGCGCCGCGAAAAGCGCATCGGCGCCTCGCTGGAGGCCGCGCCGCGCGTCGAGCTGACGCCGGAGCTGGCGAAGCTGTTCGACGGCCTGTCGGCGGCGGAGATCTTCCGCACCAGCGACGTGGAGATGGCGTCGGCCGGCGAGCTGGCCGTGCGTCCGTTCCGGGCCGCGGGCGACAAGTGCGACCGTTGCTGGCGCATTCTCCCCGAGGTGAAGGCGGCCACGAAGCTCTGCCTGCGCTGCGAGGACGCCGTCGAGGCGTGGGACAAGACCCGCGCCGCCTGATATTTCACCGGGGTCCCGGCGAAGGCCGGGATCCAACTTCGACCCCCTCGCGGGGCCAGAGGGCCGCAGATTGAGTTCCGAAGACCCGCACGTCTCCGAAGTGTCCCATACGCCTGAGCCGACCGCGTCCGCCGCCGCCGCGAAGCCGGTCGTGCTGCAGGGACCCAAGGCCTTCACCATCGCCCTGGCCGTGATCGTCGCCGACCAGATCTCCAAGTTCTGGATTCTGGGCAGCGTCTTCCCGGCCGCCTGCCAGCCCTTCGTGGCGACGCCGGCCTACTACACGCCCTGCAGCGTGCCGGTGCTGGGCCCGCTGAACCTGTCGATGGTCTGGAACCAGGGCGTCAGCTTCGGCCTGTTCCGGGGCGAGGCCGACTGGGTCCGCTGGGTGCTGGTCGCCTTCTCGCTGGGCGTCGCGGTGGCGCTGGGCGTCTGGGCGCGGCGGATCGAGCGACCGCTGCTGGGCGCGGCCGTCGGCCTGATCATGGGCGGGGCGATCGGCAACCTGATCGACCGCGCGCGGCTGGGGGCGGTGGCCGATTTCCTCGACCTGCAGGCGCTGTATTTCCCCTGGGTGTTCAATATCGCCGACAGCGCCATCACCATCGGTGTGCTGCTGCTGCTGCTCGACAGCGTCCGCCGCGACGTGAAGCCGTAAACGAAGTTGCCGCCCGCCTAACTTTTGGCGTATCCACCTCGTCTGACTGAGGCCGGGGCGGCCTGTAGGAGCTAGGCTCGATGATCTCTACCCGCGTTATGTGCGTGGTTGCGTTGACGGCGGCGACCGGACTTGGCGGATGCCAGTCGGCGAGCCGCGCCATGGGTATGGCCAAGGTGACGCCGGACGAGTTCCGGGTCGTGACCAAGGCGCCGCTGGTGGTCCCGCCGGAATACGCGCTTCGTCCGCCGGCGCCGGGCGAGCCCCGTCCGCAGGAACTGCAGCCGGAAAGCGCCGCCCGCGCCGCCCTGGCGGGTCAGGCCGCCGGCGCCCAGCGCTCGGACGGCGAGCGCCTGCTGGTCGCCCGCACCGGCGCCGACCGGGCCGATCCGCTGATCCGCTACGTCGTCGATGACGAGTTCGGCGACCTGGCCCACAAGGACAAGACCTTCGCCGACCGCGTGATGTTCTGGCGCAAGGACGCCCCGACGCCGGCCCCGACCGCCGAGGGCTCCGCCCCGCCGGTTCTGGTCGACGCCGCCGCCGAGGAAGCCCGCCTCAAGAGCCTGACCGGCGGCAAGACCGTGATTATCGCCCGCGACAAGGGCAGCTGGGTCAAGCTCCCGGGGCTGTAGGTCCCGGCGCTCTCTACGACATCTGGAAGGGCCTCGCCGGTGACGGCGGGGCCCTTTCCCTATGTGCGTCCTTCGCGACGCGGCTTCGCCGCTCCTCAGGATGACGAAGGGGAGCGGGTTGCAACAAGCCTCGTCATCCTGAGGAGCGAGCTCTCGGGCGAGCGTCGCGAAGGACGCACCGACTCACCCCTGCGGAATCGTCTAAACTCCCCCCATGCCCATCCGCCGCCTGCCGCCCGAGACCGTCAACCGCATCGCCGCCGGCGAGGTGGTCGAGCGGCCGGCCAGCGCGATCAAGGAGCTGGTCGAAAACGCGCTGGACGCCGGCGCAACCCGCATCGAGGTCGAGGCCGACAACGGCGGCCTGACCCGCATCCTGATCAGCGATGACGGCAGCGGCATGGACGCCGACGAACTGGCCCTGGCCGTCGAGCGCCACGCGACGTCGAAGCTGGCGCCGCTGCCGGACGGCAGCTGGGACCTGCTCAACATCCACACCATGGGCTTTCGCGGCGAGGCGCTGCCCTCGATCGGCTCGGTGGCCCGGCTGTCGATCGCCAGTCGCCCGCGCGGCGGCGGCGCGGCCCACGCCATCCTCGTCGAGGGCGGCGCGGTCGGCCCGGTCGGTCCCGCCCCCTTCGCCGGCCCGCACGGCGCCCGGGTCGAGGTCCGCGACCTGTTCTACGCCACCCCGGCGCGGCTGAAGTTCATGAAGTCGGCCCGGTCCGAGCAGATGGCCATCGCCGAGGAGCTCAAGCGCCAGGCCATGGCGCACGAGGCGGTGGCCTTCACCCTCGACCTCGACGGCCGCCGCGTGCTGCGGCTGGCGGCGGAGCATCCGGGACCGGAGGGGCGTCTGGCGCGCCTGTCCGCCGTGCTCGGCCGCGAGTTCCACGACAACGCGCTGGAGATCGATCACGAGCGGGACGGCGTGCGCCTGACCGGCTTCGCGGGCCTGCCGACCTACAACCGCGGCAACGCCGCCCACCAGTACCTGTTCGTCAACGGCCGCCCGGTGCGCGACCGCCTGCTGCAGGGCGCCCTGCGCGCCGCCTACGCCGACTACCTGGCCCGTGATCGCCACCCGACGGCGGCTCTCTACATCGAGCTCGACACCTCGTACGTCGACGTCAACGTCCACCCGGCCAAGGCCGAGGTGCGGTTCCGTGATCCGGCGCTGGTGCGCGGCCTGATCGTCGGCGGCCTGCGCCACTCGCTGGCCGGGGCCGGGCACCGGGCCTCGACCACGGCGGCCGGGGCGGCGCTGGCCGGCTTCCGGCCGCAGACCTACGCGCCCGGACCGTCGCCCGCCGGCTTCTCGGCCTGGCAGTCCGGCGGCTGGCAGCCGTCGTCCGCGCAGCAGCTGCCGGGGATGAACGAGGTTTCCGCCCGCGTCGAGCCAGGCTTCGGGATGGGCGGCGCGGCGCTGGCCGCCGCCGTGGACGCGGTCTTCGACGCCCCGGCCCAGCCGATGGCCGACGGCCGGGTCATCGACCCCGTCGACTTCCCGCTCGGCGCCGCCCGCGCCCAGGTGCACGAGACCTATGTCGTGGCCCAGACCCGCGACGGCATCGTCATCGTAGACCAGCACGCCGCCCACGAGCGCCTCGTCTACGAGCGGATGAAGCATGAGATGGAGGCCGGCGGCGTCACCCGCCAGACCCTGCTGCTGCCCGAGGTGGTCGAGCTGGACCCGGCTGAAGCGGAACGGGTCATAGCCCGCGCCGACGAACTGGCGGCGCTGGGGCTGGTCATCGAGCCGTTCGGGCCCGGCGCGGTGCTGGTTCGCGAGACACCGGCCCTGCTGGGCGACACCGACGCGGCGGGCCTGGTCCGAGACATCGCCGACGACCTGTCGGAGAACGGCCAGGCCCTGGCCCTGCGCGAGCGGCTGGAAGAGGTCTGCTCGACCATGGCCTGTCACGGCTCGGTCCGCGCCGGCCGCCGCCTGACCGCCGCCGAGATGAACGCCCTGCTGCGCGAGATGGAGGCCACCCCCCACAGCGGCCAGTGCAACCACGGCCGCCCGACCTACGTCGAACTCAAGCTGGCCGACATCGAGCGGCTGTTCGGGCGGCGGTAGGGGCGTCTCATCATCCGCCGCCGCCGGGGTTCAGGCGGCCTTGTCGACCGGCGTTCCGGTGCGGTCACGGTCCATGGCGGCGTTGATCGCGGCGGCCAGCAGGTGGGTCTTGATCGGCTTTTCGACCACGCCGTCCATGCCTTCAGCCAGGTAGTGCGCGGCGTCCCAGGGATCGGCGTTGGCGGTCAGGGCCAGGATCGGCGTCGCCGCCGCCGCGCCCGGCAGCCGGCGGATCGCCCGCGTCGCCTCCAGCCCGTCCATCCCGGGCATGCGGATGTCCATCAGCACCAGGTCAAACCGCCCGGAGGCGGCGGCTTCCACGGCCGGGGCGCCGTCGTCGACCGTCTCGCTGGTGCAGCCGAACAGCTCGCACAGGGTGCCGGCCACGAAGCGGTTGGTGGCGTTGTCGTCGGCGATCAGAATGTGCAGCGGCCGGCCGAAATCGAAGACCTCGCCTGGAGCGGCGGCCGGCTGAATCTCGGGCGGGACGTCGAACAGGACCAGTTCGAAGCGGAAGGTCGCGCCCGTTCCGGCGTTGTTGAACGCCCGGATCTGGCCGTCCATGCATTTGACGATCTCGCGACAGATCGACAGGCCAAGGCCCGCGCCCCCCTGTTCGCGACCGTTCTCGGCCTGGACGAAGGGATTGAAGATCATCTCCAGCCGATCCTCGGGAAGGCCGGGTCCGCAGTCCCGCACCTCGCCGACCAGATGGACGTGGTCGCCGACCCGCTCGGTGGCCAGGGACACCTCGACCGCGCCGCGGTCGGTGAACTTCAACGCGTTGCCGATCAGGTTGTTGAACACCTGCTTGAGCCGGATCTCGTCGCCCAGTGCCCACTGATCCGGTTGCCCCCGGTAGGAGAAGGTCAGGGCCAGGCCCTTCTGTTCGGCGTGCACGCGCCACAGGCCGTCCAGGTCGTCGATCACGCGGGGAACGCAAATCCCGTCTCGGCCAGATCCATCGCTCCCGCCTCGGCGCGGGAGATGTCCAGCGCGTCGGTCAGCAGGCGCAGAAGGGTCTGACCCGACTCGACGATGGTGTGGACGTAGGGTTTGAGCTCGGCCTGTTCCAGTTTGCGATCAAGGATGTCGGCCAGAGCCAGGACGCCGTTGAGCGGGGTGCGGATCTCGTGACTCATCACCGCCAGGAACTGGGACTTGGCGCGCAGCGCCGCCTGGGCCTCGATGGTGGCGGCGTTGAGCCGGTCGGCGATGCGGGTCATCTCGGCGGCATGGGCCCGGTTGGCCTCGCTGGTCGCCTGCAGCAGCGAAAGCAGCGTGCCCACGCCGGCATAGCGACCCGCTTCAAGGACAATGAATCCCAGCATCAGCTCGGACGGGCGCTCGGCCAGCGCCTCGCCCGTGAAGTCCGCCACCAGGGTGTCGCCCTCCGCCATGAGCGGCGAGCGGTTCATCAGGGTGGAGATGGGTCGATTGGCGTACAGGGCCCGGCCGTACTCGGCGGCCATCCTGAGGAAGAACCCGTTGCGGTCGAGGATCCCGACGGGGCGTTGATCGGCGTCGACGACGGCCAGCACCAGCAGGTCGGGTTCATGCTCGAAGCGGCGATAGACCTCCGCGCCGGACGTCTCCGGCCTGACCGGATCGGGCCGCGTCGCCAGGCTCGACAGATTGGTGCTCATGAGGTCCCCCAACTCCGGGGCGACAGTCACCATGGTCGCCGCTAAGCAATCGTGAATCAAATTGTCGCGGTATTCTGGATTCGTCCGTACGAAGACAGAATAAATATGACAAACGTGCGACGAAAAAATAGCGAGTGTGATTTGACTGAGATGAAGACAGATAAGAGAGGGCCTGTTGCCGGTGTCTCGATGTTGGGCTAGAGATCAGGTCGTCCAACCGCGAGGCATCATGCTTCCCAATGTGATCGAGGCCCGGGCCTGACGGTCTGACCTTTCAAAGGTCCGACTGTCTCGAGCGCCCGATGAACCGCCCGTCCCTGTCCAGACAGGGGCGCGACGTCTCACGCCTCGAACACGGACTTTCTTCAGTGAACATCTCCAAACCGCAGCAGCGAACGCTGCACGCGCTCGCCCAGGGCGGCGCGATCCTCCTCGAACGCGACGAGGACACCGGCGACATCATCGGCGCCGACTGCATGACCCGTGACGGCTGGAGGCTCAGCGACTGCACGCTGGACGTCTTCCGGTCGCTCAAGCGCCGCCGCTTCATCGCCAGCAGCGGGGGCGGACCCTACCGAATCACCCGGGACGGCCTGCTCAGCCTGCGCTCGCAGCTCGACAACCGGGTGACGATGAAACGTCTCTAGCCGACCGGCGGGACCCGCGTGGCATGGCGCCGCGCGGGTCCCTGAGGTCGTCTAGTCGCGGCGCTCGGCGCGGATGCGCTGGCTCAGGTCGTCGAAGCGGCGATCGAGATCGGCGCGTTCGGCGGCGGTCAGGCCGTTACGGCGGTAGTCGGCCTCCATCCGGACCAGCATCTGGAAGTCGGAGCGGAGACTGGCCGCTTCGGCCTGGCTCAGCGAGCGATCCCGGACGCCGGCGTCGATGCGGGCGTCGAGGTTGGCCTGGCGCTGGTCGATCGAGGTCCAGTCGCCATCGCGGACATCGCCGTCCCGACGGTCGTCCCGGATGCGCTCGCTCAGCATGTCGAAGCGACGGTCCAGGTCGGCGCGCTCGGCGGACGTCAGTCCGTTGCGGCGGTAGTCGGCTTCCATCCGCGCCAGCATCTGGAAGTCGGCGCGCAGCTGACTGGCCTCGTTCCGCGACAGCGAGCCGTCGCGAACACCGGCGTCGATGCGGGCGTCGAGATCGGCCTGACGCTGGTCGATCGAGGTCCAGGAGCCATCCCCATCCTGACGCTCATCGCGGATGCGATTGCTCAGCACGTCGAAGCGGCGGTCCAGGTCCGCGCGTTCGGCGGATGTCAGGCCGTTGCGGCGATAGTCGGCTTCCATCCGCGCCAGCATCTGGAAGTCGGCGCGCAGCTGACTGGCCTCGTTCCGCGACAGCGAGCCGTCGCGAACGCCGGCGTCGATGCGGGCGTCGAGATCGGCCTGACGCTGGTCGATCGAGGTCCAGGACCCGTCGCCGTCCTGACGTTCGTCGCGGATGCGGTCGCTCAGGGCGTCGAAGCGACGGTCCAGGTCGGCGCGTTCTGCGGCGGTCAGGCCGTTGCGGCGATAGTCGGCTTCCATCCGGGCCAGCATCTGGAAGTCGGCGCGCAGGCGGGCGGCCTCAGCCTGGCTCAGCGAGCGGTCCCGGACGCCGGCGTCGATGCGGGCGTCAAGGTTGGCCTGACGCTGGTTGATCGAGGTCCAGGAGCCGTCGCCGTCGGCGCGCTCATCGCGGATACGGGCGCTGAGCAGGTCGAAGCGACGGTCGAGGTCGTTCCGCTCGGCGGCGGTCAGGCCGTTGCGGCGATAGGTGGCCTCCAGCCGGACGAGGGTCTGGAAGTCTGCGCGCAGGCGGTTGGCCTCGGTCTGGGTCAGCGAGCGATCGCGGACGCCGGCGTTGATACGGGCCTCGAGGTTGGATCGGCGCTCGCCGATGGAGCTCCAGCTGGACTGGTCATCCCGCCGGTCCATCTGGATCCGCAGGCTCAGGTTGTCGAAGCGACGGTCCAGATCGGCGCGCTCGCTGTTGGACAGGCCGCCGGAGTTGTAGCGGCGCTCAAGGCTGATCAGCGCGGAGAGGTCGCGGCGAAGGGTGTAGGCTTCATTGCGCGTCAGCGAGCCGTTGCGCTCGCCCTGGACGATGCGGCGTTCCAGCCACTCGCCGCGACGGCTGATCGACACCCATTGGTCGCGCGAGGAGCCGTAGCCCCAGCCCTGCTCGCCGAAACGCGGATCGTAGCGGGGGTCGCCGTAGCCGGTTTCACCCCAGGCCGGGTAGCGCGAGCCGGGCGCGTAGAGCGAGCCGCCGTCATCGTTGTTGCCGCCAAGCAGCACGCCGGCGATGGCGCCGATGATGGCGCCCTGCAGTCCGCCGGCGCCCGAGGAGGAGCCCTGACGCTGGATGTACTCGCCGCCGCGACCTTCGGCGCCGACGCAGGACAGCACCCCGTCGCGGTTGCTGAGGTCAGAGCGGCAGTAGGGATAGTAGATCGAGCTCCAGCGGTAGCGGCCGTCATTGGTGCGGCAGACGGCGGTGACATAGCCGCTGTCGAGCGACTGCACATCGTCACAGGAATTGCCGAGGCTCTGGGCCGGCGACATGCGGTAGCCCGATTGGGCGGCGGCCTGCGAGCCGGCGAAGGTGAGGGCGCCGGCGGCGATAGCGGCCAGAAGGTGGGTCTTGGTCATGCGGGAATCTCCAGTTCGGCGCCGCGGGCGCGACCGATCGCGCGTGCTGCCCAGGCCCGCCGGGAGGGCGGGAGTCGGCTTGGCTGCCGTCGTAACGGCCTGGAGGAACTAAGGTTGCCCAAGTCGTCGCAAAGGTCGGGCGCGACGGCTTCAGGTGTTCGGGCGATCTGGCCTTACAGCAGCCGCAGGAAGCTGACGCGGGCCGCGCCGTAGTCTCGGCTGTCCAGCACCTCGTAGCCCGGCGCCGCCAGCTCGACCTCGTCGCTCCCGCGCTCGACCAGCACCAGGGCGCCGGGCTTCAGCCAGCCGCCTTCGGCCAGGCCCGCCAGCGCCCGCTCGGCCAGGCCCTGGCGGTAGGGCGGGTCCATGAAGGCCAGGTCGAAGGGCTCGCCGGCGCTGGCCGGACGCAGGCCCAGGTCCGTGGCGTCGCGGCGATGGATGCGGGTGGCGCCGAACAGGCCCAGCGCGTCGATGTTCTCGCGGATCGCGCCGCGCGCCGCCTCGTCGGTCTCCACGAACAGGCAGAAGGCCGCGCCGCGCGAGATGGCCTCGAAGCCCAGCGCGCCGGAGCCGGCGAACAGGTCCATGACCCGCTTGCCCTGCAGTTCCGGCGCCCAGGCGGCGTGCTCGAGGATGTTGAACACCGCCTGCCGCGCCCGGTCGGAGGTCGGCCGAGTGCCCTGGCCCGGCGGCGTGATCAGGTTGCGGCCCCGCAGGCCGCCGGAAACGATACGCAAGGGCTCAACTCCAACGCAGCGGCGGAGCCTGGTCCTTGAGCTTGAGCAGGGCGTCGCGCAGGCCGTCCATAAACTCCGTCCGCCGCCCATGCCAGTGCACCGGCTCGCCGATCAGCACCGCGCAGTTCATCGGCACAGGGATGATCTCGCCCTTGGGCAGCACCCGGCCGGCGCCCTGGATCCACACCGGCGTCACCGGCGCGTCGGGAAAGGCCTCGGCCAGGCGGGCGACGCCGCTCTTGAGGCGGGCCATCTCGTCGGTGGCGTCGCCGCGCGTGCCTTCCGGGAAGACGACGATGATGTCGCCGGCCGCCAGCGCGTCGCGGGCGGGAGCCAGCACGTCCTCGCCGGTCCCGACCTTGTCGCGCGCCACCGGCACGATGCCGATCATGTTGCGCGAGAACCAGCCGATCACCGGGTCCTTGAGAAAGTAGTCCGCCGCCGCCGCCGGCCGCACCCGCATCACCGCGCTCGACGGGAAGATGCTGAGCAGCAGCAGGGTGTCCATGTGGCTGTTGTGGTTGGCCGCCACGATGGCCGGGCCCTTGAGCGGCAGATGCTCGCGGCCGGTGACGTCGGCCCCGGTCAGGAACCTCGCGATCGGCCGCACGATCAGCAGCAGCAGCAGCCAGCGCAGCCAGCGGATCATCAGAACGACTCCAGCGCGAAGTAGGCCGTCAGGTGGAAGTAGATCGGCGCGGTGAAGGTCAGGCTGTCGATCCGGTCCAGGATGCCGCCGTGGCCGGGGATCAGGTGCGAGGTGTCCTTGACCCCGATGTCGCGCTTGATGGCGCTCATCGTCACGTCGCCGGCGAAGCCCGCAACCGGCAGCACGATCGCCACGATCGCCAGCCCCAGGCCCTCCAGCGGGGTAAACAGCGGCCCGGCGAACCAGATCAGGGCGGCGGTGGTCAGCCAGCCGCCGAGGAAGCCCTCCCAGGTCTTGTTGGGGCTGACCTTGGGGATGATCTTGTGGCGGCCGAAGAGCTTTCCCCACACGTACTGCGCCACGTCGTTGAACTCGGTGGCGACCAGCAGGAAGAACACCAGCCCCGCCGCCCCGGCCGGCAGGTCGGCGTCCGACGTCCGCATCAGGAAGGCGATGTAGCCGATGTTGTATATGCAGGTCATCAGACCCCAGTGGAACATCGCCACACTGGACAGGTACCCGCGCGTCTGACCGATCACCGCCATCAGGTACGGCGTGATCAGGAAGGCGTAGACCGGGATCAGCACCAGGTAGATGCCGTAGATGTCCAGCGCCACGAAGGCGTAGTTCACCGGGATCGCCAGATAGGCGGCCAGGATGATCAGCCGGTCCTCGCGCCGCGTCGGGGCCAGCGACAGGAACTCGCGCAGGGCGATGAACGACACCACCATGAACAGCAGGGTCGTCGCCTGCCAGCCGGCCAGCAGCGCCGCCGCCAGCAGGCCGATCATGATCACCCAGCTGAAGATCCGCTGGCGCAGCTCGGTGTAGTCCTTGCCCGGGCGGGTCACGGTCAGCAGGCCCGCGATGACGGCGCCCAGGGCCAGGATGCCGCCCACGGCGGCCAGCCCCCAGAGCAGGGCCGGCGGCTGGGCCGACAGGAAGCGCGTGATGATGTCCAGGATCCTGTCCCCGCCGTTCAACCTACCGCCGAACGGAGGTTGCCGAGCGCGGCGTTCCGGTCAAGGCTCCGTCGCATGCAACAACTCCTGAAATCGAGCCTGGTGCACATCGCCTTCGGCTTTCTGGCCATGGGCGGCTGGGCGCTGTTCGCCAATCGCGACCACGGCCTGGCCGGGGCCTGGCTGCCGGCGCTGGTCCAGGGACTCCTCTCCGGCGCCCTCACCGGGGTGCTGAAGAAGACGCTGGAGGCGCTCGACGGGCGGCTGCAGGGCGTCCTGGCCTGGGCGGTCCCGCCGGCCATCACGGCGGGCTCGATCCTGGCCCTGCTCACTCTCGTCCACACCGCCATCGGCACGCCGGAGGTCATCGCCACCATCACCGTGCCCTGGTCGGTCTCGACCCTCTACGCCATCGTCTACAACGCCGGCCTCGTCCGGGCCCGCCGGAACGCCGCATGACCCAGACGCCAGAGACCCCCGAGAACCGCCGCCCGCTGAAGACCCGCTCCGCCGGCTGGGCCGGGGCGCTGGCCTCGGCGCTGGGCAAGGCCGGGGTCAGCCCCGACGCCATCTCCTTCACCTCGGTGGCCTTCGCCATGTTCGGCGCGGCGGCGCTGGGCGTCAGCGGCAGCGTCGAGGGCGGCGGTCGCATCGCCTGCCTGCTGCTGGCGGCGGTCTGTATCCAGCTGCGCCTGTTGGCCAACATGCTCGACGGCATGGTGGCGGTGGAGCACGGCCGGGGCGGACCGGCCGGGCCGATCTGGAACGAGCTGCCCGACCGTATCGCCGACGGCCTGTTCCTGGTCGCGGCCGGCTATGGCGTCGTCGCCGCCGGCCACGACCACGGGGCCTGGCTGGGCTGGCTGGCCACGGCGCTGGCGGTGCTGACCGCCTATGTGCGCGAGCTCGGCCGGGGCCTGGGCTTTGCCGCCGACTTCTCCGGCCCGATGGCCAAGCCGCACCGCATGTTCGCCCTGACGGTCGCCTGCCTGGTCTCGATGGCCGAGCCGCTCTGGGGCTGGCGCGGCGAGACGATGCTGATCGCGCTGGCGGTGATCGCGGCGGGGTGCGTGGTCACCGTCTGGCGGCGCACGGCGCGGCTGGCGAAGGGGTTGCGGGAGCGGGCGGGGGAATAGCCTCAGCTTGGCGGTTCAGCAGGCGATGGGAATTTGACGCTCTTCCGCTGGATCGTCTCGAAAGGTAGTTCGTCACAGTTTTTGACAAGCGAGTACTGCCGGAAGTCGAATTCGCCCACGCTGCCAGAACACAACAGCCGGGACACTACCGCTTCGACATCCGGATCGCCGGATTTGGGACGGGCACCTACCAAAACCGCCGATCTCTGCATGCGCTCGGGCCAGCTATTTTTCTTGGCCGGGTCAGTGTTGTAGCCGAGGCCGAGCGCAGAGGTCCGCAGCTGCGGCCTGTCGACTGCCTCCCGGACCATCCGGCATAGTCTGATGGCGCGGTCACGTGACAGAGCGATCTGCACCTTCTCGACTGAGGATTCAGAGGCGTTAGAGGTCAAGCCAAGACACAAGACATCGCTGTAGGAGGCCAGTCGCGCAGCGAAATCGGGAGCCATCAGAAACTGCTCGATATCGCTGCCGCGTAGAAACGTTGTGTGGCTTCCAAAGGCCCAAATGGCATGGCGGTACAGCAGGATGAAATCGATCTCGACCGTAGCGCCCGAGATGTCCCGGGCGACAAACCGCTCCGCTGGCAGCGATCCAACGCCGGGCACGACTATCTCGATCGGTCCGCTGGAGGAAATACTCACGCCGCCGCCTATTTCCCGGCTGACCACAACTTGCGTGGGCTTGCTAGGTATGGACGGAGTTGAGCGCGTGGTCGGAATCGGTACCGTCAGCGCCAAACCGATCCACATGGCCCCAGCCACACCGGATAGAACCACAAAGACAACGCCAGAGCCGAACCAGAGCCACCGAAGGAACGGATACAGCGGCTGCACCAGCTCAGGGAGCCTTATAAGCCACTCCATGTTCTTCTCCCGCAGCGAACCTTTCCTTCAGTATACTATGGAGAGTGGGCTGCGCTGTCGCGCTCTTAGATTATCGCACCCTCAGCCTGGATCCGCCAAAATGAGGCCTGTTGTCCGCAGCCTTTAGGCGCGCCGCTTAGGCTCGCTCGCCTATGACTTTGGCCCCCGGACTCCCCGCGCTGGGCGGTCGCCCGACGAAGGCTTCTTCGGCCCCCCAGGCTTCCCACCCGGCTTCGCGAAGCCTGTCGCGCTCCCGGCGCCTGCCGGCTTCGCGCCGCCCGCCGGCTTCTTCGCATAGGGATTATCCACCCGGTCCCGCTGGGCGGCGACGGGCCGCGCGGACTTCGGCGTCTCGACCCACTTCTTCTTCACTTCGCCGGGCTTCTTGGGGGTGCGCAGGCCGCCGGGCGGCTTGGGTTTGGCCTTGGCCCAGCCGGCCTTCTTCGGCTGGCGGTCGCCCTTGAGCTCGCCGGTCTCCTGGCCGGGGCGGGGGCCGCGACGCTGAGGCTTCGGAGCCGTCGCCTCGTGCGGCGTGCCGCCGGCTTCGCCCGAGGGGCGCCGGCGGCCGGGGCCGCGCGCGCCCTTGAACTGGACGGCCGCGCCCTTGGGCATGTTTTCGGCGGGGATGTAGTCGGCCAGCAGCTCGCGGATCACCCGGGGGCCGACCTCCTCGACCTCGCCGGCGCCCAGGTCGCCCAGCGAGAAGGGGCCGTAGCTGAGGCGCAGCAGGCGGTTGACCTTCAGGCCGATGGACTCCAGCACGCGGCGAACCTCACGGTTCTTGCCCTCGGTCAGGGTGACCGTGATCCAGACGTTGCGCGCGCCGTCGCGATCGCCCGTCGCCTTGTCCAGGTGGGCGTCGATCGGGCCGTAGCGGACGCCCTCGATGGTCACGCCGTCCTTCAGCTTGTCGAGCCGCTCCTGGGTGGCGTAGCCGAAAGCCCGGGCGCGATAGCGGCGGATCCAGCCGGTCTGCGGCAGCTCCAGCGCCCGCGACAGCTCGCCGTCGTTGGTCAGCAGCAGCAGCCCCTCGGACGCCAGATCGAGACGGCCGATGGAGATCACCCGCGGCAGGCCATCGGGCAGGGCCTCGAACACCGTCGGCCGGCCCTGGGGGTCGTTGTGGCTGGTCAGCAGCCCGACCGGCTTGTGGTAGCGGAACAGCCGCACCGGCTCGGGCCCGCCCACCACCTCGCCGTCCACCGTGACGATGTCGCCCGGCAGCACCTTGACGCCCGGCGTGGTCAGCACCTCGCCGTTGATGGCCACGCGGCGTGCCTCGATCAGGCGCTCGACCTCGCGGCGCGAGGCGACGCCCGCCCGGGCCAGCACCTTGGCGACGCGTTCGTGGTCGGCGGACTCGGAGGGATCGGAAGTGGGGTCTGCGGGCATCGGGCCGGCTCCTGGCAAAGGATCATGTCGCCTCCCGGCGAGATGGGGTTCTATAAGCACAGATCGCCGGACTTCGCCACGTGACGCCTCTTTCAGACACCGACGCCATGCGCCTGGCCCTGGACGCCGCCCATGCCGCCGCCGCGGCGGGCGAGACGCCCGTGGGCGCGGTGGTGCTCGACCCGTCGACCGGCGAGGTGCTGGCTGTCGCCGGCAACGGCCCCATCGGCGCCCACGACCCCACAGCCCACGCCGAGATCGCCGCCATGCGGATCGCGGCGGCGAAGCTGGGCAACTACCGGCTCACCGGCCTGACCCTGGTGGTGACGCTTGAGCCCTGCGCCATGTGCGCCGGAGCCATCAGCCACGCCCGCATCGGCCGGGTGGTGTTCGGGGCAGATGACGCCAAGGGCGGCGCCGTGGTCCATGGTCCGCGCTTCTTCGAACAGCCCACCTGCCACTGGCGGCCGGAGGTGACCGGCGGCGTGCTGGCCGACGAGAGCGCGGAGCTGCTGCGCGGGTTCTTCCGGGCGCGGCGGGGCAGGATGCCTTGACCGGACGGATATCCCGAATGTACTAATTATACTATCGGGAGAATGGACATGTCCAGATACGAGCCGCTAGGCCAGTTCCTCGCCAGTCAGAACGCCTCCGAAACGCCGCTGACCTTCAAGGATGTGGAACGGATCATCCGGCGTTCGTTGCCCTCCTCGGCGCGGAAGCATCCGGCATGGTGGGCGAACACACGCACTCATAGCCAGGCGGGTTCCTGGCTAGACGCGGGGTGGAAGACCGAGCGGGTCGAGCTTCGCGCCGAACGCGTCGTCTTCGTGAAGGACCACCGCGCGGCTGCCCCGATGGTGGCGTTGCCCGAACGCGGTGACGTCGTGTCCGTGCCGTTCGAGGCGTTGAGCGGAGCCGGCCTGCATCTGGTCGACAGCTACGCCAAGGCCAACGACTGTGATCGGGGCGCGGCGATCGCCGCGCTCATCAATGCGGCGGGCGTGGAGCGACGCATGGCATTGCTGGAGCCGTTCCACCGGCAATGGACGGGCAAACCGGGCGCCGACAGTGTCGACCTTGTTCGCGAGGACCGCGATGCCCGCTGAGCTTGTCGTGGACGCCTCGGTTATCGCCAAGTGCTTCTTCGAGGAGGACGGGACCGAAAAGGCGCTCGATGTTCTTCGGTCCGGCGTGCGTCTGGTCGCCCCGGAGTTTCTGCATGCCGAGTTCGCCAGCATCGCGGCCAAGAAGGTGCGGCGGGGTGATATCGGGCGCGCCTCGGCGGCCGGCGCCGTCGGCAATGTCGGAGGTCTGCTGGCCGAGGTCTTTTCGTCGGAGGCGCTTTCCGGGCGCGCCTTCGCGCTTTCCGTCGAGACCGGTTGTTCGGCATACGATGGTCTCTACCTTTCGCTCGCCGAGGCGCGCGGATGCCGGGTTGTCACCGCCGACGCCCGCCTGGTCCGTAACGCGGAGAACGCCCATCTCTCCCACCTTGTCCAGGCGCTCTGACCTTGACCGCCCGCTACGCCGAGTTCGCGCCCCGCGCCGACCTGGTCGACCATGTCGCCTGCGTCTGGGTCTTCGAAGGTGAGGATGCCGACGACGACCAGCGGATCGCGCCGGACGGCCGCTGCGAGCTGATCGTCCACCACGGTGAACCCTATCTGGAGCGGGACGCCGCCGGGGCGCTGGTTCGCCAGCCCCCGGTGCTGTTCGCGGGCCAGCTGACCCGGCCGCTGCACATCCGGGCGCAGGGACAGGTCGGGGTCACCGGCGTGCGGTTCACCGAAGGGGGGGCCTACGCTTACCTCGGGCGGTCGCTGGACGGCTTCACTGACCGCCGCTCGGCGCTCGACGCCTTCGGGCTCCGGGGCGCCGACGAGGCGGATCGGCTGGCGAGGATCCAGGATTACGTCGCCGGCGAGATCGCGCGCTTCGCCATCCCGCCAGATCCGGTCGTGGACCGCTGCGTGGCGCGGCTGAAGGCCGGCGCGACCGTCGAGGCCCTGTGCCGAGAGACCGGCCTGACGCCGCGCACGCTGCAGCGGCGGTTCGCCACACGGGTTGGAGTCTCGCCGCGGATGCTGGCGGCCATCCTCCGGTTCCGGCGGGTGTTCGAGGCGCTGCGCGAGGCCGACGCCGAGACCTGGACCGACGCCGCCCAGGCGGCCGGCTATTTCGACCATCCGCAGATGGCCCGCGACTTCCGACGCTTCGTCGGCTGCTCGCCTTCACAGTTCATCGCCGCCGAACGGGGGCTGGCCGCCAGCCTGGTTGACCTGCCGGTTTGAGGTTGTCGCAATCCTACAAGCCCGGCCCGGCGCGCCCGGGCAGCATGGCGACGTCACGAACGGGGGAACCGACATGAAACGCACCGCAATCGCCGCCGCAGCCCTGCTGCTCGCCGCCACGCCCGCCGCCGCCGGGCCGGCCGGAGCGGACCTGGCCTGGATGGCCGGGTCGTGGATCCAGGAGGAAGACGGCGTCACCACCCGCGAGACCTGGCTGGCTCCGCTGGGCGGCGCCATGGCCGGTGTCGGCCAGACCACCCGCCCGGACGGCAAGACCAGCTTCGAGTTCATGAGCATCACCACCGAAGCCGCCGGCCCGACCTTCACCGCCCGCATCGAGGGGCAGACCCCGACGCCGTTCGTGCTGAAGCCCGGCCCGGCCGGCGAGGCGGTCTTCGAGAACCTCGCCCACGACTTCCCGCAGCGGATCATCTACCGCCGCTGCGGCGAGGACCTCTGCGGCCGGATCGAGGGCGTCATCGACGGCAAGGCCCAGGCGGTCGACTGGCGGTACACGCGGGTGAGGTAGCGGGACGATCAGCGCGCGACGCGCTTGATCAGCGCCAGCGCCTCGCCCGGCGGCCTCTGCTCGACCCGCCGGTACTCGCGGCAGTCCAGCGTGCGGGTCATCAGGCCGGTCTGGACCAGCTCGCGCCGCAGCAGGGCCGGATCGCCGAAGCGGTGGCGGTCCTGCAGCCAGGCGCTGATCTGGCGCTCGCTCATCACGCCATCGGCCGGCAGCTTCGCCCACAGCGCCCAAAGCGCCAGCCGCTGGTCGGCGGTTTTCGCGGGCCAGGCCGCCAGCTGTCCCTCGCCGTCGAAGCAGCGGGCGACGCGCTCCACCCGCTTGTGGTCGACCGGCTCGGCCGCGGCCGGGGGAGCCTCCAGCCGGTCGGCCGCCGCCCGCTGGGCGCGGAAGTGCTGGAAATTGCGATAGCCGCCGGCGCGGGCCAGCATGTTGAGCAGCTGCACATGGCCGGGCGCGCCGTCATGGGCGGCCAGCTCGCGCTGCAGGGACCGCGCGAGCGCGGAGACATCGCTCGTCGCGAAGGGAAGGGCCGTTCGGGTCATCACCTGTTCCTCTGGCGCGCCTTGGAACTGTCGATGGTCGCTGGCTTTCGACGCGGCGCGAGGAGCGGTGCGTGTCGATGGACTACTGCGGCAGGTTTAGCTTCCCTTTCGGGACAGCGACGCCTCGGTGAACTGCCGACCGTGCGACAGTGATAGCGGAGCGGCGGCGCGAGCTCAATATCCTCTCCACATCGGCAGAGTGAGGACGCTACGCGAACGTCTCCCGCAGCCGGAAGTCCAGCTTGTCGCGTACGGTCGGCCAGTCGAAGTCGCAGATCGACAACACCACGGTGTCGCGGACGTGGCCGGTCCAGGTGATCTTGTGGTTGCGCAGGGAGCCCTCGCGGTGGGCGCCCAGCTTGGTCACTGCCGCCTGGCTGCGGGCGTTGCGCTCGTCGATCATGAACTCCACCCGGATGGCGCCGGCGTCGAAGGCCTGGGTCAGCATCAGCCGCTTGGACTCCGGGTTGACCGGGCCCGACCGGGCGTCCGGATGCAGGAAGGTCGCGCCGACCTCGACGCCCTTGTGGATCCTGCGGATGTTCAGGAAGCTGGAGGTGCCGACCACCCGCTTGTCGCTGAGCCGCCGGATGGCGTAGCCGATCCGCTCGCCGCGCTCGGTCTCGCCCTGCAGCGCGCCCCACCAGTCGGCGAAGCCCTCGCCGCAGCCGTTGACCGACATGATCTCCCAGAACTCGGGGTCACAGTCGACGGCGGCGCGCAGCTCCTCCTTGTGGTCGGCGGTGATCGGTTCCAGCCGCACATAGCGGCCCTTGAGGAGCTTGGGCTTGAGGTTCATGCGCCGCAGCTTGCCCAAGCCAGGGAGAGATGGAAACAGCCAACAAAAATTTAATGTGACACGTCCAGAAATTTAGCCCTTATATAAAAATAACAGCATTGCACATGGAGTCATCCTGGATGTCGTCCGCACCCTCTGAAGCCTCTCTCCGTCGTCAGGCCCTGTTTCTTCAGGCGGCCGCGCCGCTCGTCGTGGTGGCGATGGTCATCAACTATCTGCGGACCGGCGAGGTGATCCCCTTCCTGTTCGCCCTGTTCGGTAGCGGGCTTACCGAGGTGGAGACGGATGGGTTCCTGCGAGGCCTGGCGCTCGCGCTGCCGAGCTTCCTCTATGCCGCGGCGGTCCTGGCGGCCGGCGGCATCTTCGGGCGGATCGCCAAGGGGGAGATCTTCAGCCGGCGCAACAGCACGGCGCTTGGTGCGGTCGGCGGTTGGGTTTCGCTGGGCGCTCTGGTCGCGATGGTGGTTACACCGGCCGTGGTCGACTGGCTCGACCTGGGCGCGCCGCGCTTTCGGAGCACGCCGTCCGACATGCTGCTCGTGGTGATCGGCGGCCTGATCCAGATGCTCGGCTTCGTTCACGCCAAGGCGACGGCGATCCGTTCCGAACTCGATGAAATCATCTAGGGGAGACACATGTCCTTGTCATCCAACGCCAGGCTGACCGATCAGGCCAAGACCTTCGAGGTCGTTGCCTGGGTGGCCGTGGTGGTGCTGGCCCTGCAGTTCCTGGGGCTGCTCGGGCTGCTGGGTCAGATCGGGCCGGTGATCGACGCCCTGGGCCGTGAGGGCCGGAGTGGGCTGGCCGAAGCCATCGCGCCGATCCTGCGGCGGCTGGTCGGAATGCTGCCGGGGCTGATCTATCTGGGCGGAGTTGTCGCAGCGGCGCGCATCTTCGGACGGGTGGCGAAAGGCGAGCTGTTCTCGGCGGCCAATTCGAAGGGCCTGGCCGAGGTCGGGTCGGCCCTGCTGTGGGGCGCGGCGGCCAGCGCCGTCATCGTGCCGTGGATCGAGAGCTGGCTCGACGGCGAGTACGGGTTCAGCGGGCTGCGGCTGGAGTCCGAGACCTGGGTCATCGCCGTGATCGGCGGGGCGATCCTGATCCTCGGCAAGATGATGGCCCAGGCCGGACGCCTGCAGTCCGAACTCGACGAGATCATCTGAGACGTGCCCGTCATCGTCACCCTCGACATCATGCTGGCCCGTCGCAAGATGAAGGCCCGCGATCTGGCCCAGCGCATCGGCCTGTCGGAGACCCAGCTGTCCCTGCTGCGCACCGGCAAGGTGCGGGGCATGCGCTTCGACACCCTGTCCAAGCTCTGCGCGGTGCTGGAGTGCACGCCGGGCGAGCTGCTGGACTACAGCTACGACGCGGGGGACCTGGCGTCGGTGGAGGGGGAGGGCGACTGACGGGGAGCCCAGCCGACGCCGTAGGTGATGGTGACATCACCGAAGCGGGGCGACGACTTGAGGACGCCGGCGCTCGGCGCATGGTCGATGTGCAGACGCCTGTCCGAGAGCCAGAAGACATCGGCCCACACGCCGCCCCACTCGCCGCGGTCGTCGGCCCCACTGTCGTCGTCGGTGACGAAGACGTTGCCCCCGCCGTCCGGCAGATCGCCGGCGGGCACGATCGATATCTGTGTCGAGAAGCCGGTGGTCGCCCCGCAGCTGCGTTCAAACAGCACGACGTCGAGTTGACCATCCGGTGACCGGGCGGTTTTGACGACGGTGTTGCCACAGCCGCCGCCGAGCCCGTCTCCCCAGCCGGCAATCAAAAGCAGGGCGCCGCCCACCAGCACAACCAACGCCGCCAGCGAGAGCCCGATGATCCATCGCATCATGCCGGGGGTTTTGGCTGACGCCTCGTGGCTGGTCGAGTGGAGTTGCTGTGCATGGTGCATGGTCTTTCGGCTCCTGCGCTACCCCACCACCATGCTCCGCATGGTCCTCCTCCCCGCGAAGCGGGAGGACTGGCGCCGAACACATCTCCCGCACTGCACCCAAAGCCGTTCGCACTTGCCCCCTGCGTAAGCCGGGTGGTACGGTCTTCAAACAATCGTTTGAAACAAGGGCAGGGCCGCCATGGACTTCGATATCTCCCCCAAGCAGCGTCAGTTCCTCGACCGCGTCGTGGCCTTCATGGACGAGCACATCGCCCCGGCCGTGCCGCGCTACAACGAGGAAATGAACGTCCTCGGCGACGCCCGCTGGAAGGTCGTCCAGGTCGTCGAAGAGCTGAAGGAAAAGGCCAAGGCCGCCGGCCTGTGGAACTTCTTCATGCCGCCGCACAGCGGCCAGTCGCATGTGGATGACACCTTCCAGTTCGAAGGCATCCAGCTGACCAACCTCGAATACAGCATGATCGCCGAGCAGATGGGCAAGATCGGCTTCGCGTCCGAGGTGTTCAACTGCTCCGCGCCGGACACCGGCAACATGGAAGTGCTGATGCGTTACGGCACGCTGGAGCAGAAGGAGCGTTGGCTGCGCCCGCTGATGAACGGCGAGATCCGTTCCGCCTTCCTGATGACCGAGCCCGACGTCGCCTCCTCCGACGCCACCAACATCGAGACCGAGATCCGCCGCGAGGGCGACGAGTACGTCATCAACGGCCGCAAGTGGTGGTCCTCGGGCGTGGGCGATCCGCGCTGCAAGGTCGCCATCGTCATGGGCAAGACCGACCCCGACAACCCCAGCCGCCACCAGCAGCAGTCGCAGGTGCTGGTGCCCCTGGACGCGCCGGGCATCGAGATCGTCCGCATGCTGCCGGTGTTCGGCTATGACGACGCGCCGCACGGCCACGCCGAGGTCCTGCTCAAGAACGTGCGGGTCAAGGTCGAGGACGCGCTGCTGCTCGGCGAGGGCCGCGGCTTCGAGATCGCCCAAGGGCGGCTTGGCCCGGGCCGCATCCACCACTGCATGCGCACCATCGGCACCGCCGAGATGGCGCTGGAGAAGATGTGCCGCCGCCTGATGAGCCGCAAGGCGTTCGGCAAGTACCTGGCCGACCACTCGGTCTGGGAACAGCGCGTCGCCGAGGCCCGCATCGACATCGAGATGTGCCGTCTGCTCTGCCTCAAGGCCGCCGACATGATGGACAAGGCCGGCAACAAGTCGGCCCGTCTGGAGATCGCCATGATCAAGGTCGCCGCCCCGCGGATCGCCCTGAAGATCATCGACGACGCCATCCAGGCCCACGGCGGCGCCGGCGTGACCACCGACTTCGGCCTGGCCAAGATGTACGCCGGTCAGCGCACGCTGCGCCTGGCCGACGGCCCCGATGAAGTCCACTGCCGCACCATCGCCCGCGACGAGTTCGGCAAGTACGGCGATCTGCGCATGCAGAAGAAGAACGACGCGGACAAGGCCCTGGAAGTGGCCGGCATCCGCTAGCGTCGACAGATCGGAACCGCTGAATTCAACAACGGTCCGCGCAAGGAACCCCGCCGGTGGAAACGCCGGCGGGGTTTTTTGTTTGGGGACATGCACTTCAGTGCGTGTCCCCCGCCGCTTGAAGCTGCACGGGACACGTACCGAAGACGGTACATGTCCCCGATCGTCCCGCGGCGCCCCCTACCGCGTCACCACCACGTCCCCGCTCTGGATCGGGCCGGGCATCAGGGCGAAGGGGTTCTCGACGTTGGTGAAGGCCATCGGCCGGCCGACGCAGTCCAGCGCGCTGGGGCCGTCGCAGACGTGGAAGTGCAGGTGCGGCTCGGTCGAGGAGCCGGAGCTGCCGACCCGGCCGATCAGATCGCCGGCCTTGACCCTCGCGCCGACGGCCACCGGCGCGGGGCCCGGCTTGAGGTGGGCGTAGACGCTGTACTCGCCCCAGTCGTGACGGATGACCACCAGGTTGCCGCCAAGCGCGTCGGTCCCCTGGACCATCAGCGCCGCCTGCCAGCCCTGGATGCGCTCGAAATAGGCTTCCTGGGCTTCGCCCGGCCGGCGGAACTGGGCCGGGTCCTCCGGCAGGTTGGACACGACCTTGACCACCTCGCCGTCGGCCGCCGCGTACACCGGCTGGCCGTAGACCAGATAGTCGGTGAAGGCCTGGCCCGAGCCGCGATAGCTCTTCAGCCCCTCGCCGAGCTGGCCGATGTCGAGCGCGAACTCCTCCGGAACGGCCCAGCGGTGGTGGGTGTGGAGACTCGCCCCTGCCTGGACGTAGAAGCTGCCGCTCATCGGGAAGCGGTAGCGGGCCTCCGGTTGGGCGGTCCGCATCGGCAGGGTCAGGCTGGCCGTCGCGCCGCCGGGCGCGGCGGCCGCGATGGTGATGCGCAGCGCGTCGCGCTGGCCGCTCCAGCTGAACACCTGGCTGGTGATCAGCAGCGCCTCCCCCGGGGCCAGCGTGGGCGTGGCGGGCAGTTTCGCCGCCGGCTTGCCCAGCACGTCGCCGAACTGGAAGCCGACGACCTCGATCATCCCGGCCGCCTGCGCGCCGGCGCCGCCCCGGGCCATGCGCTCGACGTCGGGTCCGGTGAGGACGCGCGTCTCGATCACCTGATCGCCGCGCAGCAGCTCGAACCGCACCGAGCCGACGGTCATCGGCGCGCCGGTGGTGTTGATGACGGCGGCGTTCTGCAGCAGCAGGCTTTGCACGCCGCGCAGGCTGTCCAGCGGCCAGGCGTACAGCGGCCCGGCGGGGAAGGCGCGGATCGTCGGCTCGGCCGCCGGGGCCGGTCCGGCCAGGGCCAGGGCGAACAGGAACGCTGCGGCGAATTTCATACGCATGGCGGAGCCCCTCCGACTGTTGTCGCCGGCAGGGAAACCACGGAACGCCGTTCGTCGCCGCTTAATTCGCGGTAACGCCGCCGCGTAACGCCGGTACGCGATGCCGCTTGAATGGCATCCGGAGTCATGTCTACCGTGAATTGAGCAACGGGAGGCGCGACATGCTGCCGGACACCATCGCCACGGGCGCGTTCCTGCCCGCTCGTATGAAGGCCGAACTCGATTTCGCCGGCGACATCGCCCGCGGCGCCCGGGGCGTGCGCGCCCGACGGGTGCAGGAGCATTTGTCTCTGGCCGGCTTCGGCCTGGGCATCGACGCCGACTTCGGCCCGGCGACCCAGACCCAGGTCCGCAAGTTCCAGACCGCCCGGGGACTGCCCTCGACCGGCGTGGTCGACATGGCGACCTGGACGGCGCTGGTCTCGCCGATGATCGCGGCGATCGCGCCGATCGCTCCGGCGGGCCGGACGCTGTCGCAGCTGGTCGAGGCCTTCGGCCGCCAGCATGTCGCCGTCCACCCGCGCGAGGCCGGCGGCGACAACCGCGGTCCCTGGGTGCGGGCCTACCTGGGCTGGGATGGCCCTGACGCGCGCTGGTGCGCGGGCTTCACCTGTTTCGCGCTGGAGCAGGCGGCGCACGCGCTGGGGATCAAGGCGCCGATCGCCTCCTCGGCCAGCTGCGACATGCTCGCCGAACGGGCGAAGGCGGCGGGCCGGTTCGTGGCGGGCAAGGCGGTGAACGCCGGGACATATCCCAAGGCGGACCTGGCCCCGGGAAGCTTCTTCCTCGTGCGCGCCTCGCCGACCGACTGGGTCCACGTCGGCATCGTCAAGACCGCCGGCCCCGAGAGCTTCTCGACCCTGGAGGGCAACACCAACGACGAGGGCTCCTCGAACGGCTACGAGGCCGTCCACCGCCAGCGGCGGTACGGCGCGATCGACTTCGTCGTCTGGTGATCAGACCGTGACGGTCGGCCCGGCGATGACGCCGTGGCGCGACACCCACCAGGGCAGGGCCAGGGTCAGGGCCATCATCGCCTCGAAGGCCAGGGCCTGCAGCGCGCGGCCCTCGCCCGGACCCTCGCGCAGGTTGTTGACCAGCCGCCCGACCAGCGCCCCGCCCCAGGCCAGGGAGAGGGCCAGCGCCATGTAGGCGCCGACCGCCGGGCTGTAGCCGAGCATGCCGGCCGACCCGGCGTGCGAGGCCAGCAGCATGCCGCCCAGCGCCCGCGCCTCGCCCGGGCCGTCGCGGCGCCCCGCGATCGCCATCAGGCCCGCCCCGGTCATCGCCGGCTCGGGCCGGACCAGCAGATAGCCGCCCATCGCTCCGGCCAGGCAGCAGGCGATCACGGCGAGGGGCAGGGCCAGTCCGTACACGGCGGCAACTCCAGGTCAGGCAGGGTCGTGGCAGACGGCTTCGATGTTGTGGCCGTCCGGATCGAGGACGAAGGCCCCGTAGTAGGACGGATGGTAGTGCGGGCGCACCCCCGGTCCACCGTTATCGGTTCCGCCGGCCGCCAGGGCCGCGGCGTGGAAGGCGTCGACCTCCCCGCGGGTCCTCGCCGAGAGGGCGATATGCAGCTTGCCCCGCGTGGCGTCCTGTTCGGCGATCCAGAAGAAGGGCCGGGTGTCGCCATAGCCCACGCTGTGGACGCCGCCGGTGTGCTCGACCGGGACCTTCATGATCTGCTTGATGCCCAGCGGCGCGAGCGCCTCGTCATAGAAGGCGGTGGACCGGGCGTAGTCCGACACGCCGAAAGTGATGTGGTCGATCATGGTTTGCTCCCGTCAGGCGGGCTGAGAGTAGGATCAATCGGCAATCATCCCAACACGCTCGTCATGGCCCGACTTGTTCGGGCCAGCCATGCGTGACGGACGAGCCGTTGGCCGCCGATGGGCCGCGTTTTCTGCTGGCGGATCGTGTTCATGGGTGGCCCGAACAGGTCGGGCCATGACGCTCCAGATTTGGTTGGCCCCGTTCGAAGACCAGCCCTTGCGAGCCTGAACTTCGCTTCGCACTAGCCGGGATAGCCCCCCGGCGGGAGCGCGGATCGGCGCCGCAAGTCTTGACTCCGGAGGGCCGCGTCCCTACTTCCCGCCTGTCGTTGGCACTCGGGGTGGCAGACTGCTAGCAGCAGCCTCCCGGCGTCGACACACCGTTCAGAACAACCGTTACCTACGGAGACGACCCGATGAAGTTTCGTCCTCTTGGCGACCGCGTCCTTGTGAAGCGGGTCGAGGAAGAACAGAAGACCAAGGGCGGGATCATCATCCCCGATACCGCCAAGGAAAAGCCGCAGGAAGGCGAAGTGATCGCCGTTGGTCCCGGCGCGCGCGATGAAGACGGCAAGTACATCCAGCCGGATGTGAAGGCCGGCGACAAGATCCTGTTCGGCAAGTGGTCCGGCACCGAAGTGAAGGTGGACGGCCAGGATCTGCTGATCATGAAGGAAAGCGACATCCTGGGCGTGGTCGAGGCTTAAGGCCTCCCGCATTCCCCGGACTGTTTCTTCCCCCACCCTTTTAGAAAGAGAGCACCGAAATGGCCGCCAAAGACGTCTATTTCTCTTCCGACGCGCGCGACAAGATGCTGCGCGGCGTCAACATCCTCGCCAACGCGGTGAAGGTGACCCTGGGCCCCAAGGGCCGCAACGTCGTGATCGAAAAGTCCTTCGGCGCCCCGCGCTCGACCAAGGACGGCGTGTCGGTCGCCAAGGAAATCGAACTGGCTGACCGCTTCGAGAACCTCGGCGCCCAGCTGATCCGCGAAGTCGCCTCCAAGACCAACGACAAGGCCGGCGACGGCACCACCACCGCCACCGTCCTGGCCCAGGCCATTGTTGTCGAAGGCCTCAAGTCGGTCGCGGCCGGCATGAACCCGATGGATCTGAAGCGCGGCGTCGACAAGGCCGTGATCAAGGTCGTCGCCGAGATCAAGGCGACCTCCAAGAAGGTCACCACCAACCAGGAAATCGCCCAGGTCGGCGCCATCTCGGCGAACGGCGACAGCGAAATCGGCGACATGATCGCCCGCGCCATGGAAAAGGTCGGCAACGAGGGTGTCATCACCGTCGAGGAAGCCAAGACCGCCGAGACCGAGCTCGACGTCGTCGAGGGGATGCAGTTCGACCGCGGCTACCTGTCGCCGTACTTCATCACCAACGCCGACAAGATGGAGGCCGTTCTCGAGGACCCGCAGATCCTGCTGTTCGAGAAGAAGCTCTCCTCGCTGCAGCCGCTGCTGCCGGTGCTGGAAGCCGTCGTGCAGTCGGGCCGTCCGCTGCTGATCATCGCTGAAGACGTCGAAGGCGAAGCGCTGGCCACCCTGGTGGTCAACAAGCTGCGCGGCGGCCTGCGGGTCGCGGCCGTCAAGGCCCCGGGCTTCGGCGATCGCCGCAAGGCCATGCTGGAAGACCTCGCCATCCTCACGGGCGCCGAAGTCATCAGTGAAGACCTCGGCATCAAGCTCGAGAACGTCACGCTCGAGATGCTCGGCCGGGCCAAGAAGGTCACGATCACCAAGGACGACACCACGATCGTCGACGGCGTCGGCGCCAAGGACGACATCGAGGGCCGCATCGCCCAGATCAAGCGTCAGATCGAGGACACCACCAGCGACTACGACAAGGAAAAGCTGCAGGAACGTCTGGCCAAGCTGGCCGGCGGCGTTGCCGTGATCCGCGTCGGCGGCGCGACCGAAGTCGAGGTGAAGGAGCGCAAGGACCGCGTCGACGACGCCCTGAACGCCACCCGCGCCGCGGTTGAGGAAGGCATCGTCCCCGGCGGCGGCGTCGCCCTGCTGATGGCCTCCAAGGCCCTCGAAGGCATGGTGGGCGACAACGCCGACCAGACCGCCGGCATCGCCATCGTGCGTCGCGCGCTGCAGGCCCCGATCCGTCAGATCGCCGAAAACGCCGGCGTTGAAGGCTCGATCGTGGTCGGCAAGATCCTTGAGAGCAACACCGCTTCGTTCGGCTTCAACGCCCAGACCGAAGAGTACGGCGACCTGGTGAAGATGGGCGTCATCGACCCGGCCAAGGTCGTGCGCACGGCTCTGCAGGACGCGGCCTCGGTCTCCGGCCTGCTGATCACCACCGAAGCGGCCATCGTCGAAGCGCCGAAGAAGAACGCTCCGGCCGGCGGCGGCATGCCCGGCGGCATGGGCGGCATGGGCGACATGGACTTCTAGTCCAGGTCACTCCCGCTACGAACCAAGAGAAGGGCGGTTCCGGAAACGGAGCCGCCCTTTTTCTATATGCGCCAGTCCTCCCCGCTCGCGGGGAGGGGAACCGCGCGGAGCGCGGTGGAGGGGTAGCGCCGACGGCGGCCGGCTTACCCGCCGTTCTGCGCCCCGCGTATCGCCTGCAGGATGAGGCCCAAGGCCGCGTCGATATCGTCGAGGACGAGCCTGTCGGAAAGGCGCAGGACGCGCACACCCTGCGTCGCCATCCACTGATCGCGGAGACCATCCCTGGCCACGGCCTCATCGCCCCGGTGAACTGCGCCGTCGACCTCGATGGCCAGTCGATGCGCCGAGCAGAAGAAGTCCACTACGTAGGGTCCAAGGACGTGCTGGCGGCGGAAGCGCAGGCCTGCGAGGCGCTTGCCACGAAGAGCATGCCAGAGCGCAGCCTCCGAAAGCGTCATGGACTTTCTCAGACTGCGAGCGAGCGCGATGGTTGAGGAGGGACGCATGGCGCCCTCATAGAGTGTTCTCGTTTCGTTCACAAGCCTCTGGCGCCGGCGCTACCCCTCCACCCTGCTCCGCAGGGTCCCCCTCCCCGTGAACGGGGAGGACTGACGAAGCCCTACTCCCCCCGCTCTTCTCTCGGCCCGATCACCATCTGGCCGATCCAGTTGACGATGCCCATCACGATGGCGCCCAGCACCGCGGGCCACAGGCCGTCGACGCTGAAGCCTTCGAGGAACCAGGCGGTCAGGCCGAACATCGCGGCGTTCACCACCAGCAGGAACAGGCCCAGCGTCAGGAAGGTCACCGGCAGGGTCAGCACGAAGACCACCGGCCGCACCACCGCGTTGACCACCCCCATGATCAGGGCCGCGATCAGCAGCGTCTCGTTATTGGTGATGTTCACGCCGTTGATGAACCGGTCGGCCAGCCACAGCCCGGCCATGCCGACCAGGGTGCGCAGGATCAGGCGGATGATCAGCATGGGAGGTGCTCCTTCAGTATGGGCCACAATAACCCAATCCTCTCCCCGTGGGAGAGGTGGCCTCGCGGAGCGAGGTCGGAGAGGGAAACGTTGGCCGGACTTACTGAACGCCCGCGTCGTCTAAGCGCGACTCAAGCGCCTCGATACGAGACTCAAGTTCGTTGACGCGTGCGGATTCGGCGACCGCGTCGTGGGCTTCAGCAGATGCCGCGTCGCTGACTTCGTCGAGCTGTCGGTCGTTCAGGCCGGGCTTCGAGCAGCTTGCGAGCAGGAGCAGAGAGGCGACGACGAAAATTCTCATCCGCTTCCTCTTCAATCGCCAGCTTCTCCCTCTCCGACCCGGCTCCGCCGGGCCACCTCTCCCAAGAGGGAGAGGGTGAGTGGACCTACTCCGCCGGCAGCAGGGTCTCGCCGCGGCGGGCCATCAGGCGGTCGAACTCGCCCCAGACGCCCTCTTCGCCGTGCCACTGGCCCTTGGTCGCGGCCTTGGAATACTCGGTGGCGCGGGCCTCGAAGAAGTTGGCGTGCTCGACGCCGCTCAGCATCGATTGCAGCCAGGGCAGGGGGTTCTCCTTGACCCCGTACACTTCCGGCAGCTTCAGCTGGCGCAGACGCCAGTCGGCGATGAAGCGGATGTACTGCTTGATGTCCTCGGGCGTCATGCCCTGGACGTCGCCCTGCTCGAAGGCCAGGTCGATGAAGCGGTCCTCCAGCATCACCACATGTTCGCAGCAGGCGACGATGTCGTCGGCCACGGCCTTGGTCACCGCCTGGGTCTCGGCGTTGAAGGCGTGGTAGAGCTTGATGATCCCTTCGCAGTGCAGGCTCTCGTCGCGCACCGACCAGCTGACGATCTGGCCCATGCCCTTCATCTTGTTGAAGCGCGGGAAGTTCATCAGCATGGCGAAGGACGCGAACAGCTGCAGCCCCTCGGTGAAGCCGCCGAACATGGCCAGGGTGCGGGCGATGTCGGCGTTCGTCTCGACGCCGAACTGCTGCATGTAGTCGTGCTTGGCCCGCATGGCCTCGTATTCCATGAAGGCGCCGAACTCGCTCTCCGGCATGCCGATGGTTTCGAGCAGCAGGGCGTAGGCGGCGATGTGGATGGTCTCCATGTTGGCGAAACTGGAGAGCATCATCTTCACTTCGGTCGGGCGGAACACCCGGCCGTAGCGGTCCATGTAGTTGTCCTGGACCTCGATATCGCCCTGGGTGAAGAAGCGGAAAATCTGCGTCAGCAGATTGCGCTCCTTGTCGTTCAGGTTGGCCGCCCAGTCCTTGCAGTCCTCGCCCAGCGGCACCTCTTCGGGCATCCAGTGGACCTGCTGCTGCTTCTTCCACATGTCGAAGGCCCACGGGTACCGGAACGGCTTGTAGGCCGCGGACGGGGTGAGCAGGCCGGGCAGGGTGATCAGCTTGGACGAGGCGGTCACGGCGACTTGGTTTCCCTATGGCGGACGGGCGGACGGATTCGAGACGACTGGAAACACACGATACCAGTCAATCCGACAACATCTAGCGGCGAGTTAACGCACCCACGCAATATGTTGTGAGTGCGCGGGGGATAACTCGCCTCGCCGGCCCTCCGCGCCGCGCGACGCCGCCCTGGCCGTGGCGACGGCGCGTCTAGCGCATAGCGTGTAATTTTCACGTAAGGGTAGACAGACCTCCGCAATGAGAGCGTACTTGTGGTTGCGGGATTCGCCGTCGCCATCGTCGGTCATCCGCAACCTGTCGGGGATCCAAGGGAGGTTTTCCATGAAGACGAGTATCCGTGCGGGCGCCGCGGCGCTGGCCATGACCGCGGGCCTCGGGTGCGCCGCGCCCGCGTTCGCCCAAGCCGAACCGTTCATCGGGCAGCTGACGCTGTTCGGCATGAACTGGTGTCCGAAGAACTGGCTTCCGGCCAACGGCCAGACGCTGTCCATAGCCCAGAACACCGCCCTCTACTCGCTGCTGGGCGTCCAGTACGGCGGCGACGGCGTGCAGACCTTCGCCCTGCCTAACCTGCAGGCGCGGGCCCCGGTCAGCGCCAGCGGCAGCTATCCGGTCGGCTCTGCCTGGGGCCAGGCCAGCGTCACCCTCACCACCCAGCAGATGCCGGCCCACACCCACCTGGTGATGGCCGCTTCGACCGGACCGACCACCGGCAGCCCGTCCGGCGCATCGCTGGCCACCTTCCCGACCGGCACGGTGATCTACGCCGCGCCGTCGTCGACGCCGGACGTCCCGATGAACCCGCAGATCGTCACGACGGCGGGCGGAAGCCAGCCCTTCTCGACCCAAAGTCCCGTGCTGGCCATGAGCTGGTGCGTGTCGATGTCGGGCGTCTACCCGAGCCGGCCTTGAGGAGGATCGCGCCATGACGTCGCTGAAATCCCTCGCCGCGGCCGTCTCGGCCGCCGGGCTCCTCGCGGCGGCCACGCCCGTCGCCGCGCAGGTCGACCAGTATATCGGCTCACTGTTCCAGTTCGGCATGAACTGGTGCCCCGATGGCTGGCTTCCGGCCAACGGCCAGCTGCTGTCGATCAGCCAGTACAACGTCCTCTACAGCCTCTACGGCACCACCTACGGCGGCGACGGCCGGGTGACTTTCGCCCTGCCGGACCTGCGCGAGCGGATGCCGGTCTCCTACAACAACACCCTGCCCATCGGCGCCATGGTGGGCTGGTCGTCGGGGACGGTCCTGAACTCGGAAATGCCGATGCACTCGCATATCTTCAACGGGGACGACACAGGGCCGGTCGGTCCCAGCCCCAACGGCGCCATGCTCGGCATGTTCCCGTCCGGCTCACCGGTCTATGCCGCGGCCGGCTCCCCGCCGATCAACATGATGAACGTCCGGATGCTCCAGCCGGCCGGCGGGAGCCAGCCCGTCAACATCCAGAGCCCGGTGCTCGCCGTGTCCTGGTGCGTCGCCTACGAGGGGGTCTATCCGCAGCGTCCCTGAGGTCGACCCCCGGGGCGCCGGTGTCCCCCGCCGCGCGCCTTGACGCCGCCTCCGCCTGACATCAGGTGGGGGCGGCGGACAGGGAGAGGCGGAATGCTGACGGTCTATGGCGCCCTGGGATCGGGCAGCGTGCCGGTCGAGGCGGCGCTGACGCTGATCGGGCGCGACTACGTGGTCGTCGAGGGCGCCACCTGGGAGCATGACGCGGCGATCCTGGAGCGGGTGCGCCGGGTCAATCCGCTGGTCCAGATCCCGGCCCTTGTCCTGCCGGGCGGCGAGATTCTGACCGAGAGCGGCGCCATCCTGACCTGGCTGGCCGACAGCCATCCGGACGCCCGGCTGGGCCCGGCGGTCGGCGACCCGTTGCGCGGCCAGTTCCTGCGCTGGATGACCTACATCCCGGCCGCGATCTATTCGATGTTCTGGGTTCGCGACGAGCCCGCCCGCCTCGCCGGCCCGGACCTCGACGCCCAGGCCCGGGTCAAGGCCGCGACCGCCGAGCGCATCGCCGACTGCTGGGCGATGATGGACCGCCAGCTCACCCCGGCCGGCGACTTTCTGCTCGGCGACGACCTGTCGGTGCTGGACCTCTACGTCGCCGTGGTCAGCCGCTGGGGCCCCGGCCGCAACCGGTTCTACCGCGAGGCGCCGGGTATGGCGGCGGTGGTCCGCCGGGTGGACGCCGATCCCCGACTGCAGGCTTTCTGGGCGGAGCGCTTCCCGTTCGAGCCGGGCTGGGAGCGGTAGCGGCGCCCTTGGCGACCTACAGCCTACCGCGCCGCCGCCGCGACGATCGCCGCGATCGCCCAGCGCTTCACCGCCCGCGCCTCGCGGTCGTCCAGCCGCAGGACATCCTTCAGCGCCACGAAGCTCTCGGCCCCGATGATCATGGCCAGCGCCTTGGCGGCCAGGTCGAGGGTCGCCGGGTCGGCGGTCGCGCGCAGCGGGTCGAGCGCCGTCTCGATCAGCGGCGAGCGCCGGTTCTGGCGGATGGGCAGGTCGCCGGGCGCCTCGCCGCGCGCCACCCGCTCCACCGACCGGGCCAGCATCAGGCGCAAGGCCGGCTCGTTGGCCAGGATCATCTCGTGGAAGGCGGAGTCGACCCGCTGCAGCCGCACCACCGGATCGGTGGGCGCGCCGGGCCCGAACAGCGCGCGGCCGTCGGGGGCGGCCACGTCCAGCGCCGCTTCCAGTAGCAGGGCCTCGATGCTCGGGAAGTAGCGGTAGGCGGTGGCCCGCGAGACCAGCGCCTCGGCGGCCACCGCCTCCAGACTGGGCGACTGTCCCGTCTGCATCAGCCGGTAGGCCGCCTGCAGCAGGTCCTTGCGCGTGCGCTGCTTCTGGTTGGGACGTCCGCTCACCGTCAGTCCTGCGGCAGCTGCTGGATGATCGCCGCCAGATCGAGCCAGACGTTCTCGCGCCGGATATCGCCGCTGTCGGCGAACTCGACCACGTGCAGCAGGCGGAACGACAGTGGACGGCCCCGCCCTTCCAGCCCGAACGGCCGGCCCGGCGCGCGACCGGTCCACACCGACTCGTCGACCATGAAGTCGTCGCCATAGAGCCGGCGCGTGGTGTCGACCTTGCCGTCGGACAGGTCGCTGAACAGGGTCTCGTAGAAGTCTCGCGGCGCCTCGCGGCCCCGGGTCGGGCCGGAGGGCCAGCCGACGATGTCGTGCTCGGCGTCCTCGGTCAGGGTGGCCAGCACCCCCTCGACATCGTCGGCCGCCTCATAGCCGAAATGCTCGTCCATCTTGCTGTCCATCAACGCGCGGCTCAGGGCCATGGCGAAATCCTCGTGCGGTGGTGTGATCCTGTTCGACGGATTAATGAGACTGACGTCTCACAACAAGTTACAAATCTCACACAATTCGGAGTCGCTCTTGCCCTCTTGCGGCGCCTGGCGGCTGGCTGTCCCTGACTATCCCGCGGGAACAACCCGGCGTGAAACCGCCGCCGCCCCTGTCGGAACCCCTCGGGCCCGAACGTCCTATGGTCGGATCAGACCCTCAGAGGAGACCTCCCATGGCCTATGTCGACGGTTTCGTGCTCGCCGTGCGCAAGGACAAGCTCGACGCCTACAAGGCGATCACCGAGCTCGCCGGCCGCGTCTGGATGGAGCACGGCGCGCTCAGCTATGTCGAATGCGTCGCCGACGATACGCCGTACGGCGAGCTGACCTCGTTCCCGCGCGCCGTGATGGCCACTGACGATGAGGTCGTGATCTTCTCCTGGATCACCTACGAGAGCCGCGAGAAGCGTGACGAGGTCAACGCCAAAGTCATGGCCGACCCGCGCATCCAGCCCGACCCCGCCACCATGCCGTTCGACGGCAAGCGGATGATCTACGGCGGCTTCACCGAACTGACGCGGTTCTAGTCCGTCGCCCCCTGCGGGCGAGACATCCCCATCGTCCGCCCCAGAAGGGCGGCCTCGGTGCGGTTTCGCGCGCCCAGGGCCCGCAGGACGGCGCGGACGTGAACCTTGACCGTCGGCAGGGCGATGCCCAGCCGTTTGCCGATTTCCAGATTGGTCTGGCCGCGCATCAGCCCGTCCAGCACGTCACCCTGGCGCGGCGACAGGGCGGGCGGGTGGTCCAACCTGGTCGGCTCGAGCGGCAGGTCGTCGAAGGTCGGGAAATAGCGTCCGCCGGCCAGCACCACTGCGATGGCCGCGGCGAACAGATCACGCCCGGACGACCGGGTCACATAGCCGCCGGCGCCCGCCGAGGCGCAGGCGCGCAGGGCGGCGCCGTCGTGTCGGGCGTCGAGCACCAGCACCGGGGCGGAAGTCAGCCGGGCCAGCATCGCCACACCGGCCTCGCGACCAAGACCGGGCAGGGCGAGCTCGACGACTACGAGGTCGGGGAAGGCCTTGGCCAGCAGCGTCGTCGCGGACTTCAGCTGACCGGTCACCCGGATGCGCGCGTCCGGCGCCCGTTCGCGAACGAGCGTCGACAGTTGCTCGATACAGAGCGCCTGATCATCAATGATGAGGACATCCAAACTCACAGCGCGCTTCCCCCGAACCGCATGCGCCCTTTTTTTACAGAGCCTCCGGCGCTTCTATTGCGCGCGCAGACTCCGCGCAATACCCACACTGGGAACGCGGGTAAAAAGTCCAAAGTGGCTAATCCAAAGGTATTAATAGGGGTGTAATCAGGTACAGGCGCCAATGGCTTAATATTGTGGAATGATACTAAAGACACCGGTAACAGCCTGAAGGCATTGTCAGATGGCAATGTTCATATAACGTCGCAATTCGAGTTGCCATATACTGGCGAATCACCAAACGTCCCCTCTGCGCGGAAAAGTAGTTCGAACCAATCACGCAACGCTTCGATCGAGGCGGCGCAGGGGAGACGACGATGACCAACAGTGCGGGGCTCAATGAGCGGCTAGCGTTCATGCAACTGGATACCGCCGCCCAGGCGGACATCCGCGGCGTCAAGGATATCGTCAGGGCCCGGTTGCCCGGCATTCTCGACGGCTTCTACGATCAGGTCCGGGCGACGCCGCAGACCCGGTCCTTCTTTCCCGACGAAGCCTTGCTGGGATCGGCCCGGACGCGCCAGCTGCGGCATTGGGACGGCATCTCCGACGGCCGGTTCGACGGCGCCTATGTCGACGCCGTCACCCGGGTGGGCGAGATCCACGCCCGTATCGGCCTGGAGCCCCGCTGGTACATCGGCGGATACGCCCTGGTGCTGGGCGGGCTGGTCGAGGCGGTGCTGCAGGCGCGGCTGCCACAGCGGAAGCGCGACGACCGGATGTTGACGACGCGGGTCGCGGCCGAGCTGTCGGCCCTGGTCAAGGCGACGCTGCTGGACATGGACTTCGCTATCTCGGTCTATCTGGAGGCGGCGGAGCGCAACCGCGTCGAGGCCGAGCGGCGGGTCCTGGGCGAGGAACGCGAGCGCGTCCAGCGCGCGCTGGGCGAGGCGCTCGCGGCGCTGAGCCAGGGGGACCTGACACGCCGGGTCACTGATGACATCCCGGTCGAGTATCACGGTTTGCGCGATGCCTATAATGCGGCGGCTGCGACCCTTGGTGAGGCTCTGGCTGCGGTTTCCGCCTCCACGGGCGAACTGGCGCGCGGCTCCAACGAGATCGCCCGCGCTTCCGACGACCTGTCGAAGCGCACCGAGCAGCAGGCCGCGAGCCTCGAGGAAACGGCCGCCGCGCTGGACCAGATCACCCAGACGGTCAGGCGCACGGCGGAGGGCGCGAAACAGGCTGCTGACGCGGCCACCAAGGCGCGGTCCGAGGCTGAACAGTCCGGCGAGGTCATGCGCGACGCCGTCGGCGCCATGACCGAGATCGAGAGCTCGTCCTCGCAGATCGGCCAGATCATCGGGGTGATCGACGAGATCGCCTTCCAGACCAACCTGCTGGCCCTGAACGCCGGCGTGGAAGCGGCCCGGGCCGGCGACGCCGGCAAGGGCTTCGCGGTCGTCGCCTCCGAAGTGCGGGCCCTGGCCCAGCGCTCGGCCGAGGCGGCCAAGGAGATCAAGGCCCTGATCAGCACCTCGAGCGCCCAGGTCAACCGCGGCGCCAAGCTTGTCGGGGATACCGGCAAGGCGCTGTCGGCGATCGTCGAGGCGATCGCCAACATCGACGCGCTGGTGGGCGAAATCGCCGCATCGACCCACGAGCAGGCGACTGGCATGGGCGAGGTGAACACCGCCGTGAATCAGATGGATCAGATCACACAGCAGAACGCCGCCATGGTCGAACAGGCCACCGCCGCCGCGGCGGGCCTGCGAAGCGAAGCCGCAAGCCTTAGCAGCCTGGTGTCGAGGTTCGAGATCAGTGGCGATGGTCAGGCGGCGCGGAGCATCGGCCGGTCGGCGGCGCCCGCCGCGTCGGCCAGCGACGACAACCCGGTCCACGCCGCCCGCGCGCGACTGGCCTCGTTCGGCCGCTCGGGCGCGGCCGCCGCCCTCAAGCCGTCCAGCGACTGGGAAGAGTTCTGATGGCCGCCGACCTGATCGACGTGCTCGCCCGCGATGACGACCGCATCGAGGTCATACCCTGGTGGTGAAGGACGTGGAATTCTGCGTCGACATCAAGGCCGTCCGCGAGATCCGGGGCTGGACGCCCGCGACGCCGGTGCCTCACTCACCGTCCTACGTCAAAGGCGTGATCAATCTGCGGGGCATCGTCATGCCGGTGCTGGACCTGGCCGCACAGCTGGATCTGGGCGTGACCGAGCCCACCAGTCGCCATGTCATTGTCGTGGCCCAGTGCGGCGACAAGCTGGCGGGCCTGCTGGTGGACAGCGTGCAGGAGACCTTCCACGTCTCCGCCGCCCAGCTTCAGGCTCCGCCCGCCGACTGCGAACGCGACGGCGGCAGTGTCGTGGACGCCATTCTGCCGCTGGAGGGTCGGATGATCAGCCGGCTGGTCGTCGACCGGCTCGTTCAGCACCAGGCCCCGCTGGCCGCGTAGATGTCCAGCCTCGCCCCAGTCTTCTCCGATGCGTCCGATGACATCCTCGCGCATCTGGAGCGCGCCCAGCGTCTGTCGGGCACGGGAAGCTGGGAATGGGACGTCGCGAGCGGCGGCATCGTCTGGTCGGACCAGATCTTCCGCATTTTCGGTCGCGACCCCGCCGGTTTCACGCCCAGTTACGCCGCCTTCCTGGAGTGCATCCATCCCGATGACCGGGACGCGGTGGCCGCCGCCGTGGACCGCGCGCTGGAGGGCGAGCCCTATCGCATAGAGCATCGCGTGGTCCGGCCGGGCGGCGAAGTGCGGTACGTGATCGAGCAGGCGGAGGTGTTGCGCGATCCGGACGGCCAGCCGCTGCGCATGCTGGGCGCGGTGCAGGACATCACCGACCTGAGGGTGCTGCAGGCCGCCTCCCGCCGCAGCCAGGACATGCTGTCGGGGATGATGGCCATTTCGCCGGAGGCCATCGTGGTCGCCGACGCCGCCGGGCGGGTGCAGTTCTTCAGCGCCGGGGCCGAGGCGGTGTTCGGCTACAGCCAGCGGGAGGTCGTCGGCCAGTCGGTCGAGATCCTGATGCCGCAGGCGGCGCGCGCCGCGCACCAGGGTCACGTGGAACGCTTCGCGCGCGGCGAGCTGACCAGCCTGCGGATGCACGACCGCGCCGAGATCTCCGGCCTGCGCCGCAACGGCGAGGCCTTCCCCGCCGAGGCCTCCCTGGCCCGGCTGGAGACCCCGGACGGTCGCTTCTTCGCGGTCATCATCCGCGACCTGTCCGATCGCAAGGCCAACGAACAGCGCCTGCTCGAGGCCTGGGAGACGGCGGAGCGGGCCAGCCGGTCCAAGTCGGTGTTCCTGGCCAACATGAGCCACGAGATCCGCACCCCGCTGAACGGCGTGCTGGGCGTCGCCCAGGCCCTGGCCCGCACGACCCTGACCTCGGCCCAGCGCGAGATGGTGCAGCTGATCGAGGTGTCCGGCCGGGCGCTGGAGAGTCTGCTGGGCGACATCCTCGACCTGGCCAAGGTCGACGCCGGCCGCCTGTCGGTGACCCGCGAGCCGTTCGACCTGCGGGCCCTGGCCCACGAGGTCCACGCCCTGTTCCGGGCCAGCGCCCGCGAGAAGGGCGTCGACCTGCGCATGGAGCTGACCGCCGGCTGCGGCGGCTGGTTCCGCGGCGACGCGCTGCGCATCCGCCAGGTGCTGTCCAACCTGCTCAGCAACGCGGTCAAGTTCACGCGGGAGGGCGAGATCGCGCTGTCGATCCGCGTCGACGAGAGCGAGGGCGGGCCGATCGCCCGGTTCTCGGTCCGCGACACCGGCATCGGCTTCGATCCCGGCCAGGCCGAGCGGCTGTTCGAGCGCTTCGAACAGGCCGACAGCTCCACCACGCGCAGCTTCGGCGGCACGGGCCTGGGCCTGGCCATCTCCCGCTCGCTGGTCGAGCTGATGGGCGGGACCATCTCGGCCACGGGCGAGGCCGGCAAGGGCGCGACCTTCAGCTTCGCGCTGCCGGTCGCCTCCGCCGAGCCGCCGGCCGGGGCAGGCGGCGACGCCGACGGCGCGGCGGCGCGGGCGGCGGGCGCGCGGCGGGTGAGGGTGCTGCTGGCCGAGGACCATGCCATCAACCGGCGGGTCATCGAGCTGATGCTGGACCCCGACCTGGTCGACCTTGAGACGGTCGAGAACGGCGAGCAGGCGGTCGCCCGCAGCGCGGCGCGCGACTACGACCTGATCCTGATGGACATGCAGATGCCGGTCATGGACGGCCTGACCGCCATCCGGGCCATCCGGGCGCGGGAGGCCGCCGGGCAGGACCGCCCCCGCGCGCGCATCTTCAGCCTGACCGCCAACGCCCTGCCCGAGCACCGCCGCGCCTCGGACGAGGCCGGCGCCGACGGCTTCCTGACCAAGCCGGTCGACGTCCGCGCGCTGCTGGAGGCGGTGTTCGCCACCCAGCCGGCCGACTGAGCCCTTCACCCCCGGCGGCTGACGCGCTAGGCAGGAGACCCACGCGCGGCGGGACATCATGGCCGAGATCACCCGGTTCTCCTTCCTGTACGACCCGGCCGAGGACCGCATCGCCCTCGACGCCGAGGACGCCGACGGCGCGGCCACGCGGCTGTGGCTGACCCAGCGGCTGTGCCGGGGCCTGGTCGGCGCCCTGGTGCCCATGCTGACCCCGCCGGCCTCGGCGCTGGAGGATCCCGGCCGCCAGTCCTGGGAACAGGCCGCCGCCGTCGAGGCCATGGGCGCCACCCCGCCGGTCCGCCCCGGCCCCGACGCCACGGTCGGCCTGGTGCACGAGGTGACCATCGCCCCCGGCGGCGACCGCCTGGCCCTGACCCTGCGCTTCGCCGGCGGCCGGTCCCGCGCGCTCAGCATCGCCACCGTCGCCCTGCGCCAGACCCTGGCCGAGCTGCACCGCCTGCACGTCATCGCGGCCTGGCCCCAGGACCTCTGGCCCGCCTGGATCGCCGACCCGGCGGGTGGGGCTGCGGCGGTGGGAGCGGTGAACTGATCCCCTAGTGCAGCTTCAGCCGGCCGGCGACGCGTTGTTGCAGCAGCCGGGCCAGCGCCAGCACGGCCGTGCGGCCCCAGCCGAGGATGGCGGCGTGGTGCAGCAGGTGCAGGCTCATGTAGAAGCCCTTGGCCACAACGCCCTCGACGAAGAAGTTGGGCCCGCCAAGGCCGCCCATCAGCGCCCCGACTCCACGATCGTCGCCCAGCGACACCAGCGAGCCGAAGTCGCGGTACTGGAACGGCCGTTCCACCCGCCGCTCGTTCATCGCCGCCCACACCGCCCCGGCCAGGTAGTCGGCCTGCTGGTGCGCGGCCTGGGCGCGGGCGGGGACGAAGCGGCCGGGCTCCTTGCCCGCCCAGCGCGCGGCGGCGCAGTCGCCCATCGCCCAGATTCCCTCGACCGCCGTCGAAAGCCGCTCATCCACCTCAAACTGGTTCAGCCGGTTCACCGCCAGGCCGAAGCCGGCGTTGGCCTCCGCCGCCTTGACCCCGGCGGCCCAGACCACGAGGTCGGCGGGCACGTCCCCCGCCGAGGTCGACAGCCCGGCGGCCGTCACCGACAGCACCCTGGTCGCGGCCATCACCCGCACGCCCTTGCGCTCCAGCGCGGTCCTGGCCTGGTCGGACAGTTTCTCGGGCAGCACCGGCAGGATCCGCCCGGCCGCCTCGACCAGGGTGATGTCGAGCCGGAATCGCTGCTCGGGCCCCAGCCCCTCGTGCAGGGCGGCGTGGGCCTCGATCAGCTCGGCCGACAGCTCCACCCCCGTGGCGCCAGCCCCGACGATGGCCACGCCCAGCGCCCGCGACGGCGAGAACGACGCCCGCGTGAAGGCCGCCAGCAGCCGCCCGTGGAAGCGCAGCGCGTCCTCGGTCCGCTCCAGCACATGCGCCGTCTCCGCCCCCGGCGTCCCGAACAGGTTGCCGCCGCTGCCCACCGCCAGCACCAGCCGCGTGAAGGACAGTGTCCGCGCCGGCGCCAGCTCGCTCCCGTCCGCATCCAGCAGCCGCCCGAGCGTCAGCGTCCGCCCGGCGGCGTCCAGCCCCGTCATCTCCCCGAGCGCGAAGCTGAACCGGTTGCGCCGCGCCAGGATCGGATAGCCCAACCCCTCCTGGTGCGCGTCCAGCGTCCCTGCCGCCACCTCGTGCAGCGTAGGCTTCCAGATGTGGAACACCGACCGATCGACGAGCAGCACCTTCGCCGGCCCGTCCGTGCGCCCGAGGCGGCGGCCGAGTTGCGCGGCCAGCTCCAGCCCGCCCGCGCCGCCGCCGACGATGATGGTGTCGTAGTGCATGGGGGCTCCCGAGGACGGCAATCAGAGAAAGAAAAAAATTGCAACACAACTGATCCCTCGACACCATAAGCCATGGCTCGAAGGGGGGGCTTGCGATGGCGAGAAAACTACACGCCGCTAGTGGGCGTCCGCCTCGAAAAGACTTTTCGAGATTTGTGATGGGCTTGCCAGCGAGCAGCTACACGCTTGCTCTGACGCACGTGACAAGTGGCTATTTCCTCCGAGACATCATCGATGAGGGAGCAATTTCAGCCTCAGAGCCATGCAAGGTTATGGGGGAGCCACTGATCTATGCTTTCTATGGCAGGGTGGCATTCCGAAAATCCGGCGACGATCAGCCGAGCGATCTTCCTTTTCTATTCCCTGCGCTGCTCGTGCTAGACCCAAAGAAACTTCCCAATCCAAAGTATGTATTTGGATTTGATAGCGGCGCATTCGTGGGTGGGTATATGGACGAATACATGGATCCATATATGCCACTATTCGACTTTCATATAGAGCCTGATATAGAATTGGTTTCTAGATTGATCTCAGAGGCTTTTGGAAGTGCCGATGATTACCTATCAAATTCGGTAAGTACTGCTTTTCGGGTGCCTCAAGGAAACTTCGAGGCGGTGAGTTACTCAAAGATGATATCTTCGACGGGGAGATCGTCGAACTTATTGGATGACCGGGCCTCGACACCAGAAATAGTATTCCAAAGTCCGGTTCCTGTAGGCGATTGTATATTGGCCGCGATAATGCCGGACGTGCTTGCCGCCGACCCAAATATCGGCGGGCGCTTTGCGGCCTTGGGGATAACGGTCGACGCCTACGAGTGGTCGGGTGCTACACGACCTAGAGAGTATCACATGCTCATACGGCGAATGGCGAAGAAGTATACGATACTATGAGCAACAATTCGATAAGCGAGTTTGAGCTACTAGGTGGAAAGATATGTGGTGCATCAAAAATATCCTTGATGACACCAGCTTTTGCTATTCCCGTAATAACGCTTACCGAGAATTCTAATACAAAATATGTGCAATTATCGGATGGAAATCGTCGAGTAGTTGGCTTCTATCCATTTCCTTATGAACTGGACACGCTCAATATAAATGGTTCAGATCGGGCAAGTGTCTCGGTTGGGGATCCAGAAATTTGCGCCATTGTAGACAGCGATGGGGAATTGCACATCGGTGCAAGAAGCGACCTGTCGGAAGTTGCTCTTGCGCAGGTGGCTTTTATTGAAAGTCCCTTGATGAGGTTGAGTTTTCTTGAGTTTGGCGGGGACGCGGGATCGGCTCGCGAGGCTGTCGTTAGCGTCATGCAGGAGAAGGTGTCACAGGTCGGCGTGGCCGCGGCGCGCGAGTGGTTTTGCGACGCGGTCGTGTTCCGGCGGGTTCAAAGAGCGCTGCTTGCTGCAGCGGCGTCGGAAATGGAGATCAACTCCGTATGGGCGCTACTAGATGAGGTGGGCGTAGAGTTTGTTGGCGAGGGCATTGATGTGTCGATGCCCATCGAGTTGGCAGACATGGCCGCTAGCGGCGGTGGCCAGTGTGCGGAGGTGCTGGCCTTTACGCGCGACATGCTGAGGGGTGTGGCTAGGCAGGGGCTCAGCATCTTGGGAAGGAGCGGCGGATCGCGATGGGGTCGAGGTCGAGGTGCCGCGACTGTGGGGCGCGTTTCTGCCGACGATCCAGGTCACCCGGAATCGGCGCAGGAGCCGTTCTTTTTCTCTGCGGCTGCTCACGGGAGTCCCCACAGATGGTTGCGTGAGTGGAGGGACTATTGGGCCGCGTCGCCTGGACACCCCGTACTCATCGCGGCGGCAATCTCGAAAGTGGGCAGCCCCTCAGGGAGCGATATCGCGGGTGCGCTCCTGCTAGCGCTCAGCGAGGGCGGGTTCAAGTCGCGCCAGCCGCTTCCTCTGTAATGGCTGAGTGGCTAAGCGATAGAAGTATCTCTCAACCAAGATGGTCTCGTGTCTGGATTCGATACGCGCAATCAAGCGGAAACGCGATCCTAATTCATAAGGCTATCGCCTTCTTGAGATTTGGAACAAGTAATCATAAACTGGGCCACAACGACTGGATATCGATGTGGAATTTCTTGTTTGATTGTGAGAGAAATACACAGGAAGAGCTAATATCGATCGCGATCGGGGCGCTACCTAGCTACGGTAACAGGCCGAAGTTTTCCGAGCGCGTAGTCCGAAGGATATTTGCCGAGCGGCCAGGATTGTATTTTGGAGAAGTGCTTTCATGGATAAGGTCTGCGCGAAAAAAGGGTAACGGTTGGGCTGATATATTCTGCCTTCTGTTCTCTGAAATTAAGGATAGAGATCCTGGAGGTTTGCGAGAGGAAGACTTGTATCTAGTCGGATATAGCTGGCTCGAGGACTACAGCGCTGTAGTGGGGAGATGGGGAAAGGTTTGGTCGATGCTATATTCAGACGCAGGCCTGACACAAAGACTGAGAGAAGCAGCTCTAGTGAGGCTGGAACTATCGGTGCCCAATCTCCCGGCGCTGGCTGGCGTATGGCGCCTCTTGGCAGAGAACAGCGAAGGGGATGGCCGAGTTGTCGCTCTTCGCGCGCGCGGTTGGTGCCCCCCCCCCCCCGTCACAGCACCCGCACCCTGAACCCGCCCCGCACCGTCATCACCTCCGGCGGCGAGTCCTCGCCTGTCTCGGCGTACTCTTCCCGCGCCTGCACCCGCTGCGCCGCCCGCTTCTCCGTCACCTCGGCCCAGACCCGCGCGCGCTCGGCCTCCCGCGCCTCGTCCGCCTCGGTCCAGGGGGCCTTCGGGCGAACCGGTTCGACGCCATCCCTGGCCCAGCGCTCTTCCCACAGGATGCGGGCGTGGACCTGTTCCTCGGGGATCAGCTCGGCCTCCAGGCGCGGGTCGCGGGTCCAGAGCTGGTGGATGGTCATGGCCTGCCGCAGGGTGACCGGGTCGTCCGGGTGCTCCTCGTTCCACCACGGAACCCAGACCTCGATGATCCAGCGCAGCGGCGGGGCGGCCAGGTCGGCGACGGGCGGCAGCGGCCGGTCGAAGCGGGCGCGGACCTCTTCGGCGTCGCCCGGCGGGGCGAACAGCTCGGCCGCGTCCGGCAGGTCCGCCGTGCGTTCGATGCGGACGGTCCGGGGATCGAACACATAGTCGGGCAGGCCGAGCGGGTCGTTCCAGCGGCAGCCCATCCAGCGGTCGCGGATCAGCATGTCCAGACGCTTCTCGGCCAGGGCGGTCAGCTTCTCCCACTGGGTGCCCTTGCCGGGCTGGTAGTAGCGGAACAGGTCCAGGCCGTCGTCGACATGGTCCGGGTCGGTGGGCCCGGCGCCGCCGGGCGTGAAGTGCTCGCCGCCGAGCATGGCCGCCTCGTCCGGGGTCAGGTCCTCGCTGTAGAAGCCGGGATCGGCCCGTTTGGCCTTCGCGGAGGCGTAGACCTCGGCCCGGTAGGCCGCGCCGCCCTCCACGAAGGGCGCCATGGCCTTTTCGAGCTCGGCGGGGATCGGATGGCGCACGGTCAGGGACGGCCCGGGGCGCCCGGCCGGCGAGGGGGCCGGCGAGGGGGCCGGGTCGGCGGGCGCCAGCCGGCTCATCTGCGCCGCCAGCCGGGCCCAGCGCTGGGCCTCGTCCGGCTGACCCTGCTGCAGGGCCCGGGCCGAGCGGTCGAAGGCGATGCGCGCGGCGTCGGCCGGCGAGGCGGGCGGCGGGGCGTCCGGGTCGGCCGGCCGGCCGGGCTCTCGCCGCGGCGGGATCACGGCCCAGGACAGCTCGCGGGCGCAGGCCTCGGCGGCGTCGCGTTCCTCCCGCCAGCCGTGCTCCCGGGACCGCCAGTAGATGATCGCCGACTTCACGCCGAACTGTTCGGCCAGTCGCGGCACGGTGTCGCCGTCGACATAGCCGCGCCGGATGGCCTCCCAGACGGCGGCGGGGTGCTTGTCATAGGTGCGGGGGCGGGGTCGTCCGGTGCGCTCTGTCATGACGCGAGGATGCGCCCGGCGGCCGGGGAGGGGGATTGGCGGGGGTGAAGGTGTTTGTTTTCAATCCTCCCCGCTCGCGGGGCGCAAGCCATGCGGAGCATGGTGGTGGGGTAGCGCAGGCGTGGGACGGTCAGCCGCCATGCACAGCGCCCGATCCTGACACCCCGGCGCCGCCCCCTCCGACCCGGCTCCGCCGGGCCACCTCCCCCTCGCTGCGCTCCGGGGAGGACTGGCGACGTCGCGTCCCCGGGTGCTACCACCGCCCCCTGTTCAGGGAGATCCACCATGGCTCAATTCGTGCTCAGCGTGGTCGGCAGCGACCGGCCCGGCCTGACCCGGGCGCTGGCGGCGGCGGTGCTGTCGGCGGGCGGCAACTGGCTGGAGAGCCGGCTGAGCCGGCTGGGCGGCCTCTATGTCGGCTCGGTGCTGGTCGAGCTGCCGGCCGGGGGCGAGGCGGGGCTTGAGGCCGCCGTGGCGGCGGTGGACGCGGCGGGGCTGACCGTGCGGCTGGCGCCGGCCGCGGCCGAGGCGGACGCGCCGGCCGGCGAGGCGCTGGCCCTGTCGTTGGTCGGCCAGGACCGGCCGGGCATCGTCAACCAGGTGACCGCCGCGCTGAGCGAGCTGGGCGCCAATATCGAAAGCTTCGAGACCCGGGTCAGCGCCGAGCCCTATTCCGGGGCGCCGCTGTTCCACCTCGACGCCCGCTTGCGCCTGCCGCCCGGCCTCGCCGGCGACGCGGCCCAGACCGCGCTGGAGGCGATCTCCGGCGAGATCATGGTGGATATCACCCTGGCCCCGGCGGGGTAGGTAAGGGGACATGCACTTCAGTGCGTGTCCCCCGCCGCTAAGCTGATGGGGACACGCACTGAAGTGCATGTCCCCGGCATCGCCTAGTACTTGCGGTCGACTTCCTTCTCGATCGCGTCGGCCTTCTTCTCGCCGGCGTCCTCGACGGCGTCGGCCTTGCGTTCCAGCGCGTCGCCCGTGGCGTCGGCGGCCTCCTTGCCGGCGGCGGCGTCGCCGGCGGCGGCGTCGCGGGTGGCGTCGGCCTGGTTCTCAAGCGCGTCGGCGCGGGCGTCGGCGGTTTGCTCGACGGCGTCGGCCTGCTTGTTGGCGGCGTCCTCGGCCGGACCGCTGCAGGCGGTCAGGGCGAGGGCGCCGGCGGCGACCGTCAGAACGGAAATGATGTGGCTGCGCATGGGGGCGTCCTCTCGTTTGTGTGAAGACGAGAACCCGGAGAGGCGACGCCCGTTCCGCGCGCGTTCGCGGTTTTTCGCGGCGATCTGTCGGAATTGGCGGAAACTCGCGGATCTTTCGCCGGATTTCGCGAGGGATTTCACCGGATCTGGCGGGGATTTCACCACCCCCCCGTCATCCTCGCCCTTGTGGCGAGGACCCCTCGTTCAGCTTCACCGTGAGAGGACGATCACACGCTCACCTGCGACCGCGAGAGGGGTCCTCGGGACGAGCCCGAGGATGACGGCGAGGGGGACCGCGGCCAACGAAAAAGGGCCCGGCGTTTCCACCGGGCCCCTGATTCCCGTCGCTCGTCCCGCCTACTGGCAGGCGAGGCATTCCTCGTAGTCGGTGCGGGCGCTGCCGGCCATGTCGACCGCCTCGACGGTCTCGTTGCCGGCGTGGCTGGCGCGCTGAACCGACTTGGAGCGCAGGTAGTAGAGGCTCTTCATGCCCCGCTCCCAGGCCTGCCAGTGCAGCATGTGCAGGTCCCACTTATCCACGTCGCCGGGGATGAACAGGTTGACCGACTGGCTCTGGCAGATGTCGGGCGTGCGGTCGGCGGCCAGCTCGACGATCCAGCGCTGGTCCAGTTCGAAGGCGGTCTTGTAGACGTCCTTCTCGTCCTGGCTGAGGAAGTCCAGGTGCTGGACCGAGCCCTCGTTGGCCAGGATGGTGTCCCAGACCGGCGCGGTGTTCTGGCCCTTGGTCTCGAGCAGCCGCTCCAGGTAGGGGTTCTTGACCGCGAAGGTGCCCGACAGCGTCTTGTGGCTGTAGATGTTGGCCGGGATCGGCTCGATGCCCGCCGAGGTGCCGCCGCAGATGATGCTGATGCTGGCGGTCGGGGCGATGGCCAGCTTGTGCGAGAAGCGCTCCATCACGCCGCGCTCGGCGGCGTCGGGCAGGCCCTTTTCCTCGGCCAGCTTGACGCTCGCCTTGTCGGCCTCGCGGCGCAGGTGCTTGAAGAGCCGCATGTTCCAGGACTTGGCCAGCGCGCTTTCGAACGGCACGTTCTGGCCCTGCAGGAAGCTGTGGAAGCCCATCAGGCCCAGGCCCACCGAGCGCTCGCGCTGGGCGGCGTAGACGGCGGCCTTGGCGTCGACCGGGGCGCGCTGGATGAAGTCCTCCAGCACGTTGTCGAGGAAGCGCATGACGTCCTCGATGAAGCGCGGCTCGTCGCGCCACTCCAGGAAGGTCTCGGCGTTGACGCTGGAGAGGCAGCAGACGGCCGTGCGCTCGACGCCCAGGTGGTCCTTGCCGGTGTGCAGCATGATCTCGCTGCACAGGTTGGACTGGCGGACCTTGAAGCCCAGCTCGCGCTGGTGCCTGGGCATCGCCTTGTTCACGTGGTCGGAGAAGATCAGGTAGGGCTCGCCGGTCTGCAGCCGCAGCTCCAGCACCTTCTGCCACAGCGTGCGGGCGTCGACCTCCTTGAGGACCTCGCCGGTCTTGGGCGAGCGCAGGCCGAACTTGCCGCCGTCGCGGACGGCGAACATGAACTCGTCGCTGATCGAGATGCCGTGGTGCAGGTTCAGGGACTTGCGGTTGAAGTCGCCCGACGGCTTGCGGATCTCGAGGAATTCTTCAATTTCTGGATGGTGGATATCCAGATAAACCGCCGCCGAACCTCTACGAAGACTTCCCTGACTGATCGCGAGTGTTAGGGAATCCATGACGCGGATGAAGGGAATGATGCCGCTGGTCTGTCCAGCGCCCTTCACCTTCTCGCCAATACTGCGGACGCCGCCCCAGTAGGTGCCGATGCCGCCGCCGTTGGCCGCCAGCCAGACGTTCTCGTTCCAGGTGCCGACGATGCCGTCCAGGCTGTCGCCGACCGCGTTCAGGAAGCAGCTGATCGGCAGGCCGCGCTCGGCGCCGCCGTTCGACAGGACCGGCGTGGCCGGCATGAACCACAGGCGGCTCATGTAGTCATAGACGCGCTGGGCGTGCTCGGCGTCGTCGGCATAGGCCGTGGCGACCCGTGCGAACATGTCCTGGTAGGACTCGCCCGGCAGGAGATAGCGGTCCTCCAGCGTGGTCTTGCCGAAGTCCGTCAGCAGGGCGTCCCGAGAGCGGTCGACCTCGACCTTGCGCACCAGCGAAAGCTGCGGACGGCCGGCTTCCCAGGCGCTGTCCCCGGCCGCTTCACCGAGGGGAATTGTCGCGCCACTTCACCCATCATGTCCCAAAACCCGTGACCAATCAGGGAGTTCAAAGACGCCAAAGACGTCCCCGACCCCCTACATGTTGTGGGCAGTATGCCCCCTCAACCCACTATATGGGGCCACGAGCCCTAATGACTCGTCAACGCCCAGATCGTCCGCCGGGCGACTTTTTTCGTTAGCAAAAGGTTAACGGCGGCCAGCATTCCAACCATTGCAAGGGGTTAGGGCAAGGGGCGCGGCGCGTGGTCGCGGGACTGTGATCGCCGCCTCGCGTGATGGGCGAACAGGGGTCTTTCGCCCCTCCCCGAAACTCGCTCCGGCCCCCTCGTCGGCGGCGGGCGGATCGTGGCATTGTCTCGCCATGACCCTCGATCAGACTTACGCGAGCAAACGCCTCTCGGCGGCTGAGGCGGCCGACCAGGTCGAGTCGGGCCAGCGCCTCGCCATGGGCATGGCCCTGGCCGAGCCGCCGGCCATCCTGACGGCCATCGCGGCCCGCGCCGAGGCGCAGGAGATCGACGAGGTCCGCCTCTACTATTTCCACTCGACGCCCCACGCGGCGATGTCGGTGCTCCGCTACGAGCTGATGGACCGCATCCGGCCGCACTGTTTCTTCCTGGGTCCGGTCGAGCGGGCGCTGCTGGCCCGGGGCGAGGCCGAGGGCCGGCGCACCATCGCCTTCATGCCCGGCGCCTTCAGCCAGGCGCCGCGGCTGATGCGCGAGCCGGCGCCGATGGACGTGTTCGTCACCGCCGTCTCGCCGATGGACCGCCACGGCTTCTTCAGCCTGGGCACGAGCAACGACTACGGCTCGGCCCTGGCAGCCTCGGCGCGCAAGGTGATCGTCGAGGTCAACAAGCACATGCCCCGGGTTCGAGGCGGCATGATTCACGTCAGCGAGATCGACGGCATCGTCGAGAACGACCAGCCGCTGTTCGAGAACCCCACCCGCGAGCGCTGCGCCGAGGACGACGCCATCGGCCGCATCATCGCCGGTCTGGTTGACGACGGCGCCTGTCTGCAGATGGGAATCGGCGCCCTGCCCGACGCCGTCTGCTCGGCCCTGGGCCAACACCGCGACCTGGGCGTCCACACCGAGCTGCTGTCGCCGGGCCTGGTCGAGCTGATGCGCAAGGGCGTGGTCACCAACCGGCGCAAGACCACCGACCCCGGCCTGTCGATCTTCACCTTCGCGCTGGGCGACAAGGCGCTCTACGACTTCATCGACGACAACGCCGCCGTCGAGAGTCGGCCGGTCGACTATGTGAACGATCCGGCGGTGATCGCCCGCAACGACAGGGTCGTGTCGGTCAACGCCACGCTGCAGATCGACCTGTCGGGCGCCTGCAATTCCGAACACCTCGCGGGGCGGCAGTTCAGCGCCGCCGGCGGCCAGCTGGACTTCGTCCGGGGCGCCTACGCCTCGAAGGGCGGCAAGTCGATCATCGCCTGCCATTCGACCGCCAAGGACGGCGCCGTGTCGCGGATCACCACCCGTCTGGACGGCCCGGTGACCACGCCGCGCAACGACACCCACATCGTGGTCACCGAGTACGGCCACGTCGATCTCAAGGGCCTGTCGTCCTTCGAGCGGGCCAAGGCGCTGATCGGCCTGGCCCATCCGAAGTTCCGCGCCGAGCTGACCGCGGCGGCGAAGGCGGACGGCAGCCTCTGAGGCTTGCGTCGACCTCGGCGCGGGGCTATCAGCCGCCCGTCACTGGGGAGTAGCCGGCTGCGTATCCAGCAGCGGGTGCGTCAACAAACTTGGAGCCGAGGCTCCATGGCGCATCCAGTCCGAGAGGACCTGGCGAGACCTTTGGCTTTCGCGTGCGGTCGAGCGGGACCGGAGCGCGGAACGCCAATGGTCTGTCTTACCGGTCCCGCCAGGACATGTTCATGGAAGCCTTCCTCGTCTCCACCGGCCTCGTGGCCATCGCCGAGATCGGCGACAAGACCATGCTGCTGGCCATCGTGCTGGCGGCGCGGTTCCGCAAGCCCTGGCCGATCCTGGCCGGGATCCTGGTCGCCACCCTGGCCAACCACGGCCTGGCCGCGACCCTCGGCTCGGTGGCCGGCCACAGCCTGAACGGCCCCTGGATGAAGTGGGTGCTGGGCCTGCTGTTCATCGGCTTCGGGGCCTGGGCGTTGATTCCCGACAAGTTCGAGGATGACGAGGCGCCGTCCGCCGTAAGGGCCGGCTCGGTCTTCCTGACCACGGCCATCGCCTTCTTCTTCGTCGAGATGGGCGACAAGACCCAGGTGGCCACCGTGGCGCTGGCGGCGAAGTTCCACAGCATCCTGCTGGTCGCGGCCGGCACGACCCTGGGCATGATGATCGCCAACGCGCCGGCCGTCTGGATCGGGGAGGCGGCGGCCACGCGCCTGCCGCTGCGCTACATCCGCTGGGCGGCGGCGGCCTGTTTCGCGGCGATCGGGGTCTGGATCCTGATCGCGGGCTAGGTGGAGGCCAGCCGCGCCCGATAGGCGTCGCGGGCGGCCTTGAAGCGCTCGAACGGGAACCGGATCGGGACCCCTTCGAGCGCGGCGGCCAGCATCTCAAGGTGAGCCTCCCAACCCGCCGCGCCGCGGCCCGCATCGTCTTCGGCCGGCGTGGTGAGCGTCAGGGTCAGGCGGCAGGCCTGGGGCCCCTCGATGTCCAGCGACCACCGGACGGGCCTCAGCGGCTCGCCAGGGCCGCTCCAGCTGTATTCCAGCAGCGTCCCCGGCTCGAACGCGGTGACCGCGCTGTCGATCACCGTGCCGGAGTCGACGAAGTCGAGCCGGGCCCGGCCGCCGATGCGCGGCTCGATCTCTCCCGGGGCCAGCCACTCCGGCAACCGGGCCGGATCGGTCAGGAAAGTCCAGACTGTCGAAGCAGCATGATCCAGGTGGCGGATCAGGGTGATCTCGACGGTGTCGCCCCGGCGGACAATCCGGCCCGGCGGCGCAAGGGTTTCGATATCGGACATGGGGAAACCTCCTCTGGCGAGGCGTAAAGGCTAGGTCAGTCCGGCGGGACGCGATGTGACCTGAATCAACAGTCGTCCATCGCCAAGGCGCCGGCGCCCCGCTAAAGAACGGACGACCAGCCAGGAAAATCCCATGCCCGCCTACGTCATCATGATCCGCGACCGGATGGTCGATCCCGCCGAGTTCGCCGCCTATGGCGCCAAGGCCCGCGAGGCCCGGGGCGACCACAAGATCACGCCGCTGGCCTTCTACGGTCCGCATCAGGCGCTGGAAGGCCCCGATCCGGACGGCGTGGTCATCCTGCAGTTCCCGTCCGCCGCCGAGGCCCGCGCCTGGTACGACAGCCCCGCCTATCAAGAGGCGCTGCAGCATCGGCTGAAGGGCGCAGAGTACCGCGTGGTGATCGTCGAGGGCGTCTAGCCGAGCCCCTTCGCCAGCAGCACCACGGCCTCCGTGCCGGCGAGGCGGTCCTTGCTGATCTCCTGGTAGGCGTCGGAGTCGGCGAAGGCGGTCCAGGCCGCTTCGTCCGGGAAGCTCATCAGGACGACCTTCTCCCGGTCCCACTGGCCCTCGACCACCCGCGGCGCCTCGTCTGCGACGAGGAGCCGGCCGTTGAACTGGCGGAAGACGTCCATGAACCGGACCTGGTAGCGGTCATAGGCGGCCCGGTCCGTGAATCGCATCTGGGCGATGCAGTAGACCGTCACTCGGCGGCGACCTTCGCCCCCGCCGGGCTGGCGGCGTTCAGCGCGGTCAGGGCGGCGATCGAGGCATGGGCCTCGGCCATGATGCGGCGGACGATCTCGCCGGCCGGAAGCACGTCGTGGACGCCCCCGGCGCTCTGGCCCATGGCGAAGCAGGACTTGTCCGGGTCCAGGCCCTCGATCTGTCCGCCGATGCCGCCCATGGCGTTGTTTCTGATGCTGATGCCGGCCTGGATCGGGAAGGGCTGGATGTCGGCCGGGCGGCTTTCCCAGTCGGCGACGTAGGGGTTCTTCTGCACCCGCATCGGCTTGCCGCTGTAGCAGCGGGTGCGGACGGTGTCCTCGTCGGAGGCGTTGAGGATCGTATCGCGATAGAGGTCGCCGGCATGGGCTTCCTGGCTGGCGATGAAGCGGGTGCCCATCCAGACGCCCTGGGCGCCCAGCGCCAGACAGGCGGCCAGGCCGCGGCCGTCGTACAGGCCGCCGGCGCCGACCACGGGGATCTTCACGGCCTCCACGGCCTGGGCCAGCAGCGGCAGGGTGCCGACCAGGCCCGTGTGACCGCCGCCTTCGCCGCCCTGGCAGATGACCGCGTCGCAGCCGGCCTGCTCGGCCTTCACCGCATGCTTCACCGCGCCGCAGACGACCATGACCTTGAGGCCGGCCTTCTTGAGCTTTTCCATGATCGGCATAGGCACGCCCAGACCGGCGATGAAGGAGCTGGCCCCTTCCTCGATGATGATCTCGACGGCCGCCGTCAGGCTTTCCGGGCTGGCGGCCAGCAGGTCGACGCCGAACGGCCGGTCGGTCAGCGACCGCACCTTGCGCATCTGTTCGCGGATGAATTCGGGCTGGGTGCCGGCCATGCCCAGCACGCCGTAGCCGCCCGCGTTGCTCACCGCCGCCGCCAGCTCGGCGTAGGAAACCCCGCCCATGCCGGCCAGCATGATCGGATGCTCGATGTCGAGCATGTCGCAAAGAGGGGTGCGCAGGGACATGAGTGCGTTTCCTTGGTCTTGTTTGGAAGCATCATCGGCCAGCGCGAGCCCCGGCTCAACCATCACCCAACGTCAATCCTCCCCGGAGCGAAGCGAGGGGGAGGGGAACCGCGCGGAGCGCGGTGGAGGGGGCGGCGCCGGATGAACAGAAAAGGGCCGCGACGACGCCAGTCACCGACGCCTGCGCAGCCCCCTCCACCATGCTCCGCATGGTCCCCCTCCCGGCAAGCGGGGAGGAGCGTCGTTCGGCTAGAAGATCGCGTAGCCACCGTCGATGACGAAGGTGTCGCCGGAGTGGTAGCTGCTGGCGTCGGAGGCCAGGTAGACGGCGACGCCGCCGAAGTCGGCCGGCTCGCCCCAGCGGCGGGCGGGAACGCGGCTGATCACCTTGGTCGTGAAGGTGTCGTTGCCCTGGGCGCCGGCGGTCATGTCGGTGGCGATCCAGCCGGGCAGGATGGCGTTGGCGCGCACGCCGTAGCGGGCGTGCTCGACGGCGATGGACTTCATCATCGAGATCACCCCGCCCTTGGTGGCGGCGTAGGCCTCGTTGCGGGCCGCGCCTTCGATGGCGGCCAGCGAGGCGATGCCGATCAGCGAGCCGCCGGGATCGCCGGCCTTGGCCCGCTCGACCATGTGTTTGGCCGCCTCGCGCAGGGTCCAGAACACGCCGTCGAGATTGAGGGCCATGTTGTAGCGCCAGGCCTCGGTGGTCATTTCGGAGAAGGAGGCGCGCCCGACCGCGGCCGGCGTTGGCGATCACCGTGTCGATACGGCCCATGGCCGTGGCGGCCTCCGCCATGCCGGCGACCACCTGGGCCTCGTCGGCGCAGTCGACGATCTGTGCCTTCACGCGAACGCCGTGGGCCAGAAGCTTGCCCTCGGCCGCCTGGGTCTTCTCGGGATTGGAGCCCCAGATCACGATATCCGAGCCCGATGCGGCCAGCGCTTCAGCCATGCCAAGGCCGATGCCGCCGTTGCCGCCGGTGATCAGCGAGACCTTTCCGGTCAGATCAAAGGGCTTGTAGGCCATGGTGCGTCGCTTCCCGTTTTGAACGTCTGTTTGACGCACAAAAAGGCCGGTGACGCGGGGTTGGTCAAGCCGCGATGCGGTCGAAGGCCTGTTCGATGACGCGCCGGGTCTCGTCCCACTCCACGGCGGCCATCGCCTCGTCCCGGGTGAAGAACCGCGCGTCCGCGGCGTCGTCGCCGGCCACGGGCTCGCCGCCGGTCCAGCGGGCGGCGTAGTCGATCATCACGTAATGCCGCGTAGTCTCGCCGGTCTCGCGGGAGGTGAAAACGCCGTCGACCACGTCAAGCAGACTGGTCAGCTCGGCCTCGACGCCGGTCTCTTCCTTCAGCTCGCGCAGGGCGGCGACGTCGACGGCCTCGCCCCACTCGATTCGCCCGCCGGGCAGGCTCCACTGGCCCAGCCGGGGCGGCGTGCCGCGCTTGATCAGCAGGACCTGGTCGCCCTTCAGGCAGACCACGCCGACGGTGGGGACGGGACGTTGCACGGCGGCGGCGGCGGTCACAGGAACTCGGCTCTCAGATCGACGGTCGACTCCACGCCGACCGACGCCAGATGGGCGGCCAGCCAGGCGTCGGCGGCCTTGCGGCCCCGATCGCGCAGACCGGTCAGGAAGGTCCAGTCGGTGTTGAACTTGGACGCCATCGACAGGTCGCGCAGATGACGGTCCGCGGTGATGGCGTGCACGCGCAGCCGGCGATACCGGCCCCGGGCGGTTTCCTTCAGCATGCCCTCGTCGAGCAGCTTCTGGACGAAGGCGACGGCGCGCAGCTCGGCGGACAGGGCGGCGTTGAAGGTGATCTCGTTCAGCCGGTCCATGATCTCGCTCGGCGATTTGGGCGCGTCCTCGCGCACGAACGGATTGAGCGTGACGACCAGCACGTCGTCGGGGGTGTCGGCGTAGACCAGCGGCCAGATCGGCGGGTTGGCCAGATAGCCGCCGTCCCAATAGGGCTCGCCGTCGATCTCCACCGCATGGAACAGCGTCGGCAGGCAGGCCGAGGCCAGCAGGTGGTCGACGGTCAGCTCCTCCCGCCCGAAAATCTTGACCTTGCCGGTGCGCACGCCGGTCGCGGCGATGAACAGCGCGATCGGGCAGTGGTCGCGGATGGCGGCCAGATCGACGGTCTTCTCCAGAACCTCCCGCATCGGGTTCAGGTTGAACGGATTGAACTCATAGGGGCTGAGGCTCGATCCAAGGCTCTCGGCCCAGCGCCAGGCCGGCGTCGCCTTCAGCCAGTCCGGCTGCAGCATCGCCGACCAGACGTTGGAGTCGCCGAACATGGTCCCGTTTCGGCCGTCGGCGTTGCTGACCGCGCGCCAAAACTTCTCCAGCGTGTCCTTGGCGCCCTCGCGGCCGCCGGTCGCCAGGCCGCTGGCCAGGGCGGCGGCGTTCATGGCCCCGGCCGAGGCGGCGGTGACCGCCCCGATCTCCAGCCCGTCTTCCTCGAGCAGCCGCTCGATCACGCCCCATTCGAAAGCGCCGTGCGAGCCGCCGCCCTGAAGCGCCAGACTGATGGACGCGGGCTTTGTGGGGCGGGGCTTCACGCCGCTGTCCAGCCGCCGTCCACGGTCAGGGCCGCGCCGTTGACCGAGGCTCCGGCGTCGGAGACGAGATAGAGCAGGAGGCCGCCCAGCTGTTCGACGGTCACAAACTGCTTGGTCGGCTGGGCGGCCAGGATGACGTCGCGCATGACCTCTTCCTCGCTGATGCCGCGGGCCTTGGCCTGGTCGGTGATCTGGGCCTCGACCAGCGGCGTCTTCACATAGCCCGGACAGATGGCGTTCACGGTGACGCCCTGCTGCGCCACTTCCAGGGCGGCGGACTTGGTGAAGCCGATCACGCCGTGCTTGGCGGCCACATAGGCGCTCTTGAAGGGCGAGGCGACCAGGCCGTGGGCCGAGGCGATGTTGACCACGCGGCCGCGGCCGGCGGCCTTCATCGGCGGCAGGGCCGCCTTGGTGGCGTGGAAGGTCGAGGTCAGGTTGATGGCGATGATCCGGTCCCACTGCTCGACCGGGAACTCGTCCACCGGGGCGACATGCTGGATGCCGGCGTTGTTGACCAGGATGTCGAGACGACCGAAGGCGTTGCGGGTCGAGGAGACCAGGTCGGCGATGCGGTGCGGCTGGGTCATGTCGGCGTTGTGATAGAGCACCTCGACGCCGTTACGGGCCGACAGGCCCGCCCGCGTGGCCTCGATGGCCTCCGGATCACCCAGCCCGTTGAGGACGATGTTCACGCCCTGCTGGGCGAGCGCCTCGGCGAGACCGAGCCCGATTCCGCTGGTCGACCCGGTGATGATGGCGACCTGGCCCCTGAGCCCGTAGTCCATGGCGTGCGCTGCCTTCCTGTTTTATGCTGCAATGCAGCATAGGCGACCAGGCCGCCTGCTGCGAGCGCATATAATTCACCCGGTGATGAATTTCTAGGCGGGTGAGGCGTACGGACGATGAAACACCCAGTCCGCGTCCGATGACAGGTCCTTGCGCCAGGTGTAGCCGGCGACGTCGAACGCCTTCAGGTCGGCGGCCTTCTCGATGCGGTTGTCGATGGCGTAGCGGGCCATCAGGCCGCGGGCCTTCTTGGCGAAGAAGCTGATCTGGCGCGCCAGCCCGTCCTTCTCCTCGAAGAAGCGGCAGGTGACCACCGGCAGGGTCAGGGCCTTGGCGTCGACGGCGCCGAAGTATTCCTGGCTGGCCAGGTTGATCAGGGTCCTGTCCTTGTGGCCCTCGGCGGCGGCGTTCAGCTCGCGCGCGATGCGGTCGCCCCAGAAGTCGTAGAACTCTTGCCCCGCTTGGTCTTCAGCCGCGTGCCCATCTCCAGACGATAGGGCTGGATGGCGTCGGCCGGCCGCAGCAGGCCGTACAGGCCCGACAGGATGCGCAGCCGCTCCTGGGCCCAGGCGAAGGCCTTGGCGTCCAGCGTGCGGGCCGACAAGCCGGCGTAGACGTCGCCGTTGAACGCGATGGCCGCCTGAAGGCCCTCCTCGACGGACGGATCGAAGGCCTGGAAGCGTTCGTGGTTCAGTCTGGCCAGCGGCTCGGACAGGTCCATCAGCTTGCGCACCTCCGACACCCGCAGCTTGCGCGTCACCGCGTCCAACGCGGCGATGTCGTCCTTCAGCGCGGGGGTGGTCAGCGGCAGGGTCCGGTCAGGCGGGGTGAAGTCCAGCGCCTTGGCGGGAGAGATGACGAAAAGCATGGGCGGGGAAATAGGCCGTCGGCCCGCCGAAGGCCAGCCGTTCCGGGCGTCGCGAGGACGCTTGCCGATCACGTTCCCGATGCGTCAGGATCGACGCCGCGCCAGGAGGCCGGTCATGCTGCGTCGAACCCTCATTCTCGCCCTTGCCGGAGCGCTCGCCCTGGCGGCCTGCTCGCTGCCCGTCCTCGACAAGGAGGCCGACGCCAAGGCGCGGACGCTCTTCGAGCAGGTCCGGACCCAGGCGGACCTGGCCGCCAACGCCGACCTTGCGCCGGACCTGCGGACGCCGGAGGCGCTGGCCCAGCTGGCGGCGATGAGGAACGCCCTGCCCGAAGGCGCGCCGACGGCGGCGGCCCTGCGCAGCTGGAACGTCTACAGCGGCACGGGCGGCTCGCGGACCAACCTGGTCCACGCCTACAGCTATCCGGGCCGCACCGTGCTGGCCGAGACCGTGCTGACCAAGGGCAAGGACGGGGCCTGGCGGATCGCCGGCTTCCACCTGACCTTCGAGGACGGCGCGCCCGGTCAGGGCGGCAAGCCGGCGCTGACGGTGACCGAGAAGCCGCAGGACATCTGAGGCCGGGGCGGTGACGCCCTAGAACAGCACCCGCGGGTTCATGATCCGCCCCGGGTCCAGCGCCGCGCGGATGGCGCGCAGGGCCTCCACCTCGACGGCGGACTTGTAGCGCAGGGCGTCGGCGGTCTTGGCCGCGCCCAGGCCGTGCTCGGCGCTGATCGAGCCGTCCATCGAGGCGACGATATCGTGCACGATGCGCGAGCCGGCGTCGCGGCGTTCGTTGTGTGCCTCGTCGTCGCCGCCGTCCGCGCGCAGCACGTCATAGTGGACATTGCCGTCGCCGACGTGGCCGAAGGCGACGACGCGCAGGGTCGGGTCCAGCTGCAGCACCGCCGCCGTCGCCCGGTCGATGAAGTCGGCGATGCGCGAGACCGGGATGGAGACGTCGTGCTTCCAGGCCGCGCCCTCGGCCTTCTGGCCGCCGGACTGGTTCTCGCGCACCGCCCAGAAGCCCTTCGCCTGACTTCGGTCTGGGCGATGGCGGCGTCCTGGATCAGGTCGTCCTCCAGGGCGCCGGCCAGCAGCCGCTCCATGGCCCCCTCGGCCGCGCCGGGCTCGCCGCTGGCGGTCTCGATCAGCACGTACCAGGGATGCTCGGTCTCCAGCGGATCGCGGACGCCGGGGATGTTCTTCACCGCGAAGGCCAGGCCCGGCCGGCCCATCAGCTCGAAGGCCTCGATGGCCCCGCCGGTGGCGTCCTTGGCCCGGGCCAGCAGCGCCACCGCGTCGTGCGGCGTGCGCAGGCCGACGATGGCCGTCGCCCGCGAGGCCAGCACCGGGAACAGCTTCAGGCTGGCGGCCGTGATCACCCCCAGCGTGCCCTCGGCCCCGATCAGCAGCTGTTTGAGGTCGTAGCCGGTGTTGTCCTTGCGCAGGCGCTTCAGCCCGTTCCAGATCTCGCCGTTCGGCAGCACCGCCTCGACGCCCAGCACCAGGTTGCGGGTCGTGCCGTAGCGCAGCACCTGGGTGCCGCCGGCGTTGGTCGAGATCACCCCGCCCACGGTCGCCGACCCCTCGGACGCCAGGCCCAGCGGGAAGCGGCGATTGATAGCGGCCGCCGCCTCATGCACGGCGGCCAGCGTCACCCCGGCCTCGGCCACGATGACGTCGTCGAAGGCGTCGATGTCGCGCACCGCCCGCAGCCGCTCGGTCGAGAGCAGGATCTCGCCCTGCGGGATCTGGCCGCTGACCAGGCCGGTGTTGCCGCCCTGCGGGGTGATGGCTGTCCCCGACTCGGCGCAGATCCCGACCACGGCGGCGACTTCCGCCGTCGTCTTCGGCAGCGCCAGCAGCGGCGTCGTGCCGGTCCAGCGGCCGCGCCACTCGACCAGCTTGGGCGCGATGCGGTCCGGGTCCTGGCTCCAGCCGCCCTCGCCGAGCACGGCCTTGAGGCGGGAGATGACGTCAGCGGGAACGGAGATGGTCATGGGCGCGGAGCTTACGCTTCTCGCGCGCGACTGACGAGTATATACTCGGGTATATACGGGAGACGGCCATGAGCATCTTCATCAAGAACCCCCAGACCGAACGCGTCGTCCGCGAGCTGGCGGCGGCGCGCGGGGACACGATCACGGGGGTGATCGACAAGCTTGCGCGGGAGGCGTTGCTGTCAGCTCGCAAGGAGGAACTACGTCGCGCCCGGGCCACCATGTCGCCGGAGGAGCGCTTGGCGAAGATGCGCGCGGCGACCGAGCATTTTCGCAGGGTCTCGGGTCTCGACAAGCAGCCCAGCACTCCGGTCACCAAGGCTGAGTGGGATGCGCTGTGGCCGACAGGCATCCCTGAGATCGACAATTCATGAGGATTGTCGTCGACGCCTCGGCGCTCGTCGCGATCGCCAACCGGGAGGCCGACGCAGCCTCGTTGGAAACGGTCCTCGCGAACAGCGAGCCGTGGGCGTCTTCGATCAATCTGGTCGAGGCCGGACTGATCCTGGTGCGCCGTGACGGGCGCTTTACTTCGGAACAGTTTCACGAGTGGCTCGGCGACTTCTTCATCGGTGAGCTGGAGGTTCGCGCCACGGACGCTCTCGCCGCCTATCTCCAGTATGGAAAGGGTGTTCACCGCGCAGGGCTGAACCTGGGTGACTGTTTCGCCTACGCCCTCGCCAAATCTCTCGACGCGCCCCTCCTCTACAAGGGCGACGACTTTGCCCTCACGGACGTTCGCCCGGCCCTTCAGCCCACGTAGCCGGCGGCGCGGCGCAGGCGGTCGTTGATCGCTTCGCCCAGGCCCTCGTCGGGGATGGACGCCACGACGATGGACGACGGCTTCGTCCGATCCGCCGCCCGCAGCATGGCGAACAGATTGGCCGCCGCCTCGGCCAGATCGCGCGTCGGGCTGAGGTTGAACGGGCTGTCGCTGGGTCCGAAGGCCAGGAAGGCTTCGCCCGGTCCGGCCCGCTCGGCGTTGATCCGCACCGGCGCGTCCGGGGCGTAGTGCAGCGCCAGCCGACCGGGGGAGCGTTTGGCGTCGCCCTCCGCCTCGGCCAGCGGGCCGATCACCGCCTCGACCTGCGTCCGGGTCACCGCGCCGGGCCGCAGCAGCCGCGCCGGCTCGCCCTGCAGCAGGGCCACCACCGTCGACTCCAGACCCACGCGGCACGGTCCGCCGTCCAGCGCGGCAGAGGCGGCCGCCCCGGTCTCCTCCATCGCGTCGGCGAAGGTCGTCGGGCTCGGACGGCCGGAGCGGTTGGCAGAGGGCGCCACCACCGGGCCGCCGAACGCGGTCAGCAGCGCCCGCGACAGCGGATGGCCGGGCACGCGCACGGCGACCGTGTCCAGCCCCGCCCGGGCCAGGTCGCAGACCGCCGCCGCGTCGGCGACCGGCGCCACGATGGTCAGCGGCCCCGGCCAGAAGGCCGCCGCCAGCGCCTCGGCGCGGGCGTCGAGCACGGCGATCCGTCGCGCGCCCTCGACGTCGGCGACATGGGCGATCAGCGGGTTGAAGCTCGGCCGGCCCTTGGCCGTATAAACGGCGGCGACCGCCAGCGGATTGGCCGCGTCGGCGGCCAGTCCATAGACCGTCTCGGTCGGCAGGATCACCAGGCCGCCGGCGCGCAGCGCCCCAACTGCGCGCACAATGTCCGCGCGGGCTACTTCGCCCGCTTCGCCGTCAGGCTGATGTTGACGGTCACCGTTCCCGGCACGACCTCTGTCGTCTTCCAATCGCCCTGTCCCACGCCGAAGGCCAGGCGGTTCAGACCCACGCTGGAGGTCATCTTCGCCGTGTCGCCGGTGATGACGAGGCTGAAGGGCAGGGTCAACGGCTTCGTGACCCCGCGGATCGTCAGGGTCCCGGCCGCCTGGTACTTGCCGCCGCCCAGCGCCTTGAAACTGGAGGCGGTGAAGGTCGCTTTCGGGAAGGCCCTGGCGCTGAACCAGTCCGGCTCGACCAGCGCCTGGTCGCGTGTCGCCTCGCCGGTGACGGCCGAGGCCATGTCGAAGGTCGCCGTCACTGACGAGCCGGCCAGGTTGGCCGGGTCGAAGCGGATCACCGCGTCCCAGCGGCGGAACGACCCGCTGAACGCGCCGCCGTCGAAGCTGGAGGCGAAGGCCACCTTCGAAGCGGCCTTGTCGACCGTCCAGGCCGGCGCGGGGGCGGCCCAGGCGGGTGCGGCGATGGCGAACGCCAGAGCCAGGGCGGGCAGGAAAGGCTTCACGCGGCGTCCTTGCGGGCCAGGAACGGGATCATCCGGGCCAGCTCGTTGTCCTTGTCGATGAACTGGTGCTTGAGCGCGCCCAGCACATGCAGCGGGACCAGACCGTAGACGATGACCTTGGCGATCAGGTGGTGCGCCTCTTCGAGCAGCTCGTGCGTCGGCTTCAACTGGTCGGCGGGGAGGTTGGTCAGGAACGACAGGGCCGGCCAGTTGAACAGGCCGAACATGTCGATCGGGTAGACGGTGATCAGCTTGCTGGCCGACACCATCGCCCAGCCGCTCAGCGGCAGGATGAGCAGCACCGCGTAGAAGCCCCAATGCACCGCCAACGCCAGTCGCCGCTCCCAGGGCTTCAGATCCGGATTGATCACCGGCGGCCGGTGGGTCAGCCGCCAGGCCAGCCGCGCCAGGGTCAGCAGCAGCACGAGGATGCCGAGCGGCTTGTGCAGCTGCAGCGGCGCTATCTTGGCGGAGCCCTCGAGGTCGCCGGCCTGCCAGCCGAGCAGCACGATCCAGACAAGCAAGGCCGCGATCAGCCAGTGCAGGATGATGGCGACGGTCGAGTAGCGGGCCTGGGTCATGATCGCTCCGGAAATGCCTGCGCTAACTCTTCACGAACTCGAGCTCGAGGATCAACTCCACATCGTCCCCGACGAAGCCGAGCGGCGGCCTGAGCAGATAGTCGATCCCGAAGTCGGACCGTTTGATGACGCCCCGCGCGGAGAAGCCCGAGCGTCGGCCGAATATCCCGGAGTCGTAGCCGTTCCAGGTGACGTCGAAGGTCACCGGCCGCGTCACGCCGTGCAGGGTCAGGTCGCCGGTCATCGTCCCCTTGCCGCCCTCGCCGGGCCGGATCGCCGTCGAAACGAACCGGGCGGTCGGGAACCGCTTCACATGCAGGAAGTCCTCGGCCAGGGCGGCATCGGTCTTGCCGAGGCCCGCGTCGAAGGAGGCCGGATCGACGGTCGCCTCGACCTGGGCGGCCTGCGGCGCGGCGGGATCCCAGCTGTAGCGGGCGTCGGTGATGGTGAACCGGAGGGTGAAGCTGGAAAAGCCGCCGTGCTTGACCCGCGCGATCAGGCTGGCGTGCTGCCCATCCAGGACATAGGTCCCGGCCGGCATCTTCGCGGCGTCCACGGACGGCGCCGCCCAGGCGGCCGGGGCGGCGGTCAGGGCGATGACGAGGGCGGCGGCGAGGGGACGGAGCATGGGGCCTCTGCAATCTCGGCTGTTGCGGTTCAGATAGGCTCCCCGCATGGCGATGAAAGGGTGAACCTGGGTTTCCCCTGAGGAAATCCTGCTTCGGTCCGACGGTCATCGGTTCTAGAACGCGGTCGCCACTGGAGACGCTTTCATGACCTACCGCCCGCCGCTTCGCGACCTGGCCGCCGCCCTCGGGGCCGCCGGCTATGACCGGCTGGCGGCGGTGTGCCCGGACGCCGACGCCGACACCGCCGCGGCGATCTTCGAGGCGGCCGGCGAATTCGCCGCCGGCATCATCGCGCCGCTGAACCGCCCGGGCGACCAGCAGGGGGCCCGCTACGCCAACGGCGCGGTGACGGCCGCGCCCGGCTTCGCCGACGCCTACCGCCAGTTCGCGGCGGGCGGCTGGAACAGCCTGTCGGCCGATCCGGCGTTTGGCGGCCAGGGTCTGCCCAAGACGCTGGAAATCGGCGTCTTCGAGATGATCCAGGCCGCCAGCCTGGCCTTCGGCCTCTGCCCGATGCTCACGCAAGGCGCCATCGAGGCGCTGGGCGCCCACGGCACGGACCGGCAGAAGGCGATGTACCTGCCCAGGCTGGTCAGCGGCGAGTGGACAGGCACCATGAACCTGACCGAGCCCCAGGCCGGCTCGGACCTGGCCGCCCTGACCACCCGGGCCGAGCCGGATGGCGACGGCGGCTGGCGCCTGACCGGCCAGAAGATCTTCATCACCTGGGGCGACCACGACGTCGCGGGCAACATCGTCCATCTGGTGCTGGCCCGCCTGCCGGACGCGCCGGAGGGCAGCCACGGCATCTCGCTGTTCCTGGCCCCCAAGGTCATGGTCGGCGAGGACGGGGCGCTCGGCTCCCGCAACGACGTCCGCCCGGTCAGCATCGAGCACAAGCTGGGCATCCACGGCTCGCCGACCTGCGTGATGGCGTTCGAGGGCGCCAGGGCCGAGCTGGTCGGCGCGGAGAATCAGGGCCTGGCGGCCATGTTCACGATGATGAACGCCGCCCGGCTGCAGGTCGGGACCCAGGGCGTGGCCATCGCCGAGCGGGCGTACCAACAGGCGCTGGCGTTTGCGAAGGAGCGCAAGCAAGGCCGCTCGGCCTGGACCGGCCGGAACGACGCGCCGATCTACGACCACCCGGACGTCCGCCGCATGCTGCTGCTGATGAAGGCCAAGATCCAGGCCGCCCGGGCCATCTGCCTGTCCACCGCGGTCGCCGCCGACCTGTCGCGCCACGCGGCGACGGCGGACGCGCGCGAGGCCGCGAAGCTGCGCGAGGAACTGCTGACCCCCATCGCCAAGGGCTGGTCGACCGACGTCGGCGTCGAGGTCGCCTCGCTGGGTCTCCAGGTCCACGGCGGCATGGGTTTCATCGAGGAGACCGGCGCCGCCCAGCACTACCGCGACGCCCGCATCCTGCCGATCTACGAGGGGACCAACGGCATCCAGGCCATCGACCTGATCGGCCGCAAGCTGAGCATGGCCGGCGGGGCGGCGATGACGGCGCTGATCGCCGAGATGCGCGCCGACGCGGGCGAGGCGCCGCGGCTGCTCGCCGGCGTAGAGGCCATGGAACGGGCGACCGCCTGGTTGGTCGACAGGAAGGGCTCGCCCGACGCCCTGGCCGGCGCCACCAGCTTCCTGAAGCTCTGCGGCGACGTGGTCGGCGGCTGGATGCTGCTGAAGATGGCGAAGGCGGACGAGGCCTATGCGCCGCTGTGGCGCTTCTACGCCGAACAGGTCCTGGCGGCGGCGCCGGGGCTCGTCCCGGCGGTGGTCCAGGGCGTCGCGGCGCTGGAGGTGGAGCTCTAACTGTCCTCTCCCTCTTGGGAGAGGGGGACCGGCCGGAGGCTGGTGGAGAGGGATGCGCGGTCGTTCAGCGGGAGTTCGCCGGTGGATAGCTCGTCCAACGGCGGCGGCTCCCGCTCCACCATGCTCCGCATGGTCCCCCTCTCCCACAAGGGAGAGGAGAGACGCGTGGGTGTTTCGAGCGCTCCGGAATTAGGGGGACAACTCAAATCTATCCCCCACCCCTCGGCCCGCCCCTATCCTTGGACCGTCCCCGTCGCGGGGGAGGGCGTACGGATCCGGCCCGATACGGCGACACGGGATGCGGAGATGCGGGATTTGCCCGTGGACCCTGGCCCGCTCCAAAGGCGCGCCGGGGCAAGAACCACGGGGTCCGGGGATCGTCGGTTGATCCCCGCCCGCCGGGCCTGGCCGTGAGGAACGACCAGGGCGCCGGGAGGTAGAAGCCCCGGCGAGGCGAAAGCGAGCGGGAGGAAAATGCCCATAGCGCTCAGCCCTCGAAGCCTCTCCGCGGCGGAGCGCGTCAGGCTTTCGTCGAAACACACCCAACTACCCCCACGGTCCCGGACGGGAGCCGTGGCGCTCCGCCGCCTCCCCAACCTGTTCGGGCGCAAGTCCGCTGAGGCGGCGAAGCCGTGTCCGCCGTCGTACCTGGCGCAACGCAAAAGGGCCGGCGTTTCCGCCGGCCCCCTCTACCGGGGACATGCACTTCAGTGCGTGTCCCCCGCCGCTTCGTAGCCGATGGGGACACGTACTGAAGTACATGTCCCCGGCAGTTCCTACAGCTGCGCCAGCATGTAGTCCGCCGACGAGACCTTGAACTCGCCGCCGGATTCGACGTTCAGCGTCTCGACGACGCCGTCCTTGACGATCATCGAGTAGCGCTGGCTGCGCGTGCCCATGCCGAACTTGCTGCCGTCCATCTCAAGGCCGAGAGCCTTGGTGAAGTCGCCGTTGCCGTCGGCCAGCATGATGATGTCCTCGCCCACGCCCTGGTCGGCGCCCCAGGCCTTCATCACGAACACGTCGTTGACCGACACGCAGGCGATGGCGTCGACGCCCTTGGCCTTCAGGTCGGCGGCGTGCTGCTTGAAGCCCGGCAGGTGCTTGGCCGAGCAGGTCGGGGTGAAGGCGCCGGGCACGGCCAGCAGGGCGACGGTCTTGCCCTTGAACAGCTCATCGCTGGTGATCGGGCGCGGGCCTTCCGGGCCGCTGGTCATGAAGGTCGCGTCGGGCAGCGTGTCGCCGGCCTTGATGGTCATCTGATCTCTCCCTGCGGGATGGTCCCGTTCATCGACCGAAATAGAGGCAGCGTGCGCTTCCGCCAAGACGGCGACTTGAATTGGCCCACAACGGCGCCAATCATCAGGACATGAACCAGCCAGCGGATACCGAGTTCCTCTCCGGCCGCCTGCTGATCGCGATGCCCGGCATCGGCGATCCGCGATTCGAGCGGTCCGTCGTCTTCCTGTGCGCCCATGACGAGGAGCACGCCATCGGCCTGGCGGTGAACCGCCCGCTCGACGGTCTGACCCTGGAGTCGCTGTTCGAGAAGATCGGCGTCGACCGCCCGATCGGCCGCGTCGCCGACGAGCCGGTGCTGATGGGCGGCCCGGTCGAGCGCGAGCGCGGCTTCGTGCTGCACACCGACGACTACCTCTGCGACGGGGTCAGCATGCCGGTGAAGGACGGCCTGGCCCTGACCACCACCAAGGACGTACTGCAGGCCCTGACCGGCGAGGCCGCCCCGCGGCGGGCCTTCCTGGCGCTCGGCTACGCCGGCTGGGGCCCCGGCCAGCTGGAACGCGAGGTCCGCGAAAGCGCCTGGCTGGTCTGCGACGCCGACGAGGCCCTGCTGTTCGGCGACGACCACGACCACAAATGGGCCCAGGCGCTGGAGAAGCTCGGCATCAGCCCGGCCATGCTGGCGATGGAGGGGGGAAGGGCGTGACGCCGATCACAGCTCTTCTTGCGGCGGCGGCCGGAGTGGTGACGCCTGTCGAGGCGCCCGACCAGCGCTACGGTGCGCTGTTCAACGACATGGAACTCAACGCCATGATCGACAACGGCAACGAAGTCATCACGACCCGATGGCTCTACGGATACGACCGGGACAAACCACCTGAAGTCGAAATCACGAACTTGACCTGTGCGATCGACGGGGCCAGCCAACTATGCCGGTTTGAGGTCAGTCGGAAACCCAACTCGGGCTCAACTGCCAAGGAAGATCGCGCTGAACCCGCCATGCTCGCCTGTGAAGCCAAGCTGGCGCAGAGGGGCGACGGAACCTGGTTTGTCACGCACTGGCGTGAACGGCCCAACCAGATACACACCAGCACGACTCTGTGCGGTGAGGCCCTAACCCTGACGCCGCACCGGCGCGGCGCCGTCGACGTAGCTTTCGTTGAGGTAGACCTCGGCCTCCTGCGGCGACAGGGCGGGGGCATAGCCGAAGCCTTGGCCGTAGTCGCAGCCGAGCTCCATCAGCTGACGGGCCATGATGGCGTTCTCGACGCCCTCGGCGACGACCTCGAGGTTGAGGTCCTGGCCCAGCTTGACCACCGAGCGGACGATCTTCGCCGAGCCCTCGTTGGTGCTCATCGTCCGCACGAAGTAGCGGTCGATCTTCAGCGTGTCGAAGGGCAGGCGGGTCAGGTAGCTGAGCGAGGAGAAGCCGGTGCCGAAGTCGTCCAGCGCCAGGCCCGCCCCGCCGGCCCTCAGCGCGCGCAGCACGGTGGCGGCGCCCTCCGGATCGCGCATGATGTCGCTTTCGGTGATCTCCAGCTTCAGCGAGCCGTGCGGCAGCCGGTGCTTGGCGATCAGGCCGGTGACGTCGTCGATCAGCCCGGGGCGATGGATCTCGCCGGTCGACAGATTGACGCTGACCGTCAGGTCGCCGACCGCCGCGTGACTGCCGCGCCAGGCCGCCAGCTGGCGGGCCGAGCTGCGGATCATGTGGGCCCCGATCTCGTCCATCAGGCCCAGTTCCATGGCCAGCGGCAGGAACTCGTCCGGCGGGATGATGCCCCGGCGCGGGTGACGCCAGCGGCACAGGGCCTCGAAGCCGGTCAGCTTGCCGTCGGAGAGCCGCACGATGGGCTGGTAGAAGGGCGTCATCTCGCCACGTCCCACCGCCCCGCGCAGGTCGGCCTCCAGGGCCAGTTGCGACAGGCCGTCGCTCTCCATGGACCGGCCGTAGGCGGCGCCGCCGCCCAGGCCGCCGGCCTTGGCCGCCTCGACGGCCAGCTCGGCGCGGCGCAGCAGCTCGGCCGCCTCCGGCGCGTCCTGGCCGCCCTCGGCCTCCACGGCGCCGACCGCCAGGGTCGGCAGGATGTCGAAGCCGGCGATACGGAGGGGCTGCTCCAGCGCCCGGCGCAGACGGTCGACCGGGTCGTGGTCGCCGGAGACCATGACAGCGAACTCGTCCTCGCCGACCCTGGCCAGCAGGGCGTCTCCGCCGAACGCCGCCGCCAGCCGCGAGCCGAGCGCGGCCAGCACCAGGTCGGCGCGCTCATGGCCCAGGGCCTCGTTCAGACGCCGCAGCCGGTCGAGATCGGCCACCACCAGGGTCTGGCGCACCGGCGCGGCGAGCCGCTCCCGCGCCCTGATCACAAAGCTCTTGCGGTCGAGAAGGCCTGTCAGCTGGTCGACCTCGGAGGCGGCGAACCCGGTTTCCGGCGCCACGACGCCCGAAGCGCGCACGCCTTCCTCCAGCCAGACGCCGCGCCACAGGCAGGTCTCGCCGCCGCGCATCTTCATGCGCAGGGTGACCTCGGTCCCCGGTTCATGGATGCGGAGCAGTTCCTCGGCGGTCGCCCGGTCGGCGGGCAGGGCCAGGGCGCGGAAGGCGGCGGAGGAGCATTCGGGCGCCAGGGGGCCGAGGCCCAGCTGGCGCGCCGCGCCAAACAGGCGCAGGCGGTCGTCCTCCGGTTCCCAGACCCAGAGCGCCACCTGTGCGCCGCCGAGCGCCTCGAGCGTCGTCGCGGCGTCCCAGATGCGTCGATCCTGCCCCTGCGGCCGCATGTGGACTAGCCTGTCAGGCCCTCCCGGGGGCGGCCACGCGAAGGGTCTCGCGAAACCAGCCCGAACAGGCGATGGTCTCGCCAATCGCCGTTAATTTTCAGATAAGCCTTCGCGTAGCCCTCCTCGGAGAAGCCGGCTTTCAGCAGCAGGTTGGCCGAGGCGTCGTTGTTCGGCAGGCAGGCCGCGTCCAGCCGGTGCAGGCCCAGCGGACCGAAGGCGAACGGGATGACGGCCCGCAGCGCGGCCAGGGTGCGGCCCTGCCGGGCATGGGCCTGGGCCGACCAGTAGCCGACCGTGCCGGTCTGGGCGACGCCGCGCCGCACGTTGTTGATGGTGATGCCGCCGGTCATCGCGTCGTCCTCCTCGCGGAACACGAAGAAGGCGTACATCTGGTCCAGCTCACGCCCGCGCCGCCAGGCCGACAGCCGGCGGTGAAAGGCGTTGAGGGTCAGCTCGTCCGGCGACCAGGTCGGCTCCCAGGGCTGCAGGAACCCCCGCGACGCCTGCCGCAGCGCCGCCCACTCGGCATAGTCCCGCCGCCGCGGCGGACGCAGGCTGACGCCCTGGCCCTGCAGCGTCAGCGAAGGCTCCGCGGAGATCCATTCGAGCAGCGACATGGAGCGAAAGTCTGTCGCGTCGCGCTCAAGATCAAGTGAAGAGCGTAGCCTCCACCGTCCCGGCGAGCCGGACGGCCCGCAAGCGCCCCGGTTCAGGCCGCCGGCTGTCCCTCGGCGGCGATGAGCGCGTTATCGATCTCGTCGGCGCGTCGGGCGGCGGGTCGTTGCAGGTGGGGTTCGACGTAGGCTTCGAACGCCGGGCGCCTTTCGATCGTGCCGAAGTTCATGCCCCAGGACAGGTGGGAGGCGAGGTAGAGGTCGGCGGCGGTGAAGCTGTCGCCCACGAGAAAGGCGCGATCCTTCACCGCCCCCTCGACCGCGGCGAGGACGTCCTCCATGCAGCCGAAGCCCAGCGAAATCCGCTGTTCGACCGTAGGCTCCAGGTTCATCGACTTGACGCTCACGGCCTGCTCGATCGGACCCGCCCCGAAGAACAGCCAGCGATAGTAGGGGCCGCGCAGCGGGCTGTGCGCGGGGGGCGCGAGGCCGGCCTCGGGGAAGACGTCGGCAAGGTAGGCGCAGATGGCGGCGCATTCGGTGACGACGCCGCCGCCGTGGACGATGGCGGGCACCTTGCCCATCGGGTTGATGGTCAGGTAGTCGGCGGCCTTCGCGTCGCCGGTCTCCCAGCGCAAGATCTTGGTCTCGTAGGGCCGGCCGACCTCCTCGAGCATCCAGCGGACGATGCGGCCGCGCGACATAGGGTTGGTGTAGAAGACGAGGTCGGACATGGGTTGGCTCCAGTTGCTGGCGCCGCTCTAACGCGGGGCTGCTGCCAATGGTTGGCAGCAGCTGACAGCTGTCTGGCTGACCCCCTTACCGGACCTTCTCCGTCTCCTTCGGCGCCGAGACGCGCTGGGGTTTGGACTGGGCCTTGGGCTTGGGCAGCAGCCGGAACCGGCTCTCGCACCAGGCGAAGTCGACCCCGACGTCCAGCAGGGCGTCGGACCGCCCGCACGGGCAGGCGAACTCCATGACCATGTAGACCCGGTAGGTCTCCCCGGCCACCAGGGGCACCGGTTCGCCGGTCATGTGGTTCGGCGCGGCGTTCACGCACAGAACCAGATCGCCGGGGCCGACTGCGTCGCTCATGGGGTTCATCCGTTGCGGAGAGCGGAGATTAGACCTTGAGGGGCGCGGGGCAAAGGACTGAGGTTTGGCCGTGGGGCGGGACGCCTTCGCCGGAGGTCCAGCCTGCGCTCAACTGGCGATGGAAGCTCCGGCCCTTTTGAAGAGAGGGCAGGTGGCGTCTTGTTCGCGCGCCTCCGCCAAGAGCTCCTCCTGATACAAGGGAACCTGCTCGGGTTGCTGATCGATCATCCGCAGCATCGACCGCCGCAGACAGGCCATTGCCACTTCCATGGAGATAGCCAGGATGTCCGTCTGTGTCTCGCTCGGAGAGAAGTAGTCGATCTGATGATCGGCCATTCGCATGAAGCTCATCGGTGCGGAATGGGTGTGGGCCGAGAGGTAGGCGTAGATGCCGTTAAACTGGGCCTCATCCCAGCCCATGATCCGGGTCGCCACCGCCCGCATGCCGATAGCGAACATTTCCTCGCCGCTGGCCAGGCGCTTTTGGCGGTCTTCGGGCAGAGCCTGGAAGAGCGACATCGCTGCAATCTGTGCCTTCAGCTCCGCGCGCCCGGCACGAAGATCGACCACCCCCAGACCGAAGCCGCCCAGCAGTTTGATGCGCGTGACCGTATCGTGCAGCTTTAGGAGGGTGTGCCGGAAGTCCCACTCATCAGGCCCGACCGGGTCGAGGAGGTAAGCGATCATGGTCGAGGCCTCCATGATCATCCGAGCAAGAGCCATGATCGTGTGATGGTCGAACATCGACGATTGGGTCGAGATCGCGCCGATCGACCGGGCGTGGACGCAGCACTTGGCGTAGACCATAGAAGCCAGCGAACCGGCCGTCGTCGTCGGCAACCCCGTTTGGGTGATCGAGACGTGGTTGGCGAATCCACCGAGCACCGCCAGTTCGTCCAATTGATCGCGAAAGCGCGATGGCGGCAGGCTTCTCGTGGCGCCTCCGCCGGGCTTTTGCACTCGCTTGTCGGCGGCGCGTCGCTGTTTTCGATTCAGCCCACTCATCAGCAAAGCTTAGCCAGCTTCGCCCTTGCGTAAACATCCGCCACCGACGAGGGAAATTCTGACGTCCGCCTTGGGTCCAAAGCTGACACCGCCAGGCAACGCCTCCGAGCCACGCGGCCACTGCCGCCTTACCCGAACAGCGCCGCTTCGAACGCTTCCGGCGCCGCCATGGCCGCCTTCGAGCCCAGCACGGACACCACGCACTTGCGATCCGCCGTCAGCCGCTCGCCCAGCCGGACGAAGTCGGCGGGGGTGACCGCGTCGATGGCCTCCGCGATCTCGGCGGCCGGGTAGAGGCGGCCGAACAGCAGGGTCTGGCCGGCGGCCTGTTCGGCGCGCGACAGCGGTTGCTCGCGGCCCATGAACATCGAGGCCTTCAGCTGGGCCTTGGCCCGCGCCAGCTCGGCGGCCCCGACCGACGTGGCCAGGCCCTGGATCTCGCCGGCGCAGATCCGCGCCAGCTCGGCGGCGTTGGCGGCGGCGCAGCCGGCGTAGATGCCGAGCACCCCGACGTCCTCGTAGGTGTCGGCGTATGCGTCGATGGCGTAGGCCAGACCCCGGTTCTCGCGGGCCTCCTGGAACAGGCGCGAGGACATGCCGCCGCCCAGCGCTTCGGCGAAGACCCGAAGCACGAAATAGTCGTCGTCGCTCGCCCCGACGGCCGGCAGCAGCAGCACCAGATGGGCCTGCTCCAGCTTGCGTCCCTTTGCCGCCACACCGCCGGTGAAGGCGGCCGGGGCGGGCGAGGGCTCGCCCGTCGTCACCGGCAGATGGCCGAAGGCCTGCTCGGCGAGGCGCAACAGATCGTCCTCGTCGACCGACCCGGCGGCGCTGACCACCAGCCGGTCGGGGGCGTAGAGCGCCGCGCGCCAGGCCGACAGCGAGGCGGGCGTCGCGGGCTTCAGCGACTTGACCGTGCCCAGGATCGGCCGGCCCAGCGACTGGCCTTCGAAAGCCTTCTCCTGCGCCAGTTCGAACACCAGGTCGTCCGGGGTGTCGGCCGCCTCGGCGATTTCCTGGCCGACCACCTGCTTCTCGCGGACCAGGTCGCTGTCCTGCATCGTCGGGCGCAGCAGCAGGTCGGCGGTGATCTCCATGGCCAGCGGCAGACCGCCCTTCAGGGCGCGAGTCTGGAAGCTGGTCCGTTCATAGCCGGTGGCGGCGTTCAGCTGGCCGCCCTCGGCCTCGATCGCCTCGACGATCTCGCGGGCCGTCCGCTTCCCCGCGCCCTTGAACACCATGTGCTCGAGCAGATGCGACCAGCCGGAATGCCGCTCGTCCTCGTAGCGGGCCCCGCGTCCGGCCACGACCGACAAGGCCAGGGTCTCGAGGCCGGGCATCGGGTCGCAGATGACCCTGACGCCATTGGCCAATGTGTGGAGGCGGGCGGTCACCGGTGGGCGAAATCGCGGATGTAGGTCTTGATCGTCTCGGCGTCGGCCGGCAGGCGGTCGAAGCGCTCGGCCTTGCCATCGAGCCGCCGGGCGGAGGCAGGCGTCGGCGGGGCCGCGCCGGTCGCCGCCTGCACGGCCTCGGGGAACTTGGCCGGATGGGCCGTCGACAGCACCACCAGCGGTATGCCGTCGGGCAGGGTCGCCCGGTTGGCGGCGGCGACGGCGACGGCGGTGTGCGGGTCGATGACCTCGCCGGTCTCGTTCAGCGTCGACAGGATCGTGCGGGCGGTCTCGTCCTCGGTGACCGAGGCGCCGGAGAAGAGTTCCTTCATCGTGGCCAGCGCCGCGGGCGGCAGGTCCAGCACGCCGGTCTCGGTGAAGGCGCGGAAGGCGCGACTGGTCTCGACCCCGTCGCGGCGGGCCGTCTCGTAGTAGAGCCGCTCGAAGTTGGAGGCGATCTGGATATCCATGGCCGGCGACTGGGTCGCGGCGACCACGCCCCGGGCGTAGCGGCCCTCCTCGAAGGCGCGGGCCATGATGTCGTTGCTGTTGGTCGCCACGATGATCCGCGCGATCGGCAGCCCCATCTGTTTGGCCACCCAGCCGGCGAAGGCGTCGCCGAAGTTTCCGGTCGGTACGCAGAAGGCCACCTCGCGCTTCGGCGCGCCCAGCGCCACGGCGGCGGTGAAGTAGTAGACCGCCTGGGCGACGATGCGGGCGAAGTTGATCGAGTTGACGCCCGTCAGGTCCACCGCCCGGCGGAACTGGTCGTCGCCGAACAGACCCTTCACGATGGTCTGGCAGTCGTCGAAGGTGCCCTCGACCGACAGGCAGGCGACATTGGCGTCGGCGGCCGTGGTCATGAAGCGGCGCTGGACCTCGCTGATCCGGCCTTCCGGGAAAAGCGCGACGATGCGGGTGTTGGCCCGGCCCCGGAACGCCTCGACCGCCGCGCCGCCCGTGTCGCCGGACGTGGCGCAGACCACGGTCATGACCCGGCCCTGCCGTGACAGGGCGTAGTCGTACAGCCGGCCCAGCAGCTGCATCGCCACGTCCTTGAAGGCCAGGGACGGGCCGTGGAACAGCTCCAGCAGGAACTGGCCAGGGCGCAGCTGCTTGATCGGGCAGGTGGCGGCGTGGGTGAAGGTCCCGTAGGCCTCCGTGCACATCTCCAGCAGCACGTCGTGCGGGATCTCGTGGCCGGCGAAGCGCGACAGGATGTCGGCGGCGACCTCGGCGTAGGGCTTGCCGGCGAACCCGGCGATCTCTTCGGTCGTCAGCGTCGGCCAGGTCTGCGGCACATACAGGCCGCCGTCGGGCGCCAGGCCGGCCAGGACCGCGTCGAGGAATCCGATGGGCGCGGCCTCTCCGGCCGAGCCCGCCCTGGTGGACACGTACTTCATGCGCTCTTCAACTTGCGACGGACGAGGGCGACGTAGACGCCGATCAGGGCGGCGGCAAGGCCGTACCAGGTCAGGGCGTACTCGAGGTGTCGGTTGGCGATCTCGGCGGGCAGGGGCGACGGGACGAGGGCCTTCCACGCCGGGTTGGACGAGGTCTCGGCGGTCACCATGACGTCGGGATGGCGGTTGGCGCCCAAGGCCAGGGCCATGGCCGGCAGGTCGGCGCTGTAGAAGCGGCCGTCACGGGCGGGAGGGGTGAAGGCGCCTGGCGGCACGCCCTCGCGCAGCACGCCGACCAGACGCACCACCTCGGTGGACGGGGTGACGGGCGGACGGGCGGAGATGGTGTCGGCCACAAAGCCGCGATCGACCAGAATCGGCGGGCGGCCGTCGGCGTAGGTGCACAGCGAGACGAGGCGCGTGCCGGCCTCGCCGCCCTGCAGGCCGTAGAGCTCGACGAACCTGGCGCTGGCCAGACCGGGGCAGTCCAGGGTGACCCGGGTGAATCGATAGGCGGGCGTCAGCGGAACCTCGGTGATCGGCCGGGGCGGCTGGGCCCGGGTCGCCTCGATTCTCGCCAGCAGCTCGGTCTTCCAGGCCAGCCGCCTGAGCTGCCAGGTTCCGAGGGCCAGCAGAATGACGAGCGAGATCGCCGTGGCGACCGTCAGGCCGATCGGGAAGCGCCGGGTGGTCTCAGACATCGTCGCGGCCGGCCTCGCGGGCCTTGTTGGCGAACTGGGCGGCGATCAGCAGGCCCTTGAAGGGGCGCAGCAGCCCGCCGCAGACGATCACTGTCAGCGGCAGCCAGATGATCAGCTGCAGCCATGCCGGCGGACTGTAGGCGATCTGGGTGAACACCGCGCCGAACGCGACGAGGAAGCCGCCGATCAGGATGACGAAAACGGCCGGTCCGTCTCCGGAGTCGGCCGCCTTCAGGTCGAAGCCGCAGGCTTCACAGGTCGGGGCCACCTTGAGGAAACCCTCGAACAGGTGGCCCTCGCCGCAGTTGGGGCAGCGTCCGGCCGCCCCGGCTGCGTATGGGTTGGTCATGCTACGGCGTGCCGAAGATCACGTAGATGAAGGCGAAAAGGAACAGCCAGACCACGTCGACGAAGTGCCAGTACCAGGCGGCGGCCTCGAAGCCGAAGTGCTGCTTGGGCGTGAAGGCCCCGTTCAGCAGCCGGATGAAGCAGACCGCCAGGAAGATGGTCCCGATCAGCACGTGGAATCCGTGGAAGCCGGTGGCCATGAAGAAGGACGAGCCGTACAGGCCGGCGTTGCCCGCTTCCTCCGAGAAGAACAGGTTCTCGTGCAGGATGTGCTGGTACTCGTAGACCTGGATGGCGGTGAACAGCGCGCCCAGCACGATGGTCAGGGCCAGGCCGATCTTGGCGGCCTTGCGGTCGCCGACCTGCAGCGCGTGGTGAGCCCAGGTGACCGTCGTGCCCGACAGCAGCAGGGTCAGGGTGTTGACCAGCGGCAGGTGGAAGGCCGGCACCAGCTCGATGCCCTTGGGCGGCCACTGGGCCCAGGCCTCGGCCACGCCCTCGAAGTTGCCGATGGCGGGGGTCAGGGTGCGGTGCTCCTGGAACAGGACCATCTCGAAGAAGATCCAGAACCAGGCGACGAAGAACATCACTTCCGAAGCGATGAACATGATCATGCCGTAGCGCAGGTGGAGCGACACGACAGGGGTGTGGTCCCCGGCGTTGGCTTCCTTGATCACGTCCCGCCACCAGCCGAAGAAGGTGTAGAGCACCAGCGCCAGACCGATCCCGAAGGTGATCGGGTGGCCCTTGCCGAACAGGTAGGACACCAGCGGCGAGGTCTCGTCGGTGATGGTGGCCAGGCCCTTCATCCAGACCACGGCGCCGATCATCATGATCGTTGCGCCGATCGAGCCGATCAGCGGCCAGGGGCTGGGGTTAACCAGGTGATAGTCGTGCTTTACGGCGCCGTGGGCCATGATCGTGCCTGAACCTCTATTTCCCCCGGAGCGGCGCACCGCCCCAAAATCCCGTGTGCTATAGCCTCGCCTCGCCCGTTCCGCCAAGAGGCGCTTGCGCGCTTCCTTCGGTGGAGGGGAAGAAGGTGTAGGAAAGCGTCACCTCGGGCGTCCCCTTCGTCTCGAAATCCTCGGCGAATTTGGGATCCACGAAGTAGACGACCGGGAACTCCTTCGTCTCGCCCGGCTGGATGGTCTGGTCCGTGAAACAGAAGCATTCGAGCTTCTGGAAGTAGAGACCGGCCGATTCGGGCACCACGTTGTAGCTGGCCCGTCCGGTGACCGGCGTCTTGCCGTTGTTGGTCACCTTGTAGAAGGCCAGCCCGGTGTCGCCGATCTTGACCTCCTGGCTCACCTGCTCGGGCGCGAAGCTCCAGGGCAGGTTGCGCACATTGGCGTCGAAGCGAATCGTCAGCGTCTTGTTGAGCACCTTGTCCGGCGCGGCGTCGGCCTTGCGGACGGTGCCGTCGAAGCCGGTCAGCTGGCAGAAGGCGCGGTAGAGCGGCACCGAGGCATAGGCCATGCCGACCATGCCGAAGAAGGCCGCGGCGCAGATGAGGCCGAGGCGGGCGTTGCAACTCGCGGCGGAGCGCGGCGCGTCAGAGGGGGCGACTGGCGACATAGCCTCCCATCCGCACAAGAGTTACGCCGTAGACGAGGATGATGAAGACCACCAGGCCGAGGGCCAGGGCGATGTTGCGACCGCGCCGGGCCTTGTCCAGCGCGGCCTGGTCGACCGGCGGGGCCGGCGGGGGGCTGTCTTGCAAAGAGGTCACTTACAGGAGCTCCAGCGGCGCGATCCGGGCCAGGTGCTCGGAGAGCAGGGCCGCGAACAGCAATGTAAGGTACAGGATCGAGAAGGCGAACAGGTTGCGGGCGTCCTTGGAGCCGGCCCGGACGGCGTAGAGGCGGTCTTCGCCCTCGATCCGCTCGTCGGGGGCGTCGCCGGACCGCGAGCGGAACACGCGCCAGGCCAGCAGCACGAACACCGCGCCGCCCAGGGCCGCCACGGCCAGATAGATGGGACCGCCCAGCCCGGTGAAGGCCGGGATCTGGCAAACCGGCGCGAACAGCAGCGAATAGATCAGGATCTGCTTGCGGGTGGAGGCCGCGCCCTTGGCAACGGGCATCATCGGCACCCCGACCTTGGCGTAGTCCTCGGAGGTGTACAGCGCCAGCGCCCAGGCGTGCGGCGGCGTCCACATGAAGATGATCAGCACCATCAGCCAGGCGTTCAGCGGCGTCTCGCCGGCGGCGGCGGCCCAGCCGATGGCCGGAGGCAGGGCGCCCGCGAGGCCGCCGATGACGATGTTCTGCGGCGTCCAGCGCTTGAGCCACATCGTGTAGACCACGACGTAGAAGTAGATGGTGAAGGCCAGCAGCCCGGCCGCCAGCCAGTTGGTGGTCATGCCCAGCAGCATTACCGAAAACAGCGACAGGATGATTCCCAGGGTCGCGGCCTCGGCGCCCTGGACCTTGCCGGCCGGCACCGGACGGGCCCGGGTGCGGCGCATGCGACCGTCGATGTCGGCGTCGAACCACATGTTGAGCGCGCCGGACGCGCCGGCGCCCACCGCGATGCACAGCACGGCGACGAAGCCCAGCAGCGGGTTCATCGGCTGGTTGGCGCAGACCAGCCCGGTCGCGGCGGTGAACACCACCAGCGACATGACGCGCGGCTTCAGCAGCTGCAGATAGTCAGACCAGAGCGCCGGCTGTGACGCGGCGCGGCCTTTGATGGCGACGGGCTTGCTCATGTTCGCAGGGTACATAGGCGAAGGGCGCGCCGGGGTCCAACCCCGACGCGCCCTTTTGGTGCGACCAATGTTCCCGCTGGACCTAGTGGTGGTCCGGCTTGATCACCGGCAGTTCGTTGAACTGGTGGAACGGCGGCGGCGAGGACAGGGTCCACTCCAGCGTCGTGGCGCCTTCGCCCCAGGGATTGGCTTCCGCCGGACGGCGACGGATGGCGGCTTCCAGCAGGGTGATCAGGAAGACCCCCACGCCGACGGCCGTGACCGCATAGCCCCAGGAGGAGACCTGGTTCCACAGGGTGAAGGCTTCCGGATAATCGACGTAGCGGCGCGGCATGCCCTGCAGGCCCAGGAAGTGCTGCGGGAAGAACACCAGGTTCACGCCGATGAACATGATCCAGAACTGCAGCGCGCCGAGGAACTCGTTGTACTTCACGCCCCAGATCTTCTCGAACCAGTAGAAGAAGCCGGCGAAGATCGCGAACACGGCGCCCAGGCTGAGCACGTAGTGGAAGTGGGCGACGACATAGTAGGTGTCGTGCAGGCTGTAGTCGATGCCGGCGTTGGCCAGCACCACGCCGGTCACGCCGCCGATGGTGAACAGGAAGATGAAGCCCATCGCCCACAGCATCGGGGTCTTGAAGCTGATCGAGCCGCCCCACATCGTGGCGATCCAGCTGAAGATCTTCACGCCGGTGGGCACCGCGATGACCATGGTGGCCGCCACGAAGTAAGCGCGCAGATTGATGCCCATGCCCACGGTGTACATGTGGTGGGCCCAGACGATGAAGCCGACGAAGCCGATGGCGACCATGGCGTAGGCCATGGCGAGGTAGCCGAAGACGGGTTTGCGCGAGAAGGTCGAGACGATGTGGCTGATCATGCCGAAGCCCGGCAGGATCAGGATGTACACTTCCGGGTGTCCGAAGAACCAGAACAGGTGCTGGAACATCACCGGATCACCGCCGCCGGCGGGATCGAAGAAGTGGGTGCCGAAGTTGCGGTCGGTCAGCAGCATGGTGATGGCGCCGGCCAGAACGGGCAGCGACAGCAGCAGCAGGAAGACGGTGACCAGGATCGACCACACGAACAGCGGCATGCGGTGCAGGGTCATGCCCGGCGCGCGCATGTTGAAGATCGTGGTGATGAAGTTGATCGCGCCCAGGATCGAGCTGGCGCCCGCGAGGTGGAGCGCGAAGATCGCCAGGTCCATCGACGGACCGGTGTGGCCTGAGGTCGAGAGCGGCGGATAGATCGTCCAGCCACCGCCGAAGCCCTTGCCCGGGCCGCCGTCGACGAACATCGAGGTCAGCAGCAGCACCCAGGCGGCGACCAACAGCCAGAACGAGATGTTGTTCATCCGCGGGAAGGCCATGTCCGGCGCGCCGATCATCAGCGGCACGAACCAGTTGCCGAAGCCGCCGATCATCGCCGGCATGACCATGAAGAAGATCATGATCAGGGCGTGGGCGGTGACGACCGCGTTGTAGCCGTGCTTGGACTGCTCGATCAGGCCCAGCAGGCTGACCGAGGAGTTGGGGCCGAAGATCTGGATCCCCGGCTCGTACAGCTCCCAGCGGATCAGGCCCGACAGGGCGCCGCCCACGATGCCCGCCATGATGGCGAACAGCAGGTACAGCGTGCCGATGTCCTTGTGGTTCGTGGAGAAGAACCAGCGGGTGATGAAGCCGGGCTTGTGGTCGGCGTCGTCGTGTAAGTCGTGAGCGGCGGCGTGAGCCATCGGTCTTACCTTGGAAATCAGAGCTTGGCGGCCGGCGCGACGCCGGCGGGAGCGGCGACCGGAGCGGCCGTCGGGGTCGGAGCGGGGGCAGCGGCGGCCGGAGCCGCCGCTTCGGCCGGGGCCGTGACCGGCGCGGCGGCGGGAGCCTTGGTGGCCACCCAGGCGTCGAACTCGGCCTGCGTCACCACCTTGATCTCGATCGGCATGAAGGCATGGTCCACGCCGCAGAGTTCGGAACACTGGCCGTAGTAGGTGCCCACCTTCTCGGCCTTGAACCAGGTCTCGTTCAGGCGGCCGGGAATGGCGTCCGTCTTGAGGCCGAAGGCCGGCAGGGCGAAGGCGTGGATTACGTCGGCGCCGGTGACCTGGACGCGAACGACCTTGTTCACCGGAACGACCATCGGTTCGGTCGCCGCCAGGCGGTAGAGGTCCTTGGGCAGGCCGCGCTTGGCGACCTCGTCCTCGGGCAGCATGTTGGAGATGAACTCCGGAATCTTCTGATCCGGGTACTCGTAGCCCCAGTTCCACTGGTAGCCGACCGCCTTAACGGTCAGGTCCGGCTTGGGCATGTTGTGGTATTTGAACAGCAGCCCGAACGAGAAGATCGCGATGAACATGAGGATCAGGACCGGGATCAGGGTCCATGCCACCTCAAGCAGCGTGTTGTGGCTGAACTTCGCCGGAGTCGGGTTCGCTTTCTTGTTGTAGCGAACCACCACCCAGATCAGCAGGCCCAGCACGAACAGGCTGATGACCGTGATGATCGGCAGCAGAATGATGTCGTGGAAGAAGTGAGCCTCGTGCTTGAGCGGCGACGCCGCCTGCTGCAGGCCCATTCCGCCCGGCGTCGGCTGACCCAGCCGCTCCTGAGCGAAGGCCAGTGAGCCCATCATCGCCGCACCGGCGCCCGCCACTAGACCGGCGATACCCTGAATCTTCGCCTTCATGACCCTCTCTGGCCTGCTTTGCCGTCCCTGGTCCGGCAGGACCAACGATAACCGGCTTCTTTCATCTGGCTCAGGGAGGAGCTTCTTCAAGCTCGCGTGCGAGCCCGTAGAGACGCCCCTCCACGCCTTCCGGGGGCGTGAATACGCGCAACGCCACCCCTTGCCAAGCGCCTCGCCGTCGCAGGCCCTACAAGGAAAGGCCTTATGTTGCGAGGGGATCGCAACAATGGAGGCTGACGCTATGGGGCATGGCCAGCTACCCGGCGGTGAAAGGTACCTTGCGTTAGTCAGTACTGTGCGATAGAAGGGTGTGGAACCTGGAGACGGACCACGTGCCGGAAACCATCGAAATCCAACTGAAGAAAGGCGTCCTGACGCTGTGCGTGCTGGCGCTTCTGCACCGCGCCGACAGCTACGCCTACGAGATCGCCAGCCAGCTCGCGAAGGACATCGATATGGGGGAGGGGACCATCTACCCGCTGATGCGACGACTGCAGGCCGACGGCCTGGTCGATACCTACCTGGTCGAGTCGCAGAGCGGCCCGCCCCGGAAATATTACCGTCTGACCGAGGCGGGGCGCGCCAGCTTCATCTCGCAGAAGTCCGAATGGACGGCCTTCACCAAGGCCGTCGACGCCATCCTGGGAGCCGAGGCATGACCCGCGCCGACTTCATCGTCCGGCTCAAGGCCGGGCTCGCCGGAATGCCGGCCAACCAGATCAGCGACATCGTCGCCGACTACGACACCCACTTCGCGGACGCGATCGCCGCCGGACGGACAGAGGTCGAGGTGGCCGAGGCCCTGGGCGACCCCGGCCAACTCGCTCGCGAACTGAAGGCCGAGGAAGGCCTCAAGCGATGGGATGAGCAGAAGAACCCGTCGGCCGCGATGGCTGCCGTATTCGCTGTGCTGGGTCTGGGCGCCATCGACATTCTCGTGCTGCTGCCCATCCTCATGGGCGTGGTCGGCGCGCTGTTCGGCTTCTTCATGGCCGCCATCGGGGTCTTCATTGGCGGCGGCTTCGTCTTCGCCGCCGGGCCCTTCATGGGGCCGCCGGGAGGCCCGGTGACAGCCATCCTCGCCGGGATCGGCCTGATGGCCGCGGCCACGGCCATCGCCGCCGTGACGACCATCGTCACCGTCGGCCTGGTCAACCTGCTCGTCTGGTACGGGCGCCTCCACTACCGGCTGCTGAAGCCGGCCATCGAACCGCAAGGCTGAGGGACAGAGCCATGATCCGCACCCTGATCACCATCGCCTTCGCGAGCTTCATCCTCGCGGTCGCCTGTCTGGCCGGCGCCGCCGCGCTGGGCGGCCGCGACATCGCCGAGAACGGCTGGACCATCCCCAGTGAGTGGCAGTACCGCATCGCCGACCGCCACGGCCGCAGCCATGTGGAGCGCGTGCGCCCCAGTGAGACCATCACCCGCGAACTGCCATGGAATGGCGGCCAGTCCCTGATGCTCGACCTGCCCGTCGACGTCACCTACGTCCAGGGTGAAGACTCCCGGGTCGTCATAGAGGGGCCAAAGGACTACGCCGAGCGGATCACCCTCGAGGGCGGCCGCTTCGGGCTCGCCGGGGATGTCCATCTCGACACCAGTGATGTGACGATCGATCTCAACGGCGTTCGAATCCTCGACGCCGGCGATCGCATCCGGATTACCGTCACGGCCCCGAAGGTGTCGAGCTTCACTGTGAACGGATCTGGCGACCTCGACATCCGCAACTACGACCAGCCCACGCTGGCTGTTCAGGTTCAGGGCAGCGGCGATGTGACGGGCGCCGGCCGGTCCAGCGCTCTGAAGCTCGGGATCGTCGGTTCGGGCAGCATCGATCTCGCCGATATCGAGGCGCAGGACGCGGAGGTCGCGACCTCCGGGAGCGGCGACGCCACCATCTCTGCGCGCGGCGTGGTGAAGGTCGCCGTGGCCGGGAGCGGCGGCGTCAGCCTTCGCGCCAAGCCGGCCAGCCTGACGAGCGAAATCAGCGGTTCGGGCGATGTGGACCAGGACTACTGATGACGAAGGCGGTCTGACGCCCTACCTGTAGCGTCATGACCGCTTCTCCTCTCGCTCCCTCGCTCCTCGACGCCGCCGGCGTCGATCCTGAACGCGCCCGCGCCATCCTTGGCGAGGCCCTTGCCGGGGCTGACGACGGGGAACTGTTCCTGGAGCGGTCCGAGACCGAGGCCTTCGTCTTTGACGACGGCCGGCTGAAGACCGCCAGCTATGACTCGGGCGAGGGCTTCGGCCTCCGGGTCGTCGCAGGAGAGACGGCCGGCTACGCCCATGCCGGCGAGATTTCCGAAGCCGCAATCCGCCGTGCGGGCGATTCGGCAAAACTGGCCCGTCGCGGCTACGCCGGAACCGCCGCCGAGGCGCCGCGCGCCACCAACGCCAAGCTCTACAATGAGGACGACCCCGTCGCCTCGCCCGGCTTCTCCGACAAGGTCGCCTTGATGCAGGAGATCGACGCCTTCGCCCGGGCCCGCGATCCCCGCGTCGTTCAGGTCATGGCCTCGATGGCGGGGGAGCGTCGCACGGTCGAGATCCTGCGCGCCGACGGCCGGCTGATCCGCGACGTTCGGCCGCTGGTTCGGGTCAATGTCCAGGTCACCGTCGAGCGCGACGGCCGCCGCGAGACCGGAACCTCCGGCGCGGGCGGCCGAGCCGGCTTCGAAGCCTGGATCTCGCCCGACAAGTGGCAGGCGCAAGTCGACGACGCCATCCGTCAGGCGACGGTGAACCTCGACGCGGTCGACTGCCCCGCCGGCGAGATGGATGTGGTGCTCGGCCCGGGCTGGAACGGCGTGCTGCTGCACGAAGCGGTCGGCCACGGGCTGGAGGGCGACTTCAACCGCAAGGGTCTGTCGGCCTTCTCCGGCCGCATCGGCGAGCGGGTCGCCGCGCCGGGCGTGACGGTCTTCGACGACGGGACCATTCCCGGCCGCCGCGGTTCGCTGACCGTCGATGACGAGGGCACGCCCACCGAACGCACCATCCTGATCGAGGACGGCATCCTGGTCGGCTACATGCATGACCGCATGAGCGCCCGGCTGATGGGCATGAGCGCGACCGGCAACGCCCGCCGCCAGTCCTACGCCCATATGCCCATGCCCCGGATGACCAACACTGGGATGCTTGGCGGCCATCACACCCAGGCCGAGATGATCGCGTCGACGAAGCGCGGCATCTTCTGCGCCCATCTGGGCGGCGGTCAGGTGGACATCACCAACGGCAAGTTCGTCTTCCAGTGCACCGAGGCCTGGCTCATCGAGGACGGCCGCCTGACCACGCCGGTCAAGGGAGCCAGCCTGATCGGGGACGGCCCCAGCGCCCTCACGCGGGTGACCATGATCGGCGACGACTTCGCCATGGATCCGGGCATCGGAGTCTGCGGCAAGGCCGGCCAGGGCGTCCCGGTCGGCGTCGCGCAACCGTCGATGAAGATCACGGGACTGACAGTGGGCGGCACGGCCGTGTGACTTATCGCCGCTAACATGTCGGCGATTTAATCCACATTTCAGCGTTGTAACGTGCCTCGCGACAGGGCGCCATCAGGTTCGCTTCGCTTGGGCCGGGGGGTTCAAGGGGGAGTGACCTATGAGACACCTGCTTTTCGCGACGGTCGGCATCGCCGCGCTGTCTCTGGCGACGGGCGCCCTCGCGCAGGCCGAGCCCCCGGCCGCCCCGACCGCCGCCGACGGCGAGCGGGGCGTCATCGCCTACCCGCCCAGCTTCTTCGTCGACGCGCAGCCCAACACGGCCATGGAGATGGTCTCGCGCCTGCCGGGATTCGCCTTCGACGGCGGTTCCGGCGTGCGCGGCTTCGCCGGCGCGGCCGGCAACGTCCTCGTCGACGGCGAGCGGCCGACGACCAAGAGCGACGACCTGCAGAGCATCCTGCGCCGCATTCCCGCAAACCAGGTCGAGCGCATCGAAGTGATCCGCGGCGGCGCCCCGGCATCGACATGCAGGGCAAGACCGTCCTCGCCAACATCATCGTCAAGAAGGGCGCGGCGGTCACCGGCGTGATCGCGATCGTCAACGACTTCATCTACGACAACCGCGATTCGCCGGGCATCCGCCTCGAGGCCGTGCGCCGCGCCGATGGCCGGACCCTGGAAGGCTCGCTGATCGCCGCGGCCTTCCACGATGACGGCGCCGGCGACGGCCCGCTGGTCCAGCGCGACGCGACCGGCGCGGTCATCGAGCGGGGCGACATGCGCGCCGAGGGCGACGGCCAACAGATCGTCGGCACCGCCGCCTATTCGACGCCCCTGGCCGGCGGCAAGTTTCGGATCAACGGCCGCCTGTTCGTCCAGCGCTTCTACTACGGCGAGCACAACGACTTCGACGTCGCCGGCTTCACCGCCAAGGACCGCGAGCTCGAGGAGCGCCGCGAGGGCGAGATCGGTCTGCGCTACGGCCGCGACCTCGGCCCCCGCACCAAGCTCGAGAGCTTGTTCATCCAGCAGTGGAAGGAACAGGACTTCAATCTTCGCTTCCAGGCGGGCGGCGACGAGGAGCTGTTCAGCAATGAGCGCAAGCTGGGCGAAACCATCGGCCGGGCCTCGGTCAACTTCCGTCAGTCGGACACCCTGTCGATCGAGCTGGGCGGCGAGGGCGCGTTCAACTGGCTGGAGACGGCCACGGCCTACAGCTTCAACGGAACGCCCGTGGCGCTGCCGGCCGCCAACGTTCGGGTCGAGGAACGACGCGGCGAGGCGTTCGGCACGGCCACCTGGAACGCGACGCCCAGGCTGACCCTCGAGGGCGGCCTGCGCTACGAGTATTCGACCATCACCTCGGAAGGCGACGTGGAGCTCGAGAAGAGCCTGCAGTTCGCCAAGCCGCGCCTCGTCGTCACCTGGTCACCCAACGAGCAGAACCAGGTTCGCGTCCGCGTCGAACGCGAGGTCGGCCAGCTGAACTTCGGCGACTTCATCGCCGGCTCGGCGATCGCGACCGGCGGCGGCGTCTCCACCGGGAACGTGGACATCAATCCGCAGCAGGGCCTGGTCACGGAGATCGCCTACGAGCGCCGGTTCTGGGGGAACGGGGCCATCACCCTGACCCTCCGCCACACCGAGTTGACGGACGCCATCGACCGCGCGCCGGAAGTGGTGCTGTCGACCTGTCCGCTTGTCGCCGGCGTCCCGGATCCGACCTCGCCTCTCTGCACGCGCTACGACCGTCCGGCCAACATCGGCGACGGCACGCGCGACCAGGCGCAGATCGATTTCAACCTGCCGCTGGACCAACTCGGCGTGAAGGGCGGCATGGTGCGCGGGTTCTACGTGCTGCGCGAGTCCGAGGTCATCGACCCGACCACCTTCGATCCGCGGCGGATCACCGCCGAGCATCCTCACGACTGGGAGATCCACTTCACCCAGGATCTGCCGCAGTGGAAGCTGACCTGGGGCGTCGACGTGTTCGGGGCGTTCACGGAAACCTACTGGCGCTACAACCGGGTCGAGCAGACCGAGCTGGAATCGTTCGTCATCCCCTACGTCGAGTGGAAGCCGCGCAAGGACCTGCAGCTGCTGCTGCAGATCAAGAACTTCACCGAGCGCCCTCTGATCAAGGAGCAGGCGTTCTACAGCGGCGATCGCGCCACCGGCGTACTGCAGCTGCGCGAGACGCGGACCTACGAGAACGGCATGAGTGTCTACGTCCGCGTGCGGAAGACGTTCGGCTGACCGGTTCCCGGGCCGATTGACCCCTCGGCTCCGCCCTGAACCGGAGCTGCCCCGTCGGCCAAGGAAGAAGGGCCCGGAGATCACTCTCCGGGCCCTTCGCCATTTCAGGACGGTGGTCGACGCCTAGTGCGGCATCGACTGACGGTCGCCGTCGTTCTCCGTCGCCGGATGGGCCGAGGCGTCGTTCACGCCGTGCGCCCAATGCTTGATCGCGAAGCTGAGCAGGATGAACACGATCCCGACCGCGATGCCCGCGTATCCGAGCTTCTCGAAGCCCTCCAACGAGGTCTTCAAGGCGCCTTCGGGGTCCAGGACCTGGCCGCCGACGGTCTCGGCGCCCATGGTGCCGGCGATGATGCCGCCGACATACTGGGCGATCGAGCTCGACAGGAACCACACAGCCATCATGAAGGAGACGACCGAGGGCACCGACAGCTTGGTGATCTCCGACAGGCCGACCGGCGACAGGAAGAGCTCGCCGGTGGTGTGCAGCAGGTAGAGGAAGGCCAGGATCAGAAGCGGCATCTGGAAGGCCGGGCTGACCATTCCGGAGCCGGCCGCCCAGACCACGACCATGAAGCCCAGCCCGACCTGCACGATGCCCAGGCCGAACTTCATCACCGGGTTCGGATCGCGATTGATCCGGCCGAGGAACAGCCAGAGGGCGGCGAAGATCGGCGCGAAGATCAGGATAAAGCCGGCGTTGAACGACTGGGTCTGGGCCGCGGTGATGCCCATGTCGATCCAGCGCACATTGTCGGGGACGCCCGCCGCCATGACCATGTCGCGCGTGCCGAAGAAGTAGGTCTGGCCAAAGGCCTCGACGGTGATCGGCGAACTGATGAGCGCGAGATCGACGTTGCGGTCCGCGTACAGGTTCAGCGAGGTGCCGGCCTGTTCGAAGAGGGTGAAAAAGACCACCGCGCCGAAGATCAGCACCAGCGCGAGCATCATCCGCTCGCGGGCGATCTTGTCGCACTTGAAGATCAGGAACCAGCCGATGAACGCCAGCGACAGGACGGTGCTCACGGTGAGCACCGTGCCGACCAGCGCGTTGCGCTGGACCATGAACCAGACAACGCCGACGCCCAGGGTCGCCAGGAGGTAGATCAGGCCTTCGCGATTGATCGGCCCCATGATCGGCTTGGCCAGCAGCGCCGGGTTCGGCGGTTCGCCCTTGCCCTCGAGCAGAGGCTTGCCGAGGACGAAGACGACGAAGCCGAGCAGCATGCCGACGCCGGCAAGGCCGAAGCCCCAGCCCCAGCCATAGGTCTGACCGAGGTAGCCACACAACACCGAGGCCCAGAAGGCGCCGAGGTTGATGCCGTAGTAGTAGAGGGTGAAGCCCGGATCCCGGCGTGGATCGCCCTGCGGATAGAGCTGGCCGACGATCGTGGAGATGTTCGGCTTGAGGAAGCCGACGCCCATGATGATCAGCGAAATGGCCAGGAAGAAGATGTTCACGTAGGTCGGGTCGCGCGTCTCCTTCAGCTCGTAGGAACCCTTGGCCAGCTGGGCGGGCAACGGCAAGTCGGCGGGCAGGTCGTTGATCGCAAGGCCGCCGCTTTCGCCGCCGCCGTAGGTGTAGACCTTGTCGCCCACCTTGATTCCGACCTCGCGCGTGTCGCCGCGGCCTTCCAGGACGACCTCGTACTGGGCGCCGGCATAGGTCAGGGTTTGCGTCGCGGGACGGCCCTCTATGGCCATCGTCAGGTGGCCGGCGACCAGCAGCAGCGCCCCGAAGGCGATGGCCTTGCGGGTGCCCAGGTAGCGGTCGGCGAGCAGGCCGCCGATCAGCGGCAGCAGGTAGACCAGCGACGTGTAGGAACCGTAGATTCCGCCGGAGTACTGGTCATTGAACAGGAAATGCTGGGTCAGGTAGAAGATCAGGATGCCGCGCATCCCGTAGTAGGAAAAGCGCTCCCACATCTCCGCGAAGAAGAGAATCAGAAGGCCCTTGGGGTGTTTCCGCATCTGCAGAAACACCGGAATGCCTGTGGCCAGGGTCACGAGGATCCCCAGCGCGATCACGATGTTCATACTGCCGTTCCTGTTGGCTTTGGCTTTGACGCCGAAGGGGCGGCAAGGATCCCCCGCGACCGCCCCGATTTGAGCGGCAGAAAATCACGCGCCGTCCGGTTTCACAAGCAACGGCTTGCCTCACACGGACTTTGTGGAGCCGCATTCGTCTCTTGCGCGTTGGATATCCGAAGGAGTCGTCATGCCTGACACCAACACGCCGTTCACCATCGTCGCCGCTCCCGGAAGGGTTCGCGCGTTGTTCGAGGGGCACGAACTGGCCGACAGCGCCAGCGCGCTGCGGCTTGAGGAGCACGGCCATCCGCCGGTCTACTATTTCCCTCGGGAGGACGTGCAGATGTCGGTGCTCGAACGCAACGACCGCGCGTCTGTCTGCCCGTGGAAGGGCAAGGCCAGCTGGTACACGATCATGCGCGACGGGAAGATCGTCGAGGACGTGGCCTGGTCCTACGAGGCGCCGCGTGACGGCGCCTCGATCATCGAAGGCTACATCGCCTTCGCGTCAGCGGATGTCGACATCGAGGCCGACGAGAAGCCGCAGCCGGTCCGGCACGTGCCGCCGATGGATCCGCCCTATGCCGAGTAGGCGCGCCTAGTAGGCGCACTCCTCGAACACGCGGCTGATGTCGCCCTTCCACTCGCCGTGGAACTTCTCCAGCAGGCGCTCGGCGGGGGTCAGGCCGCTGTCGGCGATGGCTTCCAGCTCGCCCAGGTAGGTGGTCTCGTCGATGAAGCTGCCGTCCAGCCGGGCGCGGCGCTTGAGGCCCTCGCGGCTGATGGCGATCATGTCCTTCGCCACGTCCTGCACGGTGCGGCCGGCGACCACGGCCTTGAGGCCAAGTCGGTTCACATCCCGGCGGACGTTTTCGCGGTCCTCGCGCGTCCAGTCCTTGCAGAGGTCCCAGGCCGCCGCCAGGGCAGCGCCATCGTAGAAGATGCCGGTCCACAGCGCGGGCAGGGCGCACAGCCGGCTCCAGGGGCCGCCGTCGGCGCCCCGCATCTCCAGATAGGTCTTCAGCCGCACTTCCGGGAAGATGGTGGTCGTATGGTCCGACCAATCCTTCATCGTCGCCCGGCCCTCGACGCCCTCAAGCTTGCCGTCGATGAAGTCCTTGAAGCGCTTGCCGGCGACATCGACGTACAGGCCGTTGCGCTTGACGAAGTACATCGGCACGTCGAGCGCGTAACGGGCGTAGCGCTCGAAATCGAAGCCGTCCTCGAACACGAAGTCGAGCATACCGGTGCGGTCCGGATCGGTGTCGGTCCAGACATTGGCCCGGGCCGAAAGGAAGCCGTTGGGCTTGCCCTCGGTGAAGGGCGAGTTGGCGAACAGGGCGGTGGCGATCGGCTGCAGCGCCAGGCTGGTGCGGAACTTGGCCACCATGTCCGCCTCGGACGAGAAGTCGAGGTTGGCCTGCACGGTGCAGGTCCGCAGCATCATGTCGAGGCCCAGGTTGCCGACCAGCGGCATATAGCGCCGCATGATCACATAGCGGCCCTTGGGCATGATCGCGGCGTCGGCCCGCTTCAGCGTCGGATGGAAGCCCAGGCCCAGGAAGCCCAGGCCCAGCTCGTCGGCGACGGTCTTCACCTCCTGCAGGTGACCGCCGGTCTCCTCGCAGATTTCGTGCATCGAGTTCAGGGGCGCGCCGCTGAGCTCGAACTGTCCGCCGGGCTCCAGGCTGATGTTGGCCCCGCCGCGGCTGAGCGCGATCAGGGTCTGGCCGCCGTCGGCGCGATCCTCGTAGACGCCTTCCCAGCCGAATCGCATCAGCCCCTTCAGCATCGCCTCGATGCCGGCCGGACCCTCGTAGGGGACGGTCTCGTGGTTGCTCAGGCGGAAGCCGAACTTCTCGTGCTCCGCGCCGACTCGCCATTGGTCGGCCGGTTTGGAGCCGACGGCGAAATAGTTGGTCAGGTCGTCGAGCGTCAGCGGACGGTCGTCACACACAGTTTCGGGCATACGGATACGAGCCTCCCCGGCTTCTTGGTGTTGGCGGCAGGAGGCCCATTTCCCGACCGGGCGCGATCTTTACGCTGTTAAGCAGGTGGTAGCAAAAGGCTACGGTCTCAAGAGGCCGTGAGCCAGTCTCCCTTCGCCGCCTGCCAGATCGTGAGGGCGGCGATCGCAGCGGTGTCGGCCCGCAGGATGCGCGGGCCGAGCGAAACCGGCGTGACAAAGGGCAGGGCCCGCAGTCGCTCGCCTTCCTCGGGGTCAAAGCCGCCCTCCGGACCGATCAGCACAGCCCATGGGCCTGAGTCCGCCGCGTTCAGTGCGGCCAGCGCAGGTGGAACGCCGCCGGCCTCGTCGCAGAACAGGATCCGACGCTCCGTCGGCCAGCCATCCAGCAGGCTGACCAGCTTTTCCGGCGCGACAATCTCGGGCACGTCCAGCCGTCCGGTCTGCTCCGCCGCCTCCGTGGCGATGGCCTGCAGGCGGCCGATGTTGGCGCGGTCGGCGTTGGTCCGCCGGGTCAGGACCAGCCGGATGCGGCGCACCCCCAGCTCCACGGCCTTCTCGACGATGGTCTCCAGCGGCCCGCGCTTGACCAGCGCGACGACCAGCTCGAGGTCCGGCCCCGGGTCCATCGGCCGCATCATGGACCCCACGGTCAGCCGGCAGCCGCGCTTGGTCGCCTCGACCACCGTGGCGCGCCATTCGCCGTCGCGACCATTGAACAGCAGCACTTCCGAGCCGATGGCCAGCCGCATGACCGCGATCAGGTAGCGGCTCTGGTCGGGTGACGGAGACACCGAGGCGCCGGCGGCCAGGGTTTCGTGAACGTGGAGTCGGATCATGACGCCCTTCTAGCGCGGGACCGGCCGCCGTGTTTAGGTCTCTCGCATGAGCGACAAGACCTACGACAAGACCCTCGAGCAGCTGCAGGTCGCCCTTGTCCGGTGGCAGCAGCTGGCTCTCGAGCGCGGCGACAAGGTGCTGGTCATCTTCGAGGGCCGGGACGCGGCGGGCAAGGACGGCTCGATCAAGCGCATCGTCGAGCACCTGTCGATCCGGGCGACCCGGGTCGTGGCGCTGCCCAAGCCGTCGGATCGCGAACGGTCGCAATGGTACTTCCAGCGCTACGTGCACCATCTTCCGGCGGCCGGCGAGCTCGTGATCTTCAACCGCTCCTGGTACAATCGCGGCGGCGTCGAACCGGTGATGGGCTTCTGCACCAAGGCGGAAGCCGCGACATTCCTCCGCGACGTGCCCGCCTTCGAGTCGATGCTGATCGACAGCGGCGTGACGCTGATCAAGCTGTGGCTGGACATCAGCAAGGACGAGCAGGACCGGCGACTCGACGACCGGCGCAGCGATCCGCTCAAGGCGCTCAAGGTCAGTCCCCTGGACGCGGTCGCGCAGGAGAAGTGGAAGGCCTACAGCGCCGCCCGCGACGAGATGCTGACCCACACCCACAGCGTCATTCACCCCTGGGTCTGCGTGAAGGCCGACGACAAGAAGGTCGCGCGGTTGGCCATCATCCAGCACATTCTGTCGGTCATCGCGCCGGCGAAGCTGCGCAAGGGCGTCGACAGGCCGGACCCGGCGATCCTGTTCCCGTTCGAGCCGGAGGCGCTCAGCGATGGTCGCCTCGCGCGCTGAGGCCATAGCCGAAGTCGTGGCGCAGGTGGCGGGCGAACAGCGCCTCCAGATAGGCCCGATCAGCCTCTGACAGGACGACCGCGTCGCGCCTCCGCGCGTCGGGGATGATGGCTTCGCCGTGCGCGGGATCGAGCCCGCGGGCGACCGCGTCGCGGCTGGCGACAGCGACCCCGGCGGCGATGTCGGCCTCGGTCAGCGCCACGTCCCAGTGGGCCCAGACCCGGCGGATCGTCTCCGCAGGATCGCGCTTCATGTCCTCCTGCCGGACAATCAGGATATCACCCGGGCGCGCGGAGAGGGCTTCACCCCAGCGGTTGAAGAAGCGGATGAACCACCAGACGTCGTCGACCTTCTTCAAGCCGGGCGCCGGGCGGCGCAGGTAGTCGCTGAACGAGCCCAGCCCGTACCGCTCGGCCCACTTCACATAGTAGGAGGCCAGCGCCTCGCGCGGGTCGCGGACCAGCACGACGGTGGGCGGCAGCTGCATCAGGTCGCGCGCCCCGATCAGGCTCATCACCCGCGAGGGAATGTTGTGCGAACTTCCGATCTTCGGGATGTCCGGATAGCCCCAGCCATTCTTCGGGTGACCGATGAAGTCGTTGCTGGCCGGGCCGCTGGAGGTCGGCGGCGGCGGCAGGCCCTGGTGATGGGCGATGGCGTGGCTGAGCATGAAGCGCAGCCCGTGGGTGCCGGAGTTCTTGGCCGTCACCAGATAGCCGTCGACCCGGCCGGCGTAGCGCATCAGGTGATGGCTGGAGAGATCATTGTCGAAGTCCCGAAGCGCCAGCTTCCGGGTCTCGCTTGCCAAATCGGCCACGCTCGCCAACCTTCGAACTGAAACAGACGGCGAACCCGCGCCGCGCAAGGGAAGGCTCGATCCATGGATTACGTCAGACTGGGAACGAGCGGCCTGAAGGTATCGAGGCTGTGTCTCGGCTGTATGACATACGGCGCCAGCAGCTGGCGGCCCTGGGTGCTGGAGGAGGAGGCGAGCCAACCCTTCTTCCGGGCGGCGGTCGAAGGCGGGATCAACTTCTTCGACACGGCCGACATGTACTCGAACGGCCAGAGCGAGGTCATCACCGGCAAGGCGCTGAAGGAGTTCGCGCGCCGCGAGGAGACGGTGATCGCCACCAAGGTCTTCTTCCCCCATGGCCGGGGACCCAACACCGGCGGCCTGTCGCGCAAGCACATCATGGACGCCGTCGACCGGTCGCTGAGGAACCTGGCGACCGACTACATTGACCTCTACCAGATCCACCGCTTCGACTACGACACGCCGATCGAGGAGACGCTGGAGGCGCTGCATGACGTGGTGAAGGCCGGCAAGGCCCGCTACATCGGCGCCTCGTCCATGTACGCTTGGCAGTTCGCGAAGATGCTCAGCGTCTCCGAGCGGAACGGCTGGACGAAGTTCGTGTCGATGCAGCCCCAGTACAACCTCGTCTACCGCGAGGAGGAGCGCGAGATGCTGCCGCTCTGCAAGGCCGAGGGCGTCGGCGTCATCCCCTGGTCGCCGCTGGCCCGCGGCTTCCTGGCCGGCGGCCGCAAGGCGGTGGGCGAGGGAAACACCGAGCGGGCGCGCACCGACGAGTTCTCGCCGCGCCTCTACTACCGCGATGCCGACTTCGCGGTGGTGGACGCAGTCGAGGCCATCGCGAAGGCGCGTGGGCTCTCCAACACCCAGGTCGCGCTGGCGTGGGTTCTGAAGAACCCGGCGATCACCGCCCCCATCGTCGGCGCCTCGAAGATGCACCACCTGTCCGAGGCGCTCTCGGCGCTTGAGGTCAAGCTGTCCGACGACGAGGTCGCGGCGCTGGAGAAGCCCTACCAGCCCAAGCCGGTGCTGGATCACGGGTAGGGGTGAGTGTCTATCCGGATAGTCTGGAAGTAATCCCGGGGCCCACCAGGGCGACAGCCGCCGCAAAAATTATCAGCCAAAGCAAGGTCATGGTGGGTGGGATCAATCGTGCAAAGGAGCCTCCATGGCGCGTGCCTTCTGGGTCACCACCGCCCATGAGATCTGGCAGTCCAGCCTCCCGAGCTTTGGCCTCGAACCGCGCGGACCACCGACTGCAGATCGCGGTTTGCGCGCGGATCGCTGCATCAATCGAACGCCATGAGGCGTATGCGGTGATGAATCCGATTAGGCAGAATGCGAGGGCAACCAGGCAGTACAGCCCGACAAGCTCCGCACCACTCTCCGGTATCTCTGTGCTGGATTTCGAGAACGCGCCCCACAGAGCATCAAAGAACTTCTGGAATATAAATGATACCGCTAGAACCAAAGAGGCTTGAATAGTAACAAACCAAGTGGTCCTGTGATTGAGAAGCTCGTTCTCATGCCGAATATAGTCTATGTATCGGTCATATAATTCGATCACGCCCAGATCTTCAGATTTCGCTGTGCTTGCCACGCGCCGCGCCCTTAACCCCAAGTTGTTAAGGAAACAATCTGGCGGCGAGTTCGTCAATGCCATTATGTAGGTCATTCTGAAATGAGTGGGCACCACGACCTCTCCGCCCGCCAGGCCCGCCGCATCGCGCTGGCCGCCCAGGGCTTCGCCAACTCCCGCCGCCACGACGCGCCCGGCGCGCGGCATTTCCGCAAAACCGCCGACCGGCTGGGCGTCATCCAGATCGACAGCGTCAACGTCGTCACCCGCACCCACTACCTGCCGGCCTTCTCGCGGCTGGGCGACTATCCGCGCGAGGTGCTCGAGGCCGAGGCCTGGGGGAAGAAGCGGTCGATGTTCGAGTACTGGGGCCATGAGGCCTCGCTGCTGCCGATGGACATGCAGCCGCTGCTGCGCTGGCGCATGGCCCGGGCCGAGGCCGGCGAGCAGTGGGGCGGCTTGGCCCGTTTCGGCCGTGAGCGCCGGGACTACATCGACAACATCCTGGCGGAGATCGAACAGCGCGGTCCGGTGACCGGCGCCGACTTCGCGACCGGCCCGCGCGGCCAGCCCGGCTGGTGGTCGTGGTCGGACGGCAAGCGCGCGCTGGAGTGGCTGTTCTGGACCGGTCATGTGACGACGAAGACCCGACGGGGCTTCGAGCGCGTCTACGACATCACCGAGCGGGCGCTGCCGTCGGCCATCGTCAACGCCCCGACGCCGGACGAGGACGAGGCCATCCGCGAACTGGTCCGCCGCTCGGCCCTGGCCATGGGCGTGGCGACCGAGGCCGACCTGCGCGACTATTTCCGCCTGCCGCTGGAGCACGCCCGCCGGGCGGTGCGCGAGCTGGTCGAGGCCGGCGAGCTGACCCCGGTCAGCGTCGAGGGCTGGAGCAAGCCGGGCTATCTGCACCCGGCCGCGAAGACTCCGCGCAAGGTCGAGGCCCACGCCCTGCTGTCACCGTTCGACAACCTGATCTGGTTCCGCGACCGCACCGAGCGTCTGTTCGATGTGAAGATCCGGCTGGAGATCTACACCCCGGCCGAGAAGCGGCTGCACGGCTACTATGTGCTGCCCTTCCTGCAGGGCGAGACCATCACCGCCCGTGTGGACCTGAAGTCGGATCGTCAGGCGAAGGTGCTGCTGGTCCAGGCCGCCCATGCCGAGCCGGACGCGCGTCCGGACACGGCCGAAGCGCTGGCGATTGAGCTGAACCGTATGGCCGGCTGGCTGGGCCTGGAGCGGGTTCACGCCGTCGGCAAGGGTGATCTGGCGGCGCCGCTTTCGCAGGCGCTGTCGAAAATGTGAGCGGGGTGCGACGTCGTGCGCGGTTTCCGGGCGACGTCCCCTTGGGCTATCGGCTGTCCCCACTGGCCGCGCGGGGGCGCAACCGGAGCACTGAACGCATGCTGGGACAGCAAGCGCGCTTGTCGCGTCGTGGACTTATCGTCGGCCTCGCCGCCCTGACGGCGTCGTGCGCCTCGTCGACGCCGAAACCCTCGCTGGTCTCGCAGACCTTCACGCCGATTACCCCGCCGCCGCTGCCGCCGCTCGTCGTCCCGCCGGCGCCCGTTCAAGCCCTCGGTCCCGAGCTCGACCCGCAGGGCCTGATCCGCCGGCCGCTGCTGTACGCGGCGATGGACGCGCTCAAGCGTCACCGCGGCAAGGTCGAGCACGAAGACCGGGTCTATATCGTCGACTTCCGGGCCCACTCCAGCAAGCCGCGCCTGTTCCGTCTCGACCTGACGACCGGCGAGGTGAAGGCCTGCCGCACCGCCCACGGCCGAGGCTCCGATCCGGCCCACACCGGCTTCGCCGAGCGCTTCTCCAATGTGCCGGACTCCAACGCCTCCTCGGTCGGCGCCTATCTGACGGTCGGCCAGTCCTGGGGCTCCAAGCACGGTCCCAACGTCCTGCTGGACGGACTGGACCCGACAAATTCGGAGGTCCGCGACCGGGCGATCATCGTCCACGCGGCCGACTACTGCGAGCCGGCCTATGTGGCGTCGCAGGGCAAGCTGGGCCGCTCGTTCGGCTGCTTCGCCGTCTCCCAGGCCGACCTGAACGCCCTTCGCCCGGACATGGACGGCGGCCGCCTGCTGTTCGCGGGGATCTGAGGCCTCGGCCTCAGCCCGCTCCGAACATCGCCATGACGTCCCGCCGCATGGCCGCGCCGCTGTCGGGGCGGCTGTAGAACATGTGGCCGCCGGGATAGGCGCGCAGCTGCACCCGGCCCGGATTGCCCATCGGCGGCAGCTGGTCGACCACCGTCCTCGACACGAAGTAGGGGCAGCTCAGGTCGTTGTAGCCGTGGACGATCAGCACCTTCATCTTCGGATCGTTGGCCAGCGCCAGGCGCAGGGCGGAGACCGACTCGATGGTCTGCAGCCGGTCTTCCCAGGCCGCGTTGACGTCGTTGCTCAAGGCCTCGTAGCGGGCTTCCACCTTCCAGCCGACCACGCGGGTGGTGAAGTCGACGATGGCGCTGGTCGTCGGGGCGATCAGGGCGTCGAGGATCGGGTCGCCGCTGCGCTGGTTTGGCGAGAACGGGAAGGGGTCGAAGGCGGTGACGTTTGAAATCGTACCAGCTGCCGATGCGGCCGTCGGCGCGGTAGAGCTCGCGCAGGAAGGCGCGGCTGTCGACGCGCCCTCCCATCTGGCGCACCACCTGAGGGCTGAGGCCCGTGTAGGCGCTGACCCGGGCGACCATGCGGTCCAGCGCCGCCGGATCGCCGCGCCCGCGCATGAAGTCGGTCAGGTACTCGCCACGGACATAGGCTTCGACCTCGGCCAGCTGGGCGTCGTTCAGCACCTTGCCCTGCCGCTCGTAGTTGGCCGCCGCCATCGACGGCAGGGTCATGGCGAAGGGGATCGGCGAGAAGTCCGCGCCGGCCCAGCTGGTCCCGTCGAAGAAGGGCGAGATCAGGATCACGCCGTTGACGCCGACGCCCAGCTCGGTTTGCAGGTAGTGGGTCAGGCGCGGGCCGCGGAAGCCGCCGTAGCTCTCGCCGGTGATGTACTTGGGCGAGGTCATCCGCTCGTTCTTGAGCAGCCAATCGTAGACGACGCGCGACAGGTACTCGATGTCCTGCTTCACGCCGAAGAAGGCCTTCTTGCTCTCCTCCGGCGTGGTCAGCGAGCGCGAGAAGCCGGTCCCGACCGGGTCGATGAAGACCATGTCGGTGAAGTCCATCCAGGTGAACGGGTTGTCCTGGAGGACCGCGAAGTCCGACGGCGCGTCGCCCTGGGCGCCGAACTGCACGCGCTTGGGCCCGATGGCGCCGAGGTTGAGGTAGACGCTGGCCGCGCCCGGGCCGCCGTTGAAGGCGAAAGTCACCGGACGGTTCGGGTTGCGCGGACCGTCCAGGACGTAGGCGGTATAGACCACCTCGCCGATCTTCCTGCCCTTGGCGTCGCGCACGGGCAGCGACCCGACGGTGGCGGTGTAGTTCAGCACCTTGCCGCCCAGACGCGTGGTTTGCTTGACCGAAGCGGGGGCCGGGAAGGGCGGCAGCTCGCTGTCGGGCTTCTTCTCGGCCGGCGCGGGATCCGCCGCCTGCGCCGGGACGATGCCGCCGAAGGCCAGCGCGGCGGCCAGCCCGAGAACCTGCAGAATGCGCATGCGCCCCTCCCCGAAAATTGCTCTGCGACCGTACTAGCTCCGACGGCAGGGGCAGGGAAGCTGGTGCGCGGTGCGTCCTTCGACACGCCGCTGCGCGGCTGCTCAGGATGACTGAGAAGGAATGCCTACCACCCTAGTCATGCTGAGCAGCGCCGAAGGCGCGTGTCGAAGCACGCAAAGCCTACCCCGTCCCCTCCGCCACCGCCGCCAGCCGCGCGTAGGCGCCGCCGCTGGCCTTGAGGTCGGCGTGGCGGCCCTCCTCGACGATGCGGCCACGGTCGAAGACCAGGATGCGGTCGGCGCCGCGGATCGTCGACAGCCGGTGGGCGATGACGATGGTCGTGCGCTGGGCCATCAGCTCCTCCATCGCCGCCTGGACGTGGACTTCGGTCTCGACGTCCAGCGAGCTGGTCGCCTCGTCGAAGACCAGGATCGGGGCGTCGGCCAGGAAGGCGCGGGCGATGGCCACCCGCTGGCGCTCGCCGCCCGACAGCTTCACGCCCCGCTCGCCCACCAGGGTGTCGTAGCCCTTGGGCAGGGTCTCGATGAAGTCGTGGGCCCGGGCCCGCTTCGCCGCCAGCCGGATCTCGTCCGGCGTGGCGCCCGGGCGGGCGTAGCCGATGTTCTCGGCGATGGTGCGGTGGAACAGGGCCGGGTCCTGCGGCACCACGGCGATCGCGCGGCGCAGGCTGCCCTGCTCGACCAGCGCGATGTCCTGGCCGTCTATGGCGATCGAGCCGCCCTGCAGGTCGTAGAGTCGCTGGAGCAGCTTCACGAACGTCGACTTGCCCGCCCCGGTCGGGCCGACCAGCGCCACGCGCTCGCCCGGCGCGATGCGGAGGGAAAAGCCGTCGTACAGCGGCTCGCCGGCGTTCTTGTAGCGGAAGGAGACGGCGTCGAAGACGATCTCGCCCTCGCCGCCGACAAAGGGTTTCGCGCCCGGCGCATCGGCGACCTGCGGGTCCATGCGGGCGTAGTTGGCCACGTCCTCGACGTCGTCGACGCCCTTCTGGAACATGCGCACGTTCTCGCCGATGTTCCGCAGGTAGCCGTTCATCTGCATGAAGGTGGTGATGCCGAAGGCGATGTCGCCCGGCGTCGCCCGGCCCTTCGTCCACATCCAGACGAGCGTGCCGGTCATCACGGCCTGCAGCAGCATGGTCAGCAGGTTCTGGGTCAGCCAGATGTCCATGAACCGGCCCCAGGTGACCTGGACGGCGACGCGCCACTCGGCGGTCAGCTCGGCGAACCGCGCCTCCTCGCGGGCCTCGGCGCCGAAGGCCTTGACCGTGGGGTTGGACCCCAGCGCGTCGGCCAGGGCGCCGCCGATCCGCGAGTCGAGCGCGTTGGACCGCAGGTTGGCCGGGCGCACATAGATCTTCACCAGCCACAGGTTCAGCCACAGGAAGCCGAAGATCACGAGCAGGGCCGTCGCGCCGATCAGCGGCCAGTTCAGGGCCATCAGCACCGACTGGCCGACCAGCAGCAGCAGGGCGGGGGCCAGCCACAGCACCACCGCGTCGGACACGCCGTCATAGCCCCACATGGCGCGCGACAGCCGCCGCACGGTCGCGCCGGCGAAGGTGTTGGCGTGCCAGTCGGCGGAGAAGGTCTGCACCCGGCGGAAGCCTTCGTTGGTCATCTCCTCCATGTTCCGCGCCGCCAGCGGATTCCACATCCGGAAGGCGACGTTGCGCAGCAGCGAGAAACCGAGAAAGGCGCCGATGAACAGCGCCCAGGCGATCCACACGGCGGCGGGGGCGGAGCCTGGCGCGGTGACGGCGTTCACCAGGCCGCGCGCCGCCCACGGCAGCGCCAGCTCGCAGCCCATGGCCGCCAGCATGCCGGTGATGGAGCCGAGCAGCAGCCAGCGTCGCCGCAGCCAGAAGCCGGCGATGAAGGCCATGACCTGGCCGTTGGACAGCACCCGCCCGCGGGTGACCGCCTCGTCTTCGTATTGCTCGCTCATGGGAAAGACCTCGCGCCGCAGATACGCCCGAACGGCGTTCGACGGGAGGGGTGCATGTCGGGTTTGTCTACGACTGTGTCAGTCGTGCCGCCTTGGCCTTGCCTGGCCGCGAAGCTCGAACAGGTCGTCGAACACCTCAAGCAGACCGTCCGAGGCCATGGTGTCGCATTCCTCGAACATCTTGCCTAGCGCCAGGTCGACCGCTGCGCCGTCGCGTTTGCGCGTCGCGAGGATGGCGTTTTCGGTGTTCCAGTAACAATCCTGGATCATGTCATCGAGCTTGTCGGCGATACGGGTCAACGTTCCCCGGGCCTGCGGATGCAGAAGCGGGTTCCCCAACTCGGAGGTCACGAACCGATTGCGGATGTAGCGGAGGGACACTTCGAGGTACTGCAGCGGCGTGTCGTATAGGCCGTCCGAGGTTCGGCTGGCGTCGAGGCGGACAGCAAAGTTGTATCGCTCGTCGTCGATGCAATCCATGAGCGCGCCGAGATCTTCGTGTAGTGTCAGAAACTGGCTTTGCGTCTCTATCCTGACCCGCCGGGCGGTCTGCATGTCGGCTATGATCCGCAGCGCGCCGACGATCGCGAGCAGTTCGAGCCAGAAGAAGACGGCCCCTGCCAGCAGGTTCTCATTGAAGGACGCGCTCATCCAGAGGGGGGCGTCGGGGAGCTCGGTTCGGCCCCAGAAAATGAGGGCCCATACGGTCAGGAGAATTGCTGCGGGAAAGGACGCCAAGCAGGCAATGATCCCGATGAACCTGAATGTGTCGCTTACGGGCCGACCGGTCGGTTCGAAGGCCCGCGGCTTCGGCTTCTCAGCGAAACGTTTCGGGTTGAAATTGGGACGGAAGACGAGCCGCCCCTGCTCTTCGGTCGATGCCATGGACGCCCCCGCGCTGGCATCAACCCATCGCAGTCAAGTCGCGGGCCGCAACTTCATTCGCGTATTGGTTGAGTGTCAACCAACTCGCCGCTTCCGCCCGCCCCCCAGCGGACGCCAGCGCAGGAAGCCGATGATCGCCGGACCCACGACCGGCGTCTTCAGCAGCGGTCGCACGGCCCATGGCCGGGTCTTCAGGAAGCAGGCGACGGCGCCGATCCAGAACACCGTGGTCGGCAGGCCGGGCAGCACGACGCCCACGCCGCCGATCGCCACCAGGGTGACGCCCATGCCGTCGATCGCCCAGTGGGCGACACGGGAGCGCTTCGGCCGGGAGCGGAGAGAGCCTTCCATGGCCACACACTGCCTCGGCCCGTCGTCGGCGTCGCCGCCAAAGATCGGGCCGCCAAAAATTTGGAACGGCGGCCCGCTGGCGCTATCAGACGTCATGTCCACGATCCTGCCCGACGCCGCGCCGACCAACTGGGTGGACCGCCATGCGCCGCCGGCGTTGCGGCCGTGGCTGAAGCTGGGGCGGTTCGACCGGCCGGTGGGCATCTGGCTGCTGATGCTGCCGGGCTGGATGGGCATCGCGCTGGCCTGCGCCATGCAGGGCCGCGCGCCCGATCCGCTGCTGCTGGTGCTGTTCCTGGTCGGCGCGGCGCTGATGCGGGCGGCGGGCTGCGCCTACAACGACATCGTCGACCGCGACATCGATGCGAAGGTCGCCCGCACCGCGATGCGGCCGATCCCGGCCGGTCAGATCAGCGTCAAACAGGCCTGGGCCTTCGTGGTCGGCTGCTGCCTGGTCAGCCTTGTCATCCTGCTGACCATGAACCCGTGGACCATCGGCCTGGGCGTCGGGTCGCTGGCGCTGGTCGCCGCCTATCCGTTCATGAAGCGGATCACCTGGTGGCCGCAGGCCTGGCTGGGCCTGACCTTCAACTGGGGCGCCCTGATGGGGTTCGCGGCCGTCGCCGGGGCGCCGACGCCGCCGGCCCTGCTGCTCTACGCCGGCCTCATCTTCTGGACCCTCGGCTATGACACCATCTACGCGGTGCAGGACATCGAGGATGACGCCCTGGCCGGGGTGAAGTCCTCGGCCCGGCGGCTGGGCGACAAGGCCCGGCTGGGCGTGCTGGCCTTCTACACCGCCGCGTTCGGGCTGGTCGTCGCCTCCGCCACCGTCGCCGACCTCGGCCCCCTGTTCCTGCCGCCCGTCGCGCTGTTCGCCGTCCACCTGTCGCGGCAGGCGGCCCGGCTGGACGTGACCGACGGGGCGGGGGCCCTGGCGCTCTTCAAATCCAACGCCGTCGCTGGCCTGATCCTGGCCTGCGCCTTCGCGGTGGGGGTGTGGAAGCCGGTGATGGGGTTCTGATCCCACTGTCATACCGGGTCGCCTTCGGCGCCCGGGATGACAGCGTGAGAAAAACTGACGCAGGCGTCATTCTACCCAAGTCAGCGACGAAGTGAGATACTTCCCCTCATGGCCGTCGCAGCACGCGTGAAACCGAAGGACTTCTTCACCGACGAGGAGTGGGCGCCGCTCGCCGCGCGCTCGTCCTGGTTCGGGCTGTGGCTGGTCGCCCACGCCTGGCTGACCATCGCCGCGGCTGCGGCGCTGTTCATCGTCTTCCCCAACCCGCTGACCTTCGTCCTGGCGGTCATGGTCATCGGCGCCCGGCAGCTGGGGCTGGCGATCCTCATGCATGAGGCGGCGCACGGCTGCGTGCATCCGAACATCAAGGTCAACGACGTCGTCGGCCAGTGGCTGTGCGGCGCGCCGACCAACAGCGACCTTCTGCGCTACCGCGACTACCACCTGCAGCATCACAAGTTCGCGCAGCAGGCCGAGGATCCGGACCTGTCGCTGTCGGCCCCGTTCCCGACCACCCGCGCCTCGCTGTGGCGCAAGGTGGTCCGCGACCTGACCGGCCAGACCTTCTACAAACAGCGCATCCAGCCCAGCCTCGACGCCTTCAGGACGGGCAAGGCGAAGGGCGTGCCGTTCGGCAAGACGGCGGCCGGCGTCTTCAACTTCTGGAAGCCGTTCCTGATCGTCCACGTCCCGATCATCGCGGTCACCTCAGCCTTCGGCCTGTGGTGGGCCTGGCCGGTGCTGTGGCTGATCCCGATGGCGACCTGGTATCCGCTGGTCACGCGGCTACGGAACATCGCCGAGCACGCGCTGGTCGGCGAGAACCAGCCCGACCCGCTGCGCCATGCCCGCACCACGATCGCCAATCCGCTCGAGCGGCTGCTGATCGCGCCCTACTACGTCAACTATCACTGCGAGCATCACATGTTCATGCATGTGCCCTGCTGGAACCTGCCCAGGGCGCACCGGCTGCTGCGCGAGAAGGGCGTCACGGAGCGGATGCTGGTGGCGAAGGGGTATCTGGGCGTGCTGAAGGCGGCGTCGAGCAAGGGGCTGGCGGCGGCGTGAGCAGGCGGTTCTGGATTGCCGGGGCGTTGCTGGCGGCCGTGGTGACAACAGCCGCGCAGGGTCAGGCGCTCTTCAACCCTGAGCCCTTCAACACCTTCCAGCTCGGCAAGACCAGCCGCGCCGACGTGACCAAGGCGCTCGGCAAGCCGGTCCAGGAAATGCCGGGCCGAGATCGCGACACCGTCGTCTTCTATGAGTATCGAACAACCGATCCCGAGAAGCCCCTGCTGACCGCGGTGCTGGTGTTCGGCCCCGACAGAGTGCTGAAGATCGTCCGCTTCTACGGGAAGTCGGACTAAGGTCTTCGTCGGCCATCCGCGCGGCGAAGTCGCCGCCTAGCGCCAGATCACCGTCAGCGTCGTGTTCGCGCCCACGTTCCCTTGGGCCGGCGCCTGGTTGATCGTGATCGCCATCAGGCCGGTCTGACCGAGCTCCGCCCAGCCGCTGATCGTCCCGCCGCCATTGCCGGGGCCGGGCGACACGTACTTCAGATTCCACGGCCGCGCCCGGGCCGCGACGGCGGCGTCCAGGCCTTGTGGATCGGTTGTCTGCGGAACCGTCGTGACCGCGCACAGCCTGGCCTGCGCGCCCCGCACCGTGTTGGTCCCCGTCGAGGCGGAGATGATCGCGCCGCCGACCCGGTTCACCCAGCCGCCATTGCTTGAGCGCTGGAAGCCACGTCGGCTCATGGCGGCGTCGAACGACGCCTCGCCGCGCAGGCCGGCCAGACACTCGTCGAGGATGGCGAGGGCGGTGTTGGTGGCGGGGTCGCGGGTCTGGGCGGCGGCGGGGCTCGCCAGCAGCAGGACACCGGCGGCGGCGAAGATCAGGTGTCTCATGGGACCCTCCGGAAGTGGCCGTCATGCTGCCTTCGCGCCATCGTCGCCGCATCACCGGAAAGGGGCGCCGCCGACCTTCGCGCTGGCGTGCCCGGCCCAGTGCTCTAGGGAGGGCCCATGATCACCGATCGCCGGGCCTTCATCCTCGAGAACACCCGCCTGCAGGCGCCGCCGCACGCGCCCGAGCTGGTGCTGCATCTGGCCGACGAGATCACGCCGATCTGGCGGCTGACCGAGGAGGAGCTCGACCGCATCGGCCTGCCGCCGCCGTTCTGGGCCTTCGCCTGGGCCGGCGGGCAGGCGCTGGCGCGGTACGTGCTGGATCACCCGCAGATCGTCGCCGGCAAGCGGGTCGTGGACTTCGCCTCCGGCTCGGGGATCGTCGCCATCGCCGCGATGAGGGCCGGCGCGGCGAGCGTGCTGGCGGCCGACATCGACGTCTTCTGCGAGGCGGCCATCAGCCTCAACGCCGCCGCCAACGGCGTGGCGCTGGACTTCACCGACGTGAACCTGCTGGACGCCCCGCCGCCGGCCGACGCCGATGTCATCCTGGCCGGCGACATCTGCTACGAGAACCCGCTGGCGACCCGGGTGCTGGCCTGGCTGGCCGCCGCCCGCGACGCCGGGGCGACCGTGCTGATCGGCGATCCCGGCCGCACCTACTTCCCCAAGGACGGGCTGACGAAACTGGCCGAGTACCAGGTCCAGACCACGCGCGAGCTCGAGGACTTCGAGGTCAAGAAGACCAGTGTCTGGGCGGTCCCCTAGGCGCGGTTGAACTCATTCGGCGCGCCGTGAACAAATTAGGAACAAATGGAGCGACGCCATGCGTGAAGACGGCAAGATCGACTATGTGGAGATGCCCGGCGGCGCGTTGCCGGCGACCAAGGCCTTCTACACGGCCGCCTTCGGCTGGAGCTTCGTCGACTATGGTCCCGACTACGCGGCCTACAGCGAGGGACTGGACGGCGGCTTCGACGTCGAGGGCGCGCCGGCCCCGCTGGTGATCCTCTACGCCCATGACCTGGAGGCCATGCTGGCGAAGGTCGAGGCGGCCGGCGGCGTGGTCGTCAAGCCGATCTTCAGCTTCCCCGGCGGTCGCCGGTTCCACTTCCGCGACCCGGCCGGCAATGAGCTGGGGGTGTGGAGCGAGGCCTGATTTCCCTCTCCCTCTTGGGAGAGGTGGCCCGGCGGAGCCGGGTCGGAGAGGGAAGCGCCGTGGCCGAAAGCCCAGGCGCAGCGCTTCCCTCTCAGTCATGGCTCCGCCATGACAGCTCTCCCACGGGGAGAGCGTGACAGCGTGGGGCGCCGCCCTCACACTCCTCCCTCGCCAGCTGCCGCCAGCGGCCTATAGTCCCGCCCACAGTATCCGCCGGGAGTCCTCCGCCCATGCGTCGCCGCACCTTCCTCGCCGCCCTGCCGGCCGCCGCGCTGGCCACCTCGGCCCTGGCCCAGAGCCGGCCGGGCAACCCCAACCTAAACCGGCCCGACGTGCGCGGCGGCGACCGGGTCGACGGGGCGACCTTCGCCAGCCGGTCGGCGGCCTGGGGCGTCCACGGCGCGGCCGCGACGGCGCATCCACTGGCGACGATGGCGGCCATCGAGACCCTGAAGAAGGGTGGCAGCGCTGTCGACGCGGCCATCGCCGCCAACGCCTGTCTGGGTCTGCTGGAGCCCATCGCCTGCGGCGTCGGCGGCGACTGTTTCGTGATGCTGTGGGACCCGAAGTCGAAGACGGTCGTGGGGCTGAACGGCTCGGGCCGCTCGCCGAAGGGCCTGTCGCTGGAGACGGTGCGGTCGCGGGCGAAGAACGGCCTGATCCCCAGCTTCGGCGCCATCACCGTCAGCGTCCCGGGCGCGGTCCAGGCCTGGTGGGACCTGCACCAGCGCTACGGCAAGCTGCCGTGGAAGGACCTGTTCGATCCGGCCATCGCCCATGCCGAGGAGGGGCGCCGGTCACCCAGAACGTCGCCTACTACCTGGCCAGCTCGGCCCGCCGGTACAACAACCCGGCCTCCGGCATCGAGGAGGTCGCCAACTTCAACGCCGTCTGGATGACCGACGGCCGCGCGCCGCCCGAGGGCGAGGTGTTCCGCAATCCCGCCCTGGCGAAGACCTATCGCCAGATCGCCCAGGGCGGCCGCGACGCCTACTATGACGGGCCCATCGCCGACGCGATCGAGGCCTACTTCAAGCGCATCGGCGGCTGGATGACCCGCGCCGACCTGAAGGCGCACAGGAGCGAATGGACCACGCCGCTGGTCAGCGGCTATCGCGGCGTCGACGTCTATGGCCTGGCGCCCAACAGCCAGGGTCTGTCGACGCTGCAGCTGCTCAACATCCTCGAGCAGTTCGACGTCAAGGCGATGGGCTTCCAGTCGGCGGCGTCGATCCACCACGCCGTCGAGGCCAAGCGCCTGGCCTATGAGGACCGCGGCCGCTACTTCGCCGATCCGGACTTTTCGAAGATCCCGCTGGAGTGGCTGAATTCCAAGGCCTACGCCGCCGAGCGGGCGAAGCTGATCCGGCCCAACGCCATCCTCAACCCTGTCCATGCCGGCCAGGCGCCGTCCAGGGGCGACACCACCTACTTCTGCACGTCGGACAGCGACGGGATGATGGTGTCGATCATCCAGTCCAACTACCGGGGCATGGGCAGCGGCCTGTCGCCGGACGGGACCGGCTTCATGCTGCAGAACCGGGGCGAGCTGTTCGCCCTGACCGACGGCCATCCGAACGTCTATGCGCCCGGCAAGCGGCCGTTCCAGACCATCATCCCCGGCTTCGCGACCCGGAATGGCGAGCCCTGGCTGGCCTTCGGCGTCATGGGCGGCGACATGCAGCCCCAGGGCCAGGCCCAGATCATCAGCAACATGGTCGACCACGGCCTGGACCTGCAGGCGGCCGGGGACTCGCCCCGTTGGCACCACGAGGGCGGCATGGAGCCGACCGGCCAGCAGCTGGGCCATCCCGGCGAACTGCATCTGGAGAGCGGCGTGCCGGAGGCGACGAAGCGGACGCTGGCCGCCATCGGCTGGCGCATCGGCGACACGCCCGGCGGCTACGGCGGCTACCAGGCGATCGAGCGCTGGCCCGGCCGCTACGCCGCCGCCACCGAGATGCGCAAGGACGGCGTGGCGCTGGGATACTGAGCCGCCGTTTCCCCGGCGAAGGCCGGGGTCCACGCGGCCGCCACCGCGTTCGGGGACCATGGATCCCGGCCTGCGCCGGGAACACGGAGGAATTGTGACCCGCGACGAGTTCGCCGCCATCGTCCTGTCGTTCCCGGGCGCGGAGGAGGGGACCAGCTACGGGGAGCCCTCGTTCAAGGTGCGGGGGAAGTTCTTCACGCGCGTTCGTGACGAGGACGACAGCGCGGTGCTCCAGGAGGTGCCGTCCGATGAGCGCGACCTGTTGATCGAGGCCGAGCCGACGACGTTCCATTTCACGAAGCACTACGACGGCTATCCGATCGTGCTGGCCCGGCTGGCGACCCTGGATCCCGACCAGCTGCGCGGCTTCCTCGAGCGCCGCTGGCGCAAGCTGGCGACGCGAGCCATGGTCCGGATAAGAGACGCCGCCGGCTGAGGCGGCTGGACGCCGGGGAGCGCATGAGACTGTACCGACGGATTTTCGCCGTGCTCGCCTGGATCACCCTGGGCGTCCAGTACGGCCTGTTTCTCAAGGCCCTGACGGTCGCGGCGATTCTTGAGCGGACGGTCGAGTACGTCAGCTACTTCACGATCGTGACGAACTTTCTGATCGCGTTCGCCTTCACCGTCCCGGTCCTTGCGCCCGCGTCGAGGGCGGGGCGGTGGTGGGCCGCGGCCAGTCCGCGCGGTTCGACCACGGTCTTCGCCGTGGTGGTGATGGTCATCTACCACCTCCTCCTGCGGTCGCTCTGGGAGCCCCAGGGCCTACAGCTCGCCAACGACTATATGCTCCATTACGTCATGCCGATCGCCATGCTGGTCGACTGGCTGGCCTTCACGCCGCGCGGCGGCCTGCGCTGGCGGGACGCCGTGATCTGGCTGATCGTGCCCACGCTGTACGGCGCCTGGACCCTGCTGCATGGCGCCGTCAGCGGCTTCTACCCGTATCCGTTCATGGACGTCGGCAAGCTCGGCTATCCCGGGGTGCTGCTCAACATGGTCGGCCTGGTGCTCGGCTTCTTCCTTCCGGGCCTCGCGCTGGTCGCCCTCGATGGCCTTCTCGCGCGAAAACAACCGCGCACGACGTGACAGGACCCGGTCGCCGCCCTAGCTTCCGCCCCGCGTAACAGGAGCAACACCTTGGCCTACCGGTCACTGCGGGACTTCATCACCAAACTGGAAGCCGATGGCGAGCTGGTGCGGGTGACCGAGCCGGTCTCCACCGTGCTGGAGATGACCGAGATCTGCACCCGGCTGCTGGCGACGGGCGGCCCGGCGGTGCTGTTCGAAAAGCCCGTGATGCCCGACGGCTCCATCTCGCCGATGCCGTGCCTGGCCAATCTGTTCGGCACGGTGAAGCGCGTGGCGCTGGGCGTCACCCTGGGCGGCGAGCCGCGCACCACCGCCGGCGAGCTGCGCGAGGTCGGCGAGCTGCTGGCCTTCCTGCGCCAGCCCGAGCCGCCGCGCGGCATCAAGGACGCCATGGAGCTGCTGCCGCTGGCCCAGACGGTGATGTCCATGCGGCCGAAGACGGTGAAGAAGGCGCCGGTGCAGGAGGTCGTGCTCAAGGGCGACCAGATCGACCTCACGAAGCTTCCGGTGCAGACCTGCTGGCCGGGCGAGCCGGCGCCGCTGATCACCTGGCCGCTGATCGTCACCAAAGGCCCGTCGGACTCGAAGGAGGACGACTTCAACCTCGGCATCTACCGCATGCAGGTGCTGGGCAAGGACCGGGCGATCATGCGCTGGCTGGCCCACCGCGGCGGGGCCCAGCACTACGGCCGCCACAAGAAGGCCGGCCGCCGCGATCCGCTGCCCGCCTGCGCGGTGATCGGCGCCGATCCGGGCGTCATCCTGGCCGCCGTGACGCCGGTGCCCGACACCCTGTCGGAGTACCAGTTCGCCGGCCTGCTGCGCGGGTCCAAGGTCGACCTGGTGCCGGCCAAGACCGTGCCGTTGATGGTGCCCGCCCAGGCCGAGATCGTCATCGAGGGCCACGTCCTGCTCGACGAGTTCGAGGACGAGGGGCCCTACGGCGACCACACCGGCTACTACAACAGCGTCGAGAAGTTCCCGGTGTTCAAGGTCAGCGCGATCACCATGCGCAGGGACGCCCTCTACCACACCACCTTCACCGGCCGTCCGCCGGACGAGCCGTCGGTGCTGGGCGAGGCGCTGAACGAGGTCTTCATCCCGCTGTTCCAGCAGCAGTTTCCGGAGGTCGTCGACTTCTGGCTGCCGCCCGAGGGCTGCAGCTACCGCATCGCCGTGGTGTCGATGAAGAAGGCCTACCCCGGCCACGCCAAGCGGATCATGCTGGGCGTCTGGAGCTACCTGCGCCAGTTCATGTACACCAAGTGGGTGATCATCGTGGACGATGACATCAACGCCCGCGACTGGAAGGACGTGATGTGGGCGCTCAGCACCCGCATGGACCCGGCCCGCGACATCACCGTCATCGAGAACACCCCGATCGACTACCTCGACTTCGCCAGTCCCGAGAGCGGCCTTGGCAGCAAGATCGGCCTCGACGCCACCAACAAGCTGCCCCCCGAGACCCACCGCGAATGGGGCGAGCAGATCCGCATGGACCAGGACGTCGTGGATCGGGTGTCGGACATGTGGGGCAGGCTGGGATTGCCGGGAGACGGCAAGCCGATCTGGCGCGACTAGGTTATCTCGACATCGATCGTGGTCCCTTCGGGCATATGAACCGTCACGTGAGTCTGCTCCTTCGTGACCGGTAGATGAAGCTCGTTGGTTTCAAAGGGTGTGATTACCTGGGTCACGAAGCCGCTGGGCTTCTCATTCAGCAGTTGCGCATGCGGCGGGTGAATGCGGATCGGGGCCTGCTCCAGGCTGGTAACCCAGCCGCTCGTCCTGTTTTCGCCGATGGCTTTTACAATTGCGAGCAAGGGATTGATCCCCTTCGTAGCCGAAAACTGGACGCTGTAAGGATCTTCCTGAGCCACACCGACCTCCTTGGGTTAACGACAGTCAAAATAATCCATAGATTGTGATTTAAAGCAAAGCCTTTTCAAGTTGCGAGACTGGTCGGCCTGCTTTCATCGGCGTCGGGGACCGCCTGCGCAATCCTGACAGGCGGGCCGAGATGCCCTAGGACTCGCCCCCATGCGCACGCCCTTCGCGGCCGCCGTAATCGCGGCCCTTCTGCTGTCGAGTCCCGCCATGTCCGACCCCGCCTCGATCCCCAACGCCAGGCCCTGGGACCAGCCCTTCCTGCCGCCCGCCCCCGCCTGGGACGGCAAGAGCCGCGCCCTGCTGCGTCCGGCGACCGACCCCTGGGCCAGCGCCTTCGAGCAGGATCCGGAGCACGACTTCAGCCCCGACTACGCCGACACCCGAGCGTGGTTCGACCGGCTGGACGCGGCCAGCGACCTGATCCGCATCGAACAGTTCGGCGTCTCGCCGGAGGGGCGGCCGATCTACGCGGTGATCGCCAGCAAGGACGGTCCGGCCTTCGATCCGAAGAAGCCGGTGCTGCTGGTCCAGGCCGGCATCCACCCGGGCGAGATCGACGGCAAGGACGCGGGCATGATGCTGCTGCGTGACATCGCCTTCTACGGCAAGGACGGGCTGCTGGACGGGGTGAACCTGATCCTGATCCCGATCCTGTCGGTCGACGGCCACGAGCGGTCGGGGCCCTATTCGCGGCCCAACCAGCGCGGGCCGCGCATCCAGGGCTGGCGCAACACGGCGACCAACCAGAACCTCAACCGCGACTACATGAAGCTCGACCAGCCCGAGATGCGGGCGGTGCGGGCCCTGGCCAACAAGTACCGGCCGGACCTCTATGTCGACGTCCACGTCACCGACGGTATCGACTACCAGTACGACGTGACGTTCGGGTACAACGGCGAGAACGGCGGCTGGTCCCGCTCGCCGTCGGCCGCGCGCTGGCTGGACGACGCGTTCAAGCCGGCGATCTACAAGGCGCTGGAGGCCCAGGGGCACATCCCGGGCGAACTGGTCTTCGCGCTCGACGACCGCGACCCGAAGAAGGGCCTCAGCGACGGCGGCCTGGGCGAGCGGTTCTCCAACGGCTGGGGCTCGGCCGCGCACGTCCCGACCATCCTGATCGAGAATCACAGCCTCAAGCCGCACGAGCAGCGGGTGCTGGGGACCTATGTCTTCATCGAGGAGTCGATGTGGCTGCTGGCCGCCAAGGGCCCCGGCCTGCGGGCCGCCATCGAGCGGGACCGCGCGCTGCGCCCGGCGAAGATCCTGGCCAACTTCGTCGCCGAGGATCAGCCCGCCTCGACCCGCGCTTTCAAGGGCATCCTCTTTGAACGCTACCCCAGCGCCGCCTCCGGGGTCGACGAGATCCGCTGGCTGGGCAAGCCCGATCCCGAGCTCTGGCAGATGCCGTTCTACGCCAGCCGCCCGACCCTGACCCTGGCGCGGCCGAAGGCCTACTGGGTGCCGTCCTACCGCGCCGACCTGATCGAGCGGCTGCGCATCCACGGGGTGGAGATGGAGACGCTGGTGGAGCCCCGGACCGTGGCGGTCGACCTGCTGCGTCTCAAGGATCCGAAGATCTCCCCGCAACCCAATGAGGGCCATGTGCCGATCACCGTCTCGGCGGTCGATGTCGAACGGCGCGACTGGGTCTGGCCGGCCGGTTCGGTCAGGATCAGCACCGACCAGCCGCTGGGCGACATCGTCGTCCTGCTGCTGGAGCCTCAGTCGAGCGAGAGCTTCTTCGCCTGGGGCATGATCCCGGAGGTGCTGAACCGGGTCGAGTACATCGAGGGCTACGCCGTCGCCCCGCTGGCCGACCGCATGCTGGCCGCCGACCCGGCGCTGAAGGCCGCGTTCGAGGCGAAGCTGGCCGCCGACCCGGCCTTCGCCGCCGACCCCGACGCGCGGCTGGGCTGGTTCTACGAGCGCACGCCCTTCTGGGACGACCGCTACCGGCTCTACCCGATCGGCCGCGAGACCTGAATTCCGGTCTCAAGACGTCGTTAAGCATAAATGTCCTATCGGGAGGAAACTGGCTTCCCGAGGGGAAAGACTATGCAGGCATTCCAGCGGCTCTCCGTCGCGGGAAAGATGCTTACGGCCGCGGGTGTTGTGGTCGGTTTTCTGCTCCTGATCGCCGCATTCGCGGTGTCGCAATACACAAAGTCCGTCGCGACCGAGCTGTCCGGCGACTATGCCTCGGCGCTCGGTCAGCAGGCGGCCTCCAGCGTGGAGGCCCGCCTCGGCGAAATCTCGGGCGGCGTCAAAACGCTGGCCGCGGATCTCGGCGCGGCGCACGAGGCGGGCCTGCGGGATCGTGCGGTGGCCGACGCCATGGCGCGGCCGGCGGCCTCGATGTCTCCCATCGTCCTGACCAGCTGGTTCATGATCGCCCCCGACGCCTGGGACGCCCAGGACGCCGTTCTGGCCGGAACAGGCGCGCCGGCGACCAACGCCGCCGGGAACTTCTCGTCCTTCTGGGTGAGACGCGCCGACGGGACGATCGAGGCGGAGGCGACCGAGCCCGAGAACTACCAGGAAGACTACTACCTGCGCTCGCTCCAGAGCGGAAAGCCGGCCCTGCTGGAACCCTACACCGACAAGGTCGGTGACAAGCAGGTGCTGATGACCTCCATCACCTACCCGATCGTCTCGGGCGGCAAGGTCATCGGCGTGGCAGGCGTGGATGTCGCGCTCGACGATCTGGCCGCCATGCTCGGCAAGATGAAGCCGTTCGGCGAAGGCACGGTCATGCTGGTCTCGCCGGGCGGCAACTGGGTCTCGCACCCCGATGCGGCGAAGCGGACCCGGGCCTACGACGGAAAGGGCGTCGACGACCTGAAGGCCGTGCTTGCGGGCGGCCCGGCGAAGACCATCGACAGCGTCCTCGACGCCGAGGGTCGCGAAGTCAGCCGATTGCTCACGCCGGCCACCATTGCCGGGATCGATGGCCGCTGGAGCCTGGTGACCGACATTCCGAAGTCCGCCATCAACGGGCCCGCCAACCAGCTGGCCCTCGCCCTGATGGTCGGCGGCGTCGTCATGCTCGGCCTGGTCCTGGCGGCCCTGTTCGCGACCACAATGGTCGTCGTCCGGCGGCCGCTGGCCCGCATCACCGGGGCCGTCAACGCCCTGAGCGCCGGCCGGTACGAGGATCCCATCCGGGAACAGAGCTGAAGGACGAGATCGGCAGTATCGCGCGGGCGCTGGAAGGCTTCCGGCACGACCTCGCCGAGACCGGTCGTCTGCGCACCGACGAGGAGCGCGCCCGGGCGCAGGCCGAGGCCGAACGCACGCGCAACGAGGCGCTGCAGCGGGCGAACGTCGAGGCGCAGGAGCATGTGATGTCGGCGGTCGGCGAGGGGCTGGAAAAGCTCGCCGGCGGGGATCTGACGGTGCGTCTGGCGGACGATTTCCCGGCCGGGTACCGCAAGCTGCGGGACGACTTCAACGCGGCGATCGCGCGTCTGCAGGATACGATGAAAGTCATCGTCGGCAATGCCGCCGGCATCCGGGCGACGACCGGCGAGATCAGTCAGGCGGCCGACGACCTGTCCCGCCGCACCGAACACCAGGCGGCCAGCCTGGAGGAAACCGCTGCGGCGCTGGACCAGATCACCGCCACCGTTCGCAAGTCGGCCGAGGGCGCGACCCAGGCCAAGGGCGCGGTCGACCGCACCCGCCAGGGCGCCGAGCAGAGCGGCCGGGTGGTCGACCAGGCGGTCGGCGCCATGCAGCAGATCGAACAATCCTCCAACGAAATCAGCCAGATCACCGGCGTCATCGACGAGATCGCTTTCCAGACCAACCTTCTGGCCCTGAACGCCGGCGTGGAAGCGGCCCGGGCCGGCGACGCCGGCAAGGGTTTCGCGGTCGTCGCCCAGGAAGTGCGGGCCCTGGCCCAGCGCTCCGCCGAGGCGGCCAGGGAGATCAAGGCCCTCATCGCCTCCAGCTCCGAACAGGTCGGGCAGGGGGTCAAGCTGGTCGGCCAGACGGGCGAGGCGCTGAGGCGGATCGTCAACGAGGTCGCCGAGATCGACGCCCTGGTCGCCGAGATCGCCGCCTCCTCCCACGAACAGGCGACGGGTCTCGCCCAGGTCAACACGGCCGTGAACCAGATGGATCAGGTGACGCAGCAGAACGCCGCCATGGTCGAGGAGTCGACGGCCGCCAGCCATTCGCTGGCCCAGGAGGCGACCGCCCTGTCGGCCCTGGTCAGCCGCTTCGAGATTGGCGAGACCGTCGCCGCGGCGCCCGCGCCGAAGGCCGCGCCCCCGGTCAGGGCCACGGCGCCGCGACGCGAGCCCGAGCCCATCACGCCGCCGCCGCCGCGACCAGCCGCCCGACCGATGGCCTACGCAGGCGGCGCGGCGACGGCCGCCGCGCTGGCGCCCCAGGACGACTGGACGGAGTTCTAGGCGCGCGCCCGGCGGGCGTTCGCCCCTTGGGTGAACCCCCGCTTGCGCGCGACATCGAGAACGGTTGCAACGCGCTTCGAACGGCGCCCCTATCCCGGCCCTGTCGTTCTTCGGGGAGATGCGCGGGATGGAAGACATCAATCTGGGCCACGCCGCCGCTCTGTGGGTCGGGCTCCATATCCTGCTGATGCTGGTGCTGTCGGCCCTGGTCACGCGCCAGCGTCAGAAGCACAAGATTCCGTTCGGCGACGAGGGGGTGCCCGAGCTCGCCCACGCCATCCGCGCGTTCGGAAACGCCAGCGAATATGTCCCGGTCGGCATGGCGGGCCTGATCGTGCTGGATCTCGCCGGCGCCGCGCCGCTGCTGGTCCATGTCGGCGGCTTCATCCTGTTCGTCGGCCGGGTGACCCACGCCGTGGGCATGTCCAACAGCGGCGACGCCTCGGTCCCGCGCGCCGTCGGCATGACCATGACCTGGGCGGCCTATGTCTACCTGATCGCGGCCACGCTGTTCTTCGCCATCGTCTGAGCCGCTTGCGGCGGGTGGTCCCGGCGCCCATAACCGGAGCATGGACGAACAGCAGTTGCATGAGGCGGTCGCCGCCGCGCTCAAGGCCGGCGCCGACGCGGCCGAGGCCGTTTTCGCCGAGCGCCAGTCGCTTTCCATCGGTGTGCGTGAAGGCGCCCTGGAGGAGGTCGAACGCGAGGAGTCGCGCGACCTCGGTCTGCGGGTCTTCGTCGGCCGGCGTCAGGCCACGGTTTCCGGCTCCGACATCTCCCCGGAGGGCCGACGCAAGCTGACCGAGCGGGCCGTCGCCATGGCCCGTCTGGCGCCGGAGGATCCCTACGCGGGCCTCGCGCCGCGCGAGAGCCTGGCGGCCGGATCCTTCCCGGATCTTGACCTCTTCGACCCCGGCGAGCCGTCGCCCGAACGCCTCGAGGACCTGGCGCGCGAGGCCGAGGTCGCCGCGCGCGGCGTCAAGGGTGTGACCAATTCCGACGGCGGGTCGGCCTCCTGGTCCTCCGGATCCTGGGCTTTCGCCACCAGCGAGGGGTTCCACGGCCTGCACCGCGCCTCGTCCTTCTCGCTGTCGGCTTCGGCCGTGGCGGGCGAGGGCTCGGGCATGGAGCGGGGCGGCGAGGGGCGGACCACCCGCCACGGGGCCGACCTGCCCGGCGCGACCGACATCGGGGCCGAGGCCGGCCGCCGCGCTGTCCAGCGGCTGGGCGCGCGCAAGATCGACTCGACCACCGCGCCGGTGATCTTCGAGAACCGGCTGGCCACCTCGCTGATCGGTCCGCTGATCGGCGCCATTTCCGGACCCTCCGTGGCCCGGGGCGTCAGCTTCCTGAAGGACCACCTCGGCAAGAGCCTGTTCGCCGAGGGCGTCACCATCACCGATGATCCGCACCGCCTGCGCGGCCTGGGATCCACGCCCTTCGATGACGAGGGCGTGGCCAACCGGGCCATGGCGCTGATCGACCGGGGCGTGCTGACGACCTGGCTGCTGAACACCGCCTCGGCGAAGCAGCTGGGGATGGAGACCACCGGCCACGCGTCGCGCGGGCTGGCCGGGCCGCCGGGCGTCGGAACGTCGAACCTGACGGTGCAGCCGGGGACGCGCGACCTCGCCGGCCTGATGGCCGACGCGAAGGACGGGCTGCTGATCACCTCGATGTTCGGTCCGTCCCTGAACAGCAATACCGGCGACTGGTCGGTCGGCTGCTCGGGCTTCTGGTTCGAGAATGGCGAGGCGGTCTATCCGGTCGCCGAGATCACCGTCGCCGGCAATCTGATCGACATCTACGGTCGGCTGGTCCCGGGCTCTGATCTGGAGATCCGCGGCGCCGCCAATTCACCGTCGCTGCTGGTCGACGGCCTGGCGATCGCCGGCCGATGAAGCAGGATCTGGCCCTCATCGAGGAGGCGGCCCGCGAGGTCGGGATCGTCGCCCGCCGGCTCAAGGCCGAGGGGCTGAAGGTGTGGTCCAAGGACGGCGGCTCGCCGGTGACCAACGCCGACATCGCCGTCGACACCCTGCTGCGCGAGCGGCTGGGCGCCGCCCGCCCCGACTACGGCTGGCTGTCGGAGGAGACCGCCGACGACCCGGCGCGTCTCGCGGCCTCGCGGCTGTTCGTGGTCGATCCCATCGACGGCACCGTGGCCTTCATGAAGGAAAAGCCGTTCTGGGCGGTGTCGATCGCCGTGGTCGAGGACGGCAGGCCGGTGGCGGGCGTGGTCCACGCCCCGGAGCTGGACGAGACCTTCGTGGCCCTGGCCTCCGGCGGCGCCTTCCTGAACGGCGCGCCGATCACCGCCAGCGCCATCGCCGCGGTCGAGGGCTGCGGCATGCTGGGCGACGGTCCGATGTTCAAGCACCCGGCCTGGCCGACCCCCTGGCCGGAGATGAGGATCGAAACCCGCAACTCCATCGCCTACCGCATGTGCCTGGTCGCCGAGGGGCGCTTCGACGCCGCCATCGCCCTGACCAGCAAGAGCGAATGGGACCTGGCCGCCGCCGACCTGATCTGTCGCGAGGCCGGGGCCGTTGTCACCGACCACAGGGGTCAGGGTTATCGCTACAACCAGCCCGATCCGCGCGCGCCGAGCCTCGTCTGCGCCGCGCCGGCGCTGCACCCGTTGATCCTGGAGCGCGTCCGGCATATCGAGCGACGCAACTAAATCATCACCCTGCGGAAGGGCCACCGCACATGTCCGGCAAGCAACTTCTCCACATCGTCGTCGGCGGCGAACTGACCGAGGTCAACGGGACCGAGTTCCGCGATCTCTCCAAAGTCGAGTTCGTCGGCGCCTATCCCAACTATGCCGACGCCTACGCGGCCTGGAAGTCCAAGGCCCAGGCGACGGTCGACAACGCCCACGCCCGCTACTTCATCATCCACGCCCACAAGCTGCTGGACCCGTCGAGCGCCGACTACCAGCACTGAGGCTTTGCGGGGTTCGCGACGCCGGCCAGCGGCCGGCTCCTCACCCTGACGAAGATCTTTAGCCTTCCCCAAGTTCGTCATCCTGAGGAGCGAGCCCTCAGGCGAGCGTCGCGAAGGACGCAATGCGCTTCACGACAGCATGAATCTGTCGCCCGACCATCGTCAGAGCGTCACACGTCGGCTGTAGGGAGCCTCCATCGGAGGAGGCTCCCCATGCTTGAGACCCTGATCGCCGTGGCGATGTTCGTGATTCTCGGGATCGCCGTGTTCACCATCGGCGGCATCGACCAGACCGCCTGAGCCGCGCTACTCGCGCCGCAGCAGGCGGTCGACGAGCATCGTGCCCCACCAGCTTTCCTTGAAGTCGGCCTTGATCGCCTTGGGGTCGTAGGCGTCGCTCTGCACCCAGTCGATGAAGCTTATCCCCTGCGGCTCGGCCTCGGCAAGGTAGCGCTCGAACACATAGTCCAGCACGCCGGTCTTGCCCTGCTTCACATGCAGGGTCCGCAGGCCCAGCTCCTTCACCGCCTCCCGGATCGGGTGGCCCAGGTGAAAGTGGCGGTAGAAGACGCTCATGATCCCGGCCCGGTCCGCGCCGGACTTGCAGTGCATCAACGCCGGATACTCGATCCGCTCGAACATCGCCTTGGCGGCGAGCACCCGCTCGCGGCTGGGGACCTCGCGCGAGGTGATGACGAAGTCCTCGAAGTTCAAACCCAGCCGCTGGCAGGCGTCCTTCTCCAGCGCGTAGAAGCTGGCGTTGATCCCGCCGCGCAGGTTGACGATGGTCCTGATGCCGTCGCGCTTCCAGTAGGCCAGCTGGTAGGGCCAGGGCTGGGCGGCGCGGACCATGTCCGGACCGATCCAGTGGGCGTTGGAGAATCCGACGCGCAGGAAGGCGTGATCGCCCCAGATCGAGCCCCAGTAGGCCTTGAAGCGGCCCCACCGCGTGGAAAGGTCGTGGCCGGACAAGTGGCGCTCCCTGAAAGAGCGTCCTAAGTAGGGCGCTACGCTTCCGCTCGCAAATCCGAAGGGCGATTCCCCAGCCGATGTCCGCGCCCGCCGACATGTCCAGCCGCGCCCTGATCGCGCGGGTCTGGCGCGAGTATCTCAGGCCGCGCTGGCCGGGGCTGGCCGTGGCGCTGCTCTGCGCCGGGCTGATCGCGGCGTTGAACACCAAACTGCTGCAGATGATCCAGCCGGCGTTCGACGATATCGTCACCAACCGCAATCCCGGCGCGGTGATCATCATTCCGCTGACCATCGTCGCGCTGGCGCTTGGCCGGGCGGCGCTGCAGATCGGCCAGTCGACCCTGATCAACCGCATCGGCAACGGCGTCGTCGGAGCCGTCCAGGTCCAGCTGTTCGGCCGTCTGATCCGCGCCGACCTGGCCCGGGTGCGCAGCGCCCACTCCGGGTCCTGGGTCTCGTCCATGCTCTACGACGCGGGGCTGGTCCGCGAGGCCTCGACCAGCGGCATCGTCAACTACGTTCGTGAGTTCCTGATCGTCATGGGCGCGGTGGTCACCATGGCCCTGAGCGACCTGTGGCTGACCCTGGCCATCGTGCTCGTCGCGCCGCCGGCCAGCCTGCTGATGCGGCGCTTCTCCAAGCGCGCCCGCAAGGCGACCAAGGGCGCCATGGGCGAGACCTCGGCCCTGGCCGAAGCCATCCTCGAGGCGCTGGACGGCATCCGGATCGTCAAGCTCGAGAACCGCGAGGAGTACGAGGAGGCCCGCGTCGCCGCCGTGGTCGAGCGCCGCCAGAAGCACCTGATCAAGGGCTCCAACGCCCGGTCCCGCGCCGCGCCGGTCACCGAACTGATCAGCATGGTCGTCGTGGCCGCCGTGTTCGCCTACGCCGGCTGGCGGGCGCAGACGGGGACGCTCAGCGCCGGCCACCTGCTCGGCTTCATCCTGGCGCTGATGATGGCCGGCCAGTCGTTGCGGCAGCTGGCCAACCTGCGGACCATCTTCACCGAGGGCGCCACCGCGGCGCGCCGGCTGTTCGCGGCGATGGACGTCGAGCCGGAAGTCGTCGAACCGTCCGATCCCAGGCCCATGCCCGCCGACACCGCCGGTCACATCCGTCTCGAGGATGTGGCCTTCACCTACGCCGGCGGTTCGGCGGCGCTGGACGGCGTGACGCTGGAGGCGCGGCGCGGCGAGATGGTCGCCCTGGTCGGCCCTTCCGGCGGCGGCAAGAGCACGGTCCTGTCCCTGATCCCGCGCTTCTACGACGTCACCGCCGGGACGGTGACCATCGACGGCGTCGACGTGCGCGACGTGGCCATCGCCGACCTGCGCGAGCGGATCGCCCTGGTCACCCAGGAACCCTTCCTGTTCGACGACACCATCCGCGCCAACATCGCCTACGCTCGGCCGGACGCCACCGACGCGGAGATCGAGGAAGCCGCGCGCCGCGCCGCCGCCCACGACTTCATCAGCGCCTTCGCGGCCGGATACGACACCGAGGTCGGCGAGGCCGCGTCGCGCCTTTCCGGCGGCCAGCGGCAACGGATCGCCATCGCCCGGGCCTTCCTGAAGGACGCGCCGATCCTGCTGCTGGACGAGGCGACCAGCGCGCTCGACACCGAGAGCGAGGCCCAGGTCCAGGCGGCGCTGGAGCGGCTGATGGCCGGTCGCACGACCATCGTCATCGCCCACCGCCTGTCGACCGTGAAGGACGCCGACCGCATCTACGTCATCGACAAGGGGCGGGTGGTCGAGACCGGGACGCACGCCGAACTGGCGAAGAAGCGCGACGGCCTGTACGCCCGCCTGGCCAAAGCCCAGGATCTCGAAACCGCCCCTGCCGGAGCCGCCAAGCCTTGAAGGCCTTCTTCCGTTCCGCCGCCGTCCAGCGCACGCTGGCCTTCATCTTCGCGACCTGGCTGCGCTTCTGCTACGCCACCCTGCGCTGGCGGCGCGAGGGGCAGGACAAGGCGCAGGGCGTTTGGGCCGGCGGGACCGGCGCCATCCTGTGCTTCTGGCACGCCCGCATTCCGCTGGGGCCCCAGAGCTGGCCGCAGGGACCGGACAAGCAGGACATGCGGGCGCTGATCTCCCGCTCCGCGGACGGCGAGTTCATCGCCCTGACCATGCAGCAGATCGGCTTCCCGGCCATTCGCGGCTCGTCGAAGAAGGGCTCTGACCCCGGCAAGAACAAGCACGGCGAGCAGGCCTTCCGCGACATGATCAAATGGGTGAAGGCCGGCAACGGCATCGCCATCACCCCCGACGGCCCGCGCGGCCCGGCCGAGGTGATGCAGTCGGGGACGCCGACCCTGGCCCGCGTCACCGGCGCCCCGGTGCTGTTCGTCGGCCTGGCCAGCAAGCCCTGCATCCGCATCGGCAGCTGGGACCGCACCCTGATCCCGCTGCCCTTCTCCCGGGGCGCCATGGTCTGGGACGGCCCGGTCTACGCCGGCCGCGAGGACGATCTCGAAGCCCTCAACGTCGAATGGGCCGCCCGCCTCAGCGCCGTGACCCGCCGCGCCGAGGCGCTGCTGGACGCGACCGGCGGCGAGTGAGAGTCTGACGACCATGGCGCACGACCACTCCGGCCACGATCATCACGGTCATGACCATGACCATGACCATGACCATTCCCATGGTCACGGGCACGGCCATGGCGGCCACAGCCATGCGCCGGCCGACTTCGGGCGCGCCTTCGCCATCGGCGCCGGGCTGAACATCGCCTTCGTGGCCGTCGAGGCCGCCGCCGGCCTGTGGACCGGATCGCTGGCGCTGCTGGCCGACGCCGGCCACAACCTGTCCGACGTGCTGAGCCTGCTGCTGGCCTGGGCGGCGTCGGAGATGGCCAAGAAGGCGCCGACGCTGCGCCGGACCTATGGCTATCGCAAGGGCACGATCCTCGCCTCGCTGGCCAATGCCGGCCTGCTGTTGCTGGCGGTGGGCGCCATCGTCTGGGAAGCGGTCCGCCGCTTCGGCTCGCCCGACCCCATCGAGCCCGGCCCGGTGATGGTCGTCGCCGCCATCGGGGTGGTCATCAACACCGCCACCGCCCTGATGTTCATGAAGGGGCATGGCGACCTGAATGTCCGCGGCGCCTTCCTGCACATGGCCGCCGACGCGGCGGTGTCGCTGGGGGTGGTCGGCGCGGCGGTGGTGATCCTGTTCACCGGCTGGCTGTGGATCGATCCGGCGATCAGCCTGGTCATCGCCGCCGTCATCGTGCTGGGCACCTGGGGCCTGCTGCGCGACTCGCTCGACATGGCGCTGGACGCCGCGCCGCGCGGGGTCGACACGGCGGCGGTCAAGGCATGGCTCGCGGCCCGGCCCGGCGTCACCGAGATCCACGACCTGCACATCTGGGCGATGAGCACCACCGAGACGGCCCTGACCGCGCACCTGATCCGGCCTGACAACGCCGGGTGCGACGCCTTCCTGCGCGAGACCGCCGAGGGGCTGGCGAAGACCTTCCGCATCGGTCACCCGACCCTGCAGGTCGAGACCGGCGATGGGGACCCCTGCCGCCTCGCGCCCGCCGACGTGGTCTGAGCGTTTGTCCGCGCGACGACCTCTGTCCCTGACCCTCTACCGACTGGGCGTCGCGCTGCTCGAGCCGTTCACCCCGGCGATCCTCACGGCGCGCGCCCGGCGCGGCAAGGAAGACGCCGCCCGCCTGCGCGAGCGGCTGGGTCACGCGTCGGTCGCCCGGCCGGAGGGTCCGCTGGTCTGGATTCACGCCGTCAGCGTCGGCGAGAGCCTGTCGGTCCTGCCGCTGGTCGAGCGGCTGCGCGACCGGCGCCCGGGCGCGACCGTGCTGGTCACCTCCGGCACCGTGACCTCGGCGAGCCTGCTGGCGCAGCGGTTGCCGGCCGGCGCGATCCACCAGTACGCGCCGCTCGACACGCCGGGCGCGTCGCGACGCTTCCTCGATCACTGGCGGCCGGACATGGCGATCTTCGTGGAGAGCGAGTTCTGGCCCAACCTGATCCTCGGCGCGAAGGCGAGGGGGACGAAGCTGGTCCTGATGTCGGCGCGCGTGACGGAGAAGACCGCGAAAGGCTGGGCGCGGGCGCGGGGCATGGCGGCGGCCGTGCTGACGGCCTTCGACCTGATCCTGCCGCAGGACCGCGCGACGCAAGAGCGGCTGGCGCCCTGGGGCGTCGGCGGCCGTCTGGTGAACCTGAAGTACGTCGGCGAGCCCCTGACCTGCGACGAGGCGGAGCTGGCGCGGCTGAAGGCCCAGATCGGCGACCGCCCGGTGGTCCTCGCGGCCAGCACCCATCCCGGTGAGGACGCCCTGATCGCGTCCGCCTTCGAGGCCATGCCGGCTCTCTTGTCCGCGCCGCTGCTGATCCTCGCGCCCCGGCATCCCGAACGCGGCGCCGAGGTTACGGCGCTGCTGCGCGGCCGTGGCCAGGTCGTGGCCCTGCGCTCCGCCGGCGATCCGATCACCGTAGACACTCGCGCCTATGTGGCCGACACCCTGGGCGAGATGGGCCTGTGGTTCCGGCTGGCTGACGTGGCGGTGATGGGCGGCAGCTTCGTGGACGGCATCGGCGGCCACAATCCGCTGGAGTCGGCGCGGCTGGGCGCGCCGCCCCTCACCGGCCCCTTCGCGTTCAACTTCACCGATGTCTACGGCGAGATGCTGGCCGAGCAGGCCGCCTTGCTGGCCGACCGGCCGGAAGACCTGACCCGCCTCGTGCACGGCCTGCTGTCCGATTCGGCCCGCGCCAAACGCACCGGCGCCACCGCCCGCGCCTTCGCCCGGTCCCGCTCGGCGGCGCTGGATGAGGCCTGGGCCGAGCTGGAGCCGCTGCTGCCATGAAGCTGTCGACGCCCCGCTGGTGGTACGTCCGCGACAAGGCGCCGGGCCGGGTGCGCCGGATGCCGCTGACGCCGCTGTCCTGGATCTGGGCGACGGTTACGGCGCGCCGGATCGCCAGGACGGTCCCGGCGGACGTCGGGGTTCCGGTGATCTGCGTCGGCAACCTCACCGCCGGCGGCACGGGCAAGACGCCGGTCGTACGCGAGCTGCTGCGGCTGCTGACGGCGCGGGGTCTGGCCGCCCACGGCCTGTCGCGCGGCTACGGCGGCCGGCTGAAGGGGCCGCTGCGGGTCGATCCGGCCGTGCACACCGCCGCCGATGTCGGCGACGAGCCGCTGATGCTCAGCCACGACTTTCCGATCTGGATCAGCGCCGACCGGCCCGCCGGGGCGAGCGCCGCCAAGGCCGCCGGCGCCCAGGCCGTGGTCATGGACGACGGCCACCAGAACCCCTCGCTGAAGAAGACGCTGTCGCTGGTCGTGGTCGACGGCGAGACGCGGAACAACGAGTGGCCGTTCGGCGACGGGGCGGTGTTCCCGGCCGGGCCGATGCGCGAGCCGCTGGCCGTGGGTCTGGCGCGGGCCGATGCTGTCGTGCTGTTGCTGCCGGCCGACCTCAAGGCGCCCGATCCGGAGCTGCTGGCGCTGTTTGGCGACGCCCCGGTGCTGGTCGCCCGGCTGGAGCCCGCCGCTCCGCCGCCGCCGGGCCCGCAGGTCGGCTTCGCCGGGGTCGGCAAGCCGTGGAAGGTCGAGCGGGCGCTGACCGCCGCCGGCTGCGATCTGAAGGACTTCGCGCCGTTCCCGGACCACGGCGCGTTCGACGAACGGACCCTGCGGGAGCTGCAGCGCCGGGCCGAGGACTTCGGCGCCGGTCTGGTCACCACCGAGAAGGACTGGGTCCGACTGCCGGCCGACTGGCGGTCGCGCGTCGCGATGTGGCCGGTGAAGGCGACCTTCGAGGACGAGGCGGCGGTGCTGGCGTTGCTGACGAAAGTAACGCGCTGATCCTCTCCCGGGGACATGCACTTCAGTGCGTGTCCCCATCGGCTTTGAAGCTGCAGGGGACACGTACTCGCTGCGCGGTACATGTCCCCGGTCGAGGATCTACTGGTAAACCACCCCGCCCTTCATCACGAAGGTGACCTTCGTCAGCGCGGTGACGTCCGTCGTCGGGTCGCCCTTCACCGCGATCAGGTCGGCCTGCATGCCCGGCTTTAGGGCGCCGACCAGCGCCGACAGGCCCAGGTGCTCGGCGGCCCAGACCGTGGCGCTGCGGATGGCGTCGATGGGCGAGACGCCCGCCTTGACCATCAGCGCGAACTCGCCGGCGTTGTCGCCGTGGGCCGAGACGCCGGTGTCGGTGCCGAAGGCGATCTTGACGCCGCCCTGGTAGGCGCGGCGGGTCATGTCGATCATCAGCGGGCCGGCGATCAGCGCCTTGTCCCGCTGGGCGGGCAGCAGCCAGGTGTTGGGCCTGTTGGCTTCGCGAACCACGAAGTCGCCGGCCATCAGGGTCGGGACCAGCCAGGCGCCGCCGGCCTTGAACAGCTTGATCGAACTCGGCGTCGACATAGGTGCCGTGCTCGATGGAATCGCCGCCGGCCCGCAGGAAGGCGTTGATGCCGTCGGCGCCGTGGGCGTGGGCGGTGACCTTGCGGCCCATGGAGTGGGCGGCCTCGACGATCGCCTTCAGCTCCTCGTTCGAGAACTGCTGGGCCAGGCCCGCCGCCGTCGGCGACAGAACGCCGCCGGTGGCGGTGATCTTGATGATGTCGGCCCCGGCGCGGACCTGTTCGCGGACGGCGCGACGGCAGTCGTCGGCGCCTGAACAGACCGAGGTCGGCCGATAGACGTGCACCAGGTCCTCGGGCATCCCGTTGCCGGGGTCGCCATGGCCGCCATGGACCGAGATCGGCGAGCCGGCGGCGATGATGCGGGGGCCGGGGACGCGCCCGGCCTTGATGGCGTCGCGCAGCGCGAAGATCGATTCGTTGGGCGATCCCAGGTCGGCCACCGTCGTGAAGCCGGCCTTGAGCGTCTTCATCGCGTACCAGGCGCCGTCCAGCGCCAGGTCGGAGCGGGTCTTGGTGAAGCGCTCGATACGCTGGTTGGGACCGTTCTCGCCGGTCAGGTGGACATGGCTGTCGATCAGGCCGGGCAGCACGAAGCTGTCCTTCAGGTCGACCACGCTGGCGCAGCCTTCGGAGACGTAGCCGTCCTCGACGCGGGCGATCTTGCCGCCCTCGACGATCAGGGTCTTGCCCGTCTCGACCTTGCCGCCGGCCGGATCGGCCAGCAGGCGTCCGGCCTGGACGCAGGTTGTCGCCGCGGCGGCCGGCGTCTGGCGCGCCTGCGCCAGGCCCAGCCCGAGAGCGGCGACTGCGGCGCCGGCCGTCAGGCCGAGCGCCAGGCGCTTGCCGGGGAGTTTCATCATCAGGCTCCGGCCTTCTTCGCGAACGCGAGCGCTGCGTCGGCCAGGGCCGGCACGCGGGCTTCCATCGTCTGGGCGTGGGCGCTGGCGGCGGTGCCGTCGCGGACCCGTCCGACGATGCCCTGGCAGATGCCGGCGAGCCGGAACATGTTGTAGGCGAAGTACCAGTTGAGCTCAGGCAGGCCATCGCGGCCGGTCAGGCGGCAGTACTGCTCGACCGCCTCCTCGACCGTGGGGATTCCCCAGGCGGCGTAGTCCGTGATCCCCGCCAGCGAGGCGCGCTCGCCGCCCGGCATCACCCAGTGCATCAGCAGGTATGAGAAGTCGGCCAGCGGGTTGCCGAGCGTCGACAGCTCCCAGTCCAGCACCGCCACGACCCTGGGTTCGGTCGGATGCAGGATCATGTTGTCGAGGCGGTAGTCGCCATGGACGATCGAGGTCTGGTCATCGGCCGGCGTGGTCTGGGGCAGCCACTCGATCAGCCGGTCCATCGACGGAATGCTCTGCGTCTCGGACGCCTTGTACTGCTTGGTCCAGCGGTCGATCTGGCGCGCGAAGTAGTTGCCGGGACGGCCATAGTCGCCCAGGCCGATGGCTTCGTAGTCGACATTGTGCAGCTGGGCCAGGGTGGCGATCTTGGCCTCGTAGATCGCCCGGCGTTCAGCCGGCTGGCTGTCGGGCAGGGTCAGATCCCAGAGGATGCGGCCCTCGACGTTGTCCATCACGTAGAACATCGTGCCCAGGACGTCGGCGTCCTCGCAGAGCGCGTAGGCTTTGGCGACCGGGAAGTTCACCTTGTTCAGGCCGGAAATCACCTTGAACTCGCGATCTACGGCGTGGGCGCTGGGCAGCAGCTTGCCGGGCGGCTTGCGGCGCAGGACGTACTTCTTGTCCGGGGTGACCAGCTGGTAGGTGGGGTTGGACTGGCCGCCCTTGAACTGGCGCACTTCCAGCGGACCGGCGTAGCCCTCGACGTTGGCCTTCAGCCAGGCCTCGAGCTTGCCCTCGTCGATGCGGTGGCGCTCCTCGACCGGCTTGGTGCCGGAGTTGAGGTCCTGGGCGGTCGGCTCGGCGTCGGCCATCGGTGTTTCCCCACGTTTCGTACGCTTGTTTGAAGTGCGCGCGATCTTAGGGATCACCGCGCGCGGCGCAAGGATGGAGGGCGCTCGCGCACGGCTGCGCCGCCCGGGCGGGCTTGGGCCCGTACAGGTTGGGGAGGACGGCGGAGCGCCACGGCTCCCGTCCGGGACCGTGGGGGCAGTGGGGTGTGTTTCGACGAAAGCCTGACGCGCTCCGCCGCGGAGAGGCTTCGAGGGCTGAGCGCTATGGGCATTTTCCTCCCGCTCGCTTTCGCCTCGCCGGGGCTTCTACCTCCCGGCGCCCTGGCCGTTCCTCACGGCCAGGCCCGGCGGGCGGGGATCAACCGACGATCCCCGGACCCCGTGGTTCTTGTCCCGGCGAGCCTTTGGAGCGGGCCAGGGTCCACGGGCAAATCCCGCATCTCCGCATCCCACGTCGCCGTATCGGGCCGGATCCGTACGCCCTCCCCCGCGACGGGGACTTGTGAAGGATACGGGCGGTGAAGCTGAGGGGGATGGATTTGGGTCTATCCCCCTAATTCCGGAGCGCCCGAAACACCCACGCGTCTCTCCTCTCCCTTGTGGGAGAGGGGGACCATGCGGAGCATGGTGGAGCGGGAGCCGCCGCCGTTGGACGATCTATCCACCGGCGAACTCCCGCTGAGCGACCGCGCATCCCTCTCCACCGCTCTCCGAGCGGTCCCCCTCTCCCAAGAGGGAGAGGATAGGGGGGCTGCTCATGCCCCGGACGTTAAAGCGCCCGCCAGCCGATATCGGTGCGGTAGAAGCCGCCCGGGAAGTCGATGGTCTCGATGGCGGCATAGGCCAGGTCGCGGGCCTCCTGCAGCGAGGCGCCGAGCGCGCAGACGTTCAGCACCCGGCCGCCTGACGCACAGAGGTCGCCGTCCGCGTTCCGGCTGGTCCCGGCGTGGAACACCGCCACCTGGTCGCCGAAGTCGGCGTCGGCCCCTTCGATCACCGCGCCGGCCTTCGGGGCGTCGGGATAGCCCTCGGCGGCGTAGACGACGCAGAGCGCGCTCTCGTCGCGCCATTGCGGCGGCGGCATGGACGCCAGCGCGCCCTCGGCGGCGGCCTTCAGGTAGGGGACGATGTCGCTGGCCAGGCGCAGCATCAGCACCTGGCATTCGGGGTCGCCGAAGCGGGCGTTGAACTCGACCAGGCGCGGCCCGGTCTGCGTCAGCATCAGCCCGGCGTAGAGCACGCCGCGATAGGGATTGCCCTCCGCCGCCATGCCCTTCACGGCCGGCAGCACCGCCTCCTCGAACGCGCGCCTGGCCAGCGCGTCGGTCAGGACGGGGGCGGGCGAATAGGTGCCCATCCCGCCGGTATTGGGGCCCTCGTCGCCGTCATGGGCGCGCTTGTGGTCCTGGGCGTAGCCGAAGGGAATGGCCGTCTCGCCGTCGCAGAGGGCGAAGAACGAGGCCTCCTCGCCGGCCATGAACTCCTCGATCACCACCCGCGCCCCGGCCGTGCCGAACCGGCCGCCCAGCATGTCGGCGACCGCCGCGTCGGCCTCGGCGCGGGTCTGGGCGATGACCACGCCCTTGCCAGCCGCGAGGCCATCGGCCTTGATCACGAACGGCGCGGTCAGGGTGTCGAGGAAGGCGCCGGCGTCGTCGGGTGTCTCGAACACGCCGTAAGCCGCCGTCGGCAGATTGTGACGGGCCTGGAAGTCCTTGCTGAACGCCTTGCTGGTCTCGATCCGCGCCGCCGAGGCGGTGGGGCCAAAGCAGGGGATGCCGATCGCCGTCAGCGCGTCGGCGAGCCCGACCTCCAGCGCCGCCTCCGGACCGATCACCACCAGGTCTGCGGCGATCTCGCGGGCGAGGGCGACCATGCCATCGACGTCGGTGACCTTGAGGGCGCGGGTCTCGCAGACATTGGCGATGCCCGGGCTGCCCGGCGCGGCGACGAGGCGGGTGAGCAGCGGCGACTGCGCGATCTTCCAGGCCAGCGCATGCTCGCGCCCGCCCGATCCGACGAGAAGGATGTTCATGGGGGGGTGGTTTTGCCTGTGAGGGCGGAGGCGTCAAGCACTCCCTCCCCCTTGTGGGGAGGGTGGACCCTGCGCAGCCCCGAGGGCGAAGCAGGGGACGGGTGGGGCAAGTCGCGATCCTCACCTTGCGCCGGGCGTGGCCACCTCTTGCCCCACCCTGACCCGCTTCGCGGGTCTGTCCCTCCCCATGAAGGGGAGGGAGGAATCGCTACCCCCCGAAGTCCAGCGAGTAGCCGGCCGAGCGCACGGTGCGGATCGGGTCGACCGGGGCGCCGTGGTTCAGGGCCTTGCGCAGGCGGCCGATGTGGACGTCGACGGTGCGGGCCTCGACATAGACGTCGCTGCCCCAGACCGCGTCCAGCAGTTGCTCGCGGCTGAACACCCGGCCGGGGTGCTGCATCAGGTGGTCCAGGAGGCGGAACTCGGTGGGGCCGAGGTGAACCTCCTTGCCGTCGCGCTTCACCCGGTGGGCGACGCGGTCGACGATAATGTCGCCGGCGGTGACGCGGTCATCGGCCAGGCCCGGGCGGATCCGGCGCATGACCGCGCGGATGCGGGCGGTCAGCTCGGTCATCGCGAAGGGCTTGACCAGATAGTCGTCGGCGCCGGTGTCCAGGCCGCGCACCCGGTCGCTCTCCTCGCCCCGGGCGGTGAGCATCAGGATCGGCAGGTTGCGGCTTTCCGGCCGCTGGCGCAGGCGCCGGCAGACCTCGATCCCGGAGACCTTGGGCAGCATCCAGTCCAGCACGACCAGGTCCGGCTGCTGCTCCTGAACCAGGATCAGCGCCTCCTCTCCGTCGCCGGCATGGACGACGCGATAGCCTTCCTTCTCGAGGTTATACTGGAGGAGGGTGGCGAGGGCGTCTTCGTCCTCGACGACCAGGACCGTGGGGGTCATTGGCTCAATGCATCCATCTTGGGCCGGTCGGCGATGATCTCGCGACCGGTGATCTCGTAGTGAACGATCTCGGCGATGTTGGTGGCGTGGTCGCCGATCCGCTCGAGGTTCTTGGCCACGAACAGCAGGTGGGCGCCGGCGGTGATCGTGCGCGGATCGCCCATCATGTAGGTGAGCAGTTCGCGGAACAGGCTGTCGTAGTGCTCGTCCACCTCGGTGTCGCGGGTCCAGACGGCGATCGCGCGATCCACTTCCGAGGCGGTGTAGGCGTCCAGAACGTCCTTCAGGCGGCCGGCGACCAGCTTGCCCATACGCTCGATCGAACGGGTCACAGGCCCGGCCGGCTCGGCCTCGGCCAGGATCAGGGTGCGCTTGGCGATGTTCTTGGCCAGGTCGCCGCAGCGTTCCAGGTTCATGGCGATCTTCATCGCGCCCACGGCGCGGCGCAGGTCGTTGGCCATCGGCTGGCGCAGGGCGATCAGGCGGATGGCGGCCCGCTCGATCTCGACCTCCTTGAGGTCCAGCCTCTCGTCCCGACCGGCCACGGCCTGGGCCAGCGGAACATCGCGGCGCGCGAAGGCGGTGATGGAATCGTTCACCTGGGCCTCGGCCAGGCCGCCCATGCGGGCGACCTCGGCGGCCAGCTGGTTCAGTTCATCCTCGAAGGATCTGACGATGTGCTCGTTCATCATGGGTCCCTGGCGCGACGGCCCGCGCGATCATGTTCTGCGGCGGCCCGTCCATCACCGATGTCGGCCGGGCGGGGCGTCCGCGAATCGTAAAGCCTAGCGGTCGGCGCGATGTCCTACTGCCGAAGCGATGCTGCCCCTGTGCGACAGTTCTACGACACTTTTGCGACGGCGTCCGCCGGGAGGCGCCCGGTCGGAGACGCGCTGAGCGGAAGCCAGACCGAAAAGGTCGAGCCCCGCCCGAGCACGGTCTCGGCCGCCAGGCCGCCCTTGTGACGATTGACGATGTGCTTGACGATCGCCAGGCCGAGCCCCGTGCCGGACTTGTCGCCGCTCTTCTGGCCCTCGACGCGGTAGAAGCGTTCCGTCAGCCGGGGCAGGGCGTCGCGCGGCATGCCGGGACCCTGGTCGCTGACCCTCAGCAGGGCGTAGGCGCCGCCGACGCGGTGTTCCGGCGTCAGCAGCGGCAGCCGGGTCGCCTCGGGATCGCGCGGCGGCGGGGCGTCGCCCTCGACCGGCGCGCTGATCTCGATGCCGATCACCCCGCCGGCCGGGGTGTACTTCACGGCGTTGTCGACCAGGTTCTGGACCACCTGGATGATCTGGTCCCGGTCTCCCTCGACCACGACGCGGTCGCGCCCCGGCGGCGACCAGGCGAAGGAAACCCCCTTGGCCTTGACCACCGGCATCAGGGCGTCGGTGACGTCGGTCACCGCGCCCGACAGGTCGACCCGCCCGAGCGGCGCGATGTGCTCGTTCAGCTCGATCCGCGACAGGCTCATCAGGTCGTCGATCAGGCGGGACATGCGTTCGGCCTGGGCCTGCATGATGCCCAGAAACTTTTCGCGGGCCGCGACGTCGTCCCGGGCCGGGCCGCGCAGGGTCTCGATGAAGCCCGAAAGCGACGCCAGCGGCGTGCGCAGTTCATGGCTGGCGTTGGCCAGGAAATCCGCCCGCATCCGCTCCGCCCGTCGCAGGTCGGTCTGGTCGCGCAGGATGAGCAGGGCCATCGAGGCGCCCCACGGCGCAGGCGCGAGCGGCGAGGCGACAGCGGTCCAGCTCCGGTCCTGCGCGGCGCCGGTCTCGAACGTTGTGTCGCCGCCGACGCCGCCGAACAGCGCCTCCTCGACCAGTTCGATGATCTGCGGATTGCGGATGGCGGTGATCAGGCGGACGTCGGGGCGATAGATCCGGAACAGATCGCGGGCCGCCCGGTTGGCGAACACCAGCCGGTGCCCGGTCACTTCGTAGGGTTCGTCGGCGGCGATCACCATGACCGGATCAGCCAGGTCCTCCAGGACGGCCGCGTAGGGTATCGGGGTCACCGCCGGGGCGGCTTCGTCGGCCGGAGCGGACGACGGCCTGTCAGCCTCGAGGGCCCGCATCGCCATCCACAGACCGCCCGCGCCAATGCCCAGCGCGGCCAGCGTGGCGGCGCCCGCGCCGGCCTGTCCGACGGCCGCCAGCAGCAACGGCGCGGCCGCGCCGACGGCGGTCATCAGCAGGACGGGGCGATGGGCGCTGGGCTTGCCGTCGGAGGGCATGGCGGGAAAGCCTCGATTCGGATTATTCGACCGGCTAAGGTGCATGGAGATATGGCGCCCTTGCGAGCCTTGCGATAGACGAGGCGGGGTCCCCGGGGATGGTTCATGACGGCCGACGCAATTTCGCCGCATCGACAGGGGACGAACGTGTCGCCGTCTAAGGTCCGGGGTTATCAGTTCATGTTCCGCAAGCGTCTCGTGGCCACCGCGGCCGCCACTCCGCTGCTCTTTTTCGCGTCCGGCGCCTTCGCCGAGACGACGATCACCGACACGCGCACGGCAGGCGTCTCGACGGCGACCATCAACAATGGCGCGCCGGATGACATCCGCATCACGTCCAGCGGCAAGGTCAAACCCACGACCGGCGGCACGGCCGGGAACATCGCCGGCGCGGTGACGGCCAACAGCAACCACGACATCATCAACGAAGGCGAGATCAGCGCCGAGAACGTCAGCTATCTGGCGGGCATCAAGGTCAACGCCGGCACGGTCGGCGACGTCACCAACAAGTCCTCCATCACGCTCGGCTCCAGCCTCGAGCAGAAGGATACGGACAACGACGGCGACCTGGACGGCGAGTTCGCCGACGGGACCAACAAGTACGGCATCCTCGTCCAGGGTGCGATGACGGGCAATATCGTCAACGACACCACCGGCGCGATCACGATCGAGGGCAACGACTCCGTCGGCATCCTGCTGCAGGGGCCGCTGACCGGGAACTTCAGCAGCCGGGGCTCGATCAGCGTCACCGGCGACAACGCCCGGGGCATCCAGTTCGCCGCGCCCGTCACCGGCAATGTCACGATCGGCGGCGCGGTCACCGCGCTGGGCGAGAACGCGCTGGGTGTCGAAACCGATGACATCAGCGGCCGCCTGACCATCCAGGGCGCGATCACCGCGCGCGGGTTCCGGTACTCCAGCCGCCCGACTCGGGCGGAAGACCGGGCCAAGCTTGACGCCGACGACATGCTGGCCGGCAGGTCGGCGCTCGTGGTCGCCGGCAATGTCGGCGGCGGCATCCTGCTCGACGCGGCGCCGGTCGCCGGCCTCGACTACGACGGCGACGGCATTCTCAACAGCGAAGACACCGACGACGACAACGACGGTATCCTCGACACGGACGACAAGGACCTCGACAACGACGGTCTGGCCGACTCCACCGAAGGTACGGCCAGCCTGGGCGTGGCCGGCTCCGCTCCGGCCCTGCTGATCGGGTCAGCCACCGACTCGATCACCATCGGCAAGGTCGCCGCGACCGGCGAAAACGCCTTTGGCCTGGTCGTGCGCGGCTCGATCTCGGCCAACGGCCTGCTGGATGGCTACAGCGCGACCGGGATTCGGGTCGGCGCCGGGGGCGGTCAGACGACGACGCTCGAGAACGGCATGAACCTTCTCGGCTCGGTCACGGCCGTCGCCTACAACGCCGACAGTCAGGCGTTGCACCTGACAGACGGATCGGTCTCCAACGAGATCAACAACAGCGGCAGCCTGTTCGGCAGCACCACGGCGACGTCCGCGCCGACCGCGCCGGCCGTGCCGACGCCCGGCGTCGACTACGAGGATTCCTTCACGACCTATGGCGTCCGCATCGACGACAACGCCACGGCCGCCACGCTCCGGAACAGCGGCTCGATCACGGCGGTGGCCAATGGCGAACACAGCGACGCCGTGGCCATCTGGGACGGCTCCGGAACACTGACCTCGGTCACCAACACCGGCGTCATCCGCGCTTTCGTCGTGCCGAACGACGACAACTCCGACACCGACGACGACGACGCCGATCCGAACAACGAAACCGTCACCGGCGAGGCGATCGCCATCGACGTGCGCAACGCCGCGGCGGGCGTGACCATCACCCAGGCCGGCGTCAACGACGGTGACGACGATCTCGATCCGGACACCGACGACCCCGACGAAGACGAAGACGGCGTTGACGATCTCGACGAGCCGTCGATCACCGGCAACATCTACTTCGGCGCCCACAACGACACCCTGAACCTCCAGAACGGCGATTTCTTCGGCGACGTCGCCTTCGGCGCCGGGGCGGACACCTTCAACCTGAGCGGCGGCGCCGCGACGCTTGGCGACGTCCGGGACAGCGACGGTCAGCTGACCGTGAATGTGACGGCCGGCAATCTGGTGATCACCAACGCCGAGGTCATCGACGCCACGGCCCTGACCGTCGGCGCCACCAGCTCGGTCGTGTTCACGGCCGATCCCAACGCGGTCTCCAACACCCGCTTCGACGTGGCCACCGCCACGATCGCCAGCGGGGCCAAGCTCGGTCTGGTGCTGACCGACCTCATCGACGCGCCGACCACCTACACGGTCATCCGGACCGACACGCCGGCCGGCCTGACGGTGGGCACGCTGGACCAGAGCCTGGTCGGCAACTCGCCGTACCTGTTCGTGGCCCAGGCCTCGGCCGATGTCGCCGCCGGCGAGGTCAACATCGACATCCGTCGCCGCACCGCCGCGGAGATGGAGCTGAACCAGAGCCAGAGCCTGGCGCTGGACGCCGTCTACGCCGCGCTGGGCGAGGACGATGACATCCGGGACTCCTTCCTGACCGCCCAATCGCGCAAGGACTTCCTGGAGCGGTTCGACCAGATGCTGCCCGACCAGGGCGAAGGCCTGTTCTCGTCGATCAACTCGATGACGCGGACGATTTCGCGCCTCACCGCCACGCGACCGGATCTGCGCCAACGGTATGGTCCGGACAGCTTCTGGATCCAGGAAGTCAACGTCCAGGTCATGCGCGAGGCCGGCGTCACCGCCGGGTCCGAGACCAAGGCCTTCGGCTTCGTCGGCGGCTATGAAAGCATGGGCGCCGACGGCGGCGCGCTGGGCGCCACGCTCGCGTTCGTCACCGCCGAGGAAAAGGACGATGTCGCCAAGATCGGCGAGGAGACCAGCGTCTCCCTGCTCGAGGCCGGCATCTACTGGCGTCGGTCGATCGGCAAGTTCACGTTCAACGCCCGCGGCTCGGCCGGCTACGGCTGGTTCAACGGCGACCGCGTGTTCATCGACCCCGCCAACACCCTGATCGTCGAGGCCACGTCGGACTGGACCGGCTTCACCGGCGTGCTCAGCGCGGCCGGATCCTACGAATTCAACGCCGGGCGCTTCTACGCCCGCCCGGCCCTGAGCGTCGACTACCTCTACCTGTCCGAGGAGTCGCGTATCGAGGACGGCCTCAGCGGCGGCTTCAACCAGGAAGTCGACTCCCGCACCAGCGACCGCCTGTCGACCACCGCCGAACTGGCGCTGGGCGCGACGTTCGGCCGTGACCTGTGGTGGCGCCCTGAACTGCGCGTCGGCTACCGCCAGAACCTGTCCGGCAACATGGGCGACACCGTCTTCCGCTTCGTCGGCGGACAATGGGTTGCGCTGCCGGCCACCGAGGCCGGAGACGGCGCCATGCTGGTCGGCCTGTCGCTGCGGGCCGGCACGCCGATGTCCTATGTCGCGATCGAGGGCGAATTCGAGGCCGTCGACGGCGAGGACCGCTACAATCTGCAACTGTCCGGCCGGGTGATGTTCTAGGCCGATCAGCAGCCGCTGCCGCCGACAAGACAAAGGGGCGCGACCACCGGGAGGAGGTCGCGCCCCTCTTCGTTTGGGTCCGCCCCCTGCGACATGCCGTCCGCTGGCGGAACATTTTTAACCAAATCGCCCCCAATCCAGTAGAACGCCCACAGCCCATGGGACCGATTCATTCCCCATGCGAGCAACGGCTGACTGGACACGGTTTCGCGAGCGTCGGCGCTCGCGGGTCTGAGAGGGTACTATGCAGGTCAATCCTGGACGTCTTCGCGCCGCGCTGCTTGCCGGCGTCGCGCTCGCTGTCGTCTCCGGCGGACTCGCCCAGGCGCGGGAAACCAACGAGGAGCGGATCGCGCGCCTCGAAGCGGCGCTGGCCGAGCTGCAGGGCGAACTGCGGGCCCTGAAGGCCGACTCCGCCGCCGCCAGGGCGGAGGCTCGGCCCGCCGCCCCGGCCGCTCCTCCGGCGCCGGCCGCGCCCCCGGCGGCGACGGTCAGCCTGAAGAACGGCCGTCCGACCCTCGCCTCTGGCGACGGACAGTTCACGGCCAGCTTCCGCGGCCTCATGCAGCTGGACGGAGCAATCTACGACCAGGATGACGCCGGCCCGCTGGCCAGCGACTTCCGACGCGGCTCGTTCGGCGACGCCTCCGAAAACGACCGCGCCCGCGACATGGCCGACGGCTTCAACTTCCGCCGCATCCGCCTGGGCATCGAGGGCAAGGCCTTCGGCGACTTCCAGTACAATTTCACCTACGACTTCGGCGGCTCGGGAACCGAAGAGGGCGGCAAGGTCAACGCCGCCTGGCTGCAGTACGACGGCCTGGGCGTCGCCCGCGTGCGGGTCGGGGCCTATGCGCCGACCACCAGCCTCGAGGACGGGGCGTCCAACACCAGCTCGCTGTTCGCCGAGCGCGCCGCGGTGGCCGAGGTCGTGCGCGGCCTGGCCGGCGGCGACGCCCGCGTGGGCGCCGGCCTCTACGCCGGCGGCGAGCGCTGGACCCTGTCCGGCACGGTCACCGGCAATGTCGCCGGCGTGCAGACCTATGACGAGCAGCTGGGCTTTGTCGGCCGGGCGACTTTCGTGCCCTACAAGCAGGACGACACGCTTATTCACCTGGGCCTCGCCGCCAACGTCATCATCAATCCGTCGGCGACCGGTCCGGACGTCCCGGGCGGCGCGCCCTCGCCGATCCGTCTGCGCGAGCGGCCTGAGATCCGCGTCGACAGCGCCCGCCTCGTCGACTCCGGCAGCATCGACTCCGATGGCGTCACCGCCCTGGGCCTGGAGTTCGGCGCCCAGCGCAGGAACCTCTACCTGCAGGCCGAGTACTTCGACATCGCCGTGGAGCGTCGCGCCAGCGCGCTGCCCGATCCCGACTTCTCGGGCTGGTACGTCCAGGGCAGCTGGGTGTTGACCGGCGAAAGCCGCAACTACAACGCCGGCTCCGCCGGATTCGACGGCCCCAAGCCCGCCAAGGCCTTCAGCCTTGAGAAAGGGACCTGGGGCGCGTGGGAGCTGGGTCTGCGCTACTCGGTGCTGGACCTGAACTACCGGGAGAACGACCTGCCGGCGCTCGGATCGATCCGGGGCGGCGAGCAGGAAATCCTGTCGGTGGGGCTCAACTGGTACCTCAACCCCGGCATGGCGATGCAGTTCACCTGGCGCAACGTCTCGGTCGACCGCACCTCGCCGGGCGGCACGGCGTTCGGCGCCGGTGTGACCCCCGCGCTGGGCGTGCAGGTCGGCCAGGACCTGAACATCTACTCTCTGCGGACCCAGTACGCCTTCTGACGGCGCAACGCCTTCCGCAGTAGCCTTGAAGCGCCGTCGGGCAGGAACCCGGCGGCGTTTTCGTCGTTGTGCTGCCACGGGGCCACGGCGGCACAGGATTGCGGATGCCAGATGACTACCAGGCGTCGCTCGACGCGGGAGCGGCGCTTGCCGCCGCGCACGGTGCGGATGATCCGTTCGCGGCGGCGATCCGCGCCACACGGATGCCGATGATCGTCACGGACGCCCGCCAGGCCGAGCATCCGATCATCTTCGCCAATGACGCCTTCGTCGCCATGACCGGCTATGATCGCGACGAGATCATCGGGCGCAACTGTCGCTTCCTGCAAGGCGCGCAGACCGACCCCGAGGTCGTCGCCCGTATCCGCGATGCGGTCGAGACCGGCCAGGACGTCGCGGTCGACATCCTCAACTACCGCAAGGACGGCGCGCCGTTCTGGAACGCCCTCTATGTCAGCCCGGTTCGCAACGCCGCCGGCGAGATCACCTACTTCTTCGGCTCGCAGCTGGACATCACTGGCCGCAAGCGCGCCGAACTGGCCCTGCTCGAGCGCCGTGATGACCTGCAGGCGGCCATCGAGACCGCCACCGCCGACCTGCAGCATGCGCTGGAGCAGAAGACCGCCCTGCTGCACGAGGTCGACCACCGGGTGAAGAACAACCTGCAGCTCATCTCGTCGCTGCTGCTGCTGCAGGCCCGGCGGACGCCCGACCCGACGGTGCGGTCGGCGCTGCGCGGGATGCTGGAGCGGGTGAACGCGGTGGCGACCGTCCATCGCCGGCTGTTCCAGAGCGAGGATGTCGAGCGCTTCGACGTCTCGGCCTTCATCCGCGATCTGGTCAGCGACGCCATCGGCTCCTCGGGCCGGTCCGACATCACCGCCGACCTTGATCTGGAGCGCGTCGACGTCCCCGCCGACAAGGCCGCGCCGCTGGCCCTGCTGTTCAGTGAACTGCTCGGAAACGCCATCCGCCACGCCTTCCCGGACGGTCGCGCCGGCGTGATCAAGGTCTCCGTTCGAAGAGAAAACGGACACTTCCGGATCGAAATCGCCGACGACGGCGTTGGTGTCGCGACAGACGAGCCCCGGCCCGGGTTCGGTCAGACCATCATCAGGCTGCTGTGCGAACAACTCCGGGCCGAATGTGAAACCGCGGACGCCCTTCCTGGACTGAGGACGGTGATCCGGCTGCCGGTGAACGGCAAACACTGAACCGAGTTGACGGAGATGAGTGACCACACCCCCCTGAACGTGCTGATCGTCGAGGACGAGGTCCTGCTGGCGGCCGAGCTGAGCTACCTCATCGCGGAGGTCGGCTGCCGCGACGTCGGTCATGCCATGAGTTCGGACGAAGCCATGGCGCTGGCCACTTCGCTGCGCCCGGACCTGGCCCTGGTCGACGTGCACCTGCGCGACGGACCGACAGGCATCGACGTCGCTCGCCGGATTTCCAGCGACTGCGGCGGGGTGGCGCTGTTCATGACCGCCAACGTCAAACGCCTGCCCGACGACATGGCCGGCGCCTGCGGGGTGATCGGCAAGCCCTATTCCGAGCACGGGGTGAAGACGGCCCTGACCTTCCTGACGGCCTGCCTGCGCGACGGGGTCGCCCCCGGCCGCCCGCCCGCCGGCTTCCAGCTGGCTCCGGCCTGGGCGGAGCGCTGGGGCGTGCGCGACCTGCCGCTGAGCGCCTGATCTTGCCAGGCCCGTTTTCCCGGCGGAGGCCGGGATCCTTGGCTACGCGCCGCGCCTGCCCGGTGGGCCCCGGCCTGCGGCTGGGACACGGAAAATGAGTGAGCTCCTCATCAACACCGTCGGCACGGCCGCCGCATTGTGCTCGATGACCAGCTTCACCCCTCAGATCGTCAAGATCTGGCGGGAGAAGGACGCCTCGTCCGTCTCGCTGCGGATGTTCCTGCTGACCGTGACCGGCTTTGTCCTGTGGACGACCTACGGCGTCCTGCTGGGCAGCTGGCCTGTGGCGGTGGCCAACGCCGTCTGCCTGGTCCTGAGCGCGGTGATCCTGGCGCTGAAGTGGAAGTTCAGGGACGCTTAACCACGTCCTCTAACGCCGCCTCAATCGGCGCCGTGCATGCTCTCCCGCATGACCGCGCTCGCCCAAGCCATCGCCACGACCCGTGTCCGCCTGCTGGGCGGCGTCGTCGATCCGATCACGCCCGGCGAGATGCTGGCCGCGACCGAGGCCTTCGTGGCCGGCGGCGGCACGGCGGTGATCGCCAACCACAATTCCCACAGCCTGTTCCTGCTGGCGCGGACGCCGGCGCTGCGGGCCTTCTTCGACGACGCCGACCTGGTTCAGATCGACTCGAAGCCGATGATTCTCTGGGGGCGGCTCATGGGCCTGCCGGTCGGGCGCGAGCATCGCTCGACCTACCTCGACTGGCGCGACGACTTCTGGGCCACGGTGCGCGACCGCGGCTGGCGGGTGTTCCACGTCGGCGGCGCGCCGGGCGTGGGCGAGCGGGCGGCGGCGGAAATCCGCAAGGCGTTTCCGGGCGTGCAGCTGGCCGAGCATTGCGGCTATTTCGACATCGATCCGGCCAGCGCCGACAGCGTCGCCCTGCGCCGCGACATCGCCGCCTTCGACCCCGACATCATCCTGGTCGGCATGGGTATGCCGCGTCAGGAGCAGTGGATCGCCGCCAACCGCGACCTGATCGGTCGGGGTGTTCTTCCCGGTCGGCGCCGCCTTCGACTACGAGGCCGGCGTGCAGGAAGCGGCCCCGCGCTGGACCGGCAGGGTCGGGCTGGAGTGGCTGTTCCGTCTGCTGTCGCAGCCCCGCCGGCTGGCCTTCCGCTATCTGGTCGAGCCCTGGTTCCTGGCCCCGGCCGCCTTCGCGGATATCGGGGCGCGGCTGGCGCGGCGGTAGCAGTCCCTTACGTCTTCAGCCGCCAGCCCGTCCGGAAGATCCACCAGACCGCGGCCAGGCACACCGCCAGGAAGCCCGCCGTGGCGGCCAGGCTGACGCCGACGTTGACGTCCGATACCCCGAAGAAGGCCCAGCGGAAGCCGCTGACCAGATAGACCACCGGGTTGAACAGCGTGATCTTCTGCCAGAGCGGCGGCAGCATGCTGATCGAATAGAAACTGCCGCCCAGGAAGGTCAGCGGCGTGATGATCAGCATCGGCACGATGTTCAGCTTCTCCCAGCCGTCCGCCCACACCCCGAGGATGAAGCCGAACAGGCTGAAGGTGACGGCGGTCAGCACCAGGAAGCCGATCATCCAGACCGGATGGGCGATCTCGAACGGCACGAACAGCCGCGCCGTGACCAGGATGATCAGACCCAGGATCACCGACTTGCTGGCCGCCGCGCCGACGTAGCCCAGCACGGTCTCGAAGGCCGAGACCGGCGCCGACAGCAGCTCGTAGATCGTGCCCGCCCATTTGGGCATGTAGATGCCGAACGATCCATTCGAGACGCTTTCGGTCAGGATCGACAGCATGATCAGGCCGGGCACGATGAAGGCGGCGTAGGCCACCCCGTCGATGCTGGCCATGCGCGAGCCGATCGCCGCCCCGAAAACGATGAAGTAGAGCGAGGTCGAAATGACCGGCGCGGCGATGCTCTGGGTCATCGTCCGGAACCAGCGCGCCATCTCGAAGGTGTAGATCGCCTTGACCGCGTGCAGGTTCATTGGGGCGCCCTCACCAGGCTGACGAAGATGTCCTCGAGGGAGCTTTCCTCGGTGTTCAGGTCGCTGAAATCGATGCCGGCGTCGTGCAGGCGTCGCAGCAGATCGGCGATGCGGGTGTCCTCGCTTCGGGTGTCGAAGCCGTAGACGAGCCTGTGACCGTCCGCGGCGAGCTCGAGCGCGAAGCTCTCCAGCCCGGCCGGGATCGCGGCCAGCGGCTCGCGCAGTTGGATGCTCAGGCTCTTGCGGCCCAGCTGGCGCATCAGGACGTCCTTGTCCTCGACCAGGATGATCTCGCCCTTGCGGATCACCCCGATGCGGTCAGCCATCTCCTCGGCTTCCTCGATGTAGTGGGTGGTCAGGATGATGGTCACGCCGCTCTGGCGCAGGCTTCGGACCATCTCCCACATGTCGCGCCGCAGTTCGACGTCGACGCCGGCGGTCGGCTCGTCGAGGAACAGGATGGTCGGCTCGTGGCTCAGGGCCTTGGCGATCATCACCCGGCGCTTCATGCCGCCCGAGAGCGTCATGATCTTGGCGTCCTTCTTGTCCCACAGGGAGAGGTCGCGCAGCACCTTCTCGAGGTAGGCGTTGTCCGGCGCCTTGCCGAACAGGCCGCGGCTGAACTTCACCGTCGCCCAGACCGTTTCGAAGGCGTCGGTGTTCAGCTCCTGCGGCACCAGGCCGATGGCCGAGCGGGCGGCGCGGTAGTCGCGGCGGATGTCGTGACCGTCGGCCAGCACCGTGCCGGTCGAGCCGTTGACGATGCCGCAGATGATGCTGATCAGCGTCGTCTTGCCGGCGCCGTTCGGTCCCAGCAGCGCGAAAATCTCGCCACGACGGATCTCCAGGTCGACGCGCTTGAGCGCTTCGAGTCCGCCGGCGTAGGTCTTGGACAGACCCTGCACGGATATGATGGATTGCAAGCTGTTCCCCGGATGGCTGGTGCGGCGGCGGCGACCCTGCCGGGAATCAGCCGCGCGCCGAAGCCGCACAGATGGGGAACGAACCTGGGCGAAACAAGGGCGAACGCCGCTGTCGCGCGCCGCGGAGAAAATGTCGGGGCGAGGCTCCGCCGTTCGTCGTATCGATAAGGCCGGCGCCGAGGCCGGCGAGCCAATACGGAGACACCCCATGCGGTTCATGTTGCTGATGATCCCGGCCGGCTACGAGACGGCCGGGCCCGAGCTCGACCTGCCGGTCGATCGCGTCGAGGCCATGATGGCCTACAATCAGGCGCTCCAGGACGCCGGCGTGCTGCAGGCGCTGGAGGGCCTTCACCCGCCGTCGACGGGCCGCCGAGTGTCCTTCGCCACGGGCAAACCCGTCGTCACCGACGGCCCCTTCGCCGAGGCCAAGGAGGTGCTGGGCGGCTTCTGGATCATCGACGTCGCCTCGCTGGACGAGGCCACCGAATGGGCCAGCCGCTGCCCGGCCAGCGAGACCGAAACCATCGAGGTCCGCCGCATCCAGGCGATGGAAGACTTCGAGCCGGAGGTTCAGGCCATCGCCGAGACCTTTGACGGGCCCCCGTCCAGCGGCTGGTCTCCGAAGACCTAGGGCGCGCCCATCGTCTCATCCAGCAGGTCGAGCATCGCCCGCCAGGAGCGCTGGTCGGCCGAGGCGCTGTAGGCGAAGCCGGGCATGCCCCAGCCGTCGGCCTCCGGATTGGTGAAGCTGTGGCTGGTCCGGCCGTACAGGGCCAGCCGCCAGTCGACGCCCGCCGCGGTCATCTCCTGCTCGAAGGCGACCCGCTGATCGGCCGGAACGACGGGATCGTCGGCGCCGATGGCGACCAGCACCTTGCCCTTGATCGCGGCGGCGTCCTGCGGCCGGGCGGTGGTCAGGCCGCAGTGGAAGCCGGCCACAGCCTTCAGGTCCGCCCCACCGCGCGCCAGCTCCAGCACCGCCGTGCCGCCGTAGCAGTAGCCCAGCGCCCCCAGACGCGTCGGATCAACCCGCTCGTTGGTCAGCAGCGCCGCCAGCGCCGCGCCCATCCGCGCCCGGATGAAGGCCGGATCGCTCATGAACCGCTGGAAGCGCCGCATCATCTCGTCGCGGTCGGTCACCACCTGGCCGCCGCCCTGATAGTCGACGGTCAGGACCACGTAGCCCCGCGCGGCCAGCCGCTCGGAGATTGCGATCGTATGGCCGGTGATCCCGGGGGACTCATGCGCAACCAGCAGGCCGGGCCGTCGCCCGCCGCCCTGCGGCTCGTAGAGCCTGCCGATCATCTCCACCCCGTCCGCCGAATAGGCGACCTTCACCCCGGTCATGCCGTCTCTCTCCCGTTTCCGGACAGGGGACGGCGCCGGCCCGCATCGCGTCAACCCAAAGCCGGCGACCCGCGATTCTAGGTCCAGCCCGCGTCGCGGAGCAGCGGCGCCTGGGCCCGGCTGACCGGCGCGACCAGTCCGCCGGCCAGCTGCGCCTGACCTGTCCCGCGACGCCAGCGCACCGTCTCGATGGCGTCCGCCGCCACCCACCAGGACCGGTGGGTGCGATAGCCGTGGGCCCCGGCCAGCTCGTCCATGGCGTCGGTCATCCGCCCGGTGACCAGCTCCGGCCCGGCGTCGGTGTGGACCCGCAGGTAGTGGTCGTGGGCCTCGACCGCGATCAGCCGCGCCGTCCGGCGTCGGGCCGACAGCCGTCGCCGGAACGCGGCCTCCGCCTCCGGCATCGGCGGGGCGATCACGGTCCGGGTCTCGACGCGCACGGCAGGCCGCCGCCAGACCAGCGCCCGCACGGCCATGGCCGGCAGCGCGATGGCGAACACCTGCCACAGCAGCGCCAGATAGCCGTGGACGTCCGCCGTCACGCCGAAGAAGAGCAACGCCATGCCGCTGACGAACAGGGCGACCAGCGGCGTCATCAGCACCGAAGTGACCGCCACGCGCCGCCAGGCGGTGGTGATCCGCCGACCGAGCGCCTCGTCGATCACCATCCCGATCACGCCGCCGCCGACCAGATTGCCGGTCCAGTAGGCGTAGCGCGGAAGGGCGCCATGGTGTCCGAGCCGAAGGGACCAAGTGCGCCGACCACCAGTCCCATGGCGGCGAGGACGGCGAGATCGAGCGTCAGCCGCCGGATGGCGTTCCCCGCCGAGCTCGTCCCCGTCGATCCCATCGCGTTCCGTTCACGCAGCCCCGGCGCCGTTCGCGAAGACAGGCCTAGCCGGGTGCGCGGCCGGCGGCAATCACGGCGGGCATCGAGACGGAGCACGAGCGATGACGACGATGGATGCGACGCCCGGGCCGGCCGGCCGCCGCTGGGGAGCGAAGGCCTTCCAGGCGACCGCGGCCTTCCTGGCCGTGGCGGTGGCGCTGGTCTCCTATCGCTACCTGCCCGCGGTCGGCCCTCTGGCGCCGAACGTCATGGAGAACCTCTTCGCGCACCCCTGGGTGGCCGCCCATGTCGCCGGCGCGGCGACGGCGCTGCTGATCGGCTGGCTGCAGTTCCTGCCGTCGATCAGGCGGCGCTGGCCGGCGGCGCACCGCTGGACCGGCCGGCTCTACGTGCTGGGCTGCCTGGAGGGCGGGATCGCGGGCCTGGTGCTGGCGTTCGGCGCCTCGACCGGCCCCATCGCGAGCGCGGGGTTCGCCCTGCTGGCGACGCTCTGGCTGGTGACCACCGCGCTGGGCTGGCGCACGGCGATGGAGCGCCGCTTCGACGAGCATCGCCGCTGGATGATCCGCTCCTGGGCCCTGACGCTCGCGGCGGTCACACTGCGCATCTACCTGCCGCTGTCGATGCTGCTGCCCTGGCCCATGGAGGACAGCTACCGCGCCATCGCCTGGCTGTGCTGGGTTCCCAACATTCTGATCGCCGAGGCGTGGCTGCGGCGGCCCGTGGCGCGGATGACCTAGCCGTTGTCGGAGACGAGCCGCAGGCGCGGGACGGCGGCCGGGGGCTTGGCCGGCGGCGCGCCGCCGATCAGGGCCAGCGCCTGTTCGTAGTCGCCGCCGAAGTCGACCCGGGTGATCTCGCTGATGCGGTGGGCTTCCGGCTCGTCGTCCCAAAGCGCGTCCGGGCCGATCTCGCGCAGCCACAAGAGGCCGCCCTCGAGGCTCAGCACCTTGCCGATGAAACAGACGTCGGGGTCCTCGGCCTCGGGATGCACGGTGATCAGCGGATGGGCGGCGCTGGCGGTGAGCAGCAGCGCGCTGGCGCTGAGCAGGCTGACCTCGCCGAGCTCGGGCCGAACCTCGCCGCGCGCGCTCAGCGCCGCCTCGGCGAAGTCGGCATAGGGGTCGGTCTCGACCAGCCGAATGTCCTGCAGCCGGAAGCACTGGACGCCGTCATACCGTTGGCGGTCATCGACCACGGCGATGGCCACGAAGGTCTCGCCGACGGCGAGCACATGGCCGCGCTCTGGCGTGTCGTCGACCGACCGGTAGATCCGGACGAGCCGCCGGTCGGCCGCCGCGGTGCGAAGAAGGTCGAGAATGGCATCGTCCATGAAAGTCTCCCGTCGCCGTCGCGCAGGTCCGTCGGAAAGGGAGAAGAAAATGGCGCGCCCGGAACAATTCGAACGTCCGACCCTCAGATTCGTAGTCTGATGCTCTATCCAGCTGAGCTACGGGCGCGCACTACGCCGGGGGCCTTGTAGGGGTCCGGCGAGGGCGCGGAACCTAGTCGGGCTCTTGCCGAAAGGCAAGCGGTCCGGGGCGGTTTTTCCGGCCCCGGGCCGCGCTCTCCGACAGGGCCTATAGACCGCCCGGAATCGGCACGCCGAGGCCGCGCAGGATGTCCGTGCCCTTCGGCTTCTTCGCCGGCTTGGCCGGCTTGCCGCCGGCGGTCGGGGGCCGGTCGTCAGCGTCGTCATCGCCCATGCCCGCGCCGTACGGATTTTCCATCCCGAGGATGCCGCCCGTCGCCGAACGGTAGCGGACCTTCACCGTCCATTCGATGTTCCAGGCCACCTTCGGATCGGCCGGGCGCGGCGGGTAGGTGAAGTTGCTTTCGCCGCCATAGGCCACGAACTGGTACATCGACTGCGGCGCCGCCTCGATGACCTCGCGGGGCACCGTGCAGCTGGTCTGGGTCGGCGCCATCAGGGCCTTGTTGGCCAGCAGGCGGGTGACGTCGGACGGCCGCAGGTAGTCGGGCAGGGCGAACAGCAGGCTCTGCACCTCGCTGGAGCTCCAGATCACGAAGGTCTCGCCATCGCCGCCGCCCATGGTCGAGGCGATGTAGCCGGTCGCCCCGGTCACCGGCTGCCAGCCGAGCTGGAAGGAGCCGGTCGGATTGCGGCTGTTGGTCGTCATCTGGACGGGGGGCAGGAAGTCCTGCCCCTGGGCCATGGCGAACTGGATCTGCGGGCTGTAGTTGCCGCGAATGGTGTGCGGGCCGAGCAGGGACCCGTCGCCGGGCACCGTGGTGCGGGTCTTCTCGTTGGGCCATTCGCCGTAGGTCGCGTGGCGCGACGGCGAGGGCGGCTGCATGGCGCTGACCTGCAGGCTGTTCATCAGCTGGCTGTAGCCGGCCGGGATCTGGTCGTCGGCCATCTTCGCGAAGTCGAAGACCATCGGCTGGCCGGGCCGGGCGCGGTCGCCGCAGCCCCAGTAGATCAGCATCTTGCCGCGCGGCTTTTCATAGGACTGCGGCATGCCCGGCTCCTCCCGGGTCTCGACCCGCGGCTGGGCCTTCGGCGTCACCAGCGGCAGGGTCGCTCCGGCCTTGAGCACGGCGGGCGGCAGGTGTTCGGCCGAGGGCTCGCCCGTCGGCCTGCGGGCGGAGCCCAGCTGCAGGATCAGGCTCTTGCTGACATTGCCGCCGCGGCCCATGCCCATCATCGAGGACAGCGACGGCGCGCCGCCGCCCATGGTCATGCCGCTGGTCGTCTGGGCGCTCATCCAGTAGGTGGCGACGGGTCCGGTGACGACCTGCCTGGTCGCGGGGCGTCGCCGCGGCGGTTCCGGCGATGGCGACGCCGGCGAGCGCCACGCGGGCGATGGTCTTCTTCGTACCGTTCATGGTCCTGGCCTCCTTGGCCCGGGCGGGCCTGACGAAAGCATATCGCCACAAGACGCGCCCGGAATTGATCCGGAGCAAGAGCGGCCGAACCGGCGGTTTCGCCTGGTCGGTCATGTCCGGGGGCGCGGCCCTAGCACGCCTCAGATACCACGGGTCATTAAACCTTGGACAGGTCGCGCCACGCGGGAGCGCCGATTCCGGGGAAGGTCACAGCCTCGTAGACGCCGCGGGCGACGGCCCGGGCCAGGCAGTCGGCGGCCAGGGCGCCGATGCGCATGACCATTCGCTCGGGCGTGGGCCCCAGGTCGAGCCGGCCCGTCGACAGGGCGAAGACGACGTCGCCGTCGAACGGCGAATGGATGGGCCGGATCGAGTGGGCGAGGCCGGCCTGGGCCATGATCGCCACGCGCCGGGCCTGGACGGGCGTCAGGACGGCGTTGGTGGCCACGCAGGCGATGGTGGTGTTCTCGCGGACAGCCGGCGCGCCCTTGGCCAGGCCCCAGTCGTCGGGTCCGATCGACAGTCCCGCCGGCGAGCGGCCGCCGAATTCGCCGTCGATCTCGAACGGGGCGGCCCAGAAGGTCAGGCCGTCGCCGCCGACCACCGAGCCCAGGCTGTTCACCGCCGCCAGGGCCCCGACCACGTAGCCGTCCGGCGTGACGATGGAAGCCGAGCCGGTGCCGCCCTTCAGCGCCCCGGCCTTGGCGCCGTATCCGGCTCCGGCCAGCCCGAGATCGAACACGGGGCCGGCGGCTTCCGCCGCCGCGATGCCCAGCCGGCGATAGGGCGGCTCAAGCCCCCAGCGCTTGTCGCCGCTGTTGGCGAGGTCGAACAGGATCGCCGCCGGCACGATCGGCGAGGGCGGCACCTCCGGCAGCGGCGAGACACGATAGCCGCGTCCCTGCGCCCCCAGCCACGCGGCCACGCCGTCGCCGGCGGCCAGGCCATACATCGAACCGCCGGACAGGACGACGGCGTCGACCTCGTCCGACAGGGCTTCGGGCGACAGGGCGTCGCTCTCGCGCGTGCCAGGGCCGCCGCCGCGCACATCGACGGCGCAGACGGCGCGCTCGTCGGGCAGAATCACCGTCACGCCGGTGCGGACGGTCTCGTCCTGGGCCTGTCCCACGGCGAGGCCGGGGACGTCGGTGATCAGGTTGCGGGGTCCGGGACGGGCGGCGCTCATGGCCGTTCGAGTCGCACGCGCCCCGGAACTTGTCCATGGCCGGGGCTTTCCCTGCGCGACGTGATCCCTATTGTGTCGGGTCCCACCGCGGAGTTCGCATGCGTCCGGTTGCTCTTGTTCTCGCACTGCTGCTCGGCGGCTGTTCCTTCCTTCCCGGACCTTCCGCGCCTGGCGTGCCCGCGACTGTCGAGGCGCCCCGCTCGCCGGGCATGGTGTCGGCGGCCAATCCGCTGGCGGTCGAGGCGGGGCTGCGAGTCCTGCGCGAGGGCGGCACGGCCGCCGACGCCGCCGTGGCGGTCCAGGCGGTGCTGGGCCTGGTCGAGCCCCAGAGCAGCGGCCTGGGCGGCGGCGCCTTCATGATCTACTTCGACGCCCGCACCGGCGAGGTGACCGCCTACGACGGCCGCGAGGCCGCGCCGGCCGGCGCCACGGCCGACATGTTCATGGGCGAGGACGGCAAGCCGCTCGGCTACGTCCAGGCCGTGCTCAGCGGCCGCGCCACGGGCGTGCCGGGCGCCGTGGCCATGCTGGGCGAGGTGCAGAAGACTCACGGCAAGCGCCCCTGGGCCTCGCTGTTCGTCGACGCCGAGCGGCTCGCCAACGAGGGCTTCATCGTCAGTCCGAGGCTGGCGGGCATGATCGCCTCGCCGCGCGTGCCCCAGAACGCCGCCCCGGACGTCATCGCCTATTTCACCAAGCCGGACGGAACGCGGTACGTCGCCGGCGACCGGCTGATCAACACCGCCTATGGCAAGACGCTGCGGATGCTCGCTGAGGGCGGGGCCGACGCGCTTTACGAGGGACCGCTGGCGGAAGCCATCACCGCCAGGGCGCAGCAGGCGCCGCTGCCCGGCACGCTGGCCGTCGCCGACCTGGACCGCTACCGCCCGCGCAGTTCGCCGGCGCTGTGTCGCCCCTACCGCGTCTATCGTGTCTGCACCGCGCCGCCGCCGTCCAGCGGCGTGGCGGTGCTGCAGGGGCTGATGATGCTGGAGCGCACCGACATCGCCGACCGCTCGCCGGCGGACCCCGTCGCCTGGGTGCGCCTGGCCGAGGTCGAGCGGCTGATGTACGCCGACCGCGACCGCTACGTCGGCGACGAGCCGTTCGCGCGGACCCCGGTCGAGGGCCTGCTTGCGCCGGACTATGTCGCCGCCCGCGCCGCGCTGGTCGGCGACCGCGCCGGGCCGGCGCCGAAGCCGGGAACACCGGCCGGCGCCGGCATCCGCGCCCCGGACCGCACGCTGGAGCCGGCCGGCACCTCGCACTTCGTGATCGTCGACCGCTGGGGCAACGCCGTCTCGATGACCACGACGGTCGAGGCCGTGTTCGGCTGGGGCGGATGGTCGGCGGCTTCTTCCTCAACAACCAGCTGACCGATTTCAGCTTCTCGCCGGTCGAGGCCGACGGCGCGCCGGCCGCCAACGCCGTGGCGCCGGGCAAGCGGCCCCGCTCGTCGATGGCGCCGCTGATTGTGCTGGATCGCGACGGCAGGCTGGTCGCTGCGCTGGGCTCGCCCGGCGGGACCGCGATCCTGTCCTACAATCTCAAGGCCATGGTCGGGGTGTTCGACTGGGAGCTGCCGCTGCAGGAGGCCTTCGACCTGCCCAACCTCGTGGCCCGCGGCGACCGCTTCTCCAGCGAGGCAGAGCGCTATCCCGAGGGGGTCGTCGAGGCGCTGAAAGCCCGGGGGATCACCTTCGGCCCCGGCGGCGAGAACAGCGGCCTGCACGGCGTGATCGTCCGTCCGGGCGGGGTGCTGGAAGGCGCGGCCGACGACCGGCGCGAGGGCGTGGCCAAGGCGGCGGAGTAGGCCCCTACGCCTCGGTCTTCTTCTTCCGCGTGCGCTTCGGCTTGACCGGCGCGGGCGCGACGGGCGCGCCGGGCAGGACCAGTTCGAACACCGTGCCCTCCGGCCCGGTCTTCACCAGCACCAGATCGCCGCCGTGCGCCTGGGCCAGCTCGCGGCTGATCGCCAGGCCCAGGCCCGTGCCGCCGCGCCGGGCCGAGCCGGTGAACGGCTGGAACAGGTGGGCCAGCGCGCGGTCCGGCAGGCCGGGACCGTTGTCCGACAGGCGAAGGATGCTGGCGCCGTTCTCCTCGCGCAGCGCGACCTGAACCTCGCCGGCGTCGCCGGGCATGGCCTCGCGGGCGTTGCGCAGCAGGTTGACCAGGATCCGGTGCAGCTGGTCGGGATCGGCGTTGACCCGGACCTCGGGCTCCAGCCGGTCGACCAGCCGCACGCCGCTTTCGCTCAGGCCGGCGTCTTCGGCCGCCGCGTCCAGCGCCGCCTGCAGCGGCAGGACCTGCAACGCCGGCGGCGCCTCGATGGTCTTGCCGTAGGCCATCACGTCGGTGGCCAGGGTGATGGCGCGATCCAGAGCCCGCTCCAGGCGCGGCATGGCCTGGGCGACCTTGGGGTCCCCGATGGCGGCGAGGCGGTCGGACGCGATCTGGGCGCTGGTCAGCATGTTGCGCAGGTCGTGGTTGATCTTGGCCACCGCCTCGCCCAGCGCCGCCAGCCGGGCCCGGGAATTCAGCGCCGCGATCAGGTCCGACTGCATGCGGTCCAGCTCGGCCTCGGCGCGACCGATCTCGTCCCGGCGGCCGGAGAGGACGACGCGGGCTTCGGGGTTTTCCGGATCGGCCCGGAAGCGCTCCATGGCCAGGGTGATCTTCTGCATCGGCCGGACGAGGAAGGCGTTCAGCGCCAGATAGACCGCCACCCCGGCGCCCAGAGACACGAACAGGGTGATCATCACCAGCCGGCCCAGATAGGCCAGCAGCGCCTCCTTCAGCGGCTGTTCCGGCATGACGATGTCGATGAACTCGCCGGAGCGGAAGCGCGGTTCGGCGATGACGCGCACCATGCGGTCCTTGCCGCCGAAGATGGTCTTGAACGGCGCGGTCATCCAGCTGATCGGCTTCTGGGTGCGCAGGTCGACCAGGTAGGGATCGCGCAGGTCGCGCGGCGCGGCGAGGATCAGCCGGCGCATGCCTTCGGTCTGGATGGCCACGGAGACGACGCCGGCGTTCTCCAGCATCTGCTGGCGCACCGGGGCGGTGACTTTCCGGCCGGGATCAGCCTCGGCGATGGTCGAGGCCAGTTCGGCGGCGCGGATGCGGTCCAGCAGCCACTGCTCCTCGAAGGTCGCCAGGGTGGCCGGCAGCACCAGCATGCCGGCGCCGACCACGAACAGGATCGTCAGGACCAGCAGACGCGCCGACAGTCCGCCCGGCCAGAGCCAGCGCCGCGAGGGCCGGTCGGCCGTTGCGGGCGTCTCCGTCGAGGGCGGCGGGACGTCAGCCATGCTCATGCGCTACTTCACGATCGCCGGGTTGGCGAGTCCGGAAGAGTTCGCGTGCTGAGCGAAAAGCGCAAGGGCCCGCGTCAGGTTCATCGCGCGCCCACGGCGTCGGCGACCGAGGCGAAGCCTTCGGCGCGCAGGCGCGCGGCGAGATCACGCTTCACCCGCACGACCATCCCCGGGCCCTCGAAGACCATCGCCGAATAGAACTGCACCGCCGCCGCGCCGGCCCGGATCTTGGCCAGGGCGTCGGCGCCGGTGGCGATGCCGCCGGCCCCGATCAGGGTCAGGCCGTGGCTGTTGGCGGCGTGGAAGCGGGCCAGCACCTGCGTCGACAGGCTCATCAGCGGCGGGCCGGAGAGGCCGCCGGTCTCCGTCTTCCGTGGCGAGCGCAGGCTGTCGGGCCGCGAGATGGTCGTGTTCGACACGATGATCCCCTGCAGGCCGAAGGCCGCCACGGTCTCGACGATGGTCTCGACCTCGCCGTCCTCCAGGTCGGGCGCGACCTTGAGGAAGACCGGATAGTCGCCGCCGCTCGCCTTCAGCTCGCGCCGCGCCTCGTCCAGCCGGCCGAGCAGGTCCTCCAGCGCCGCCTTCGTCTGCAGCGCGCGCAAGCCCGGCGTGTTGGGCGAGGAGATGTTGACGGTGAAGTAGGACGCCCGGCCCCACAGGCGGCGCAGGCCGGCGACATAGTCGCCGATCCGGTCGTCGGACTCCTTGTTGGCCCCGATGTTCGCCCCGACCACGCCCGTGTGGCGACGGGCGGCGAGGTTGGCGGCGAAAGCGTCCAGCCCGGCGTTGTTGAAGCCCATGCGGTTGATCACCGCGCGGTCCTCGCTCAGCCGGAACAGCCTCGGGCGAGGGTTGCCGGCCTGGGGCAGGGGCGTGACCGTGCCGCATTCGACGAAGCCGAACCCGGCGCGCAGCATGGCGTCCGGGGCCTCGGCGTTCTTGTCGAACCCGGCGGCCAGCCCGACCGGGGAGGGCAGGGCGAGGCCGGCGAGGGTGGTCGCCAGGATCGGATCGTCTGGCCCTGAGTCGACGGGGCCGAGGCCGAGCTTGAGGCCCAGGATGGAGGCGCGGTGCGCGTCCTCGGGGTCGAGCAGGTGCAACGCGCGGGCGGCGAAATCGTGCATCATCCCTCTCCCACTTGGGAGAGGGGGACCACCCGGAGGGTGGTGGAGAGGGATGCGCCGGCGTCAGAAGGCTTGGCGAGGTCGGTGGGACGGTGACGCCCCGCGCGGACGGCATGCGCCTGCGCCTCCCGCTCCACCATGCTCCGCATGGTCCCCCTCTCCCAACAGGGAGGGGATTGGCGCATCGCTATCATGCCTCCAGCCCCGAAAGCTGGGGGACGCCGCCGGCGTCCAGCGCCACGTCCCGCACCTCGACCGCCAGGGCCGTGGGCAAGGGGCCGTACAGGTGCGGGAACAGGTCGCCGCCGCGCGATGGCTCCCACTTCAGGCCCTCGCCGAGCGATTCCTCCTCGAAGCCCACGATCACCAGGTCGGCGACGCCCGCGAAGTAGCGACGGCCGGTCTCCGGCGCCTGTGCGGCGGTGGAGAAGTGGATGAAGCCGTCGGCAACGTCGACCGCCGAGCCCTCGAACACGCCCTTCGCCTCGGCGGCGGCCCATTCGGCGCGGGTTAGCAGCTTGTAGACGCGGGTCATTCGCCGCCGCCCCCGCCGTGGTCGGCCGCGTAGAACAGCCCGTCGTAGGTGGGGCGGCTGTAGTCGTCGATCGTGAAGGCCGCCACGGTCGAGGTCGGGAAGCGGCTCTCGGCGCGGGCCGCCAGGGCCGAGCCGGCGCCCCCTGCCGCAACAGGCCGAGGGTCAGCTCGTGCAGGCCGGGATTGTGGCCGACCACCATCAGGGTGTCGCCCTGGTCGCCATGAGCCTCGATCTCGAACAGGATGCGTTCGGCGCTGGCGTGATAGAGCGGGCGCAGGGAGATGGCCTTCGCGGCGGGGAAGGCCTGCGAGACGGCGCCCCAGGTCTGCTGGGTGCGGCGGGCGGCGGACACCAGCGCAAGGTCCGGCGTCAGGCCTTCGTCGGCCAGCAGCCGGCCCATCAGGGCGGCGTCGGCCAGCCCGCGGTCGGTCAGGCCGCGCTCGAAGTCGCCGCCGACGTTGCTCCGTTCGGCTTTGCCGTGGCGCATGAGGATCAGTCGTTTCATCGGCCCTGTATTAGACGCGCCGCCGCTTCGCAGGAAGGCGCCGGTTGACAGCGGCGGCCGGCGACGGTCCAAGGCCTTGCATGACCCTCACGGCGCAGACGCAGGCGATCCTCGAGGATGGCGGGACCTGGACGTTCCCGCCCTCGCAGCCGCTTGTCCTCGACTCCGGCGCCCGCATCGAGGGGCTGGAGATCGCCTGGCGCAGTTTCGGCGCGCTGAACGCCGACAAATCCAACGCCGTTCTCATCTGTCACGCCCTGACCCTGGACCAGCATGTCGCCGGGCTTCACCCGGTTTCGGGCAAGCCGGGCTGGTGGACGCGACTGGTCGGCCCCGGCAAGCCGCTGGACCCTGCGCGCCACTTCATCGTCTGCGCCAACGTCGTCGGCGGCTGCATGGGCAGCACCGGCCCGGCCAGCTCGAATCCCGCGACCGGCAAGCCCTGGGGCCTGTCGTTCCCGGTCATCACCATCGCCGACATGGTCCGCGCCCAGGCGATGCTGATCGAGGCCATGGGTATCGAGACGCTGCAGGCCGTGGTCGGCGGCTCCATGGGCGGGATGCAGGTGCTGCAGTGGGCGGCCTCCTATCCCGAGCGGCTGTTCAGCGCTGTCTGCGTGGCCTCCGCCGCTCGCCACAGCGCCCAGAACATCGCCTTCCACGAGGTCGGCCGGCAGGCGATCATGGCCGACCCGGACTGGCGGGGCGGCGACTATGCCCTGCACGGCTCCCGGCCGGAGAAGGGCCTGGCCGTCGCCCGCATGGCCGCGCACATCACCTACCTGTCCGAGGCCGCCCTGCAGCGGAAGTTCGGCCGCGAGCTGCAGCGCGACGGGCTGTCGTGGGGCTTCGACGCCGATTTCCAGGTGGAGAGCTACCTGCGGCACCAGGGGGCGACCTTCGTCGACCGCTTCGACGCCAACAGCTACCTCTACATCACCCGGGCCATGGACTACTTCGACCTGGCCGCGCCCTACGGCGGCGTGCTGACCGAGGCGTTCCGCAAGGCGCGGGACGTGCGGTTCTGCGTGCTGTCTTTCACCTCCGACTGGCTCTACCCGACGGCCGAGAGCCGCCACATCGTGCGGGCGCTGAACGCCGCCGGCGCGCGGGCCAGCTTCGTGGAGATCGAGAGCGACAAGGGTCATGACGCCTTCCTGCTCGACGAGCCGGTGATGGACTCGGCCCTGGCCGGGTTCCTCGATTCCGTCGACGGCGCGCGGGGGCTGCGGTGAGCGTCGTGCGCGAGGACTTCCGCGAGATCCTGCGCCTGGTGCGTCCCGGCTCGCGGGTGCTCGACGTCGGCTGCGGCGGCGGCGAGCTGCTGGAGCTGCTGACCCGCGAGAAGGACATCGACGGGCGCGGCGTCGAGATCAGCCCCCAGGGCGTCTCCGCCTGCCTGGCGCGCGGCCTGGCGGTCATGCAGGGAGACGCCGACCGCGACCTGGAGCAGTTCCCGACCGGCGCCTTCGACTACGCCATCCTGTCCCAGACCCTGCAGGCGACCCGCAACCCGCGCCAGGTGCTGAGCGAACTGATGCGCATCGCCGACCGCGCCGTGGTCAGCTTCCCCAACTTCGGCCACTGGCGGGTGCGCTGGTCGCTGCTGCGCCGGGGCCGGATGCCCGAGACGCGGTCGCTGCCCGAGCCCTGGTGGTCGACGCCCAACATTCACCTCTGCACCCTCGCCGACTTCAACGCGCTGGTGGACGACCTGGACCTGCGGATCGAGGCCAGCGTCGCCCTGGCCGAGGGCCGGCCCGCCCGGACCATTGATCCGACCCGGGAAATCGAGAACTGGCGGGCCGAGGCGGCGCTGTTCCTGCTGGGCCGCCGCGACGGCCCGGTGGAACCGGACGCGCCGCCGGGCGATCTCTTCGGGGCATGAAGGTCAAACTCGCCACCTACAACGTCCACCGCTGCGTCGGGACCGACCGCAAGCTCGACGTTGAGCGGGTGGCCGAGGTGATCGCCGCCTGCAACGCCGACATCGTGGCGCTGCAGGAGCTGGACGTCGGCCGCCGCCGCACCAACCACGTCGACCAGGCCCACCGCCTGGCCGAGCTGCTGCGGATGAAATCGCACTTCCACCCGGCGATGTATGTCGAGGAGGAGCGCTACGGCGACGCCATCCTCACCGCCCTGCCGGAGCGGCTGGTCAGGGCCGGGGCCCTGCCGGGGCTGCCCCGCCTTCGCGGGCTGGAGCCGCGCGGCGCCCTGTGGGTGGCCGTCGACATCGGCGGCGGCGTCGAGCTGCAGGTCATCAACACCCACCTGGGTCTGGTGCCGCGCGAGCAGCAGGTGCAGGCGGCGGCCCTGATCGGCGAGGACTGGATGGCGTCGGAGGCCTTCACCGCCCCGGCGGTGCTGCTGGGCGATTTCAACGCCAGCCCGTTTTCGCGGACCTACCGCATGCTGACGGCGGTGATCCGCGACGCCCAGTCGGGCCTTGGTCGGGCGCCGACCGCGACCTTCCCGTCCGGCTTTCCGTTCATGCGCATCGACCATGTGTTCGTCGCCGGAGCGATCACGGTCACAAAGGTGGAATCACCTTTCGACGCGCGCGCGCGGGTCGCGTCGGACCATCTGCCTCTGGTGGTGGACCTGGAGATTGAGCCTCCGCCGGCGGCGTGAACTCCGCGATCAACCCGACCTGCTCGCGCAGGCAGCGCGCCGATCCACGGCCGCCAGGCGTCGCCCGGCGTGGTTGGATCGCCCAGGCTCCAGTCGCTGATGAACCGCTCGATGGGCCCGAGCGCGCGGGGGCGGACCCGGCGCAGGCGGCGGTGCGAGGGGTCCAGCAGCGCGATGGCCCCGGCCAGCGTCCCGGCCTTCGCCATCGCCGCCTCGACCTGCAGCAGGCTGCGACCGACGTAGTGACCGATCATCAGGTTGCGGAAGGTGTCGATGGTGATGCGCGTCTCCGCGCCCGCCTCGCCCGGATCGGCCTCGATGGCCATGTC